>CAJTUZ010000015.1 GCA_910579735.1 uncultured Lachnospiraceae bacterium
AACGCTGTTATTTTACCACAACAGCACACACAATTCCATTAAATTTTGCTTAATCTCTCTTTGCCTTATTCTTTGCAATCATCATCTGTCTTGCCCGTTCCCTCTGCTCGGTACTGACCGCCCTCGGCTTGCGGTAGCTGACGTATGATTTCGGAAAGGAATAGGTCTTAGATACCTCATCCTGCCCTGTCAGCTTGTATGTTTCGGAGAAGTCGGCAACAAGCGTATCAAGTTTCCTCATAACCGCTTTATCCCTCGTATAGAGGGCGGCGGTCTGTTCTCCTGCATTGTAATTGACAATCGTTTCCTGCTCGTATCGTGAAAGTTTCATAGTGCCATATCCCCCTTTCTCTTGCTGTGGGTTCAGTGCTGTTTTCCCTCGGCAACTGTCGGCTGTTTTGCCTGTTCCTTTGCTTTGGCTAACCTTGTCTTTATGGAATGGTCACGCTCGGTCAGTTTCCGTCTTTTGGTGGTGGCAGTCAGTTCCGCACACGTTTTTTCTGACAGGGCATTTAATTTCTTCAAAGTATCGCTTACTATCTGCTTTGTGTCACTGTCCTTTATCTGCGGAAGAATAGCGGACAGACTGGCGCACGTTTCCGCTTTGCCCTGCTCCCCAAACTGATAGATTAAATTGATTTCATCAGCATTGAAAGATATCTGCATAGTTGTTCCCTCGCATAAGCGTTCCACACCCACGCACTTAGGGAAATTTTTTGTCAATTCGTAATTATCCCTCGCTGTGATTGTTCCATGATTGTCGGTCTGCCTTACCTCTACTTCGCATTGGCTTTTCTGTTCCAACACAAGCCACTGGTATTTGTCGCTTTCTTTTGTGAATACAATCTGATGCGCATTGGAGTGTGTCTTGCTACGGATATATTTGTCTGTGGTGCTGTAATAGCCTTTTAAGGATTGAGGAAGTCCCTTTTTTATTTGTATTTGTTTGTCACCCCTCCGCACTATCCAACATCGGCGGATTTAACGCTGACTTTCAGATACCGGGGCGAAGTACGTTAAAAGAATGTTCGGGGATCATCTCATATTCAATTTTCTTTAAACAGCTCATTTTGCATCTCCTATTGTTCCAGGCTGATGCGCAGGCTATTACGGATTCTTTTTTCTTATATTTGTAATAGCCGCGCTATGCAAAATAAACGGGTGTGCCCATATAACTGCCTCCTTTTCCAGAATGAAACCCGGCCGGGTTCGGGTGCCGGACACCGGCCAGGCTCTTTCTACAGACGCAGTTTTTCGGATTCCGTCTCTATCACCTCTTTATCGATCCGTCTGAATAAAATTTCCGCTTTCGGGATCACATAGCCGGCGGGCACGGCCTGCTTTTCCCATTTACTGCTTATGCCGAGCAGACCGCACACTTTTTCCGAAGAAAACGGCAGGAACGGAAACAAAAGCACCGCCAGATTCGCAATGATCTGCACGCACTGATACAGTGTGTTCCGACACGCCGCCTCGTCCGTCGTTCTGGTGATCCATGGCTTCTCAGTGTCAAAAAACTTATTGGCAGTTCTGACAAAATCAAAGATCTCACCAATCGCATCCTTAAATGCGCCGCCTTCTATCCGCCTGCCGACAGAACCAAACAGGCTTTCTATCTGCCCTGCAAGCGCCTCATCTTCCGTACCCTGCGGCACGACTCCGCCCCAGTATTTTTCGATAAAAGCAAGGCTGCGGTTTACAAAATTCCCGTATGTTCCGAGCAGTTCCCCGTTATGGCTGTGAACATATTCTCTCCAGGAAAAGTCCGCATCTTTTTTCTCCGGCCCGTTTGCCAGAAAGAAATAGCGGATGGAATCCGCTTCGTAATGCGCCAGCAAATCCTTTATCCAGATCGCGTAATTCCGGCTCGTGGATATTTTTCTGCCTTCCAGTGTCATATACTCGCTCGATACGATCTGATCCGGCAGATGCCAGCCCGCGCCATGCGCCAGTAAAAGTGCAGGCAGTATGATCGTATGGAACGGAATGTTGTCTTTTCCGTGGACATAATAATGTTTGGCATCCGTTCCCCAAAGTTTCTTAAAATCCGTGCCTTTTTCCTCCGCCGCCGTTTTGCTTGCAGATAAATACCCCAATACGTTTTCCGCCCATATATAGATCGTCTTCTCTTCATATCCTGTCTTCGGCACTTTAATTCCCCATTCCAGATCCCTTGTCAGTGCACGATCCCTTAACCCTTCCCTGATATAGCGGTTTGTAAACGCAACTGCATTTTTTCTCCACTGCGGATGTGTGTCAACCAGTTCTTTGAGCGCTTCTTGAAACGCCGTGATCTCAATGAACAAATGTCCGGATTCCCGAAAGCTGACCGGATCGCCGCATACGGCACAGACCGGATCCCCCAGATTCTCCACGTCTAATACGGTACCGCACGCGTCGCATTGATCTCCCCTTGTGTCGCTTCCGCATTCCGGGCACCTGCCAAGCACAAACCGGTCTGCCAGAAAAGTGCCGCATTTTTCACAATAGGCCTGCGGCACATCCTTTTCGTATACATAACCGCTCTCATACAGCTTCCTGTGAAATTCCCTTACAAACTCTTTGTGTTTTACATCGGATGTCCTGGTGTAAACATCATAACTGAATCCCAGCTTTGCAAAGCATTCCGCAAACTCTTCATGATAAAAATCACTGATCTCCTGCGGCGTCTTATTTTCCTGCTTCGCCCGGATCGCCACCGGCGTCCCGTGACAGTCGCTCCCGGAAACAAAATACACCTGGTCTCCGATGGCTCTGTGATATCTCGCCAATACATCCCCTGGCAGTAATCCCGCGATATGCCCTATATGCAGGGAGCCGTTCGCATACGGCCATGCCCCGCCGATTAATATATTTTTCATAGTGATCTTCCTTTCCGCTTATTCATGGTGAAAACGATTGCGAACCTCCGGAGCAGACGGCCGGTGGAAAAAGTTTCTGCTTCGAGGCGCGCTTTCGCTCCGTTAAAAATGCAGCGGTACTAGGTTCGAGAACCGCAAAGCGTTCCTCTCACCAAGGATAAAGTTACTTTTAGTAACTGGCATTTTTAGAGGGCCCTTCAGCAGAAATCTTTTTCCACCGGCCGTCTGCTCCGGAGGTTCGCAATCACCTGTATATCATTGTTCTCAATAGCTGCCATCATTTATTTCTGCAAATCATGTCATTTTTCCCATCAAAAAAGCCCTCCTCTCTGAAAAATCTCTTTTTCAGGGACGAGAGCCGATCGCTTCGTGTTACCACCCTAAATTCGCCTATACCTCACGATATAAGCCTTATCGGCTGCGGATGAGAAATGGCTCATCGATAGCCTGTCACTGTAACGGGTGAACCCGTCGTAGCCTTGTCCGGATCATTCGTTATTATCCGACGATCCGAATTCGGTACGCTGCTCCGAGACCATGTTCGGCGGTTCCTTCCGTGCCTGTTCTCACCTGCTCAGGCTCTCTGTGACCTATCTAACTGCCTACTCTTCTCTTCATCGCTTTTACCAATATCGCTCCCTTTCGGGAGATCGTTTCGTTTATTGTATCACACTGTCTGTCATTTTCAAGTCTTTTCTCCGCTTTCAGGATTTTTCCCCGTTTGCCAGCAGATTGTCTTTCCCCATACCGCATACGAACGGATCGGCGTCATACCGGTAAGATGTCTTTTCGCCCCATTTCCTTCGGGTTTCTTCTTTTCTCGGAATGTAGATATTCACACCATCAGCATACTTTTGAATTTCTTTGATGATCCCGGCAGGAAGAATTTCTTCCGCTCTCCTATAGCCCATGTCCGTACAAGCGATTCCCGAAATCCGAAAATCTTGACACCGGATCACGATTATATGATAATAAGTTCATTGCAGAAGGGAGAATCATAAAATGTATCATAAATCGATCGATTTTTTACTGGAGAACGCCGGTCCGGTCATCCGCTATCGTCTTCGCAGAGAAATCCTCAAAGACCTGTCGGAGTCGGATGAGGAATCGCTTCTCCATCAGATATACGATTTACCGTTATTTAAAAAACTGGCTGATTATGTGAAACCAAACGGCTATATCGGAAGCGGTATGCACAGCTGGGATAACTGGCGGGGTACCGTTTTGCATGAATCGCCGCTGCAGGACGGCGAATGTGCCGCAAGACTCCTTTCCTACTACCGCATCCCCAAAACACATCCGTATGTCCGGGGTTTCCTGTCCGCCATGCGCAATGAAGAAACGCTGCAAAAAGAATTTTCGTACATTCCGCCGGAAATTACCCGATATGAAAACAGGTTCGAAGGCCTGAACAGCGGAAACAGCCTGATGGCGCTTCTTTACACCATGCAGGCGATGCTGGGAGCCGGGGATGATCATGAAGATCTGCTGTATTTCCAGGAAATCTGCCTGAAAGGCTTCCGGCGCGTAAAAGAGATTTCTTCCCTTGCGGATATTACCAAATTCAATGCAAATGCGAAGCGTAAGTATAATTACCCCTATATTGAGTCAGACGAATATTTTCCGGACAACTATACGGTCGAAATGCTGGCATATACAAGGAGCTGGCGCACGGATGAGAATATCGGAATGCTTGCGGATGCCATCAATCACATCAATGCCATCATGAAACCGGGTACCAATATGCATGTGCGGATAAAAGGGAAATATATGGCCCCCTGCTTTGCGTTGGTACGTCCGATCAGAGCATTTCGTTCCGATCTGATCCACACAATTACATATCGCCGCCTGCTGACCGAAATTGCCATGATGGGCGTCGGCGTAAAGGCTGATGTGATCCGCGAATCGGTTGAAAATGTAAAAGAGGCGATCGACAAAGACGGCATTCTCCGGTTACAATTTGATAAACCGCATAACAAGCGGTATTCACCTGAAAATATCCAATATCCGACGCCCTATACAGACGTCAGGCTGGAAGCCGATTATAAAGATAAAAAAGCGTTATTGTGCGATCTCACTTACTGGGCCGTAGAATTTCTGTATCTGGTATCGCAATGCAGATAACAGGCTGTTAACAGTTCCCACCTGGAGCGGCGGTTTCTATTTTCCGCTGCTCCGGCTGCCGTGTTCATACATGGAGAATATCTTCCGTGCCTTTTCCTTTAATAGATTTCTTGCTTCAGCGGGTTCCATGATTTCAACATACTCACCAAAAGACAGCAGATAGAGAAAAGTCCAGTCACTTAACTGGTATCTGAACGTTACTTCCAATGTGCCATCCTCCAGTTTTTTAATGTATTGCTCCTGAAATTCATCATAAACTTTATACGCTATCTTTTCAGAAAAATGCAGTACGAAAAGCGGCGTATCCTGTACTTCCCCGCAGGCAGGCGTGATGGAAAAATCAGCCGGCAGTTCGCGCTCAAACAGCCGGTTTGTTATCTGCAGCTCTCTTATGCGGGACATTTTATAGGTACGAATATCCTTTTTATGCCGGGAATAGGCAATAAGATACCAGGCATGTGATTTAAAAATCAGTTTGAGCGGCTCGACAATCTGTTCGGTTATCGTCAGCTCCGAATTGAAGTACGTGAATGTAATGACATACTTATTGATGATTGCGCGCTCTAAAGCAGTCATATTATTCCGTTCCTTTTCGGGACTGCCCCAATAGGAAAAATCGATCTCCAGCCATTCGGACTGTAGATTGTGGCTGAACAGGCCGGCCACCTTGTTCAAGGTTTTATCCGCATCCGGATAGTTCGTCGATTTCAGAACCTGCAGCGCCTGCACGATATTGCTTTGCTCTGCCTGTGTGAAATAAGTCTTGTCCAGTGAAAATCCCTGCAGCAGGGACAGTCCTCCGCCATATCCTTTCTGGGATATGATCGGTATACCCGCAATCGACAGGGTATTGATGTCTCTGTATATCGTACGGGTAGAAACGCCAAGCTCCTGTGCCAGCTGTTTTGCGGTTATATTCTCATGGCTTAACAGAAGAAAAACGATTTGGATGAGTCTGTCTATCTGCATGCTCTCATCTCACAATCCCTGCACATCTTTTGAAACACCATATCAAAACACCGCCTCTCCTAAATATTTGTCATGCGGAACAACCAGGCATTTTTCGATGGACTTCCAATAGCTTTCATACAGATTTTTCTGTGCTGTTCCATAGCTTTCCTTCGTATCAAATTCCCAGTAAAGCATATATTTAACGCTTTTTACAATGCGGGTAAGCTTAAGCGGGGGAAGTCCTTCTTTGATCTGTTCCATATCAATATGATACCCTCTTTTGATCAGACGGAGCAAAAGCAGTCCCTCCTGTTTTTCCAGAAAACTTTTCGCTTCAAGCATGAGTGCTTCAAACTCCTCCATCTTTTGCGGCTTGACTTGATAAATACAGATTTCGGTAAACGGCATATCAGATTCCTCCTTTTTTATTTCATTATATCATCAGGAATATGACAAGGGTGTGTCAAATTTCTCCGTTTTTGGTGCCGGAATGCAGAAAACGGACTCCGAAGAGTCCGCAATCCATAAGATTACAGTTTACTGCAGGCAATCGTATCACCAAGCCATTTTTTGAACATCGGCAAGTCAATCCCGACTGCTACCGAGACATTTGCTTCATGTCCGGATTCTTCCCAGATGTCCATCTCTGTGTGTCCATAAGTATAAGTTCCTTCGCACTCTACATCTACATAGTAATCCTTATACTTCAGGCACTCCGGACAGGCTGCTGCCGCAAGCGCCAGCGCATCGTGCATAAGAAGGTCTTCACCGCCCTCCAAACGTCTTCTGTCCATAAATTCCAGGATATCTGCTACAAAATCACCCGCTTTTGTTTCAAGTCCTCTCATTTTTCTGATATCATCCCTGTCAAGCACTGCTTTTGTCGTTACGTCGAGTCCGACCAGCGTACATGGGATTTCGCTTCTTAGAACCATCCTTGCCGCTTCCGGATCACACCAGATGTTAAACTCTGCAGTAGGCGTTACATTTCCGCCGTATACGGCGCCGCCCATAATCCAGAGATGTTTTACCAAATTCTTTAATTCCGGATGCAGCAGCAATGCAATCGCAATATTGGTCAGCGGTCCGACTGCCACGATCTCCAGCTCTCCGTTCAGTTCCACTGCCTTTTCGTAAATCAGTTCCACTGCGTTTTTACTGCTGAATGAATCCGTACTCTTTGGAAGTTTTACATCACCCAGTCCCGCTTTTCCGTGCGTTGCCTCCGCATAACACATATCTGTATGCAGCTTCAGCGGTCCCCATGCCCCCACTGCAACAGGAATATCGAACCCCAGATGCCTTACCAGATTCAAGGTATTTTCCGACGTATATTTTACAGAGACATTCCCTGTCACCGTCGTAATTGCTTCTACTTGCAGATCAGGAGCATATAAGGCTGCAACAATCGCAATCGCATCATCTGTTCCCGTATCACAGTCAATTAATATTCTCTTTTTTTCCATATGATTCTCCTAACAATGCTTTTTGATCTCTTCCACAATCTCATCCAAATAAAGCGTCTTCCTGGAAAGTCCCAGTAACTCCGACAATTCTCCGATAACCGGCTTGCATATTTTGGAATCTTCCAGTACTGCTTCATTCCAGAAAATCTCTTCCTTTGTGCCATCTGCAATAATATTTTTGTGTGCCATGGCAACGATTCTCTGAAAATTGTCAGCCACAAATTCCATATCATGAGTGATCGTAATAACACCGACGTTGTCTTCTTTCAGCACATGCAGCAAATTAGATCTCTATTCCATGCCTGTCCTGCCCCGCCGTAGGCTCATCCAGAATGATATATTTCGGTTTCGCCGCCAATACGGAAGCAATTGTCACAAACTTTCTGATCGGATAGGGAATGTCAAGAGGATTTTCTTTGCGGTACTTCTTGATATCCGTCAATTCCATTGCCCACTTCACGCGCTCTTTGATCTCTGTTTCCGAAAGTTTCATTTTTGTAGGCATATATGCTACTTCAGAACGTACGTCAGGGTTAAAAATCTGATCGTCGGGATTTTGAAACACATAACCTACCGTTCTTGCGATCTGGGCTGCTGTTTTGGTCTTCGTATCTGTTCCGTCTATCAAAACTTCTCCTTCACAGGGTTTGTGCAGTCCGTTCATCAGCTTAACAGCCGTCGTTTTACCGGCGCCGTTCTGGCCTACGATCGCCACCTGCTCGCCTTCGCGGATGATCAGATTCAGGTTCTCATTTGCCATATATCCGTTGGGATATCGAAATGATACGTTTTTAAACTCTATTGCCATTTTCTTAATCCCCCATTCTGTCTTTTATCGTCTTTACAGCATCTTGAATCGTGATCGGTATACCGGAAAGTTCAATGTGGTTCTTTCTTAATTCATGCCCGACTTTTGCCGCCTGCGGTATCATGGCTCCGTGTTTCTCCAGCTCCGGATTGGCAAGCACGCTTTTAACCGCACCGCTGAATGCAATCTTTCCTTTTTCCATGACAATCACTTCATCACAATACTCTGCGATCAGATCGATCTTGTGCTCTACCAGCAGAATTGTTTTTCCGGCTTTTTTCAACATACTAATAATTTCAAATATATCCTGCGTTCCCTGCGGATCCAGCTGGCTTGTCGGCTCGTCAATAACCAGTATTTCCGTATCCATTGCAATAATGGATGCAAACGCAACTCTCTGACGCTGTCCGCCCGACAATTCATTCGGATTCTTCTCCATCAGTTCTTCAATTTTTAAAATCTTACATATTTCAACGACTTTATCGATCATCTCTTCCTTCGGAACGCCCATATTCTCCATTCCCATTGCGATTTCTTCAAATACGGTTTCCTTCACGCCGCTTATCTGTGTAAAAGGATTTTGAAAAACGTAACCGATCTTAGCAGACAACTCCGCCGTATCCCAATCTCTTAATTCTTCGCCGAGAATTTCAACTTCTCCGTCCAGCTTCCCCTTATAAAACTGCGGAATCAGACCACGGATCACGTTGCAAAGAGTCGTTTTCCCGCCGCCGTTTTCTCCGATGATCCCGTAAAATTTTCCTTTTTCAAATTTGCAGTTCACATCTTCCAACGCGTTTTCTTTGCTTAACGGATATCTATACGTCACATTTTTCAACTCTATATATGCCATATCCTGTCCCTCTTTTCCTATTATTTGAATCAGCCGAGTCTGCCGGTTATCTTCATTCCAATCAGCGCTATCAGACACAGATCAACGATTACCGCCAATATCACTTCATAAATCGGGGCAGGCTGCAGTTCCCGAAGAAATGTATGATCCCTTTTTACCGAGAATGCTCTGGCATCCATGGAAATCGCTTTCTCTTCTGCCGATGTCAGCGCGCTTAAAAACAGCGGACTGATTACCGGTACCAACGCTTTCACACGAACCAGCAGATTTCCTTCTGTCTCCACGCCTCTGGCGCGCTGGCTGTCCATAATTGTCTGAGAAGTTTTTTTCAAGTCGGTGATCGTCTGCATGGAAGCCAAAATAACATAGGAAGTCACGTGAGACACGCCTTTTTTCTCCAGCGCATACATCAAATCCCTCATTTCCGTAAGTGTAAAGAACAGGATGACCGCACCTGAAAATCCACAAAGTGTCATTGTCATATCAAGGGCGCTTTCCCACCCTTCCATCGTCCACTTCCAACCGAATATTGAAAATAATACATGACTTCCTTCAACCGACAGCTGCCTTATAACACTTAAGAATGCCAGGAAAGATATGGCGAGTCCTGTAAAAAGCAATCCGAAGGAGCGAAACTTTTTGCCTGCAAACGCGATCACATAGTACAATGCACATATTGCCAGCCGCCATTTGAAATCCGTAAGCAGGACACAGATGATGCCGATCGCCAATAATATATTCAATTTAACGAGCGGATTTAAATCCTGAACAAAATTTTCTTTTTTCTGGTACGTCATGTATTTTTTTCTATAAAAATCATTCAAGTTTACTTGTTTTTCCATACTGTATACTCCTTCTCCGGCCGCTTCTTAAACGTCGTCATCCTCATCCGGATCTTCTTTAATATATATTTCTCCTAATGGAAGTTTTGTTAATGTACGTTTCGGAATAGCTTTCAAAATTCCCACCATAATGATAACACTGATTGCTTTATCAAATGCGTCAATACAGAAAGAACCGATAAACTCACATAAAAACTTATTTAAACCAAGGGCTTTGTAAAGCGGTACGGAAATGTAGGATGTCGGAGGAACACCGAACTCAAATCCGTAAATAATCCATGTGATCACTGCGCTCATACCACCGCCGATCAAACCGAATATTGCAATAATCGCAATAATCTTACCTACTTTTTTAAAGTAATCTTTATTGGACAGCAGCGCGGAAATAATACCGATTAAAATACTGATCGGAGCATAAAAAACATTCGGCGGATAGGTAACTGCATTGAGTAAATTAGAAACCAAACCTACCGCTGCTCCCGGGAAAACGCCGCATAATGCACCGATAGCCATTGTGCCTATTGAATCCAGATATACGGGTAAGCCTAAATTTCCTGCAATCTGTCCCCCTACAAAGTTAATCGCTACGCCGATTGGGATTAAAAATAAAACCATTTTGTCCATTTTCTGTTTTTTGGGTTTCGTCATAATTTTTTCCTCTTTTCCTTTTGAATTTTTTACATCTCTACTTCCGCCATCGTCGGAATGGATGTCTGTGCACCTTTTCTTGTTACCGCAATGGACGATACCTTCTGCCCAAGCGAAATTGCCTCTTTACAGCTTTTTCCCTGGCTGAGCGCCAGTGCAAACGCTGCGGTAAAACTATCTCCTGCGGCTGTCGTATCGACTGCTTTTACCTTGTGAGATGGAAAAAACGCTTCCGTCCCTTCCTCCACAAGCATGCAGCCGTCTCCGCCAAGGGTTACGATCACATGTCCGACACCCTTTTTCAGCATGGTCCTTGCCCCCTGGATCAAATCTTCTTTCGTTTCCAACGGAAGTCCTGTCAGGATTGCAAGTTCCGTTTTGTTCGGTTTAATATAATCGATTCCCTTCCAGAAATCATCCGGCAGATCCGCTGCTGCCGGAGCCGGATCAACGATCACCGTTTTGCCTTCTTTTACCGCGATTTTCTTCACATATTCCACAACCTCATAGGGAATCTCAAGCTGCATCATGACGATGGCGCTTTCCCGGATAATCTGGATATGCTCGTCGATCAGCTCTTTGGTTACCATGCCGTTCGTTCCCGCAATGATGATAATGGCATTGTCTCCGTTATCGTCCACTGTAATAAATGCCTGTCCGGTCGTTCCTCCATCGATCTGTGCAACGCCTGATACGTTTACATCCACACATTTCAGATTGTTGAGAAGCGCCCTGCCGGACGAATCCCTGCCGACTGCACCGATCATCGTCACATCGCCGCCCAGCTTTCCGACTGCATAGGCCTGATTGGCTCCTTTTCCGCCCGGAACCAGGGTAACGCTCCTTCCGGAAAGTGTCTCGCCGCATACCGGCATATGCGGCGCTTCGATAACATAGTCCATATTAAGACTTCCTACCACTACGATTTTCTTCATTCTGCTCTCACCTCCTCTTCCTCCTCTTCTCTTCATATTTTGCATATATCTCATCTTCGTAAATATCAACCGCTTTCCGCTCCGGAAGCGCCGGCTGTACGCCCGGCCTTGTAACGCTCAGTCCCGAAGCGTAAATTGCAAATTCAATTGCATAAAGCAGATCCTTGCCTTCACTTAGATACACCGCCATGGCGCTGATAAAGGAATCTGCTCCTCCGGTGGTATCTACTGCCTCGAATCCCGTTCCTTCAAAATACAGCGAATGTTCCCGGTTTCTCAAATAACACCCTCTCGCTCCTAAAGTGACGATCACATGTTTCACGCCCATCTGAAGCAGTTTTTCCGCCTTATCTTCCAGACTTTCCGCACCTTTTACGAAGGTATGAAGTTCCTTTTCGTTCGGTACAAAATAATCGGTTCCCGCCAGCAGTTTAGGCTTTATCTGTTCCACACCCGAAGGCTTTAAGATGATCTCCGTTTCGTTTCTTTTGCAAAACTTCATTGTATATTCCGCGATTGCTTCCGGTATCTCAAGTGAGAGCAGACAATACTTTGCTTTCTCAAATAAATATCTGCACCGGTTGATCTGATTTACGCTGACATTTCGATTGGCTCCCAGATAGACTACGATAGCGCTTTCTCCCTGTTCGTCAATGTTAATATACGCCTTTCCGCTTGGAAGAACCGGGTCGAATAAGACGCCGTCCATATGTACATGATTCTCAACAAGTCCTGCGTACATCTGCTTTCCGTCCATGTCATTTCCAAGGCATCCGATCATATACACCTGACCGCCAAGTTTACCGACGCCCACTGCCTGATTGGCCCCCTTGCCGCCCGGGTAAATGTATACCTTGTCCGCAAGCCTTGTCTCACCCGCTACCGGGATCTGAGCGCCTTCTATTGTCACATCCATATTCATACTTCCCACCACGACAATGGCCTCACCCTGTTTTTCCTGCGGCGGCTCTACAATGCTGCCTCTCTCCGTAACCGCAGACTGCAGGCGTTTCACCATTTCAATCCGTCTCTCTCCCTGGATCATTTCAATCAGGTAAGAGACTGCTGTCTCAGTCATCTTGTCACTTGGAAGTTTTACGGCCGTTATGCCGCACCCTATGAATTCCAGGATCCTGTTATCCCCTATGGAAATAACGGATAGTTCATTCGGAACCGCTGTCCTGCTTCTCTCTGCCGCTTTCAGTACGCAACAGACAATTTCAGGACTGCCGCACACGATGGCAGTCACATTTTCAGAAAGCACCTGTGAAATTCCATATTTCTCAATATCCGCCAGGCTCTGCCCCGCATATGCCCATGCAGTCTGTCCATTCTGATTGCTGTTTTGCATGGCAAGCTTATATCCGCCTATTATACTCGTATCTTGTTCATGGGCGATACATGCGATCTTCTGATGCCCCGCCTCCAGAAGCCTTTCCGTTGCAAGTCTGGCAGCCTCTGACAGCCGATAATAAAGTACCGCTTTCAGATGATCGTCAAATTCTTTTGTCTCATTCAGATATACGGTCACATCTTCGTATTTTCCGCCGACAATCCATTTCGTCGAGTCGATGAGAAGGCCTGCCACCTTCTTCTTTATCATATGCTCTGCAAGCGTTTCCAGCTCTTTCTCATTTTCCACATATCCGACGACTACTCCATATCCCTGTTCACGCGCCGCCCGCTCTGCCGCAAGCACAATGTGTTCTCTCTCCCTGTTGTCTTTTCTCAGCAGCAATCCGAGTAACTGATTTTTGATCCCCTCTTTTTCGAGAAATTTGAAATACGGAACATAATTCTCTTCTTCAATGACCTTCAGGACTTTCTTCTTCGTATCCTCACTAATATCTTTGTCCTTGCCGTTCATAACCTTGGAAACTGTCGATGCGGACACTCCGGCAAGACTGGCAATATCACGTATGTTCATTTGTCCTCCTTCCAACTCATTCGCTAAAAGGTTTTTACTAAATTGTTTTGTTGAATGAATCTTAACATTTTGTGTAATATAGTGCAATATTTTGAGATAACGAAACTATTTTCCGACATATTGCACATATTATCAGGTTTGCTAAACATGTTTTAGTATACATGTTTTTACAAAAATCACAATGGAAGATGCTGGTATTGCATTTTTTCTGGCAAAAAGGAGCCATTGCTAAAACAGGCAGATTACCTGCAGAGCAATGACTCCTTTAAACTGCCAAAGGCAGCAATCCTATGAAATTTTCCTGATCGTCCCGGTGTTTTCCCTTCACCGTTCCTAGTCCATCCGATATGCCTTCACCTTGAACCGCCCGACGTAGTCTTGGTATTCCGCCTGTATCGTATAGGCGCCTGACGTTTCCAGGATCATAAAAGTCTCCAGCTTTTTGGCCCTGTCCAGTTCTTTCACGACATTTTGTCCGGAATCATATACAAGAATATCCAGTTCCCCGTTTTCCACAACGGATGAAAACGTAAATTTTATCCGTTCTCCTTCTTCTCCCGAAAATGTAATATGAGAAGTCCCGGTTTCCGGTTCGGAAAAAGTATGGTCAATATTCCCGAGAAATTCCGGGCGGGTCAGTCTCCATATACAGACGGTGTTGGCTATTATCAAAACAATAAGAAGCGGAATACCGTATTTTCTTTTCATATTTTTCGTTCTCCTGTTCTGTATTCTATGTATTTCTCATATCCTTACCGGTATTCTTTTTCCTACAGAGCACAAGCACTAAAACAATAAACAGCATATAGGCCCCGACGGAAACAATCGATGCTTCTATACCGAAATCGCCGCCGGTCAGGAGGAAAGAATCCGTGTCCAGAACATAATTATAAACTGCCCCATGATATGCGCTGTTACCGATATGCAGGATTCCATCAACGATATTCCAGACGGCATGTATCAGCGCGCCGTTCCAAATATTGCCGCTCTCATACGCCACAAGTGACAGCAGAATCCCGACAATACTTCCTGCGGTCAGCAGCTGCACCGTACTGCGGGCATCCAGATCGTTTCCGATTATGTGCATCGCGCCGAACAGAACAGAGGGCGCTATGACTGCCACAGCTTTGTTGAAACGGTATTCCAGAGCGCTCATGATCAGACCACGGAAAGCAATCTCTTCTACAATACCCGTGCCGATACCGTAATACATGACCGTGCCGACGACCAGCGCAGCGGTGCCTGCACGATCCATACCATTGTTTTCCCAATGTCCGTTCGTACAAATCAAAGTAATCGATACCATAGCCGGCATGAGCACCGCTGTCATGCACCAAACCGGCTTCAATGAAAATTTTGTTATTTTACATTCATTTGTTGTAATCTTAATTATTTTACGGCACAATAAAAAAACCAGTCCGATTGCAGCAACAGGATACAATATTCCCGCAAGCAGATTCCCCGCTACAGCAGGCAGTCCCAACGATACCGCCGCTTCTGCGGCAGTCATCGCAAACACTTGTGCTGCTGCCACTATCATGATTGCTGCAGCGATCATCAGAATTGTCTTTCCCGTACTCAACTTATGTTGTCTCATCTTACGGTCATTCCTTTCTCTTTGCCGGTTTGATCGTCAGCTTCCCATGCCAGACTTCTGCATAAAGCGAAACCTTATATTCCCCGGCCTTATCGATCGTAAACGAATAGTCGCCTGTCTGCATTTTCGCACCGTCAAAATAAATCTTTCCATCGACGTCCGTTACCTGCATACCGATCCTGCCATCTTCGGTGATACAGGTGACCGTTATCTCCATTGCATCTTCCAGCGTGACCGGAAAAGAAAGCGGCTGCGCAGTCATGCCATCCGAAACACATGTGATGCTTTCCGGCCATTCATCTACGATTGGGAAATAAATATCTTCTAATTCGGGAATCTCTTCCATAACCTCGGGAATTTCCTCCGGTTCCCCAAGCGATGCTTCCATACTCTCCGGTTCTGCAGCAGATTCCGTCTGATCTTCTGTCCGCCTCATAAAGGAAATGTCTTCTCCGCATGTGATCCGAAGATCAAAATCGCAGGATTCCCTCTTACCGCTTCCTGCAAAGAGAATCGAACCCTCTCCTTTATGAAGCGCAACTGTCGTGTCAAAAACATAATTTTCGCCGTCTGCAATTACCGTCTGTGTGCCATCCGGCGCTTCATAGACCAGACGGATGTCGCCTTTGATGCCGCTTATGTTTCCCTGCACCGATATATCGGCATCTTCCTTAACCGACACCTCCTGCAGCACAGTCGCCCTGCTGTCTTTCATATATACGGTCCCCGATGCTTCAAAGGCCTCATCACTCTTCTGCACGGTATAATTATCATAATATCCGCTGTTGTATTTAAATACGCGTACCGATGTTTCTTCCCGACAGGAACCGGAAGCTTCTGCCGATGCAGCCGCCGTACATCCCGTAAGGCTAAAAAGCATGGCGCATGCGCATAACGGAACGAAAATTTTCTTTCCTATACATCTGATCCCGCAAAAGAAACGCTGCTCATATCCCATAATACATTCCTCCGTACCGAATGCCATAATCCAACGCTGCCATAATAAATGAGAAAAACATCATCGCGGCCACAATGAGCACTGCCGGAAAATCATAAACAAACTTCTGTCCTTCCGGTCCTTTTTTCCGGCAGCCAAGCAGAATCTCTACGCCCAAAATAACGAGAATAAGCGGCCACAAGGCAAAAATCGCTTTATAATCCAATAAGGGAAACACCATGTGAATCAGAAAGAGAACGCCGTACAATACCAGTGTTATGCCGCAGGAAATCGTACCAACTTTATGCACATAGAAGCTCTCCTGCTTTTTTTGCCCTGCCCGCCAGGGCCCCTGCGCACTTTCTTCTCCGTTTTGCCGCATGATTTGTGTCTCATTCATGATCTTCGTATCTGTGTTCATTTTCATTCCCCCCCATTGCCGATTCCGCAAAACCCATATCTTCCAATCGATCCAGTTCCTTCTTTTTACCCTGAATCAGCTTGACGCCGAACCAGATGACAGCAACGCCGATGATCAGTCTGGGAAACTCATTGCTGATATATCCCGTAATCGGAGAAATGAATTCGAAATAGAAATCATTGCCGACAAAATAGCGTATCGTCCGGCAGACCGTCTGCCAGGCCATGGAAACACCCAGCAGAATCAGAATAACAGCAAAAACCTTACGATATTTCCCTACAAACAAATCTTTTACAGAATCCGCACCCTTCTGATCGGCAACAAACAGATATTCATCTTCTATCCGCATAAATTCCTCGTCGCTCAGGCCTCCCAGATTATTGGCATGGAAAAAGCTGTATACCCAGATTACCATAGGCACAAACGCCAGCACGCCGATTCCGCTGTAAGATACGACAACCACGGAAAGGGCAAAAATGCCGAGCAGACTGAGTCCTGTTTTCATAAACCCAAGATACAGCTCTCCTGCTCCCGGCCACAACGAACAACAAAATAAAAAAAACCTGTTTTTCTTTTTTTTCATATCAATAAGCCTCCATTCCAAATAATTGATTCAATTTTTCGTTAAACTGACTGCAGTATTCATCCATCCGCGTATTGAGGCGGAAGGTAAAGGAACCGTCGCTTTGCTGTTCACGGTATTGTTCCATGTCCATGCTTTCCATCGTTTCCGCTCTTTCCCCGCTCCGGATATTGGCCGGTACGATCAGAACGATCCCCAATGCAGCCGCAGTCGCCACGATAACCTTCATGCTGTAGGAAAACATCTGCCGGTTTCTGCCCCGCCGCTTCTTTAATTCGATCCGTTCCATGATCTCACCCTTGAACCCCTTCGGCGGATGGATCATAGCTTCCGACTCGGTCCTGGCGATCAGGCGTTCTAACGCTTCATCCGTCAGATAACACGGCCCCACATTGCTTTCTATCTTATTTTCTATGTGATTCATGCGCTGTTCTCCTTCCTGTAGATTTTGCGGAGCATGGCTCTTGCCCGATAGATCTGTGTCTGTATCGTTTTGGTCTTCTGACCGTACTTTGCGGCAATCTCTTTTACGTCCATTTCGTCATAATAATACGCCTTTGCCACCTCGTCATACGGCGGTTTTAACTGCCTGCAGTTTATCAGCAGCATTTCCTTTGTCTCTTCCTCGAGGCAGATATTCTCCGGGGTATCCTGCAAAGGAGAGGCGCCCATGTCTCCTTCCAGCCATATATCTTCGGTCGGAATACTGCGTCTGCCGGAATGGGACATATAATCGATACATTTATTGGTCGCTATCCTGCAAAGCCAGGCTTTCGCATTCTGTCCATCAAAATTCCTCAGATGCTCATATGCGGAAAGAAAGGTTTCCTGCGCCAGATCTTCGGCGGCGAAGTAGTCGGCGGTCATTTTATAGCAGACGGAAAAAACAAGATTCTGGTAAGAATCAATAAGCGCTGTCAGTTGTTCTTCCTTACGTATATGCTCCGCCTCCCTTCTGCTTCCTGCATCTTCATAAATTAAAACGGAAAAGGCTCCTGCATATCTTCAAAAATTTTAAAAAAATATAAAAAAAATTTGGAATGGATCTTTTGAGCATAATAATACGCTTTACTGCCGGAACATCTTCTGGTATTTTCTCGTCTGAAAACGCAGGATTTCTCCGATTCTTCGTATTTCGGCAGGCTCATATGCCACATCGTCTTTTCTGTCATTTATTATATCGCGGACCATGTCGATCATATCCTTCGCTGAAATATCAAACTGCAGAAAACTTCCGTATAATTCATTGGCAGTATTCAGCTGCTCGTCAAAGGTCTTTGAAAAAGGCCGGGCCTTGATCGAATGATAGCACTCCACCATTCCCTTTTCCAAAGGACAGCTCTCTTTCGTATCGGAAAACAGGGCGTCTCCCATATCAAAAACAGGGCAGTAACAATATTGATCCTGTGCCGTGTCATATAATAACGTAATATTTTCGGTATCTCTGCCTGTATTCAGGAAAAAGGCGTCGACCTCCAGCAGTTTTGTCAGATAAACGCCGAAATCCTGCAGTCCGGTCACGTTTTCTACAAGCTCTGCCGTATATAAAATCCGTTCCCTGACATCCGCGATACGTTCCAGTGTCTGTGCCAGACCAAACCCCGTATACTTTTTAGCCATATGTTCCAGAGAAACGATCTCTTCTTTCTCTTTCCTAAAGTTCTCCGAACGGCATCCTCTGTAGGTATTTTCCTTATATCCGATCATGACCGGCTCATATACGGCAAACGCTTCTATATTAGAATGCTGCAGCAGACGGGAGACAAGCGTCTCCGAAAGACTCTCGAAGCCGTTGCGGTCTGCTTTATAAAAATAACCATCCTGCTGCCACTTTAACTGTTTTCCTGTAGAAGAATGCTCTGCGCCGGTCACAATATACTGTTTGGAAATTTCTATTGTACTCATATGCCCGCTCCTTTCATGCCTTAAACTTTCTTATTTTGATCCATTGCAGATCGCCGGCCATTCGCCCGCCCGTCCGTTCCACGATCGTAAACGGATCATATTCATCCAGCGAAAGATCCGCAAGGATCTCTTCCATATCTTCTCTGTCCTGCGGAAAGCAGCGGCTCTTTAAAAATGCCGTAAAATCTTCCCATGTCGGTCTTGCTTTCATACCGAAAGCCCGGTGCAGCAGATGATCCGTCTCATTGATGACTTCGATCTCTTTGGCTTCTTTATTGACCAGTATCACGCTGCAGCAGTCGTCTTCACACATATATTCCATACGTACCTTATAATCCGCCGGGTTAATGTGGGTAAAAGCACGATTTAATCTTTCCCACGACTTGACCGTGTTGTAATTCTCCTTTTCTTTTTCATTGCTCTGATTCAGATATCCCGATAAAACCTGCCTGGAAATGCCGTATTCTTTTGCAAGGGCCGTGACAGTCTCTCCCGCCTTATGCCTGCTTAAGATCATGCTTACCTTTTCGGCGGAAAGAGCGGGTTTTCTTCCTGCTCCGCGTTCGTTTTTAGCCATTGAAATGTGCTCCTTTCCTTTCTATATGTCTTCGGGCGATTGTGAAACTCTGAGGCAGGCGGGCGGTGAAAAAAGTTTCTGCTTCGAGGCGCGCTTTCGCTCCATTACAGATAATTTACGGAGTAAATTTTCTGTTTAACGCTAACGGTACTAAGAATTTTGAACCGCAGGCGGTCCAAAATCCAAGTGCCGGCGTTTTTAGAGGGCCCTTCAGCAGAAATCTTTTTTCACCGCCCGCCTGCCTCAGAGTTTCACAATCGCCTACTATATATCTCTACTATAAGAATAAAACGAATAAGAAAGAGTGTCAATATTTTAATTGATAGACAACTAATGCAAAAATGGAGAACTATGCGTTATGATTCCCGGTTTCCTTTTAGGCTTTCTACCATATCTATTCTTGAGACCTTGCGTCTTAGCAGGCACAATGCCCCAAAATAGCAAAGACAGGTTAAAGCGGCAGTATAAAGGAAACTTTGAGGCGCAATATACGCTTTGGGTAAAACGCCGATAAATTCTGCGAAAAAAAGCATGAACCGGTCCGTTGATGCAAACACCGGCCAAATGCTGCAAAGAAAGCCTGCCGGCAGCAGAATATGGTTTATGCGCAGCACGATCCGGTCAATCCGGCTGTCTCTATACCCTAGTACTTTCAGCATGGAAATGTTGGTCCGGTTTTCAGACACCAGCATATTCATTGCAACATAGATCGAGGCCATACAGATAACTGCGCCCATTCCGATGAGAAAATACAGCATCACATTCATCTGGTTTGACATATTCTGAAACTGTTCCTTTACATCCGATTTCTTGATAATCCGGACAATTTGGGAAGCAGGGATATCAAGTGCCGTATCGCTCATAACAACGTTGCTGAAGTCTTCACCGATACCTGTGATCTTTGCAGCATTTTCTTTATTGACGAATATTGCATTCTGCATGTCATTATCGATCATTCCGGCAACGGTGATCTCCATTTCTTCCAGTGTCAGCGGATTACAAAGTGTGATCTTATCTCCGGTCTTAATATTCTGCATCATTGCCATGAAGCTTGTCACATAATACCCATCTTCAAGACTGATGTCATTTCCATTCATATCTTTTAACGTTAAATACGGATTGGAATCCGTTGTTCCGATGATGCGAAACTGCTTCCCTGCCTTATTTTCCAGCGTGGACATAATGAGCGATTCACCGCCATATTCTTCCCCTGATATCAGTTCATTCAGCACATACTGATATTCATATGTGCCCATTTCATCAACCATTCTCTGCTTCGTATGCTCCATGGTATCCAGAAAACCATATCCTAAAAGCGCTATATAGCTTCCCAGGAAAATACCCAGAAATACAACGAAAGTTCTCGACGGATTTCCGGCTAATGAACGCAGCGCATACTTAACGCGAAATGATATTCTGCTTTTTACCATAATATTTTTATAATTCTTTTTTCCCTGCTCCGCGTTGCCGTTTAATAAGAGCGCCGTATCTTTTTTCAACAGCTTATTGACCGAACGCATTGCCGCCAGCAGATACATTGCCGTAGGAACAATGATTCCCGCAACAGCGGCTATGGGATTTAGATGACATTCTATCCGCATAGGCTCATAATCCGTCAGACACACTTCTCCAAAAGACTGCGCAAATATCATCGTAAAGAACGCTGCAAAAATTCCTCCGGACAATCCTGGAATCATGGCAAACCCCGCATAGTGAAGCATCAGTTTATTCTTTTTATACCCGAGCGCCGTTAATGTACCGATCAGTTTTTGCTCGGATCTTACTTTCCGATCGATCACAATGCTCACGAGAACCACGACCAAGAGCGGCATAACCGCTAAGATCAGATATGACATGACCCGAAACATTTCCGCCTGTTTCTTTACCATATCGATCCTCATGTTTTCTTCTGCCGGTATGTACGTGCGCATATAATATTGTTCGTTTATTTTCCTGCGAAATCCGGCCTGATCGTTCTTATTGTAACGGACGAGATAAAGACAGTTTGCATGCCCCATATCCTCAAACGCATCATCCGTTACATAAGCAAGATAAAAGGTGGTAACATTCATATAAGAATCATCTTCATTCTGAAGCATATACAGATAATCCGGTCTCTGGAAAAAACCGGTCACGGTATATGTTTTATTTCCTATCGTAATCCGTTCCCCCAACGATATTTGGTTGAACACGGCGTAACCTTCCGAAATGATAACCTCATCATTTTTTTCTGCATCTTTCCCCCGGGTTACACAATAAAGATTTATTTCGCCTGTCTTTTTAAATACTCTGGCCGTTGTTCCATCTGTTTCTATATTGCAATAATACTGAGGTTCCAGATTTACCGAATATTCTTTTTCCAGTTCTTCCATTTCCTCCTCCGGGATCGGAAAATATGTTGTAAAATGGGCATCTTCCAGATTCTGAGAAGCAAAAAAGCGATCACCGAATTCCCAGATTGCTTCGCCGGCAATATTCATCATATAAAATAGAAACAGCGTCATTATAGTCAGTACGGCAGTTGAAATATAAAATGACAGACTGCTTTTAATACTTCGAAAATACCTTCTATTTAATTTCATAGCCGCCCCCCTAAAATGCCAGTTCCGAAACAGGTTTCTTTCCGGCATTCATTTCATTTTTCCATGCTTTTCCGTCTTTAATATAAATGACTCTGTCCGCCATTTGGGCAATCGCTTCATTATGTGTAATGATCACTGTTGTAGTCCTATATAATTTATTTATCTTTTCTATGAATTCCAGAACTGTTTGGGATGACTTTGTATCCAAAGCTCCCGTTAATTCATCGCATAAGAGCAATTTGGGATGTTTGATGATCGCTCTGGCTATTGCGGCACGCTGCTGCTGCCCGCCGGAAAGCTCTCTGGGAAAGCGATGTCTAAATTCCAGCATTCCCAGCGCCTCCAGTACTTCATCGATATCCAGCGGAGCTTCGGATATATCCGATACCACCTCTATGTTTTCCGACACAGTCAGATCAGGGATCAGATTATAAAATTGAAAAACAAACCCGACATCTTCCTTTCGATAATCCGTGAGCATATTGTTTTTGTACCCCGAAAGGTTCCTGTCCCCTACAATGATCTCACCTTCATCCAGATGATCCAGGCCTCCCAGCATATTGAGCAAAGTGGATTTGCCGGAGCCGGAAGGTCCTATGATAACACAGATCTCGCCTTTTCCAATTTCCAGATTCATGTGATCCAGTGCGTAAACAAGAGATTCCCTCTCTCCGTATTTTTTAGTTGCGTTTCTTAAAGAAATAAACATCTTTACCGTCCTCCTGTCTTTTCAAAAAACATATTTTACGCATATAAAAAACCCAAGTACAGTTTCGAACTATACTTGGGTACCTATTTAAAATATATGGACATCATGTATAGTTCAGGCTATACATGAGTCTCGCAATTTAAAACAAGCCAGACCGGAGGGTCAGTATGTTGACTTGCTACGATATACGCTTGCTACTCCCTCATGGGATTTTTATTGTAGACATATTATCATGAAACAATATCTTTGTCAATTTGATCTTTATATATATTTTTAAGAAAGCAGATGTCCCCTACTTTCTCATCTTCGGGCGGAACACCAGACTCGCCAAATATGCAAAAATGAGCGCCGCACTGCATCCTACGGCTCCGTTTGTAAAACCGCCTTTAAACAGGCCGATGAATCCATCCTGATCCACGGCATCCTTTACGCCTTTCATCAGGATATTCCCATATCCCATAAGCGGTACGCTTGCACCCGCTCCCGCATATTCCATAAACGGTTCATACCAGCCTATTGAGCTGATCAAGGCGCCCAGGCAGACAAGCAGTACCATGATCCGCCCCGGCATCATCTTGGTCTTTTCCATTAAGATCTGCGCCAGGGCACAGATCAGTCCTCCTACCCAGAAAGCATTTATATAATCCATTTGCATAACCTCACTTTCCTGTAAAAAAATAACAGATATCTCTATCTTTTGATATTGATATCTGTTATTTTCTGCAATATTTTGAATGTTATTCATAATTGCTCGGCAATTTCCAGAACGATCTCACGCAGCATTTTATTTTCACAGGGCAGTATGATATCTGCATATTTTTCATAAAGAGGCACCCGTTCTTCGTAAAGAGAATGCAGATCCTGTCCGTCCCGCATGGCAACGCCGCGCTCATTTAAATCGCCGAGTCTTTCGGCAATCGTGGTAAACGACAGCTGCAGATAGACGACCGTGCCGATCCGCTTCAGGTGCACCATCGCCTTTTCCCCGTAAACAGCGCTGCCTCCGGTGGCAATGACTGCGCCGGATGCCGACAAAGACGCGTTAACATCTTCCTCTATCCGCAAAAAAGCATCCAGCCCTTTTCCTTCAATGATCTCATGAAGCAGCATTCCCTGCTTTTCCTGGATCACAAGATCGGAATCCAGAAAAACAAGGCCGAGTCTTTTGGCCAGCACGACGCCGACCGTACTCTTTCCTGCGCCCGGCATACCGATCAGCACAATATTATTCTTATTTTGCATGTCCTTTTGATCATCCGAGGTAAGCAATGACTTCTACCTCGCACAATACGTCTTTGGGAAGCTGTTTCACCGCCACACAGCTTCTTGCCGGTTTCTCGCTGAAATACTTCTCATATACCGCATTAAAAGCCGCAAAATCAGCCATTTCCGCAAGAAAACAGGTTGTTTTTACAACACTCCCGTAATCCGTCCCGGCCGCTTCCAAAATGGCGCCTACATTTTTCATCACCTGCACGGCCTGCTGCGTAATATCCGCTCCGGTGATCTCCCCTGTCGCGGGATCGATCGGAATCTGTCCGGATGCAAACAGCATTTTATCTGCGATAATTCCCTGTGAATACGGCCCGATCGCTGCAGGCGCTTTGTCTGTCGCTACTTTTTTCAACATATCTTGTACCATTCCTCTCTAAAACTTGTGTTATGTAAACCTGACTTTCACATAAAATCCTCTCTCGTTCTCAATCACCGCAAGCACTTCTCCTTCGCGCTCCAACATGCGCTCCCGAAAAGGATAATTGCCGGACATTGCAAGAGACGGATCGATCGTATAATAATAATTGCTCGGCAGAACGCCTTCCGTTACCGTCACATGGTCGCCCTCCTTTAAAAGTCCCGGACGCTCCATCTTAAATTCCATTTCACGCATTCCGCTGTCTGTTTCCCCTTCTTAATCTGCTCTGCCATCTTCTGCCGTTTTCATCCGGGACGGCATGAAACATCATTTTTGTTTCCTGATCCATAATCATAGCTTTTCCCGGTCCCATTATCAACACTATAACACCTCCGGCTGCAAATGTCTATTATTGTAATATCGTTTAGAACAGGTTCCCGTCCAGATCCGTAAAATCTGCGCGGAAATTTTCGTTTTCCGATAGACAAACCGGCACGCAGCTTTTATAATAAACTCCGGAATCCGGGTGTCAAAAGACGCCTTATCGTCCCCCGGAGCCAACCAATTTAAAAAGGCCGTATCCGCAGGCCTTCAGAAAGGATCACCAACATGATAAATTTTATAACCAAAAACTGGAAAGGCATTCTGTTATGCCTGTTCATTGCAGTCCCGTCATGGCTTTTGGGCAAGCGCTTCCCCATCATCGGCGGCGCGGTCATTGCCATTATCGCAGGCATGATCGTCACCCTGTTTCTAAGGAACAAAGAGCCTTTTGAAAGCGGCATCAAATTTACTTCCAAAAAGGTCCTCCAATGGGCTGTCATCTTACTTGGTTTCGGCATGAATCTGACCGTCATTTTACAAACGGGAAAACAGTCTCTTCCGATCATTGTCAGCACGATCACCGTATCTTTGCTGATCGCCTATATTCTGCATAAGGCGCTGCATATTCCGGGACGGATCTCCACCCTGGTCGGCGTCGGTTCTTCTATCTGCGGAGGCTCGGCCATCGCCGCTACGGCGCCGGTCATCGATGCGGACGACGAGGAAGTCGCACAGGCGATTTCCGTCATTTTCTTCTTTAATGTACTGGCTGCCCTGATTTTCCCTGCTTTCGGCAAGCTGGTCGGATTTGCGGCCGATACGGGAGAGGCTTTCGGAATCTTTGCCGGAACCGCCGTCAATGACACGTCTTCCGTTACGGCAGCCGCTTCCACATGGGACAGTATGTGGAACTTAGGGAGCGCGACGTTGGATACGGCAGTCACAGTCAAGCTCACGAGAACGCTTGCCATCATCCCCATCACGCTTGTTCTTGCCCTGCTGCGCACAAGGAACGAAAAAAAGAACGGAGAAGCAGGCAAAAAAGTAAGCCTGAAGCAAATCTTTCCGTTCTTTATTCTCTATTTTATCGCGGCGTCCGTGATCACGACCGTAATGATCGCCGCAGGCATTGACGCAGGCATATTTACGCCGGTGAAAGAACTCAGCAAATTCTTTATCGTCCTTGCCATGGCCGCTATTGGCTTAAATACCGACATCGTCAAATTGATCAAAACCGGAGGCAGACCGATCATTATGGGGTTCTGCTGCTGGATCGGCATTACCGGCGTCAGCCTTGCAATGCAGCATTTCCTTGGAATCTGGTAAATCCGGCAGCCTGTCGATCTTACGGACTTCTCTGTCGCAGGTGAAGATACCGTTCACTTCTTCTTCCACATCGGACAGCTGTGTGTAAACGCTTGCACACAGTCCGTCCGGAATGTTCCCGCCTATTCTCTGCATCCGTTCATAAAATGCGGCGTTCAGGCTTTTTACATCCTTATGTATCCCGTATCCGTACAGCTTCTTATATGCGCTGTGCCTCGGCACCCGCAGGGAATATCCGCCAAATTCCGACAACACGGTCACCCGCTCTTTCTCCGGCGCAAACTGCAGGGAAAAGAAATAATGGTGAATGCTCTGCATGTCTCCGCCATTTTGGTCAAACCAGCCGCTTGCCTGGTCGATCAGACGGCCTGGGTCGCAGCTTCTGGCAATCCTTGTCATCTCTTCCGCCTGAAACTGTCCCCACCCTTCATTGAAGATCACCCATGCGGCGATGCACGGATGGCCCTTTAAGAGCGCTATCGTCTCTTTCATCTCCCGTACGAACTCATACCTTCCTGCTTTATGCGTACGGGCCAAAAGCGGCAGGCAGATATCCCGCATTCTGAACCGCTTCCTGGAAATCAGTGTGGCTGCATAGGTCACAAACCAGTGTTTATAATGCGTCCCGCCGTTTACCATATCCTGCCACACGACCATGCCGAGCCTGTCGCAATGATAATAAAAACGCTGCGGTTCTATCTTAATATGCTTTCTGAGCATGTTAAATCCGAGTTTCTTCATTTCCAGGATGTCGAATATAAAAGCCTCGTCAGAAGGTGCAGTATACAGGCCATCCGGCCAGTATCCCTGATCCAGTACGCCGTTTTGAAACTGTACCTGTCCGTTCAGGCAGATGCGGGGAATGCCTCTGCGGTCCTTCTCTATTGAAAACGTGCGCAGCGCAAAATAACTCTCTGCCTCATCCTCCCCCATCTTCACCGTATAAAAGTACAGATATGGTGTCTCACACGTCCACGGACGGACTATGGGCAGCGGAATCTCTATTTCGTGATTCGCCAGGCCTTCTTTTTCCGCTATGACACCTATGTCATTTATATTGTTATTTCCGATATATGTGTCATATTCTTTATCATGCTCCGGAATATCCTGCGACGGCACATTCTTTTGATATGGCCCCGCATCCCTGTTCTGCGCAGACTTTCCGCATGGTTCCTGCCTGTGATACAATGCCAGTTCTTTCACACATATTCTGACAGGCATGTCTTTTTTGGCATTGACCCGAATACGCACCGCCCCTGCGTTCAGATCCGGTTCCGATACCAGCTTTTCTATGAAAACAGGCGGCACATATTCCGCAAAGACTGTCTGCCAGATCCCGCTCTGCGCCGTGTAGAACATGCCGCCGCGTTTTAGTTTCTGTTTCCCCCTTGCGTGATATGACGTATCGCTCAGATCCCGTACGGCAACGACAAGTTCGACGCCTTTTCCATCCGTCTCTCCGGGCTGGCTCTCGGATGCCGCTTTCGTTTCGTTCTCCGTATCCGAATCCTTTTTGCAGCAATACTGCGTAATATCCGCTGAAAAGGGAAGATAGCCGCCCGTATGCCTTGCGGCCTCTTTTCCGTTCACATAGACTCTGCATGCCTGATCCACCGCTCCGAAATGCAGGAGCAAACGGAAACCTTTCTGCAGCTGCTCCTGTTCAACCGGCAGGAAACGCCGATACCACAGGTATTCGTCCGGCTTTAGCTGTCTGCCGACGCCAGAAAGCACACTTTCCGGCGAGAAAGGCACTAAGATCCTGCCATCGTATCGCTCCGGTCTTTGGAATTTCTTCGTAAATGCATACTCCCAATAGCCATTCAAGTTTACATAACTTTCCCTTCGTAAAAGCGGGCGCGGGTATTCCTGCAAAACGTGATCGCTCTCAAGTTCTCTTCCCCAGCGTGTATACAATTGCTCCATGCGTTCTCCTTTATATGGCAGTATGATAAGACTATCTACCCTCTGCGTTTATCTGTCTACCCATATTGTAATCCACGCTTTCAAATACTGTCAACCGGCACCGGAAAAGCGCCCCTGCCTCTCTGCTTACGTCTATACGCAGCCCCTGTCAAAGCGGCATATGGCCTTTCCGTTCCCGGTTACCCGCAGGTTTCCAGCACAAGTCCGTGCGCGATGCCCGGAATCGTCTGTCCCTCGTTAAAGCTTGTCTTACTGAGCAGCGCGCCCGTCGGCAGGAAAAGAACGCGCCTCCAGACACCTTCCTCTATCTTTTTCAGAATATAAGCGGACAAAGTAACCGCCGCGCAGCCGCAGCCGGAACCGCCGGCGTTCGTATTCTGTTTCTCACTGTCAAAGATCTCGATGCCGCAGTCCATATGCTGTTTCTTAATATCGATCCCTTTTTCGCCAAGCAGTTCAAACAGCAGTTTCTGTCCCACTTTGCCCAGATCGCCTGTGATGATCTTGTCATAATCTCCCGGCGTCCTGCCGAAGTCTTCCAGATTCTGCCTGATTGTATCCGCCGCGGCAGGCGCCATGCAGGCTCCCATATTCATGGAATCTTTGATCCCGTAATCCATGATCTTGCCGAAAGTCACGCCGGCCACCTGTGCGCACGCCCTTTTTCCGGCCTGGGAGGCCAGAATAAATGCGGCGCTTCCCGTTACCGTCCAGGTAGAAGACATAGGGCGCTGGTTCCCGTATGCAAGCGGAAAACGGAATTCTTTCTCCGCACTGGCAAAATGACTCGATGTAACGCAGGCCGCCTTATCGGCAAACCCACCGGCTACGGTAATGCTGCCGACCGCAATGGAAAGTCCGCATGTGGAACAGGCGCCGTAGAGGCCGACATGCGGTGTATGAAAGGAAGCCAGACCGAAACTGCTCGCAATCGATTGACCAAGTAAGTCACCCGCAAAAATAAGCTGTATCTCTTCCTTTTTCATATTTTCTTTATTAAGAGCGATCTGCAGCGCCTCTTTCTGCAGGGCGCTTTCGGCCTCTTCCCAGGTCTGTGCACCGAACATATCGTCCGTTCCCACCTTATCGAAAAGTTTCCCCAAAGGCCCCTGTCCTTCCTTGCTTCCGACGATCGATCCGCTGTTAATGATATACGGCGGATTTTCAAACCGAATACTTTGTTTTCCCAACATCTGTCAGCACTCCTTTTTTTCATCAGTATGCGCAGATACAGGGAAAATATGCGCCAGGAAAATATTGCCTTTTTGTCCGTCGTATTGTACTATATTATTGTAAAAAAACAATTATATTGTGCAAAGGAGAATGTTGCTATGAACCCGGAAATTCTAAAAAACGAAGAAAAACGAATGAACTTTATCATGTTCCTTTTTTACGCCGCCATACCGCTTGTGGCCTTTTTATATGTTCTCTTTTTCAACGGCGGCTCTATGCGTGACAGCATCGCTCTGATCATGGTGCTGATCGGCGTACTGGTAAAGATATTCGAAAAACCGCTCGGCAGATATGCCAAATACCTGTATGTTTCCATTTTACCGGTAATCGGCGCCGTAACGATCATCGTAGGTACCCCCGCAGGCTTTGGCGCCATGGTAGAAGCCTACTTTCTGATCCTGTTTCTGTCGGTTGCCTATTACGATCTGTCAGTCATCAAAGTTTATACTGCCGTGCTGCTTATCTCCAACGGTGTCGGTATGGTACTCTTTCCGCAGGCTTTCTTTGCCATGTACACTTTTCCCATATGGATCTTCATCGTCATGGTATATGTCCTTGCGATCCTCGCTTCGGTCATGATCATTACCAGGGCGCATACATTATTCAACGAAGTGGCGGACAAAGAGTCTAAGGCGGAAAATCTTCTTACCAATGTCAGGGAAGTTTTTGAATCGGTAAAGCAGTCTTCCGTTCATATTTATGACTCTCTGCATGACTTTGAGGCAAACGCGGCAGAGATCGCCGCATCCACTGAAGAGATCACCAACAGCGCAGACTCACAGATCAAACAGGTAAGAGGCAGTCTGGAAATATTTAACGATCTGAACGAAAAAATCCTCAGCTCCGAAGAACGCGTCGCCGAGACAGTCGAAAACATGACGCATTTAAAAGAAAAGAATGACCAGGGCATCTCCGCGATCACAGAACTCTCACAGAAATTCAGCAAAAATATCGAGTCCACCAAAGTAGCGTCCGAAGGCGTTACACTGCTTGCACAGAAATCCAGCTCGATCGGCGAGATCATTGAAAGCATCAGCCAGATTGCCAAACAGACGAATCTGCTCGCATTAAATGCAGCGATCGAGGCGGCAAGAGCCGGGGAGGCCGGGAAAGGATTCGCCGTTGTCGCAGACGAGATCAACGCGCTGTCCTCGGAATCCGCTTCCGCAACGAAAAAGATCGATGCCATTTTGCAGGATATCATCACAACCGTAACACAGATCACGAAAGTCATGGAGGGAAATAACGCCACCGTAAACGAAGCCAATACACAGCTGGACGATACGATCAAAATCTTTGAGGCAATGCTGCATTCCTCGGAAGAAGTCATTCATACGGCCGACCTGTTAAAAGAAGAGCTCTCCAATATTGTCAATATCAAAGAGCATCTGTCTTCTTCTATGGAATCCGTGGAAAATATCTCACAGAAATCGGTAGAAAGCACCATGGAGATCAATGCCTCAACAGAAGAACAGGCTTCCGGCATCGAAAGCATCCTGAAAGCCATGGACATTGTCCAAAACGGTATGGATAAATTATCAGGCGTACTGAGTTCCGAATCCTAAAACCTACTACATAGCAGCACAAAGGGCAGTGTGAACCTCATACTGCCCTTTTCATATTTCTATCCCGGCGGCAGGACAGAAACGATCAGTGCTTCCGCAAACTCTTTACTTTCACTGCATAAAGAGATCTTATACTCATTCGCTTCCCGAAAGGATGCCGGCATGTCATATTCCCTGAGATAATACGTCTTATCATTGACCTGCTGTCTGACGCTTCTTACGGCGCCCGTCTGCGTGATCACTGCAAAGTCCGTTAACGGCAGCGCCATACCGAATCCCGTCACTTTCAGAAAACTCTCCTTCATCGTCCAGACCCGGAATATTCTCTCATCTCTTTCCCGAACCGTTCCGGCATCCGCAATCCAGGACAACTCTTCTCCGGTAAAAAAACGCTCCGCCACCTGCTCTTTGCCTTCCCGTATACGCTCGATATCATTGCCGATGTCCTGATCTCCGATACTGCATATGGCATAATCTCCGGAATGGGACAGGGAAAAACAGATGTCGGGATAATCCCGGAAAAATGGTTTTCCCTGTTTTCCGATGTCATATTCCATCATTCTCTCTTCCAGATCATATGCCTTTAAAGCGGCGTTTAATGCAAAAGAAGCAGCCAGACTCCTTTTTTTATCATTTTCATGCCGCAGGAGTGCGGCTTTCTGTCTTCTGTAAGGCGAGATAAGTTCCAACGCCTGTGAAAAAACAGCCTGATTCTCAAACAGCCTGCAGTCCATAATATAGGTTTTTATCATCGCCGCATTCCACACCCTTCGCTATTCCATAAAACAGTCTTCACAGATCTGATACGGATAATCCCACAAAAGCGGTTTTCCGCATACCCGGCACTTTTTCTCAAACTGCTTCTTGTCTTCCTTCAAAAGCATGCCGATCGCCTGCTGCGCCGCTTCCCTGTTGGCATCGAGTACATCCCTGTCGACCGGCCATCCCAGCCTGCCGGCAAATTGACTATACAGGTCAAGCTTCTTGTAATAAGACTCCAGTTCTTCCAGTGAAGAAGCCATAGGATACGGCGGGCAATCCTGTGCGGAATAAGGTTCCTCACAATAAGTAAGCCACAGCCTGATGACATCCCTGTCTCCCACGTCAAACGGACAGGTAATCAGCGACAAAAGAAGCTTTTTATCGTCCATGCTCGCCTTCGCCTGCTTGTAATTTCTCAGGTAACGGTATTTTTTGACGCTCTCCGCCATGGAAATCTTATCATACAGCTCCGTGCCGCCCGCGCTTTCCCAGATTTCGATGATCTCGTCAAGTTCCATATTGATGTCCAAAAGGACTTCCGGGAATCCGATTCTCGCCTTTTTCAGCGGTTTATAGTCTTCCGTCAGTTTCTTCCCGATATAGCCCATATCCCATGTAGACTGCACATAACCGGTCTCGTAGAAACCATAGCGTCCTGCCCTGCCGGCAATTTGGCGTATCTCTTCGGCATAGAGACGGCGTTTGGACGTACCATCGAATTTTACGGTATTCATAAAAACGATCCTGCGGATCGGCAGATTGATCCCCATCCCGATCGCATCGGTTGCAACCACAACTTCATTGATCCCCTGTGTAAAGAGCATCACCTGTTCCCGCCTTGTCTTGGGCGGCAGATTCCCGTATATCACACTTGCCTTGATCCCTCTCGCTTCCAATGCAGCGGCAATGGCCAGCACGTTTTTCTTGGAAAAAGTGATCAGGGCATCTCCTTTTTCCACATGCCTGCTCATATCATACTTATCCGGAATAAATTCCAACTTCGTATTTCGTTCATGATAAATAATATCATACGTATCATTACAGCGCGTGATCATCTCCAAAAGCAGTTGTTCCGCAACCGGAGAAGCGCATATATGGATTTCCTCCGCCCGTACGCCGAGAATTGCTCTCGTCCAATAGCTTCCTCTGTTCTCGTCATTTATCATCTGCGCTTCGTCGATCACTGCGATATCATAAATCTCTTTCAGATTCAGAATCTCGACGGTAGAAGCCTGACAGAAAGCTCCCGGCGTCTGTATCCGCTCTTCTCCCGTGATCATATTGCAGGGAATGCCAGCTGCCGTCATCGTGTCGTAAACCTCCAGAGCCAAAAGCCGCAGAGGCCCGAGATAAATCCCCTGATACGCCTGTTTGAGGCGCTGCAGGGCCTGATATGTCTTACCGCTGTTGGTCGGCCCGATGTGCAGAATGAAATGCCGCCGCATGCTGCGCGCCTCCGGATACTGCTTCTCCGGTTCCGCTTCCATCAGCTCTTCGATCCGCTGGCCGATCATGAACTGCATATAGTCGTCTTTATAGATCTCATATAAGGACTTTTCCCGCAGCAGTTCACAGATTCCGTCCATCTTCAATATTTCCGTGTAAGACGACGAAGGCGCCATCCTGTGTAAAAAAGAAATATCGAGCTGTATCATTCTGCGCAGGGCATGTTTAAATTTGCCTAAAAGCCTGCGGTCCCTGTTAATGACCGTGTAACCGATGATGGCCGTCTTTTTATGCAGATCCTCCATATCGTTTAAAATCTGATGCGCCTCTAATGTCTTTTTCCTTGCAATCCTTCTCTCTAACTGCCTGATACTGTGCTCACAGCTTTTTATGTATTTTCTCGGCCCGGTATACGGCATTTCCAGAAAAGCTTTATGATATACCTTCCAGGCCGCTTCTATTTCCTCATTCGTTATCCTTTCCATATACAAGTTCCCCCGTTACAATAATATCAAAATATCAAATAAAATATGTAACAGACAAACGTCCGCTTGTCCTATCATTCTGTCGGTCTTTGATAAAACCTTCCAAACAGTTCTTCCGTTCTTATGGCATTTACGAAAGCGCCGTTATCCGCATCCTTGACCGCACGGACAACCTCCTTACTCTCTTCTTTGGAAACTACGGAATATACGATATCTCTTTCACAATGCTCATAAGACCCTTCTCCCCGCAGGATCGTCGCCCCGTGCATACTCACGACATTGATCGCATTACATACCTCTTTGGGTTTGTTGGTAACGATGAACAACGTCTGCTTCTGATATTTTTTGTACAGCATGTGCAGAATCTGTGTGGAAGCATATTGGAAAATAATAGAGTACAAAGCTTTGTCCCAGCCGAACAATACGCCCGCCGCCAAAATGATGATCACATTGACCCCCATGATCAGATTCCAGGAATCCACGCCCTTTCTTTCGGAAAGAAAGATTGCGATAAAATCCGTACCGCCGGTCGTTGCATTCATCACCAGACACAGACTGATGACAAATCCGCAGATAATGCCTCCGAATATACTGATTAAAAGCGTATCATATGTGATGACATGCCCGGGAATTATATCCGTGAGTACACTGCTCAATACGATCATCAGACAGGAATACAGCGTAAATTTTTTGCCGATGTAGCGAAACCCGATATAAATGGGAATCATATTTAACAGCAGATTGACGATCGTATAGGGAATTTCCATATGAAAAAACTTCTCAAAGATTCCCTGGATCAATATCGTCACTCCCATTACGCCGCCCGGGTACAACCCGCCTGTCCGGACAAAAGTTTTCGTATTGACCGCCATGATCACAGAGGCGATACATATAACTATAATCCTCTTTCCGTCCTTTTTCAAATCAAAGCTCATTTTTGAAAACCTCCCCCAATATCTTGTGGATATGCACCCTGCAATATCCTCATGGAAAAATATTGATATTGCTATTATAACACTATCTTGCCATAATCTCAATTCTCTAAATGCAAGTATGATACATTTTCTTCACGTCCGTCAAGTTGTTCTTGTACTCGCAGAGCTTTTCTACTACAATAATGACAGAAAACATTAGGCGATTGCGAAACGCCGAGGCAGGCGGGCAGAACGAAAAAGCTTTCTGCTGAAGGGCCCTCTAAAAACGCCGGCACTTGGATTTTGGACCGCCTGCGGTTCAAAATTCTTAGTACCGTTGCGTTTTTAATGGAGCGAAAGCGCGCCTCGAAGCAGAAACTTTTTCGTTCTGCCCGCCTGCCTCGGCGTTTCGCAATCGCCTAACAGAAAACATTGCAGAAAGGACATAAAATTATGTTTGGACCTCTTTTACAGTATGAACAGAAAGAACAGTCGATTATTCTTGGATATGAAGAACGGACTGCCATTATCCAGGTAGTGACCGATAAAGTCATTAATGTTTTTGTACCGTTTGTCTCAAAGGATCACCGTTCGAAAGCCATTGAGGGCGATAAGCAGCTCCCTGTTTCATTTACCCTGGCTAAAGGCTCCGGATGCCTGATCTTAACAACCGAATCCCTGATCTGCAAAATTTACGACAACTTCGTCATAGACTTCTACGACCGGGACGGTGTCTTACTCTGTGCTGACTATCGTGGTCAACGCACCCCCCGTTTCCAGCTCGATGAATCTGCTCTGGAACTTCTCAAAAAAGAAGGACATGACATTAATATGGCCGGAAATGGGAATTATCCTGTTCAATGCGTGAAAAAACTGGATGCGCATGACTGCATCTACGGCCTGGGCGATAAGACCGGCGTTCTCAATAAGCGCTGTTACGAATACGAAAACTGGAACAGCGATATACCGGACCCTCATGAAGACAGTTTCAAATCGCTTTATAAAAGCGTGCCTTTCTTTATTACCTTAAAAGAAAACGGCGTTTACGGAATCTTTTATGACAATACCTTCAAAAGCTACTTTAATTTCGGAAAAGAAAACGACGGCTACTACTGCTTCGGCAGTGATGACGGCAACCTCGATTACTTTTTTATCGGCGGAAAGGATATGCCGGAGGTCGTACAAAACTATACGTACCTGACAGGGCGTATGCCGCTTCCGCAGAAATGGGCACTGGGTTACCATCAGTCGCGCTGGGGATATGACAGTGAAGAAACTTTCCGCGGCCTCGCCGACAGCTTCAGAAAACACCGTATTCCCTGCGACGCGCTTCATTTCGACATCGACTATATGGACCACTACAAAGTCTTTACCTGGAACAAAGAACGGTTTTCGGATGCCCGCACCCTGCTCTCCGATCTGAAAAAGCAGGGATTCAAGGCGGTCACCATTCTGGACCCCGGCGTTAAGGTAGAGAAAGATTACCCGATCTACGAAGAGGGCATCGCAAACGATTATTATGCCAAATCACCCGATGGACGCGTTTACGTCAATGCCGTCTGGCCGGGAGACGCAGTATATCCCGATTTTGGCAGCCCAAACGTACGAAAATGGTGGGGAGAACATCTTCGGTTCTACACGGATCTGGGTGTAGGCGGTATCTGGAACGATATGAATGAACCGGCCAGTTTCAACGGACCGCTCCCGGACGATATTGTCTTTACGGATGAAGGCCGTCCTTCCACACATGCCGAAATGCACAATGTCTACGGCCACAATATGGCCAGGGCAGCTTATGAAGGCTGGCAGAATCTGACAGGCAAAAGACCTTTTGTCATTACAAGAGCCTGCTACAGCGGTTCCCAAAAATATACGACGGTATGGACCGGCGACAACCAGAGCCTCTGGACGCATCTGCGCATGGCAATCCCGCAGCAATGTAACTTAGGGTTGAGCGGCATAGCATTTATCGGCGCTGATATCGGCGGTTTCGGAGCCGATACCACACCCGAGCTTCTGACACGCTGGATAGAAGCCGGCTGTTTCTCGCCGCTGTTTCGTAACCACTGCGCGAAGGGCTGCATGAATCAGGAACCCTGGCTGTTCGGAGAAGAAACGCTTGCCATCTACAGAAAATATGTGGAACTGCGCTATTCCCTGCTTCCCTATTTCTATGATCTGTGCCGTGAATGTGAATTGACCGGTCTGCCGTTGATCAGGCCGCTTGTCCTGCATTACGAAAACGACATTAATGTCAGAAACTTGAACGATGAATTCCTGGCAGGCGAACATCTCCTCGTCGCACCGGTTATCGAGCAGGGCGCCGTAAAGCGCATGGTCTATCTGCCGGAGGGCACCTGGTATGATTACTGGACGCATGAAGAATATCAGGGTTCACAATATCACATTGTGGATGCGCCGTTAGATACCTGTCCGATTTTCGTCAAAGCCGGGACCATCCTGCCGAAGGCGCCCGCCCAGATGTATGTAGGAGAGATCGAGGATCCGGCGTTAATCCTGGACGTATATCCGGGAACCGGTTCTTATAAGCATTATCAGGATAACGGAGAAGATTTCGCCTACAGAAGCGGCGCATACAACGAATACCTGTTCCGCACCGATGGCACAAGAAATCTGGAAATCACAAAGCTGCATAAAGGGTATAAGGAGTATCCGGAGATCGTGGTGAATTATATTTAGGGAATCGTATTTGTCAGATCATATTTTCATCAGATATTACTTTAATTTTAATATAGAAAGGAACTTTTTCGTTATGGAAATGGCGGCATATTTTCAAAGTATCGTGGAGCAGGATCGATGTCCCATCGTGATCTGCAATACGGAACACGATATCATCTATATGAATCCGGCGGCCGTGTCACGGTATGACAAGCGCGGAGGCGCCGGCTTAATCGGACAAAGTATTTTTGACTGTCATAACGCGCATTCAAAAAAGATTATCGAACAGGTTCTGGCATGGTTTCTGGAAAGTCCGGCGCATAATATCATGTATACCTACCGGAATGAAAAGGATAATAAAGACGTATATATGGTTGCCCTGCGCGGTGCATCCGAAGAAGTGATCGGATATTATGAGAAACATGAATACCGGAATGCAGAGACGGAAAAGACATTTGTACCGGAAAACTGACATCCGGCTTAAAAAGGAGAGAAACAAATATGAAGAGAACAAAACTGCAGATCTGGCTTTTGGCCGGAATGAGCGGCATCTTGCTGACTGCATGCGGAAATGCCGGCGGCACGGCAGAAAGTATTTCCATAGACAACTTTATGGACTCTTCCGACATGACGCAGGAAGACAAGCAGCGGAAATATCTGGCCTATTTGGAAGAATACCTGGAAGAGGATCTCTTGGAGAATTTACCGGATGTTACAAATGCCACCGTAACATTATCCGGCAATACGGATGCCGGAGCAGCGGACAAAGACGGCGGTGAGCTGCATGTCGCTGTTATTCTGGAACTTTCAGACGAACTTACATCCTGCACTGCCCCCGAGCTTGCCGATCTTCTGGCTACAGCTATCGGCAATGCGTCGACGGACAATATTATCATCCAGGATACGGAAGGCGCCCTTCTTTTCCCGGAATAAGCATTGTAAACCGGATAGCTCCGGATGCCAAGAAGAGGGCATCCGGAGCCTGTTACATTTTTACGGATTCCGCAGCCCCGATTTGTAATAGAAGCATGATTTTTCGGGAATCCGCTCGTATGCATCGTCATATTCCGTGCAGTCCAGAAAGACAATTCTGCCATCGGGAAGCGCACAGTATTCGCATCCTTCCCATGTGCAGGGCGCTTCGTAGGCCGGCAGGACATTGACCGCACTCTCTTCTCCCAGATTATAAGTGAAAATCCCGTCATATCCCCAGAATACAAAATCCGTATCGGTCCCGGGTGCGATCATATCGAGCATGATTGTCCCCTCCGGCACGATTCCCAAATAAACATCTTTTATCGTGCCTTTCTCAAGATCGACGGACGCAATTCCCATTTTATAATCCTCTGTATCTCCTGCTTCCACCTGCGTATACACTTTCCCGTCCCGTCCGATTCCAAGTCCTGCCGATGCATGCGGCATATAAGGACTTTCCAGGCCGGACGTAATGCTTTTTACAAAATTTCCCTTCGGATCGAGTACCAGCAAAAGATCCCTCATACCGCTCCCGCGCAGATAAATGTATCCTTCCTCGTCAACCACCATTCTGCTTATGATACCATAAATCTTATCCTTCGTGCCATACTCCTCATCCTGACAGAACGACAGATCGATCTTTCGTTTGAGCTCTCCCTCTGCACTCAATATCCAGAGCGACTTTTTGTACTTTTCACCGTTTACGATCGCGCAGTGTTCTTCCCCTTCCGTTAATTCCATAAGCGCGATATAAATATCTCCTTTTTTATCCTGATACAGCGCCGTCACATCGGTCTTCGTATCAAAATCATCGAAAAACAGCTTAGAATCACTGCTGCCGATCTCCATCGTATGGATCGCATTCCATCCGGTCAGGAAAATGCAGTTTTGCCCCATTGCCATATTTCTGATGGACAGCTCTCCGGTATAGGGAATCGTCAGTTCCTGTTCCGGTTCATATACGGCGCTGCTTTGCAGGATATTCTCATCGGTTGCTTCGATCTCCTGCTCTTTGCCGGCAATCTCATCTTCCGGAAAATCGATCTCCCCTGCCCCGATCTTTTCGTTCATGGCCTGTATGCTGTAATCTCTTTTATGCAGAAAATCAATGATCTGTAAAAGTTCCTCATCGCTCATCTCATTCTCCGGGAAGAAAAATGTCGTCGAAGCGCCGTAAAATCCCACGCCCTTTCCTTTATATTCGTCCGGCCCGGCAATCATTTTAAGCGCTGCTTCCGGAAACAACGCCGCTTCCTCGTAATCCTTTTTCAGTTCTTCCATACGTGCCTTTTCCGTTTCCGTATAGGGACGGTTGTAGTTGTCGACGCCGATCCGTGTTGTATAGAGCTGTACAAAATATGCTTCCATTTCTTTTTCATTCATTGCTTCCATGCGCTGCCGCCATGTATTGACTGCTGCAGTCACTGTAATGGAAAACATGCAGATCATTGCCGCCGCAAGAACGACAGACTTTTTCCATGTCATCCTGAAAACCCTGCCTTTTTTCGGCAGACCATCCAGAATGTCTTCTACCCGTTCCTGCAACGAAACCGGTATGATGATCTGTTCCTGCTTCGCCATCTGAAACAGCGTCTGCTCCGCCTTATTTTTTTTCTTACTCATAAGCCTGCTCCTTTCCCTGACTTAAACCCTATTCCTATGCTCCTGTTTTCATCAAACGTTACGTGTTCTGTGTCCGAACAGATATGCGCTTTCCATCATTTTTCCAGATACGTCTTTAACTGTGATTTTCCCCGGGAAAGCCGCGACTTCACGGTACCTTCCGGTATCTGGAGCGCTTTGGCAATTTCCTTTATGGAAAGCTGCTCGTAGAAATACAGAATGACCACTTCCCTGTATACCAGGTCCATTTCCATTACGATATCCCATAATTCATGGTAATCGTCCGTAAATGCAGGCATATAGTCCTCCATGTTTTCCACCGATGTATTTTTCTTATTCCGGGCGTAGATCCGTTTCGCTTCATTTGCAGCGATCTGCATGATCCAGGCCCTGAAGCATTCCGCTTTCCGCAGCGTATGAAGCTTCTCATATGCTTTCAGAATTGTTTCGCAGACCGCATCCTCGGCATCATCCCGATTATGCAGGATCCCATATGCGAGCCTGTATAAATTAGGCGTATATTCCCGGATCAGATCTACGAATCTCTCCGTATCTATTGCAGACATGCCTTCCACCTCCTTATCAGTTTGCCGGCTTCTGCTTATTATGACAGTTTACAGGATAAAAAGGTTCCCGCAAAATTTTGCCAATATCAGGATACACAGGAAAAAGCGCAGACCGAAATTCTTTCTCCGTCCTGCGCTTTGGGCATATATTCTCATTACCGCTCCTGCCGGTCTGATCAGACTGACGAATTACCTCTACCGCTCCTGTCTGCCGAAGAGGACCGGCTGCACGCGTTCATTTCTTAACCGCCGCTTTCACAAGCAGCATCATGGGACGGCGCATTTCATCTTTCATTCCGGGAATATCCAGCATTTCTTTGGGCGGTTTGGCCTCCTCGACTGCCTCCAGTGAAAAACCGTTATTTAACAGCCCCGTCAGGATCTGTGTCAAGGTATGATGGTACTTTACCACATCACAGCCAAGGAAATTCGTGTGCCGTTTCCCGGATACGAAATAATGATCTATCGGCCAGCACTGAATTTCCCCGTTCGCTGCATACAGCCAGTCCTGTCCGATACCGGATGTAAACACCGGATGTTCTATATTAAACAGAAAGATTCCGCCGGATTTCAGCGTTCCATATACTTTTTGAAAGACTGCCTCCAGGTCTTCCACATAATGCAGGGCCAGATTGGAAATGACACAATCCCACTCCTTTTCCGGATACTCATATTCATCGATCCCACAGACACGATAGGTTATTTCACTGCCGCCGTTTCTTTTCTGCGCCTCTTCAATCATTTTTCTGCTCAGATCGATTCCCAGAATCCGGGAAGCGCCCTGCTCCTTAGCAAATCTGCAATGCCATCCGTACCCGCATCCCAGGTCAAGAAGACTCTTCTCCTGAAGAGGCGGGAACAGCGGTTTTAACTGATGCCACTCTCCGGCCGCAGACAGTCCCTCTATGCTGCGCGGCATCCTGGCATATTGATTAAAGAATGTTTCGTTATCATATTCATTTTTCACAGCCGATATCCCTCCAGATTATATTGCCTGTCTACTTTTGAAAACTTTATTTCTCACACTAACCCGCCTCTTTCTTTCGGTACACCTGATACAGCAAAGGGCATAATGCCGCCGACAGCGCTGTATACAGTACAAAAATAATGGGAAGCGCCCCCACAACTTTGCCGCCGGCCTGATACAGATCAAAAATAGAGACTTCCTTTGCCACATCCAGTAAACGGTCTGGCAGCAGACCTATGATCTTCGTCATAAGCCTGCCCGCTCCCCGGTTCAGGAAACCCGGCAGGAACAATAACACAAAGGGTAATGCGGCCGCCAGAGTCTTTGTCTTTGTTATTGCAGAGACCAGCATAGTCAACAGCATGCAGAACAAGGTTCCGATATATCCGCCAAATAAGATCAGCCAGTACTCCTGGATATTGGTCAACAGATAAAAGCTTTTCCATCCGATTCGGTTCGTCTGAATGACCAGACCGGCTCCATCCGCACCCAGGATCGTCAGCAGGATGACCGTATACAGAAACATGACTGCAAAATAGACCGCCGTTATAAAAAGAAAACCTGCTCCTATTTTCGCCGCTGCAGCCCTTCCTCTTCCATGATAGGAAGCGTAAAAGACCGCGTCGGCTTTATAACTGAATTCTCCTGCAAAAATACCCGCTGCCGTGAAGCCAAGAACCAACATCATGATCATAATAATCGTAGACGACTGTTCAAAGATCTGTTTCCACCCATCTGCATAATCATATACAAAAGGCGTCTGCAGCGCCGCATATCGTTCTATCAAAAAGGCTCTCTCCGCTTCGCTGAACAGATACTCCTGTTCATCCTCTTCCAGCCATTCCTGCAAACGCATAAGTCGGTTCCCATAAAAGGAAGCTGCATCTTCCGGCACCAGACGGTCAGGTTTAAAGTAATCCCCTTCCCGGAATCTGCAGAAAGAATACATGAGCATCCAGCGGATATCCTGGAATCCCTGCCCCCAGCCATAGGCAATGTTGCTTTGACGGATATCGTCGGACTGTCCTTCTTCCGTTGCCTTGATTCTTCTGTTTTCGCTGATCACCTCTGCAATGACTTCTTCGGTCAATACACCGCTCCATTCTTTTTTAGCCGCTTTCAGCTTCCCGACCGCCTCTATGCCATACTCGGAATCACCGTTTTCATTGACATAATATACGTTGCGTACCGCAAAGAAACAGACTAACGCAAGCAGACACCCCAGTATCAACATGGCAGTCTTCGTTCCCGGTCTCACCCAGATCTTCTTCCACTCATAATAAAGCATCTTCTTCCCCCGCTTTCTCTCCCATACAGGATAAAAATACATCTTCCAGAGAGGGCGTTTCCTCCCATGCATCCGGATGCGGCTTAGTCTGTGAAAGAATCCGAAGCAGCATGCCGCCCGGATTCACGCGGCTGTTTGCCACCTTATACTCCCTGTTATATTTTGACACCTCATCCGCGGGAACTTCCAGGCTCCATACCTTATCGGACATGGCCGCCGCCACTTCCTTCGGTGTTCCCGTATGCAGAAACTGTCCGTCTTTCATCAGAAGGATCTCGCCCGCGATATACTCCACATCAGAAACGATGTGCGTCGAAAGCAGCACCAGCCGGTCTGCAGCCAGCTCGCTGATCAGATTCCGGAAGCGGATCCTCTCATTCGGATCCAGTCCCGCCGTCGGTTCATCCAGGATCAGGATCTGCGGGTGGTTGAGCATGGCCTGCGCAATTCCTGCCCGGCGCTTCATCCCCCCTGACAGTTTTTTCATTTTCTTCTCCTGTACTTTGGAAAGACCGACCTTTAAGAGCAGCTCGTTCACTCTTTTCCTGGCTACGGCCTTATGTACCCCTTTGATCGACGCAATATACAACAGATAATCTTTCACCGTAAGATCCGGATAAAATCCGAAATCCTGCGGCAGATATCCGAGCAGCTTCCGGTACTGCGCCCCCATGGCAAAAATATCTTCCCCGTTGCACACGATCCGTCCATCCGACGGCTTTAACAGGGTACACAACATCCGCATCAGCGTCGTCTTTCCCGCGCCGTTTAAGCCAAGCAGACCGTATACGCCGTTTTTCATAGTGTATGTAACATGATCGACCGCCGCAGCGCCCTGAAACGTTTTTGTCAAACCATCTATGAGCAGTTCCATTTTTTCTCCTTTTCCTTTTCGTTTCCGCAGGTATCCGTTCCTTCCGTCCGGAGATACCCGCCATATTTTTCTCCCATTACCATTCCCCGCGCTCCCCCAGTTCTTCCACATGCATCCGCATCACTCTTCTGACCACATAAGTCAAATATAACACGGCCGCACTGAGGACTCCTATCCAGACAGGCCGTGATACAGCGCCGTATACACGATCGTTTAAGACAATGAAAAACCATACGGCGCTCCACAGCATCACGAAAAAACACGCCATATATTCCGATGCGGCGTACCGGCTGCCAAACGTCCGAAAACAGATACAGCATGTCACGATCATCGGCAGAAAGAAATGAATGACGATCTCCATCATATCGACTGATGAGGTCAAAGAAAGTATCCCGGTAAAAGAGGCTAACAGCAATCCATCCACAAACGCAAACAGGAGCATTCTCGCCGCATAGATCTGCCGCAGGGAATAATAGGCGGCTCCTTCTACTTCTAACGAATAGGAGCTCCGGCTCTTCCACATCTCCGGTATTATCATAATGACAAACAAGGCTGCCTCTATTCCCAGTATTCTCTGCATATAAAATCCACTTTCCAGATCATGGACCGACCATCCTGTCAGAAAGAGTACCAGGAACTGTAAAAGCCACCATCGTTTGCGGATGTAACCCATTTGCTCATAGAGAAATGCGAAATAATGCGGCTCGCTCTGCTCCGCGCCTTCATAAAAAGATTTTCTGGAAATGACTATTGTGTCTTTTATTTTTGACTCATCCGGTCTGCATACAGCCGACTTTCCATATGTTCTTAATCGCTCTTCTATGGAACGCATGACAATACCTCCTTTAACTTTTCTTTTGCTTTCCCGATACGATACTTGACTAACGGCAGTCCGGCCTGCAGCACCGCTGCCGTCTCTCTTAAGCTAAGCTCCTGAAAATAATGCAGGATCACGACTTCCCGCAGCTCCTCCGCCAGTTTCCCCAGCGCTTCTTCTATCAATACTTTATCTTCAATGCCGTCGGTCCGATCCTCCGTACCGGTTTCTCCCGGATTCCCGCATCCCGCTTCTCCATAGCGGCCGTCTCCTGCTCTGCGCTCTTTACTGTAATCCTCTATGTACACCTCTTTGTTTTTACGTCCCCAGTCAATGCACAGATTTCTGGCGATCGTATACAGATAATTCAAAATTTTCCCGCTGTGATGATAAGCCGCAAGATTTCTGAAGAATTTCTCAAACGTCTCCTGCGTCAGATCCTGTGCCGACTCCCTGTCCGTACAATGGTAACGGCAGTACTGCAGGATCCGCGGATAATACTTTTGCACGAAAACCGCCATTGCCTCTTCGTCGCCGTTTTGCATTTTTCGCACCAAAAGAGTATCCTGCTGCATGAAAACCTCCTCTCTTCCATAATCTTCCGGCCATAGAAAGTACTTTCTAATTAGTATAACGTTCCTTACGCGGGATTGGATAGTGCAAATGAGAAATTTTGTTTTTATTTCAGACTCCCTTTTCCCGGGCGATTAACCGCGGTAGGTAATCCCTCTTCCCGCATTCGGAAAATCAGCGCTGTAAGCCGCGTCCATTACGAAAAGCAGAAGCAGTGTAAAAGCAAGGATCGTTCTTGTTTTTACCGGTATTTTCACATAAAGAGCCGTATACACAGGAAATACAAAGAATATCAGAAAAACGCCGCCGAAGCCGAACATCAGGCAGCTCATCAGACAGATATGACCATCCAGATCTAAAAACATGCCGCTGTAATCCCACCACCTGACACCCCACATTTTCATCAGAACATAACCCGTTGCATACTCTAATGCTGAGCAGACTGTCATGGAAATAAGAAAGACGGCAAACGGTTTTACATACTTTTTACGGTCAAAAAGCTTTTTTTCCGATAACAGAAGCTTATATAGAAAAAAATACAGAAACAGCGCCCCCGCCCCATAGACAGGCAGCCACGGACCGGTCAGGATACCGCGGTTGACGAATTTTCTCTCCCGCACCAGATAGATGCACACTTCCCACAGCCAGCCAAAAAAAGAAACCGAAAAAAACAGCAGTATATAATAATCAAATGAGATTCTTTTCTTCATATCTGCTATTTTTTCCGGTTTTATAAAAAATATCCCTATCGTTTCCGGTACGCCGAAAGTCGCTGTCTGTATCCGGAGCCGGACGTCTTTTTATTCCCGACGATCATTCCAGTTCCCGCAGTCCCGTATACAGATCGTAATATCTGCCGTGCATCGCAAGCAGATCGTCATGATCCCCGCGCTCTATGATCTCTCCGTTTTCTAAGACCATGATTGCATTCGCGTTCCGTACGGTAGAAAGCCTGTGTGCAATGACAAGCGTCGTGCGGTGTGCCATCAGTCTGTCCATGCCGTGCTCGATATGTTTCTCCGTCCTTGTATCAACGGAGCTCGTCGCCTCGTCCAGAATCAGGATCGGCGCCTTGGAAACAGCCGCTCTTGCAATGTTTAAAAGCTGCCGCTGTCCCTGACTTAAATTTGCGCCGTCTCCCTCTAACATCGTATCGTATCCGTTCTCGAGACGCATGATAAAGGAATGCGCGCTTGCCGTTTTCGCTGCCGCCTCCACCTCTTCGTCCGTAGCGTCCAGTCTGCCGTACCGGATATTCTCTCTGACCGTTCCGGTAAACAGGTGTGTATCCTGTAATACCATGGCTATACATTTACGCAGATCGTCTCTCCTGATATCATGAATGTCGATGCCGTCTATCAGAATCCGGCCTTCGTCGATGTCATAAAAACGGTTGATCAGGTTGGTGATCGTTGTCTTGCCTGCACCCGTAGAACCGACGAACGCAATCTTCTGTCCCGGTTTCGCATACAAAGACACATCTTTAAGGATCGTTTTTTCCGGCACATAGCCGAAGGTAACGTGTTCCAGCGTCACACCGCCCATCATCTGCCCTGCGTCTTTCCTTCCCTTCTGATAATAAAATCCATCTTCTTTTTCCACAATTGCCACCGCATCTTCGGCGTCTTCTTTTTCCGGCTCTCTGTCCATAATATCAAACACGCGCTCCGCGCCCGCAAGTGCGGAAAAAATCGTATTGACCTGCATGGAAATCTCATTGATCGGCCTGGAAAACTGTCTGGAATAATTGACAAAGATCGTCAGACCGCCCAGGTCAAATCCTTTCAAAACACATAAAATACCGCCGATACAGGCCGTCAGGGAATAACTGACCTGACTTAGATTTCCCATCACGGGTCCCATAATACCCCCGAAAAACTGCGCGTTTATCTGTTTCCGGCACAGATCGTCATTTAAATAACAAAATTCTTCTTCCGCAATCTGCTCATGAGAAAAGACTTTGACAACCTTCTGTCCGGTAATCGTCTCTTCTATATAACCGTTTAAAGTGCCGAGCGCCGCCTGCTGCTGTTTATAATATCTGCGGCTCCTGCCGGCCAGCGCCTTTCCGGCACGTATCATGAGCGGCGCCATCACAAGTGTAATGATTGTCAGATAAATATTGGTATAGATCATGAGCGCAAGAGTCCCTGCGATATTAATGGCTCCGGATATCAGCTGTGTCATCGTATTATTCATCATTTCTCCCACGGCGTCCACGTCATTCGTAAAGCGGCTCATGATATCTCCGTGGTTATTCGTATCATAAAATCTGACAGGCAGTCTGCCTATTTTACAAAACAGATCGTCCCGCAGCTTTTTCAAGGCATTCTGGGACACCGCGATCATGATGCGGGACTGCAGATACTGTGCGATAATACCGACCGCAAAAATACTCCCCATTACGACAAGAGACTGCCGCAGCATCCGGCTGCTCCCGCCTTCCGAAACCAGTCCGTTGATGACCGGCCGCAGCATATAGGAACCGGCCAGACTGGCTGCCGTATAGAGCACGATGCAGAAAACACAGACAAACAGCTTCCATTTGTCCTTTCCCACATAAGAAAACAAACGGCCTACCGTCTTCGCAACATTCTGCGGTTTTGCACCGGGCGCGCCGCCCATCCCTCTGCCGTGAGGTCCTCTGCCCGGCCCGGGCCCTCTGCCTGCCGGAGGCATTGCATCCATATCTCTTTTATATTTTTTCTCCAAACGTTCTATTCTCGCCTGTTCCATCACGCCCCCGCCTTTCTGTCCATCTGAGATTCATATATCTCCTGATAAGCGCTGCAGGATGTCAGCAGCTCTTCATGCCGGCCCATTCCGGTGATCCGTCCTTCTTCCATAACCAGGATCAGATCCGCATCCATAACGGAACTGATGCGCTGCGCAATAATAAGTTTGGTCGTATCTTTTAACGTTGTCCGGAAACATTCTCTTATTCTGGCTTCCGTCGCCGTATCGACCGCACTCGTGCTGTCGTCCAGGATCAGGATCTTCGGCTTTTTCAAAAGCGCTCTGGCAATACAAAGCCGCTGTTTCTGCCCGCCGGAGACATTCACGCCGCCCTGTCCAAGCTCCGTCTCATAACCGGCCGGAAAATTCCGTATAAAAGCATCCGCCTGTGCGAAAGACGCTGCCCTGCCCACTTCCTCGTTTGTGGCGTTTTCATCTCCCCACTGCAGATTCTCCAGGATCGTTCCTGAAAAAAGCACATTTTTCTGTAATACCATGCCGACGCCGTTTCTAAGATGATGTAATGCATAATCCCTGACATTAACGCCATCTACCAGTACTTCCCCTTCGTCTGCATCATAAAGTCTGGGGATCATCTGTACCAGCGTCGTTTTTCCCGAACCTGTGGAACCGATGATTCCTACAGTCTGCCCGGCTTCGATCGTGAGATCGATATCGTTTAAGACCTTTTCCTTACTGTTTTTATAATACCGGAACGAAACATGTTTAAATTCTATTTTGCCCTCTTCTACGCTTCGTTCCTTCTGTGACGCCTCTTCATCCGTCAGATCGATCTGCGTATCCAGCACTTCACCGATACGCCTGGCCGATGCCACCGCTCTCGAACTCTGCAAAAGTACCATGGCAAGCATCATGAGCGACATCAGGATCTGTGTCACATAAGTCGTAAAAGCCGTCAGGTCACCGACCGGCATCGTTCCGCCAAGAATTTGATTGCCGCCGAACCACACCACCGCCATAATCGTTACATTCATGGCAAATGTCATGATCGGCATCTGGATAATCACCACTTTAAAAGCGTTTAAGCCGGAATTTTTCAATTCTTCATTGGACTTTGAAAACCGCTCCTCCTCATATTCTCCCCGCACGAAAGACTTGATGACCCTGACATTCGTCAATGTCTCCTGGATATTGGAATTTAACCGGTCCAGTTTCTTCTGCATCAGCTCAAAACGCGGAAATGCGATGCGGATAATCGCAGCGATCGCGGCTGCCAGAAGCGGCGAGGCGATCAGGATAATGACCGCCAGGGACGCATTCATCATAAACGCCATAATGACAGCGCCGATCAGCATACCCGGCGCGCGCAGCATCATGCGCAGTCCCATCATGATCACATTCTGCATCTGTGTGATATCGTTTGTCAGTCTCGTCACCAGCGATCCGGTACTGAAGCTGTCGATATTGGCAAAAGAAAACCGCTGAACTTTCTGAAACAGGTCCTTACGCAGATCCCTGCCAAAATGCATGGCCGCCCTGGCTGCAAAATAAGCTCCCCCGATTCCGCCTGCCATCATGATAAACGCTGTCAGGATCATCATAACGCCCTTCGAAACAATATAGGAAATATTATGATCCGCGGCTCCTATATTGATAATATCCGCCATCATGGAAGGCAGCAGTACTTCCCCTATGACTTCCACGATCATCATGAGCGGCCCCAGAATAAACGCCGCCAGATATGGTTTTACATACTTAAAATAACGTTTCATGATTCTTCATTCTCTCCTCTCCGATCTGCCGCCTGTTTCACCGTTCCCTGTTCTTCCGCCTGTGACGTTGTTTTCATACTGTCCATCTGCTGCATGCGTTCCAGATTTCCACAGGCTTTTTGTAAAGATGCACAAAACCGCTTCATCTCTTCCTCGTCAAACCCCTCAAACATCATACATTCCACTTCTTCAAAAAGCCTGATGCTTTTCTGGATGACATGATCGCCCTTTTTCGTAATCGCGACCTGATTACTCCTGTGATCATCCGTATTGATCTCTCTGGCAATATAACCGCTCTTTTCCAGCTTGCCGAGCGAAACGGCAACTGCGGCAGGCGATATTTCCAGGATCGCCGCCAGCTCGTTCTGGGAACAGTTGGGATTTTTGTCAAGCATCATCAGGAGCCTGTGCTGGCTTCTATAAATTTCTTCCTCTAACGTTCTTAATTTCTTCTCAATGCACCGCCGCAGCATACCGTCGGTCCTGCGGAAAAGCTCTGATGCGGCCATATATTGTTCTTTCATGGGAATACCGTGCCTTTCTCTCAATTTGCAGCATTTTTTCATTGCTCCATCTATCCATTAACAGGTTAATTGCTAACAGATTGATAGTTAACGCGTTAATTATTAACCTGTTAACGATTATACTGTGCTTTGGAAGATCCTGTCAAGAGGCAGTTTTGCATCTTTGCCCTCCGAATTCCTCTGCCGCTTTTTCCTGTTTTATTTTCATAAAGAAGGTCTTGTAAATTTGCGTCAAACAGGTATATTTAGATTATGAGAATAAATTGGCCTGAAACGTTTACACAAATCTCACATAAGGAGGAGTATTTATGAGCGTCATTGAAATCGAGAACCTTGTACGTGACTATGGGGACGGGAAAGGAGTATTTGATATATCTTTCCATGTAGATCAGGGCGAAGCTTTTGGTTTTTTGGGGCCTAACGGGGCAGGCAAAACAACGACTATACGCCATTTGATGGGATTTTTAAAACCAAAAGCCGGAAAATGTACCATTGATGGACTGGATTGCTGGCGCGAAAGGGAAAAAGTGCAGGCAAGACTCGGCTATATTCCCGGTGAAATCAGCTTTTTTGACGATATGACGGGTACGGAGTTTTTGAAATTCATTGCACAATACCGTAAAATCAGCACACAGAGCCGTAAGGAAGAATTGCTGGAACGCTTTGAACTCGATCCCAAAAGCAAGATCAAAAAAATGAGCAAGGGAACCAAACAAAAACTCGGCATCGTCGCCGCATTTATGCACGACCCCGATATTCTGATCCTCGATGAACCAACCAGCGGTCTCGACCCGTTAATGCAAAGCAGATTCGTCAGTTTCGTTGCAGAAGAAAAGAAACATGGCAAAACGGTTCTGATGTCAAGTCATATGTTTGAAGAAGTGGAACGAACCTGCGACCGTATCGGTATTATACGCAAGGGCCGGATGATCGCCGTAGATTCTGCTGCAGCGCTGCATGAACGCCATACCCGCAGTTACACGGTAACCCTTGAAAACGAAACTGCCGCGGAAGCATTTGCCGCAGATTTTGACGGCATATGCAGCGGGACCAAGGTTACCGTTACAACAAAGCAAAGTCTGGAAGAAATCTTCATGAACTATTACGGAGGTGAAGAAAATGATCAACACGGCACTATATAAACGTGAAATGAAGGGAAGTATCAAACTGCTTATCATTTTCGGCGCGGTCATTACCATGTATGTTTCCATTATCATCACGATGTATGACCCTCAGATGATGAAAATGCTGGACGGTTTTGTGGAAGCTATGCCGGAGCTTATGGCAGCTGTCGGCATGAAAACAAGTGCTGCCAGTCTTTTGGGCTTTATGGTATCTTATCTCTATGGATTTATCCTGTTGATCTTTCCGATGCTGTTCTGCATACTGCGCGGAAATGCCCTGATCGCAAAGTATGTGGACAAAGGCTCCATGGTTTCGCTTACTGCCGCGCCCATAAAGCGGCGGACCATTGCATTTACCCAGATGAATGTACTCGTAAGCGGAATCATACTGCTTGTTTTTTACAGTACCATCGTAGAATTAATCTGTGCCGGAAGCAGTTTTCAGGGAGAATTGGATATAACGGCATTACTGATCTTAAACGGCGGACTGCTGTGCCTGCATTTGTTTATCGGAGGCATCTGTTTTCTTTCTTCATGCATCTTTTCCGATACCAGATACAGCGTTGCGCTCGGTGCAGGGATTCCGGCGCTTATGTATGTTCTTCAGATGCTTGCGAATGCCGGGGAAAAGGCGGAATGGGCAAAGTATTTTACATTTTTCACCCTGTTTCATCCGGAAGGTCTTATTGCCGGGGAAAACAGCGCCATCGCCGGTATTTTTATCCTTCTGGCAGGCGCCGTTATATTGTATGCAGCGGGAATTATGGTTTTTGAAAGAAAAGACCTGTCTATTTAAACGGATAACATATGATGAAGAATCCGTATCATGACAAAAGCCGTCATGCCGGAATATCTCCGGCATGACGGCTCTCTCTATGCATAATGCAGAGGTCTCTCCCATCCGTCTTTCTTTTCGCCTTACACAGCTCCTACCCTTCTTCCGGTATAATGATCGCCGCGATCAGATAAACAAGCGCGCCCGTACCGCAGCCTGCCAGTGCGCAGAAGATCCATATGATCCTGACGATCGTCGGATCGATGTTCAGATACTCTCCCAAACCGCCGCATACACCGCATATCATCCTGTTAGCTCTTGAACGTGTCAATTTCCTGTAATCATTACCCATAGTTACTCCTTTCCGGAACAGTTCTTTTCCGTTTCTGTTCCAATCGCATCACCATATCCTGCTTTTCGTAATCTCATTCCTGCGTCATCCCGCATCGGGCGGGACTATCTGACAAACTCCACCGTAATGCTGCCTGCCGCGCACTCAAGATCCATTTCTTTCCCTGCGCCGTTCCGGATGCTTTTCTCTGCCGCCAGTCCGTTGTACTCATAGCCGTTGATCGTTATAGCGCCGACTGAGCACTCTATCTCATAATCGTAATCATTTTCCGACGCATACAATGTCAGGCCGATGTTTCCTGCAGAGCATTCTGCACCGATATTTCCTCTGACTGTTCCAGTCAATTCTATCATTCCCGCTGCCGCTTCCAGATCCAGTTCCTTTACATCGGCATTTCCTATGATAATACCGCCTGCCCCGGCCTCTATACTAAGCATATTGGCCGTGATCGTGCCGACTTCCGCTTTACCGGCGCCGATCATAACATCTATCTCACTGCCGTAGAGCCCTTCTGCGATAACGCCGCCCGCTCCGGCCTCCAGATCGATCTCATTCGCCGAAAGGTCAATGCTCTCGAGATTTCCGGCTCCCAACTCGATGTCGATCATATTCAAATTCATGTCCTGCGGCAGATACAGGTAAACGGTTCCCCGGGAAACGCTTCCCTAAAAGCGATATGTCGCTGTGCTGTACAATTTAAAGATGCCGTTTTTCACACCGTATTTTACTTTTTGCTTATCGGTAAGATTTTCGATCCGGATATAGGAATCTTCCGATTCAGCAATGACAAGACTGCACCCGCCCAGTTCAATGTCGATTCCCGTGATGTCGGATGCGGTATACTCTGTCTGCCCGCTCTCTCCGTCTTTTAACAGATGCAGCTCACGATACGCGTCGTTACTCCAGTCATCCCATCTGTCATCCCAGTCATCGCTCCAGTCCCAGTCATCACTCCAATTCCAGAATGAAAAAAGCTGACTGTTGAGCCCCCACTCATATCCCGGTATCCCTATGGAGAACATGCCGTTGCCGCGCATAATGCCCCGCTCCCTTAGCTGGCTGAAACCGCCCATAAACCCGCAGATACCGTAAAAGGCGGCTCCAAATATAAACAGCGTCAGTGCTGTAATCAAACAACCTTTTGTAAACTTTTTCATGCCGCTGCCCCTCCTTTATGAAAAATATTTTGAATCAGTCTGACAACTCCTCTGATCAGCGCCGGAATCACTTTGGCGCAGATCATTACGATAATCCATGCAAAAAAAAGTCCCAGGGCCATGCAGATCATCGCAGCGCCCATCATACACAATCCGCCTAACGGCACGCTGAACAGCAATCCGATACCGTATACAAAAAGGCATATCCCTACAATGATCAGCGCCACCGCTGCCGCGCCGAATCCTACAATACAGCCGAACAATCCGCCAAGCACCCCAAGGCCTCCGCCAAGAATACCGCCGCCTATACCAAGAACGATCGGTGAAGCGCAAATGCACAATATAATAAGCAGAATAACGGAGCCGGCCGACTTCGGCTTTTTACCGTCCTTACCTGACGCGCCATCTTTTCCGGCATAAGAATCCTGATAAGTATTCTGCCCGTTATACGGATCCCGATACGTTTGATATCCGTTTCCCGACCGGTAGTATTCTCCTGTGCTTCCGTTTTCCATCCGGCCGCTGCCTGCCGTCTGGTATGCACGGCCGTTTTGCTCCCATGTTCCGTTTGCGCTATTCTGCTGCCAGGTTCCGCCGTCTCCCGTTTCCGGCTGCGGCTGGTTCGGATTCAAAACTTCGTTGCTTTTCTTTTGTTCATATCCCGAAAATCCTTTTTCCGTAAATTCCCCAACCATTTCACTGCCGGAGAGTCCGGCTTTGATCGTTCTTGCAAGCTGCTGCGGCGTACCGAGAGACGCGATCACGCTCTGCTCATTTTCCGCTCCCGCATCATCAAAATAATCATTATAGTATTGTATAGCCTCTTCTCTTTCCGACGGTGACATATCTGCTAACAATTCCGCCAGATTCTTCATAAAATCTGCTCTGTTCATTGCTTCAATCCTCCCTCAAAAATACTGTTTAACTTCGCAGAATAGCGATACCACTCGCTGATGTACAAATTGAGCTGCGCACGTCCCTTTTCCGTCACTTTATAGTAACGCCTGTTTCTTCCTGCACATTCCATGTCATATACTTCCAGACATTCATCCTTTTGCAGCCTGCGAAGCACCGGGTATAATGTAGATTCGGAAATCTCTATGACCTGCCGTACTACCTGTGTAATCTTATATCCGTAGGTGCCTTCCATCTCATTTGACACAACGGCAAGAACGATTGCATCCAATAATGCAGCGCCCGTATTAAAAACCATTTTATATCCTCCTCTCCCTCTTTTTACATATTTCATAGACAACCCTGCTTTCAAGCTTCATTTTATATTAGAGCTTTATGAACGTCATATCTCTTACTGTACTCTTTCATAATATGATAAACAAACATAATATTGAAAAATGCATAATATTATATGACGTATAATATTGTTGTTATTGATACTATACGCCATATAATATTATCTGTCAATATATATTATAAAAAAATTTTAATCTGTTAAGGGCGGCTCTCCTGCTGCCTTTCTATCAAGCAAAAAGGCCGCTGCGAAGCAGATCGTTGATCTGTTCCTGCAACAGCCTTCTCCTAATTTTTCTTACGCTTTTCCCACGCCCTGTCTTACGTGTTTATCGTCTTCGTAAAGTAAATGTATTAACCAATTCGGTTAATGCGCTTGCCTGTACGGAAAGCTCATTGCTTGTGGAAGCGCTTTCCTGCGCCGTTGTGGAATTGGACTGCACGACATTGGAAATCTGTCCGATGGCTTCTGTCACCTGTCCGATCGAACCCATTTGCCGTTCCACGGCTTCCGCTACCGTGTCCATCTGCTCCGCCGCCTGTGCGGACAATTCTACAACATTTGTCACGGACTGCGTAACTTTCTGTGCAACTTCGCTGCCGCTTCCCACCGCTGTAATGGATCGCTGGATCAGATCTTTGGTCGCCTTGGCCGCCTGATCCGATTTGGAAGCCAGCTCTCTTACCTCACCGGCCACAACTGCGAAGCCTTTCCCTGCCGATCCGGCACGCGCCGCCTCTACAGAGGCATTTAAAGCGAGAATATTCGTCTGGAAGGCGATATTCTCAATTGCTTCGATAATACGGCCGATCTCGTTGGATGAAGCCGTAATCTCTTTCATCGCCTCATTTAAGCCGTCAATATGTCTGCTGCTTTCCTGCAGCTGCTCTTTGGCACTATTTACCGCATTTTTGGTCTGCTCCGCCATATCGGCCGTCTGCTTCGCGTCACGGTCCATATCCGCAATTGTCACGGACAACTGTTCTATCGCACTCGACTGCGCCACTGCGCCTTTGGACAGCTCCGCGCTGGTCTGCGCCATTTTGTCGGAATCGTCTGACACATACATTGCCGACTCTACAATACCGCGCAGCGTATCGTTTAATTTCCGGTTGATCGTTTCCAGATAATTCTGTAATTCCTGAAAATCACCGGGATAATTTTCGCTGACGATATCCTGCGTAAGATCACCGCCGGCTATACTGCCAAGCACTTTACCGATCTCATCGACGATCGTCTTGAAATTCTGTACCAGCTGTGTCGTGGAATCCGCCAGAATACGAACTTCATCCCGGCTTTTCACGTTCGGTACGGGACTGCTTAAATCCCCCTTTGAAAGCAGGGTCAGCCTTTTCGTACATTTCACGATAGGACCGGCAATAGAACGGCTGACAGCCGCCGAAACCAAAATAACGAACACACACAGCAGCGCCGAAAGAATCACCTGCATCCTGTTCCCGTCATAGGCAGACTGCATAAATTCGTCTTCGTCCAGCGTCACGGCCACACTCCAGCCATCCGTTCCGGGAATAGGCGTATATCCCTGAATATTTTTCGAATCATCCGCCTCATATGTATACCGCTCGATACCGCTTTCTCCTGCCACCATCTTGCTTTCCACCGCTGCTAAAACCTGCATGTCTTTATCATCGGGGTCCTGTGCGGCAGCACGGATCGCATTTTCCTGTTCCAGTACGGCATCGATATCCCCGCAGGCAATCGTTGTTCCTTCTTTATCCAGAATATAGGACTCCCCTTCTTCGCCGATCTGGATCCCCTCAACGATAGACTGCAATATATTCGAATCGCAGTAAAAATAGATCACGCCCTGCACCGTATCATCTTTCATAACGGGGGATGATACGACAAGATACGGTTCCTCCTGGTCAAAATAAGGAACCGACATATATTTTTCCCCTCTCATGGATGCCTGAAAAAACGGCGTCATGGAGATATCCAAACCGTGCACTTCATCGATCCCCGACGTATCCGCCATACCGCCGAAACGCATATAATAAGCGTCTACTTTCGTCTGCAGAAATTCCTGCTTTTCTTCCGGTGCCGCCGTATCATCCGTAAGGATCGGATTGGTTGCGACCTCCGAGACTACCGACGTATAAGTAGAGATCATATTCTGCGCCGCCAGTGCCGCCAGTTCCGTCGTTTCCATGAGATTCCTGTCGATTGCCGACGTCGTTGAACTGCGGGTAATGATCACACTCTGCATACAATTCAGAATAGAGATACCGACTGCTGCTGCCATGACTAAAAGAATGATTTTCGTTTGTATTTTCTTCATTGTTACGCCTGCCGGTCCCTGACCGGCCAAAGCACTCGCCTCCCCGATGCTTATTTTTTATGCCAATCTTAATGCTATTATTTTACACATCCTTATTTACGATTGCAAGACCCTACCTGCATCATTTTTCCAAATTCCGTTACGCCATCCGCTGCCCTGCTGTCCTGTCACAAAAAGCGGCGGCTTTGATTGTTATTTCAAAACCGCCGTCAGGTCAGCTGTATTAAAAATTAGATGATAGGAACTTCTTTTACTTTCTGCCATATACTCAGCTTTACCGAAATAAAGGTTCAATTTCGTCTCTTATAAAATCTACCCTGTCCTTAGCTCTTTTTACAAATAAAGAAGAAACAGCAGCCACTGTTCTGTTTTCAGGATTGACATATATCGCATTTCCGCCGTCTCCTAAAGCGGCAAAAGAATGTTCTGCTTCATCTATAATCCACCACAAATACCCGTATTTTAAATCGCGTGCTTTCCAGACGCTTTGTACCTGTGTGCTCTCGGCAATCCATTTCCCGGAAATTATCCGTCTGCCGTTCCAGCATCCCCCGTTCAAATATAACTGCCCTAATTTAGCCATATCCATAGTGGTAAGGGACAATCCCCATCCCGCCGTATTCGTTCCGTTTGAATCGGCAACCCAGCCGTTTGCACCTTTCGATCGATAAAAATCCATCTGTTCTTCTTTGCTTTGAAAATATATATTTTTATCAACGGAAATTTCCAGCGGAGAAAAAAGATTGTCCTGTGCAAACTTTAAAACGGACTGCCCCGTAGTATTGATAAGGATACCCGACAAAATATCCATTCCGATTATGGGCGCATATCTGAAATTTCCAATTTTTCCCCTCCCGCCCAAAAAATCAAGAGAGGATAGTACCCAATCCTCACTGGAAAAAAATTTGGGATAAGGGTTCAATTTATACTTATAGGGGGCGGTCATTGTAAGCAAACTCCGTATCAAAGCCAAACGGACTGAACTCGCTGCTGTGGAATAGGACCATTGGCGGATTAGCCATGGTTAAATTTTCTTTTCTTATCCTGCCGAGTAACTTCCCAAAACAAATGCCGTATTCATCGGAAAAACGATCTGCTTGAACCATTTTGCGGACAGAAAGCAGACACATCATTGGACCTTCCACAAGTTCTACGCCGATATCATCTAAATATGACATAATGGGCTTCCCGTTTTTCAGGTTTGATATATCGCATTCCAGTTGATACAGGCTCTTTTCCTGTTCATGCAGCTGCTTTTTCATCTCCTCCTTTTTTTGGATCAGGGCAGAATATAACTTTTCTTCGCCCGGTTCTCCCGATCCTATGATCCGCTTTATTTCCTCCAATGAGAAATTGTAGGATTTCAGACGGATAATAAGCAGCATCGTTTCCAACTGTTCAATAGCATAGTATCTATATCCGTTTTCCGGGTTGATTTCACCCGGCAGAATAAGTCCTATTTCTGCGTAATATCTGAGCGTTTTGGCAGACACTCTGCATATTTTTGAAAACTCACCAATAGACAGCACCGATCATCACCACCTTTTCTTTCCTACATGATACACATTGCCGTAAGGGTAAAGTCAACGGCATTTTTGCCGACGGCCTTCCATGTGGAATTTTAACGCTATTAAAAATATAAATCAATGCAGAAAAAGACGGTACAGTCCCTGCAATTCTGACTATACCGCCCAATTTGAAATTATTTCTTTATCAACGCCAGACATGGCGTTCTTTGTTTACTCGTCCTGCCAGATCTCTTCCCCGAGAGAACGTATGAATGCGGCCAGTTCATCCGACATTTTCTCCGCCTCCGGGATTCTGATATGTCCGGGCGTTCCGCGCCCGTTATTGGAATACAGGAAATGGTGTATCTTGCTGTCATCCAGTTCATGACTTACTTGGTCAATCGCTTTGTCCCAATTTGCATGGTGCTCCAGAATTGTCGTTGCCAGGATGATGACCGCCTGGGGGTAAATACCGCGGAGTTTTTTGATAAATGCCTTATACTGCGCTCTCCAGAGCGCCGCTTTGGCTCCTTCATAATCTTCAGCCATATAGTCTTCGGGATTGCTGTCATTTTGACCGATCGCGACAATCACAACATGCGGGCGGTATTTCGTAAAATCCCATGGCTTGGCGGCTCCCAGTTCGGGATTATACTGGATCTTATCATAAATATCTTCCATACCGATATATTCCGGCGCCGCAAACCAGCCTGTATGCCGTAAAAGGGGAATTCCGCCCTGTGCAATGTCATGCAGCCGGGCATCCAGTTTTCTCGCCGTCATCCATGCATAAGAATAATAACTGTTGGAAAACTCGCCATCGTGTTCGGGATCAGCTTGACCTACATAGTCAACAGCCTCCGAAACTTCCCCGGCCGATACACTGTCTCCATAAACCTCTATTCTGCGATCCGGTTCCGGCGGCGCTTCTAAGAGAACGGCTCCATCTTCCACTTCAAATCCGTAAAAGCGGAACGTATGACAGGAATCCATTCTCTTAAACAAAAGCATTTCATGCTTTAGCATTTCATGCTTTAGCATTTCATGCTTTTTCATTTCCAGTTCCTGCCCCGCCGGTTCGTTCATCCCGTTATCCAGGTCAGAGGCGATCTGCAGCGTCACTTTTCCCTCTTTTGGCAGCCTGATCTTTCCCTGTCTTCCATCCAGGATAAATCCGAGATAATTGCTCCAATAGGCCGCATGATTCTCTACGATTATATTGATAAAATTTCCGGTAAAGCACAATCTGACATAACTGCACGGATACACAAACTCCGGCGCTTTCGGGTCTTCAAAATCAATTCTGCCGCTGTACTGCAAATACGGCGAATCCGGTAAAACGATCATACTCATCACATTCCTTTCCTGATGTCTGTTCAAAAAACTGCGGGAATCCGGGGCGGACGGGAGGAGGAAAAAGTTTCTGCTTTAGGCGCGCTCCCGCTCCGTTAACAACGTAGCGGTACTAAGGATTTTTTGCTGCAGGCAGCGCAAAATCCAAGTGCCGACGTTGTTAAAGGGCCTTACAGCAGAAATCTTTTTCCTCCGCCCGTCCGCCCCGGATTCCCGTAGTTATACAAAAGCAGCCGTCAGACTTACCTGTCTGCGGCCGCCCTTTTATCTGTTAACACTCCCTTATCCCGCTCATGCGAAAACCTTTGTTACCGTACGCCGATCTCCGTATCTGTCTCCGACAGGCGGCTGTTCTTTTTGATATAGTCCACGATTTCATCCAGTTTGGTGAACGCAAGACCCACATAACTGTCTGCGCAGCCATAGTACAGAGCGATCTTTCCGCTTTCCGAATCATGGATCGTCGCACACGGGAAGCATACGTTCGGAACGAAACCTCTCTCTTCATACCACTCTTCCGGTGTCAGCAGGAAAGTCTCACATCTGTAAAGCACTTTGGACGGGTTGTCGATATCCAGGATCGCGCCGCCGATGCTGTATACGAAGCCGTTGCAGGTTCCGCTTACCCCATGATAGAATAACAGCCAGCCTTCCGTTGTTTCAATGGGCGCCGCACCGCCCCCGATCTTTACATTCTCCCACCAGGAAGAACTATTTCCCATAACATGTCTGTGTCTTCCCCAATATACCATATCCGGACTCTCGCTTAGGAAGATATCTCCAAAAGGCGTATGGCCTGAATCCGAAGGACGGCTGAGAAGCATATAGTTACCGTTAATCTTTCTCGGGAACAGTACCGCATTTCTGTTGAAAGGAATAAACGGGTTCTCGATTCTCACAAAAGTCTTAAAGTCTGTCGTCTTTGCCATACCGATCGATGCACCGTAGAAATCCTGACACCACATAATATAGTAAGTATCCTCTACCTTTACCAGACGGGGATCATATGCATATTTCGGCATAAAATCATTCCCGTTCTCATCTTTAAAAGGAATCTTATCGGGTTCAAACTCCCAATGAATCGCATCTTTACTGTGGCCCAGATAAATATACGGTATACCGTTTGTCTGTTCGCCTCTGAACACACCGATAAATTCATCTCCGTAAGGCATTACTGCACTGTTAAAGATTCTTGCCACTCCTTCTACAGGATTTCTGCCGATAATCGGATTCTCGCTGTATCTCCAGATCGGTGCGCCTTTTAATCCTTCCGGTTTTTCCTGCCAGGGAACATTTTTCACTGCAGGACTGATCATTTTAATTTCGCTCATAGTATCCTCCTTCATAAATTTCCTGTCCGCCATTTAGCGTATGCAGTCTTTTTGTCCATCCAAAAATTTCAGATTGTTTCTGATCAGATTACATCTTTGCGCCACGCACTCTACAGACCGTAACGGATCCGACGGTGTGTTGAAGACAAAATCGATCAGTTTGTCGATCGTAGTCGTCGCCACGTGCATTCTGGTATCGCTGGACGCATAGTAAATATAAACTTCCCCGTCCGGTGTCGCGATCGCACCGTTTGTAAAGACAACGTTGGAAACATCCCCCACGCGTTCCCATTCCCTCGGCCCGATCAAGAGTCCCGAAGGCTCCGCGATCACTTTGGAAGGGTCCTTTAGATCGGTCGCAAATGCATAGATGACATAACGAAGACCTGCCGCCGTATTTCTGACGCCATGCGCAATGTGGATCCAGCCTTTCTCGGTTCTGATCGGCACCGCGCCCGCACCGTTTTTCGCTTCCGTGATCGTATGGTATTTACGAAGACTCGTCATCTTCTCTTCGTCAATAACCGCATTCGTAATGTCGTCGCACAATCCGAAACCGATACCGCCGCCGGAACCTGTCTCAATAAAGTCATCCATCGGCCTAGTATAAAAAGCATATCTGCCATCTACAAATTCCGGATGCAGCACTACGTTTCTTTGCTGCGGAGAATTTTTCGTGATCAGATTGGGCAGTCTTTCCCAGTTCTTTAAGTCTTTCGTCCTGACGATGCCCGCCGCCGCGACCGCCGCGGAAAGATCGTTTACGGACGTATCTTTACTTTCGGAACAGAAAACACCGTAAATGTAGCCATCTTCATGCTTCGTCAGACGCATATCATATACGTTGGTCTCCTCGGGGCAAGTGTCCGGCAATAAGATCGGATAATCCCAGAAACGGAAACCGTCCACGCCGTTATCGCTCTCCGCCACGCCGAAGAACGATTTCCTGTCGTTTCCTTCAATACGGGCTACCAGATAAAATTTACCATCCAAGAGAATTGCGCCGGAATTCATGACCGCATTGATCCCCAGACGCTCCATAAAGTACGGATTTGTCTCCGGGTTTAAATCATATTTCCATGTAAGCGGGATATGTTCTCTTGTCAAAACGGGATATTCATATCTGTCATAGATCCCATTATAAAAATCTGATTTGATATTTTTCCTGGAAACAAGTTTATGATACTTTGCCAGTTCCTCATAATATCTGCTATGCAACATCACTGCTCCTCCTTATCACTTCCATACACATTCTGCCGTTATGATACGGGCATTTCCATGGCTCCACAATCGGTTTGCCGCTTACGGATTCCCCCTCTGCCGTCACATCCCAGAACCACTCGGAACCCTGCCTTTTATCGATAACATGCTCTTTGATGAACTCCCATTCCGCCTTCGCCGCTTCCAGATATTCCTTTTTCTCCGGCGCCAGTTGATAACCGTTTAAGAATCCCACGATCGTCTCAGCCTGTACCCACCAGATGCGGTTCGCATCTACCACGCCTTTTTCACATTCATTGGCAAGGGAGCGGCCGTCAAACGCCGTCCGGTAAATCTGATCTGTCAGATCCAGGATAATCGGCAGCATTTTATCCTGATATTTCTTTTCTCCAAGCGTCTCCACGCCTCTTTCAATCAGCCAGGCCGTCTCGATATCATGCCCGTAAGAGTGCAGATCCAGGATCGAGTTCATTTCTCTGTCAAAAAAGACTTCCTGACGATGCAGTTTCGGATTATAGACCTTACCGGCAAACGTATCCAGGATCCATGCAAGCCTTGCCTTTACCTTATCGTTTCGCCCGACACGATAAAGCTCCGTATAAGCCTCGAAAACATGAAGCAGCGTGTTCATCGTCTTATCGGCAATCACGCCGTTTTCAGAAAGTTTATCGTTCTCGATCTCCGTAAAATCTCTGTCAAAGGCTTCCTTATAACCGACCTCGTCCATGCAGCGGTCCTCTATGATCTCAAAAAGCCGCATAGCCGTATCAAGTGCGGTTTTATCGCCGGACGCATCATAATAAGACGCTAAAGCGTATATGGAAAATGCCTGATTATAGGTGTGCTTTGTCGTGTCTTCCGGCGTACCGTCATACTTTACCGACCAGTAAACGCCGCCCTTTTCCTTATCCACACAGTATTTCTGCATAAACTCGTAACCGTGCCTGGCTTCTTCCAAAAGGCTTTCGTCTTTCAAAAGCATGTAGGCATTTGCAAAAAACCATGTGATCCGGCTGTTTAAGATACAGCCTTTGACCGCTTCTTTGTCCACCTGCAGATCGTGATTCATATACCCGTAGTAACCGCCGTTTTCATCATCTCGCAGCGCTTTCCAAAAAGGTATGATGCCCTCTGTCAGGTGTGCCCTTATTTCCTCAACCATTCGCTCCGCCCCCTTCTTGTCCAAACATGACAATATGTCGTTTTTTTAATATATGATACTATAAAATGTCCTTTTTTTAAATATTTCCGTATCACTCCGATAACAGAACTTTCCGCCGTATATAAAGACATCCCGGAAACCGTTTCATACAGGCGGCTCCCGGGATGTTCTTACAGTCGCTGTTTCCGGTCAGGAAACCGCAGCTTTAACCTTTGACCGCTCCGGCCGTAAGGCCGCTGTAGATCTGTTTCTGACAGAATATGAATAAAATAAGCGCCGGCAGAAGGGAAATAATAACACCCGCACAGATCAGGTTATACTTACTTCCCAGAGGTCCTACGAAAGTATAAAGTGAGGTCGCTACCGTAGGATATTTCTTTTTATCCTGTAAATACAGATTCGCACAATAATATTCGTTATATGTTCCTACACCCTTTAAAATACAGGAAGTGACAATTGCCGGTTTTAACAGAGGCAGCAGGATCCTGTAAAAGATCGTAAAATAGGAAGCGCCATCCATGATCGCCGACTCGTCAACCGAATAAGATATATTCTCAAAAAACTGGATGTAGATATAAATGGCAATAACATCCGTACCGCACATCATAATAATATATCCCGGAAGAGAATTAATAAAGTGTAATTTGAACATAATCTCATAAACGGAAATCTGCATCGCTACACCGGGAAGCAGGGTCGCAAATAAGAACAGATTTCTGATCAGTCCGTTGCCGGGAAATTTAAAGCGGTTTAACACATAGGCAAGCTGTGTGCCGATCAAAACCGATGCAACCAATACGCAGATCAGGATAATCGTGGAATTTAAGAAAGCTCTTCCCATGTTTGCTCTCTGGAATGCCTGTGTAAAATTAGTAAAGTTAAACCAGCTTTCCGGCGGTACCATAACGTTCGTCTGCTGATATTCCGTATCCGTTTTAAACGCCGTAATGACACAGGATATGATCGGCAGTACCGCTACAAAAGAAAAGAATACCAACGATAAATATTTCAAAAAAGTTACAAAATATCGAAAACCTTTATTTGATCCGTTACTGTTCATCTATCTCCCCGCCTTTCTCTGCGCTAATTTAGCAAGCTTCTTATCACGTTTTGCGGTCGCATTCAGATCCTCATCCTCGGCGCTCTTAAATACATATTTAAAGAATACCTTCTGTAGGATCGTCGCTGCAAATATGATCATGAGCAGAATAATCGCCATCGCGGAAGCAAGACCTACCTTCTGCTGCGTATGTGATATCTCATGCATAACCACGAAGTAAGTACCCGTGCCGTTGGCGCCGTCCGTGATAACGTAAGGAGGCTCAAACGCGCTCAGGGAACCTGTAATCGATAAAATAACGTTCAGTGTAATGATTGTCTTAATACTCGGTAGAATGATGTACTTAAACTGCTGGAATCTGCCTGCGCCGTCTAACATGGCCGCTTCATACAGTTCCGCATCCACAGACATGATAGCGCCGATAAAAAGCACCATATTCTGTCCGAAATAACGCCATACGGAAGTTCCGACAAGCGATATATTATTAATACTCTGGTCTTTTAACCAGTACGGAAGATTGTCAAGTGAGAAACCGCACCACTGCAGTACGGTATCGAATACGAACCCTCTCGTATAGAAAAATTTAAAAATAAAACCAATCGCAATACCATTTATCAAATAAGGAAAAAACATGAACCCCTTAAAAACACTGCCGCCTTTTACTTTAAAGCTGAGAACCGTCGCCAGATATAACGACAGCGCAAGCTGAACGATAGAACCGCCCATATAGTACAGGCTGAGCTTTAAAGCGCCGAAGCAGTCGCTTCTCTGGAATACCCTTATATAGTTTTTCAGACCGACAAATTTCCTATCTCCGGTATACTTCATATTATAGAAGCTGAATCCGAACATCTCGGCAAAAGGCAGGTATGTGAAGACAAACAGCAGGACAAGCGGTATGATCATGAACGCAACCATGACAAATACCTTCTGTCCGTCTCTGCTTCTCGCCCATTCCCCAAATGTTCTCTTCTTATGTCTTCCGGAATTATTTACCGTTTGCGTCATTGCTGCCATACATTCCCTCCTTCTGATAGATTGAGCCGGGGAGAGACCTCCCCCCGGCTCAAATATTGATCAAACGTCAATCACTATTTTCATGTCAGGCTTATCTTAGTTATTTACTTCGATCTCCAGATAATCCTGTGCATCGTTCCATTTCTGTGTCCACTCAGCCATAAGGTCGTCGAATGTCTTGGAGCCTGTAGCTGCCGCTTCAACGATTTCCTGAACCTTAGCATCTCCGCCTGCGTTGAAGGAAAGTTCCGATTCACTGTTCATATCATTCAACAGTGTCTCCTCACCTGCAACTGCCGGCTGGTCAGCTACTACCGTACATCCGTCGAATGCAGAATACATATCGGGATTCTGTCCGTTTTTGTCAACTGTGTAACCGCCTTCGTTAAAGCACCATCCGGATTCTTCCGTCATCCATTTAATGAATACCATAGCTGCCGTCTTGTTTTCATCAGAAGAGTTTACATTGATAGCGAAGTTGTAATCACCGCCTGCTGCAACATACTGTGTTCCGCCAACGGTAATCGGGAAAGGCATGTAACCGATATCATCGCCATGCTCGCCTGCTTCTACCATCTGTGCATATGCCCAGGAACCAAGTACCATAGTTCCGATCTCACCGTTGTTGATCATTGCTTTACAGCCTTCCCAGTCAGTCGTTGTATAGTCGTCTTCTGTCAGGCCGTTTGCCACTGCATCATAAAGAATTCTGTAAAGGTTGTAGATACCTGTGTCATCACCCGGATCGTCAAACGGATTGGCCGTATGAACGAACTTCTGGTTCTGGTATGCAGCATCACCATTTGCTACCGTACCAAGGTACGCATCCCATGCGCCCATTGTCCAGCCTGCCGCATAGTTTGTGTAAAGCGGAATAGCATCTGTATTGTCTTTGATCTTCTGTAAGCAGTCCAGGAACTCTGTAGGAGTAGTAGGAAGCTCTGTAATGCCTGCTGCCTCAAATACTGCCTTGTTGTAAAGAACGCCCTGTGCGTTTGCCATATAAGGAACACCGTAGCTTGTGCCGCCAAACTCCCACTGATCAGCAAAGTTGATCTCGTTTGACATATTCTCCAAAGAATCCATTGGCTGGAAGTATGTTGCCAGATCGGACTTGTCTACTGCAGGGATGAACATGATGTCGCCCCAGTCGCCTGTAGAAAGACGAAGCAGAGAATCTTCCGCATAATCCGTTACACCTTCTGTTTCTACAGTAATGTTAGGATATACCTGATTGAATGCTTCAACCATTGCTGCGATCGTACCGTCTTCTTCACGGTCTGTTTTGTGGTGGATCCACTTAATGGATGCCGTTAAATCCGTATAATCCGTACCAACGTTCAGCTGTGAGTACGTCGGAACACCTGTGGCTTCCGTAGAAGCGCCATCATCTGCCGCATCGTCTGCTGCAGTATCTGTTGTGTCATCCGCCGCTGTGTCATCTGCTGCCGGTGTGCTGTCTTCGGTTGTCGTATTGTCTGCTGCCGATGTGTCATTTGCCGCACCGTCATCGGAACCACAGCCGATCAATGAAAACGTCATTGCTGCTGCTAAGCTGAGCGCCAAAACTTTTTTCAGTTTCATAATAAATATCCTCCTTTTTCGTTACGGGTTTCAGTTAAATAAATATTTCATTGAAGTATTTTTACTTTCAATTTCTTTTATTATTTAACTTTAATTTAAGTATACATTACTTTATTTTTTAATCATCAATCTTTCTTGTTATTAATATATCATTCTTGTCATTTTTGCCATTTTCTTCTATTTTACTAATTTTTATATATGGTTTTTGTGCATAATTAACAAGTATATCCTATGGTTTATTTAGAACTCATTGGACACATGACAAAAATTAAGCTAAATTCGACATAATTTGCCTTAATTATTAGCTAATCCTTTTCTCGTACTTTCTTTATGATGACCTTTTTGTGGTATTATATTCCATCCTGATGAAAATCCTGCAGAAATATAGAACATTCTTGCATTCTAACCCACATTATTGTAGAATGGGTTGCACAGGAGGATTCCATATGGACTTTTCAGCTTCTTTTTTACAGGCAATACAAAACGAGCCGCTGCTGCCAAAGGGCATCTCACCGCTCGTCTTCCTGGGTTCTCCCTATACTGTTATAGAAGAAACATCGCATGCTTTTTTGACCATCTTATCCGGAGGGACAATAGAAGCCCGGGATAAATACACATTTTCCCTCTTTCCGTTTGACTGCCGGATGCTTCTTTACACCAAACGCGGCAGCGGCGCCCTGCGTATTCCAAACAAAACATACCATCTGCAGGAAGGCACGCTTCTTTATCTGAACTGTACGTCCCCTCCCTCTCTGCATTTTGAGATTTCCGGCCCGATCTGGCAGTATACGGTATTTTTCATACAAGGAGACGCACTTTCCGCTTATGAAAGACTGACGTCTTTTTCCCATGCGTTCCTTTTCACCCCTGCTCCCTATTCCGTCACCTTAGCCGGTTTGGAAAAGCTGCTGCAGCACGGAAACGGAACCGTTTTACGCAGCAAACTGACGGATTCCGAGATCCTGCACAGCATCCTTACGAATTTATGGATAGAGGGATTTCATCTGAAGACACCGGAAGAAAGGCACCCTTCCTGGTTATTGGAGATCAGACAGTCGTTAGATACATTTTTCATGGATCCGTTCAGTTTGGAAGAACTGGAAGAGCAGTATCATATCAGTAAATACCGGATCTGCCGGGAGTTTTCGGCAGCTTTCGGCCTGCCGCCGTTAAAATACCTGAACAAACGCCGGATAGAAGCGGCTCAAAACCTGCTTCTGTCCGGCGATAAGCGCATCCATGAAATTGCGGCGGATGTCGGTTATGAAAACACGAACCACTTTATTAACTTATTTAAGAAAGAAACAGGATTGACTCCTTTGGTCTATCGAAATATGTTTTAAGACGCAGACGCTATTTCCTGCACTTTGCCACGCTGTCTTTATACTCGATCCGGCCTTCCACGATCAGAACGCCCTGTTTGTAATGCTCTCCGGATATTTTACGAATGATATTGCGGACCGTCTTCCTGGCCATTTCCGTCATATCCACCTCGTAACTCGTAATGCGGATGTCACATAATCCCGGCGGCTGGTAATTATCGTAACCGACCACGGAAACATCCTCCGGCACGCGGTATCCTTTTTCTTCCAACTTATTGATCAGCAGAGCCGCCGCCACATCACAGTTGCAGACAAACGCCGTCGGCATTTCCTCCGGCAGTTTTATCTCAAAGCCGCCGTCGGTCCGCCCGGTTTCCGAATCTCGATCCTCCAGTATCCATTCCTTTCTGATGTCCACACCATGCTCCAACAATGATCTGGCATAACCGAAATATCTGTCCGTAATGCTTCCCGTATATAACAGGTTCCCGACAAAGGCGATATCTTTATGTCCCATTCCAAACAGATAATTGGTCATCTTATACATCCCGAAATAACTGTTGGAAATGACTGCGTCACACGTTCCGTTCTTATCATAAAAATCCAGATAAATAAACGGCAGCGATGCATATTCATGCAGGCGGAGCAGATATTCCTCCTCCAAAAGACCCAGAATGATCAGTCCGTCCGCTCTTTTTTCCTGTAAAAGCTTGGGCATGACGCAGTTACGCTCATCTTCCGCTTCCAGTACCTCCAGCATGGTAAAACAGCCTTTTTGCACTGCTGCCTTCGCCACTTCCTGATACAATTCCCAATAAAAGGAATTATACTTATCCAGAAAACGGCTGGATATCACGACACCGATATCATAGCTGATATCCGTTTTGACACGTTCCTGATAGATGGCCGAATTGGTCTTGTACCCCATCTCTTCCGCCTGTTTTTTGATCCTGGCACGCAGTTCTTCACTGACCCCTTTTTGATTGGACAGCGCCTTGGATACCGTAACCGTGCTGACTCCTATTACTTTCGCTATATCTGCCATTTTTACCGCTTTTGCCATGTCACGACCTCTGTCTCCTGTTTAACGCCAGACAATCGCACCCCTGAAAAAACGGAGCGCGGAACAAAGCTTCTACCCGTTTTTTTCAGGGGTGCAGCTACCTGGTGTTTACATTTTAATCACTTAACTTAAATTATAAAGTAATCCGCGAAATTGTCAACAGGCAGAGTCGATATTTAAAAAAATGTTGACCGGCAGCGTGGAGCCGGGCGAGCGGTATACAAATCCTTTGGCGGCACGCTCCCGCTCCGTGAAAAGGCGCAGCGGTACTAAGTTCAAACCGCATAGAATGCAGTTTTCACTAAGTGCCGGCGCTTTTCAAGGGCCTTCGCAGGAATTGTATACCGTTCTCCCGGCTCTCCGCTGCCGGCTTCCGTATTGGTATGCTATGTGGAAAAGACCAGTACAAAGCACATACCGTCCTCTTCCGGCTGTGCGAAGATCTCACCGTGCATCTTTAACATGATCTCGCGGCAGATGTAGAGTCCTAGGCCGTTTCCTTCCTGTGTCCCGGCGTTGCTTCCGCGGTAGAAGCTGTCGAAAAGATGCGGTAATTCTTCCGTTTTGACAGGATTTCCGCTATTTTTGATCCGTATGAGCTGGCAGTCTTCTTCCTCTGTAACAGTTATGTCAATCGACTTCCCATCGCCGTATTTAATCGCATTCTCCATAATATTTTCCACTGCCTCAAAAGCTCTGTCCATGTCGCCGGAAATCAGTTTGTTTTCAAAGGGTGCAACCGTGAACTTAATCATCAACAGCCTGCATCTTGGCACATAATATTCTTTTATCATGGAAACGAGGTCTTCCAAATAAAATTCCGCATTCTCCACTTCGATGGGAACGATCTCTTCGCTCGATGTCTGCACGATTTTTTTCACAAACTCCTCTATTTCTTCCGAAAGCCGCCTTATCTGCATAACGGCATGGCGTTTCTCTTCTCTGCTGTCATACAGATCCTCTTCCAGGGCCCTCGCATAGAGTTTGATACTGTTAAGCGGCGTCTTGATATCGTGGGAAACGGATAAAAGCAGCATTTTCTTTTCCCGTTCGAGCTGCAGCGTCTTCTTTCTCGACGCCTGCAAATGATCCCGCAGCATGGAAATGCCCCAGATAAATTTCCCGAAAAAACGGTTTCTATTTTCTTCTATCTCCATCTGTATATGCCCTTTGGCAAGATCATACGGCAGACTGCTCAGCGCCGCAAACGGCTTCAATATGCGGTTTCTTATATAGACTAATATAGTCAATACAAAAAGAACGACCGCTGTGAGCAGTCCTTCCATAATCCGCAGAAACTCTTTATTTTTTGGCAGACTGCCATAGTCAAACCGCACCAGTCCCAAAACGGTTTGATCCGCCATAAGCGGCTCGATATGAACCGATGAACCGTTATGATGCCGCAGAAAATCTGCCGCCGCGCCGGCATCTCCAAGCTTTTCATACGGCAGAAATGAAACCTCTCTGATCTGCCCTTCTTCCTGCAGATCAGGCATGGAAAAACCCTGCTTTTCTTCCATGCCTCTCATCATCCTGTTCACTTCTACCAGATACGCCCTGCCCGCTTCGTTCTCCTGCCTGCTCCACAGAAATTCCGTCGTAAGAAGCAGCAAAAGCCAGAAAATGCAGACGCCTGCCATGATCCCGTTAATTTTCTTCATATCTGTAACCTACGCCCCATACCGTTTTGATCCGTTCCGGTTTCGCCGGATTGTCTTCGATCTTATCCCGCAGCATCTTAATATGCACCGTAAGCGTCTGACTCTCACTGAAACTGTCCGCCCCCCAGATCCTGTCAAACAGATATTCCTTATTCAGCGTCCTGCCCGGATTCTCCACGAGCACAAGCAAAAGCTCATATTCCTTTCCCGTCACTACGACCTCTTTTTCGTGCAGATATACCCGTTTCGCCTCTTTGTCAATAGAAAGCGAGCCGGATACGAGCAGCACATTTTCCCTTTTCAGATCATAATTCCTCCGCATCAGGGCATTGATCTTGGCTAAAAGGATATCCATATCGACAGATTTTTCCATATAATCATCCGCCCCCAGCGCAAATCCGTTCATCTTATCTTCCTTATCCGCACGGGCGCTCATGATCAGAACCGGTACGTTGCTCTTTTTGCGGACCGCCGCACAAAAGGCAAACCCATCTATTCCCGGCAGCATGATATCCAACAGGATCAGCTTCGTCCTGTCCTTTTCCAGAAAGTCAAGCGCCTCTTCTCCGCTTGTCTTCTTCACGACCTGATACCCTGCACGCTTTAAAAAAGCTGCAATCAGCTCCGCCAGTTCTACATGATCTTCTACCAGTAAAATATCTGTCATTCCCTGCCTACCATCCCATTTCCAAAAGCCACCCCGACAATTTTCTTTCCCTGTCCCTGACTTCGCTTCCTTCTGTAAATTTTCCAAGCGCCATCTCACCTTTGATATTGCCGTCTTCTATATAAAGCACTCTGTCGCTCTTTGCCGCCACCTTTGCATCATGCGTTACCAGCATGACCGTTGTTCCCTCTGCGTTGATACGGTTCAGCTCCCGCATGACTTCCCTGGAATTCTGCTGGTTCAGGGCGCCTGTCGGCTCATCGGCAAAAATCATTTTCGGTTCATTGATGAGACTCCTGCAAATGCAGGCGCGCTGCGCCTCTCCGCCGGACACTTCCGTAACGTCATTCTCCGCTATATCCAGAATATTCAATTTCCGCATCAGCTCTCCGGCCTGCTCATTGATCTGGGCGCGGCTTCTTTTTCCTGCCCCTTCATTCGCCTGATAGGCCGGTAAAATAATATTATCATAAATCGTCAGATTTTTTAACAGATACATCTGCTGAAAAATGAAACCCATCTGTGTCAGGCGCACCCTGCTCATTTCTCTGGCGGATAACTGTCCGATCTCCTGACCGAAAAACTCCACTTTTCCGGCGCTGGCCTTATCCATACCGCTGACTGTATACAGCAGCGTAGATTTTCCGGAACCCGAAGGCCCCATGACCGCTACCATTTCTCCCTCTTTCACTGTCAGATTCACATTCCGCAGCACATTGTTCGGCCGCTTATTTACAATATACGTCTTACACAAGTCCTTTACTTCCAGTCCGTTCATTTGCAATTCTCCTTTTCCATAGCAGATGTTTCTCCCATAATCTGCATTTTATGCTGTCCCCGCCGTGCAAACCGGCAGTTTTCTATTCAATTGTATTGATCTCCTTTAGATCCACTTTCTTCACCTCCGCCGCACAAAGATATGACGCAGCTCCCGTTGCCAAGATCAGGATAAGCGGATAGATCAGATATGTTTCGAGCGGATTTCTCACTAACGCTATCTTGGTAGCGCCCATGACGGAAAAAACTGCTCCGATCAGGACAGAGTCCAGTATGCCTGTCAAAAGCGTCCCTGCCAAGATGGAAATGACTAAAACAATAACGATCCGTATGCTCTGCCATCCTCTGATCGTCCGATCGGCAAATCCGATACTCTTTAACATGGCAATTTCTCCATGTTCTCTCGCGATCAGTGTCTTTACCATTAAAACCGTGATCAGTATATTCAGGAAAAGCACTATCACCGTGATAAACAACTGCAGCGTATCCAGCTGCTCCATAATACCTACCATGGAGTTCATCCACTCTCCGGAAGTTTTGATCTTATAATCCGGAAAAATGCCCTGCAGACGTTCCTGCATTTTTTCCATCTCCCGCTCTTCCTCCAGCAATACCTGAAATGCAAGTGTGCCGCCTATCTGGTAAGGCATCTTCGCCGCCCTGCCGACCCGTATGCCGTATCCCATATTCATCATACTCTGATACGTTCCCGTGATGATAAATTCCTTTTCTCCCTCCGGAAACTGATAATACAGGGAATCCCCAATGGAAACCCCCAGATCCTCCGCCGTTTTCTCGGTTACCATGACCTCATTATCCAGAACGGGAAGACTCCCCTCTAAAACATCATAATCATCTTCACTTTTACCGATCTGCTGCATTGTATAAGTCGTATTTGACATCTGCTTTTCTATATCGGTCCCATAACAGGGCAGTGTATACCACAATTCTACCCATACCTCCGCCCTGATTCCTTCATCTTCCAGCTTTTCCCTGATTTCCTGCATTTCGGCCTTTATAAGCGTATCATCCTTTTGTGCTATATACGCTTCCGCGTGTCCGGTATCAATATAGAAAGAAGACGGCTGCACACTGAAATTACGCACGATATTTTCATCTTTTAACGTATGCACCGCAGTCAGCGGCAGCAATATTTCCAGTGTGCCGATACAGAATATAACTGCCAATACCAGATACCGCCTCATATGAGCGGCAACATCATTACAGGCCAAATAAACGCTTGGGCACATCCATTTTTGCTTATGAAGACTGAGTTTTCCGCCTGTATTGTATCGTTCCCCGTTCCCGCCGTTACGGATCGCTTCGATCGCCGTATATTTTCTGATTTTCCCCGTACAGCTGTAGCAAAAACCGACTACGATCAGAACAATCAGTCCCGAACAGGCTAAATTAATGATCATTCCGCTTCCATCCTGTAATGCCACAAACCGTTCCATCACGCGGGAAAGCAATAAATCTCCAAACGGAATACTGAGTGCCGTCCCCGCCGCCGCTCCGACAAGCGCAATTGCAAAATATTTTAACAGATAAATTCCCTTGATCCGGATATCCCGGATGCCGATCGCCTTCATGATACCGATCTCCTTATAGTCTTCCTGTAGGGTAAATACGATCGTAAACCGCAGTATCAAAAAAGAGATCAGGATCATACAGATACCGGCCACGACCAGAATCCCGGCCATCAGCATATCGAAAAAATAACACATCTTCAGTATCGATTTTTCAACGGTCATAATGTTCTCTATATTTTGTTTCTTTAATTCTTTTAAGAAACTCTCTGCATCCGAACAGTTAATTTGATAATATAATGTATGATATCTTGCCTGCTCCCCCATCAGTATCTCATAATCTTCTTTCCCTATGATCAGGCGCTTCGCCCCGATCATTTCCGCTCCTAAGACCGCATCCTTCATAATGGACGCGATCGTAAATTCCATAGTTTTTCCCGGGCCGCTTATCTGTATGCGGTCGCCCTTTTTCAGACCGTTCAGCTCCGCCTGCTGCCTGGGAAGCGCTATTTCACCGGGATTTAAGGCAAGGGGCCGGTCCTTTTCATCAAAAACCTTTGAAAAAATCTCCGGAACAGCCTCTATCATGAGCAGATTGCCTTTTTCATAAACATGTTTATCCGGATCATCCGCACAGGAAACAATCTCTATTTCATCCTCTACAAGCGTATACATATCCTGTACTTCGTACTCCGTCACGTAAGAACAGTCCTCAAGAAACGCATCTAACGGACTGCTCTTTGTCTCGCTTAAAACCATCATGACGCAGTCAGGAACTTTGGCGACTTCAAAAAAATTGTCCACTGCGCCGGTAATGGTGACAAAATTGTTCACGCTTGCCGCCAGAAAAGTCGTTGCCAGCAGAATAAATAAAAACAAAATAATGTTCATCGTACGCTTTCTTTTTAAATCTTTCCGCAATATATGTAACAGCATGATCTTTCTCCTTTTTATCTTTGTTTTGGTGTACAGGAGTATTATAAAACAGGAATTATTAAAAAATCCTTAAAATTACAAAAGAAAGTTACCTTTATTTTCGAACATTCCGATCATTGTCTGTCACCGGTACGCTACATTTTAACCACAATTTACCTCTTTACTTTTCGAACATTTGTTTTGTATAATGTTTTTACTAAATTTATGGAGGAGGTGCCGTTCATGCCGGGATTTGTGTCAAACACATCATACGATCACTCCAATGCCGATATCGTCTCTGTTATTGCGTCTTTTGATACCGATGGCCGCGTAAAGCCTCTGTATGCAAGAATTCACGAGGATACACTCAAAATACATTCCTCGTGGCTAAAGCCTTCTTTTCAGGGACTCATGGAATTTCAATGCAAAGTGATCGATCATGACTGCCTGAAACCGTTAATCCTTATTTACCATAAAGTTGAGAATGTCTGGACGATCCCCAAAATATTCCTGTAGGAGCGCCGGCTCTATCCACTCATTTCCGCCCTTTGACAGGCTGCTTCATTTTTTCCTCCATTCCGAAGCGCTTTGTGCTGAATAAATTGCTCATCAGAGAATTTATTCAACCTTCTCATATCATGCATTCAGACAATATATTCAGATTTTCTCATATTTCTTCATTTTCCGGTTATACTAATTTTATCAATTTTATCAAAATGCAGGAGGCCACAATGAAAGCAGCCTATAAAGATAAGCACATTCCCACCGTTCCGGAAAGCGCCTGGGAAAGCGGCACGCTTAATAAAAAGGAGCAGCCCTCGGGAAAAGAACATCTCAACGATATCACTACCGACATACAGGGAAACGGCTATCCGATATCCCGGAAAAAGCAGGGTGATCAAAAATAAGGCAGAGCCGCTGTATGGCTCTGCCTTGCAATATCGTAGCTTATTTTCAATTTCCGGGATTGCCGCTTCCGCTACATCTGCATCTGCCGCAGTTTATAAAACACTCCCTTTTTCTCCAGCAATTCTTCATATGTACCGTACTCTTTCAATCCCCCTTTACCGATCACCGCGATATGATCGGCATTTTTAATCGTAGAAAGCCTGTGCGCCACAATGAGCGTTGTCCGGTTCTGTATCAGATGATCTGTAGCGACCCGTATTTTTTCTTCCGAAATACTGTCAAGCGCCGAAGTCGCCTCGTCTAAGATCAGTATTTTGGGATTTCTGATAAACGCTCTCGCAATGGAAATTCTCTGACGCTGGCCGCCCGAAAGATTGCCGCCCCGCTCCGTTACCAACGTATCCACGCCATCCGGCATTTGTTCTATCAATTCCTCTAAATTGGCCGCCCGGATCACCTCCATGAGTTTCTCCTCGGAAATATCTTCTCTGCCATAAGTAATGTTCTCCCGTATCGTCCCCGAAAAAAGAATCGGCGTCTGCGGCACGACGGCTATGTGAGAACGGTAACTGCGCAGATCGATTTCTTCCATATTATATCCGTCAATGAAAACTTTCCCCTCCGTGGCATGCAGAAATCCGATCACCATATTGAGTATCGTCGTTTTCCCGGCCCCGGATTCGCCGACGAAGGCAACCGTTTCCCCCTTGTGGATCTGCAGATCCAGATCCCTGAATACCGGTTTGACCCCATCTTGGTAACAAAAAGCCGTGTTCTCAAAACGGATATCCCCCTGCAGTGCGGGCAGTTTCTTCTTATTATGATAGTCTTCGACATCATGGCAGAGCATAACATCTCCGATGGAATCCACGGATTCCAGTCCTTTGGCGATCGTCGGCAGTAATGTGATCACACTGGAAATCTGTGCCACAATGGAGGAAAAATAGGTCTGGTACATAACGACCTCTCCGACACTGATCTTCCCCTTGCTTGCCAGATAGCCGGTAAATCCAAGACACAGCACCTGGAAAATCTGAAAAGCAACCCAGCTTATGGCAGAAAAATAGGCCTGCACCATATCCAGACGAAGTCCCGATTTCGCCACACGATGGAGCTGTCTGTCCATCTTATCGGTTTCTTTCTTCTCCAACGCATGCGCTCTTGTGACCGGGATCATCTCGATCATCTCCATGACATGCACGGAGGTCTCTTCCATATCCCGCCTGAATTCTTTATTGTAGCTTTTGATCTTGCTTTTGAAAGCCGCCATAATGCAGACCGCAACCGGTATCGTCCCAAGGAAAAAAAGAAAAACCGTCAGACTTTTGGTCACGACAACGCCAAACGCCACCACCACGTTCATAATGATACTTAACACGGTAATAAATATCTGGGAGGATAACGTCTCAATCTGCTCCACGTCACGCATGATCTTGGACTGCAGCCTGCCGGACTGCATCTGCGTATGATAGGTAATGGAAAGCTGCTGCAGCTTCCGCACGAGAGAGCTCCTCAAATCGCGTTCCACATTCCGAATCGCTCTGGCGTAAAAAAGCGTATGGATATAATTCGTCACAATATTCTGTCCCAGCGCAAGAACCATTATGACTACATCGATCAATATTTTCCTTCCCGCATCTTCCGGCGGATTCGTCGCAATATCTATAATATTGGCCGTTACGATCGGCAGGACCCACACGGGCGAATGTTTAATGACAAAAAATACCACCGATAAGACCAGTTCCAGATGATGCCCTTTATAAATGCCGATCAGTGTCTTTAACGAATGGTTCTTATTTCTTTTAAAAGTCTCTAACAGCTTCTGTTCCGTCTCATCAAGGTCATTTTCTTCCTGAATCCGGTATTGATACTTTTCTTTCTCCCGTTCTTTATGATATTCTGTCTTCACTCCGATCCGCTCCCTTCCCGCTTATTTTCCGCAGACATCTGTCCGTTTTTTCCACGGGTATAAAACTCCCGTACCACAGCTTCAGCCGGTTTTGCATAGATATCGTATCCGCCATCTTTTAACGCTGCCTGCGCGGAAGGCAGTTTCCATGCCCAGGACCACATGCAGAATCCCTGCACAAAATCACGTTTTCCGGCTGTCTCAAACATCTGACTATACCAGTCAGCCTGCTCCTGCAGATTCAGACTGCCGCGTACCTTCCAGTCGTTTGGCGTCAGCGCGGACGTATTCGTTGACATGCATCCCGCCTCCGCAAAGAAAAACGGCTTGTCGAATTTACGAACGACCTTCTCGATCCTGTCAAGCTGACTCTCCCAGTCATGAATCGGATAATAACCGCTGGATGAGATCACATCCACACAGTCCCACCATTTCACACGATCTTCCTGATATTTATCCGTATTATAAGAAACCGTTCCGGTATATTCACAGCGGATATCCGCAATCAGTTTTCTCCATTCCGTTTCGCGGCGCTCCGCCATGACCATCTCACAGCCGGCCAGAAACATATCGCAGCCTGTCTCTCTGGCCAGTTTCGCATAATGACACTGAAATTTCGTATAAGAAGCAAACCAGTTGCTCCATTTCGGCTCGCACGGCACATCTTCATCAAAAAAACTGATATGGGCACGCCATGTTCCGTTTTTGCAGTTAACCGTCGGTTTCAGCGCTGCACGCAGACCTTTTTCATGTATATAATCGACCATTCTGGTCAATTCTTCATCCGACATAGATGCCTGCGACTGATAGTCAATCGTCTCGGACTGCGGCGTCTCCTGCAGACCGTTCGGTACCAGCATAATAAAATTGGCGCCGGTGCGCTCCACTAAAGTATCCAGACTCTGATACGCTTCCTTACTTTCAAAACTTCCTCTGCCTGCAAAAGGGGCAAATGTCATGCCTTTAATATATTCCATTTCCGTCATCCTTTCTTTTTCGTATGGCGAAGCATCGGGACAGTCAGCAGAGGAAAGGGAACGCAGGGAAAAAGATTTCTGCTGCCAGGCCCTCTAAAAACGCCGGCACTTAGTGAGAGCAGTGTTCCACGGCTCGAACTTAGTACCGCTGCGTTTTTAACGGAGCGAAAGCGCGCCTGAAAGCAGAAACTTTTTCCCTGCGTTCCTTTTCCTCTGCTGACTGTCCCGATGCTTCGGCCCCGCTGCTTACCCTTACAGAAATTACTATAGCAATTCCCCATCCGGAATGCTATAATAAAGCAATACGAAAATTGTACAAATCTCTGAAAGGAACTTTTCTCCATGAACTATCTGTATGAAAACCACGATATCCTGAATGCGCCTTATGAGGCCTTTTTATTTGATGCTTCCAGAGAAATATTTCCTGTCAGAGCGCACTGGCACTATTTTGTAGAACTCATTTATATAATAGAAGGAATCGCTTTGGTGGAGTGTGATCAGAAGGAATATCTCGCCTGTGTCGGAGACATGCTCTTTTTCTATGCGGGAGACGTTCATGCCATCTATACCGCTTCCGAAATGCCGCTCCGATATCTGGTCCTTAAATTTGACAGCAACAGACTTGCTATCAACAGCAACTACACGCCCAAGCTCTCCGCCATTTTGCAGTATGCCAAAAGATCCGGGCAGGCCGATACCTATTTTCCGGCTTCCCGTTTGCAGCATCTGCCGGTAAGAGAGCGGTTTGAAACCTGTATTCAGGAGATTTACGGAAAAGAATATGGCTATGATATACGCATTCACGGCGAGATCAGTTCTCTCCTGATCGAAATCATCCGTATCTGGCAGGCGGATGGCTTACAGATACGGGAGCTTGCTCCGCTTTGTGCGGAAACGGAATCTTCTCTTCGCAATATCACGGAATTTATCGACAGACACTCCCATGAGCCTGTCAAAGTAGAAGAGCTTGCAGATATGTGTCATATGAGTTACTCTCATTTCGCGAAATGTTTCAAAGAATTGTACGGCCGCTCCTGCAAGGACTACATAGAACTTATCCGTATAGAAAAAGGGGAAGAACTGCTTCTTTTCACAGATTCTTCCCTCTCTGTCATCAGCCAGGAAATCGGATTTGCGGACTGCAGCCACTTCATCAGAACATTCAGGAAGTGGAAAGACACAACCCCCGGCAAATACCGCAGCAGCCATCGGCATGATCATTGACCGCAATGGCCCATACAGGCTGCCTCTGCCATCCGCATCACGCCGCACTGTCACCACTTACGCAGAAAACTGCGCCATGTAAAGCTGATAGTAAATACCCTTTTTCTGCAGTAACGCCTGCGCATTTCCCTCTTCCACGATACGTCCATCGTCGATCACGAAAATGCGGTCGGCCCGCTGAATAGTGGAAAGCCTGTGTGCGATCACGAAAGAAGTCCTGCCCTGCAGAAGATGTTCGATACCGCTTTGTACAAGCAGTTCCGTCTTCGTATCGATACTCGAAGTCGCCTCGTCCAAAACAAGGATCTTCGGCATGGAAACCATCGTCCTTGCAAACGCAAGCAGCTGTTTTTGTCCGATCGAAAGACCGCCGCCACGCTCCGACAGCTCCGTGTCATATCCTTTTTCCAGTTTCATAATGAAATCATGTGCATTGACTGCCTTGGCCGCCGCTATGATCTCCTCATCCGTTGCATCCAGTTTACCGTACCGGATATTGTCTTTGATCGTACCGGAGAACAGGAAGTTATCCTGTGTCATGATCCCCATCTGTCTCCGCAGACTCTCTATGGAAACTTTTTTCACGTCTTTGCCGTCGATCATAACCTTTCCCTGCTGTACGTCATAGAAACGGCTGATCAGATTCACGATCGTTGATTTTCCGGCTCCGGTCGGCCCTACAAGCGCGATCGTCTCTCCCGGTTTGATACAAAAGCTTACATCATTCAATACCTTTACCTGTTCGTCATAAGAAAAGCTCACATGCTCAAACGTCACTTCTCCGATGATCTCCGGCATTTCTTCCACATCATCTGCATCCGCAATGGCCGGCGGCGTATCCAAGATCTCAAAGATTCTCTCCGCCCCCGCAATATTCGTTACCAGCTGGTTATAAAAATTGCTGATATTCTGGATCGGATGCCAGAACATATTCAAATAACTGCTGAAGGCAATAAACGTGCCAATAGACACCTTATCGACGCCGATGATCACGATTCCCGTAAAATACAGGAGAATACAGCCAAGTCCCCATGAAAAATCGATCACGGAACCAAATGCGTCACTGACTCTGACAGCATGCAGAAAAGAACCTCTATGCTCCGTTACCAGCCCGTCAAATGTATCCCTTGTCTCTTCCTGCGCATGAAAACTCTGGATGATACGGATACCCGCCATATCTTCATGAATAAACGCATTCAGATTGGCTGACTTTTTGCGGAAAATCTGCCAGCGGGGATGCGCCTTTAACTCGATCCATACCATAGCCACCGCCATAAACGGAATCGTTAACATGGACGCAAGCGCAAGCTTCGGATTTTTCCAGACCATGATCACCACAACTGCAATGACCGTAAGTCCATCCGGTATCAATGTTGTAACACAGTTGGACAGCACGTCCTTTAAAGAATTGATATCCCCGATGATCCTCGATAAGATCTTACCTGTCGGTCTGCTGTCAAAAAACTGAAAATCCAGCTTCTGAATGTGCGTATATAACTCCTGTCTGATCGTCAGCAGGATATTATTGCAGATCTTCGCCATAACATACATTCTGAGTTTGATCATAAAAACAAGCGCTATATTGAGTACGAGCGCGATCAGCAGCAGTTTGTACAGTCCTTTCAGATCTCCGACTGCAATATGCCCGTCGATCGCCTCTTCCATGATGAGCGGGTTGACCAGACTGATCACCACACCATATCCCATGATCAAAAGCACCAGTATGATCTGCCACTTATAGGCAAACAGATAGGCGAACAGCCGCTTTAATGTCTGGACTTTGCTCCGCTCTACGCTTACCTCGTCATCTTTATATGAATTGACTGCCATAGTCTACGCCTCCTTTCCTTCCAGAAAATCTCCGTACTGGGCAAGATAGGTCTCATAATACAAACCTTTCCCGGCAAGCAGGCTCTCATGTGTCCCCCGCTCGGCGATGCTGCCGTTTTCCAGAACGATTATCTCATCTGCATGGCGTACCGCGCTGATACGGTGCGCAATGATAATTTTCGTCGTATCTTCCAGTTTCCACAAGGTTTCCTGTATCAGATGCTCTGTTTCCATATCCAGGGCGGAGGTGGAATCATCCATGACAAGAATCGGATCTTTTTTCGACAACGCCCTGGCGATGCTGATCCGCTGTTTCTGTCCGCCGGAAAGGCCGACGCCCCGTTCTCCGATGACCGTATCATACTTCCATTCCATCCGCTCGATGAACTCGCTCGCCTGTGCATCCGTAGATGCTTTCCGCACCGTACTGAAATCGGTCGTGTTCTTCTTGCCGAGCTTGATATTCTCATTGATCGTATCGGAGAAGAGGAAAACGTCCTGCATCACATAGCTGATCCCGGTCCGGAGCTGTTCTAACGAAAGCTCCCTGATATCCACATCGTCTATGGATATCTTTCCGTCCGTAGCATCATACATACGCTGCAGAAGCTGTACGATAGAAGTTTTTCCCGCACCTGTCGCACCCATGATGCCGAGCGTCTTTCCCGGCTCCAATGTGAAGGAAATATCATGCAGGATCTCGTACATATCCGCTTTATGGAATGAAACATGGTCGAAACAGATCTTTCCCTGCATTTTATCCAGTATGATTGGCTCTTCCGCTTCTTTGATGCTGGAAGTCTCCTGATAGATCTTCCGTATTTTCTTATTGGACGCCACCGCTGAAGAAAAGCTGTTCGTCAGCCAGCCGAGCATTTCCATCGGCCATACGATATTGGTGGAGTATTCCACGAATGCCGTCATCCCGCCAAGCGTCATTTCACCTTTTATTACAAAACCGCCGCCGACCAATATGGTCAAAAGAGGCAGTACCTTCGTAACAACAGAAAAATACGGATAAAACCTTACAAATACTTTGGACTGTGCCATATTCAGATCATAATACCGTTTATTATGCGAGAGGAACTTGGAGATTTCATGCTTCTCTCTTGCAAACGCTTTTACCGTCCGTACACCGGCCAGATTTTCTTCGGCCACTGTATTTAAGACGGCGTTTTCCTCACTGATCTCTTCATAAACCGCCCCAAGCTTCCGTTCCATAATAAGCGCTACCGCACCGCAGAAGATCATGAAAACGGTCGGTATCAGCGCCAGTTTCCAGTTCAGCATATACATACTGATCAAAATAATGCTCGTATGATATACGACTTCGATGATCAGCATGCCGACAAATCCAAGCGCATCCCATATATGATCGATATCGTCTTTTACACGCGACATCAGTTCTCCGGTATTCGTCCGGTCAAAGAAATCCGCAGAGAGCGACTGAATGTGTACAAACAGATCCCTTCTCATCTGTGCCGTGATCTTAGACGCCGTAGCGTCAAATGTGTATTCCTTCACATACTGGAATACGCACCTCCCCACACCGATACACAGAAAGCCAAACAGAAGATATTTCAATTTTCCCATGTCGCCGCCGACGATAACATCATCCACGACAGACTTCGTCAGCCGCGGCGACATCATATCCAATGTTACCGCAATGAAGATCGCGGTTACTGCCAGAAAGTACCGGAGCTTATTTTCCCATACGTACGTTGATATTTTTTTCATTCTGATTCTCACACCCCTCTCCGGCCCGGCTGCCCATTATGCCGAACCTTACTGTCTCCTGTATTTTATGTCAAAGTGACTGCACACAACGCCTGATTCCCGCAGGCGGTAAGCCGGGCGGCTGCCTGCGGGAGCTTTGACTGCATACAAAAACAGCCACGGCAGAAACTACCGTGGCTGTCTAAAAAGACCCGTCTTAATAATGTCGGCATCCGGCTCAAAGCCTTCACCACATCCAAAATACGGAGGCAATTTCATGTCTTATCACTTTATTCTGATTCTGCTTATTATTTAATCCTGCATTCATATGTGTAAACATTTTTTACCTCCTTTCTTTTAAATCCGGTCATCAGTTACAATATTTGTAGTATCTTTTACAACGTACTTGCTATATTAAAGGATTACGATTTAAAAGTCAACCACCCTTTGGAATATTTTTGAAAAAATTTTCGACACGCCTTCCCGGTCAATGTTCCATCTTCCAGAAGTATGCACTGTAAGGCGGCAGTTCGCTGCCTCCGCCAAAGTCATGCTTCTCCCCGCTTATCAGATCTACCGCCATGCCGCAGCCCGCGTCAAAATGAGCCGTGTAACTCTCGCTGTCGGCATTGATGGCTACAAGCACACGTTCGTTTTCCGATTTTCTCTCGAAGATACACTGCTTATTGGTCAGTACGACCGAACGGAAACTGCCGTAATTAAGCGCCTCGGAATTTTTCTTCGCCTCCGCGAGTCTGCCGATAAAGTCGCACAGTTCATTCCATGCAGGCTTTTCAAAACAAGCTCTGAGCGCCGGATCGCCTTCGCTTTTCTGTGCTTTTGCTCCCCATTCGCTGCCGTAGTATACACAGGGAATTCCCGGCATACCGAAAGAAAGCGCATAAATAAGCGGCAGATGCTTTTCGTTCGTAAGCACGCTGGCTACCCTTGTCACATCATGGTTATCCACAAAGGAAAGCAGATGTTTTCCACGGTACAAAGTCCAGTTCTCCGGTCCGAACTGCCGCAGCAGCGAATGGACGATCTCAAACATATTCATGCTGTTAAAGCTGGAGAACAATCCTTTATAACACTCATAATTTGTAACAGAATGCAGCATGGCATCATTCATCCACTGGTTATAATCGCCGTGCAGCGTCTCCCCGAGCAGATAAAAGTCCGGTTTTAAGCCGTCACAGAAACTGCGGAGCCTGCGCAGGAAATCTTTATCCAGACAATAAGCCACGTCTAAACGCAGGCCATCGATTGCAAACTCTTCCACCCATCCTTTGATACTGTCAAAAATATGCGCGATCACATCCTCATGACGCAGATTCAGCTTGACAAGGTCATAATTGCCTTCCCAGCCTTCATACCAGAGACCATCGTTATAATTGGAATTCCCATCGAAATTAATATGGAACCAGTCCTTATAGGGAGAATCCCATCTTTTCTGCAAAACATCCTGAAATGCCCAAAAACCTCTGCCCACATGGTTGAACACCCCATCCAAGATCACCTTAATGCCGTTTTCATGAAGATTCCTGCAAACTTCCGCAAAATCCGCATTCGTTCCGAGCCGGCAGTCAATCTTATGATAATCCCTCGTATTGTATCCATGCGTATCGGATTCAAATACAGGAGAAAAATAGATTGCATTCATGCCCAGCTTCTTCATATGAGGAATCCAGTCATTCACTTTTAAGATCCGGGATTCCGGTACCCCATCGTTTTCAAACGGCGCGCCGCAGAATCCTAACGGATATATTTGATAAAAAACACTTTCATATGACCACATTTTCTTTCCCTTTCTATTACACTGTTTATTTTCATAATCTGTCTATGTACTGTATCGTACAGTCAATCCGGCTGACACCTCAGCCGACGGATTTATTGTACCACAAAAACCATAAAATAGAAAGGAAATGTTCTTTCTCCCTCATTGACCAGATCAGTTCCCTTTTTTATAAAAAAACTACATTGACCGACTTATCCACAGCTTTTATGACGATTTTGTACATGAAATGTTCCAAAAAGCATGAGAAATCCCCACTTTCCACAGAGTTATCCACATTTGACATATATGTCATATAATTATGACCCTCTTTCCTTTGTATGACAATTGTCCCTCAAAAGCATCATTTTATAAAAATTCCCTATGCACTACAGCGGCAACCATAGTATAATGATCTGTAATACAACAAAGAGAGCCAAGCGTCCGGAACAGAGGGCAGAGGCGGGAACAGACCGCGAAAA
>CAJTUZ010000016.1 GCA_910579735.1 uncultured Lachnospiraceae bacterium
AGCTGCTTATGCTGCGCTTCCATTTGTTTCAGTGCATTTACCAACTGCTCTAACTCTGATGTATCAATAACAAATCCGTTTTTCATCAATCTTAAATTAGCTTCTACTGTCATCATGAAACGGATTTCTTCTAACTGCCGTCTGGCGGAGATCACTGCCGGATTTTCTATCGCTCCTGCCGTCTGCGCTGCCATACCGCTATTCTTTGGCTCCTGCGTTTTATCTTTTTCAAGACCGGAAGTATTTCCCACGATCTGCTTCTGTGCTGCCTCCAGATTCTGCAGCGTAAGCGGCTCGCCTTCCGATACTGCCTTATCGACTGCCTCTTCCGTAATCTGCTCAAACCGCTCTGTATATTCCACAGCCTTTTCCAGATTACTTCTGTCATCCGCCAGGTTTGCTCCTCCGGCCGCTTTCCCATCTGCGATGGCCGATGCAATTGCGGAAAGAATCTGTTTTTCGTCCTGCGGCAGTGTAAGGGAATCCAGCTGGTTAAATTTTCTAACCGCATCTGATGTTAACGGTATTCCCTTTTCAATCAGCCATTTTGCGTCTTCCATCGTTTCTTCATTGACTTCCAGACCGGCTTTTTGAATGACTGCTTCCATTTGCGGATACAACTGCTGCCAATGAAAATCTTCCGCTTTTTTGGCATAATATCCGCCGTATCCCTGCTGGCTGAAACATTCGTAATAACCTTTTCCCTGTCTGCTCCCGTCCGCAGTAGAACTGTGCTGTGCCAGATAGAGATTGTCGATGGTAGGCTCCATTTGATTTTCCACCATATATTTCACGGCGCCATCGGTCATCTGCGAAAGTTCTTCCGCTTTATGATAAGCCTCTACGGCGTTTCTGACATTCTCTTCCGTTACGGGAATATCATGCGCGGCAAACTGCTGGCAGAGCTCTTTTGCAAAAACTTCGCTTCCCGTAATCTTCTCCAAAGTGTCCGCATCGATCTGATCCGTATAGCCGGCTACCTGTGCGCCGCCTTTGATCAGCTCTGCTTTTATTTTGTCAACAATCGTAACGACCTCTTCTATTTCCATGTCTCCAACCTGATAACCATCTTTCATCATCTGGCCGAAATCCTGTGCAGACATAGAATTAGACATAACTGTCATATAGTCTCTCTGCACGGCAGTATCGATCTGCCCTGCTTCCTGCATAACGTCTTCTGCGGTCTTTCCCTGACCTTTGTAAGCTTTGTTATCCATAACTGTTCCAGAAATGTCTAATGCATATACCCCCGACTGACTGCTTTTTTGCGTCTGGGTATCTCTGTATGTAGTTGTCGCCACCTTGTCTACATTTTGATTTGTGTTGTTAGTATCCAGGTTAATTTTCATATACACACTCCATGTAGTAGGCTTTCATTTCTATATACAACATATATAAAAAGGTGAATGCAATACATAACCCGTATCAGGCATTCACCCTTTATTTCGGCATACTTTTTTGTTTTCTTAACCTCTGCATGTAAATCCACGGAGATTATAAGATCTGCAGGCCGTTACTGTTGATCACATTCTGTACAGAAATAAATATGATCAACGATAAGCTGCTCCCGTCTGTTATAATACCATCATAGATAATCCGCTTTTTGCAGTTCTTATGCCGGATAAAAATCCATACGGAGTGACTCCTGATGAAATATGTAAATGCACACAATGTTTTACCCGAAGAATTAATTCTAATGATCCAAAAACATTATCAGGCCGGTTATTTATATATACCAGGGAAAAAGGATCATACGCCAGGGCAGCAGACCGACTATAAGATCGAACTGTCAAAACGCAATCAGTATATCTATCTGAAGCACCTTGAAGGGCGGACAAACGGGCAGCTGAGAAATATATTTCACTTGTCAGAGTCCAGTATCAGAAGGATTATTTTTAAAGAAAGGACGAAACATCAGAAAATGAAAACAACAATAGAAGAAATTTTGCCTTTATGGGAATTGGAAAACGAACAATTAATACAGATATATTCCTCCGCATGGGAACTCAATCATTCCTATGTCATAAAAATGTATGATGACCGGAAACAACTGGAAAGGAACATTCAAATATCGACAATTTTATCGGCGTGTAATATTCCGGTCGCGGAAATCGTGCCTGTCAAAACAGGTGAAAAATATGCCGCACATAATAACGTTTACTTTCTGGTGTCCAAAAAATTACCGGGAAGTAATATTACCGAAATAAAAAATCCGGCAATGTCTTATAAAATGGGGCGTGCAATCGCGCAGTTACATAAAGCTTTTATTGAATGTGAGAAGGAAATTGAATTTTGGGATAACAGCCTTTTACAAGAAATGAAGGGGTGGGTACGTAAAAATTTGGCAAATCATGCGTGGCAGATCATTGAAAAAGAAGATTATGACAAAACAGTGGAATTATTAGAAAATATATACGACTGCCTGCCAAAGCAGCTGATCCACAGAGATGTACACTTCGGAAACTTTCTGTTTTGTGAAGGGGAGCTGTCAGGATATATTGACTTTGATCTAAGCCAGAAAAATATAAGGATATTTGATATCTGCTACTTTCTGACAGGATTATTGGCAGAAGAAACGGATAATGCTTTTACCCAAAATGAATGGATCGAAAGCTTTAGATCGGCTGTTGCGGGTTACGAAAGCATCATCCGCCTTTCCGCCGAAGAAAAAAGAGCGTTTCCCTGCGTGATGAAATGTATAGAAATCTTATGTGCAGCGTATTTTATCGGTTTAAAAGACAAGAAACATGCTTATGACGCATACCATGTATTCCGTTTTATACAAAGCTGTGAAAATGATATAACAGGCATCTGAGTTTTGTGATGGTCCGGAAGACCGTCCGGAAAAAAGAGCGGCGATCTTAACCGCCGCTCAATATTTATCAATGTCCTGTTAGAAAACGAATATCGCAGCCGTAAGCGGCGGCAGATCAAACGTAATGGAATAATCTTTGGAATCGCAGCTTTCCTTCACTGCCGTAAGTTCTCCCGGTATCGTATTGCCAAAACCGCCGAAACGCTTCTCATCGCTGTTTAAAAGTAATTTGTATTTCTTCTTTTTCGGCACGCCGACCCGGAACTCTTCCCGCATCATCGGCGTCATGTTGAGCACGAACAGGATATTGTTTTTGCCTGTCTCGTCTTTTCTATAAAAGCTATATGTACTGCGTTCGGCATCATCCGCATTAATCCACTCAAATCCATCCCAGGTATTATCAATAGAATACATCGCCGGATATTTACGGTATAGTTTCAGAAGTTCTTTTACGTATTCATGCATACCGCGGTTCTGTTCCTCACCGAGTAAAAACCAGTCTAATTCCCGCTTCTCGCTCCATTCTCTCTCCTGTCCGAAATCCTGTCCCATGAAAAGCAGTTTCTTCCCCGCATGGCCGAACATATAACTGTATCCGACTCTTAAGTTTGCATATTTATCTACAGGATAACCCGGCATTTTATTTACCATGGAACATTTCAAATGTACGACTTCATCATGCGATAACGGCAGAATATAATTTTCACTGCTGTTATAACTCATGGCAAATGTCATGGCATAATGATTGCCTTTTCTGAAGATCGGATCAAGCTTCATATAATCGCAGAAGTCATGCATCCATCCCATATTCCATTTGAAAGAAAAACCAAGTCCTTCGCTGCCCTCTTCAATCTTGCCGGTAACCTGAGGCCATGCCGTCGATTCTTCCGCAATCGTAAGAAAACCGGGGAATGTTCCCAGAACAACGGAATTCATATGACGGAAGAACTCTATTGCCTCCAGATTCTTATTTCCGCCGTATTTGTTAGGCAGCCACTGCCCATCCTTTTTGCCGTAATCCAGATACAGCATCGATGCCACGGCATCAACTCTGATGCCATCGATATGATATTCTCTTGCCCAGAATAATACATTGGCAATAAGGAAATTTTTCACCTCTGTTTTACCGTAATTAAAAATTTTGGTTCCCCAGTCAGGATGCTCTCCGAGTCTCGGATCGGGATGCTCAAAGATACATTCGCCGTCAAATCTGCTCAGGCCGTGCGCGTCCGTCGCGAAATGAGCAGGAACCCAATCCAGGATAACACCGATCCTGTTCCGGTGGAGTTCATTGATCAGGTACATGAAATCCTCAGGATTGCCATGTCGGGAAGTCGGCGCATAATATCCGGTCACCTGATATCCCCAGGAACCGTCATACGGATATTCCGCAATACCCATTAATTCTATATGCGTATAGTGCATTTCCTTTAAATATTCCACGATTCTTTCGGCAAACTCGCGGTAATTATAGAAACCGTCTTCTGTTCCGTCCGGGTGTTTCATCCAGGAACCGATATGACACTCATAGATAGCAAGCGGTTCTTTGTTATAGTCTTTACCCTCTCTGTCTTTCATCCAGACTTCATCCGACCATTTAAAGCGGGAAATATCAAAGGTTTTGGAAGCGTTGCCGGGCCTCATTTCCGTATAGTTGGCAAAGGGATCCGCCTTGTAGCGTTTCTCACCGGAAAGCGTATGGATCAGAAACTTATACATTTCATTTTCTTCCACACCCGGAATAAATAGCTTATAGATCCCGCCGGGTCCGAGTTTCTCCATTTGGTGCTTTTCTTCATCCCAGCCGTTGAAGGTTCCTATAACATAGACACTTTCCGCATTCGGAGCCCATACAGCAAAAAACATTCCTTTTACGCCGTTTTCCACGGAAGGATGCGCACCCAGTTTTTTATAAATATCATAATGCGTTCCCTGCGCAAACAGATATTGGTCAGCCTCCGAAATAAATACCTTATTCTCCACTTCCTTCTGCCTTTTTACTTTTCCTGCCATTGTTTTCCCCCTATCCCACTTTAATAGTGCATAAAATCATTCTCTCTTAAAATGATCATATCATCATCATCATATCGTTTTGCCAGAAGGACATCGACAAAATGTTTCGGCGTTTTTTTATTGGCATAATAAATCGCTTCATCCACCAATTCTCTTACTTCCGCAACGGTGACTTCGTGATCGCTCGTCTGCATATCCGCAATTCTCGTATGAAGGGCAAGTATCCCGAATTCATCAATGGAATACTCCATCTGTTCCGCATATTGTCTCGCATATGCGACCAGAGCCTCATCATCCAAGGGTTCGATATCTATCCGCAGTTCAAAACTGTAATTCAGGATGGAATTTTCCACCAGGAACTGGTTCATCCGCTGTTTCGTATCTTCCAGAATCAGAAGCAGTCCGATATTATCCTTCTCCAGTTCCTTCGCCAGTTTGGCTACCGTTTCTCCCTTCAAATCGGCGGCTTTCTCAATGATGAGCGCCCCGTTATTGATCCTTGCCAACGTTTTGGGAATATCCTTTTTGTTGAGGACCGTACCGGCAATTTTGGCTACTTTACCGGAAAAATTACTGTCGCTGTACTGCATTTCCCGGATCAGACATTTGGCAAGAGACAGCGTGCCGCCCCCTTCTTCTCCAGTAATAATGACATTTCCCGCATATGCGGCCATACTCATATTATCAAGCGTATGAATCAACTGTTCTCTGGATTTTCTATGATGCACATACGGTCCGAACAGTTCTTTCTCTTCGTCGCTCAATTCTCTGCCTGCATGCCCATGTCCCTGCTGCGGCTCGTTTTTTGCTTCCGGCATGGATACAGTCTTCTTCTCCGGCTCCGGTTCTTCTATATCCGTCTCATAAACTTCCTCTTCCGGCTCCGCTTCCTCAGGCTCCTGCTCTTGCGCAACTTCCTCGAATTCTTCCGGTATCTCTTCCGGTTCTTCGTATACGGCGTCAGATTCCTCCTCCGGCTCCGGCAGTTCTTTCCTTTCCTCCTGCACCGGCTCAGGCTCCGGTTTCACCCGTACAGGTTTTGGCTGCGGCGCTGCGCCTAATTCCAGTTCCGCTTCCTCCGGTATGATCACCCTCTTAATGGCGGGTTTTTCTGACTCTTTCATGATCGCGGCCACAAACGCCTTTTCAAGCTGCTCTAAAAGACCGCTCTTTGTTGCCTCGTCGAAATCTGCGAACAAACTTCCGGTATGTTCCATAATACGCTGTCTGACAGCTTCCATACGCTTCTGCTCGTTGCTTTTTTTCATTGCTTCCCATTCAGCCATAATATCTTCAATACTAAGCTGTCCGGTAATCTGTTTCTCTATTGCCTTGATATCCGGAACGACCAGACGGATCTGTCCGTCGTTTTCCTGGGAAAGAACTTCATCATATTTGCTGGATCTTGACCCTTCTGCGGTATTTCCGGTAAAAATCTCCTGCTGCACCGCTCCCGGACTTTCCGTTCCCGGTGTCTGTACCGCCGTAATCTGTATGCCGGGTGTCTGTGTCATCGGCATTTCTGCTTCCCGCGTCTGGGTCATTGGCATTTCCACTGTCGGCGCCTGCGTTACAGGCGTCTGCACTGCCATCGTGCCTGCTGCGGAGACCGGCGTTTGTATCTGGGCCGGCGCGGGCGCAGTCTGTGTAACGATCTCCTGTAATTCATCGGTATCCTGCGGAAGCGTTACTTTCGGAAGCTCCATCGTCTCCTGAAGAAGCGGCGCAATGATCTGCTCTACGATAGAATTTTCCATTACAGGCGCTTCCGGTATCTGGGCCGGCACATACTGCTCTGCGGGCGCCCCTCCCTGCCGTGCAAAAGTAAACTGCCTGGTCTTTGCCGGATCATCATCCGCTTCCTGCACCGGGATCGATGCTGTTACGGGCATCTCTGATATTTCGGAAAGCTGCGATGTTACGGGCAGTTCTGACGTTTCATCCGTCAGGATCTCTCTCATGCTTTCTGCCAGGGCCATCTGCAGATTCATCGTATTATACTGCCCCAGATCTACCGTTTTTACTTCCGGCAGCTCCGTCGTGGCCGGGAATATATCGTCAGGATCTTCTTCCTCCTCATCTCCGTAGTCTCTCTCATCGTCCTCTATATCTTCTTCCTCGCCGCCATTCTCATCCTCTTCGGGTTCTTCTTCCATATCTTCGTCCCGCTCTGCCATCCAAAGATCATACTTTGCCTGCTGATCCGCATTTAACGGTGTGTGAAGCGCTTTTAATTCCAGCGCTTTCAGCACATGCTTGCCCTCTCCGAACCAGAGGAACATCTCGTCGCATTCCTCCACGCATTTCGTTGTCAGGCCGATCCTATGATAGAGATAGGCCAGTTCATATGCCCATTTCTCACGGTAATCACGTTTTTTAAATTCTTCCAGAACGGCGATCCGCTCCTCCAGACTGACATCCTGTGCCTCATACAGCCGGTACTGCAGGATAAATCTGCCCGTATCTTTGGGCGCGATCTGCACGAACTCTTTATAATATTCAATTGCCTGCACATACTCTTCCATTTTAATGGAAAGCTCGCATAGCGAATATACGATCAGTCTTCCCGTAGGGTGTTTTTCATACGCTAATAAAAGGATATCTTTACTTTCCTGATATCTTCTGTTAATCTTATATAAGTCACTGATGGTACATAGCATCATGACGCTCTTTACTCTTCGCCAGTCGATCGTGTCCGCAATTTTAACTGCTTCTACAAATTCACCTTCCGAGATCAATGCTTTGATTTCGTCCGCACGAACTTTATATTCATACTTATCCAAGGTACTCACCTCATAACTACTGTATTCTACACAACGTTTCTCAATCTGTAATCCTACTTATACTGTCTTAGTTTACCATAGGCGAATATCAATGTAAATAAAATATGCAGAAAAAAATACAGCATCTCCATCGTAGTATATGTAAAACATATACCAAGATATGGAGACACTGCAATATACATTTCCTTCATATTGTATATTTTCTATTTTTTACTTCTGTTTCGGGACATGCAGAAGGCTGTTGGAAAGTTCTGTAAATTGCTCTAAAGTCAACGTTTCACCGCGTATCGCTGCCGGAAGTCCCATCTGTGCCAGCACACCCGCAATCTCTTCCTTATTTACCCCTAAAACCGGTGCGCCCGCCAGACCGTTGACAAGCGTTTTCCTTCTCTGGTTAAAGGATGCCCTGATAACGGCGAACAAATATGCTTCATCCCATACCGCAACAGGCGGTTTTTCATATTTTGTCAGCCGGATCACGGTACTGTCAACATTAGGTTTCGGTATAAAGCAGCTCGCCGGCACTTTCACGATAATCTCCGGCTTCGCATAATACTGTACCGCCAAAGACAGCGCCCCGTAGTTTTTTGTTCCCGGTTCGGCCTGCATTCTGTCCGCAACTTCTTTCTGTACCATAATCGTTATATTCTGCAGTGCGATATGATTTTCAAACAGGGCCATAATGATCGGCGTCGTAATATAGTAAGGAAGATTCGCCGCCACTTTTACGGGCCGGCCGCCGCCATGCTCTTCTATGATCCGATGCAGGTCTGTTTTCAAAATATCCTGATTAATGATCGTTACATTATTATAGGAAGAAAGTGTATCCTGTAAAACGGGAATCAGATTTTTATCTACCTCTACTGCAATGACATTTTTGGCTCTTTCTGCCAGATACTGCGTCATTGTACCGATACCCGGCCCGATCTCCAATACGCAGTCATTTGCAGTGACATGCGCCGCATCCACAATCTTTTCCAATATATTTTTATCGATCAGAAAATTTTGTCCGAACTTCTTTTGCAGGCTGATATGATATTTCTGCAGTATCTCTATTGTATTTTTAGCGCTTCCTAACGTTTCCATCACAAAACCATACCTCTCTCAGACTGCCGGTCTGTCCATTCGAAATATCCTCTTAGCATTCTCATATGTTATAGCCAGCACGTCTTCATAGCTTATCCCTTTGATCGCTGCCAGTTCTTCTGCCACATACGGCAGATTCAACGAAGAATTGCGCTTCCCCCTGTTCGGTTCCGGCGCCAGATAAGGACTGTCGGTTTCCAGCAATATCCTCTCCATGGGAATATACGCTGCCGCTTCTCTTAACTTTCTGGCATTTTTGAATGTCAGCACGCCTCCGATACCGAAATAATAATCCATGTCCAAAAATTCCCTCGCCGTTTCTTTCGTATAGGAAAAACAATGGATCACGCCCCCAAGCTCCTGTGCATGCAGGCTTCTCATAATATCCAGCGTATCCTTAGCCGCTTCTCTGGAATGAATAATAACCGGAAGTCCGACTTCTCCCGCCATGATAAGCTGTCTCTCAAACCATTTCTTCTGTATGGATATCTCCGGCTCCTTCCAGTGATAATCCAGTCCGATCTCCCCGACCGCCACCACCTTCTGAACAGCGCAGCTTTCTTTCAGCCACTGCATGCTTTCTTCCGTCAGCTCTCCCGTTTCACCTGGATGTACACCTATAGCTCCGTATACGAACGGATATTTCTCCATAAGCGCGATCGTATCTTTACAGCTTTCAAGGCTCGCTCCAATGTTAACCACCGTATCGATCCCATTCTCCGGCAGGGCGCGCAGCAGCTCATCGCGGTCCTTTTCAAATGCCTCGTCATCATAATGCGCATGCGTTTCAAATATCATTTTCTTCTCCATAATTACCGATTTTATTGTTCAAACGGGTATTTTATCACATAAAAACACCTTAATTGAAAAAATTCTTAAAAAATTATAAAAAATACTTGCAAACCAAAAAACATTATACTATAATAACCCATGTGTTGTAAAACAGATTATTACGTAAGACAGTTGGACATGCGCCTTTAGCTCAGTTGGTAGAGCACCTGACTCTTAATCAGGGTGTCCAGGGTTCGAGCCCCTGAAGGCGCATTCATGAGTACCATTTTTGAGGACGCACGAGCCTTGGGGATGGTGCTTTTTTTGTCTTCATAATCCCTCTTGCGAAAAAACGCTCCTTATCATACAATAATAATGATCGGAGGCGGCTTATGAACATCACATGGTATGGAACGGCATCTTTATTCATTGAAAGCGGAAACGACAGAATTCTTATTGATCCTTTTCTGCCCTTAAGAGGCGCGGAAAACCATCCTTCCCTGTTCGATTACAGGCAGTCGGATTCTATTCTGATTACCCACGGTCATATCGACCACCTCGGCAGTGTTCCCCAAATTATAAATGACACGGATATCACCGTATATTGCAGCGGAACGCCTGCTGCCACGCTGGAGAGAAAAAATGCCGACTGTGATATGATCACGCTGATCCGCCCCGGCGATGTTCTGCATTTCGGTGAAATTACCGTCACCGTCATGAGAGGAAAACACATCCGTTTCGACTCCCCGCTTATCAGGCGCACTTTACTAAACTTTCGTATATTACGGTATTTCCCGAACTTTATTCAACTGTTATTAAAAAACGGAGCCTTTGCGGAAAAAAATGAGACGCTTATCTTTCAAATAGAAGCCGGCGGCAAGAAAATCCTTGTCCTCGGCAGCCTGAATCTGCAGGAAGACACCGTATATCCCCAACATGTGGACATGCTGGTTCTTCCGTATCAGGGCGCAACGGATCTTGTCACGCCGGCGCTGTCAATTATTGAAAAAATAAAACCGAGAACAGTCCTTTTAGATCATTTTGATGACGCTTTCCCGCCGATCTCCGGCCACGTAGATACCAGGCCGCTCAAAAAAGCATTGTCAGAGCGCTTTCCCAGTCTCCCGGTCGTAAAACCGACTGCCGGAAAGGCCGTTACCCTGCTTTAATATCCTTTACTGCGGTTCTGCCTTACCGTTGCATTGTTTGCAATAACCGTAAAGCTCTACCTTATGTCCCGTAATCCGAAACTCTTCGTTCCCGGTATTCATTCGGGCATTCTCAAAGGGACAGCGCTTTAAAGGCACCCGCTTATGACAGTTAAGACAGATGGCATAATGTCTGTGCGTTCCGTGATTCCAGGCATAGACTGCCGTATCATCCCCCATTAACACAGACTTTGAAACCAATCCGTTTTCTTCAAAAACAGACAATGCGCGGTAGACCGTAGAAATCGCAAACCCGCATCCTGTCTGCGTCTGCTGCATACGACGGTAGATCTCTGCAGCTGATAACGCATCTTCTGTACCGACTAATATCTCATATACCGCTTCTCTTTGCTTCGTTCTCTTTATCGATTCCGGAAAGACCGGCTTCTTTTCCGACTGTACTTCCTTCATGATTCCCGTTTCCTCCATCAAAAAACAATACCGAGGGCTTCTATGATGATTCCCGAAATCACACCGATCCCATAAAGCAATAGAATGATCTTGATATTCTCCCGGCGTCTGTCATTTACACGGCACAGCACTGCGATACCGATCCCTGAACCGGCCAACAGTCCCGACAGCATGGCCCCGGCGCTCATGACCCCTTCCAGATACAACTGCGTAAGAACTACCGAAGACGCACAATTCGGAATCAGTCCGATCACACCGGCAGTCAGTTCTCCGATAACCGGCTTATTCAGAAACAGCCCCGCCAGCGCCTCTTCCCCGACAAGCGCAATCACAATATTCAGCACAAGAGAAATCAGAAGGATATAAATAAAAATCTCCACTGTATGGCGCAGCGCCGACTTCACGATCCCCTCTTCGCAGCGGCAATGTTCGTGTTCGCATAAATGTGAAATTTCCAGCTCTCTGCGTTTCGTTCCTGCGCTCCTGTTGACTGTCATATCGATCACGAAACCGGCCAGGATTCCTATGCCCACCTTAACGCATAAAATCTTTAAGATCATACCGATTCCGGCATTTTCGGATATAAGAACCGGCAGCATTTCGTCAGAGGTTGATAAATAGACCGCCATCAACGTACCGATCGTAACGATTCTGCCTGCATATAAATTAGACGCCGCCGCAGAAAACCCACACTGCGGAAAGGCGCCTAAAATACTTCCGAGCACGGGCCCGAATCTGCCGGATCTCTGAATCATCCCCTGCATTTTACTGCCCGCTTTATGCTCGATATATTCCATTGCCAGATACGTTAGAAACAGAAAAGGCAGTAACTTTACACAATCTTTGAATGCATCAAAAACAGCTTCCGACATATGATATCCTCTTTCCCAAGATCACTTCATCCTGCAGACAATCTGCAATTGCAACTCATTTGCAACTACTACATGATATCATATTTTACTCCTTTGTCAAGAGGCCGTAACATCTTCAAACTGCGAATTATATAGCTCCGCATAAAAACCGTTTTGCGCAAGCAGCCGTTCGTGACTGCCCTGCTCAATAATATCGCCGTCTTTCATTACAAGGATCAGATCGGCATCCTTGATCGTAGACAGCCTGTGCGCTATGACAAAACTGGTTCTTCCCTTCATCAGATTATTCATTGCTTTCTGAATACGCTGCTCCGTTCTTGTATCGACGGAACTGGTTGCCTCATCCAGAATCAGGATCTTGTTATCAGCCAGGATCGCCCTTGCGATCGTCAAAAGCTGTTTCTGTCCCTGTGATACATTACTTGCATCTTCATTGAGCTCCATCTGATAACCGCCCGGCAGTGTCTGGATAAATCTGTGGGCATGTGCCGCTTTGGCTGCCTCGATCACCTCTTCATCCGTTGCATCCAGCCTGCCGTAACGGATATTTTCCATGATCGTACCTTTGAACAACCAGGTATCCTGCAAAACCATACCGAAGCTCTCACGCAGTTCACTGCGGTTAAAGTCTTTGATATCATGTCCGTCCACTTTGATACTGCCGCTGTTGACATCATAGAAACGCATTAACAGCTTCACCATTGTCGTCTTGCCGGCTCCGGTAGGACCTACGATGGCCACTGTCTGTCCCGGTTCCACCTGGCTGCTGAAATCATGAATAATGATTTTATCCGGTTTATAGCCGAATCTGACATGCTCGAAATTAACGCGTCCTTCTATCCCGGCAAGATGCACCGGATCATCTACATACTGTTCTTCTTCCTCTTCTTCCAGGAATTCAAACACTCTTTCCGCCGCTGCCGCCGTAGACTGCAGCATATTGGAAACCTGTGCAAGCTGCATGATCGGCTGTGTAAAATTTTTTACATATTGAATGAAGGCCTGGATGTCCCCGATCTCAATGGTACCTTTGATTGTCAGAAGACTTCCGCTGACGGCCACCGCCACATAACCCAGATTTCCGATAAACATCATAATGGGCTGCATCATGCCGGATAAAAACTGAGATTTCCATGCCGACCGGTACAATACGTTATTGGTCTCCTCAAATTCCTTTAAGACCTCTTCTTCCCTGTTAAATGCCTTCACGATATTCTGTCCGCTGTAAACTTCCTCTACCTGTCCGTTGATCTTTCCGAGATAATTCTGCTGCGCTACGAAGTATTTCTGTGAGAATTTCACAACAACACCGATCAGCGTTCCGGATATCGGCAGGATAACAAGCGCGATCAGCGTCATCAGCGGACTGATACTGAGCATCATAATCAGTACGCCGATCAATGTACTGATCGAAGTAATTAATGTAGTCACGCTCTGATTCAGACTCATGCCAAGTGTATCCACATCATTGGTGATACGGGAAAGCACTTCTCCTACCGTTCGCGATTCAAAATACTCAAGCGGCATCCGGTTTATTTTCTCCGAGATCTCCCTGCGGAAACGAAAGCACAATTTCTGAGAAACGCCGGTCATAATCCATCCCTGAAACAGAGACAGAAGGGCGCTTATCCCGTATAGTCCCAACAAAATAAGCAAGATCCTGCCGATCTTATCAAAATTGATGCCGCCGGTCTGGTAAATCTTTGCCATAAGTCCGTTAAAAAGCTCTGTCGTGGCTTTGCTAAGCACTTTCGGCCCGATAATATTAAATGCGGTGCCGCCCACTGCAAAGACAGCCACAGCAAACAGGCCGTATTTAAAGTTCCCCATATATCGGAACAGCTTCCGTATTGTTCCCTTAAAGTCCTTCGCTTTTTCCCCCGGCATCATACCGCCGCCCGGCCCGTGGGGACCATGAGGACCTCCGGGACGTTTCTGGTTTTCGCTCATTTTCATCTGCCTCCTTTCAACTCGGATTCGGACAACTGCGATCTGGCTATTTCCTGATAAGCCTCACAGCTTTGCAGCAGTTCTTCATGTCTGCCTATCCCCGCTATCCTGCCATCATCCAATACGATGATCTGATCCGCATGCAGGATCGTACTGATACGCTGTGCAACGATGATCACCGCCGCATCCGCAGTCTTCTCATGCAGTTCTTTTCTAAGGAGCGCATCCGTCTTGTAATCCAATGCGGAAAAACTGTCGTCAAAAAGGAATATTTTAGGTTTGGGGGCAATTGCTCTGGCAATCGAAAGCCTCTGTTTCTGCCCGCCGGAAACATTGGTTCCGCCCTGGGAGATCGGGCTGAAATATCCTTCCTGCTTATTTTCGATAAAATCTTTCGCCTGCGCGATTTCCGCTGCGTCTTTCATCATTTCATCCGAAACGATATTTTCTCCGGCAAATTTAATATTGGATGCAATCGTTCCGGAGAAAAGCACTCCTTTTTGCGGTACAAATCCTAACAGACTGCGCAGTTTTTTCTGTGATAACAGCCTGATATCCATTCCGTCGATAGTAATTCTGCCGCCTGTCACATCATAAAACCGGGGAATCAGATGCAGCAGCGTTGATTTCCCGCAGCCCGTGCTGCCGATAACCGCCGTCGTTTCACCGGGACAAACCGTAAAAGTAATATGGGAAAGCGCATCTTCTTCCGCCCCCGGATAACGGAAGCTGACATTCTCAAAAGCAAGCCTGCCTTTTCCTTCTACCCGTTCATCTTCCGTCTGTTCTGCATCCACAATCGACGGCTCCGTGCAGATGACTTCCTCGATACGTTCTGCCGCAACGCCCGCTCTCGGCAGCATAACGGAAACCATCGTCAGCATCAGAAACGACATGACGATCTGCATAGAATAAGTAATAAATGCCATCATATCACCGATCTGCAGATTGCCAAGGTCTATTCCCTTAGCGCCGAACCATACGATAGCAATCGCAATGGCATTCATGATAAACATCATAACCGGCATCATGAAAGTCATGACCCTGTTGGTGAACATCTGTGTAGACATCAGCTCTTTATTGGCCTTATCAAATCTTTTTTCTTCATATTTTTCACGGCTGAAAGCTCTGATAACCGGAATACCTGTGAGGATCTCTCTGGAAATCAGGTTCATTTTGTCCACCAGTGTCTGCATCAGCTGGAATTTCGGCATGGCAATTCCCACCAGCGTTCCGACCAGAAGAAGGATTACGCCGACTGCTACCGCAATGATCCAGCCCATACCCGTTTTTGTATGCGCAACCTTGATAATGCCTCCGATTCCGAGAATCGGTGCATAGCATACCATTCTAAGCAGCATGACCGCAACCATCTGCACCTGTTGAATATCATTAGTACTTCTTGTGATCAAAGACGCCGTAGAAAATTTATCCATTTCCGCATGAGAAAAAGAAACGACTTTTCTAAAAACCCTGTTGCGCAGCCGCATACCGATTCCCGCGGAAACTCTCGCCGCCAGAAAGCCTACTGCAATAGAGGCGCTCATCATAAAAACTGTCATCAACAGCATTTTAGAACCTACCGTTAATAAATATTCCGTCTGCATGGCGCTGACATCCAGATTTAACGCCTCATACTCCGCCTTCACGGACATGACCGCCATCTGCACAACGATCATGTCGCTGAGTTCTTCCCCATACTGATCCAGTATCTGCCGCTTCATAAGAAGAGCCTGCTCTTTCGTAAACGTATCCCCGGCAGGCATCTGTGACAGCATGGAAACCATGACCATAGGGACACTCATGATCTCCTCCAAAGATGCTATCGTTTCTTTATCATCGTCCTGCAATTCATAATTGCCATCCCCGTTTTGCCGATAGTGATCTCTGATAAACGCCTCATCCTCTTCTTCCGCAAACAGGCATATTCCTTCCAATGTATTCTCCCGCACAATAACGGGCACCGCATTTTCGATACCGCTCTGCTCTATTCCCACATCCACAATATCCGACGTATAAGAAGGCAGCGCCAGATCGCAGTACGCCTGCACGATCAAAAGCAGTATGATCGCAGCCACTGCCATTTTGAATTCGCCGAGATATTTCATGATCTTGGCCATAACTTCACTCCTCCCCGTATAATGATCCGGTATTTTTTTCCATAACCGATATTTTACTATATTAACTATATTTTTTTCACAGGTCAATTAAAAAAATATAAAACAATGTAAAAGAATTATTTTCCAAAAATCACGAAAAAGGTGCTAATTTTATCAAAAAAACGGAAAGATTTCGTAATCCCTCAGAAAAAAAACATTGATTCCCACTCAAAAAAGTTATAATATAGTATATATAGCCATTTTTTAATAACTGGTTTTTTTAAAATAAAAAATGGCAGACCACTTCTTACACGGGGGACTTACAATGGAAGGACTAAAGAATTTAATGGAAGATAACGTAGAGCAGACGATCAATAAACTTCTGCCCTCGATGCCCAATATATGCTCTTGTAATGACTGCAAACTGGATATGGCAACCTATGCGCTGAACCGCCTGAAACCCAAATATGCCCGTACAAGCCGGGGTGTTATCATGCACCGGTTTGATACGCTTTCTACGCAGGTAGATGCGGAAATACTGGCAGTCGTGGTTTCTGCTATCGAGATCATCGGTTCTCATCCGCATCATCCGCCGCTTAATGCACCTTCTGCTCAGGGCGGCGTTCAGACGCCTCCCGGCGGTACTGTTCCGAAATGATGTAGGAACATCCGCCTGCATTGTACTAAACGCAAGACACTGATCATCATAACAGACATGTAAAAAGCCGCCCGGCATGATGCTTTCCAAAAAGCATTGACACCGGCGGCTTTTATATCGTCTCATTTATCCGACAAATATTCTAATTATTCTGCCTTTTCCATAAACAGCGTAACTTCCGCATCTTTTCTTTCGCCGGATGCAGACCCGCCCTGACAGGCTTCTATAACGGCGGCATTTTCTTTTATTCTCTCATATTCCTGTTCGTATGTGGTAAATGTGCCCTTACTGACCCTTCTGAAAATACCATCCCATGTGTACTCTAAGACATATGTTTTATCATCCTGTACAAACATAAAATCAATATAACTGCATAAGGAATCATCTGTCCTATAATATACATAATAAATATCTTCATAGGAAAACGCCAGCACCTCTTCTATAAAAGAAACAGCCTTTTGCTTCATCTCCGGGATCCTGGTTTCCGCCTCTCCCGGCGCAGGTCCTCTGTCCGGAAAAGATTCATCGGCATTATAAATTACCTCCACAAGACTGCCATCGTCAGGACTGATATAGAAATAATAATACTTTCGGCTTAGAAAGTTTGTCCAATTAACATGATACAATCCACTCTCACCATTGATCACGACCTCTTCTTCATAATAATGGTTGTGTTCCAGACCCTCTCCCGTAATTCCGAAAATCTTCTCCAAATAATCTGCTGCAATCGCTATCGCTTCCTCTTCGGTAACACCGCCAGTCTGAACAGCTTCTTCTATCTGCTGTTCTTTTTGTATTGCGCTTTCCTCTGCGGACATCTCCTCGCTGCGTTGTCTCACTGCATATTCTCTTTTTACATAAAAATCTATTATCTCCAACAGCTCTTCGTCCGTCAGCACTCTCTCCGGCAGATAAAAAACAGCGTTAGTTACCAGAAAACAAAACCCGCAATTCTCCGCCTCTTCTACGCTTTGCGCCATAAACAGTTCCCCGGCCGGAAATGTGCCTGCCTGATACTGTTCGGCAAGTTCTTTAATCCGCCTCCGTTCTTCCTCCGTAAATTCTCTTGAAAAGCTGTCCGCGCTCACCCGTTGGCCTTCCATATCTTCCACGATCTTCTCCATCTCTTCTGCCGGTTCTTTTTCCATACGCTCCTGTATCAGAGAATTCACAATGGCCCGCACCGGAATGCTGAGGAACCCCGATACGGCAATAACCGCCGCGATGACTGCCGCCGCCCTTGCCGGATGAAACCTGCGTATTAACCCTCTTTTGCTGATTTTGTACTTTTTTCCTTCTGCAGATACATTTTCACTATGTTCTTTTACCGCCGCTTTGACATTTTGAACCATCTCTGCCTGCATCCTGTCCGTAATCTGTATGGAATTCACTGCATCCTGCAGTTCTTTTACATCAATCTTCATAATAATTCCCTTGCCTTTCTCTCAATCTGTGCATCTGCCGCCAAAACGCTGACGGAAATACGCTGTTTATGATGACACAATGCCCTTTTTCGTTTTTTCACTCCTTCGAGGACAGCCTCAGCGCCTCTCTTCCCCTCTGCAGCCGTTTTTTGACCGCACTATTTGAAATGTCGAGCATATCTGCAATTTCCGCCGTTTTATAACCTTCGATATAATGCAGATAGATTACAGTCTTTAATTTATCCGGCAGCTTAATAAGCGCCTCTACTATATCGCTTCGTTCCGGCAGTTCGCAATATGCGGTAATATCTTCTATCGAAGTGTCCGGATGCCTTTTTCTGTGTCTGTGCAGATCCAGACATCCGTTTGTCGCTACTTTAATGAGCCATGCTTTCTCATGTTCTCTGCCGTGGAAATCCGGTGAACGCTCTATATAACGACAGAAAGTTTCCTGTACGACATCCTGGGCATCCTGCTCGTTTCCTAAAATGACCATACATATCTTAAAAAGCATGCTGCTGTACTCCAAAACCAGTTCCTCTATTGTCATTTCTTTCATTTCCTTACCTCCCTATACTCTAAACACGCAGTTCCTGTACAAAAGGTGACACAAAGCAGAAAGTTTCTGCCGGCGTCATTTCAACAAAGACATTTTCTCAAAGTAATATATCGGATCAATGATAAGCTGTGCTGCCTTGTTCCACAGCAATTTCATACCCTGCTTTTTGTACAGAAATACCAACAAAATCCTGATTTATCTATAAAAAAATGGCAATATCCGATTGGATGAAAAAAAGAGTTATGATATAATATCTGCGGAGAAAACAAACAACGCGGAGCGTCATTTGCTTTTCAATGAGAATGAAACGGAAAGAATCGAGGTGAATGGTTTTTACGGAAGGCATCCGGATCGATATGCCGGAAAGGCAGTATATGGCTGTCAGAATAAAAAGTGTGAAGTAAAGTATTATAAAGGGGAGATATCATGAAAAAACAGCATAATTTAAAACAAAAAATACATTTTTATGTTATGTCCGTGGCGGTGCTGGTCTCCATACTGGTTATGACGATCATATCCGTCGGAAGCATTCGTTCGACGAATAAAATTCTGCTCGATGACATGCAGATTACAGCCCGCATCGCGGCACAGAACATCAGTTCCAATCTGCATCTGCTTACGGAGAGAATGTACAACTTTTCACAGGAAGCAGTTTTGTTGGACAGTACGGTCTCAGTGGAGGAAAAACAGGCACGTCTGGATAAAATCAAACTGCAGATAGAATTCGTCTGGATTTCCGCCTATGATGCTTCAGGAAATAAGCTTTATGGAGATGCATCTGCTCCGGACTCGATTGCCGATACAGACTATTATTCCATGTTAACACAAACCGGAAGTCTGGTCATCGGAGAGCCCTATTACGCAGATGGCATATTACAGTTATGCGTGGGTATTACATTGAAAGAAGAGGGAGAAGTAACAGGATACCTGATCGGAAGCTACAAATACGATCTGCTGAATGACGTACTGAGTCAGCTTGTTCTGGGAGACACCGGCAGCGCTTGTATCCTGAATAGCAGCGGCGATGTGATCGGCGACCGGAATACGGAAAATATCCGCAGCCGGAATAATATATACGATATGTATCCGGCTTCCGGCAATCTTGAAAAATTTAAGGACGCAGTTTCCTTTCAGACAGGATCGGCCATTGTACGGCTTGACTCAGGGCGAAATTATGCGGGATATGCACCGATTCCCGGAACAAACTGGGCGCTGCTTCTGTATGCTCCGGTCAGAGAATTTATGAATGATGTGTATTTTGCGATTCTGCTGTCCATTCTGTTATCCGGGGCAGTGTTAATCTTTGCCGGGGCAGTTATCAGTCAGGTATCCCGCAGAATATCGGATCCGCTTTCCAATGCAACAACCCGTCTGCAGGCATTGTCCGACGGCGATCTGACAGATGAGGTACTATTATCCGAAAGTGATGATGAAACGGGAATTCTGACGAATGCCCTTTCCAAAACCGTAACAAGCCTGAAAAAATACATACAGGATATAGATGCCTGTCTGAGTACGCTGGCCGACGGGGATTATACCGCACAAGTTCCGGATGATTTCCGGGGCGATTTCGCGTCCATAAGAGATGCCCTATCCAATATTACGGCGGCTCTCAATCACACTATGCTGCGGATGAATCAGTCTTCCGTGGAGGTATCGGACTGCGCAAGACAGCTTTTGGAAGGTTCCAGAGAACAGGCCGGCATTCTGAAAGATATGGAAGAAAATATGGAGGCAATCACCGCATCCATCGAACAAAACAGAAGTAATGTTCAGGAAATGGAAGAATGCGCTGATATGGCGGGACAAAAGACCACGCTTGGAAGCGACAATATGCAGAATATGCTGGAAGCCATGTCGCAGATCCAGGCTACGGTACAGGAAATCTCCAAGATCAGCCTGCTCATTGAAGATATTTCCAAACAGACCAATATTCTGTCCCTGAATGCTTCCATAGAAGCAGGAAGAGCCGGGAAAGCCGGAAAAGGCTTTGCAGTGGTTGCAGGAGAAATCGGAAATCTTGCCAATCAAACCACGGAAGCGCTGCTGCAGACCGGAGAGCTGATTACCCGTTCCACGGAAACAATTCAGGCCGGCCTTGCGACAGCCGATCAGACAGTAGATACATTCCGGGAGATGGAAGAGCTTACAAAACAATATCAGAAGATTTCCCTTCGTATAGCGAAGACGGTGCAGCTGCAGACAGAAGCCGTTGCCGACGCGAATAACCGCCTCAACACACTTCAGAGCATTGCCGATAAAAATGATAAAATGGCGGCGGAATCCATGTCGCAGGCAGAAGGTCTAAGAGACTATGTTGCACAGGTCAAGATAAAAGAAGATATGTAATTGGAGGTTTTTCATGAAAAGGAACAGAATAAAAACAATTTGTTTCATCATTTCGATTGCCATATTATTGTTAAGCGGCTGCGGCTCAAAAACGAAGATGCAGGATGGATTCTATACGGCGGAAATGTCCGATTATTCTCATGGCTGGAAGGAATATGTCTGTATCATGGTGAAAAATGACCAGATCGTTTATGTAGAATTTAATGCCAAAGACCCAAGCGGCTATATTAAAGCATGGGATAACGCTTATATGGAAAACATGCTTACGGTCGCCGGAACCTATCCGAATGAATATACCCGCTACTATGCAGCCAAACTGCTGGAACAGCAGGATTCCTCCGGAATTGATGCCCTGACAGGCGCAAGTTCCTCCGGCGGAAATTTCTTCAGACTTAGCGCCGCCGTAATGCAGCAGGCGGTCCTGGGCGATCATGACCTGGTCGTTGTGGAAGCCGAAGCACACTAACCAGTACATTGAAGAGGCCATTGCGAAACTTTGAGACAGGCCGGCAGTGAAAAAAGATTACTGCCGGCCTGTCTCATCTTTATATACTGGCCGCATATTCACTTGTCTTTTCCGTTAATCTCTCTGGAAATATAGTCTACTACGTTCTCTTTCGGGATCGACAGCGCCAATGACATTTCACTGTAAAGTAACTCTTCCGCTTTCTTTAAATAATGTTCATCAGACGAAAGAACCTTTTTTCCCTGCTCTGCCCGGCTCTGCCTGCGCAGATATAAAGTTTTGATGATCTGCACCAGGCTCCGGCAGTCATAACTTCTAATAGCATCTTTATACATCTGTTCTCTCGTTTTTTCTTCTTTGATCCATACCGTTTCAATTTCAGGAATTTTTTTGATCAGTGTCTTCGCATCTTTTTCGTTCATAATCTTTCTCATGATAACTTTTTCATTATCAACCGGCGTATAAATCGTACTTCCCTTTTCATAAACAGGCTCCAAAATATAATACTTACGCTTCTTATCCAACTTATCAATCGGGTTTCCCGTAACAGCCGTAACCCGACACACTCCATGTCCCCCGCACATAATCAATTCACCGACTTCAAACATTCTCTCGCCTCCTGACATCGAAAATTGACAGACAATTCTGTCCAAGCATTTCACTACCTATTTTATCATTAAAATTTTAAAAATGTAAGCATTTTTTAAATTTGTACTTTAATTTTTTATTTATCTCACATTTGTCTGTCAATTCTGCGGCGGTCAAATTTTTGTCATGCAACTATTTCAGCTCGTTGGCCGTGGTATAAAAGTGATAATAAATACCCCTTTTTTCCAGAAGCTGCTCATGATTTCCCTCTTCCATAATTCCCTCGTCTGTCAGGACAAGAATCCTGTCAGAATTGCGGATACTGGAAAGTCTGTGCGCTATGGTAATAGTCGTCCTGCCCTTCGCCAGTTCCTGCAGCGACTTAGCTACCTGAAACTCGCTTTCATTATCCAGTGCGGACGTTGCCTCATCCAGAATTAAGATTGGCGGATTTTTCAAAAAAACCCGCGCAATACTGATACGCTGTTTCTGCCCGCCGGAAAGTTTCACGCCGCGTTCTCCTACATAAGTATCATACCCATCTTTTAGCATTTCTATAAATTCATGTGCGCCTGCTCTTTTAGCAGCTTCTATTACTTCCTGTCTGTCTGCGCCTTCTCTGCCGTATGCGATATTTTCATAGACCGTCCCCGAAAAAAGATATACGTCCTGCTGTACCATTCCGATATTGCGCCGCAGGCTCTGCACCGTATAATGTCTGATATTTTCACCATCCAATATGATCTCGCCCTCATCGATATTATAAAAGCGCGGAATCAGGTTACACAGCGTCGTTTTCCCGCCGCCGGAGGGTCCCACAATCGCAATCTTTTCCCCTGCGCGAATATTGAGATCCAGGTTCCGAAAGACGATATTATGGTCGTCCGGATAGGCAAAGCACACATTTTTAAAGGAAATATCTCCTTTGACATCAACGCAGGGCACTGCATCCGGCTCATCAAAAATTTCAATATCACTGTCCATGATCTCTACGAAACGTTCGATACCGGTCATGCCGCGCTGAAACTGTTCCGCAAATTCGATGATCCTTCGGATCGTCGCGATCAGTGTGCCGACATACATCACATAAGCTACCAGATCCCCGGGGGAAATCAGTTCTTTTACCATAAAAATGCCGCCGGCCGCCACAATAATCAGATACATGACCCCGTCGAAAGCTCTCGTCGTTGTACCGAAAGCCGCCATAAACTTATATGTCTCTTTTTTGATCTGAAAAAATTTCTGATTATCTTCTTCAAACTTTGCCTTTTCCTTCTCTTCGTTTGTAAAGGCTTTTACAACCTTCTGCCCTAACAGGCTGTCTTCGATCCGGGCATTCAGCTCGCCGATCTGTACTCTCTGGCGTCTGAATGCCGAGCGCAGACGCAGGTTGATGATCGTACAGGTAACGATCATAACAGGCACCACTGCAAAAATGATCAATGTCAGCGCAATATTAATGCGGGAAAGAATAATAAACGAGATCACGGCCTTGATCGCCGCAATAAAGAATTCTTCCGGACAATGATGCGAAAATTCGGTCACGTCAAATAAGTCGTTCGTGATCCTCCCCATGATCTGTCCGACTTTTGTGTTATTATAGTAAGTATCGGAAAGTTTCTGTAAATGGGCATACGCATCCCGACGCATATCGGTTTCCATCCTCGTCCCCATAACATGCCCTGTATATGCCATATAGAAATTGGCCATAGTATCGATCATTCTGAGTACAAGATACAATGCCGCCAGACGAAGGATGACATGCACGCTCAGCGCCGCCAGATCATTCATTCCCGTATTCGTAATATAACGCATGATCATCGGCAGCACCATCTCACAGATCGTCGTAAGACCCGCACATAATAAATCGATCACTACGATCTTCCAGTATTTCCTGTAATACGGCAAAAATCTTTTCAACAATTCTCCTGCGCGGTATTTTGATCCCGCTTCTTCCTGTCTGCTCATTCCGGTATCCACACCTTTCTTTTTTTAAAAGTTTTCGATACTTTTGATTTTGCGTCCGCCCTGCGGCAGACTTTTATATCATAGAAAAATCCCCCTTATATCTATCGCAATAAATATAAGGGGGCTGGACACAGCTATCAAAGCTGCTCTTTATTTAGAGAGAATAACTGTTCAGATATTTCTCCTGTTCCGGTGTCAGAACATCGATTTCTTTCCCAAGGAATGCCAGTTTCCGCTTCGCTACATCCCTGTCTACTTCCTCCGGCACATCGATCAGTTTCTCTTTTAATGCACTGCCATGCTCTACCAGATATTTCGCAGAAAGCGCCTGGATGGCAAAACTCATATCCATGATTTCCGCCGGATGTCCGTCTCCTGCTGCCAGATTAACGAGTCTTCCTTCCGCAAGAACGAAAATCCACTGTCCTGTGGGCAGTTTATACCCCATGATATTTTTTCTCTGTTCTCTTGACTCTACTGCATTGGCCTTTAACCATGCCATATCGATCTCACAGTCAAAGTGGCCCGCATTACAAAGAATAGCGCCCTCTTTCATTACCGCGAAATCCTCTTGATCGATAACCGCATCACACCCCGTTACGGTTACGAAAAAGTCGCCGACTTTAGCCGCTTCCTGCATCGGCATAACGTCAAAACCATCCATAACAGCTTCAATCGCCTTGATCGGATCAATTTCCGTAACGATTACGCGTGCGCCAAGGCCTTTGGCTCTCATAGCAGTTCCTTTACCGCACCAGCCGTAACCCGCTACTACCACGATCTTACCTGCCACAATCAGGTTCGTCGTTCTGTTGATGCCATCCCATACGGACTGTCCCGTACCGTATCTGTTGTCAAAGAAATGCTTGCATGCCGCATTATTGACACGTACCATAGGGAACTTTAATTCCCCTGCTTTGTCCATTGCCTCCAAACGAATAATGCCGGTTGTCGTCTCTTCGCATCCGCCGATAATATTCGGGATCAGATGCGGCAGTTCCTTGTGTACCATATTTACAAGATCACCGCCATCGTCAATAATGATGTTCGGCCCTGCCTCCAATACGTGACGGATATGGCTCTCATACTCTTCCTGTGTCGCATCATACCAGGCATGCACTTCAAGCCCGGCCTTTACCAGAGCCGCCGCTACATCATCCTGTGTGGATAACGGATTAGAACCCGTCACATACATATCCGCACCGCCTGCCTTTAATACAAGGCACAGATAAGCCGTCTTAGCCTCCAGATGCACCGATAACGCCACTTTTTTGCCGGCAAACGGTTTTGATTCGGAAAATTCTTTCTCCAATGTCCGAAGCAGATCGCAATTTCTTTTGACCCACTCGATCTTTCTTTCGCCTGACTCGGCTAAATTAATGTCTCTGATCTCACTGCTCATAAAAAAACCTCCGTTCCTGTTTCATCCGCGAAAAATTTATTTTTCACAGTATTCATTAAATCAGCCGAATTTTTATTATAGTGATGGTCGTCTGTCCTATCATCACTGTTTCCATACGGCGTATCGTCATATGGCGGAAAATTCCCATACAGCTATTGTATAAAAAAATTCTGATTTTTTCCAGTATTTCCTGTTATATTTTTCAGATTTTATTCGAAAACATCTTTCGGCGCATTATAACGACGGCGGATTAATTTGAAGAAAAAATGAACCGAAAGAAATAACATGACGAATATAGGATGAAAAGATACAGGAGGTGAGGATTTGAAAGTCCGGGAACTGGAAAAATGTATAGATGAATTCGGCACGGAAATATACCGGTTTTGTATGAAGCTATGTATGGATCAGGCAAACGCGGAAGATCTATACCAGCAAACATTTCTCAAAGCTCTGGAAAGCGGTATAGAACTTGACTGGGAGCAAAACCCTAAAGCATTATTTTTTTCTTTTGCATATAACCTTTGGAAAAGTGAACAACGGAAAAATGCCCGCCGTTCGTCTCTTGTCCCTTGTGTCAATTTGGATGAGACAAATGAAAATCTGCTTAGTTCAAAGGAGAATATCGAAGAAAACATGTTCAGGCAGGAACTGATTACGGAAACCAGAAAAATCATCGGGAACCTGCCCGAAAAAATCCGGATACCCCTGACTCTTTACTATTTATTTGAACAATCTGTCGATGAAATAGCCAAAGAGATAAAAAAACCGCCGGGTACCGTAAAAAGTCGATTGTTTAAAGGAAGAAATCTCATCAAAAAAAGATTGGAGGAATCAGGATATGGAAAACAATTACAATGAAAACATCTTGAACGAGCTGATCCGGGCATCGATGGACTTAGAAGATAAACCTTCTTTCGAATTAAATGCTCTCTTAAAAGCCGAACTGTATCAAAAAGAAGCTGCGATGTCGGTAAAACAAGTTCATTCCATTTCTCTTTGGTATGTTCCGATGATTTTAAATTTTATATCATTTTTGCTTTTTGCAGTATTTGCCCTTTTGGTTATCCCAAATCCGTATATCGCTAAACTGCTTGCAGGCATTTGCCTGTATATGAGTACAGCGGGTATTTTTATCACGCTGCTGGGTGTAAAAAGAGCCCGTTTGAAAGAAGAAGTTACTGTTCATATTCAGAAAAGAGGTGTTGCAGCATGAATAAAAATGTAGGTAAAGTTCCTGTATATTTTGTAATTTTTATGGTGATGGCAGTTATCGTCCTGCGCTTTGCGCTGTTTTCTTTCAAAAGTGATGGCTTTAACGGTATATCCGTGATATTTCCATTCCTGATGGCCGGTATCCTGCTATTTGCTCTGCTCATGTCCGGTTTTTTTGCTGCATGGGTGTATCAGGATTGTAAGAAAAGAAAGGATGACGGTATTCTCTGGGCAGTCATCACGTTTATTACCACTCCGTTTATCGGATTGCTTGTTTATTTTTTACGCCGCTCCGAAGTGAAACAAAGCTGTGCTGCCTGCGGACATTTGGTTTCTTTAAAAGCGAAATTTTGTGAAGAATGTGGTTCTAAGATAGAACACAGGGAGGAAATGAAAGGTATGGAAATGAAAAAAACACATCATATTAGTTACATTGTTATGGGCACAATCGCCCTGATCCTTATGCTTACTTGTCTTACCGGCTTTATCGTAAACGCCGTATCCGGAAACGGAATAAATTCCGATGTCACTTCTAACGACACGGTATGGAATATCGGCAGCATCAGCATGAATTATCAAATGATCAAAGACGGGGTATGGACATTGGATTTTAAGAGCGCCAGTGACGGGTTTATCGCACAGGAAGATATGATGATCAATAACGCGGAAACCAATATTTTATATGCCGATATTTCCTGCGGCACTGTTCCGGCTGATTCCGGTATTACATTATATCTGGTACAGGGCGACATCGTAAAGTCCTTTGATGTTACAAACCTTTCCAAACCATTGGAATATTCGTTATATGAATTTGAAAATGGTGAAATTCATGTCCGTCTGCTGATTGAAGGAGTTGAGGACACAATTTCGAAAATCTATATCAAATAAAGCAGAAAACCGTATACGGCCAGATATAGCAGGGCCGGCCGTATACGGTGAATGAAAGGATGGAATCAGTACGTTTTTTTATCCAATCCCATTCTGACAATAATGTCATTTATTTTCCGATATACAAGCTTTTCATCTATTGTCAGCAGCTTCCGGTTCTCCATTGTAATCTGTCCGTTGATTATGACCGTATCTACTTCGGAGCCGTTGGCTGAGTAGGAAAGTCCTGCAATCAGATTATTCTTCGGCGTAAGCGCGGGCGTATTCAGATCTAAGATTGCCAGATCCGCCTTTTTGCCGACTTCGATAGAACCAATCTCATTTTCCAGTCCCAATGCTTTGGCGCCGTTTATCGTGGCAATACGAAATCCCTCTTTTGCACTGACGCACTGCGGCGTTTTGCCCGTTCCTTTATGAATAAGCGTAAGCAGACTGAGTTCATGGAACATATTGAGGCAGTTATTACTTGCCGCGCCATCCGTTCCGAGGCAGACGTTCACTCCTTTTTCCAACATCCGGGCAATCGGCGCAAAACCATTGCCGAGTTTCATATTGCTGGCCGGATTGGTTACAACGCTGACATTATGCGCTTTCAAAATATCTATATCATGATCCGTTACCTGCACGCAGTGCGCCGCTATCGCGGGAACATCGAAAATGCCGGTTCTTTCGGCCAGTTCGATCGGCGTACAACCGTATTTTTCACGGATCTGTTCGATCTCGCTGACGCTTTCCGAAAGATGTACATGAATTCCCATATTATTTTTCTTCGCTTCATCCGAAACGATCTGCAGAAATGCATCGTCACATGTATAAGGGGCATGAGGTCCCAATAAAAAGGTCAGTCTGTCACAATCCTTTGCGGCATCTCTTTCTTCATAAGCCTGGCGAAGGCGGGTCTGTCCCGCTTCATCATTCCCGCTGCCGATAAGACCGCGGCATATGACCGCACGCATACCGGACTCTTTTACGGCACGTGTCGTCTGATGAATGTTCATCTGCATATCGTTAAAACAGGTCGTCCCGCTCTTCATCATTTCGATGATTGCCAGACTGGCTCCCCAATAAGTATCTTCATCCGTCATCTGCTGCTCGATCGGGTCAATGGTCCCAAACAGCCAATCCATAAATGACAGATCATCCGCCACGTTCCGCATGAAAGACATGTAGGAATGCGTATGGCAGTTAACAAGCCCCGGCATTACCAGTTTATCCGTTCCGTCTATTACTTTATCCTCGGAGAATCCGGCAGGCTCCTGTCCGATTCCCGTAATCTTATCGCCTTCTATATAAAGGCTGGTTTCTTTGATGATGTCGTTTTCTCCATCCGGCACGATAACCAGTGCATTTTTAATAACAATTCCCATGTTCTTCTCCTTTTCCTATTATCTTTTTGCGGCAGTTATGCAACACCCTATTTGGGCATTACCGTTTCACACATGTCTATTTATTTACAATATTTCTATCTTCCCCGTCTAAGAACGCCTCAATATTTTTTACAACCTCTTCTACCAGGCAGGTTCTTGATTCTACGCTTGCCCACGACATATGCGGTGTAATGATCAGCTTGGTGCTGTCTTTTATCTGCGCAAGCGGATTGGATGGTTCCATCGGTTCCTTTTCCAAAACATCCAGTCCTGCTGCCGCGATCTTCCCTTCCGTAAGAGCCTGATACAAGTCCTGCGTATTGACGACCGGGCCTCTGGCCACATTGATCAAAACCGCGCTTTTTTTCATCTTTTCAAAAGCGTCTTTATTGATCAAATTCCTCGTCCTGTCACTGAGAGGGCAGTGCAGCGATAAGATATCGGATTCTCTTAACAGCGTTTCAAATTCCACTCTTTCATAATCGGTACAGGTGCTTTTCCCGGATGCCGAATAAAAGATCACTTTACAGCCGAAGGCTTCCGCCAGTTCCGCTACTCTGTGCCCGATGCTGCCCATCCCGACGATTCCCCATGTTTTTCCTGCCAGATCATGAAAGGTTCTGTCAAAATTGGAAAACCGGTCCTGTGCACTGTAAGCTCCCGATTTCACATAATCGTCATAGAATGCAATTTTCTCCGCCAGCATCATTGCCAGTAAAAGCGTATGCTGCGCCACCGCGGGCGTACAATAGTTGACAACATTCGCAACCCTGATCCCGCGCTTTTTACAATATGCCAGATCTACGTTATCAAACCCTGTCGCAAACAGACAGATCAGCTTCACATTCGGCGCGTCTTTTAGCGTTTCTTCATTCATCGGGGCTTTGTTGGCAATGACAATGTCTGCGTCTTTTACTCTTTCTGCGGCATTATCCGCTACCGTATTCGGATAATAAGTTACTTCACCGAATTTCTCAAAACAGGAGACATCTACATCTGTCCCCACACTGTTCCGTTCCAGAACTGCCAGTTTCATCTGCTTTCCTCCCTGATCTGCCGCCGGACGCCGCAGGGCGGTCTTTCGGACGGCTCATTTTCATCACGATATTGTTATCATAACATAGAAGGATTTTCCTTTCAACCAAAGTTGCGTTAGGCGTTTGTGAAACTCTGAGACGGGCGGGCGGTGAAAAAGCTTCTGCTTCGAGGCGCGCTTTCGCTCCATTACAGATAATTTACGGAGTAAATTTTCTGTTTAACGCTAACGGTACTAAGAATTTTGAACCGCAGGCGGTCCAAAATCCAAGTGCCGGCGTTTTTAGAGGGCCCTTCAGCAGAAATCTTTTTCACCGCCCGCCCGTCTCAGAGTTTCGCAAACGCCTAAAAGTTGTGTCTGTCATTCCTGCTGCGTATCTTGACGGCATATCAGGGAAATTTTCGTTACTTTTTCCAGCCGTAACTGACTAATAATCCGCGAAACTGCAGATAACGCAGATCATTTCTGTTTTCTTCCATGAAAGTCTGTATTTTCCGCTGTTTCCTGCAATACCCTTCGGCATCCTTCCTGTCCATACCATGATTTAGAAATCCCTGTATCTGCTGCTCTTCCTCTTCGGCAGACGCCGCTTTCCTCCATTGTTTCTCCGTTAGCAGATCGTCCACGGTCTCTGCATAATCCTCTTTTTCCGGATACACGAAACTGACCCTGTCGTTCATCCGTACGTCCACCGACAAAAGTCCCGCTTTTACCATCATGACAGGAAGCCGCATACCGACCGCATAATCCCTGTCCTGATATAACAATTCTTTCTGCCACATCTTTTGAAACCCGTTTCTGTCACAAAGCTCCCGGTAATCCATCCCGTCCACATAAAATCCATCGCTTTCAAACTCGCGGTTCACATCGATCACCGCTACCATACCGCCGCTCTTTGTAAGAGAGATCATTTTTTTCAGAAATTCCTCCGCATTGCCCGCATGCCGCATAGCAGCCTGACTGATCACCAGATCAAACTGTCTGTGGAACGGATGCGTCCGGAAATCGTCACATATAAAAGTTCCCTGACAGGATGTCTCACGAAATGCTTTTTGGGCCGCTTCGATCATATTCTCGCTGAAATCAATTCCGGTATAAGAACTTCCTTCCGGCAAAAGCGGCAGTAAGAGCATGCCCATATACCCAAATCCGCATCCGCAGTCGAGTATCCGAACCGGTTCTTTTATTTTCCACACTTTATCTACCAGAAATTGCAGATAATCCTCATTCCAGAAAGATCTTCGGCATGCTTTCAGATAATCCAGCCTGGCATCCCAATAATCCTTTTCCCCGCTTTTGACAGGGATATATTCCTCGCCGGGCAGGGGGCGCAGTCCCAGCAGTTCGTCTACCGTCACCTGAAAGAAAGCCGCTATATCCGGCAGCATGGATATATCCGGCATACAGACATCATTTTCCCATTTGCTGACTGTCTGGACGGCTATTCCCAATGCATCCGCCAGTTCCTTCTGGGCCATCTTTTTTCTCTTCCTAAGGTCGCCTATACGCAGCTGCAGCTTAGCCATTTATTTGTGTCCTCCCATATTTTTATTTCTATACTGATTCATGCTGATTCTATTGTAACGGGAAAAACCCGATAATCCAATCACTTATCGGGTAACTTTTGTTGCCAACAGGACATACTATTTGCTACAATCAGAAAAAGAATATAACGGAGGTGCAAGATGTATACTGCCAAAGAATCACGCTATGAAAAAATGAGCTATAACCGCTGCGGTGCAAGCGGACTGCTGCTGCCTGCCGTATCACTCGGTCTATGGCATAACTTCGGCTCTAATGCCAATTCGGATAACATGTCGGAACTGTGCAGGACAGCGTTCGATCTCGGGATTACCCACTTTGATCTCGCTAACAATTACGGCCCTGTTCCCGGCGCCGCGGAGGAGAATTTCGGCCGTATCCTGCAAAAAGATCTCGGCATTTACCGCGATGAACTGATTATTTCCACGAAAGCAGGATATGATATGTGGCCGGGACCTTACGGAAACTGGGGCAGTAAAAAATACCTGGTCGCCAGTCTGGATCAAAGCCTCAAAAGAATGGGCCTGGATTACGTGGACATTTATTATCACCACAGGCCGGACCCGGATACGCCTTTAGAAGAAACCGCCCGTGCTCTGGATGGCATAGTCAGAAGCGGCAAGGCATTATATGCGGGCATTTCCAATTATAATAAAGAACAGACCATTGCAATAGCCAGTCTTTTTAAAGAAATGGGCACGCCCTTTATCATCAATCAGCGAAATTACTCGATGTTTGTACGTGACATTGAAAAGGACGGCCTGAAAGACTATGCCGCAGATCACGGCATCGGCATTATTACCTTCTGTCCTTTGGCACAGGGACTCTTAACCGACCGCTATCTGAAAGGGATCCCTGAAGACAGCCGTATCAAAACAGATGGCAGATTCTTAAAAGAAGATGCCATCAATGAGGAAACGCTGCGCAAAATACGCGCTCTCAACGCAATTGCTGTGGAACGCGGCCAAAGCCTGGCACAAATGGCATTGGCATGGATCCTTCGCGATGGAGATATTACAAGCGTTTTAATCGGCGCATCAAAAGCTTCCCAGATTATCGACAACATAGGCATGCTTGACAATATGCATTTCAGCGGGGAAGAACTTGCGCGGATCGAACAGATCCTGGCCTGAAAAGAGACTATTCCCGACAGGCCGCCGACACCGGCCTATCGGGAATAAACCAATCGTTTCTCATAGTACAGATCAACAACCTGCGTCCCTTCTATCATCGCTTTTTGATTACCATACACGAATCCGTTTAATTCATAAAACCTGCGGGCAAAAGTATTGTCCTCCAACACCCACAGGCATATTTTCTCTTTCCCTTTCCTCTCCGCTTCGAGACAAAAATGCTCCAGTAACGCCCGTCCGATTCCCTGTCCCTTAAAAAAGGGATCCACATAAAATCCGTATAGCTCTATTGTCTTTGCTTCACTGCTCTCTGACGGTTCTTTTCCTCCGATGATCCCCTTCACAATACCATCGTCATATACAAGTATATTATCTAATAAGCGGCTGTTTCTTTGGTATTCCTGTATGATCGGAAGCACCTGCAGATCATGAAACGATCCGATATCATCTTGAAAAACAGATCTGTACGCCGTCCTTTTCCCGAAAACTTCTATCTCCGCTAACCGCGAAATATCGCTTTTCTTCGCATATCTTATCATTTCCATACTTTACTCCCTTTATGTCTGAACAGCCTGCTGCGATGACGGTGCGGCGAGAAACGTACAAAGACGATTCCCCGTCTGTAATCAGGGCACGCTCTGTCTTTATGCAGATAACATCTTTATTATATGGGAGGCTGATGTCTGGTACAATCCCCCGTCCGGATAGAATAGTCGCTTATGAAGGGATTTTCTTTTACAAACCTATTGCCAAACTCTGATAAAAGTAGTAGTATAGTTATTGACCGCTAGTCATTAACTATAAAATATATAAAGGAGCACATAGAAATTGGCCAGACCCGTTAAAAAATCCCCGGAACAATGGAAAAAAGAAATTCTGGACGCCGCACAGCATCTGTTTCTTGACAAAGGCTATGAGGAAACTTCCGTTTCCGACATTATGAACCTGGCAGGCGGCGCCAAGGGAATGTTTTACCGCTTTTTCCAGAGCAAAGAAGAGATCATGTATGTCCTGGGAAACCAGATGTTTCTGGAAAACAATCCCTTTGAAGAGGTAAAAAAGCGCAGCGACCTGAACGGACTGCAGAAAATAAGATCATTATTGCTGCTGAACCAGTCAGACAGCCAAAGGAACGACTTAAACAGACAGGCCGTCCCTATTCTAAAAGACCCGCATATTCTTTCTGCTGCCGTAAAAGAAAACCGCCGCATTCTGACGCCTTTATGGCGGGACCTGTTAGAAGAGGGCATAAAAGATGGTTCTATCCAAACGAAATATGCCAAAGAACTGTCCGAACTCCTGCCGCTTATCAACTTCTGGTTCATGCCCTCGGTATTTCCGGCAACACAGGAAGAACTGCATCATAAATACAGCTTTGTCATGGAAGTGTTAACCCATATGGGACTGCCGATCTTAGATGATGTGACCGCGGCTTTTACAGAAAAAGTAATTACCGATATTTCCGCAAAAGGAGAAAATGAATGATGAACCAGAAATTATTTACCGGAAATTTCATACTTCTTATTTTAGGACAGTTGTCGTCCTTATTTGGAAACTTTATCTTAAAGCTTGCCCTGTCCATGTATGTACTGGATGCAACCGGCTCTGCCGCCGTATTTGCGGGCATATTATCCGCCGCAGTTATTCCGACGATCATTCTCTCGCCGCTTGGCGGTATTCTGGCTGACAGAGCGGACAGGCGAAATGTCATGGTGGCTCTTGACGTCTTAACGGGATTATCCGTTTTAGGCGCAGCTCTTTTTTTAACCGAAAGGAATTCCATAACCGTGATCTGTGTGCTGCTTGTCATACTTTCTATTTTAGGCGCATTTGAAACCCCTACGGTACAGGCATGCATTCCGACTATGTTAGAAGGCGATAATATCATGAAGGGAAATGCCATCGTAAATCAAACGGCATCTTTTTCCTACCTGATCGCTCCAATGCTCGGCGGTGTACTGTATTCCATAATAGGTTTAAAACCGGTTATGTATGCAAGCGTTGTCTGTTTCTTCCTTACTGCATTATTTGAATGTTTTATCAAATTGCACTATAAACGGCCGCATAGCGCACAGGGCATCTTTTCTATTATCAGACAGGATCTGTCGGAAAGCGTACGATATATTTTTAAGGAGCAGACCGCCATTGCCAAAATGCTGCTCTTAACCGCCCTCTCCCGATTTTTTGTAATGGGCGTCATCATCGTCGGACTGCCCTTTATCATACGTGCCGTTCTGCATCTGGATGCAAAATATTATGGTGCCGCAGAAAGCGCATTGGCGGTCGCTGTCATTTTGGGCAGCACAGCCGCCGGACTTCTGACAGGAAAATTGAAAATACACAGATTATCCGTCGTTCTTGCTTTTCTCGGTATTTTTATGCTCCCGGCCGGAGCCGTCTTTTTTCTGCCAGTCAATGCTATGGTACAATACGCTGTCCTTGTTTTGTCATTTTGCTGCATCCAGACTGTCATCAGTATATTTTCTATTTTCGCCGTATCTTTAATACAACAAAGGACGCCCAACCACCTGATCGGTAAGATCATGGCCTATACATCTGCCATCACGTTGTGCGTCCAACCGGTCGGACAGATTGTGTACGGATTTTATTTTGACAGATTTTCTCACGCAGTTTATCTTGTTCTGCTCCCGACCGGACTGATCGTCTGTGCCATCGGATTATCTTCTGCAAAATTTTTCAGAGACATGGCACAATCCGGCACAGAATAAGCCTTTCTCTACCGGTAGACGATCTGACGTATCGTCTCCGGCGAAAGGCCGTATTCTTCAGCCAGTTCTGAAATACTCTTCTTTTCCTGCCGGAACTTACTGCGGATCTCGCTGTTGCGCTGTACATAGAAAGTTCTTGCACCGGAACGGCTTCCCCAGTCCTGCCGTTCCTGCACCTTCGGAATATAGATCAGCTCTCCGGAAGAATATTTCTGTATTTCCTTTAACAGTTCATCCGGAAAAATATCTGACGCTTTACGATATTTCATATTTACATTCCTCCGAATCACTTACTGCTTCCATTTTCGACTATGCATTTGCCGCAAGAAAATCCTGCATGGAAGCATATTCGCGGATCTTTATGCCATGCTGTGAAAGAATGCCGCGGATGATCTCTTCCAGTTTCCGGCTCCGCAGTGCAAGACCCGTCAGGCAGTCCGGCCTGAAAGAATCCAACAGATTTAATTCCTCCATCCGGAATTCCCGTGCAATCACGATCAGTTCATCCTGCAGATAGCAGGCATCTTTGTAAGCTTCTTCGACCATATTATTCTCACAGAAAAAATTGATCCTGCGCCATGTCAGACTCAGCTCCTGATACCAGTCGGCCAATTCCTGATACTGTATAGATAGTCCGGCTGTTTCTATCCCGTCCGCTTTTACCGTATCCGTCTTCGGACTTCTATCCAGTACGAACTTTTTAACGCTACGGATCAGTTCATAGATGATCCTTTTGATCTCTCCTGCATGATCAGCGCACAGAAGCAGATGAGCATGTTCAAAAAAGGACTCCGGCACCAGGTCAAGCCCGGGACAATGGTAGATCCTGCTCTCCGGACAGTCCGTATAGGCCTGTCGCTCCGTAAAGATCGGAGAATCCGTATACGTATGATTCATAAACGCTACGGCTTTCGATAAGCATAAATGAATGAAACAGGCTTCCGAACGCACACGATATGCCTTTTCCTCAAACAACAGCATCCGGAACAGATTCACTGCCTCATCCAGCTGCTCCAGTGCTTTCCGATAAACAAAAACAGGATCGTTCAAATTCGTCTCCAATCGTTTTTGCAGTTCATAAAATCTCTCGGCCTCCTCCTTAGATGCCGCATATAATATTTCCGCATTGGCCAAAGTAATCGTCATTTCTTCCAGATCAGCCGATTTCTCCACGCGTTCCCATGACCTTGGATACAGATCATGTCCAACGCCATCTATGATAAATGTCTGTGACAGTCCATATCCTTTTTCCGTTTTGGGAATAAAATAATCAAAAACTTCCCCGTGACCATCGCCGCCCGTCGAATGCCCTTTTACTGCCGCTAACAGCGCAATATCATCTTTATATTCCGTTTGAATCCTCTCAATGACCCACCTTGTTAACAGATTCTGCTGTTCCATATTTTGAAATCCTCCCTTTTCTCAAATACTTTATGCTATAATCATAATCATAAACGGGGAAACAGAAAAGTGCCAAAAATTTTTTAAATTATTTTCCAGGGACTTTGTATGAATGCCATGTGTATTACGGTCTGCTGCCGCACATGAAAAGAAAGGTGTGAAAAAAAGATGTCTGTTCAATTATATTACGAAGAAAAAGGGAACTGCGAACCGCTGATTCTGCTGCACGGCAATGGCGAAAGCCACGAATACTTTGTTCACCAGATAGAATACTTCAGCCAAAACTACCGGGTCATTGCCATTGACACACGCGGACATGGTAAGTCCAGGCGCGGTGATACGCCTTTTACCATCCGCCAGTTCGCACTTGACCTGCATTGCTTTATGGAAGATCTCGGCATTCAAAAAGCCAATATCCTCGGCTTTTCGGACGGCGGGAATATTGCCCTTATTTTTGCACTGACATATCCCGAACAGGTAATGAAGCTGATCCTAAACGGCGCCAACTTATTCGGCCGGGGTATAAAACCGCATATTCAGATACCGATCATCCTCGGGTATCGATTTGCCTCTCTTTTTGCAGACAAAAGTAAGGCGGCCGCAAAAAATGCAGAAATGCTCTCTCTTATGGTAAATGACCCCGACATCCGCCCGCAGGAGCTTTCCAGAATAACCGCGAGAACGCTTGTGATTGCCGGAACAGGAGATATGATCAAAACAGCCCACACCAGGCTTATTTATGAAAATCTGCCGGATGCAGAACTGGTTTTCATCAGGGGAAATCATTTTATTGCCAATCGGAAGTTTGTGGAATTTAATAAAGAAGTGGAACGGTTCCTGCAGGAAGCAGGCGGCAGGCCTTAGCCTGCCAGTAACCTGAGAATTCCCTTGATCCAGCTTTTGAAAAAAAGCCAGTTGGAAGAAACATTTTCATCGATGATCCTTTCTACCGTCGGATAGTCGAATTGATAATCCTTTCCAATCACCTCTTCATATACCGAACCCATCGCGCGGCTGAACCCTATGGCGATTCTCCCGTGCGCCTCATCCCCGACGGCCACCTGCCGCCCGTAACATAGCGCACCGAAACAAAACTCGCCGAAATTGACTGCTCCCATACAGAAAATCCCTACCGATATCGCGCCCATGGCAATCAGCCCTACCGCAAAAGACCCGAATGCAAACAATCCTGCGGCAACCGTTCCAAATGCCGCAAGTCCCGCAGAAAGTACGCCGAGTGAAAAGATCCCCGATGAAAAAATACCGATGGAAACTACCCCCGTGGCTCTCACCCCGATCGCAAAAATTCCTTTGGCCGGCGTTTTCATGCTTGAACTGATATGCACAAGCGGAAGGCCTTTTATCGTTTTCCTGCTCTTATATTCGTAGACCGGCCTTCTCATCCTGACATAATAAACCGGCTCTTTTTCCGCATAATCACCGCCTGCTCCCGCAAGGGAACCTTCTTCCCTTTCTTCTATTCCATATGTGCTGTCTGTCTTTACGTTCATCTTATCCTTTAGCAGATAATCCGTACTGACGCCGAACAGCTCGCTGATCGCGACTATTTTCTCCAGTTCCGGCTGCGACTGGTCAGTCTCCCATTTTGAAACGGACTGTCTTGACACGCCGAGGCTCTCGCCGAATGCTTCCTGCGAAAGACCTTTCTCCGAACGCAGTCTGTATATTTTTTCTCCAAGTGTCATATGCTTCTTTGTCCTTTCTTTCCTGATATATGATTACGTCATGATTCAAATAACAGATCAGATTATGGATGATGCGCATCATGCCCGGCTCTGATTCGATGATCTTATTCTAATATATTTTACCGAAATTGGCTATCAACAACACTTGGAAATCTGTCAACCCACAGTTGCACCCGCCGAAATACAGGGTTTGCAGAGAGAAATTTCAAAGGGAATTTCCCTTTGGATTAGCTTGCACGAAAACGTTAAACAAGATAGAATATTGATAAACACATAATCTATTGGGAGGGTTACTCACATGAAAAAACAAGCTTTTAATCCTTATCTGCCATCCTGGGAATATATTCCGGATGGCGAACCCTACGTTTTTGACGGCAGGGTCTATGTCTACGGTTCTCATGATTTTTATAACGGCTACGTATTCTGCATGGGAGACTATGTCTGCTGGTCGGCGCCCGTAGACGATCTGTCGGACTGGCGTTACGAAGGGATCATCTATCCCCGTAATGAAGATCCTCTTAACCGGGACGGCAAAATGTGTCTGTACGCACCGGATGTTACGGTTGGTCCGGATGGCAGATATTATCTGTATTATGTATTGGATCATCTTTCCATCGTATCCGTGGCAGTATGCGACACTCCTGCCGGACGATATGAATTTTACGGGTATGTCCACTATGCGGACGGGACAAAATTAGGAGAAAAAGAAACGGACCAGCCCCAGTTTGACCCCGGTGTACTAACGGAAGGAGATTGTACCTATCTCTACACAGGCTTCTGCGGCAGAGGCGACAAGTCAAGAACAGGCGCTATGGCAACGGTACTCGGCCCGGACATGCTGACAATCATCGAAGAGCCGGTCTTTGTTGTACCCGGCTGCGAATACTGTGAAAAAACGGGATATGAAGGACATGCTTTCTTTGAAGCGCCTTCTATCAGAAAAATAGATGATACCTATTACTTCATCTATTCCTCCACCCCCATGCACGAATTATGCTACGCTTACAGCAAAGAACCGACAAAGGGATTTGTCTACGGCGGCGTGCTGGTAAGCAACTGTGATCTGCACATCGATACCTATAAACCGGCGGATCTGCCTATGACTTATGGCGCGAATAACCACGGCAGCATTGTGGATATTAACGGAGAATGGTATATTTTCTATCATCGTCACACCAACGGAACATGGTACAGCCGGCAGGGGTGCGCCGAAAAAATTACGGTACAGTCCGATGGACGCATTCCACAGGTAGAAATCACTTCCTGCGGACTAAACGGAGGCCCCCTGGCCGGAAAAGGAGAATATCCCGCATATATTGCATGTCATCTGATGACAGATACCCCTTCCGTTTATGTGGGCGGAGATGCATTTCCAAAGATTATGCAGGATGGCCGGGACGGTGATGAAGAACCCGGATACATCGGCAACATAAAAGACTCTGCTACAGCAGGCTTCAAATATTTTGACTGCAAAAACATTCAGGAGATCAGGATTAAGACCAGAGCCTATGGAAGCGGCTTTTTTGAGATAAAAACTGCCTGGGACGGGGAACCTCTTGCCCGGATCAAAATAGCAAATTCCAATGTCTGGGAAACTTATGCGGCGCCTGTTTCCATTCCCGACGGAATACAGTCCATTTATCTGACTTACCGCGGCCCCGGCTGTGTCAGCCTTTTATCCTTTGAACTGATCTGAAACCGGAAAGGAGCAAATTATGCTGCAGGCGGAACTTAGAAAAAAAAGAACGATCACCAAAGTATACCGGCAGGAAAATATTCTTTATCTGGAATCGGAAGCCGGATTCACACGTATTATCCCGCAGGATACCGGGATCCTTCGGATATCCTATGCCAAAAACAATACATTTTCCGAAACACAGGGAGAAGAAGCTGCAGATCCGGATACCTCCTGCCAATGGACATGGCAGGAGGACGATTCGAAGATCCGGCTCTCTACCGGATCAATACAGGCCGAGATAGACAGGTATACCGGTTCTATCCGCTTTCTTCGCTCAGATGGCTCTTTGCTCCTTGCGGAACGGAACTATGAAAGTAAAAACGTGGAAGAATTTGACGTTTTTCAAACTCTTCTGAACGAAAATACTGAAATTGAGAAAATACAGACACCTGACGGCATAAAGCAGCGGATCCGTCAGGCAGACCGCACATGGACAGGAAAACGCTGCCATACCAGACTGTATCTTACCTTTGAGGAAAATGAGCGCCTCTACGGCCTGGGGCAGGCAGAAGAAGGCGTCTGGAATCTGCGCCATACAACCCAGTATCTGCATCCTGCCAACCTGAAAATACCGCTGCCTGTGCTTTTATCCGACAAAAACTGGGGAATCCTGCTCTCCACGCAGAGTCCGGCCGTTTTTAACGACACGCAGTACGGTTCCTATCTGCATACAGAAGCCGATTCCTACCTGGACTATTATTTTATTGCGGCCGAAACGCCCGGCGAAATAACCGCCGCCATCCGAAAGCTGACGGGACGCGCGGCTCTGCTTCCCAAATGGGCCTTTGGCTATATGCAGTCTAAAGAACGCTATGAAGACGCCCAAGACCTGTTGGCAGCGGCGGAAGAATTCCGCAGACGGAAGATCGGACTGGATACGCTTATTCTGGACTGGATGAGCTGGCCGGACGGCCTCTGGGGACAAAAAAGTTTCGATGCCTCCCGTTTTCCCGATCCGGACGACATGATACACAAACTCCATAACATGGGGATTCATTTCATGATCTCGATATGGCCTACAATGGATGAAAAATGCGATAACTACCGGGAATTTCAGGAAAAAGGACTGCTTCTTGCAACAGGCGGAATTTATAACGCTTTTTCTCCCGAAGGACGCCGTCTTTATTGGGAACAGGTAAAAAAGGGATTGTTTGCGCATGGCGTGGACGCCTGGTGGTGCGATTCCAGCGAACCGCTGACACCGGAATGGAGCAGGGACATGAAACCGGAAGCCGGAGAAATGTACCGTGAGTATGTAGCGGCCGCAGCCGACTGTATGCCGCCTGACAAATCCGCCGCCTACGGCTTATACCATGCCAGAGCGCTTTACGAAGGACAAAGATCCTGCACGGAAGCCAGGAGAGTCGTCAACCTGACACGCAGCGGCTGGATGGGGAGTCAGAAATACGGGACCATCCTCTGGTCGGGCGATATTTCCGCAAGCTGGGAGACACTGCGAAAACAGATTGTCGCAGGTCTTCAATTCTGCATCTGCGGCCTTCCTTACTGGACGCTTGATATCGGCGCTTTCTTTGTAAAGCGGGGAATTCCCTGGTTCTGGGACGGCGGCTATGACGCAGGAGCAGAAGATGCCGGGTACCGGGAACTCTATGTCCGCTGGTTTCAATACGGCGCCTTTTTACCTGTTTTCCGCAGCCACGGAACAGACTGCCCCAGAGAACCCTGGCAGTTTGGCTCATGCGGGGATCCTTTCTATGAGGCGCTCTGCGCGGCGATCCGCTTAAGATACCGCCTGCTGCCCTATATTTATTCTACCGCAGGCGCCGTATGGAAAGAAGACGCCATGATGATGCAGCCTCTGTTTTTTGAATTTCCTGCAGATACAAAGGCAGCCGATGTTTCCGACGAATTTATGCTTGGTCCCTCTCTTTTGGTCTGTCCGGTAACAAAGCCCATGCGTGATCCGCAGACCGGCGCCCCTGGCAATACCAGAACCGTGTATCTGCCTGCTGGAAGCGGATGGTACGATCTCAAAAACGGGCATAGATACGAAGGCGGACAATACATTCAGGTATCTGTGCAAATAGACAGTATTCCCGTATATGTCAAAGAGGGTTCTATCCTGCCCGTAACACAGCCGGGAGAAAACAGCGGCGATATGGAAGGACAGGATATCCTCCTCATGGTTTATGCCGGGAAAGACGCTTCCTATACGTTATACGAAGACGCCGGCGATGGCTACGGCTATGAAAAAGGAGAATACTGCCTGACTAACATCCGTTATGACGATGCCGCCGGAACGGTTCACTGGGACACCGAAGGAGATACCCGTTTCCGAAAAGGCAGCCTGTCGGCAGAAATCATAACGGGCAGTACGCACCGCGGACTCCCCGAATATTAAACAAACAGGGAGGGATATCCCCTCCCTTTTCTATTAAGCTGATCTTTTATCTATTTACCATGTCAGAGCAGTCTGCCGTACTCACGGCACATTTTCCTTTAACAGGCCGCTTACCCTTTCACCAAATGCCTCCGGCAACGAATACTGCACATTATGTCCGCAGCCTTCTATGAGTTCAACACGAACGTCCGGAGCCGAAATATTCTCCGCATATTCTTTAATGGAATCAACCGGACATACCCAATCGCATGTCCCGGATATAAAATAAACAGGCATTTCATATTTTAAATTGTTCTCATAAGCGTCAAAGGCAAATGTACGGTCAAACAACTGCCTGTTCAGTGCAAAATACTCATCCATATCCCCCAGCTGCTTGATAAACCACCGAAGATCGGACATTCCGAAATAAGGAGAAGTAACTGCCATCCACGTCGTTTTATCCGAAATGTCCACCGGATGATACGGCGATACCAGATTGCGGAGTTTCATCATATCCATATGATCTTCACTGTTTTGAAAAGTCTCAAATGCCTTCACCAGTTCCGACGTATCGTCTCCAGCATCCGCAGCCTTGCGAAGGGCATCCTCATAACTGTAGATATCCGTTTTCTCCAGCGAAACGACCTGCGCCGTCCCTATATATGCAGACACTTTCTCCGGGTGTTCCAATACATATTCGCTCCCGAGAATTGTCCCATAGGAGTGTCCCAGAATGACCACCTGTTCTTTTTCGAATCGCTCAAGTGCATAATTTACCAGATCATCGAGATCTGCTTTCGCCTGTTCAAAACTTGCCAAAGCATTTTCGGAATCATTTTCTATATTATAAAAGTACGTTCTTCCGCAGCCTCTCTGATCCCATGCGATCACGGTATACTCTTCGATCAGTTCATCAGCAAAACCATATGTTATGTAAGTATCCGGAGAAGACGGGCCGCCATGAAGATAAATGATCACAGGATTCTCCTTATCCATGCCGCGCATCAGCACATACTGCTCCTGACCGCCTAGTGTCACATAAGCCGCCTCGTCCACCCCTTTATTTATCATTCGGAAATGTTTTAAATAATTTGCATTCCTGCATGCGAAAATAAAAACGCATATGCCGATTATAAAAATACCCGAAGTTCCCACAATCCCTCTTATAATACGGATCGGAAGTTTTCGCCTGTGTTTTCCGAATATTTCATTTCTATGCTGCAGATGAATGCCGATATGACCGATTCCTAACAGGATGACTGCCGTAAGCAAAAAAGCATTGCAGCCATAAATCCCCAACAGAAAGAATGCACAGACCGGAAGCGCTGCGCCCGCTACGGGCACACCCAGAAAACTGCGGTAAAAATCTTTCATTTCATGGCTGCTCCTAAAATATCTCAGCCAGTACAATTCATATAAAATCATGAAAATAAATGACAATATAAGCCAGATACTCCAATACGACCTTCTGATATTGAAATCCGAAAAAATGAGAACGCATGCGCATACAAGCATTTCTCCGGCTCTCTCCAAAACCAAAAGAACCTTATTTTCTTTTTGGCTGTATTCGTCATACCCATTGGGTTTATTCCTGATCCAGATGATATTCGGAACAAAAAGCATTACCAGGTAAACCAATCCAACATATGAAAATCCGAAATGAAACATCTTATCTGCCTCCTGTCAAAACATCCCTCTTGTATCAGTAATTCTAATACAAGCATAAGGCCTTCTTTTGCTCTTTCCGGTTATTATATCATATATTCAGATGTGCTGGTACTTCTTTCCTACTCAATATTCAGGTGATCCGTCAGGCTGAAGTTTTCCGACTTCAGGTCACAATATCTTCTTCCTCTCTGCGCCGTAAATTTCAGAACACAATAATCGGGATCCGTCACTCCCTTTTTATAATACATGATGTCCCCTGTCTGCCAGATCTCTTTTTTTAACTCTGCATCCTGCGAAACCTCCATAAGTCCGACCAGCATGATTCCTTCATAGCGGAAACGTCCTCTGTTATAAAAATACAGACTCGCTTTCGGATTTTGCAGATACTGCCGAGAACGCATAGCGGAAGTATTACACGAAAAATAAAAGCAGTTTCCTTCTATTTTACGGGGCACAAATACCGCTTTGATATTCGGAAATCCTTCCTCGTCCACGGAGCCGATAAATGCTGTTTTCTGTTTCATGGCAAATTCCTTAATATACTCTTGTGTAATCATAACGATTCCTCCTGATTGTCTCCATCTTCTAACTGTGTCAGCGTGCCCAGGATGCGGACCAGATACCGTTCAAAGTCCTCTCTCTCCTCTTTTGAGAATCCCTGGTAAAAAAGATGATTCATCTTCTGCGATACCTTTTCATAATTCTCCTGCAAAGTCCTCGCATATTCCGTAAGAGATATGATGGTCTGACGGCGGTTATCCGGATTGACAGTTCTCTCCACGATCCCCTTCTGCACCATTCCATCCACCACGATCGAGACGGTATTCTTGGCAAGAGACGTCTGCCTGCTGATCTCACCGACACTCAAATGATCCTCTTTCCACAAAACAAATAGAATCCGTCCCTGACCGCCGCTGATCTCTATCCCGTTCTCTCTCAGCAGTTTTTCAAAAATCCGCTCCTGCCGCTGCTTGATCTGTGTAATATAAAACCCTCCCTTGCTCTCCAATGCACGCTCTCCTTTCCTGCATTTTTGATCACATTAGAACATTTCTATATAGAACAATTATAGACTACCATACAGTATGTAAAATGTCAAGATACGGCCGCATGATACATCCGGCAAATCGGGATTCCGTTTTCCCATGAAAGATGATTGTTCTGCAGATCTGTTTTTACGATTATTATGCATAACTTCCAAGGCTGTGATATAATGAGCATTAGCGAGAAGAACTTGCAGAATTAAGTTTCATAAAGTTATGCAATAAAATAAAATATGATATGAAATATGTTTTTATGAGGAAGTTGATTATGAGAAAAAGAACAATTACCATTTCGTTGATATGCATACTGTCAGCAACTATCATCATGATTGTAGTTGCTGCTGCCGGCGGCAGGAAACCATATAAAAATTTGGAGGCAGTTCAAATCATATCTGCTGCGGTTCAATTATCACCACCAGACATAACCGTTGAAATTACGGAAATTAAGGAATTAGTGGATTTACTAAAAGATGTTGTTATCTATAATGAGGATAATTCTTACACGGAGTATAGCGGACAGGGCGTTACCTTTACATTGGTCATGGCTGATGGAACACAGACAAGCATCATGGCATATAATCCGTTCCTTGTGATAGATGGTATTGGCTATAAAACAAAATATGAACCATGTGAAGCACTGAATCATTATGCAAATATGCTGCTTGAACAAACAGAAATTCCTCCTTTTACGGATAATACGCAGGAGATAACCTTTCAGGCAACAGTCATTGAGGCAGCAGATGAATTCATTATAGTAAAACCTGCGGATGATTCTTTGGAACTTAGCTCGTCAGATCAGTTTAGCATCCCTAACAAAGAGAAACTTGCGCTGCAAATTGGCGACACTGTAGAAATTGTTTTCAATGGAGACATATTAGAATCCTACCCTGCACAGTTGGGAGAGGTCTATCAAATTACATTGCTGGAACAGGCAAAGGCAGATGACAAGTGGGACAGGATACCCATGGTAAGAGTAAACAACAAATTGTACTATGATACCGGAAGAGAAAGTACCCTCAGCGGACGTTGCGGCATTATGGATGGAGAAATCACATCGGAGGTTGATGGAACCGAAATTCCAATGGAAAATAACCAGTCCAACTTTGGAAGCGGATTTGGATACCAGTACGGAGCAGACGATACATTAGAGATTTATATGAATGAAAAATGGATTGTCTTTGAATACAGAGAAGAATCTGAATGAAAAATTAAGGAAAGAAGGCGCCGTTATGATATCTCTATCATAATACGGCGCCTTTATTTGTTCGTATACAGAAATTTCCGGAATGTACTATCCGTTGGTTATTCCACCTTAGGAAGTTTATCGCGGCAGGCTGCCAGTTCTTCATCTGTGGGAATATAATCGTTCATCTCCCCATCATGGAATTTCTGATAAGCTACCATATCGAAATAACCGGTACCGGTAAGGCCGAAAACAATCGTTTTCTCTTCACCGGTCTCTTTACATTTAACCGCTTCGTCGATAGCTTTCCGGATCGCATGAGAACTTTCCGGTGCAGGCAGGATACCTTCTACTCGTGCAAAATATTCTGCTGCCTCGAATACTTCTGTCTGCTTCACACTGACTGCTTCCATCAAACCCTGATGATACAGTTCGGACAGCGTAGAGCTCATGCCGTGATAGCGGAGACCTCCTGCGTGATTGGCCGAAGGGATAAAGCCGCTTCCCAGAGTATACATTTTAGAAAGCGGACATACCATTCCCGTATCGCAGAAATCGTATGCATACACACCGCGGGTAAAGCTCGGACAGGATGCCGGTTCAACTGCAATAATACGATAATCCGCTTCACCGCGGAGCTTTTCGCCCATAAACGGCGCGATCAGACCGCCCAGATTGGAACCGCCGCCGGCACATCCGATGATGATATCCGCTTTCACATGATATTTATCCAAAGCCGCTTTCGTCTCCAGACCGATGATCGACTGATGAAGCATCACCTGGTTAAGCACACTGCCAAGTACATAGCGATAACCGTCGCTCGATACGGCCTTTTCCACTGCCTCGGAAATAGCACAGCCAAGGCTTCCTGTCGTATCCGGATGCTCCGCAAGAATCTTCTTGCCCACCTCGGTCTCCATTGACGGCGACGGCGTTACCGATGCACCATAGGTACGCATCACTTCCCGCCGGAAAGGTTTCTGTTCATAGGAACATTTTACCATATATACTCTGCAGTCAAGACCAAAGTAGGAACATGCCATCGAAAGAGCCGTCCCCCATTGTCCTGCTCCGGTTTCGGTCGTTACGCCCTTTAATCCCTGCTTCTTTGCATAATATGCCTGCGCTATGGCAGAATTCAATTTATGGCTGCCGCTGGTGTTATTTCCCTCGAATTTGTAATAGATCTTCGCGGGAGTATCAAGTTTTTCTTCCAGACAATAAGCGCGGACCAATGGGGCCGGACGGTACATCTTATAGAAATTGCGGATCTCTTCCGGAATTTCAAAAAACGGCGTTTTATCATCCAGTTCCTGCGCGATCAGTTCTTCACAGAAAACATCTGCAAGTTCTTCTGCTTTCATCGGCTGAAGTGTTTCGGGATTTAAAAGCGGCGCCGGTTTTTGTTTCATATCGGCACGCAGATTATACCATGTCCTCGGCATCTCGTTTTCACTTAAATAAATTTTATAGGGAATCTTTTCAGTGCTCATTGTATTTACCTCCATATGTTTTGAATGATACTGCTGCGGATTTATAGTTCATCATAATGTCGTATTTTTCTGCGCCCATCCGGCGCCAGCGTTTTGTCAGAAGCATTGTCCTTACCTCCTTATGCCATATACCACTTTCCTGTAAAACAAAAAACGTCCTTGACAGAAACAGACTCTCTGTCAAGGACGAACAGGTACTGATACAGTACGACACTATCCGCGGTGCCACCTTGCTTCACGATTTGACTCGTGCACTTAAACAGGATACCAACATATCCTCAGCATTTATACGCTTGCCTGCAGCGTCGCAGAATACTCTGAAAAAAGGATATCTGTCTGCCTTTGGCTGTTCTCTGCTGCCAAAGCAATTTCCTTTCCCATTTGACTGCGCCCTCAGCGGTCCATTTGACAACTTGTTTCCTGTCTGCTTCTCAGCATCGCAGACTCTCTGTATGGGCATCATTGCCGTTATCTCCGCGTCAACGGTTTGAAGTATTGAATTTTTATATACTGTACCATTACTCTTTGCATGTGTCAATAGTTTTGTAGAAAGTTATGCGGAAAAACCCGGATCCCCATCCCACGTCAAACGTGTAATGCCTGCCTGAAGCGTTATCTCCTTTTTCTCTCCGTTTGCATCTACTGTCACGTTCTGCTCTTTAGCGGATTCCAGAGAAGCCCGCACAAGCACGCCTTTTTCCCATTTCATGCCAAGCGTGATGCCGCCCCGCAGCAAAATGCCTTCCACGCTGCCATCCGCGAACTGTTTTGGCAGCGCCGGAAGCAGGCGGATATAGCCATTCCGGCATTGTACTAACATCTCTATCATCGCTGCCGCAGCTCCCAGATTGCCGTCGATCTGAAATATGAAGCCATCTCCCATAGGATGATTGTCCATCAGATTGGGAAAAGTGCTTCCCGCCAGCAACGCGCGGAAATTCTCATAAGCCTTGTCTCCATCCAGGAATTTGGCCCATAGACCAATGATCCACGCTCTCGACCACCCTGTATGCCCGCCGCCGGAAGAAAGTCTTCTCTCTAACGTGATCCGTGCGGCATGCATTAACTCCGGTGTGTCCTGCCATGTGATGCTGCTGCCGGGATATACGCCGTACAAATGCGAAATATGGCGATGCCCCGGCTCGGCTTCCTCATAGTCCTCCAACCATTCCTGCAGCTGCCCGTATCTGCCGATCTGCAATTCCGGAAGCCGGCTCATCATATTCTTTGCTCTGCGTATCAGTCCCGGATCTTTTCCCAAAACCCCGCAGGCTCCTATATATCCCTGCAGAAGCTCCCATAGGATCTCGATATCCATAGCCGGCCCCTCACAAAGACATCCTCGTATGCCATCGCTTCGAATATAGGTATTTTCCGGTGATACCGATGGAGAGGTCACGAACCGCCCCTGCTCATCCTCTATCAGGAAATCTTCAAAAAAATCCACATTTTCCTGCAGTACCTCAAAGTATTCTTCCAGAAAATCCTGATCCTGCGTATACAGATAATGTTCATAAATATGGGTTGCAAGCCACGCTTCCCCCATAGGCCAGATACTGGCGGAAATGCAAATATCCTGCGGCGCCGTATCTCCAAACAGATCGACATTATGATGTGCCATCGAACCCCTGCAGCCATACATCTGCTTCGCCGTCTGTCTGCCGTTCTCCATAATCCTTTTTAAATGTGTAAAATAAGGCAGATGGCATTCCGGCAGATTTCCGCTTTCCGCAGGCCAGTAATTCATCTCCGTATTGATATTGATCGTAAACTTACTGTCCCAGGGCGGCATCAGTCTGTTATTCCAGATGCCCTGCAAATTGGCGGGAAGACACGTTCCCCTGCTTGCAGAAAGCAGAAGATAACGTCCGTACTGAAAATATAACGCAAACAGACCCGGATCTTCCTGATCTTCCCTGATCGCCTCCAGACGTCTGTCTGTGGGTTCTTCTTCTCTTCCCGTATCTTTTCCAAGCGTTAATGACAAACGTCCGAAAAGCGCCTTATATTCTGCCAAATGATCGGCAAGACAGGCTTTCCATCCTTTGTCCGCCGCCTCTATGAGCTGTCTGCGACACGTTTCTTCATACGCTTTTTCACGAAAACTGGTAACAATGTTCAGATACAGCGTTGCTTCCTTTGCCCCTTCCACAGACAGATACTCCCCGATAGAACGTAATGTCCCGCCTTCCTGACGGATCATCAGACATACCAGAAAAGAAATTCCTTCTCCCCCGTCTACGCAAAACCACATACTGTCTTCCCGTGCACAGACTTCGTCCAGTCTGTTGTGGCACCGTTCCAGTCTGCATACAAACTGCAGGCTGCCCGGCCCCTGTGCCTCCATGTGCAGGATCAATGCCTGATCCGGATAGGAGGCGATCATCTTCCGCTCATATCTTGTCTCTCCTATTTCATAAGAAACAACGGCCGCTCCATGATCCAGATCAAGTTCCCGCCGGTAGCTGCGAACCTCTCCTGCATCTTTAAAACGCAGATATAACTCTCCCGCCGTTTCATAAGAACGCTGGGAATTCGGCGTTCCGCACAATGCAAGTTCGGCAAGTTCTTCGGCCTCGGGAATCTTTCCCTCTCTGATCAGACTTCGTATCTTCGGCAGATTTTCATTCGCATCCGGATTGATACGGTTTACCGGCTTCCCGCTCCACACACTGTCTTCATTCAACCAGATGGTCTCCTGTCCCACGGCGCCGCACATCATTGCGCCCAGTCTGCCGTTTCCTACAGGCAGCGCTTCTTCCCATTTCCCGGCCGGCTGCTCATACCATAATTTCATATTTTTATATCCTCCTGATTGATCGGATTTCTCATCTGCAGTGCTTTTATACCCGGATCTTTTTGATCCATTTTCCGCCTCTTAACCGGAAAATACACCAGAATGTTTTGGCGATCTGATCCGATTTCAGACAGACATAGATCCAAAACGCCGACCAGTGCAGCACGAATCCCGCCAAAAGTCCCAACGGTATCGATAATACCCATAGAAAAATATTATCGGCGAACATCAGCATCTTCGTATCTCCTCCGCCGCGCAATACCCCTTTTGTCATAATACTGTTCGTAGCCTGGAAAACAATGATCAGGCTGATCGCCTTCATCAATTGCGCCGCTACTCCCGCCGTTTCTTCGGATACGTTATATGAGGAAATAATCGGTCCGCTGACCGCCATAATAAATACAGCCGAAAGAAGTCCCAGACCGATGCCCAGATACAGGAACCCGCCGGCCTGCTTCTGCGCTTTCTCTCTGTCGCCTTCACCCAATGTCTGTCCCGTTACAATTGCGCCGGCCTGACACACGCCCTGTATCAGGACGGTGCTCATCTGCTGTGTGACGCTGGTGATCGCGTTGGCAGCCACAAACGTTACGCCCAGTCTGCCGATCACCATAGCTACGGTATTTCCGCCGATAGCCAGTATTCCGTCACTGATCAGAACCGGAATACTGATTCGTACGTACTCTCCGACCAGATCTCCTGTCTTCATCAGAAGATGCCGACAGCGGAATCCAATCCGTTTATCTGCAAACAGCAGATATCCGCAGATCACTCCCGCTTCAAAGAGCCTGGCGATCAGCGTTCCAAGTGCAGCTCCGGCTACTTCCATACGCGGCATACCGAATTTTCCGAAAATAAAGGCATAATTTGCACATAAATTAACGATAAAAGCTCCAATAGAAACAAACAGCGGCATCTGAACCTGTCCCACGCTTCGCAGAACTATCGTACACACCAATGACAGTCCCAGAAAAAAACAGGTCACAATGGAATACCGGAAATAAATGATCCCCAGCCTGATAATTTCCTGCTCATCCGTATACATCCGCATGATACTTCCGGGACAGAACAACATACCCAGGGCAAAGATAAGAGCCAGTGAGACGGTAACCCGTATCATAATACAGACTGTCTTACGAAGCGCCAGTACCGCGCGCTCAGGTTCTTCCTTCTTCATTCCCCAATACCTGGCGATCAATACGGATGCGCCCATTCCGATCCCCATACAGAAGATATGGTAGATATTAATAAACTGATTTGCCAGCGATACCGCAGACAGCTCCGTTTCTCCCAGATTCCCCACCATGATCGTGTCCAGCATATTTACACCGATCGTAATCAGACTCTGCAGCGCTATGGGTGTTGCAAGAAATGCCACTCGTTTATAAAATTTACTGTCCAGCAAGACTGTTCCTCCTCGGGTCAATCGTATATACCATCCCTTCTTTACCGCTCCAAACTTTTTCCTCCTGCATCCACAGCACTTTTTCATCGATGTCTGCTGCTTTGGCCAATTGTTTTCTGTCAGGTACGGGCCATTCGTCTATATGTCCGATCAGCTTCCGGCGTTTCATATCTTCTACAAACAACGGCGCTTTCCTGTCCGCCGGCAGAAACCGCAGCGTCAGCGCTTCAGGATCCACTTCCACGTCAAACCATCCTTCCATGCCGTTTAGGTCAAAACCGTAAAACTCCTGCCACGCGCCAAGATGCAGGCATACCGGAGGCTCCGGATATAAAATTCGAAGATAGCCGCCAAACAGTTTTACATACAGATTACCCTCTGCCATATTGTCTTTCGTCGGCAGCTTTATGGCCGCTTCTTTGCAATCATAAAACAAATTGCCCACAATCCTTGCATCCCGTGAAGTGCCGCCACGCTGCATTCCTCCCATTCGGAAAGACACCGGTTTGGAAAAATAACCTGCGCTGCGGCATCTGCCGATCAGATTGGAGACGATCCGCAGATGATCCGTTCCTTCTCCGTATATACCATATCCGTTTACCACATCATGTTCTTTCATCTTATACCAGCCGGAAGAACCGGGTTCATCGGGAATATCCGCTTCCTGAAAACGGCCTTCCACATTCCAGATCAGGTTATTGTCGATCAGATTGATGCCGTCCCGCGTACATTCGATAAAAATTGCCTCTCTCTGCTCTATGCCGTTTAGAAACAAATTGCTGGTGATACGGTTGTTTTCGTTACCGCAATCCAGCCAAAGATGATCCGCCCGCAGCGTATTGCGGAAAATATTGCGTCTGATAAGTCCGTCCACACTGTTGTGCAGCTTTATACCGCCCGCTTCCCAGGACAGTTCCATTTTCTGCCATCCGGTTCCTTCGATCAGGTTATCCTCTATTAACATATGCTGCGCAAACAGGCCGGCAATACCGCAGACGCCGGCGTCTTTGATCGTACAGCCTCTGATGATACTATATCCGATCTGCTGGTTCTCATCAATATCATGATGCCAGCATTCGTTGCCTACATCGATTCCTACGGCGTTGGACCAGTCGATCACACAATCTTCTATGATCCAGTGATGTCCACGGAAGCAGGAAAGCGCGCCTCTTTGAGGCACGGGAGCGCCGCCCGCCGCATGTGCAAATGTGATCCCTTTTACGCGGATATAAGACAGAAAGGGAATTTCCGGTGCAAAGCATTGCTCTCTGCAGGTAACCTCTATCTGATGCTCTGCAGGATCGTCATCATTCTCCAACCGGAAATGAACGGTCTGCCCATTGGCTTCCACCCAATAGCTTCCCGGCATATCAGACATCTGATGATAAAGCGCTACCTGCTTAAGCGGCTTTCCGTCACAGAAGATCATCCCCCTGCGGTTCAGATAGGGTGTCATATCCGTCTTATCATATTCGATAAAAAGCCTGTCATGCAGAATATTGACGCAGCAGAAAGGATTGTAACCGCAAAACAGAGCCGGATCCAGACGATACTGCCATATCCTGCAATCTCTGTACTCTCCCGTATCTTCCGGTCCATGCGTAAGCCGCCAGTCCGTACTTTTTGTGAAATCTGTCACGATCTCGGACGCTTTTATCACTACCTCTTCTTTGTCAAAGGCCTCATAACTGATCATGCAGGCCGCATCCATACCTCCCTGCGCCGGCCGCACGCATTCCCGGTAAGTTCCGCCGTGGATAAGTATGCGGGTACCGGGTACAGCGGCCTTCGCCGCAGCCTGAATCGTCAGAAGCGGTCTCCCGGGACTGCCATCATTTTTATCATCCGCAAGCGGATGTTTCTGATCTACATGAAGCTCTTTGTCATATACCTGCTCTTTCTCCCAAAATGCAAATAATGTCCCATCCGGAAGATATGCTGTTTTATCCATTTTACCTCCATTCCAGAGTGTCTGCCCTCTGCTCTGCTGCCGTTAAAAAACAGGAACCGGCAAAAGCCGATTCCTGTCTTTTCCTGGCTGTATTTGCGCCACTCTTGTTTCAATTATTCTGCTACCGCTAACTTAGCATCCAGTTCGATCTGATATTTTGCCACATCAGCTTCATACAGTTCCTGGAAACCGAAACCATCCATCTGTGTACACATCTCATCCCACATTGCATCGAATTCCGCATCATCTTTTGCAAAGATCATTCTCCAGGAATAATCACAAAGTGTATCGTTACACTGATTTCTGATAACTGAGATATCGGAAGAATCGCTCGGCAGTGATACGCTGACATTCGGACTGATTAGGAGCACATTGTTCTTCTTCATGTAGTCTACCGGCTCCTGCGCATCAAATTTTTCCTGCCACTCTCTCTTCATATCTGTCATCGTAGCTTCTTTATAGCTGCTCCAGTATTGACAGGTATAAGATTCTCCACTATTCGGGTTCGTACTGATTGCTGCAACGATCCACTGATTGATCGCGTTGTTACCGTCGTTATAACCGCCGCCGCCGTACTCTTCGGGTACCGGAAGGTTATCCATCAGCGCGTTATCGTTCATCAGCGTAAATTTACCGTCGTCACCAACTGAATAATTAAATCCTTCTATTCCATCATGCTGGAATGTCAATCCTTCCGGACTTGCATACCAGTCAAGGAATTCCATGATTCTTTCGTATTTCTCGCCTTCTACCTGAGATCCTACTGCAAATACACGTGTACTTCCATAGTAGCTGTCTGCATCAGCATAGTAAATCTGATCTTTTACAGGTGTGAAAATAAATGCATTACCTGCTTTGAGTCTGTCCTGTGAATTCCAGAAACCTACCTGCCAGCTGTACCACATCAGATACACCTGTCCTGCAGACATCTTCGCAACTGCCGAGTTCCAGTCCTGTGTACCGGAATCGGGATCTACCAGTCCTCTTCTCTGCGCATCATTTAAGAAGTGCAGGATCTTATAGTAAGTAGCATTCTTATCCGTTAACGGAGTGAACGTATTATCTGCTTTTAAGATTGCTGAACCTTTAATTTTTTCTCCATACCAGGTAGTAAGCTGTACTACATTGGCAATACCAAGCATACCGTCGCCGCCATCCCAGTCTGCCCAAAGAGAGAACGGATAGGCCGGATCGCCGTTTTCATTCGTCGGATGCGCTTTCATCATATCTTCCAGCACGTCCAGCAGTCCGTTTAAGTCTGCGATCTCCGGACATCCCAGTTCGGAATACAGATCCCAGCGAAGCATCGGACTGGAATAAATAACATCCTGTGTATAAGAAGTCGGAGAAGTATTGGTCATCTCAGACGGAATTCCGTATGTCTGTCCGCTGTTCCCCGGAAGTCCGTTATTAAGTACATCGATCTGATCTTTATACTGTATCAGATTCGGATAATTACCGATCTCTGCAGAAATATCTTTTACCAGTCCTGCATCAACACAGTCGGCAAAGTCCGATCTTTCCAGAACCAGAATATCTCCCAGATTACCGCTGCTGGCACGAGTCTGGAAAACCGCATCGCCTGCTACCTGAGGAGCAATAATACTCAGTTCCAGATTAAAACGGTCCTTTACGACCTTATCAAACCAACCGCTCTGCACGCCCTGATAATTTGCCGCCACATCATAGATCTCAATCTGCATCAGATCTCCTGCCGCTGCGCTGCCGCCTGCCGCTGATGAATCATCAGTCTGAGCATCCCCCGCTGCCGCATCCTGCGTGTCTGTGGTAGACTGGCTGTTATCTGCCGCTCCCGGAGTGTCTGTGCCCCCGCCGCAGCCGGTCAGCATGGAAATTGTCATAGAAGCTGCCAACAACACGGATAGTATTTTTTTCCTTTTCATTTTTTATCCTCCTTTTTGTTTTGGTTATAACAGTAAAACGTCAGCCTTTTACAGCGCCGATCATGATACCCTTTGTAAAGAACCGTTGGAAAATGGGGTACACCAGAATAATAGGCGTCACCACCACAATCGTTACCGTCATTCTGATAGATGTTGCCGTCTGGGCATGCGCCAGACTTGCCGCAAGGTTTACTCCCGAAGTACTGTTGTTGACAAGAGCCTTCAAAGAACTTGCCTGATTAATATACTGATACAGAGTAAACTGCAATGTGTATAATTTGCTGTCCGTCACCAGAAGCAGTGTATCCTGGAAAGCATTCCACTGTGCAACCGCTGCAAAAATTGCTATGGTTGCAAGAATCGGTTTAATGACCGGAACAATAATAGAGAAAAATACCCTGAGCGTTCCCGCCCCATCGATCTCCGCCGCATCCTGAAGTTCTTTCGGAACAGATTCCACGAAAGTTTTACATAGAATGATATAAAACGGCTGTACTGCCATCGGCAGAATATATCCCCAGAAATTATTCGTCAGATGCAGATTGCGCATTGTAATAAACCACGGAATGATACCGGCATTAAAATACATCGTTGCTGCCACAAACCGATACCATATTTTTCTCTTCCAAAGCGTTTCTCTGGTGAACATAAATCCCAAGAACGCGGCAATCACTACTGTAAACAGTGTTCCCACAAGCGTTCTTGCTATGGAAATCTCAAGCGCCCTGAACAGATCCGGAATCTGCATAACCTGTTTATAATTGTTAAAATGAAGTTCCTTGGGCCAAAACAGCACCTTTCCTCTCTGACTCAGGTCATTGGAACTGATCGTATTGATAAATATGTAATAAAAAGGATACACACACACAAAGGCAAATATCGTATAGATCACATATGTCAGCACACTGATGATCCTGTCCGCGGTACTGACTTTATATTTTACCTTTTTTGCATATATTTCTTTCTGTCGTTTCATGTTTTCTCTCCTTTCCATGCCGCTTATCGTGCCGCTTCAGCTTATGCCGGGGCAGTTCGCAGGCAGCATGCCTGTGTGTAAAGATACGGTCAGATAAATCCTTCTCCTCTAACCAGTTTGGAAATACCGTTCGTACCGCACAGAAGCAGAACACTCACTACTGATTTCAGAATACTGATCGCCGTGGAAAGAGAATATCCTCCATTACCCATTGCCAGATTGTATACATAAAGATCCAATACCTGTATACTCTCTTTATTAAAAGCATTTTCAAATACAAAATACTGTTCCATTCCGTTCGACAGGAAATTCGCCAGACTGAGCATTACCAGTACAAAATAGGTCGGCAGAATACTGGGAATCGTAATATGTCTGATAATCTGCATCCTTGAAGCGCCATCCACCCGCGCCGCTTCGGTCAGTTCGCCGTCTATTCCTGTAATTGCCGCAATATACATAATTGCCGACCAGCCTGCATTTTTCCAGGTCAGCCATACCCACATCTTGAACCAGACATGATCGGCCGACTGCAGGAAAAGCTGCGGTGATTCAATAATTCCCAGACTCATCAAGATCGAATTCACTACGCCGGTACTGTTAAGCAGGCAGTACGCGATAGAATATACCAGTACCCAGCTTATAAAATTCGGCAGCGTTGTGACCGTTTGTACAAATTTCTTGAACGGCACACATTTGATCTCATTCAAAAAAACCGCAAAGATCATAGGAAACCATGAGAACAAAAGACTCAGACCGCTCATTGCAAAGGTATTACGTAAAACCTTTAAGATCTGCATGAGCTTCACAGGATTATCCACCATGGATTTAAACCATTTTAAACCGGCAAATTGATCCATAGACAGCGGAAACGGCGGTTTATAATCAAAAAACGCATATACCCATCCATAGAGCGGATAATAAGAAAATATCGCTACCAGCACCAAAAACGGAAGGATATAAAGAAACTCCCGAAACCCTCTTCTGTTCCGTTTGTTTTGAAAATATTTCTTCATCTTACCTACCATCTCCTTTCCTTGTAAGCTCCAATACCGCCACGCAAAGCGCCGACATACGGTATGTAAAATCTGCGGCCGCTCCCGTCTGACTGTAAGTCTTATCGCTCACGTGTTCCGGCTCCTCAAAACTGTTGATATCCGTTTTTCCTCCGGTAAGTACATGTGCCGTATAATCTGTCTCAACTTCACAGTCCAGTTTGATCTCTATCCCGGCTTCCTCTTCTTCCATATTCACCAGCTTGACATAAATCTTCTTTTCATCAGCCGTTACAACGCTGCTCTGCGCCGGGAAGGAAGGGAGGTCAGTCTCTCCGATCAGAATATCTTCATGATATAATTGCAGAACCGTTCCGTCAGTCCGGTAAGCATATCTTGTAAATCCTTCTACAGGACAGGTTTCTTCCTGAAAATGTGCAAGTTCCCTGGAACTTGGTCCGTACTGGTCTGTCAATACATGTTCCTTACCTTTGATCTTCCACAGAATCGGTTTTACATTTTCCACATTCCACGCAGCCGGCGGATGTGTTTCATCGCTGATGTATCTGGTATCCGGTAATCTGTAAGGAAAGATTCCAAGTACATGCTCTTTCTCATCATTTTTTTCTATGTATAATTCGATTCCAAACGTACCGTTCTCCTGCACTTCATCACCGAATACGACCAGGATCTCGTCAAGCTTTGCCCCAAAATGCCTGCGGCTTTCCGCAATCTGCTCTTCATCCGGAGGGGTAATAATAAAACTGCCCGCATCTTCCTGTACTCTGCCCATTATTTCATGCTCTGCATCCTGTTTTGCACCATTCCAGACAGGATTTCTGAATCGCAGGCCCGGCTGTCCCAGCAACGCCAGACGGCCTTTCATCGGCCGGGTGATCCGTTCCGTTGCAAGCTCACTGGCCGCTACATATTCTCCCCTGAAAGCCCCGAACATTTTCCACACATAATAGCTGGGTATGCCGAAACTCTTCGTATGGTCAAAACGGATCAGGTTAGGAGACCATGACTGATAGTTCACATTTTCCAAAAGCGGCGCATAGGAAGCCAGCGTTACAATATCCTGATTCCGTTCTACACCGGTAAAAAATGCCGCTTCACCAAGCGCTGCATAAAGTTCGCTTACATATCCCCTCACCACGGCCACTTCGCCCAAAAAGATCTCCGGGCCGTTCCGGTCATATGCGTCAAACAAATGCGTATTTTCCGCAAACCATTCCGTCGTATCATAATAATGTTCATCCACGATCTGCGCTTCCAGTCCCTTTTTCTCCAAATGGGAATCGGCAATACACTGAATATGCGGATATTTTGCCTTGACAGCATCATAAAACATCCTGTACCTTGTTTCGTAGTTTTCTCCCCAGTTCTCGTTTCCGATTTCAATATAATTCATCAGAAACGGTTCCGGATGTCCCATCTGCGCCCGCAGTGCGCCCCACTTCGTATCTGTGCCGCCTACCGCATATTCAATGGCATTCAAAGTATCTTCCAACGCAGCTTCCAGCTCTTTGCCTTCCATCAGCGTTTCCTTTCTTGCCTGACAGGTCATGCCGCAGTTACAGACATACAGAGGTTCCATATTCAGATCTTCACAAAACTGCAGATATTCATGAAAACCAATCCCGTCATATGTTCTGTAATGCCACATCAACAGTTTCCCCGGCCTCTCCCAGACCGGACCTACGGTATCTGCAAACCGCCACATTGTGGAAGGCGTGAATCCCTCTACAATACATCCGCCCGGAAAACGGAAAAATTTCGGCTGAAGCCCTTTGAGCAGTTCTGCAATATCACTGCGCATCCCGTGATCCTTAAAAGTTTTCACCGGCATCAGCGATACAAAACCAAGCTGCAGCCTGCCCCCTTCTGCGCAGCACAGACATGCCGATTTCTCCAGTGCATCCTCCGCTGCCTCATAGACCAGATCATAGCGTTTCCAGTCTCCCGGTTCCACATGCAGGCTTCCGGCCGTTACTCCCGCAAAAGAAAGCGTCAGGTTAACCGCTTCTTCCGCTTTGGCAAACATATAAAAACGATAGCTCTCTCCTTTCGTCTGGGCAATACCGCAGAATCCTACATTTTCCAGGGATCCGCCGGGTGTAAATTCTACTTCCAGACTGGCCCGTCTGTGCTCATTAAGCGTATCATCCTGCCGCAGCGCCATCCGCGCATTCTTCGTATACCAGCCGGGAATCTCTGTTTTTTCAAGCTTCCCCAGCTTTACCCAGCGGGTGAGGCCTTCTCCGCCGTTAAACTCGTCCCGCCATCCTTTATCTGTTTCAAAGGCGTATCCATTCTCCACGGCATGGCATCCATCCGGCAGCAAAGAATCTTCAAAACTCCTGTTGCGCAAAAGCTCCGGATAAAGCCCGCCATCTACTGCACGGTTAATATCTTCCAAAAAAATCCCGTACAGATTCGGCGCCGTTTTCATCAGCTTCTCTTTGACCTTGATCGTCAGTTCTGCCATGTCCTTCTCTCCCTTAAATTTTTAAGTAAAACGTTAAACTTGTGTACTTTAGATATTACTCTGCCTTCCTTATACTGTCAATAGGAATTCTAAATTTTTTATGCACTTTGTAAAATATCTATAATTTTTATCAATATTTTTTATATACTTTTTCCACATTGGAACGTTAAACATTTCTAAATTATGGCAATTTGCGCAATGTCGGATGCTTATTTCCTAAAAGATAAAAAAGGAGATTGTGCCGATAAAAACAAAAACGTTTTATCTGTTCACAATCTCCTTTGTCCTATTCCGCAGTACTTCCGTTTACCGGAAAACTTTTCTCAAAAAGGCATTTGCGCAGTGTCTCCAGAAAGTCCAGTCATGATGGCCGTATCCTTCAAAAAACTCGACCGGCACGCCTGCCTCCGACACTTTCTTTACATTTTCCACCGTGCCCGGATAATGATCTTCCTCTGTACCGCAAGCCACAAACAGCATCCGGAATCTTTCCCCGAAGGCTTTGGGATCAAGCATGATATCGCTGTAGTCCACTTCTTCGTCCTTTATTACGAGACCGCTGGAAAACAACCCGGCCCATGCAAACAATTCCGGATTCTCAAACACGGTGCGCTGCGTCTGCATGCCGCCCATCGATAATCCTGCCATAGCACGGTGATCCCTGTCGGCAATGGTACGGAACGTCCTGTCGATATAAGGAACACAGCTTCCCGGCAGTTCCTGCGGGAATGCGCTGAGTGCATAATGATACTGCCCATTTTCCGGGAATGCGTAACCGGTAGTCATTACAATGATCATTTCCTGCATTGAGCCTTCCGCAATCAGATTATCCGCAATATTGGCAAGTTTGCCCTGCCAGAGCCAGCCTACTTCATTCTCTCCGCCGCCGTGCTGCAGATAGAGTACCGGATATCTTTGATCGGTATTTTTCTCATAAGAAGCCGGCGTATATACATAGCACAATTTTGTGCGGCCCGTAATCCCGGACGGGTAATACTGATAGTGCACGGTCCCATGAGGCACCTGGCGGACCCGGTATGCCTCAAAATCTTCTTCGGGCATTTCCAGATAATTGACTGCCTTAAAGCCACCGTATCCTACCGGTGCATTGTTGTCAACCACCTCCGTGCCGTTCACAAAACAGCCGTAATAATGGAATCCTTTCTCAATACCGGATACGTCGACGCTCCACCAGCCTTCTTCATCCGTCTGATGCAGGGCATAACGTCCCATTCCCCAGATATCAATTTCCACACGCTTTGCGCCTTCTGCGCGTACCCAGAATCTGGCGCTTCCGGCGGAAGCATCCAGGATCTCCGTGCCGGGATGTTCTTCCCGGTATCTTCCGTTAGGCCGGCCTTTTTCATCCACCGCATAGATCAGTCCTTTGTGAATCGGATCCGCCATCAGCATGTGTTCCGCATAAGTCTGTTTATCCAGCTGCGCCTTATCGGCTTCCGGCTCTTCATAGATCCGTACCGCTTCTTTTTCCTCCGGACTGCCTGCCGCTTTAAAAAGCAGCATGGCAAAATCCCGCAGGCTTTCCCGCCATACATGCCACTCATGATGTCCTTCGTAGCAGCGCTGTCCGCCTGCCACGCCGAGCGCCGCAAAGCGGTCCGTATAAATCTTCTGTGCCTCGTCAAGTCCCTTTTCACCCTGTCCTGCCGTCATAAGCACAGTCTGCATAGGATACTTTTCATGTGAGGCAAGGATTTTCTCCGTCTCATCATCTCTTACACCTGAGAATACCCCGAGATGGGCAAATAATTCCTGAAACCGGGACACGATCTGCGTTGCCTGCGCCGATCCCAGCGACAATCCCGCCATAGCACGGTTTCCTCTGTCACGACGGACCGGGAAACGGCTCTCCACATAAGGAATAATATTTTCTACCAGTTCCTTTCCGAAATCACCCGGAAAGAACACCGGATCTTCCCCTTCCACAAAGGCATAGCCGCAGCACATCACCACGATCATTTCCTCTGCTTTTCCTTCGGCCAGAAGATTATCCATAATAAAGTTGAGCTTTCCGTTCCAGAGCCATCCGCTCTCGCTTTCGCCCACGCCATGCAGAATGTAAAGCACAGGATATTTTCTGTCTTTTTCCTTCCCGAAACTGGGCGGCAGATATACATAGCACTTTTTCCTGTGACCGCTCTGGCCGGACCGGTAACTGTGAATCTGCACGTCTCCGTGCGGCACATCCTTGAGAAACCAGAAATCACTTCCCTCCTTCGGCAGCTCAAAAAAGTTGTTTACGCCGAAGCAGCCGTAAGCAAAGGGAGCGTAAGGATTCGTTACCTGCACGCCGTCCACAAACCATCTGTGATAGTGAAAGCCCGGAAGGATCCCGGAAACAGTCTTCTTAAAATATCCCTTCTCATCTTTGGCTAAAGCCATCTTTTCCGAACCCAGGCTTCCGCCATAACCGGATACTTCCACGGTCTCCGCCTCAGGTGCGTACATGGTGAACGTAACGCTCTTATCCTCTTCTACGCTCACGCCGCAGGGTTCCTCCACATAGCGGATCGATACCTTTCCCTCCTGTCTGTTGAATTCCGCCTTCTTACGAATGGGATCAAAAAAAAGCGGATACATTGTTACTGCCTGATTGTGTTTTTTTGCCATACTTTCCTCCTGACTGCCGGTTAGGATGCCGGCCGTATTATCATAATTTTTCCCGATGACAGGTGAATCGATAAACTTCGTCGATTTTTGCCAAAAACTTCTCTCTATAGTGCAAGCGATGCGGCAATCGTCTGCGCATATAATCTCGCCAGGAAATCATTGGGATGATTCAGCCAATTTCCCGTAAGATCAATATACCGTTTCCGTTTGTTTATTTCGCGATGCACTTCCTGTACGTCTGCCAGTCCGATTCCCTCACCGCAAAGGCTCCGGAGCGCTTCCGCATATTCTTCCTGATGCGCCGCAAAATACATGGGCGGCGTCCCGCACAGAGGATTCGGCAGCGTAGTGGAAACGAGTAAAACTTCCGTCTGCGGACTGTCCTTTCTGACCGCATCGATCAGTCTCTGCGTCTTTTCCCGGTACTCCTCCATGCCGCATCGGTCATTCATGCCAAAACCTAAAATGACCAGATCCGGCTGATACCTTCCCGCTCTGTTATATGCATTTTTGACTGCCCATTCCGTATCCATGCCGCTTAATGACGTATTATGGAAGCTGACCAGATTGTTCCACTTCTCCTTTATCCGGTGAAGCAGAAGTTTGGCCCAGACAGGCTGTCCCGGCTGCTGTCCGTATTTCCCGCTGCAGTCAAAACCGCAGCAGATACTGTCACCGAACAGAACGATCTTTATAGGTTCTCCCTTTTTAAGCTTCTCCTGCAGACGCGGCAGTTTGTCCACGCAGCTCTTCTGCACTGCACCAAATTGCTTTTCACTCGTAGTATAAGTCACGGCAGTCTGCCATTTTGTTACAAGTTCCGGATGTCCGATAGGTTCCAGACTGATAAACTTTCCGTTGTCAGCCGCAACCGGACCAAAATCCAGTCCGAAACCGCTCTTTTCAAGGGCCTGCTTCGCCTCGTCCTCGGTATCATAGAAAAAAGTCCCCCAACCGGTATGCGGGATCCGGCTGTCCTTTGCCAGTACCAGACTGCCATCTGCGATCTGGTAATCCCGTTCCTGTTCATACACAACCTGCCCATCGTAGCTTTCCACACAAAGGACCTGCTCCGGCGGGAATAAAAACGGCGCTTTTACCATACCGTCTTCTTCGATCATCGCGAAAGTCTCCCGAAAGACCGTATCGCTCTCCCAGAGCGGCTGCATCCATTCTTCGCGCCAATGTTCTTTTTTTGCCAGCCTTTCTTTGACTTTTTCTATCAGGAATGCCTTATAGGGCGTTTCTTTCTTATAAGAGACTACCGGTCCATCGGATGTAAAGATCATCTCGCATGGTTCCTCTTTCGTATAGGGTTTCCATTCCGGCATAGGAGCCCCATCCGCATCCTGCCCGTTTGGATCTCCTGTCTTGATAAAGTTCGCCCAGTAATTGCACATTTTTCTTGCCAGATCATAATGGCGCCCTACAAATGGCCTCCAGCATTTAGCCAGTGTTTCAAAGAAAAACCACAGATCGCACGAGTGGAAAGTGCCCGGATTGTCAAATCCCGGAATATCGGGTGTGAAGCGGTAATAATAATACTTCTGCCCGTTTTCTCTTCTGCCATATGAAAAAAGCGCTTTGGCCGAACACTCCAGACCGTTCACTCTGGCATATTTTCCTTCTTCAAACATGGCTTTGGTTTCCGGAAAAGCCAGAAAAGTTTCCGCTTTATCCGAAAATATCCGCTTTGCTTTTTCCTCCAGTTCCTGCCCGTTTCGGGCCGTAAGGAAACCGGGGAATTCATCCGCGGTATTTCCCGCCATCACAGATACGCCGGCGCATTTTCCTTCCAGGAACATTGTCAAAGGATCTCCCACGCAGAAACGTCCGTCCACCACAGTAAACATCCTCGGAAATATCTTCGCATATTCCGCATACTTATCGCGGATATAAAAGGCATCCAGCGCTCTTGCCTCTTCCAGATCCGAAACGCCCAGAAAATCAAAGAAATTCTGTCCGTTTTCTTCCGCCTCCCACAAAGGCTGCGGAATCCCAATGCCGCCTTCTTCATAAGGACTTCTGATCATAGCGCTCATGATCACCGCTTTCTGGAACAGTCCTGCATTCTCCGGACATGCCATCTGACTTAAAACGCTTCCGCCGCCCGCAGACTGCCCCGCGATCGTAATATTCTCCGGATCTCCGCCAAAAGCTGCAATGTTGCGGATTACCCAGCGGATTCCCGCCTGTTGGTCCAGGCTTCCGAAATTGGCAGGCGCCTCCGGCTGCTCTAATGTAATTTCCGGATGTGCAAGGAATCCGAACACGTTGATCCTGTAATTCACGGAAACCACCACTACGCCCCTGCGTGCCAGTCTCTCCCCGTCAAACTCCATTTCCGCAGGATTTCCCCACTGCAGCGCGCCGCCGAAAAACCACACCAGTACCGGCAGTTTCTCATCTTCGCTTTTGGCCCCGGTCCAGACATTCAGATACAGACAATCCTCATTCATCGGTATCTTGGGATCCACATTCCATTCGCGATTATAAATGGTATCGCCAAGTCCCGGCGTGTCCTGCACGGAAATAGGTGCAAACCGTGAAGCATCTCTCATACCTTCCCAATCTTCGCAGGGCTGCGGCGCGCGCCATCTGTTTTTCCCTACCGGCGGCGCCGCAAAGGGAATCCCTTTAAATGCGGTGATCCGCGGATCCGCCGCCTCGATTCCTCTAAGCCATCCGTTTTCCACTTTTGTTTCTCTGATCATGTCAACCTCCCATTCTTACCCAATCTGCCTTCTTTTTGTTCTGTTATTTTAAAGGGTGATACATTTCACGGAATCCCTTTCGATCAGCGTACAGGGAATCTTCTTTTCCACAACGTTTTTTGTCTGTAATGCCTGGCCGCTTTCCAGACTGTCAAGCAAAAGACTGGCCGCCTCGATTCCGATTTTTCTTAGGCTTAATTCCATAGTCGTAAGCCGCGGGTAGAAATATTCGGAAATATCCCGATTATCAAACCCTGCTATGGAAATTTCTTCTCCTATCTGCACCCCCTTTTCATGAAAATAATCATATACGCCCCCCGTCATGTTGTCATTCATGCAGAAAATAGCGGTAATGCCTTCCTGCGCCAGATAGCGCACCTGCTCGTAGCCGGAAGGTCTCTGCCAGTCTCCGTAACGTACCCAGGCGGGATTAAAGAAGATTTTCTCCTCAAATAAAGCCATCTGGTAACCGGTCAGACGTTTCTGTGTATGGATATTGTCTTTCTTGCCGCCGATCACACCGATCTTACGATGTCCCTTGGAAATCAGATATTTCGTCATTTCATAACCGCCCTTTTCGTCATCTATCACGACCGACGGTACCTTTTCGGATTCCGTATAGGCATATACCATAACGCTGGGGATGCTGTTATTTTCCGCCAGATAGTGTATGATCCTCCCGTGGCCTGCCACATAAAGAAGGCCGTCCACTTTGAGGGAGATCATCTCCTGCATAACGGGATCCATAACAGAACGATATGCCGTTTCATTGTGGTACCATGTATCATTCCATCTCATATAAAGGCGCAGATTCTGTATCATCGTACGATACCCTTTCGCCTCACATACTTCCATGATACCTTCCAGGATCTCCGGCGTCGTAAACTGGTCAATCTCCTCTGCAATAATACCGATACAGTTCGTCTTTTTCCTGCGGAGTCCCTGTGCAATATAATCCGGCTGGTATCCTCTTCGGTGTACCACTTCCAATACTTTCTGTCTCGTCTCTTCACTTACTTTCGGCCGTCCGTTTAGAATATTGGATACTGTAGTCGCCGATACGTTGCACTCTTTGGCGATTTCTTTCAGTGTTACCATAGCTTGTCACCTCCTTATTTAATTTTCGTGCTATCTGTGCTTTCTTCCGCCTATGCCCTGACGATCACCTTCGTTTTCACATTCCCGATCTCCTCGTCTAAATCTTCTTCGAAAGACATTCCGAAAACCGGAGAACCATCCTTTCTGAAATGGACTCTTCTGATGCCATCGCAGCGCAGTGTACTTTCCGGCGAAGTTTCTGCGTGATAAGAAATCATCAGCTCACCGTCCTCGTTGTAAAAGAACGCATTATGCCCCGGACCGTATTCCCCCTCTACAGAATAAAAACTAAGTACGGGCCAGAGATTTTTCTTCCAGGACGCCGGATCGAGCAGATCGCTTTCTTCATCTGCAGCAAGGAGTCCCACGGCATATGTATAGCTGTTTGCCGAACCGCCGGAATATGTCAGATAGACCTTTCCATCTCTGTAAAATGCGTAAGGCCCTTCATTGTTGATGGTTCCTGCCACATTTTCCCAGCCGTAAAGAGGTCTGGTAAGCAATATCGGCTCGCTTGTAAGCTGCCACGGCTTTGCAGCATCTATCGCTGCGATATAAAGCATGGAACCCGTATCTGCCGGCGTTCCTATATCTCTTCTGTAAGACCAGACGACATAAGAAGCACGCTTTGTCTGCAGATATGTCATATCCAGGGTAATTTTGTTTCCTTCTGCAAGAAAAGTCCCATCCATTTTCCGGATCCGCACCGGATCTTCCCAGTCTTCTTCTCTGATAATGCTCCCGTTTTCCTTTAGCTTCATCAGGTGACACTGAGGCCCCCATTTCTCATTGCTGACCGCAAACAAGATATACAAATGCCCGCCGATCACATGAAACTCCGGCGCCCAGAAGGTCTGTACGAATCCCCGCTTCCCATCCTGCGGCAGAATCAGATGCTCTTTTACATCCTCTGTAAACAGTCCGGAAACCGTATCTGCTTCTCTGACATAAATACCGATATCATCCCTGTTATCATTGGTCGCTATAAAATACCACTTACCTTCCCATCGGAATATCACGGGATCGCCGTATCCCTTCGCCAGAGGAAAAGGATACCTCTCCTGATATACTCTGCCCTGCACCGTATATTCACCCGGCCTGTCAAAGTCCATGTCCCCCGTTTCCCAACGCACTCTCTTTTCCGCTTTGGAGCCATCGGAATAAACTGCCTCTGCGCGAATCTGTTCCAGTTCTTCTAAGCTGCCTGCCTGCACTTTTTCGGGAATCCGCGTTTCCACATGCCGCATGGGCATCCAGTAGTCCGCCGCCCGCAGCGCCAGTTCCCTGTCAAGCTCTATGCAGTCCGTCATCTCTTCCGGCAGGGTAACGCCGCTTTGTGCAAACCCCCTCTCTTCAAAGTGAAGAAAATCTTCCGTATACCAGCATAGTTGCTTCCCTTCTGCCTGCACATCGATATCCCCGTTTTCACAGGTCTGCACCGCCATAATGTAAAAACCCGTATCTTCTGCCGCAAAAAGAAATGGCTTTGCCAGTCCTTTAGGCAGCAGAGTATCATCCGAAAGAATTTCGGCCTTCGCATAAAGAATGCCGTAATTTTTAAAAAACGGATGAAACTCTTTTCCGTCAAGGCTGAAAGCCATATGGATACTGTTTGCCAGTCCATCGGGATAATTTTTCTCGGTTGTTCTGGTATAGACCTTCAAATATGCTCTTTGTCCCATGCTTCCTTCTCCCTCTCCTATTCAACTGACGCCTTTGTTTATCGTTAAACATATCATATTGCTATTTTTCACGCCTGTCAATCGATTCCGGACAACTTGCATATTATTTTCTATTTTTACTTTCTGCGGCATACGCATCCGGGGAGTAAAAAGAAATGCCGTTCCTTCTTACTCCCCGGATAAATCGTCTATTTTCAATACATTAGTCATTTGTCATTCTTTAAAATGTTTTTCATGACAGCAGCCGCCGCATCGGCTGCAATCACTGCCGCACTGTATGGATTTCCCGTTTCTTTTATCACGTATCATACTTCTTACGGCAAGTCCTGCTGCTGCCGCAACGGCGGCTAAAGTAATTATCGTTCCCGCACTCATCATTACACCCATGCCTTTCTCATCGTATACGGCCTAAACAGCAGATACATAAATCCGATCACCGCAAGAATCGCTGCCGCCGTACCGGCTCCGAAAACGCCCGTCGTGATCACATTGCCGATCTGGTACATACAAAACGAAACAAAGTATGCCAATCCGCATTGATATCCGATGGCCGCCCAAAACCATTTTCTGTCATTCATCTCTCTCCTGATCGCACCCATTGCCGCAAAACAGGGCGCACACAAAAGATTAAATACCAGGAAAGAATATGCGCTCAGTGCACTCATGCTGCCTGCCAGCGCTCCCCAGATCTCCACGCCGTCTTCTGCCGCTTCACCAAAACCGAACAGCATTCCAAGCGTTCCGACAACATTCTCCTTCGCGATCAGACCTGTCACGGCTGCGACTGCCATTTTCCAGTCTCCCCAGCCAAGAGGTACAAAAAGCGGCGCAATCACGCTGCCGGTCCGTGCCAGAATACTGCCGTCAAGTTCTTCTGCTTCCAGCATACCGAAACTGCCGCCTTTCCAACCGAAGCTCATCATAAACCAGAGAATGATCGTCGATAAAAGTATGATCGTTCCCGCTTTTTTGATAAAGGAAAAACCACGCTCCCACATGCTTCGAAGCACACTGCCGGCAGTGGGAAGATGATATGCCGGCAGTTCCATGACAAAAGGCGCCGGATCTCCTGCGAACATTTTTGTTTTCTTTAATATAACGCCGGAGCAGATGATCGCTGCAATACCGATGAAATATGCACTTGGGGCAACCCACCACGCACCGTTAAAAAGCGCTCCCGCAATCAGGGCAATGATCGGCAGTTTTGCACCGCACGGTATAAATGTGGTCGTCATGACAGTCATCCTGCGGTCACGTTCATTCTCGATCGTGCGGGAAGCCATAATTCCGGGAACACCGCATCCTGTCCCGATCATAATCGGAATAAAGGATTTGCCGGAGAGTCCGAACCTGCGGAAAATACGATCCATTATAAAGGCAATCCTTGCCATATACCCGCAGCCTTCCAAAAACGCCAGGAAAATGAACAGCACAAACATCTGCGGAACAAAGCCAAGCACCGCGCCGACGCCCGAAATGATGCCATCGAGAATCAGTCCCGTTAACCAGTCCGCACAGTCTATACGCTCAAGCAGGCTTTCTATGGCCGGCGGAATGATCTCGCCGAACAATACGTCGTTCGTCCAATCTGTTACAAAAGCTCCAATCGTTGTTACGGATACAAAGTAAACGATGAACATAACGGCTGCAAAAATCGGCAGTGCCAGGATACGGTTAGTGACGATCCTGTCTATCCGATCGGAGGCAGTCGGTTTCCCTTTCCGGTTCTTCGTACAGCATTCCCCGATGATCGATGAAATATAAACATATCTCTCGTTGGTGATAATGCTTTCCGTATCATCGTCAAATTGCTTCTCCAATTTGATGATCTCTTCGGATACATCCGGCACGGTCCTTAACTGCTCCCTAATCTTATCGTCTTTCTCAAGCAGTTTTACAGCAAAAAAGCGCCTCTGCCTTTCCGAAACATCCTCTCCCAGTTTATCCGAAACACGCCGGATCGCCGTTTCCACATCCTCTGCAAAAGTATGGACAGGCATGACATTTCCCTTCGCTGCAGCAACAGCCTTATCCACCGCATCCTGTATGCCGGTTCCTTTCAGCGCGGAGATTCCCACAACTTCACATCCCAGTTTCCTGCGCAGTTTTTCCATATGGATCCGGTCCCCTGTTTTCGTTACGGCATCCATCATGTTAACCGCCATCACCACCGGAATACCAAGCTCCAGCAATTGTGTAGACAGATACAGATTCCGTTCCAGATTCGTACCATCCACGATATTCAGGATCACATCCGGCTTTTCGTTGATCAGATAATTTCTTGCCACTACCTCTTCCAGTGTATAGGGAGATAATGAATAAATACCCGGTAAATCCATAATAGCAACTTCTTTATTAGTTTTCAACTTCCCTTCTTTTTTCTCAACCGTTACCCCCGGCCAGTTCCCGACAAACTGACCGGCGCCGGTCAGCGCATTGAATAATGTCGTTTTCCCGCAGTTGGGATTGCCTGCTAACGCTATTGTAACCGCCATTTTTCCAATTCCTTTCTTTCCGATTTTCAAATATTTTCCTCTTTCTGTTTGGGTTCTCTTAACATACTTCTATTATTTCCGCATCTTCTTTACGGACGGACAATTCATATCCTCTCACTGTAATTTCGACAGGATCGCCAAACGGCGCGACTTTTCTCACATAGATCTCGACGCCCTTCGTAACGCCCATATCCATAATACGCCGTTTAAGCGCACCTTCTCCGCCGATTTTACTCACTTTCACGGTCTCTCCCGGCTTCACACTTCGTAATGTCCTCATTTCATCCTCCTTACTGCGCACTATATCATAATCCCTTTGGCCATACTTTTATCAATGGCGACACGGGAATCTTTGATATTTACGATCAAATTTCCTCCAATACAGGAAATCACGGTTACGGCAGCGCCTGCCACAAACCCTAAGCTTTCCAGAAACAGCCTCGTGTCTTCTTTTCCGGTTATTTTTTTAATGGAATTCGCTTCTCCTTCTTTTGCAAATATTAACGGCATATTATCATCTCCTTATCTTGTTCTTTTTGGTTAGTCCCTTCTAACTCATTGTGTAAAACAAGGGGCAGTACCCTCTGCGGACTACCCTTATAAACAATAAATGATAGAACAATAATGCTGGACCTTTTATACCCTTAGTTTTTCCGTACAAGTTAGGCAGTGCTAACCTCTGTGATAATAGGTTAGCACTGCCTAACTATTTTGTCAATACAATTTTTTATTTCTCATTAAATATAACTGCAGATTCCGCCATAGAGTATGCGGCCGCCTCTTACTGCGCTAAAGATTCCTCCTGCAGTCTGTCAAATTCCGCCATACACTCGTCTACCGTAGCCCCGTTTAACAATTCCCGCACGATAAGGCATGTATTGCCCCACTGCTCTACTTTCATCCCTGCATTGGAGCCAAGAACATAGACGTTTTCCTCTATTCTGTCATTCAGCGGTTTCAATGCGGGAATACAATCCACTTCCACATTTTTGGAGGAAGAGATCACTTTGTTGGTTTCTGCATATACCTGAAGCGCTTCATCGGAAAGAATCACGTCCAGAACACGCATGGCATCTTCCGCATGTTCCGCATTTATGCCGATTCCATATCCCGTCATAGGCATTACCGGCATCTGTCCGCGGCTGCTCGGAAAACCGATGACTACCATGTTAAAATCCGGGTTTCCGTATGCGGTATCGGTATTTGCCGCTCCCCAGTATGCCATGACAATCGGTGTCTTCTGAGCCAGAAAATCAGCGCCCTCTCCTTCAATGGCCTCGCTTACATAAGCCTTCTTCGCATCGATGTAGCCGCAATCGATCATCTCCTGCAGGAATTCAAAACCGGGACGCATATAATCACTGTACCTGCTTTCCCCGCTGTTAAGCGCCGCAATTTCCGCTTCGGTATTCCCGCCGTTATACAGATCCGCATATGCCTGTGCCAGGACAAAAGTCTCCAACCACCAGCGGTTCGCTCCTACGGGTGTTTCAATGCCGTTTTCCTTGAATACCCGGCAGCATTCCAGAAACTCTTCCGGTGTTTCCGGCAGTTCCAGATCATATTGATCAAACATGTCTTTATTGATAAACAGACCATACGCCACCACTTCCTGCGGAATTCCCACCAGCCTGCCGTTGACCGTATTCGCCGTAATGACAACTTCCCGCAGATTTTTCACACATGCTAATTCCGACAGATCCATGAGCAGCCCTTCTTCTCCCAGCATCTGAATGACATCCGGATTCAGCAGATAAAGATCATCCATATGATTGCGTGCCCTGTCAAGCGCCACATCATCATAAGTTTTATCCTGATAGTCTTCCGCCGTGTAAGTGACATAATTCAATGTCACACCCAGTTTCTCTTCTGCCATGATAATGGTCTTATCTGCAGCGCTTCTTGCCACATTCTCTGCATTCGGATCCGTTTTTTCCATAGGACTGAACAGATTCACGATCCGCTCATTGCCTTCCTGTGATTCTACCAGATTCACATTCGATCCTTCGCTTCCGCAGGCCGCCGTCATGAATACCGTCGCTGCTGTCAGAGCCATCGCCGCAAACCGTTTTACAAGATCTATCTTCCTTTGTTTCATATTCCTTTTTTACTCCTCATCTATCTTACACTGTTTCTTTATGTACATACTGCTTTATCACCTTCTTCAGTAATACCACATCGATCGGTTTTGCCAGATGTACATTCATTCCGGCCTGCAATGCTTCTTTTTCATCTTCCGCAAAAGCATTGGCCGTCATGGCGATAATGGGAATTTCACCGGCATCCTTACGTGTCAATGCCCGGATCGCCCTTGTCGCATCATAACCGTTCATAACCGGCATCTGCACATCCATCAAAATGGCGTCAAACTCGCCCTCTTTCGCCTGTGCAAAACGTTCCAGCGCTGCCTTGCCGTTTTCGGCTATTTCACAGCTTGCGCCTTCTATTGACAAAATTTCCGACAAGATCTCCGCATTGATATCATTATCCTCTGCCGCAAGGAAATGCAGACCCTGAAGGCTGCTATCCTCTTCCGTTTCGGGCGCTTCGCACGCTCCGGACTCCGCCGCCTGTATCTGCATGAATTTTTCTTTCAGCGCAGATGCAAAAAACGGTTTTACCAAAGCTCCTGTATATCTCATCCGAAGCGTCTCTTCCATGTCTTCCGCAGCGGCATCTGCCAACAGCAGAAGAGGCGTTGTTTCCGGCAGCATCTTTTTTATCGATTCCACTGTCCGGTTTCCTCCCAGATCCGCTTCATCCCAGTCAAAGAGTATCATATGATATGCTTTCTGCATCTCTGCGGCATCCTGTATCATTTCAAACGCAGCTCCTGCATCGGATGCTATATCTACCGTAATTCCAATATCGTCCAGAAGCATCCGGATATCCCTGCTTTCCTGCTCGTTTTTTCCCATAAACAGAATGCGCGATATTCCGTTCTTCTCCCAAAACAGTTTTTCCGCATGCCCTTCCGGTATACGGAACTCCAGTTCGACCCTGAAAAGACTTCCCTTATCGACTTCACTGGAAACTTCAATCGTTCCGCCCATAAGCTCTACGATGTTTTTGGTGATCGCCATGCCGAGTCCGGTACCCTGCACCTTGTTCGTCGTACTGTTTTCCGCCCGCGTAAACGCATCAAAGATCGTCTTCAAATATTCCTGTGTCATACCGTATCCATCGTCTTCTACTTCGATACGTATATGTTCAAACTGACTGGAACGCTGCTTTAAACCGATTATACGGAACCAGATATTTCCTCCTTCCGGCGTATACTTGACGGCATTGGAAAGAAGATTGATCAGAATCTGATTAATCCTTGTCTCATCACCTAACAGGTGTTCATGTTTAATGTCTGTTACTTCCACATGGAATTTCTGTGCCCTTGCATTCGCCATAGGACGGACGATCGCATCAATGGAAGACACCAGATCGTTCAAGGTAAATTCCTCTACGGTAAGTACAACCTTTCCGCTTTCAATCTTAGATACATCCAGAATATCATTGATCAGACTCAGCAGATGCTGCCCTGACGCCATGATTTTTTTCGTATATTCCCTTACCTTATCCGGATTCTCCGCATCCTTTGCAAGCAGAGTCGTAAAGCCGAGGACCGCGTTCATTGGCGTACGGATATCATGAGACATATTGGAGAGGAAAGTCGTTTTGGAATTACTTGCCAGCTGCGCCGCATGCAGCGCTTCCGCCAATTGTTTGTTATGAAGCTCTCTTTCCGCTTCCCGCTCCCGCATGATGTTTCTCTGCTCACGCTGATTAAAGTAATACAGCACACAGCACAGGAAAAATGCGATCAGCATAACAATCACAACGATCAGAATATTCTGGTTGACGGTCTTTCCTTCCTGCTGGATGGCTTCTACCGGCACATAACCGATCAGATAAACCGTACCGCCGTTTACCGCCCACATATAATTCAGGGCGTTTTTACCCCGTATATCATGATAAAACATGATGCTTTTTCCATTCTGCACACAGGTCTCTACCTCGGCACGCAGATTTTCTTCCTGAATATCATTCGCCCTGTAAAAATCTTCAAGATTTAAATGACCCGCGCTTCGCTCCCCCATCCCTTTCGGTTTCAGTACAAACCTTTCCGTCTTCGCATCCATGATATAGAGCATAGCCTGTTTGTTGTAAAATCCCTCAGGAAGCGATCGGTCAAAGGAATCATAAGTATATTCTACATAGAGCATACCAATCTCCTGCTCATCCCTTAACACGGGGCATCTGATGGAATATGCCCAGGTTCCCATATAATTGATATATGAATGGGAAACATCCAGTCCTTCTATGATACTTCCCGCAGAAAAGTCCAGTTCTTCTTCGGAAAAAACTTCTCCCGTACTGGAAATTCCTTCCGTTTCTCCTTCACGGATAAATGAGATCTTTACCATGATCCTGTTCTTCTGATAAGAACTGATATATTCTTCCGGATCCTCCTGCATGGCAATCTCCTGTGCCATCAGCTTCTGAAATTCCGCTTCACTTTTTAAGATCGCCTCTAAAGTACATTTAATCAGATCCAGACTTTCATTCAGATTCTGGATTGCCGCGTTGGACATTTCTTTCGATATTTTCCGTGAAACCGAAAATACTATGGCTCCCAGGATACAAAAAACGAGCAGGATCGAAAGGAGCAAAGGAAACCCTTTGTTCGTTCCATGTTTAGCCTTTTTTTCTTTCATTTCCATTCACCAAATTTTTCACTGCGTATTTCAATTTGTTTGCATTTTCGTTTTTTTGCTATTATATATTATGCTGTTGCCTTTGGGATTGTCAACACTTTCCAGTCTGCCTTTCCCCGAAGTCATGCACTGTCTTTTCTTTACAGATATGGAGTGTACAAAAGACAGACAGTATTCCATCTTGATCATGTCAAATACTGTCTGTCTCTTTTTTATGAAAAAGTACGTTTTCTATTCACACCACACCGGATTATAAGCGTTTTAACAGCTCTTCCCTCTGTGCCTCATATCCCGGTTTACCAAGAAGTGCAAACATATTTTTCTTATAGCTTTCCACGCCGGGCTGGTTAAACGGATTCACACCCAATAAATAACCGCTGACACCGCAGGCAAACTCAAAGAAATAGAATAATTCGCCTAAATAAAACTCATTTACTTCGGGAATATTGACCACGAAGTTAGGAACCTGTCCATCCGTATGCGCCAGGATTGTTCCGTTCATCGCGCTCTTATTCACGAAATCCACACTCTTACCGGCCAGATAATTCAGTCCGTCCAGATCGACCGGCTCTTCTCCGATCAGGATTTCTTCTCTGCTCGTTTCAATGTTGAGCACAGTTTCAAACATTGTTCTGGAGCCATCCTGAATGAACTGTCCCATGGAATGCAGATCGGTTGTCAGATCCACACTGGCCGGGAAAATACCTTTCTGGTCCTTTCCTTCTGACTCGCCGTATAACTGTTTCCACCATTCGGAAACATAGTGCGCCGCCGGCTCATAATTGGCAAGGATCTCAATGACTTTGCCTTTTCTTAACAAAATATTGCGAAGCGCCGCATACTGCAGAGAATCATTTTCTTCAAAAGGAGCTTCCAGCGCCATCTTTCTTCCTTCTGCAGCGCCTTCCATCAATTTATCAATATCCGCTCCGGATACTGCGATCGGCAGAAGTCCTACTGCTGTCAGGACGGAAAAACGTCCGCCGACATCATCCGGAACAACGAAAGATTCATACCCTTCTTCCGTAGCCAGATTTTTAAGAGAACCTCTTGCCTTGTCAGTCGTTGCATAAATTCTCTTAGCCGCACCCTCTTTGCCGTATTTCTTTTCCGCCATTTCCTTAAACACGCGGAATGCAATAGCAGGTTCTGTTGTCGTACCTGATTTGGAAATCATATTGATCGAAAAATCCCTGTCTCCGATCACGTCGATCAAATGCTTAATATACGTGGAACTGATAGAATTTCCCACGAAATAGATTTCCGGTGTCTTCCGAACGGATTTATCCACTACATTATAGAAGCTGTGTCTCAAAAACTCGATCGCCGCACGCGCTCCCAGGTATGAACCGCCGATTCCGATCACGAGCAGTACTTCCGAATCACTCTGGATCTGTGCCGCCGCTTTCTTAATCCGTGCAAACTCTTCCTTATCATAATTTACAGGAAGGTCTATCCAGCCTAAGAAATCATTGCCTGCACCGGTTCTTCCCACAAGCACTTCTTTTGCATCCAAAGCCAGTTTCTTCATGGACTCCACTTCATCTTCTCTGATAAAAGAAGCCGCTTTGGAGTAATCAAATTTAATTTTGCTCATCGTTTTTCTCTCCTATCTTATAGAGTCATGATCTTACTTAACTTTAGTGTAGCATTGCTTCTGTGCTTTTTCAATCTAAAATTCCCGTTTTTGCACAATCTTTCTGCTGATCTGGAAAGACAGCGCAAAGAGAGCGACACAGAGCGCGGCAATAAACACCCAGGCAGCGACTGCAGGCATGGAACGAAGCTTCTCAATAGAATCATCTACAACCGCCAGACCCACTTCATAACTTCCGAAAACAAATGCCATAATATCTTCTAACGAAGCGGCTATGACCATAACGCTGGCTAACAGTCCCATCAGCACCATCCTTCCCTTTTCACCGCCGAATTTTAACTGCAGCGGCATCATGACAAGCTGCAGGGGCACCATGACTGCACAGATAACGCCCGCCTGTACCGCGATATCCATTGCAAGCTCCGGATACATGATAATACAGGTAAGAGTTCCCAATGCAGTACCGATCAGACTGCTTCCAAACATAACGATATATTTTCCCGCTACATAAACAGCTCTTCCTGCCGGCATTGTCATGAGATAAACAATACTTTTATCATACTCATCGTAAGATATCGTCGTGACCGCAAGAAGGGTTCCTATCATTGTAATATAGGCGATGATAAAGCTGCATGAACCGGTCTTCCACAAGGCAAACAGCGATACCACCAGCATAATGAGAAACAGTCTTTTATTATGCCAGATCAGTCTGGCGTCCTTTACCAAAAAACCTTTCATAATAATATCAACGCTCCTTTTCACCTTTTGTTATGATCAACATTACATCATCGATACTTCCCTTATCGGCAACAATCTCCGGATAATTGTCCAGATAAAACTGTTTTTCTTTTGTTAGGAGTTCGTAACCGAAAGACTCTTTCTTTTTGTAACTGATGTGGTCTTTATTGATCTTTTGGTACTGCTCTTCACTCACTTTTAATATGCCGTAATCGGATAAGATCACATCCGTATCTTCATGGAAAAGCACTTTTCCATCCTGCAGAAAATACAGATTATCACATAATCCTTCCAGATCGGAAGAAATATGCGAACTGACAAGAATTGACCTGTTGTCATAATTCATATATTCCCGCATTTCATCCAGTAATTCACTTCTTACTACCGCATCCAGTCCTGATGTCGGTTCATCCAGAATCAAAAATCTGGCCTCATAGCTCATGGCAAGCAGCAGTTTGAGTTTGGCCTTCATTCCGGTAGAAAAGTCCTTGATCTGTTTCTTTAACGGCAGTCTGTATAACTCACATTTTTCCAGAAATCTTCTCCTGTCAAATTTTTTGTATGTGGCGCCCATAACGGCCGCTACATCCATGATCGTAAGCTGATCGCTGAACGTATTTTCGGAAAGCACCACGCCGATCTGCTGTCTATCCAAAACCGTCAGTTCTCTGCTGTCTTTTCCAAGAAACTCTATCTTCCCGCCATCCGGTTTAATGAGTCCCAGGATCGCTTTAAAAATCGTACTCTTTCCGGCTCCGTTTGCGCCGATGATTCCCGTTACATAGCCTTCCTGCACCTGTATGGAACAGTCCAGCCGAAAACCTCCGTACTGTTTTTTCACACCATCCAATCTCAATAACATCTATCTCTCTCCTTTATCGCTTTTCCGCATTTCTTTCGTTTTAATCCGTTTCCATGATCAGTTCAAACAGTTCTCTGATCTCCGTATCCTTCATACCGCACTTTCTTCCTTCTTCGATCGCATATTCCAGCTTCGTTTCCACCTCTTTTCGCTTTTCCTCCTGCAGAAGATTCTGATTCCCCCGTGCGACAAAGCTGCCTTTTCCATGCACCGTAATGATAAATCCGTCCTCTTCAAGGCAGTCGTAGGCTTTCTTTACCGTAAGCGCGCTGATCTTTAAATCTTTAGATAAAGACCTTACCGAAGGCAGCATGGTTTCTTCCTGCAGCCTTCCGTCCATGATCATAGCTTTGATCTGTCCTATGATCTGTTCATAAATCGGTTCCATCGATGAATTGCTGATTATGATTCTCATATTTCTAACCGGGCCCTTTCCTCGGCTGAGTCTGTTTAACTCTGCCTCCGTGATAAACAGTATATAACAGTGCATATCAGTTGTCAATACCCGCCTACAGAAATTACAGGAAAAATTTTCACGAAAATTAAAATTTTAAATTCCACCTTTAGACAATTCAGTGGAATTTACCTCTG
>CAJTUZ010000017.1 GCA_910579735.1 uncultured Lachnospiraceae bacterium
TTCTGATATTTTGGACTTTGCACCTGGCACGATTATTGAACTTGATAAGATTGCAGGTGAACCGATAGATGTACTGGTAAACGGCAAATTTGTAGCAAAGGGCGAAGTTGTAGTAATCGAAGAAAGCTTTGGTGTCAGAGTAACTGAAATTATAAAGCAGTAGTATGATTAAAATAATATGTAATAGGAGAAGAAAAGAATGGCAAAGAATATTTTAGTATGTGATGATGCAGCATTCATGCGTATGATGATCAAGGATATCCTGACAAAAAACGGATACAATGTCGCAGGCGAGGCTGAAAACGGTGCTAAGGCAGTTGAGAAATATAACGAGCTGAAACCGGATCTTGTCCTTATGGATATCACAATGCCTGAAATGGATGGAATCCAGGCGCTGAAAAAGATCAAAGAATCTGATCCGGGCGCTATGGTTATCATGTGTTCTGCTATGGGACAGCAGGCTATGGTTATTGAATCTATTCAGTCCGGCGCAAAAGACTTTATTGTAAAGCCGTTCCAGGCGGATCGTGTATTGGAAGCTGTTAAGAAAGTAGTGGGTTAAATGATACTGACTGTTTCAGACAGTGCAAATTCCTATTTACAGTTTATGACTGTACTTATTATGTTTGTGTTTGTACTTGCGATCACTTATTTTACGACAAAATGGATTGCAGGTTATCAACAGAGTAAAGGCGCGGGCGCGAATTTAGAGGTGATAGAATCTTTTCGGCTCGCGGATAATAAGTATGTTCAGATTATTCGTGTTGGGCAGAAATATTTGGCAGTTGCAATCGGAAAGGATTCTGTTACAATGTTGACAGAGATTCCGGAAGACCAATTGGTGTTTACAAACGGTGAGAACATTAAACAGTTAAGCTTTAAAGATTTATTTGAAAAAGTACAGAAGAGAACTTTGCTGGAAAAAGAAGATGACCGAAATAAGAGTGAGTAGGCGATAAAGATGAAAAAATATTTTTCCGGACATCATGTGAAAAAACTGATATGCCTGCTTTTTCTTGCAGGCATATTATTTACCGTCGCATTTGCCCATGAGAAAGATATTGTTTATGCAACAGGTAATACCCATATCAATTCAAATCTGACCGGTGATACAGAAGAAAGAACCAATATTAATGAACCGGGAGCCTCGCAGTCAGAGGAAGATTTGCAGGAATTAAATATTGCGAATACCGTGACGGTCACATACAACGATGGTAATGGTACATTGAATGGCGCACTTAGAATTCTGATTACCCTTACCTTAATTGCTATTGCACCGTCATTGATTGTTATGTTAACCTCTTTTACGAGGATTATCATAGTACTGCACTTTACAAGAGCAGCTCTCAATACGCAGACAACTCCGCCGAACAATGTTTTGATTGGATTGGCGTTGTTTTTGACTTTTTTTGTCATGCAGCCGACAATTTCGACGATCTATACGGAAGCGGTCGTACCGTTTGAAGCGGGAGAATTTGATCAGGAGGAAGCGGTCAATGCAGCGATCGCACCGATCAGAAAGTTTATGTATCCGCATACACAGTTAAAGGACGTAGGCCTTTTTCTGGAAATCAGCCGTACGGAGTGGGATGGAGAAAATCTGGATGATATTCCATTCAGTGTTCTTGTCCCCAGTTTTATTATCAGTGAACTGCGGACGGCCTTTATTATCGGATTTGTAATATATATTCCGTTTATTGTGATTGACATGGTAGTGGCGTCAACCCTGATGGCCATGGGTATGATGATGCTGCCGCCGACAACGATATCCATGCCTTTTAAAATCCTGCTGTTTGTACTGGCGGATGGCTGGCACCTTGTAGTCGGGGAACTTATAAAGACATTTTATTATTAGGATACCATAAATCGAGAGGAGGTTTCCTATGACAATAGATGACGTGACTGCCATAGCTTCAGGCGCTTTATTTACTATTATAAAATGTGCTGCGCCGGTACTCCTGATCTCATTATGCGTGGGACTTATTGTCAGTATTTTTCAGACGGTAACATCAATACAGGAGCAGACGCTTACCTTTGTGCCGAAGGTGCTGGCGATTTTTCTGACGCTGATTCTGTTGGGACATTGGATGCTGAATACTATGGTGGAATACATGACAGGCCTTTGGGAAAGTTTTAGTATATATATCAGATAGCTGAGGCATACACATGATAGACATTACTTTTACTTATGCAGATTTAGAGTTCTTTTTATTGATCCTGGTTCGTGTGAGCTGTTTTGTTCATATTGCGCCTTTCTTTGGAATGAGTAATACACCAAGAAGAGTTAAAGTCGGTCTGTCTGTTTTTATTGCATTTCTACTGTATGCATCTCTTGATCATACGGAAGTGATATATAGTTCCGTGCTGGGGTATGCAGTGATCGTTATCAAGGAGGCGGTGACCGGACTGCTGATCGGCTGGGGAGCACAGCTTTGCATGACGGTTGCTTCTTTCGCAGGCAGTGTTGCGGATATGGAAATAGGTCTTTCCATGGTATCCCTGGTAGATCCTTTGACAAGGCAGAATGCCACATTCAGCGGTGTGTTTTATCAATATATGTTTTCTTTATTTTTGATCATTACCGGTATGTATCAGTATCTGCTGCAGGCTTTGATTGATACGTTTACGCTGATACCGGTAAGCGGGGCGGTTTTTCATGCGGATGCGCTGTTTTCATCCATGCTCCGTTTTATGAGTGACTATATCATTATCGGCTTTCGGATATGTCTGCCGATTTTCTGTGTTATTTTATTGTTAAATTGTGTGCTAGGCATATTGGCGAAAGTATCTCCGCAGATGAATATGTTTGCGGTCGGATTACAGCTTAAAGTCCTGGTAGGACTTTCCGTTATGTTTATAACTATGCGGATGCTGCCGGGAGCTGCTGATTTTATCTTTACGGAAATGAAAGCAGTCATTGCATCTTTTGTAGAGGGGATGATATAATATGCTGTTACAATATGATCTCCAGTTTTTTGCAAAGGATGGACCGGGCGGTGAGAAGACCGAGGAACCTACCACAAAGAAACTGGCGGATGCCAGAAAAGAAGGTCAGGTTGCCAAGAGTAAGGAAATTGCAAGCGCTTTTGAACTGTTGGTGCTGTTTCTTGTTTTAAAGTTCTGGACCGGTTTCCTGGGAGAATCTTTTGTCGGGATGTTCCGGAACATTTATACGCACATACCGGAATATACGAAGCTCTATGATGGTTTTATACAAAGCGGTACGTTCCGTACTGTTTTCATTCGTGTCATGATGCAGCTGCTGCTGATGATCGGACCGGTTCTGCTGCTTGGATTTCTGGTAGCTTTTGTATGTGATGTGGTGCAGGTGAAATGGAAACCGACAGGCAAACCTCTGCAGCCCAAATTCAGCAAGTTGAATCCGGTTAACGGATTTAAGCGGATATTTTCTGTCAATTCCCTTGTGGAACTGATCAAATCGCTTGCCAAAATAGGCATTATCGTATATGCCGTTTATTCTTATCTTATAAAGAACGCCCCCAGTATTTTCCTGCTGTATGGACTCTCGCTCAATCAGGCAGTCTTACAGATCGGAAATCTGGTCATCAATATGGGGTTTCGAATTGCCGCTTTTTATATGCTGATTGCGGCGGCCGATTATATTTATCAGAAAATCAAGTTTAAAAACGATATGAAGATGACCAAACAGGAAGTAAAAGATGAATATAAGAATCAGGAAGGTGACCCGCAGATCAAGAGCAAACAGAGACAGCGTATGCAGGAAGCCTCCAGAAGACGTATGATGCAGCAGCTTCCCGAAGCGGACGTCGTCATTACGAACCCGACGCATTATGCGGTCGCGATCAAATACGATCCGGAGAAATATGACGCGCCGTATGTCGTAGCCAAGGGTGTGGACTATCTGGCGCAGAGGATCAAAGATATGGCCAGGGAGCATCATATTGAGATTGTAGAAAATAAACCGCTTGCCAGAATGCTCTATGCAAATGTGGAGATCGGCAGCGTTGTACCGCCGGAATTGTATCAGGCGGTTGCGGAAGTGCTTGCTTTCGTATATCATTTGCAGGGAAAAGTATAACGGAAAGGAGGAGACGATATGGGAAACTTGAAAAAAGGGGATATCGGTGTAGCGGCGTATGTGCTTGCGGCGTTTATTATGCTCATCATTCCGATCAAATCGGGACTTTTGGATGTGCTGTTAGCATGTAATATGGCAGTGGCCTTTACGATCATGTTTGGCTGTATGTTTGCCAATGAAGTACTGAAAATGTCATATTTCCCGACGATCCTGCTGTTTACCACAGTATTTCGGATCGCTCTGAACGTATCCTCTACGAGACTTATTTTAACGACCGGAGATCCGGGCAATGTCGTTGCAACTTTCGGACAGTATGTAGGCGGCAATGATATTGTTGTAGGCTGTATCGTCTTTATTATCCTGATCATCATTCAGTTTATGATCATCAATAAAGGTTCCGAGCGTGTGGCTGAAGTAACGGCAAGATTTACGCTCGATGCTATGCCGGGTAAGCAGATGGCGATCGATGCCGATCTGAATACAGGCGCGATCACGGACGCGGAAGCAAAACAGCGGCGTGATAAGATTCAGGAAGAATCAAGTTTCTTCGGTTCCATGGACGGTGCCGTAAAATACGTAAAGGGAGATGCAACGGCAGGTCTTATCATTACTGCGGTCAATATCATCGGCGGTATTGCCATGGGTGTGCTGCGGCAGGGACTGGAACTGAACGATGCGCTGCAGAAATTTACGATCCTGACGATCGGTGACGGTCTGGTCAGCCAGATTCCTTCACTGTTGATCTCACTCTCTACCGGTATTCTGGTCACCAAAGGTTCTAAAGATGCAGATTTTGGTTCCGTGCTGCTCGGGCAGTTGTTCGGCGTGCCGAAAGTTCTTTATCTGGTAGGCTGTGTGCTGATCCTGCTTGGTATTGTAACGCCGCTGAATCCGGTTATTTTTATCGGACTGGGTCTTGCATTCATCGTTGTCGGCAGAATCATTGCCGGAACGATCGAAACGGCCGAGATCGAGAGAGAGGTCGATGTGGAAGAGGCGGAAGCCGAGGAGATCAGGCAGCATGAAAACGTTACATCGCTGTTGCAGGTCGATCCGATCGAACTCGAATTCGGTTACGGTATTATTCCTCTCGCCGATGTGAATCAGGGCGGTGACTTGTTAGACCGTGTCGTTATGATAAGGAGGCAGATCGCGTTGGAGCTTGGTACAGTCGTACCGATCATACGTCTGCGTGATAATATTCAGCTGAATCCGAACCAGTATATCATCAAGATCAAAGGGGTTCAGGTCAGTGAGGGCGAGATTCTCTTCGACCATTATATGGCGATGAATCCGGGATACGTGGAAGAAGAGATCACCGGTATTCCCACCTTTGAGCCGTCCTTCCATCTGCCGGCTATCTGGATTACGGAGGGACAGAGAGAACGTGCGGAGAGTATGGGATATACGGTTGTCGATCCGCCGTCGATTATTGCTACGCATCTGACGGAGATTATCAGGCAGTACATAGCGGAACTGCTGACAAGACAGGACGTACAGAACCTTGTCAACAACTTAAAGGAGTCCAATCCTTCCCTTGTGGAGGAACTGGTTCCGAAGCTGCTTGGACTTGGTGAAATACAGAAAGTACTGCAGAATCTTCTGAGCGAAGGTATCTCTATCAGGGATCTTTTGTCAATATTTGAAACATTGGCAGATTATGCGCAGTCAACGAGGGATACGGACATTTTGACAGAGTATGTCAGACAGAGTCTGAAGCGTGCTATTTCCAATAAATTTTTCCCTTCCAATGAAACGACCAGCGTAGTGACGCTTGATCCGAAGCTGGAGCAGGAAATTATGGGAAGTGTGAAGCAGACGGAGCAGGGGGCATATCTGACGCTGGATCCGGCCAAGACGAAGGCGATCATGGATTCGGTCGGTACGGAGACCAAGAAACTCGAAGACTTAGGGAAGATCCCGATCGTCATTACTTCGCCGATCGTCCGTGCTTACTTTAAGAAGTTAACAGAGGATTATTTCAGGGATCTGGTTGTAGTATCATATAATGAAGTGGAATCCAATATTGAATTACAGTCTGTTGGGATGGTGACGGCATAATGATAATTAAAAAATTTTTGGGAAAAACAGAAGCAGAGGCAATCGAGAACGCCAAGAAAGAACTGGGCGCGAATGTTGTTGTCATGAACGTCAGAAATGCAAAGCGTAAAGGTCTGTTCGATTTTTTTAAGCCGCAGATGGTAGAAGTTACGGTTGCGCTTGAGGAAGAGACGCCGGCCGCTGAAGATACGGTCTCTGCGGATGTAAAAGCGGCAGTTTCTGCGATCAACGAAGTTGTTGTGTCAAGCATTAACAACGCGCAGACGGCGCAGATGGAATCCAGACAGACAGGCGGACTATTAAATACGGGAGAAGAGTTTTCCGATAAAGCCTTTGATAAAAAGGAGAATAACGCGATCGAAGAGCGGCTGGACAGTTTACAATCTTTGTTGGAGCAGCAGCTTCAGAAACCGGAAGAGGAGAAAAAGGAAGAAGAAAAAAAAGAAGAAAAAGCCAGTGAAACAGATAAATTTATGAAACTACTCCATTCTACCATGCTGGAAAACGAAGTGGATGAAGTATATGCCGGACAGATCATTGAAGAAATAGAAAAGGTCAATAAACCGAACAGTCCCTTTGATTTTGCACTGGCCAATACGTATCAGAAAATGATCCTGAAATTCGGTAAACCAGTCGGTATTACTCCATCCGAGAAAGGGGTTAAAGTGGTCTTTTTCGTCGGACCTACAGGAGTCGGCAAGACGACGACGATTGCCAAGATAGCTTCCAGATTCCAGGTGGATGACAAGAAAAAAGTGGCTCTTTTAACAGCAGATACTTACCGCATCGCGGCAGCGGAGCAGCTTCGTACGTATGCCAATATTCTGGAAGTGCCTTTCCGGATCGTTTATGCGATAGAGGAGATTGAGCAGGCGCTTGTCGATTTTAAGGATTATGACTATATTCTGGTAGATACCGCAGGACATTCTTATCAAAATACGGCGCAAAGAGAGAATATGAACAGATTCATTCATTCGGTCGATGGACTGGTGGAAAAAGAAGTGTTTCTTGTCTTAAGCGCTACGACCAAATATAAGGATCTGATCAACATTGCGGATGCTTATAAGGAAATGGCTGATTATAAATTGATCTTTACCAAACTGGACGAAACGACAACGCTGGGAAATCTGCTGAATCTGAAACTTTATACAGGGGCGGCGCTTTCTTATGTGACTCATGGTCAGAATGTCCCGGATGATATCGAGAACTTTAATCCACAGAAGACGGTCAAGAGATTACTTGGCGGAAAGAGCTAAGGAGGACAAAGAATGGATCAGGCTGAACAACTGAGAAACATAATAAAAGCAAGCAGCCAGCCTCAACGACCATTGGCAAGAGTTATCACCGTCACAAGTGGAAAGGGCGGTGTCGGAAAATCAAATGTAGCAATCAATCTGGCTGTTCAGTTTAAGAAGATGGGGCAGCGGGTAATCATACTGGACGCAGATTTCGGACTTGCAAATATTGAAGTTATGTTTGGTGCGGTACCGAAACATAACCTGTGTGATTTAATATATCAGGGTAAAAATATCCGGGAGATCATAACATGGGGCCCCATGGATATCGGTTTCATATCCGGCGGGTCGGGTATAGCGGGCATGTCTAATCTGAGCAAAGACTACCTGACATATATTATCAAGAATCTTTCGGAACTTGATGAGATGGCGGATATTATTATTGTGGATACCGGAGCGGGCATTTCCGATGCCGTGCTGGAATTTCTTGTAGCAAGCGGGGAGATTCTGTTGGTAACGACGCCGGAACCGACGTCTATTACCGATTCCTATTCGCTTGTAAAGGCACTCAACAGACATCCGCGGTATTCCAAAGAAGTCTCGCATGTGAAAGTGATTGCCAACAAAGTGGAAAACGGACAGGAAGGCAGACTTTTATTTGAAAAACTGGATACGGTCGTGGCAAGGTACTTGAAAATTCCGATCACGTATCTGGGTATGGTACCGCAGGATGCGCAGCTTGCGAAAGCCGTCATGCAGCAGATGCCGGTTTCAATTCAGAATCCGGAGAGCAGATCTGCGCAGGCGTATGAGATGTTAGCCGCAAAGTTAATGAATAAGGAACTGAATAAGACTTTGACCAAACGTGGTATGGCGGCATTCTTTTCACATATTATATCAAAAAGATAACCGGAAGAAGGATGACGGAAATGGAGATTATACTTTCAAAATATATTCAGCCGGGGAACCGGATCGAACTGCAGAAAGTGAAAAGATTAAGAGAGGATGACGACAGTACGAGGAAAGTATACGGCAGTCAGTTAGTTGATATACTTTCTGATGATAAAATCGAAATTTCCATGCCGATGGAGAAGACCAAACTGATACTCCTGCCGGTCGGCGGAGAGTACGATCTTTATTTTTTCACGTCAAACGGTTTGTATCAATGTTATGCCAGAGTGATTGAACGATATAAAAATAATAAAATGTTTCTTGTGCGGCTTGAGCTGACAAGTAACTTAAGAAAATACCAGAGAAGGGAATATTACAGATTCAGCTGTGCTTTGGAGATGAACTCAAGACCGCTTGAAAAAGAAGAGGTGCAGGCAATCGAAAAGAATTCCGATCTGCTCAATTCCGGTCTTCTGGTGCCGGAACTGCCGCTTCAGAGAAGTGTCATCGCCGATATCAGCGGAGGCGGACTGCGTTTTGTGGCGGAATATGCATATGATGTAGACAGCCTGATCCTGTGCAAATACAATCTCTGGAAAGAGGGAGAGGCAAAAGAATATACTTTATGCGGTAAGGTACTGAGTGTAAAGGAGATTGAGAACAGGCCCGGCTTTTTTGAACACCGTGTGCAGTATGTCAATATGGATAAGGGCAACAGAGAAGAAATTATCAAGTATATTTTTAATGAAGAGAGAAAAACAATTAAAATGATGAACGACGATATTCGCTAATATGATGATGAAGAGGTAGTGATATGAAAAATATATTAGTTGTTGACGACTCTGCACTCATGAGAAGGGTACTTTGTGATACAATAAACAGTGATGAACGATTCCATGTACAGGACAGGGCAGCCAATGGTCTTGAGGCATTAGACCTGCTCATGAAGAATACATATGATGCGGTTATTCTGGATGTCAATATGCCCCGTATGAACGGACTGGAACTTTTGAAAGAACTGCAGGATCGGAAGATTCCCGCACGTGTCATGATGGTCAGTACGGATACATGCGAAGGCGCGAAGACGACTTTAGATGCACTTGATCTGGGAGCATTGGATTTTGTCCACAAACCCGGAACGGCTATGGACTGCAGAACCGATGATTTTAAGAAACAGCTGATATTGACTCTTTCGGCGGTAGTGGATTCGAGACTGCAGACTTTCAGCAGAACGACGCCTGTGCGTGAGATTATCAGGGCAAACGCAAAGACAACCGGGACTCCCATAAGACAGCCGAAGGAGATTTCCGGAAATAAGATCGTCGCTCTGGCAAGTTCTACGGGCGGACCCAAGGCACTGCAGTCGGTAATCCCGAGACTGCCGAAAAATCTGAAAGCGCCTGTCGTTATCGTACAGCATATGCCGGTAGGCTTTACCGCATCTTTGGCGGAACGTTTGAATTCTCTCAGCGAAGTTCACGTGAAAGAGGCTGCCGAGGGCGATGTGCTGGAACCCGGGAATGTTTATATTGCAATGGGCGGCAAACACCTGAATATCGTGACTGATGCAGGAAAGTACAAGATTCATTATACGGATGAGCCGAACAGAGAAGGGGTGAAACCGTGTGCCAATTACATGTATGAGTCTTTACGGGAAAGCAGGTTTGATCAGGTCGTATGCGTAGTCATGACGGGTATGGGAGCAGATGGTACGAAAGGAATCATGAATCTGAAAGAGAAGAAGAAACTGCATGTTATTGCGCAGGAAGCGGAAACATGTGCGGTGTATGGTATGCCGAGAAGCATTGTCAATGCAGGATTGGCGGATCAGGTCGTACCGTTGGGATTGATTGCGCAGGAGATTATAATGAACGTGGGGGTAAGATAAGATGGATGTAAGCCAATATTTGGAGATTTTCCTTGATGAAACAAATGAACATTTGCAGAATCTGAACACGCAGATTCTCTCATTGGAGCAGGAGCCCGACAATATGGACACCATCAATGAGATTTTCCGTGCAGCGCATTCCCTGAAAGGTATGGCTGGTACCATGGGGTATAAGAGAATGCAGACGCTTACCCATGATATGGAAAATGTATTTTCAGAAGTGCGAAACGGAAATATTACGGTCAAGGATAATATGATCGATATTTTGTTCCAGTGTCTGGATGCATTGGAAGAGTACAATACGAATATCAGGGAAAGCGCCGATGAAGGTACGAATGATAACGAACATCTGATCAAACAGTTGAATATTATTTTAAAAGGCGAAGAAGAGGACGCACAGGAAGCCGCAGCACCGGAACAGGCGCCTGCAGCAGCCGGGCAGTCCGAGGAAGCGGGAACGGACAGCAGCGCTAAAAAGTGGCTGGATATCCGGCTTGGAGAATCCGAGAAAACTGTTCTGGCGGAGGCGAAGCGTCAGGGGAAACAGGTTTACGGCATGACGGTGAGCGTACTGGAAGCATGTATTTTGAAAGCAGCGAGAGCATTCCTCGTATTTAAAGCCGTAGAAGAGTTTGGTGAGATCGTTTATTCAAGTCCATCCGCACAGGATATTGAAGACGAAAAATTTGATCTGGATTTCAGTCTGATCGTCATCGCGGATGCTCCGCTTGATAAAGTTGTGCAGGCGGCAAAGAGCGTATCCGAAATTGAGAATGTCGTAGGCGATATATATGATGTGAACAAAGAAGCCGCAGCAAATCATACTGTGGAAGAAAGCACCAAAGAGGAAACCGTACAGGTCAAAGAAGAATCTGTAAAAGCGGAATCTGTGGAGACGCCGAAGAAAGAAGCAGTAGAAGACAAAACGGTCAAAACAGAGACGCATGCGCCGGCAGCCGCTCCGGCTGCAGTACAGCAGACAACAAACAGAAATGATAAGAAACCGGCAGCAAATAAGCCGATTGTTAATAGAACGGTCAGAGTGGATATCGAGAAGCTTGACACATTGATGAATCTTGTCAGTGAGCTGATCATTGCCAAAAACTCTCTTGTATCGGCTTCGGCTACGGTAGAGGGCAGTGCAAGCTCGGAGGTAAACGACCAGATCGAGTATTTGGAAAGTGTTACGACTTCCCTGCATGAGTCCGTTATGAAAGTGCGAATGGTACCGATCGAAAGCGTTGTTACCAAATTCCCCAGAATGATCCGCGACTTATCCAAGAAGCTTGATAAGAAAATGGAACTGTATATGTCCGGTGAAGAGACGGAACTTGATCGTACGGTAGTGGATGAGATCGGAGATCCGCTTATGCATCTGCTTCGTAATTCGGCAGACCATGGTCTGGAATCCGCGGAATTGCGTAAGGAGAGAGGAAAGCCGGAAGTCGGTTCGATTTTCCTGGATGCTTATCAGGATGGCAACAACGTTGTGATCGAAGTAAGGGACGATGGAAACGGAATCGATACGGAAGCCGTTAAAAATAAGGCGATTGACCGTGGTGTGATCACACCGGAGCAGGCTGAACTGATGAATGAAAAAGAGATCATCGATCTGCTTTTCAACGCAGGATTCTCTACAGCCAAGACCGTATCGGATGTTTCCGGAAGAGGTGTAGGTCTTGATGTCGTGAAATCCAAGATCGAAGCTTTAAGCGGTGAGGTTGAAGTAAAGACCAAACTGGGAGAAGGAAGTACATGGATCATCAGACTGCCTCTGACACTTGCGATCATCCAGGCTCTTATGGTCGTTATCGGTAATGAGAAGTATGCGATCTCCTTAGGTTCCATTCAGACACTTGAGGATATTCCACCGGAAGAGGTGAAGTTGGTACAGAATAAAGAAGTTATTCACTTAAGAGACAATGTGATTCCACTTATCCGTATGACAGAAGTATTGGATATTGAAAGCTCGAAGGATCCCGGCGATAATCTGATCGTGGTCATCGTGAAAAAAGGCGATAAACAGGTGGGACTGGTAGTGGACGAACTGATAGGCCAGCAGGAAATCGTTATTAAGTCCATGGGCAAGTATATCAACAAGTGCAAGATCATCAGCGGTGCAACGATTCTGGGTGATGGTGAAGTAGCGCTTATTCTGGATGCGAATGCTTTGATTTAACGGAAGGAGGACAAGTAGAATGGACGAAATAAAAGTAGCCGGCGAAACAACACAGTTTATTGTAATCAGATTAGGCGATGAGCAATATGGTATAGATATCAAGTATATTGATAATATTTTAAGAATGCCGAGTATTACAAGAGTACCTAAAGTGGCACCCTATTTAAAAGGTGTGATCAATCTGCGCGGTGAAGTGCTTCCCGTTATGAGCATCCGTATAAAAATGGGACTGCCTGAAGATGTGGTGACTAAATCGAGCAGGATCATAGTCATCAAGATGGAACAGCAGGGTATGATCGGCATTATTGTAGATGAAGTAAAGGAAGTAGTCACTTTGGAGACGGAACAGATCGAAAAAGTGGCGTATGATTCCAAAGACGAAAAAGACAATTTTATTTCCGGGATCGGTAAGTGTGAGGGCGGTTTGATCTCCCTGTTAGACTTGAACCAGGTCGTTCCGGAGAATTCCTAGGAGGTTTACGCGTGAGTGAATTAAGTTTTGACGAAATGTCCCAAGAATATTTTGACGTTTTAAGGGAACTGGGGAATATCGGTGCAGGCAATGCGACTACGGCATTGGCTCAGATGCTGCAGTGCAAGGTAGATATGTCCGTACCGAAGGTAGGTTTGCTTGAATTTAAAGAAGTTGGCGAAGCGATGGGCGGCGAGGAGCAGATTATGGCCGGGATTTATCTTGGAGTAGAAGGAGATATTGCCGGAAGTATTATGTTCCTGCTTGAGAAAGAATCTGCAAGATTTCTTGTATCAAAGCTTATGGGAATGCAGCTTGAGGGGGATGATTTTTCCGAGATGGAGTTATCTGCACTCAAAGAGGTGGGTAATATTATTACGGGAGCTTATCTGAATTCCCTTTCCGCCATAACGAATCTGAAGATATTCCCTACCATTCCGGATATGACGGTGGATATGGCGGGGGCGATCATGAGTGTGCCGGCGATCCAGTTCGGCGCCGTAGGTGACAGAATGCTTTTGATCCAGACACAGTTTTTTGATGAAGTGGCGATCGATGGATATTTCATTTTGATTCCTGATATGGAATCTTATAGCAAAATATTAACTGCTTTAGGTATGTCAATTTAAGAATAGTTATAGTGAAGGTGGGAGATTCAGGAACATGGCTCAGGTGATAAAGGTCGGTATGGCCGATTTAAATGTATGTGTTAGTCCCGATGGAATAACTACATTGGGACTGGGTTCGTGCGTAGGAATTGCGGTAAGAGATCCTGTGACGAAAATCGGGGGATTGGCGCATATTATGCTTCCGGACAGTTCTACGATCAGAAATAACAGTAATATCCCAAAATTCGCAGATACCGGAATTGAAGAATTGGTAAAAAGAATTGTAGCAAAAGGCGCTAACAGAACGAGGCTGGTTGCAAAGATTGCCGGAGGCGCGCAGATGTTCTCATTCCAGAACAGCGGAAATTCAGAGACGATCCGCGTAGGAGAGAGGAATGTAGAAGCTTCCAAGAAAAAACTTGCACAGCTTCGAATACCGATTCTTGCAGAAGATACCGGAAAAAACTACGGAAGAACCGTTATATTTTATCCGGAAACAGGGGATTTTATTATCCGTGCGGTTGGAAAGCCGGAGAAAACTATCTAAGTTGACAAACGGCATAGATGGAAGGTAGAAAAATTGGAGAAAGAAAACCAAAATAAAGACAGTGAAAAAAAAGAAGAAGAAAAATTTATCACGGATATTGCAGAACTTGAAAGGGAAAAAGAAAGAGAACGTGAGTTAGAGCGGAAGAGGGCAGCGGTAAGGGCAAAAAAAAGAAAACTGATTCCGCCTTTTGTGATGCTCCTTGCGGGAGCAATCACAAGCATCACGATGTTTGCGCTGCATTATAAATCAAAAGATATGCTGGTTATTTTGTTATGGGTTCTGATCGCTTTTTTTATTGCCGGCGAAGTTCTCAAATGGATGTTGGACCGCTTTGAAGCGCAGGTCGAAAAGGCACGTATGGAAGAAGGAGAAGTGTATGAGAAAGATTCCGATGGCGTGCATACTGCGGTGAAGACAGATGATGCGGAACGCACAGGAAAGGCGGATCAGTCATCGCAGGCGGGAGACCTGACAGATGATGAGGAACTGATTTTTTAGGGATTTGCAGATGACAGGGAATTACTGAAAATAATATGATATGATGGGGAAATGTCATGGATGAAACAGGCAGAAAGAAGCTTTGGGAGGAATATGACAAAACAAAATCTCCCGAAGTGAGAGAAAAGATCATATTGGAGTACGCCCCGCTTGTAAAAATGGTTGCAGGTCGACTCAGCATGTATTTGGGATATAATGTGGAATATGAAGACCTGGTAAGCTATGGCATCTTTGGTCTGATAGACGCGATCGATAAATTTGATTCTTTAAAAGACGTCAAGTTTGAGACTTATGCGAGTCTCCGGATCCGCGGTGCGATTTTGGACCAGATACGTAAGATGGATTGGATTCCCAGGACCATCAGACAAAAGCAGAAAAAAATCGATGCGGCAATTAAGGAAATAGAGGCTAAATGCGGCAGAAGCGCAACAGATGAGGAGATAGCTGCAAGCCTTGGGATTTCCAATGATGAATACATTGACTGGCAGTCACAGATGAAAGTGACAAATGTAGTCTCTTTAAACGAGTTTTTAGAACAGGGCAGTGAAATTCCGAGCGATAATAACTATAACCGTAACGCCCAGTTCGACGGACCGGAGGAAGTGATCGAAAGAGACGAACTCAAACGCATTCTTGCGGAGGCGCTTGAGCTTTTAACGGAAAAAGAGCAGAAAGTGATTCTGCTGTACTATTACGAAGATCTGACATTAAAAGAGATCAGCAGTATTCTGGAAGTGTCGGAATCCCGGATCTCTCAGCTTCATACGAGAGCTTTGCAGAAAATGAAGACGAAGCTTGGAAATTATATGGGAATTATAACGGACAGATAATAACGGTCGCACAGTGATACAAAAAGAGGTGGGTATGAACGGATATTTTAGACTGATCCATGAAGAGGGAAAGACCGGCATGAAGCTGTTTCCGCCTGTAAATGGCGGAGCGCCTGTTTCGATCGGCGATGTTACGGAGTATCTGGCGATGAAAGACATCGTATACGATAAAGGACTGCTTTATAAAGCGGTAGGGGCATCTGCAGAAAAAGAGATGGTTGTCCTGCTTGAGAAACGGACCACTTTAAAAGAAAGAGAATGCTATAAATTTACGATATCGCCTGATAATATGCAGGTATATGTCAGATTTTATGCGCCCTCTATCGGTGGTGAAGAAATGACGGCCGAAGAACTTATCAATGATCTGGAAATCAGAGGTATCCGCCACGGTATATTAAGAAAAGAAATTGAGTTATGCTTTGCCAGAACAAGGGACTACTGCAAAGATATCCTTGTTGCGCAGGGAACAGAACCTGTGCACGGTAAAGATGCCTATATCGAGTATTATTTTAATACGGATAGAAAAGCGAAGCCGACATTGAAAGAAGATGGAAGTGTGGACTTTTTTCAGTTAAATGTCGTGCAGCATTGTGACAAAGGTGATGTTTTGGCGAAATTGATCCCGGAAGATCCGGGAGAAAGCGGCATGAATGTGCTCGGCGCCAGGATCAGGCCGCGTGAAGTCAGGAAAGCGGCTTTAAAATATGGTAATAATATAGAAATATCGGAAGATAATACAATACTGACTTCTATGGTCAATGGACATGTGGAACTGGTGGAAGACAGTGTTTTTGTTTCCGACGTTTTGATCGTGGAAAACGTCGATAATTCTACGGGAAATATAGAATATGATGGAAATGTACAGGTTAACGGCAACGTATGTACAAATTTCCGGGTGAAAGCGCAGGGAAATGTTGAAGTCAACGGTGTTGTGGAAGGCGCCTATATCGAAGCGGGAGAAAATATTATTATTGCCCGCGGTATGAATGGTATGGGAAAAGGCACTTTGAAAGCCGGAGGCAATATTGTGGCAAAATTTCTGCAGAGCGTGAATGCACAGGCCAAAGGGTACATTGCATCCGAATCGATTCTGCACAGTACCATTATGGCAGGGACGGAAGTGAATGTAGATGGGAAGAAAGGCTTTATCACGGGCGGCAGAGTCTGCGCAGTCAATTCGATCAATGTGAAGACACTCGGTTCGGCGATGGGCGCCGATACGACGGTAGAGGTTGGTTCGGATCCGACACTCGCTGTCAGACTGCAGCAGCTGATTGCTCTGGTGGAGAAAGAGAACGCAGAGATTGCTTCCATTCAGCAGATTCTGCGCTCAACGAAGCAGAAACTGGCCAAAGGTGTGAAACTGACGCCGGAACAGCTTAAATACGTACAGACATTAGCCGCTTCCAATCAGAAGAAAGCAGAATTGGTAAGCGGATATATGGAAGAAATAGAGTTATTACAAGGACAGACGAAGGGAAAAGAAGGCGCCTGCATCATCGTCAGAGGAAGCGTTTATCCGGGAACAAGGATCTGTATCGGAGACGTATCCATGACGGTGCAGAAAGAGTCTCATTACTGCAGATTTGTTAAATCCCGCGGAGATGTGAAACTGACAGGCATTTAAATCAGTATAAAGTATAATGCAGCCGGAAAGAATCCGGGATCCCAAAAGGATACAAAGACCGGGAAAGGGGTGTGGCAGCCATGGCAATCGGACAGATCGAAATACAGGGACAGATTACCAGAGCACAGGATTTTACGAATTATAAGCATCATGAAGATACAAAAGGCATGGTAGAACAGGCTAATGTGGGAAATCAGTTTGCCAGACAGATTGAGAACCAGATCAAGAAAGTCAACCGTGGAGACCAGCCGGAGTATCATAATAAAAAATTCGACGCCAAAGACAAAGGCAGCAATGAATATCATGGCGATGGCGGAAAAAAAGGCAGAAAGAAAGACAAGAAAGAGGCGGATGGCAAAGTTATCCTCAAAGGCGTGGGCCGTTTTGACGTTTCTTTGTAAGATGCATTTTGCGATATCAATATTACAGGCTGAGAGAAAGGTATGGTTATTTAGATGAGTATCACAGGGATCGTTTTGATCATAGCAGGTGTTATTGTTCTGGCGTTAGGATATCTTATGCCTGTCCGGAAAAAGGATATCGATACCGAATCGCTGTTAATCAGCGAGGACGAGATCAGAAAAATGGTTGACAGGGAACTCGATAATGTAAAAACACATATTTCCGATATCGTAGACGAAACCGTCACATATTCGATGGAGAAGACGGAACGTTCCATGGAAAGAGTGGCCAACGAAAAGATCATGGCCGTCAACGAATATTCCGACACCGTTTTGGAAGAAATCAATAAAAATCATAAAGAAGTCATTTTCTTATACGATATGCTGAACGATAAGCATGAAAATCTGAAGGCCGCCGTTATAGACGCCGCACAGACTTCTGAAGAGATCAGGCAGACGTTAAAAGACGCGGAAGTGACCGCACAAGAAGCAAGCGGAGCAATAGAGCAGGTGGAATCGATCGCTGACGAGGCAAAAGAGGCGGTCAAAAAGACCATGGATGAGATGACGGAAATAGCCGGAATGCTGAAAGAAGCCGTATATGAGAGAGTATCGTCCGGCGGATACCCGGCTGAGCCTGCGTATGAAGACAACGTATACGAAGAAACGGACGAAGACTTTGCGCAGGACGAAGATTTTGCAGATGAAGAAATTGAAGAGGAAATATTTGCCGAGGAAGAGGATTTTACAAACGAAAGATTGATGGACTATCGGGAAAGTATGGATTTTGGGCGCAGCAGGGCGGCAGAGAAAATGCGCTTTGATGACGACGAAGAAGATTATTTTACACCCATTACACCACCGAGAGTGAACATTATTCATGATCCGGAAGGCGATTATGTGGCGGATCCGCCTCTGGCAGAACCTGCGCCCGAGAAAACACAGGTGCGCAGACCCGCCGGAAGAACGGCCGCGCCAAAGAAAGCGGCATCCAGACCCGCGCCCTCCAAAGAGGCAAAACCGGCCAGGAGTGCGAAAAGGAGCATGGAACCCGATTTCCCGGCAGCAAGAATGGCAGACGCCAAGTCGGTGAATATCCAGTTTGCCAACGGAAGAGATAACGGCAGAAACAGCAATGAAAGAATATTGGAGCTGCATAAGGCGGGGAAATCCAATATGGCGATCGCCAAAGAACTTGGACTTGGTATCGGAGAAGTGAAACTGGTCATTGATTTATTTGAAGGACTATAAGCGGCGGGTGAGATATGGAATTAAAATATTATTTACGTGGGCTGGGACTCGGTATTATCGTGACGGCAGTTATTATGGGATTTACGAACAAGAGCCGGACAATGACGGATGCGGAGATCATCTCAAGAGCAAAGCAGCTTGGTATGACGCAGGAGCGGACATTGACGGACACCGTGTCGGATGAAGGAGAAGCTTCCGATACAGAAAATGCAGGCGGAGACGGTTCCGACGCGGAAAACGCAGGTGAAGATGGATCTGATGCAGAAAATGCGGACGAAGACAGTCCTGATGAGGAAAATGCGGACGCGGATGGCGTGGACATAGAAGCTGTCAATGCGGATAATACAGATGCAGATCATGCAGACACGGGTTCTGACATAGGATATTCTGCAGCTGGAGATTCCGGCGGAAGTGATGCTGAAAACAGTGCAGCGAATGACCGGACGGAGACCGGGAATGATGAGGGCATATCTGCCGCCGGCAGTACGGGAGATGCTGTCGGTGAAGAAACTCCCGGAAACGGCACAGCAGACAGAAGTGTGACATCCAATGATCCTATGGTCATTACGATAGGGAGCGGAGACGGTTCTTATGCGGTCAGCAGGAAACTTGCGGATGTAGGAGCTGTTTCTTCCGCGGAAAGTTTTGATACGTTTCTTTGCCAGAACGGCTATGATAAGAAGATCCGGACCGGAACCTATACGATCCCGGCGGATGCCAGTGAGGAACAAATGGCAAGGATCATTACCGGTGCAGAATAGGACTTGCACAGTTCTTTATTTTATGATATAGTATTTAAGCGTGTGCAGGAGACTTCACATGCCAAAATATAGAAAACACATATGTCCATTGCCTGTCGGTGCTTCTAACGCTGGGGTAGGCAGGTGAGTCGGGGAGACCTGATAAGACATATGGAAGAAAACAACCAAACGGAGGTAAAAAACATGAGCGTTATTTCAATGAAACAGTTACTGGAAGCAGGTGTTCATTTCGGACATCAGACAAGAAGATGGAACCCTAAAATGGCTCCCTATATCTTCACGGAAAGAAACGGGATCCACATTATCGATCTGCAGAAATCCGTAGGAAAAGTTGACGAGGCTTATAAGGCGGTATTTGATGTTGCTTCTCAGGGCGGTACGATTCTTTTTGTAGGAACAAAGAAACAGGCGCAGGACGCTGTGAAAACAGAAGCAGAGCGCTGCGGTATGTATTATGTAAACGAGAGATGGCTGGGCGGTATGCTGACCAACTTCAAGACGATCCAGTCCAGAATTGAGAGATTAAAAGCAATCGAAACGATGTCAGAGGACGGGACATTCGATGTACTTCCCAAGAAAGAAGTTATCAAATTGAAAAAAGAGTGGGAGAAGTTGGAGAAGAACCTCGGCGGCATCAAAGAAATGAAAAGAACTCCTGACTGTATCTTCGTAGTTGATCCCAAAAAGGAAAAGATCTGCGTTCAGGAAGCACATACACTGGGAATTACTTTGATCGGTATCGGAGATACAAACTGTGATCCGGAAGAACTTGATTATATTATTCCGGGTAATGATGATGCGATCAGAGCCGTAAAATTAATTGTTTCCAAGATGGCGGATGCCGTTATCGAAGCAAACCAGGGCGAAGAAGTATATGTGGAAGAAGCTGGCGAGTCTGTGGAAGAAACACAGGAAGCAGCAGAAGCAGAATAATGGAATGATACAGGAGGAAATACAACAATGGCTATTACAGCAGCAATGGTAAAAGAATTAAGAGAACTGACCGGCGCAGGTATGATGGATTGTAAGAAAGCGCTCGGTGAAACAGATGGAGATATGGATGCGGCAGTAGAGTATCTGAGAAAGAACGGACAGGCGAAAGCAGAGAAGAAAGCCGGCAGAATCGCAGCAGAAGGCCTTTGCCGTGTCGCAGTAAAAGACGACAGGACAGCGGCAGTTGTAGAAGTCAATTCCGAAACAGACTTCGTTGCAAAGAATGCTGATTTCCAGGCTTATGTAGAAGCGGTTGCCAATCAGGCAGTCAATTCCGATGCAGCTGATCTGAATGCTTTTCTTGCGGAGAACTGGCATCTTGATACGGCTAAGACCGTGAAGGACGCACTTGTGGATAAGATCGCAGTGATCGGTGAGAATCTGAGTATCAGGAGATTTGCAAAAGTAGTTGCAGACGATGGCTGTGCAGTAACTTATGTGCACGGCGGCGGCAGAATCGGCGTTATTGTTGAGGCGGCTACAGATGTTGTAAATGATGCGGTAAAAGAAGCGCTGACCAACATTGCCATGCAGGTTGCGGCTTTATCGCCGAAATATGTTTCTACGGAAGATGTATCCGAAGAATATAAGGAACATGAGAAGGAGATCATTGCGGAGCAGATCAAAAACGATCCGAAGATGGCAGGAAAACCTGATAAAGTGATCGAAGGCGCCGTAAACGGACGTTTGAATAAAGAGTTGAAAGAAGTATGTCTGTTAGAGCAGGTATATGTAAAAGCAGAGGATGGAAAACAGCCGGTAGCAAAATATATCGAGCAGGTTGCCAAAGAAAACAATGCAAATCTTTCCATCAAATCTTTTGTTCGCTTTGAGACCGGCGAAGGTCTTGAGAAAAAAGAAGAGAACTTTGCCGAAGAAGTTGCAAAGCAGATGGGAATGTAGAGAACCATTCAGCAGACAGAAGACGCAATACAGCAGGCTATCCCCTATCGCAATAGGAGATAGCCGTTTTACTATCAAAACAGGTCTGCCGCGGCAGTGTTAAAACATAAAAATATTAAAAAAAGGAGAGAAAACGAATGTATCATTGTAACGTCTGTTTCTATTTATCAGGATGTCAGAGTAAAATGGTGGAAATCATAAAACATATGGCTCCGCTTGCGAATTTCTCACATGAGTTCGTGGAAAGTCCGGATTTTGATCAAACATATATCGCTAAGGCGGATGTGATCATACTGGATGTGCAGGAAGCGGATGCAAAACAGATGGTAAATGATTTTCTTCTGTATCGGAAAAAGGACGCGCAGCTTATTTTGATAGCCGGCAAAGAACAGATCACATTTTTGGATGAGAGTCTTTCGGCGTTAAAAGATATCTGGCCGCCGGAAATGTCCGAACAGGAGATTGGATTCCGTTTTTTACGCTGGCAGCAAAACAATAAGATGGAAAAAGATTTCTGGCTGACGAACAATTATTTTGAGTCTACGATCAACAGTATTCCGCATCTTGTCTGGTACAAAGATAAGGACGGCGTTCATAAGAAAGTCAATGAAAGTTTCTGCAATGCAGTAGGAAAATCGATGGAGCAGATCGAGGGACGCGGCCATTTCTATATTTGGGACATTGAACCGGATGAATATGCAAAGGGCGAGTTTATCTGCATGGAGTCGGAATATGAGGTCATGGAGAAAGGGGAGACCTGTGTCTTTGATGAGACCGTGAAGATCGGAGACAGCATGAGGGAACTGAAAACCTATAAGTCGCCGCTGTTTGATCTGGATGGCAGCGTTATGGGGACGCTCGGCGTTGCGGATGATGTGACGCAGGAACGTATTTATGAGCGTATGATCATCACGAATGCCAATACGGACTTCCTGACGGGACTCTTTAACAGAAGATATCTGTACCGGTATATAGAAGAGGGGGAGGGAATGCCCTTTGCCATGTATTATATCGATCTGGATAATTTCAAATCACTCAATGATAAATTCGGACATCATGAGGGAGACAGAGCGTTGACTACAACTGCCAATACACTGAAAGAGTCTATGCCGGATGCCGTGATAGCAAGAGTCGGCGGCGACGAATTTCTGATCGTGGAGCTTGGCGAATACGAACCGGAGGAAATTGAACAGCGCAGAAAATGGCTGGAAGGAAAGCTTGAACAAGTCTACGAACAGGATGAAATGCTGCGGACCATTTCGGCGAGTATCGGAAGCGTATATGCCGAAGCGGGCAACACGGCGTTTGATACACTGCTTGGAGAAGCCGATTCGTTTATGTATCGGGAGAAGAAGCGTAAAAAGCAAAGAAAAATGACTGAAGAGAAAGCATAAATCGTCCGATATATTCCATAGGATATTACAGATCCGCCATAGAAGAAATGGATTTCGCATAAGGTCAAAGGAGGACGAAAAATGAGTAAGATTGCAGGATATGGCGTTCATCAGAGCGGCTATTACAACAACACGGTAAAGGATAAACAGACGAAGGAGACTAAGAAAACCGATAAGAATGACAAAAAAGAGCCGGTCAAGCTCAGCGCACGCGCCAAGAAAATGCTGGAAGAACTGAAGAAAACGTATCGGAACATGGATTTTATGGTTGCCGATTATGAGAGTGAAGAAGAAGCTGCTTCTTATCTGTCGAGAGGAACGAAGGAGTACAGTGTGCTGATCGATCCGGAGACGTTGGAAGAAATGGCGTCTGACGAAGAAGCAAAAGCAAAATATACCGGCATATTAGAGGATGCGGTAGGACAATTGAAGGATATGGAGAAGCAGTTGGGTGATAAGAAAGAGGATGTGAAACACCTTGGCATCTCTATTGATAAAGAAGGAAAAGTCTCTTATTTTGCCGAGTTGGAGAAGGCCGGAGAGAGACAGAAGGAATTCATAGAAAGAACAAGAGAGAGCAAAAAAGAAGAAAGAGCGGCGCAGGCAAAGAAATCAGAGGGAAAAGTCTCGTCAGGAAGAACAAAGACGGCGAGAGTGGAGGCTGATTCTGTAGATGAGCTGCTTGAAAAGATCAATGCGCTTGACTGGGATCAGATCAAAGCTGAGGACAAACAGACGACAGGCGGCCGTTTTGATTTCAGTGTATAGGAGTATATATGGAAACAGTAGAAAAAGATACGCTTCCCGTAAAAAGGGGAATCTTGAAGAACAAATACTATTTGTACCTGACGGAATTTTTCGCAGGGATGTCCGTAATGGCGGTAGAACTTGGCGCAAGCAGGTTGCTTGCGCCATATTTCAGTTCCTCGCAGATCGTATGGACAATCATTATCGGAACGATCATGATTGCCATGGCGCTTGGAAATATATGGGGCGGCCGGAGCGCCGATCAGAATCCCAACCCGGACAGGCTGTATATCCATATGATCGTTGCGGCTGTGTGGATCGCGGCAATCCCGGTTCTGGGAAAATATATCATTGTCGGCATATCGGCGCTGCTTGTTTTTACGATCAGCAATAATTTCCTGATCTGTGCGGCGTTTCTGGCCTGCATGGTCATTTTCGTATTTCCGCTCTTTTTACTGGGGACGGTAACGCCGTCCTTGGTAAAATATACGGTGGACAGTCTTGACGACAGCGGAAAAACGGTAGGATCGCTTGGCGCTTTCAATACCATCGGAAGTATTATCGGTACTTTTGTACCGACTTTTGTGACGATTCCGGCAGTGGGGACTTCCATTACATTCCTGATATTTGCAGGCATTCTGCTCTTACTGGCGCTCATCTATTTTATCAGCGTCAAAACGAGAAGGAAAAACTGCATAGCGGGCGTTATTTTATTTGCTGTCTGTGCGTTTGCGGGTACTTCGGGCAGTTTTGCCTTTTGGGAAAAGGATCTCTTGTACGAGGGAGAGTCTATCTATAATTATCTGCAGGTAAAAGAAACAGATGACAGTGTGATCCTGTCTACCAATGTTTTGTTCGGCGTACAGTCGATCATGAAAAAGGACGGCGGCGTTACGGGAATGTATTATGATTATGCCATGGCGGCTCCTGTTATGGCGGGCCGTACAGACGGCGATATTCTGATCCTCGGAATGGGGACCGGAACGTATGCGAAACAGTGTCAGCATTATTATGGAACAACGTCTATAGAGGGCGTGGAGATCGATCAGAAGATCACGGATCTGGCAGGCGCCTATTTTGAACTGCCGGATTCGGTAAATGTTACGACATATGATGGAAGAAGTTATCTGGAAGCGGTTTCCGATACGTATGACGTGATCATGGTAGATGCGTATCAGGATATCACGATCCCTTTCCAGATGTCATCCGCAGAGTTTTTTACGCTGGTAAAAGAGCATTTGAAAGAAGACGGCGTGATGGTCGTGAATATGAATATGCATTCGGAGAAAGAGGGCAATATTAACGCATATCTTTCGGATACAATTGCTTCTGTTTTCGATTATGTATATACGGTAGATGTATGGGGATCGACCAACAGGGAATTGTTTGCGACGCAGAATCCCGACGCGCTTTCGGTTTTTGAAGCAGGCAGAGTGCTGATAGAAGACCCGGAACTGCAGATGATGTTAACGAGGGTGTCGGAGGACATTGCGCCGTATGAAAAGGGAAACTATCTGCTGACGGATGATAAAGCGCCGGTGGAACTGCTGGGAATGCAGGTAATCGACGATCTGATCCGCATGGAACTCGTTTATTATAAGGATTTGTTTAAACGCGAAGGGATTGAAGGACTTTTGCAATAACCGTCCTGTACGGACAAAGCGGTTTTCGTATAGATATTTTTTTTTCGGGGATATTAGAAACAAGAAGAATCGACAGATGATCATTCTTTTTACGATACTATTTACCGGAAAGGAAGCGGAAACATGGAATTTAGAAACAGTGAGACCAAGGATAATCTGATGAGGGCTTTTGCCGGAGAGAGTCAGGCAAGGAACCGCTACACGATTGCCGCAGGACAGGCAAGGAACGAAAAACTCTATGTTGTGGAAGCAGTATTTCGTTTTACTGCGGAGCAGGAGAAAGAACATGCGGAAGTTTTTTACAATTATCTGAATGAACTGGCAGGAGAGAACATTGCAATCGACGGCGCTTATCCTGTAGATATTGCAAAAGACGTAGCAGCGCTTCTTCGTATGGCGCAGCATAACGAGTATGAGGAACATGACGACGTGTATCAGAATTTTGCAAAGAAGGCGAAAGAGGAAGGGTTTGATGCAATAGCCGATACGTTTACCCAGATCGCGGAGATTGAGAAGATACATGGCAACAGGTTCGGACAGTTTGCCAAGTGGCTGGAGGATGGGCAGCTTTTTGTATCGGATGTGGAAACGGCATGGATGTGTCTGGAATGCGGGCATATCTATCACGGAACGAAAGTGCCGCCCGCATGTCCGGTCTGTCATAATGACAGGGGTTATTTTATACGTCTGGAACTGGCGCCTTATACGGGAAAGTGCTGTATGTAGCGGTAAACGGAACTGTCTGGAATGGTAGTTCCGTTTTTTCTTAATGTTTTTCAGAATGTTTTTTGCAAAATTACTTTTCGTAATTCATAAGATGTGTTATGATAGATAAAGAATGTTGAAAAATATTGAGGAGTCGATGAAGATGGCCGATACAGAGGCAGAAGAGCGGCTGAAACGGAAAAAAAGGGTCCGTTTATTGAAAAAGTTAATCATCTTCATCCTCGTTATGGCAATACTGATTCCCACAGTATTATGCATTATTTTAGGAACGCAGCTTCATATCGTGCGTAGACAGCTGAGGGAATTACAGGCACAGGCAATCGAAACGGCTGTTATTGACAGTACGGAAGTTCCACAGGAGCCGCAGGAAGGGATCGAAGAGCCGGCGGAGGGAACGGGTGCCGAAGCTGAACAGGACACAGAAAGGTACACATCAGATGGCGTTTCCGTCTCAAAGCGTGACAGTGCAGGAGGGCGGGCAGATGAAGAAGAACAGGATATATTTCCGGAAGAGGAAAATGTTCGTAAGGTATATCTGACTTTTGACGATGGGCCAAGCAGCAATACCGATCGGATTTTGGATATTCTTGCAGAGTATGATGTAAAAGCGACTTTTTTCGTAGTAGGGAAAGAAGAGGAAGAATATCAGGCGTTATATAAAAGAATCGTAGAAGAAGGACATACTCTGGCAATGCATTCATACAGTCATAAATATGATGAGATATATCAGTCTGTGGACAGCTATGCGCAGGATTTGAGGAAACTACAGGAGTTTTTGTACGATACGACGGGCGTATGGTGCAGATTCTGCAGGTTTCCGGGAGGAAGCAGCAATACGGTCAGTATGGTAGACATGTATGATCTGATTGATTATCTGGATGAACAGGATATTACCTATTTTGACTGGAATGTTTCATCCGGAGACGCTTCTAACAGCTATATCAGCCCGGAGATGATTTTACGGAATTGTATGGCGACCCTGCCGCAATATCAGGAAAGTATTATTTTGATGCATGATGCATCAAATAAAAATACTACGGTACAGGCTCTGCCGGACCTGATCGAACAGATCCAGGCAATGGATGATACCGTGATCGTTCCGCTTACAGAAGATACGGAACCGATACAACATATCAGTAATGAAAGAAATGGAGGATTATAGAATGGGCTTTTTCTCGGATTTAAAAGATGATTTATCCCAGGCTGTAAATGAACTGATGCCCGAAGAGGAACTTCAGGCGGCTTTGGAAAACGAAGCACAGGCAGCTTCCGAAGAAACGGATGATGCACAGAAGATAGCATTGGAAATGGAGATGGCACAGACATCGTCACCGGAGAGCGATCCTACTTCGGACGATCTGAGTGATATGCTTGACAGGATGGAGGCAATCTCTGCCGGAAATAACGCAGAGGAACCGATCATGGAAGAATTTGTCGAGCCGGCAGCGGAAGAACCGGTTATTATAGAAGAAATCGGAATCCCGGCGGAACCTGAGACTGCGGCAGTACAGGAACAAGAGCCTGTGCTTCCGGCGGCAGAAGAACTGACGGCGCAGACACCGATCATAGAAGAACCGGTAATGGAAGTACCGGAAACAGAAAATACAAATCAGGCGCAGGCAAAAGGAAGGGAAGAGATTACTATGGAAATGCAGGCAAGTGTATCAGATGAAACAGCAGTTGTAACAGAAGGAATGTCTATTACGGGTGATATTACTTCCGGAGGTTCTTTGGAGCTGATCGGTACGGTGATCGGTAATATCGAAGTTCTTGGTAAATTGAATGTAACCGGCGCTATTCAGGGAAATTCCAAGGCGGCAGAGATCTATGCGGAAGGAGCAAGAATCAACGGTGAGATTAACAGCGGCGGCAGCGTTAAGATCGGACAAAGCTCTGTAGTGATCGGCAATATCTTTGCAAACAGCGCAGTTGTTGCAGGCGCGGTAAAAGGCGACATCGATGTGCACGGTCCGGTTGTTTTGGATACTTCAGCCATTGTCATGGGCAATATCAAATCCAAATCCGTACAGATCAACAACGGAGCCGTTATCGAAGGTATGTGCTCACAATGTTATGCGGATGTAAATCCGACTTCTTTCTTTGAAGAGATCAAGAAGAGTAAAGAAAAGAACAAAACAAAATAAACAGGACAACAGCATATTGACGGGAGAGTATAGAAAATGCAGCGTGTTTTATTAAAATTGAGCGGAGAAGCATTGGCCGGTGAGAAAAAGACCGGATTTGATGATGAAACGATACGCAAGGTAGCTTTCCAGGTGAAGCAGCTGGTGGAGGATGGCGTTCAGGTCGGCATCGTGATCGGCGGCGGTAATTTCTGGCGCGGACGTTCCAGTGAGAGTATAGACAGGACCAAGGCGGATCAGATCGGGATGTTGGCGACGATCATGAATTGCATATATGTATCGGAGATTTTCCGCAGCGTCGGTATGCTTACGAGTGTTTTGACGCCCTTTGAATGCGGTTCCTTTACGAAATTGTTTTCCAAAGACAGAGCCAATAAATATTTCGGCAAGAACATGGTCGTTTTTTTTGCAGGCGGTACGGGGCATCCGTATTTTTCAACCGATACCGGCGTTGTCCTGCGTGCCGTTGAAGTAGACGCAGATGTGATCCTGTTAGCCAAAGCGGTGGACGGTGTTTATGACGATGATCCGCGTACCAATCCGGCAGCCAGAAAATACGATGAAGTATCTATTGACGAGGTGATCGAGAAGAACCTTCAGGTAGTGGATATGACGGCCTCTATTCTGGCCAGGGATAATAAGATGCCGATGTGGGTATTCGGACTGAATGAAAAAGACAGTATCGTGAATGCATTAAGGGGACAGTTTAGCGGAACGAAGGTTACCGTTGACAGATAAAGAGAGAGGAAGGTATATAGGGTAAGATGGATGACAGGTTAAAACCATATGATGAGAAAATGAAAAAGTCATACGATTTTCTGGTAACGGATCTTGGAACAATTCGTGCAGGCCGTGCCAATCCTCATGTACTTGATCGTATTAAGGTGGATTATTACGGGACACCGACACCGATCCAGCAGGTCGGCAACATTACGGTACCCGATCCGAGAATGATCCAGATCGCTCCCTGGGAGAAAAGTCTGATCAAGGAGATCGAAAAGGCGATCATGACGTCGGACGTCGGCATTACACCGAGTAACGATGGCGCGGTTATCCGCCTCGTGTTCCCGGAACTCACGGAGGAACGCAGAAAAGAGCTGGTAAAAGATATCAAAAAGAAGGGTGAAGAGAACAAAGTCGCGATCAGAAATACCAGACGTGACGGTATGGATGCCTTCAAAAAGCTGGCGAAAATGGAAGTTTCGGAAGACGAGATCAAAGAGCTCGGCGACAAGCTGCAGAAAATAACGGATGCTTATATTAAAGACGTTGATAAGCTTGTAGAAGAGAAATCGAAAGAGATCATGACGGTATAATTTGAATCGAAAGAGTATAAGGGGATTGTGGGGCAGTATCCGCTATCCCCTTTCGCTTATGGCGAAAGTATGGGGAGGCAGACAGTATGGAAGAAGGCATGAAAATACCAAATCATGTGGCGATCATTCTGGACGGAAACGGCAGATGGGCAAAAAGTAAAGGTATGCCCAGAAATTACGGACATGTGCAGGGAGCCAAAAATGTGGAAGTTATCTGCGAAGAGGCTTACCGGATGGGGATACAATATCTGACGGTCTATGCCTTTTCCACAGAAAACTGGAACAGACCGAAGGATGAAGTGGATGCATTGATGAAACTGCTTCGAAATTATATGAAGACCTGTTTGAAGACGGCGGCCAAAAACAATATGTGCGTCCGCGTAATTGGAGATAAGACCGGTCTGGATGATGATATCAGGGAACGGATCGCGCAGCTTGAAGAAGCGACGAAAGACAATACGGGGCTTCATTTCCAGATCGCTTTAAATTACGGCGGAAGGGACGAGATTATACGGGCGGTGCGTAAGCTGGCGGCGCAGGTAGAATCCGGCACGCTGCGTATAGAGGATATTACGGAGACGCTTTTTGACGATACGCTGGATACGCATCATCTGCCGGAGCCGGATCTGCTGATCCGAACCTGTAACGAGCAGCGGATATCCAATTTTCTTCTGTGGCAGCTTGCCTATACGGAATTTTATTTCACGCAGGCGGCCTGGCCCGATTTCTCCAAAGAGGAATTGGAAAAAGCCATTGTGTCATATAATAAAAGAGACAGAAAATATGGCATGGTAAAGGAAGGATAGATGAATAAAGGAAAGGTATGATTTGACATGTTTCGTACGAGATTACTCAGCGGTATTGTGCTGGTTATCCTTGCCTTTGCCGTTATCATGGCGGGAGGCTGGGTGCTTGCGGCAGTACTTTGCGCGGTTTCTTTGACAGCCTATCGTGAACTGACAAAGGCAACCATTGTGCATACGAAGGAAAAGGCATATAATGCTTTGGAAATTACAGGCAGCATTTTGATTCTGCTCTATTATGCAGGACTTTATCTGGGCATGTGTTTCATGAGAGAATATGACAGAAGCATCATTTATTATATGCTGACCTTCTGTGTGACTGCGGCCATTGCTTCCTTTTTGTTCGTATACGTGTTCAGTTTTCCCAAATTCCAGGCAGGACAGGTGATGGCGGCCTTTTTTGAGTTTATGTATGCGCCGGTGCTTTTGTCTTTCCTGTATATGATCAGACAGGGCTGGAGTCATGGCCTCTATCTGGTGGGACTTATCTTTTTATGTTCCTGGGGAAGCGATACGTGTGCTTATTGTGTCGGCGTGCTGTTTGGAAAACATAAGATGGCCCCCAGATTAAGTCCGAAGAAATCTGTGGAAGGCGGTATCGGCGGTGTGGCCGGGGCAGCAATTCTGGTCGGGTTATACACTTATTTTGTGATCAATCCTTTTTCGGCGGAGCCGTTTCGTCTGAATTTGGGCAGCGCCATGTGTCTTGGCGCAGTAGGCGCACTGATTTCCATGGTGGGAGATCTGGCGGCATCGGCGATCAAAAGAGACTATGACATCAAAGATTACGGGAAACTGATACCGGGACACGGCGGCATTATGGACCGCTTCGACAGCATCATCATGGTAGCGCCGCTTATTTTCTTCGGGTTATCCCTGATTGCACCATAGAGAGAACACAGACAGGAGTATATATGAAAAAAATAGCAATACTTGGTTCCACAGGCTCCATCGGCACACAGACACTGGAAATCGTGCGGCAAAATCCCGATCTGGAGGTGGCGGCGCTTTCTGCCGGAAGCAATGTGGAACTTATGGAGAAACAGATCAGAGAGTTCCATCCGCGCAAGGCGGCAATGTGGAGTGAAAAAGCGGCAGCGGACTTAGCCGGCAGAGTGGCGGATCTGGACGTGGAGATCGTGTACGGAATGGAAGGACTGTTAGAAATAGCAGCGGCGGAGGAAGCGGAGATTCTGGTGACCGCGATTGTCGGCATGATCGGTATCAGACCGACGATTGCGGCGATCGAGCAGGGCAAAACAATCGCGCTTGCCAATAAAGAAACGCTTGTTACTGCCGGACATCTGATCATGCCGCTTGCAAAGAAGCACGGCGTGTCCATTCTGCCGGTAGACAGTGAACACAGTGCGATATTTCAATCCATGAACGGGGAAAACAAAGAACGGATCAGCAAGATCATCCTGACGGCTTCCGGAGGGCCTTTCCGCGGGAAGAAAAGAGAAGACCTTGCAAAGATGACGATAGAAGACGCTTTAAAGCATCCGAACTGGTCTATGGGGAAAAAAGTGACGATAGACTCCGCTTCTTTAGTCAATAAAGGGCTGGAAGTCATGGAGGCAGGGTGGCTGTTTGACGTTCCGCTTGAAAAGATTCAGGTAGTCGTGCATCCGCAGAGTATCGTCCATTCCGCGGTAGAATATGAGGATGGCGCCATTATGGCACAGCTTGGCGTGCCGGATATGAAACTGCCGATCCAGTATGCGCTTTTTTATCCGGACAGAAGACCGATGCCCGGCAAAAGAGTGGATCTGTTTGCACTCGGGCAGCTTACTTTTGAAAGACCGGATACGGATACGTTCCGGGGGCTGGCGCTTGCCTATGAAGCGGCAAAGACCGGCGGCAGCATGCCGACAGTCTATAATGCGGCCAATGAGAAAGCCGTTGCCCTTTTTGTTGAACGTAAAATCGGCTTTTTGCAGATTCCGGAATTAATTGAGCGGTGCATGGGGAATCATAAAGTAATAAAGAACCCTTCCGTAGAAGAGATTCTACATGCGGAAGCGGAAACATATGAATTAATAGAGCAGGTGATGATGTGATTGTGACGATTATTTTATTTCTGATCATTTTTGGCATTGTGGTGATATCCCATGAGTTCGGCCATTTTATTATCGGAAAAAGAAACGGCATCCGTGTCGTGGAGTTTGCGGTCGGTATGGGGCCTACGTTATTCTCGTTCCAAAAAGGAGAGACAAAGTATTCTTTAAAACTGCTGCCGTTTGGCGGCGCCTGTATGTTTGATGGCGACGACGGACTTGCGGGAGAAAACGGTGAGATCGACGAGCATTCTTTTCTGGCGGCGCCTGTGTGGGCAAGGATCGCATCCGTGTTTGCCGGCCCGCTTTTCAATTTTCTATTGGCGTTTATTTTTTCGCTGATCGTTGTGGCGTTTAACGGTTCGGACAGACCCGTGATACAACAGGTCGTGGACAATTCCGCAGCGCAGGATGCCGGTCTGCTGCCCGGGGACGAGATTATAAAGATCAACGGTGAAAGAACATATCTTTCCCGTGAAATTACGCTGATTTCCGCACTGAACCGCGGAGAGGACATGGATATTCAGATAAAAAGAGACGGCCAGATACAGAATATTTCACTGACACCGCGTTACAGTGAAGCAGATGGCAGATATTATATCGGTCTGATATCGGGGGAAGAGATCAGGTGCAATCCGTTTCAGGTGTTTCAGTACAGCGTATATGAGATGCGTTATTGGGTGAAGATGACTTATAAAAGTCTTCTCATGATGCTGCAGGGACGTGTGACCAAAGATGAGGTTTCAGGACCGATTGGAATTGCGCAGATGGTCGGGGATAATTATGAAGTAGCCAAATCTTATGGTACTTCCGTCGTTATTTTTACGATGATGAATATTGTTATTTTGCTGTCGGTCAACCTGGGCATTCTGAATCTTCTGCCGATTCCGGCGCTGGACGGCGGCAGGCTTGTATTCATGTTCATCGAAGTGCTGCGCGGCAAACCGATTGCCCCGGAAAAAGAGGGTATGGTGCATTTTGCAGGTCTGGTCGTGCTGATGGTGCTGATGGTCTTTGTCATGTATAATGATATCATGCGCATCATCCGTTAATTTTCTTACGCAGATTTACTAAATTACCCCCGGATTTTTTGGGTATGTTGTATTCTTGTCAAATTCCGGGATATCAGGTATAATCATGACACATGACAGTACGGCATGTGTCATTTTTCTTTAACATAAGAATGACTCGCGAAGCGCGGCATTCGTTGTTTTATCATTTTCGCGGCAGTGTTCACTGCATTAATCAGAACAGACATTTTGTACGATGGAGAAGTTGTAGTTACGGTTTCCGGTAAAACCGAAGAAACGCAGGGGAAAATATGGTAAGTGTATATTGGGAAAAAGGACCGTTCCGGCAGACCAATCAGGATTCGCTTGTGGTACTGCAGGCATTGACAATGCGGGGACGTGTGTTGCTGGCCGCCGTGTGCGATGGTATGGGCGGTCTGGATGCGGGAGAATGTGCGAGCGGTTACCTGACGGAAGAACTCGTCACATGGTTCTATGATGGCCTGCTTCCGGCGCTTGCAAAAAGAAAGCCGTTATGGGTGATCAGACGCAGGGCGGAAAGAAAGATCTATCAGGTACAGAGCAGGCTTGAGCGGTATAGCGTAAAACAGAATCTGGAAATGGGCACGACATTGTCCCTTTTGGTAATCTGGGAGAAGAAATATCTGCTCTGGCATCTTGGAGACAGCCGGATCTATCGCATATCCGGAAAAAAGAGGGTAAAAACCAGGCAGCTTACCGTGGATCATGCGGACGCGCATAAGCGGCTGACCAAATGCGTAGGCAGTTTCGGCTTCTTCCTTCCCGACTTTAAAATGGGGACGGTCAAAAAGAACGAAGCGTTTCTGATCTGCAGCGACGGGTTCTGGAATAAGATCACGATAAACGAGATCGGAGAAGTTCTTTCTCCTTTCGGGATGACGGAAGAACGCTGCGACAGGCGGCTTCGGGAGATCGGGGAAGCGGCGCTGCAAAGAGGGGAACGGGACAATTTGTCGGCTGTCTATATAAAATGTTGATAAGTTTCGGGAAAAGGAGGCAGACTTGGATAAAATTTTAATGGAAAAATATGAACTTCGCAAAATACTGGGAGAAGGCGGCAGCAGTATCGTGTATCTGGCCTGGGACAGGCATCTGGAACGCTTCGCTGCCGTTAAGGAAACAAAAAGCACAGGAACGGAAGCGGACGATATTTTAAAAAAAGAGCGGGAACTGTTAAAGTCTTTGTCACATCCGATGCTGCCCGTCCTGTACGATTTCTTTCAGGAGGACAGGCAGTATCTGGTCATGGAATACATAGAAGGAATAAGTTTACATAACTATATAGAAAGAGAAGGCGCGATAACGGAAGAAAAGGCATGTGAATGGGCGCTGCAGTTACTGGGACTGCTGTCGTATCTGCACGCGGGGAATCCGCCCGTGATCTACAGAGACCTGAAGCCGGACAATATCATCATCTGTCCGGATGGCGGCCTGCGGGTGGTAGATTTCGGCGCCGCATTATTTATCCGCTATCAGGATCCGGGAGCGGAAGACATGGCAGGGACGATAGGGTATGCGGCGCCGGAACAGTTCGGATGGGAAGGCATGAGAGATGGCAGAGCGGATGAACGGAGCGATATTTATACGTTTGGCGCAACTTTTTATCATATGCTGACAGGATATAATCCGTCGTTTCCGCCATGCGGCATCCGCCCGGTGCGGTGTATGAATCCGCTGCTGACGACCGCAGTTGAACAGATTGTCGAAAAGTGTACGAAACCCGAACCGGACAGGCGCTATCAGACGGTGGAAGAAGTAAGAAGAGATTTACTGCAGAGGGCTTCTTGTAAAAGAAAAAGGATATTCAGAAGCAAAGAGAGTTATATGATCCGGAAGATAGAAAAACGGATCCGTTTAACGCAGAAAAAAACAGTCGGCTTACTCGCCTGTGCAATATTCCTCTCCGGTATGGCGGCCGCCCTGTTCGGACTAACCGTGAGAGGAAGGGAACGGCCGCTGCCGGTTATTTTATATAATGCGCAGGGACAGAAGGTTATCGTCCGCTATGACAGCGTGTATGAAACCGATGGCAGCCTGATTATAGAGCTGGAGCCGCAGTTGTTTCCCTTAGAGGGGATACAGGCGCTTTCCGTCAGTCTGACAGACTGCGGCAGCGGTGAAAAGAGAGAGCGTATCTTTTATATACAAAGGAGCGGGATAGAGTAGGATAAAAAATTCTGCAGTATCCGGGAAAAGAATTGTTTTCCGACGCAGAGGTGGTTTATAATAAAGTATAATGTCTTCCGATAAGAAGAAAGAACAGAAATGAGGTAGAAATATGCACAGAGAACATACAAGGACCGTAACGATCGGCGATAGAGTGATCGGCGGCGGCAATCCTGTTTTGATACAGTCCATGACCAATACAAGGACGGAAGATGCTGAGGCAACAACGGCACAGATCCTGCGTTTGGAGCAGGCGGGATGTGAGATCATCCGTGTTACGGTACCTACGATCGAAGCGGCGCAGGCCATTGCGGAAATTAAGAAAAGGATCCATATTCCGCTGGTAGCGGATATTCATTTCGACTATAAGATGGCAATCGCAGCGATCGAAAACGGCGCAGATAAGATCCGTATCAATCCTGGCAATATCGGCGGCAGAGAAAAACTGGCGGCAGTGGTAGCCGCAGCCAGGGAAAGGAATATTCCGATCAGAGTCGGTGTCAACAGCGGTTCTTTGGAGAAAGAACTGGTTGAGAAGTATCACGGCGTAACGGCGGATGGGATCGTAGAGAGCGCTCTGGATAAGGTACATATGATAGAGGAGGAAGACTATGAGAACATGGTCATCAGCATCAAATCATCCGATGTGCTGATGTGTATCAGAGCGCATGAGATTCTGGCAAAAAAGACTTTGTATCCTTTACATGTCGGCATTACGGAATCGGGCACGCTGCTTAGCGGGAATATCAAATCAGGGATAGGTCTCGGGGTGATCCTCTATCAGGGGATCGGTGATACGATACGGGTTTCTCTGACGGGAGATCCGGTAGAGGAGATTAAATCAGCGAAACTGATCCTGCGGACACTCGGTCTGCGCAAAGGTGGTATCGAAGTTGTCTCCTGCCCGACCTGCGGCAGAACGAAAATAGATCTGATCGGCCTTGCGAATCAGGTGGAAGCCATGACGGCGGATATTCCGCTGGATATTAAAGTGGCGGTCATGGGATGCGCCGTTAACGGACCGGGAGAAGCGAAAGAAGCAGATATCGGTATTGCAGGCGGTATCGGCGAGGGTTTATTGATAAAGCGTGGAGAAATTATCAGGAAAGTACCGGAGGAGGAATTGTTAAATACCCTGCGGGAGGAACTGCTCCACTGGCAAGAATAGGTTAAAAAGCGGTTATTCTGAATCCGCTTCATGGAGGATCGCATTGGCTAAGAAGTTTTTTGACGTATTTCCGACTTTAAAACTGGATAGTGGGATGACGGATCTGTTTGAACAGGTCATGGTGGAAAAAATTTCTGCAACGAAACGGAAAGATTTTTTGCGGATCTATCTTTCTTCGGACAGACTGATACAGAAAGAAGATATATTCCGTGTGGAACAGGAGATGAAAAGGCAGTTTTTCCCCAACATGCCCATAACGCTCCGTATTTATGAAAGATATCACCTTTCCGCCCAGTATAATCCGCAGAAGCTTATGGATATCTACCGTGAGAGCATTTTGCTGGAGCTGCGGGAATATTCGCCGATCGAATATAACCTGTTTAAGAACGCGGATATAACGTATCCTTCCGAAAAACAGATTATGTTAACCATTGAGGATACGGTCATGGGAAAGGGGAAGTCAGAGGAACTCGTACGGATCCTCGAGAAGATCTATAACGAAAGATGCGGTCTGTCCGTGGAGGTTCTGACTGCGTACAAAGAACATAAGACCGGGAAATATAAAGAAGATGACGATAAGAAGCTGGCAATGCAGATTGCGGCGATCTCAGCCAGAGCCGGTTACGGGAATGCAGTTTCAGAAGATGCAGATATGTCCGAGGGAATGGACGGTCAGGTACTGTCTGCATCTGTGCAGGATGCGGCAGCAGGATCAGGGCAGAATATGGTAAAAGGCGTTTCGTCCGATGGCGGGGCCGTGAAAACGGATAAAACAGACCGGATGGCCGGCATGGGAGCGCCGGGAAAGACTGGTGCGGCCGGCAGGACAGGCGCGGCCGGCAAAGGCGATATGCGCCGTGCGCTGAAACGCTCCGACAATCCGGATGTTTTATTCGGCAGGGATTTTGACGAAGAGGCGATGCCTATGGAGGAAGTCATAGGAGAGATCGGGGATATCGTCGTGCGCGGCAGGGTTCTGAATATGGATAAACGTGAGATCAAGAATGAGAGAATGATTCTGATCTATGATATTTCGGACTTTACCGATACGATGACAATCAAGATTTTTATAACGAACGAGCAGTATGAAGAGCTGACGGCAGAGCTTAAGCCGGGGGCTTTTGTGAAGATCAAGGGTACGGCGATCGTAGATAAATTTGACCATGAGCTGACGGTAGGTTCTGTTTACGGGGTGAAAAAGATACCGGATTTCACGGTATCGCGCGTGGATACGAGCGTGCATAAGCGGGTGGAACTGCACTGCCATACGAAAATGAGCGATATGGACGGTGTGTCGGAAGTGAAAGACATTGTAAAAAGAGCCTATAAATGGGGGCATCAGGCGATCGCCATAACCGATCACGGCGTGCTGCAGTCTTTCCCGGACGCCAATCATGTCTGGGAGGATCTGTGGAAGGCAGAGAAAAGCAAGAGAAAAGATGCCGGTGAAGAAGAACCGGACAAACAGGACTTTTTTAAGATCATTTATGGTGTGGAAGCTTACCTGGTCGACGATCTGAAAGAAATTGTCACAAATGATAAAGGGCAGGATCTGACAGCATCTTTTGTGGTATTCGATATCGAGACGACGGGGTTTTCGCCGGTGAATAACAGGATCATAGAGATCGGGGCAGTCAGAGTGGAAAACGGATCGATAACGGATCGGTTCTCTGCTTTTGTCAATCCGGATGTGCCGATTCCGTATGAAATTGAAAAACTGACGGGGATCCGTGACGATATGGTGATGGGAGAGCCGCAGATAGATGTCATTTTGCCGCAGTTTCTGCAGTTTTGTGAAGGGGCGGTCCTGGTGGCGCACAATGCCGGTTTTGATATGAGTTTTATCATGGAAAACTGTGACAGAATGGATATCGCACATGATTTTACGTATGTCGATACGGTAGGTATCGCCAGGGTATTGCTGCCCGGACAGGCGAAGCATACGCTTGATGCCGTGGCCAAAACGCTTGGAGTATCGTTGGAGAATCATCACCGCGCGGTAGACGATGCGGAAGCGACGGCGGAGATCTTTGTGAAATTTATTCCGATGTTTGCGGAAGCGGGCGCAGAGACGCTTGCCCAGGTAAACGCCATGGGCAAATCCAGTCCCGATATTGTAAAAAAACTGCCTACTTACCATGCGATCATCTTAGCCAAGAACAATGTGGGGCGTATGAATCTGTACCGCCTTGTTTCGGAGTCCCATTTGCATTATTTCGCCAGAAGGCCGCGGATTCCCAAGAGTCTGTTTATGCAGTACCGGGAAGGACTTCTGCTTGGCAGCGCCTGTGAAGCAGGGGAACTTTACCGCGCCCTGCTTGATGGCAGATCGGATGCGGAGATTGCCAGAATTGTCCGTTTCTATGATTATCTTGAGATTCAGCCGCTTGGCAATAACAGGTTTATGATAGAGTCCGAAAAACTGCCGCAGATCAATTCCATGGAAGATATTATGGAGATCAACAAAAAAATCGTGAAGTTGGGAGAGCAGTTTCATAAGCCGGTGGCAGCGACATGCGACGTGCATTTTCTCGATCCGGAAGATGAGATATACCGCCGGATCATTATGGCAGGACAGCATTTTTCCGATGCGGATAACCAGGCGCCTTTGTATCTGCGGACAACGGAGGAGATGCTGGAGGAGTTTGCCTATCTTGGCAGCGACAAGGCAAAAGAGGTCGTGATCACCAATACGAACCGGATCGCAGATATGATAGAATGTATGTCTCCGGTACGGCCGGATAAATGCCCGCCGGTCATTGCGGACAGCGATAAACAGCTGACGGATATCTGTTATAAAAAGGCGCATGAACTGTACGGAGAAAAACTGCCGCAGATCGTGGAAGACCGTTTGGAGAAAGAACTGCATTCCATTATCTCCAACGGCTTTGCCGTTATGTATATCATTGCGCAGAAATTGGTGTGGAAATCGGTGGAGGACGGTTATCTGGTAGGATCCAGAGGTTCCGTCGGTTCTTCCTTTGTGGCCAATATGGCGGGTATCACAGAAGTAAATTCACTAAGTCCGCATTATCTGTGTCCAAATTGTCATTACTATGATTTCGATTCGGAAGAAGTAAGCGCTTTCAGCGGCGGCGCAGGATGCGATATGCCTGATAAAGACTGTCCTGTCTGCGGTACGCCGCTGCAGAAAGAAGGATTTGATATTCCGTTTGAAACGTTCCTCGGATTCAAAGGCGATAAAGAGCCGGATATCGATCTTAACTTTTCCGGAGAATACCAGAGTAAGGCGCATAAATATACGGAAGTTATTTTCGGACACGGGCAGACTTATCGTGCGGGAACGATCGGCACGCTGGCGGATAAGACGGCGTACGGGTATGTAAAAAACTATTATGAAGACCGCGGTGTACAGAAAAGAGTCTGTGAGATCAACCGGCTCGTTTCCGGCTGTACCGGCGTCAGAAGAAGTACGGGCCAGCATCCGGGCGGTATCGTCGTATTGCCGGTAGGGGAGGATATCAATTCTTTTACGCCGGTTCAGCATCCGGCCAATGATATGAAGACCGATATCGTAACCACGCATTTTGATTATCACTCAATCGATCACAATCTGCTCAAATTAGATATACTCGGGCATGATGATCCGACGATGATCCGTATGCTGCAGGATATGACGGGGATCGATCCGGTGAAGATTCCGCTTGACGATAAACAGGTGATGTCGCTTTTTGCATCCACAGAAGCGTTAGGCGTGACGCCGGATCAGATCGGCGGCTGTAAGTTAGGGTGTCTCGGCATCCCGGAATTCGGCACGGAATTTGCCATGCAGATGGTCATCGATGCCAAACCGAAATGCTTTACCGACCTTGTGCGGATCGCAGGGCTCGCACACGGAACCGATGTGTGGTTAGGAAATGCCCAGACATTGATCGAAGAGGGTACGGCGACGATATCCACGGCAATCTGCTGCCGTGACGATATTATGATCTATCTGATGCATATGGGCGTGGAACCGGCGCTTTCTTTTACCATTATGGAGAGTGTACGTAAGGGTAAAGGATTAAAACCCGAGTGGGAAGAGGCTATGGTGGCGGCAAATGTGCCGGAATGGTATATCTGGTCGTGTAAGAAGATCAAATATATGTTTCCGAAGGCGCATGCGGCGGCTTATGTTATGATGGCATGGCGCATCGCTTATTGCAAGATCAATTATCCGCTGGCGTATTATGCGGCCTTTTTCAGCATCCGTGCATCGGGATTTTCCTACGAGCTGATGTGTCAGGGACAGCAGCATTTACTGGATATGATAGCGGATTATAAGCGCAGAAGCGATACTCTTTCGAAGAAAGAGCAGGATTCCTACCGGGATATGAAGATCGTGCAGGAGATGTATGCAAGAGGATTTGAATTTGCACCGATTGACATTTTTACCGCGCAGGCGAGACTGTTCCAGGTAGCAGGCGTCAATCAGCTGATGCCGTCCTTAAACAGTATCGACGGACTTGGTGAAAAGGCGGCGGAAGCCGTTGTGGAAGCGGCCAAAGATGGGCCGTTCCTTTCGAAAGACGATTTCAGACAGCGCACGAAGGTTTCCGCAACGGTAACGGAATTTATGGACAGCCTGGGACTGCTTGGCGATCTGCCGGAGTCAAACCAGATCAGTCTGTTTGATTTTGCGATGTAGTAAGAGCGGGCGTTTCCTGTAGATTTTGATTAAAGGATACAGAGTGCCAATCTTTACAAACAACGGGCAAAATGGTATACTCTAAAGCAACAAAACAAAAAGGAGGAATTTCATATGTCACATGGAAAAGGTCTTTCCGCAGACGAAGCGCTGCTCAAATTACAGCAGGGCAACGAAAAATATTTAAATGCATCCGCAAATCCGGGAGATGTATCTCCTGCCATACGTAAGGATACATGCGAAAATGGCCAGCATCCGTATGCAACCGTTATCACCTGTTCCGATTCCCGCGTTATTCCGGAGAGTATTTTCTCGGCAGGCATCGGTGAGTTGTTCACCATTCGCGTTGCGGGAAATGTTGTTAACAATTTCGAGATCGGAAGCGTAGAATATGCGGCAGATCATCTTGGAACAAATCTGGTTGTTGTGCTCGGCCACACGAACTGCGGCGCTGTAGGAGCGGCAATGAGCGGCCCCGGAGAAGGGTTTATCAAATCCATTACGGATGAGATACAGGCTGCAATAGGGGATGAAAAGGACGGATATAAAGCAAGCTGTCTGAATGTCAGAAACAGCATAGCTAAAATTGAAAAGAGCTTACATATTCCCGCAGGCCAGGACAAAGACGGTTTAAAAGTAGTAGGGGCAATCTATCATATCGAAGATGGTCATGTGGAATTTATGAAATAAAGAGAACGATGTATGGAACCGGCAGTCCTGCCGGTTCTTTTTTTGTGCCCATTTTTGGAGCCGTTCATATAATAGAGCATAGGAAAAAAGGAGAAATTTGAGTTTATGGCTATCGGTTACTTAATTGTACAGGCGAAGACCGCTCACGACGCCATTCCCTTAGAAGGCGTAAGGATCAGGATCACGGATGACGAAGGACAAAGCGTCTATGAACTGGTAACGGATGAAAGCGGCCTGGCGCCGCTTGTTTCTTTAGAAACGGTGGGCAGGGAGCTTTCTTTGGACCCGTATTATATCGGAAATCCCTATGTAGGCTATAATGTGTTTGCGCAGGCAGCAGGGTTTGATTCCATGTCCATTAAGGGGATTCCCATTTATGATGGAGAGACTGCGATCCAGCAGCTTATGCTGACGCCGATGCAGGGAAGTGCAAGGAATGCATCTACAACGGAAATTTCGTTAAATAAGCCTGCTGCGTCCATGCGTGAGGGACGCTATCAGGAAGCGCCCGTCTCGGAACCGCGTGTCCTGCGTCAGGTAGTGATTCCCGATCCGATCACGGTACACTTGGGACGCCCTTCCGCTTATGCCTCCAATGTACAGGTATCTTTTCCGGATTATGTCAAAAACGCAGCCAGCAGTGAAATTTATCCTACCTGGCCGGAAGCTGCCCTGCGGGCCAATATCTATGCGATCATCACGTTTGCGCTGAACAGGGTTTTTACGGAATGGTAGCGAAACCAACGTCTGTTCGGGAATGTGACAGGCCCGCGTTTCATAAGATTTCATTAAGAAAAAACAGGAACAGAGAGTATGAAAGTAATTTTGGAATCTGCCCGGTCTTCCGAACAGGAACAGTTGGAAGAGACCGTGAAGGAGGAAGTGAGAGAACTTCTTATGGATATGCTGCGGGAATACCTGCGGAGAAAAGGAGACAGCGCCTTATGAAAAGAGTCAGAATGCTGCTGCGCGTCAGTTCCAACCAGCAGCTGGAAGCAGACGGCGATCTGTCTGTGCAAAGGCAGCTTGTGAAGGAATATGTGGAAAAACAAAAAGACTGGAAACTGGATGAGAAAGAGTATTTTGAGGGAAGCAGCAGCGCCTATAAAAATACGGTGATGGACAGGGATATTTTGAAAGAGGCATTAAAGGACGCGGCGGCCCGGGAATACGATATTCTTGTGACCTATAAAGACGACAGGATCGGACGCAGGATGTGGGAGATCGGAGCATACGTTATGACGTTAAAAAGCAACGGGGTGGACATTTATACCGTAAAAGATGGCTGTATATCACCCGAAAATGACGATATCATGGGTCAGATGGTATTGGCGCTCAGATACGGCAGCGCACAAAAGAGCAGTTCCGATACCGGAATGCGGGTAAAGGATACGGCACAGAAGCTGGTGCAGAAAGGCAGATTTATGGGAGGAACGGCGCCCTACGGCTATGAACTGGTATTATCGGGAGAGATCAGCAAGCACGGGAGAGCGCTGCATAAGCTGCAGATCATACCGGAACGGGCAAAGGCCGTCCGCTATATCTTTCATCTGTCTTTGTACCGGGAGTACGGTTCTGCGAAGATTGCAAAGAAATTGAACGAGGATGCACATTATAAGCTGTTAGCGCCGAATGACACCTGGAAAAGCGCGACGGTGAGCAGCATTCTGACCAATCCGATCTATGCGGGATACACAGCCTATAAACGCAGGGAGCACAGAAACGGCCAATATCACAGACTGGACAGTGTAGACTGGATAAGAGCCGAAGTCCCGAATGAAGAGATCCGTATTATCGATCAGGACATATGGGATAAAACACAGGCAAAGCGCAAATGCAGGGCAGCGAAGTTCTGTCAGGGCGCGGGGCGGGAAAACGTCAGAATTGCCGGCAAAAAAGATGGTATGCTGTCGTTAATTGACGTTATTTACTGCGGGCACTGTGGGCGGAAACTGACAAACGGAACCAAATACAGCTATTGGACGATCAAGGCAACCGGGGAAAGACGGGCCTGTAAGATCCCCCTATACCGTTGTCCGGCGATGCAGGAAGGGATGCCGCATCAGGGCAGGGGACAATTTAGAGCCGACAAAATAGAAGCGGTCGTATATGACTATATAGGCAGATATCTCAACAGGATGCAGGAGAGCACAGAGATGATACAGGAGATCGAAGCATGCCGGAACGAGGAAAAGGAAGCGCTTGAAAATGAGATGAAAAGACTTTCGGGAGAACTGGAAAAGATCGTTCATGGCATTGCGCTGATGCAGAGCCGTATTCCGGATGCCATGAGCGGGGCATATCCTCTGCGTATAGAAGAGATTGCGGCGGCGATCGGGCGGCAGCGGGACAAAGAAATGACATACAGACGACTGCTCGATGAGAAAACAAAGCTCTTGGCAGAAAACGATCTGCGTTATGGCTGTCGGGAGAAAGTAAAGGAGACGATGCCATCTTTTGCCCGGCTTTTTCAGGAGGCCGACAGGCATACACAGCGGGTACTTGTGAATACAATGATCGAACGCATTGAAGTGACAGGAGAGCAGATCGTGATCCGGTTTAAAATGCAGACAGGCGTGTAAAGACGGTCTGCCGGCAAAGCAGCGGGGGAACGTCAAATGAGCGGTGGTCGCAGGGTACAGAAGCCGCGGCTACAATTTTGACATTACGAACAGTACGGCGTATGATCAGGCTTTCGTTTATGGAAGACCAACCTATGAATCGATCAACAGGATCGTAGACGAGATCTTTAATGAATATGTCCGCAGACAGGGACAGGAAGCGCCCTATTTTACGTCTTTTTGCAATGGTACGACAACGACCTGTTCGGGTCTGTCGCAGTGGGGTTCTGTTACGCTTGCCCAGAGAGGACTTTCTCCGCTGCAGATCCTGCGCAATTATTATCCGGACGATATAGAGATTGCGGAGACAGATACGGTTACCGGTGTACTTTCATCCTATCCCGGCACTGTTTTACAAAGCGGAAGTACGGGTCTTGCCGTAGAGACGATCCAGACTTACTTGAACAGAATACGAAGAAATTATCCTGCGATTCCGCTGATTACTGATGATACAGGGACGTTCGGCCCTACGACCAGAGCGGCCGTAACGAAATTCCAAAGTATTTTCAATCTGCTGGCCGATGGCATTGTCGGGAAAGCTACCTGGTATAAGATTTCCGAAATATATACGGCCGTAACGAGGCTTGCGGAGTTAGACAGTGAAGGAACTTCGCTCGGGATCGGTACGGTTCCGCCTTCATCCGTACTGCGGCAGGGGTCAGGCGGAGCGGATGTTATTACGTTGCAATATCTGCTGAATGTGATCTCGGAGTTTTATCCTTCCGTACCGGCCATAGCCCAGGACGGTATTTTCGGAAACGGTACGAGGCAGGCGGTAATTGCTTTTCAGCAGTTAAAGAACCTGACGCCCGATGGAATCGTCGGAGCAGCTACATGGAGAGCGCTCTATGACGTTTATCAGGGAATTGAGAATAACGTTCCTCCGGGAGGAGGCGGAGCCGGCAGCGGTGAAATGGAATATGTTGTCCGTGCGGGAGATACGTTATGGCTGTTAGCGCAAAGATTCGGCACGACAGTGGATGCGATCAAAAGGCTGAACGGCCTGACAAGCGACAATCTGAGCATCGGTCAGGTACTCAGAATACCGACCGCATCCAACGATTCCTATTTTGAATATACGGTGCGTTCCGGCGACACGTTGTGGCTGCTGGCACAGCGCTTCGGTACGACGGTAGACGCGATCAGACGGCTGAACGGCCTCTCGGGCAGTGCGCTGAGCATCGGTCAGGTACTGAGGATTCCGAGTAACGGTTGATGGCTTGTGCGAATCTTTCGAATAAGATATAATGAGTGTTGGTAAGAAACGCCGGCCGATTGTTCCGGCGGACTCGGAACAGGAAAATCTTGACGTCCGGCTTCGTATATGATGCGGGGCCGGCGAAGACGAACGCACAGGGAGGAACGGATGGGGAAATTTAAAAAAAATATTCAAAAGATCGGAGAAATTCTGGAACTGATCGTAGCGGTACTGGTGCTGGCAGGTATTATTCTGTCAGTCTGCAGTCTGGTCAAAGATTTTGCCATTTTCAGGACTTTGTTGGACGATACGGCATCATTCAGAACTTATCTTGACGATATATTTGTCATTGTGATCGGGATCGAGTTTCTGCAGATGTTCTGCCGGCCGAATTCAGACAATATTATGGAGGTGCTGATCTTTCTGGTAGCCCGTCATATGATCGTCAGCACGACGACGCCGTATGAAGATTTTGTGTCGGTCATCAGTATCATTTTACTGTGTGTTCTGCGCCGGCATCTGCATAATACAAGGGAAAAGGACAAAACGAAAACAGAAGCGGAAGGAGAAGAAGTTATATGAATGCATTCAGAATCATTACCATGCTTTTTCCGGAGGGAAAAAAGAAAGCACTGACACTTAGTTATGACGATGGTACGGTATTGGACCGCCGGCTCGTGGAGATTATGAACCGCTGCGGTGTAAAGGGAACTTTTAACTTAAATGCCGGCACGCTCGATAGAGGAGAGGCTGAAACAGACGCCGAAAGAGTGACGAGGGAGTCTGTCATAACCCTTGCGGAGATCCCGGCACTGTATGCCGGACATGAGGTCGCAACACACGCTTCAAAGCATACGTCGCCGGTAGACTGCGGCAGCGTGGCGCTATATGAGATTCTGGAAGACAGAAGAGTCTTTGAGAGCGTTCTGCCGTATCTTGTTACCGGACATGCTTATCCGTTCGGTATTTATAATAAAGATGTTTTTACCATGTTAAAGGCAGCAGGCATCCGCTATGCCCGTACGGTCGCATCGACAGGCGGCTTCGAACTGCCGGAGAATTTCCTTGAATGGCATCCGACGACGCATCATGCGGATCCGCGTCTCATGGAACTGGCGAAACGATTCTGTGAAGAGGAAAAAGGAGACGCAAAGCTCTTTTATCTGTGGGGACACTCTTTTGAATTCGAACGGGAGAATAACTGGCATGTCATAGAGGATTTCCTTACATATATGAAAAAATTCTCCGATACGATATGGATGGCGACAAACGGTGAGATCGTCGATTATGTGACGGCGTATAAAAACCTTGTTTTTTCGGCGGACGGTTCTAAAGTCTATAATCCGTCGCTGCAGACAGTATGGCTTTCATCAGGCGGGAACGTGTTCCGTATCGCGCCGGGTGAGATCAATACGGAAGGGATATTGTAAAAAGCGAAAGAACATGAAAAAAGATACATTTTATAAACAGATCTATAAACTGGTACTGCCGATTGTCATTCAGAATCTTTTGAGCGCGGCAGTCTCTTCTGCGGACGTGCTGATGCTCAATTATGTGGGACAATCATCCATTTCTGCCGTATCGCTGGCATCACAGTATGCCAGTGTTCTTTTTATGGTGTTTTACGGACTGGGAACCGGAGCGACGATCCTGTGCGCACAGTATTACGGCAAAGGAGATATGCAGGCGATCCAGGTCATAGAGGGTATTGCGCTGCGATTTTCTTCGTTGATATCCGTAGTCTTTGCAGCGCTTACGCTGTTCGTGCCGGAAGGAATGATGCGCATTTTTACGGATGATACGGAACTGATTACGATAGGAGCGTCCTATCTGCGGTTTATGAGCGTCAGTTATTTGTGCTGGGGCATTATGGAAATTTATCTGGCGGTACTTCGGAGCATCGGCAGGGTTGTGGTATGTACGGCTTTGAATGTGCTCGCGTTTTCCCTGAATATTCTGTTAAATGCCGTTTTTATCTTCGGCCTTTTCGGAGCGCCGAAGCTTGGCGCTATGGGCGTAGCGATTGCAACTTCCATGTCCAGAGTAATAGAACTTGTCGCATGTCTTATTGTGTCCGGTATGAGTAAGGACATCAAACTGGATTTTCGCTATCTGTTTGTGAAGAACAAAGCATTGTTTTCCGATTTTATCAAGCTGTCCTTACCGGCGCTTGGAAACGATATCAGTTGGAGCGTAGCTTTTTCCATGTACGCGGTCATCATCGGACATCTTGGAACGGATGCCGTAGCAGCTAATTCTTTTGTTGTCGTCGTGCGCAACTTCGGAACGATCCTTTGTTTCGGCATGGCGAGTGCCGGCGGTATCTTATTGGGAAATATCATCGGCGAGAATAAGCTGAAAGAGGCCGAGGACGGCGCCAGGAAACTGATGAAGCTTACGATCATGGCCGGCGCGGCCGGCGGTCTTATTATCCTGGCAGCTACGCCGCTTGTATTAAGCTATGCGGATCTGACCGAGCAGGCTATGCGCTATTTGAAGTATATGCTGCTTATCAATACTTATTATGTCATGGGAGCGGCAGTCAACACGACGCTCATCGCAGGCATTTTCCGTGCGGGAGGCGACAGCCGGTTCGGTTTTATCTGCGACACCATCGATATGTGGGTGTATGCCGTACCGCTTGGTTTTTTTGCGGCGTTTGTTTTAAAACTGCCGGTGATGTGGGTGTATTTTCTGCTCTGTACCGACGAGTTCGTAAAATGGCCCTGGGTCATTAAACATTATCGCAGTAAGAAGTGGCTGAACAATATTACGAGGGAAGATCTGTTTGCGGAAGATGGCGTAAAAAAATAGACCTTTTATTACATGAAAAGTAAAATAAATCTCTTTTGCCGGAAGATGATCCGGTAAAAGGGATTTTTTATGTGATGAGAAACTGCTTTGGAAGCAGTGTGGAAACCGGTCCATTCGTTCCTCTGCAGTGACGTCAAAAAAGTATTGACATATGGCCTACACAATGTTAATATAAAGTATGCCTACAGGGTGTTAATATAAAAATTGATACACGGCATGCAAAAAGCAGTATGGAGAGAAAGGCGTGGTATTGATATGATGCAGCAGATTTCGGAATCGGAAGCGGTTTTAATGAAGATCATATGGGACAACGGCGGATGCGCGCTGTATTCTTATATTATGGAGGAACTTGAGAAGAAAGAGGCCGGCTGGAAAAAGAACACGGTGTTAACATTACTGTCCCGCCTCGTGGAGAAAAAATTCTTAAAAACCAATAAGATCGGCAGGCGCAATGAATATCTGGCGCTTGTTTCAGAAGCGGAATATCAGGCGATGCAGACGCATCATTTTGTGGACAGGATCTATGCCGGGAATGTGAAGGGACTGGTCGCAACGCTGCTGCAGTAGGATATTATTTCTTCGGATGAACTGCAGGAGATCGAACAGTACTGGCAGACGAAAATGAAAGGAGCGGATCATAATGGCTGAATTTATGATTGTTCTGCTGTCGCTTTCTTTTTCCGGGACCTTTCTATTTGCGGTTGTTTATATCGCGACACGTCTTTTGAGAAACAGACTGAGCAGGAGATGGCAGTATTATATCTGGCTGATCGTCATTCTGCGTTTTTTGATACCGTTTGCACAGACGGGGAATCTGACGAATGTTCTGTTTCGAAGCGTGAGTGAGTTCGTGCAGGACAGTACGGATATGTCAAAGCGGCAGATAATGGAAGAACAGACTGCGGATGCTGCAGCCGGTGCACCGGCCGGTATATCTGATACCGATGCTGCGGAAACTTCTGCGGAAACAATGAAGGAGCCGCGCAGGATCATGCACAAAGATACGGCGTCCGCAGATACAAAGTCAGAACATAGAATCGATGCTGCATGGTTTCTTTTTTTCGTTTGGGCGTTTGGCGCGGCATTTTGTTTTCTTCGTAAAGTTACTGCATACAGACGTTTTATACAGTATTTAAATGACGGGAATACGGAAGTATCGGAAACAGAGGTTTTAGATGGCTTTTCGGTATGTAAAGAGCGGCTTCCTGTAAAGAGAAAAATAGAAATTTACCGGAATCAGGCGCTTTTTTCTCCGATTATGACTGGTTTTTTTCATCCCTGCATCATCATTCCCGATGTGACGATTAAGACGGATGAGGCCGTGTATATTTTCATGCATGAACTTGTGCATTACAAATACGGAGATATGTTTTATAAGTGGCTTGTGCAGCTTACCATCTGCCTGCACTGGTTCAACCCGGTCATTTATTTTCTGGGGAAAAAAGTAAACGAAAACTGTGAACTTGCCTGCGATGAAAAGGTGATCGGAGAACTGAACGGGCAGGAGCGGAAAGCGTATGGGGATGCACTGCTTTCTTTTATGAAAAGAGAGAAAGTTTATGAAAATCCGACGGCGTCTCTTACCTTATCTGAAGGGGCGCAGCAATTAATAGAAAGGCTTGGTGCGATTATGGATTATAAGAAGAAAACAAAGAGCGGCCTGTTTTGCGCAGGACTGCTGACAGTGGTCATCTGCTTTTTCTTTGTGACGCTCGGCGCATATGCCGGGAAAAAAGAACCGGCGGAAGCGGTCGAAGCGGAAGTGGTAGTGACGGACGATTACAGCATCATCAATATAGATAATATTTATTATATTCTGACATCCGATGCAGATATAGACGACATTCCGGGCGGTACTGCGACAGAAGGGTTTGTAGAAATCGTACTTGTCAAAAAAAGCGGGTATGCGTCTATCGGACCGTTTCTGAAACATAATTTTCTAAGTGATGTGGAAAAGCAGTGTCAATATGCGGTTGAAAACGGTCACTTGTCCCCAAAAGAAGCGAAGACCATTATGGAAGCAGCAGCGGAGATAGAGGATTCCGGGTTTGACATAGCAGGTGGATTAGACGCATTGGATTCGTTAGACACATTGGATGCATTGGATGCATTAGATGACTCGGATTCCTTTGTCGAAAAGTGGAATGAAGGAAAAGCATCTTATGTTCAGAGCTGCTTTTATCAGGATCCTTACGCAATTGCATTGGGTTGGAATTTAAGAGACCATGTGTTGGGAGATCTGCAGACGGTAACACAGTCTGTTACATTAGAAGATGGCAGTAAGATGACAGTTTATTTTGCGGAAGAACTGAAAAAATACGTGGATGATCCGGAAGCGATGCAGGCTGTTGCGAAACTTATTTCGCAAGTGAAAGAAGATGTGGCAAACGATGAATTCAGGATTAATAACATGATATCGCCTGCGGTGGAAAAACCGGTCATTGTGAATTTGATCTATATACCTTATGAGGAAATAAATGATTTTGCCAAGAATGCGTACCTGAGGGGCGATGTAGGGCAGTTTTCCTATGTAGAGTCCGAACTGACCGATGAAATCAGGGAAAGCTATATCGAAAGGGCATATCAGGAGGATAAAATAGACTTTTTCTGTATTCTGGCCGACGATCTGCCGCAGGAAAAAAGAGACGAATACGGGTGGAAATGCTATGAAGAAGATAAGGTCGGTTTTTTCTGTATGCTGACGTTATCGGAAGAGACCAGGCAGGAAATAAGGAAAAAGGCGAAGCAGGATAATAAAATCGACTTTTATTATATCCTGGAAGATTAGGGAGCAGACGGCCGAATTCTGTCGCGAAGCTTTGGTGAAGTAAGATTTTTCTTTGGTTATTGTCCTTTGTTTGTGATATGCTTTAGATAAAGAGAAATTCAGGGAGGGCCGTTATGCGATACCAGAATCTAGTGGACGAAATGGTTGAAAAAAGTAAAAGTATTTTTAAAGAGAGTCTTACAGGCATATATCTGCATGGTTCGCTGGCGATGGGGTGTTTTAATCCCAATAAAAGTGATATCGATCTCATTATCGTAATAAATGACGGCATTACGGAACTTCAAAAAATGCAGTTTATGAATCATGTTGTAGAGTGGAATAAAAAAGCCCCGGCCAAAGGACTGGAACTTAGTATTGTCAGGAAAAAATACTGTAAAAACTTTCTTTATCCCACACCGTTTGAACTGCATTTTTCAAATGCACATTTGCAATGGTTTATGGATGATCCGACAGATTATATTCATAAAATGAACGGTACAGATAAGGATCTGGCCGCGCATTTTACAATGATGAAGAAATATGGCATTGTATTGCACGGGGAGAAAATAGAGGATGTATTTGCAGATGTGCCAAGAAAAGATTATATGGACAGTATTTGGTTTGACATGGAAGGGGCTAGGGAGGCTATAGCGGACGAACCTGTTTATGTCATTTTGAACTTGTGCAGAACTGCCGCCTTTCTTAAGAACGATTTGATTCTTTCCAAAAAACAGGGCGGAGAGTGGGCATTGCAAAATCTCCCGGCGCGATATCATACTTTCATCTCAAATGCCTTACAAAGTTATATGTATGACAAGGAGATGGACTTAGAGACTGACGAAGGGCAGAAATTTGCTAATGAGATGCTGCGGATGATAAGGGAAATTTAATGAAAATCTGTTGATAAGCAGGTATTTAATACCTTATAATGAAAACTACGAGCGTTGCTGTACTATAGAGCCGGTCATGATTCATTTCAAAGAGGAAAATACAATGCACAAACTGGCGATACTTTCAGATACCCATGGACTGCTGCGTCCTGAGATTATGGAAAAACTGCGTGACTGCGAAGCAATCCTGCATGGCGGCGATATCAATCATCAGACGATCCTGGATGAACTGCATAAAATCGCCGCAGTATATGTCGTGCGCGGCAATAACGATAAAGAATGGGCGGAAGGGATACCGGAAACGCTTAACATTACCCTTTTTGGCGTCCGCTTTTTCATGGTGCACAACAAAAAGAAGATCCCGAAAGACCTGAAGAATATCGATGTAGTGATCTATGGACATTCTCATAAATACGAAGAAAAACAGATAGGTGAAACACTTTATGTAAACCCGGGAAGCTGTGGGCCGAGGAGGTTTACACAGCCTGTCACTATGGCGATCCTGCAAATCTGTGACGATAGGTCCCTGCAAATAGAAAAAATTGAAATATCGGGACAGCTTTCCGAGAGGCAGAAACAGACTTACGAAAACAAGGAGACATCTTGTGACGAAAACGCGCTCTGTCCGGAAGAAAAGAAGATACCGGCGGATATAAAACGAATCATAAAGGCGGTCATGCGGGATACCGCCCGCAGGAAGAGTGTAAAGGAAATGGCGGAAAGTTATGGTATCAGTGAAGATCTGACAGAGCAGATCTGCCGTCTGTATCTGACGCATCCGGGAGTGGATGCGGATGGGATTATGGGGAAGATGGGATTGTGAAAAAGACAGGATTGAAAACGGAGCATAGATTTACATGGCGATAAAACGACTGGAAATAAAAGGATACCGTTCTATTGATGATATGAAGCTGAATGCAAAACAGATCATGGCGCTCATCGGACCGAATGGAAGCGGGAAATCGAATATACTCTCGGCGCTGTATTTTTTTTACAGAAGCTTGACCGCTGAGCAGAGGGAAGAAAATATTTTTGACGCAAACAATAAATTACGCAATGAAGTGTGCATCAGAGTAACCTATGATTTACAGGAGATTCTCAAAAAGATACAGCATAATTTAAATGGCGGAAGTATAGAATACGAAAAATATTACACCAAAATACTGGCGATTGCCAAAGAAGATGAAATTGTACTGGAGCTGATTAAGAGGAAAGAAAAACGGACGATATGGAATCAGGATTATAATATCCGTCAGATCATTTCCTTTCTGTTTCCGATTTACTTTGTGGATTCACGCGAGATTATGCTGACCGATTGGCATGATCTGTGGGGACTGATCGGCGATCTGGTAAAACTGCGTCATGAAGATTCTGAAAGACTGCAGGGCGATATCAGACAAAAGATCACAGACGACTATCAATCTATGGACGGCCGTTTGAGAAATCTGGTCAGGCTTCTGGAAGAAAAACGGATCAATGTGAAGAAAATGACACCGAAACAGCTCGGAGAAGTAACTGCGGAAATTGCTGTGGGCGGCCGGATGTTTCAATATGGTGAGCGCAGTCTGCAAGAGTATTCCAACGGAACCAATGCCTATAATTATACTGTTTTTCTGATCAATATCTTAAATATGTTAAAGCGTTATAAATTGAAGGAACCGATCATTGTGCTGGACGAACCGGAGATCAGTCTGCATTATCTGCTGATAGACGAACTGATGGAAAAGATTTTTGTGGTTTCCGATAATCTGCAGTTTTTTCTCTCCACCCATTCTGCCAGATGCGTAAAGGCATTGTTGGAATCCGAGGAGCAGGTATCCGGCATCTACCATATCGTACTGTCCGGGCAGTATACGAAAGCGAAGCGTGTGAAGGAACTGCCGCGGGAGGCGTCCAGAGAAAGAGCCGTTATTACGGAAGCTTATACGAACAGCTGCTTTGCAAAGATGGTCTTAAACGTCGAAGGGTCGACAGAGCAGGAATTGTTCAGGAATAAATATCTGCGTCTTGTTTTTCCAACTTTAAAAGAGGTGGAGATCGCCAATGGCATGAGCAATCAGGTCATCTATAATCTGACTGCGCCGCATAAGAGGAATTATCAGATTCCCGGATTTGCGGTCATGGATATGGACAAAGTTTTGGAAAAAAAGGATAAACAGAACAGATTTCTTTTTAAGAAACTAAAAGATTACCCGATTGCGAAAGAAACCTTTCACTTTGGAGAACAAAGGGGAAATGCGTTGTATCGTAGAAAGCGGATCGAGAGGATGTGTGAAAAATGCAATTTCTTTTTTCAGTATCCGTTTTTTAGCTACTCAGATGAAAATTTTGTATGCCTTTTGGATGAGATCAAAAATTATTATGAAAACTACCATGTGTTTTTATGGCGAAACACAGTGGAAGGAGCGTTGATCACCGCCGGGAACCTGCAGATTTTTCTGGAGTATATGAAGGAAAGAAAAAACAAAGATTATGAGAATCTTATTCTCATGGAGACGAAGTACCCGTTTTTAAAAAAAGAAAAAAATCAACTGTTGAATTACGTACGCCTTCTTTTTTCCGGGAAAAGCGATTATCTGCTTACCAAAAAGAAGATAAAAGAGCTGAATCCGCAGATTCATGACAGGCTGACGGAAAATATGAACCGGATCGATAAGACAGGCGGGTGGGTAAGCGACTGGCTGGAATTTTATTTTCTGGGAACGGCGAGACGAACCGGTGCCGACGTTTCTGATTTCTCCCAGTTTCGCAGATGGTTGGAAACGGGAAATAACAAAGAAAACGTCAGGGATAAGGCGGAAAAAGATTTCGTGGAATTACATCAATTACATCGTCTTCTGCAAAAAAATTGGGATGACAATAGGGTAAAATAGTGATAAACTGACATAGAGCAAGCAGTAATTCTGTGTATGGCGGCCATACCACAGACCCGTGCGGCGATATGGGAGTATCGGTAACCCATGGGATTCATGTGACTCTATAAATTAAATTTAACGTAATCGGTGTCGTAATATGTTAAATCAGACTGGATAATTCCCTAAACGGATATTTCAAGGAGTGCTTGCTCTTTTTTTGGGTGACAAATGATGAAAATATATGATTATCAATATTTCCTGCGGGCGATCCTGCAATGCAGCCGGGATGAAGTTGAAACTCTGACGGAGAAAAAAAGTCTCTTATACGAATCTTTTGAAATCCCCAAGAAAAACGGAATGCGGGAAATCCATGCCCTGGCGGAAAGTAAAAAAGGAAAAAAACTGATGCAGATACAAAAGAATCTGCATCAGCGTTTTTTATGCAGACTGCCGATCGCCGTACCGGCGCATGGCTTTGTGAAAGGGAAAAACTATCAGACTTTTCTGGAGCCGCATCTGGGGAACGAATTCTTCATGAGACTGGACATTGAAGATTTCTTTCCTTCTTTTTCCATGGATTTAATGCGTAAAATACTTCGTGAACATATCGAAGACGAGAGAGCGCTTGCAGATGTAATGGAGCTTTGTACGTTGGATGATAAACTGCCGCAGGGAATTTGCACTTCCCCCGTGCTATCCAATATTCTTTTCAGGCGGATCGATCAGAGGATATTGAAATACTGCCAGACAATCGAAGAGGGACGCAGAATGCAGAATCGTTATCCCAATGAGTCAAAGATTAAGATTTGCTATACGCGATATGCGGACGATCTGCTTTTCAGTTCCGATCAGTTTGATTTCAAAGAAAATCTGCATTTTCTCCGAATGATCCGTAGGATCTTAAAAGAGGACGGATTTCGGATCAATAAACAAAAGACGATTATGGATAGGGAAAAGATCGTATTAAACGGCTATGTTCTGGATGACAAGCTGCATCTTTCCAGGAAAAAGCTGCAGAATCTCAGGCGGATCCTCTATTTTTTTCGGAAGAAAAATGCAGTGGATTATGCAGTGGACACAGCACTTTTTCTACCTGATCAGTCGTCTGATAAGCAGGAGCTGTTGCGGAAGCTGTTGCAGGAGTTAAATTATACAAATATACAGTATCATGGAGAAAAAAAGACGTTTAACAGTATATCTTCGCTGATCCAGTATCTTTGCGGTTATCGATCCTGGCTGATCAGTATCATACAGACAGGAGACGAGAGAGATAAGGCGGACGAAAAGATTCCACGTTATATAAACCGCATTGAACTGTTATTACAGGAATTGGAAAAACAGGAAGCATAAAGGACGGGAGAGAAAGATTATGGGCGGCGAACGGATTGAACGTTATTGGTCATATGAAATGAAATCACTTTTGGAAAGATACAGACAGTTTGAGACGCTGATTCCGGCGGCTCACGGAAGGGGCGCGGCGCATCGGGGAGAGGATGGCCGTTATGTTGAAAGTATTTTAAAAGAGACATTAAAGAAGTTTCTGCCGACCGGCGTTGAAATTTTGTCCGGTTTTATTCTGCGTGCCGGCGTTGAGAGCAGTATGTCCGGCAAGGCAAGAAAAAGGGATGAAGATAAACATTCTTCCCAGCTTGATCTGATTGCGTACGACGTACATAACTATCCCGTTTATCAGAGATTCGGGGATACGGCGGTCGTTCTGCCGGAAGGGGTGTTAGGCGTCATATCCGTTAAGAAAACGCTGCGTGCAGACGAACTTTCCGGAGAGATAGGGGCACTGAAAAAGGCGTCGCAATTATGCTCTTTGCTGGAAAGAAAGGGACCGTTTCTGGCGCTTGTGGGTATGGATGATGATCTGGGGAAAGAGTCTGAGGAGTGTGCAAAAAAAATTGTAAAGATTATTCGGAATGTGTTTACACAAAATACGGAAGAACAGGCCTGTTATGAACCGGTCAGCTATGAAGAATTACCCGGTTTTATCGGTAATCTGTCAAAATGGACGATACATAGACGCCATGGATACGAGCCGGAGACGGAAAAGAAGTCAGATAATAAGAAATGCAGAGAAAGCGCGGAATATCAGATGTATATTCATAAGGAAGAGGAAAGCCATTTGGGCCTGCAGTTTTTATTAAAAGGAATTCTCGATGTCTATTATAGCGATGGCAGAAATCACGGAAAGCAGCCGGGATTTTTCAGCTTTCCATCCGGGAGATCCTTTGACTGGAAATCGGATAAGATTCCTTGTGATATGTGTCCGGCGCAGAGAATATCATCATGATCATCAGCTGCAGTCGAAGAACCGATATTCCCAACTATTATGCAGATTGGTTCCTGCATCGCATCAAAGAGGGATTTTTATATGTGAAAAATCCGATGAATCCGCATCAGATCAGCCGGATAGACTTATCGCCGGACGTTGTGGACTGCATTGTCTTCTGGACCAAAAATCCGGCGCCTATGCTGAAACGTCTGGATGAACTCCGGGCATATCCTTATTATTTCCAATTTACACTCACCGGTTACGGCAAAGACCTGGAACCCGGACTTCCCGATAAAAGGACTGTCCTGATCCCGACTTTCCGGGAGTTGTCCGAAATAATAGGCGCACAGAGAGTTATCTGGCGTTATGATCCGATTTTGTTTCATGACAGATATACTTCAGCTTACCATTTGAAAGCTTTTGAAGAAATCGCACATTCTTTGTGCGGTTATACGAAGCGGGTGGTTATCAGTTTTATTGATCTTTATGCGAAGACCATGCGCAATATGAAAACCGGCGCCATACAGATCATGACGCAGGATGAGATCCGTCATCTGGCCGGAGAACTTGCCGTAATCGCGAAGAAATACGGACTTGTCATAGAGACATGTGCGGAACAGATCGATTTAACACAAGAGGGCATCCGGCACGGAAGCTGTATCGACAAGGAATTGATCGAGGAGATTACAGGCTGCAGGATCGTAGCAGGCAAAGACAGAAATCAGCGGAAAGCGTGCGGATGTATCGAAAGTGTGGAGGTCGGAGCCTATCATACCTGTTTAAACGGCTGTCGATACTGTTATGCCAATGAGAGCGAAGCAAAAGTGGCAGGAACGGTTCAGAGCTATGATGTGAAGGCGCCGCTGCTTTGCGGAGCGGCTGCTTTAGAAGATAAGATTACGGAAAGAAAGATGAAGTCCTTAAAAAACACACAGCTTACAATAGATTTTCCTTAAAAGATCATGCAGGCCAATGCTGCATGGTCTTTTATTTTTTCTCTTTTGTTAAGAAATTCTTTCGATTTTTCCACTGATCATTTTCCATTTTGCAGGGTATCCTATCGGTAAAGTAACAGCAAAAAAGAAAATGAGGTGATAAGACATGAACATTGATATGCTGACACTTTATTTTACCAGATACGGAGCTATTGCAATTTTTGTGATCGTATTACTGGAATATATGAACATGCCCGGTTTTCCGGCAGGGATCATCATGCCCCTTTCCGGAATTTGGGCGGCGAAGGGAAATATCCATTTCCTGCATGTAATGGCGATTACATTGGCGGCGGGGGTGCTTGGAAGCTGGATCTTATATTTTCTCGGCCGAACGGGCGGCAGTCTGCTTTTGGAAAAATATCTGCATAAGTTCCCGAAACAGAGGGAGGCAATCGAACGGAATTTTGCAATGATCAGGCAGAAAGGATGCTTTGGCATTTTCCTGAGTAAACTGATCCCTATGGTCAGGACACTGATTTCGATTCCGGCAGGGGTGTTAAAGATCAATTTCATGAAATACACGGTCAGTTCCGCGCTTGGCGTCTTTGTATGGAATCTGATATTCGTAGGAGCCGGGTATTTTCTGGGGGATGCGGTATTTGCCTATTTGACATGACAGGGTCTTATGTAATATGGAAGCGCCGAGGCGGGCGGTCAGGCAGAGAAAAAAGTTTTCTGCTGAAGGGCCCTATAAAAATGCCGGCACTTGGAATTTGGACCGTTTACGGTTCAAATCCCTTAGTACCGCTGCATTTTTAACGGAGCGAAAGCGTGCCTCGAAGCAGAAACTTTTTTCTCTGCCTGACCGCCCGCCTCGGCGCTTCCATAATCATCTATGACAGGATAACAGGACAAGGAGAGGATGACGAAAATGAAAATAGCAATGATGACCAATAATTATAAACCCTTTGTCGCGGGAGTGCCGATATCAATTGAGCGGTTGAGTGAAGGACTCCGCCGAAACGGGCATGAGGTAGTCATATTTGCACCCACATATAAAGAACAGATGGACGAAGCGGACGTAGTACGCTGCCGCTCGCTGATTAAGGGAATTGCCAATGGCTTTTCGGTGCCGGACAGTTTGGACCGGAAGATCGAAAAGAAGTTCCGGGAAGGGAATTTCGATGTGATCCACGTGCATCATCCGTTTTTGATCGGTTGGACGGCGCTGTATCTGTCAAGAAAATATCATGTACCGCTTGTTTTTACTTATCACACAAGATACGAACAGTATCTGCATTATATAAAGGCATCGTTTCTGCAAAATGTCGCCCCTATTTATGTAAACTACTATAGTAATCAATGCGATGTCGTTATTGCACCGACCCCGTCGATGCAGGATTATCTGGAGGAAATAGGCACGCGGGGAAAGATCGCCGTTTTACCGACAGGAATCGGGCAGGAAAGCTTCGAAACGGATGAAGAGGAGACCGCGGCGCTTCGAAGCGAGCTGCTTGGAGATAAAAAATACTTATTCTGTTGTGTGGCAAGGCTGGCGAAGGAAAAAAACATTGATTTTCTGCTGCGGGCGTTAGCCAGGAGAAAAGAGAAACATGCGGCGGATTTCCGGTTTGCCATAATCGGTGAAGGTCCGTATGAAAAAGAATTATGTAAACTTGCACAAGCATTACATATACAGGAAGATATTATTTTCGTCGGGAAAGTGGCGAATGAAAAAGTAAAAAATTATTGTAAAGCGGCGGATCTGTTTCTATTTGCCTCTCTTTCGGAGACACAGGGCATCGTATTGTTAGAGGCGATGGCAGCAGGCACACCGGTACTGGCGGTGAAGGCGTCAGGAGTGAAAGACGTTGTTGCAGATGGCAGAAACGGATATATGACATATTTGTCAGAAATTGAATTTAGTAATAAGCTGGAAGAACTTCTGTCCAGGGACCGCAGCCATTTGGAGATGGGAGCGGTAGAGACCGCGAGACGCTATGAGATATCAGAAATTGCTAAATGGGCGGCTGTTTATTATAATATAGCTATACAAAATCATAAACAGAACTCTTTAGAGGTTTTGGAACAGGAGGAAAAGCGTCTTGGAGGCATTTCATATTTTAATAGTAGAGGATGATAAGGAAATCCGCGAGGGAGTAGAAATTTATCTGAAAAATCAGGGATATCAGGTGTCGCAGGCTGCAGACGGGGTGGAAGGACTTGCGCGGATCGAAGAAGAAGAGATCCATCTTGCCATAGTGGATGTCATGATGCCCCGTATGGATGGGATTACCATGATGATGAAGGTCAGGGAAAAAGGATATGATTTTCCGGTCATCATGCTTTCGGCCAAATCCGAGGAAGTAGATAAGATCATGGGATTAAATATGGGAGCGGATGATTATGTGACGAAGCCGTTTACGACAATGGAGCTTTTGGCAAGGGTCAATTCCCATCTGCGGCGTTACCGCAAATATCTCGAAGCGGTGGACGGGAATCAGAGTAAAGGCAGGGTTTATATGATCGGCGGTCTCGAACTGGATGAAGAGGCGGTAGAAGTAACGGTGGATGGCAATCTTGTCAAATTGACGCCTCTTGAATTTAAGATCCTGCTGCTTTTGATGAAAAATCCCGGCAGGGTGTTTTCGGCAGAGGAGATTTACGAGCGTGTCTGGAACGAACAGCCGATCAATACGGATACGATCATGGTGCATATCAGAAGGATTCGGGAGAAGATCGAGATCAACCCGAAAGAACCGAAATATTTAAAGGTGGTGTGGGGTGTTGGATACAAAATTGAGAAATGGTAAGAAGAACGGAGCAAAATGGGCGGGGATCCTGATAACGGCGCTTGCATCCATACTGTTTGTCGTAATGATACCGGAGTTTGAAAGAAAAGCGCAGTCATTTTATGAGGCGAGTCAAAAAGACATAATTGAAGGGGAGGATTTTATTGCATCGCTGATTCAGTGTAATTATGTGCTTTACAGAAATGTGATGGACAAAACAGATAACAGATCATATGCTTATGAAGAATTATTTCTGTCCGAAGAGGTGGAAGATATTGCGCAGGGATCTGACCGCCAGGAGGAAACTGAAAATTCCTCCGGAAACATTAAGGCGGGAACGGGGAAATTGGTGGATATCGGACAGATGAACAGCATCCGGACCATGTATGCGGACCAGATAGAAGCGCAGGCAAAAGAAGCGGAGGCTCTGTATACGAATGATATTGGTCAGAACATGGACTATTACGTCTTTAAAAAGGGGTCCGGTACCGTTTTGAAAAATACGGCGCTGCCGATCGATGCCCTTTTGCAGGATCTGTCAGAGGTGGAAGAATATGTTTATTATATTATCATGGACTATGACACTATGGGGAATTTGCAGAACATCAGCGTCAGGGGACAGGATGCGGATAAGCTTTTGAAAATGGTACAGACGCTGGAGAGCGGTTCAAAGGGCAATTTTTTGCAGGGACGAAGTGAAACGGAAATTTTTTCACTCTATGATGGAGAATCGAAAAATATAGAAAAGATCCTGACTGTCGAACAGCAGAAACCGGAAGATGCGGTTTTCATATATGCCATGACAAAGGCGCAGATAGAAAAAATGATGACATGGGATGATGGACCGATATATCTTGAGAATACCATTTATCTGACGCAGAAAGAAAACAGTTATTATTTTGTCGACATACAGAGCGTCTACCTGATATGTCTTTTCGGAATCCTGCTTGTCACGGTTTTGCTTACCGTATGTAAACCGGCGCTTCTGCAGGGCGAAGAAGAAAGAAAAGCATATCTGGAAGTTGTTCTTGCGGTCGCTTTCTGGGAGCTTGCCGTAAGTGTGGAAGGCGTCATATGGCTTATTCAGAATGCGGGAACCGGCGAGATGTTAGCGTGGATCAATACCTGTTTTCCCTTCAATCTGCAGGAAGGAACGGAATATGAAATTGCCAGATACCTCATATGTTTCTTGGCTATGACCTTACTTTTTGGCATATGGTATTTCTGCTGTCTGGAGATATCGGATATTCTGCGCGGTTTCAGAAAATATTTAAAGACAAGATGCCTTGTTTACAAAGGACGGGACAAAATTTTCGGCACCGTCAAAAATTATTACGGGAAATTGAAAGCGGAAGTTTTGAGCATCGATCTGGGAAAAGACATGAGCAGACTTCTTACGAAGCTGCTGTTTATCAATTTCTGCCTGCTTGTCATAGCTTGTTTGTGCTCCTGGTTCGGTATTTTCATTTTGATCGTATATACTTTGGTCCTGTATTATTTTCTGAAAAAATACATTCATAAGATCCAGGATCAGTACGGGCGGCTGCTGCAGTCTGCCAATTCCATTGCGCAGGGAAATCTGAACAATACGTTTACGGAAGATTTCGGGATTTTTGAATCTTATAAAGAAGAATTGTATAAAATTCAGGATGGTCTTAAAAACGCCCTGGAAGAAGAAGTCAAAAGCCAGAAGATGAAAACGGAGCTGATCACCAATGTATCACATGATCTGAAGACGCCGCTTACCGCCATTATCACCTATATTGACCTGCTCAAAGAGGAAAATACCACGCAGGCACAGCGGAAAGAATATCTGGATACACTGGCGCGGAAATCGCTGCGCCTTAAGATACTGATCGAGGATCTGTTTGAAGTGAGCAAAGCCACCAGCGGGAATGTCAAACTGGAACCTGTCTGTGTCGATATCTGTCATCTGATGCGTCAGGTATATCTGGAATATGAGGAGAAAATGAGACAGGCCGGTTTAAAGGTGCGTTTCGAGATGCCGGAAGAAAAGACCATCCTGTATCTCGATCCCCAGAAAACGTACAGAATATTTGAAAATCTGTATGTGAATATTATAAAATATGCTCTGCCGGATACGAGAGTTTTTATCGTGGCGGAGCAAAGGCGGAAAGGAGAGGAAGACCCCCCCGGAATCCATATCGAACTGAAAAATATTTCCGCGCAGGAGATATTCGGCAATCCGCAGGACCTGAGCGAAAGGTTCGTGCGGGGAGATGCCTCCAGAAATACGGAGGGCAGCGGTCTTGGTCTGGCGATAGCAAAGAGCTTTACGGAACTGCAGGGCGGCCGCTTTAAAATAGAAACGGATGCCGATTTATTTAAGGTGATATTGGATTGGTGATCTTGAGGACTTTATCCGGAGCAATATATTTTTAGAAAAATCAATACCCAATTTATCGATTTCATGGTATACTTAAAAAAAGTTTTTCACTTTCATTATATTTCCATAATTTTATATGACAAATGCAGGAGGAACCACTCTTGAATACGCAAAATAAAATTGATCAGGATATATACGAAAACTTACTGTTTTTATTAGTAGACCATATTTCGAATAAATGTCAGGACGACAGTCTGCATAAGGCGGAACAGGCTGTCTGTTCTGCGTCCTTTCCTGAAACAAAAAAAGATCAGCTTTCGGAACAGTTAAAAAATTTTATGGATCAGATGCCGGGTGGATTTTTTATTTACCATGCGGATGGCAATGAGGAAATCATCTATGCCAATGCGGCAATCCTTCGGATGTTTAACTGTGACACAATGGAACAGTTTAAAGAATTGACGGGAAACTCTTTCAGGGGAATCGTACATCCGGATGATCTGGAAACGGTAGAACAAAGTATCGTGGAGCAGATCGCGAATAATAAGTACGCGCTGGATTACGTAGAATACCGGATCGTGACCAGAGACGGAGAGGTTCGCTGGATCGAAGACTACGGGCATTTTACGCATACGGATTCCATGGGAGATATTTTCTATGTATTTGCGGCAGATGCGACCGAGAAAAAGAAGCGTAAACGAAGAGAGAGAGAAACACTGTTGAATGAGAAGCAGGAGAAAGAGCTGCTTTTACAAAAACAGGTAGACGAATACAGCAAGGAACTGAAGATCATACACCAGGAACAGCTCAGACGTCTGGAGATCATAGAAGGCTTGAGCATTGATTATGAATCGATCTTTTATGTTGATCTGGACGAAAACTGGATGAAAGCCTATCGTATCAGCAAACGGTTCGCGAAGAAATTTCCGTCGGAAAATTTCGTATGCGCGTTTAAGGGATTTGATAAGGAATATATTGAAGAATGGGTCTATCCCGACGACCGGGAACTTCTGAAAGGGATTGATGATCCGGAATTTATCCGTGCACAGCTGTCACAAAACAAGATTTTTCATGTAAATTACAGAATCTTTAGAGATGGCAGAATTGCCTATATACAGCTCCGTATGGTAAATTTGGGCAGTGACGACCATATTTCCCAGATCATTATTGGGGTTCGCAATATTGATGATGAGGTCATACAGGAAATGGAGCAGAAGAATGTGCTCGAGAATGCATTAAATGATGCTAATATGGCCAATAATGCAAAGAACCTGTTCCTCTCCAATATGTCGCATGATATCCGAACACCGATGAATGCGATTGTCGGCTTTACGTCGCTGATCAAAAGACATATTCATGACCGGGAGAAGATTTCCGGTTATCTGGATATGATTTCTGCTTCCAGTGAACAGCTCCTGCAGCTTTTAAGCGATGTACTGGAAATATCGAGACTGGAATCCGCCAATATTCATTTGTCGGAAGAAGAATGCAGCCTGATGGAGATCGCGCATCAGGTACAGATGGATATTTTACCAAGGGCAGCGGCGAAAAATGTTTCGGTTTCTTTGGATATCTCACATTTAAAACATGATATTGTCCGCACTGACCAGATGAAACTGTCGCAGATTCTTACATACATCGTGGACAATGCCGTAAAATATACAAAGACGGATGGCTGGGTCACGATCACCGTGATAGAAACGGATAAAGAAGGATCGAAAGACAATCACGCACTGTATCAGTTTATCGTGGAAGATAACGGCATCGGCATCAGCGAAGAATTTTTAGAACATATTTTTGAACCGTTTGAGAGGGAAAAAAATACGACGCTCAGCGGCATTCACGGTACGGGGCTCGGACTGACGATCACTAAGAGGCTGATCGAAGTGCTCGGCGGAACGATACAGGCTGCCAGTGTCATTGGCGAAGGGACGAGATTTACGGTCACACTTCCGCTTCTCATACAGACCGATTCCGTGCGTACTTCGGATGTGGAAGAGACGCCTGTCCGTTTTTCGACGTCCAAACGGATCCTGGTCGTAGATGATAATGAGATCAATCTGGAGATCGAAAACGAAGTATTGAAAGATGCCGGATTCCTTGTAGATACCGCAGGAGATGGCAGTATTGCATTAGAAAAAATAAAGCAGTCGAAACCCGGTGATTACGACCTGATCCTTATGGATATCCAGATGCCCATCATGGATGGCTATCATGCAACAAGAGCGATCCGGGAAATTGATAATCCGGCGCTGGCGGGTATTCCGATCATTGCAGTTTCGGCCAATGCCTTCGAAGAAGATAAAAAGATGGCAATAGAAAGCGGTATGAATGCGCATCTGCCCAAGCCGTTGGATACGCCTCTTTTATACAAAATGATCCGTAAGTTCTTAAAAGACGATAAGAAAGCAGCCAATATGGATGAGGCGGTCATTCGGCCTATCAGAAAAGAAGAATATCCGTATTTGGAAGATTTCCTGTATGATGCCATATATCTGCCGGACAATACTGCGATGCCTTCCAGAGATATCATTAAGAAACCGGAACTTGCGGTATATATCGAAGATTTCGGCGGCTCGGATGATTTCTGTCTCGTTGCGGAACGCGGCGGTGTGCTGCTTGGCGCGATCTGGTCGAGAATCCTGTCCGGCAAAGTGAAAGGATACGGCAATATCGGGCAGGACACCCCGGAACTTGCCTTTTCCGTGAAAAAGGATTTCAGGAAACAGGGACTTGGGACGAAACTGCTGAAAGAGATGCTTGTTTTGTTAAAAGAGCAGGGATACGCCAATGTTTCCATAAGTGTTAACAAGGATAATTATGCGTATCATATTTACAGGAAACAGGGATTCCAGGTAGTGAAAGTAGGAGAAGAGGATTATTTGATGGTACTGGATCTGTAGAATGGCCGTATCGTACGGGATGCATAACCTGATAAATAAGGAACAAGGGCAGTTATTGTGATCATGGGAAGGAACCTGTATGGTTTTATCACAATAACTGCTTTTTTAGCAGGAAATTATAGATATGCTTTATAAAAACAAAAAAGCCTTCGGATCAAGGCTTTGTAAATGGAGCATACGGGATTCGAACCCGTGGCCTCAACAATGCGAATGTTGCGCGCTCCCAACTGCGCTAATGCCCCATGAGGATAAGTATAGCATAAATTGCAAAAAAAGCAATAAAATTCTGCATTTAAGTTTTACAAATGATATTTTTGGCAGCAGCAGGCTGACCGGATGAAAGGGATGACAGGAAGATGACAGAACAAAAAAGATATGTTTTAGGAGATATGCAGTGTCTGTATTTGATAGATCGGGAAAACGGACAGACAGAACTGGCGGTTTTACCGGCAGATGTGAAATATGATGAGACAGAGAGGGCAAAGCCTTTTGCAGATAGTCTTGTTCAGATTCACATAACGGGAGATGCATATCCGTCGGGGTATGCAGGCGGAAGAACGATGCGTCACAGCGGCAGTGTCTCCGGATTTGCCTGGAAAGAACAGAAGGTCACGGAAGATCATGCCGGTACGGAAATTTGTACAGTGTTGGAAGATAAAAGAGGATTCCTTCTGGAACATCATCTGCAATGGCGCAAAGAGGAGCCTTTTGTGAAATGTCATACGGTGTTTCAAAACGAGAGCCGGGAAACCGTAGGACTTGAAATGCTGTCTAGCTTTTCCATTGGAAAGATATCTCCTTTTATCGGAAGTAAGGATGTGGGAAGTCTTTATGTGCACAGATTAAGAAGCGTGTGGAGCATGGAGGGAAGGCTGGAATCAAGGACAGCGGAAGATCTGCAGCTGGAAACTTCATGGACAGGACATGCAGTCAGATGCGAGCGTTTCGGACAGACCGGTTCCATGCCGGTCAATGGTTATTTTCCTTATCTTGTCATGGAAGATCGTAAGAGCGATATTTTCTGGGGAGCGATGCTGGCGCATAATGCGTCATGGCAGATGGAGATATACCGCCGGGGAGACAATATCAGTATTTCAGGAGGACTTGCGGACAGGGAATTCGGTCATTGGATGAAAAAGATAGAAGCGGGAGAGCGGTTTGTGTCACCGGAAGCGATCCTTTCGGTATGCAAAGGCGGCGTTGATCTTATTTCCCAGCGCATGACCGCAGCGATGGAAGAAAATGCGGAAAACGGGCCGGAGTGCGAACAGAGCCTTCCCGTTATATTCAATGAATATTGTACGACATGGGGGTGTCCGTCACATGAAAATATCAGCGCAATCCTTGAAGCAATCAAGGAGAAAGGCATTTCTTATTTCGTCATTGACTGCGGCTGGTATAAAGAAGAAGGCGTTGCGTGGGACGCTTCCATGGGCGATTATGAAGTTTCCGCAGAACTTTTCCAAACGGGATTGGAGCAGACAGTCAAGGTGATCAAAGAGCACGGACTCAAAGCGGGTATCTGGTTTGAGATCGAGAACGTAGGCGAAAAAGCGCATGCTTATCAGAACACGGAACATTTATTGAAGCGGGATGGCTGTGTGCTCACGACTGCTTCAAGAAGATTTTGGGATATGCGTGATCCGTGGGTGCAGGACTATCTTACGGATAAAGTGATCGGAACGCTGAAAAAATACGGATTTGAATATATGAAGATAGATTATAATGATACGATCGGCATTGGATGTGACGGGGCGGAATCACTTGGAGAGGGCCTGCGCCAGAACATGCAGGCTTTTATAGCATTTGTCGATAAAGTAAAAGCACAGGTGCCGGGTATCATTCTGGAAAATTGTTCTTCCGGCGGACATCGTCTGGAGCCGCTTATGATGCGTAAATGCAGTATGGCTTCTTTCTCCGATGCGCATGAATGCGAAGAAATTCCTATTATTGCCGCGAATCTGCACAGAGCGGTCCTGCCAAGACAGAGCCAGATCTGGGCTGTGATCAGGAAGACGGATTCTTTAAAAAGAATCGCATATTCCATTGCCAATACGTTTCTTGGCAGAATGTGTTTATCGGGAGATGTGTTGGAACTTTCTGAAGGTCAGTGGAAGATCATTGAAGAGGGGATCGCCTTCTACCGGAAAATCGCACCCATTATTAAAAAGGGAAGAACTTACCGGTTCGGGACGGAAATCGTAAGCTACCGGAATCCCAAAGGGTGGCAGGGGATCCTGCGGGAAGGAAATAACGCAGAGGCATACGCATTGTTTCACAGTTTTTATGATCATCATGAGGAATGGATGGAAATATCCCTGCCGGAGAATACAAAGTATAAAATTGACAGTATTTACTCTGATACGGAGGTGAGCGTGCGGTTGGAGGGAAGCAGGCTGCTTTGCCGGAATGTGGATGAAATGAAGGCGGTGGCGGTATATCTGAAATAGGAATGAAGAAAGAACAGATCGGAAAGGCTGCATGTTACTGGGCTTTTTGGTCTGTTTTTTTTACGCAGGTAATTGCCTTTTTTGCAGTTAAAACCATGAAGGAAGTGTGTGACTTTATTATCCAAAACAAAATTATCGGCTTGACATATTGAACAGTGTTCAATATAATAAGAACTATATCAGATAAAAGAAAACGGAGATATATATGGACAGTAAAGAAACCATTATGGAAGCGGCTATTTCTTTAATAGAAGAAAAAGGAGATTGTCTGGAGGAAATTACCATGCGGGAAATTTCCAAAAGGGCAGGGGTTGGGCTTGGACTCATCAATTATCATTTTGAGAACAAAGAGAAGTTGATCGAGCTTTGTGTAGAGCGGATCATCAATGGAATTGTAGAAAAATTCCGCGGCATGAAAGAATGTGTCAAAGACAGAACGCCGTTTGAAAAACTGGATGCGCTGGGAAACATGACACTGACATTTTTATTCGAACACAGGGCAGTATCCAAAATCTCGATACTGTCCGATATGAGGTTTCCGCAGGAGTATGATAATACCCGTTTGACGATGCAGGCATATCTGCCATTGGTAGCGGACTGCCGTCCGGATTGGGATGAAGAGAAAGTGTATCAGATGACATACTGTCTGATTTCCTGTATGCAGTCTGTTTTTCTAAGGGCTGATGTGCTGCTGCAGACAAGAGGAATCGATTTGAGAAATGCAAAAGAGCGCAGTGCATTTTATACGAAAATGCTAAAAAATATAGTTTCCGCAGAGACAGAAGAAAGAACCGCACGCTGAAAAAGGCGGAGGGCTGTCGTGTGAAAATAAATTTTTCACACTTTGGATTTGTGTGCGCGCACTTGACACGAATTCATTATGCGTAAAATACGTGCGCAGAAATGAGGACTGAAATGAAAATCACGGTTATAAACGGTACGCCGCAGAAAGGCGTTACCTGCAAAATGAAAGAGAGATTCCTTGATAGTTTCCGCAAAGACAGTGAAATAACGGAATTTTACCCGGATGCTTTTCCGGAATTCTGTACAGGATGTAAGAATTGTTTTTTAAAGGGAGAAGAAAAATGTCCTCATTTCTCCAAGACAGCCATTGTCTGGGAGAGTATGATGCGATCGGATATTATTGTATTTGCCTATCCGGTCTATGCACTTCGTGCGCCTGCCGGCATAAAGTCGTTATTGGACCATTTATGCGTTCACTGGATGACACACCGGCCGGAACCTGCTTTTTTTAAGAAAAAGGCGGTTATCATAACAAACAGTATCGGTGCGCCAAACCGCGCGGCGCAAAAGGATGTAGCAACAAGCTTAAACTGGCTGGGAATTTCCTTTGTTTCGATATGCGGCATTCCTTTGATGGGGGATATTTTTGTCGATTCGATGAGTGAAAAGCACAGGAGGATGATCGATGAGAAAATGGAGAAACTGGCGGATAGCGTAAAAAGCCGGAATGGCGGTACGCATATGTCTGTCAAAGTATGGATATTTTTTCAAATGGCGAAGCTGCAGCATAAAATGGTGTTAAACTCGGAAGAAGTGCCGGGGCTTGATAGTGCGCACTATTTGAAGCATGGCTGGATCAGGCGGTTTTGACCGGAAACAGGTTTATAATTTTGAATGAGCCGCTGACAGAAAAATATGCCTAACCATTGGCAAATCCAATCATTAAGCATCTTTTCGGGTTGGGCTATTCAATTAAGAATAAACAGCTCGTAGGGGAATCGAACCCCAAGAGGAATGTTACTTTTTCTAGTAAAATCAATGCTTTTGAGGGTTTTTGATTGACTACCTTTGACTATTTACTATTAAATACGCAAGAAAGGAGAATCTTGCACATATGTTAAGACATCTAAATAAGTTCTTTATCAGTTGTAAAGTTATGATTGATAGAGAGCTTATTTTAGTGCCTTAATTTATAAGGATTTCTACAAATCACCCACAAAACGTTTGAATGAGCCTTACAGAGCATCAGAAAGGCATTCTATGAATACAATCCAACGGCAACTTAAAACAGCGATTTCATAGCAACAACAAAAACAAAATTCAATTTACAAGGAGGAACACGAAATATTGAATTATTTTCTACAGGATTATTATTCAGGATATGATCCGTTAAGCTATCAAAGGACAAAAGATTTTCTCTATTCTGCGGTAAAGATAGATGCTGGCCGTATAAAGGTGGCGTAAGAGCATGTGTATATATTGATTATGATTCTATGAATAGTTATAGCGGTGTAACAGGTTATCAGGTGGCAAAGTGGAGTATGAAGGTATGTATGGCGGCATCGAAGTAGACCATAAACCTCATGTATGGCAGGATACTATTGATAATACAGTCAATAATGAAGAACTTTTAAAGTTAGCTGTAGACTATCTGAAAAGTCATGGAATATCAGTAAGAGCAGCATAAGAAGGGAGAAGTACGATGTCAGTATTGAAGAAAGAATTTATAGACCGGATGGCAGAAAACGGTGGTATTACCAAGAAAGCAGCAAGACAGGGTTTTGATTTATTTATAGAAACACTCATGGATTGTTTGTGCGAGAATGAAAAGGTGATAATTAATGGATTTGGTAGATTTGAGATGAAAATGGTCAAAGAAAAGAAAATGCCTTTTCGGGGTGATGATTCTGTTGTGCCGGAACATATGAAGTTTTATCCAAATAGGCTGTTGGGCAATGTGATTGAGGAACGGCGGAGGGGGGAGTAGATATATGCAATTCAAAGAATTAGAATGGAAAGACGTTATATCAGATGATGTGTTTGCATGTAGCTGTTGTGAAATCAATTTATGCGGTTGGATTAAAATAGAATTCCGCATCAATCATGAATCAAAAGAAAACAAATATCTTTTGTACGCTTTTGGTAAAGGAAGTCTCAGGAGATTACAGCCTGAAAAATATGATTCTGTAGAATTGGCTAAGAATGCGGCATATAGGATATATAGTAATGAGATGATGCGAATTAAGAAAAGTGTTGATTATCTGGTAGCAGAAGATAGTTATTAGAGGACTGTTGCCTCATGGTGAAAAACTGAATATGGCAATCAAACCAGAGACAGTATGAATCAATGGTATTGTCTCTTTTATTATGAATAGGAATCGGAGCATACATTCTGGGATGTTCAATTATTAGCTTAACACTGATTAGATGTTGGGTTATCTATTATCAGAAAGGAACTATTATAAGTAACAATGAGTAATACAGAAATAATTACAGAAACAACAGAATCAAAGGTGCAGTTTATCTTAGATGAAAACAGAGAATTACAGGAAATATCAAAGGATAAATGCAGACCAGTAGAATATCCAATCAAGTATAAGCTGAAAAATGCTTTTGAGGTATTTGTGCGTGTGGATGGTACAGAGAATTATTGGATTAGCAATTATGGAAGATGTGTAAATAACCTTAACCATAAAGACAAGAATACCTTTTATAAACATAAAGAGGGCAAATGTCGTTATACAGTTTTTGAGATTGAATATAATCAGGTAAAGAATAAACGGGGACAATTGACAGGAGAAGTGGTGAGAAACCGATATAAGCGCGATACAACTCCAGAGGATTTAGTAGTTGACGCATTTCTTGTCAAATACAAAGGCAGATTCAAAGTATGGCACAAGGACGGTGATGAATAAAATAACAGGTATAAGAATCAGGAATACATAGAGTATGAAAATAAAGCCAGTTATCATGCTTATACGGTATATAACGGTATTTTGGAAAGATGTGGAGATACAAAAGATAGTGTGAGAATTGGCAAATGTTATAATACAACTTCTATGTGGCAAGGGTGGCTTGATGATCCGAAATCCTTTGTAAAATGGTATCTGGAACATTATTATGAATGCGGAGATGAAGAAATGGATGTTGATAAGGACTTATTTGGTGATGGTTCCGGTATGTATCATCCTGATTTTTGCTGCATATTACCGAAAGGATTAAATACATTGCAGGAACGTATTGACAGAAACAGTACATTTGTTGAATCTTTCCTTGTTAAAAAGGAAGCAGAACGGGAGGCAGGAAGAAAAGCGGCAGAAGAGAAACATTTAAAAGCTGAAAGGGAACAAAATTTCCTTAACGGCATACAGAAATTGATTGACTTTAAAGATGAGTCGGCGGTAATGATTGCTAGAGCTAACAAGATGTTGAAAGCTGATGAAGAAAAAAGAAAGGAGGATGAAGAAAAGATGGCATGGTACAAAAAGCAGGAACGTAAGGGATAATTTATGATGGTTTATAAGGCATACCGGATGTAAAAGTCTGGTATGCCTTATTTTTTTGCTAATTTTGCCGTGTTTTTCGCTATTTTTGCCAAAATATAGAAATGGAGTTATGGCTTTGGTATGATGATTAATATAACAGATAGTTTGTTTTGGTATTGAAATGCTGTATTTTTAGAATTTCAGGGTGATTATATGTGCGTAAATATGAATGACAAATTGAGAAATTATTTAGATGAGGATGAAAATATTGGAATTAGGAAGGAATATATAGGTCTTATAAATGAACATTTGAAAGATGATATTCCATGTATTGATCTAAATAATAACAAGCCTATTTTCACTGAGGATGATAAAAAGTTATTAGAAGGAAGAAGCGATTATCCTTTTACAGATATCGATTTAAGGCGTTGTGGGGTAGCATTTGCCTGTATTAGAGACAATACTCTATCCAAGCCGCTTAATAGTCCAGATAGCTCAGATAAGAGACCTAAAATACATTCTAAACCATCGGGGTTTCCGAAATTAAAAGAGAATATTGTAAATGATAGATTGATATTTCAGCGTTGTCATTTAATCGGATATCGTTTGTATAAGATAAGGAATGATAAGAGCAAAGAAAATGTGAATTTAAAAAAGATATTTACTGGTACACGTTTTATGAATAATGTAATGTATTATTATGAAAAAAAGATTTATGAATATGTATATGAAACAAAAAATCATGTTTTATATCGTGTTACTCCTTATTTTAAATATAATGATAAACTTGCCAAATATGATAAACTTGTGTCTGGCGTTCAAATGGAAGCAATGTTCTTTAATGAAAGTGGTAATGAAGATATAGATTCATCATTTAATGTTTTTGTGTATAATAAGCAACCTTATATAGAGTTTGATTATGAAACGGGGAAAGATTTAACATATAAAATGCCTATTATGGAATGTAATTATGTGATTGATAAGAAAAAGAGGAAGTTTCATATAAAGGATTGTGCTAGTGTTTGGGATTTTGATAATGATAGAATGGATGATTTTCCAGAAAAGACAAGAAAAGACCTTATATATGATGGTTATCTTCCATGTGCAATTTGTGATCCAGGGGATTAAAATGAAAGGCTGGTTTTGTAAATAAATGTTCAGTTTTATGGATATGGTTATAAAAATTGAAGGAAGATATAATGAAATATGATGATTTGAAAAATGAAATATTGGAATTAATAGAATGCCATACAGAAGGAGAGTATTGGGATTTCAAACAGCAATGGCATTCAAACAATGCGGATCTTATACATGATATTATCTGTATGGCAAATAGTCTTGCTAATAGGGACTGCTATATTATAATTGGAGTTGAGGATGAAACATATAATGTTTTAGGTGTGAGTAGTGAAAAGCGGAAGAACCAGCAGAACGTTATTGATATGTTGCGGCAAAAACCTTCTTGGGCAGGTGGATATATTCCAGAGGTGTACGTCAAAACTATTTCCATAAAAAATAAGGAAATAGATGTAGTGATAATTAAGCAAAGCAATAATACACCATTTTATTTGTTAAAGGACTACACAAATGAAGGGTCGTCAGTTTTTAAGGGAGCAATTTATACCAGAAAAGGAGACACAAATATTCCCAAGACGGGAACTGCCGATTTGTATGATACAGAGCTTTTGTGGAAACGAAGATTTGGGTTATTGTATAATCCTTCTCAGAGGGCCAAAATTTATCTAAAAGATTTGGATAGTTGGGAAATGGTTGAGGGTATGGCAGATAAGTCTGGTAGAGTTGGTAATTTTCTTTTTTATAGACCTGATCCTGATTACACAGTTTATTTTATTTATGAGGATGAATGTGATGATGTCATGTCGTATGCGGATGATGTCAATGATAAAGCAGTTGGAATACAGTCCTATTATTTATATGCATTCTATAATGTGAGTTATCATACAGATTATTCCGGCAGAAGAAACGTAGTTTTATATTACAAAGATGTTCCGTTATTTACCAATGTAATAGAAAGTGTAGACGACGGAAGAATCACTGTGGTGCCACCAGAATTTAGTGTGGCAGACCCGTGTTATGTTCAGAACAGCTTCCAGCATCTGATGTTTGAGTTTATTTTTTATCATTTGAGTTTTGGCAATTCGGATGAGGCAAAGGAAATGTTTCTGCGAGTGATACCAGTATATGAGAATTATGAAGAGTATTGTGAATTTAAAATATATATACAAAATAGAGGTTTTACAATGAGTGAAATATTCGGAAGTAAACTAGAAGGGGAATCGTTAAAACGCTTAAAGAATACATTTATTGATAAATATGACGGTTATAATATTCCAGGATCAATAGAGTCTGCTGCACAAGATTTAAAGAAAAATAAAAATTTGGTAATTAACTTTGCTTCTTTGAATAATGTTGAGTATAAACAGATTACAGAAGCTTTGCGAAAAGGTAAAATGGTTGTAGATTGGCTCAAAGAATGGCGAAATTATAGAAGTGATAATTGGTAATAAAAGTGAAATTTTATTGATGAGGGAAAATGAGAGCGTATATTATACTTAAAGAAATCATATCGAATAATGTATTAGGTTTTGGTCTTACTGTTTTAGGTACAATACTTACTATCTATAGCACATTTTTTGCTATTTATGTATATAAGAAGGATAAAATAAAAAAACGAGAATTTGATCAAATTGCTAAAATAGTGGGTGAAAATATTGATTTAACGGATAAGTCTGATAAAATAAAGGAACTATCGAAACAAATTGAAGAGCTGAATAAAACTATAAACGAAGTAATTCCTTTGAAAGCAAAGAAAGCTGCTTTACAAGATAAATTAGATCATTCTCTGATAGAATTAGCTGAGTGCTATAATAGTGTATTGGAAATTCAAAATCAATTACAAGTTTGTGAAAATAAAGATATAGAAATATCAGACGAACTGTTTCGCAAGATTTCTAATGAGATTGAGCCAAGATATTTGTTAAATGAAAAGTTATCACGCTATAGTAGTATATTATTTTTATGTTCATTTATTTCCGGTGTTGTTTCGAGTATAGCGTTTATTAGCATTTTTAAAAAATTTATATATATAGCATTCTCGTGTGTGGAAGTGATATACGTTTATAAAATTATTAAAACTTATTTTGAGATGAAAAATAAAGAAATGTTGTATTTCATAACTTTTGTAGTTGAAGCATTAATTGCTGTATTTGCAATAATAATAATTATATTAGTAAGAGAAATTATCTTGGATTGCAATTACATAGGTATTTTCTTTTTAATATTATTTATTATATGTGAATTTATAACTTCATATGGTTTATATGTAATTAAGAAGAGGATTTGAAATAACTAATTTATATGATTTTTTTATATATATAATATGTTAAAGAGGCAAATGATATGAAATTAATAAATATTTTTTTAAAAATGGAATTATTAAATTACAAAATTATATCTTCAAAAGCTCAACTTGAAAAATGGATAAAATCTGAAGATCCATATAAATATTTTACTGATGATGATAAGGAAAAGATAATAAGGGTTGGAACATCACTTAATAATCGAATACGTAATCAAGAAGATATGTCTATGGATGAGGCATTTAATAGGTTTAATCGACTTATGAGAAGTAAACAGTTGAAGAAATCTATAGTTGTTTTTCGGGAACAAGATTCTATTGATTATGAAATGGAACTTGCTAAAGGAAATGGATTAGCAGAAGATTATTTGTATGTATATACGGCTTTGTGTTCTAAATATTATAATAGGCAATATAAAATGAAAATATATATTCCAGCAGGAACAAATTATATTTTTACTGGAGAATATAGTAATGTTGCTGATGTTCAAGAGTTAATTTTAAATGTTGGAACAGTGCTTAGAATATTAAAAAGGAAAGAAAAAGATGATCACATTTATATTGAAGCTATTGTAGAAAATAGAGTTATAAATATATAATATATCAAGGAAAGAACTGATTTATGAGAGTAAATAAATTTTTATATAAATGAAGAAAAAATGCTATTATAAATTGCAAATTTATGTAATTTATTGGGATGTGATGAAAATCTTCGGTAAGATTGGGCGTTCTGCATAAGAGTATATAGTGATATAGGGTGGTAAATATCTGTATGATTTAAATATCCCTCCCCTATCGTGAAGATGATTGCAGATCCAATAGTAAGAGAAACTTGTGTAGATGTAAATCTATTAGAAATGGCAGAAAATATTGTGAATGATTTTCCCAAAGTTACAGGTAATTTTAAAGATGATATTGAGCAGTATAGAACAAATTCTAAGATATTAGACGAATTGCTTTATCAGCGCAATTTACCAAATTTTATAATGGTAATTATATCACAGATATAAATGATAATAAATATGTTTTATATTTCCCACACATATCATCCAACGTCAAGACATTCAACCTTCACTCGAATGATGAGAGTCCGATTCTCTCTATGTGTTTTCAGACAGTCATAATGGCTGTCTTTTTAATTAAACAGATGGGAAATTTTAATGTCCGTATCTTGACAATTAGCAAAATAGTAGTAAAATAAAACGATTTGACAGTTGTTAAATGGTCGGCATGGGGATAAAATACAAAAGGAGACTGGAAAAGATGAATAATTTTAAGTATGTAACAAGAAAACAATTATCCCCCGTAAAGCAAGAAGTGATACAGATTATCAACGCCGTACAAGATGAACTTCGCAAAGATTTTACTTTTTGCTATGATTTTATAGGTAGTGTTAAACGAAATATGGTCACATATGATGTAGGAACGAATATAGGCTATGATTTTGATATAAATTTACAAATTAATGATGACAAATGCAGATATTTGGCAGAAGAAATTAAAACAAAAATCAGGCTTGCGCTCAATAAGGTGGTTTATTGCTATGGATATGACGATGCTGAAGATTCTACAAGAGTTATTACCATTAAGGTAAAGGACAAGAAAAATTCAAAAGTATTACATAGCTGTGATTTTGCCATAGTAAACGATTATATAGATGATGAGGGTAACGAGAGACAGGAATATATTCATTTTAATAAGAAGCAAAAGAGTTATTTCTGGAATGAGCAGCCACAAGGATTCTATTTATTAGATGAAAAAACTGATTGGATTAAAGATTGTGGATATTGGCAGGATGTGCGAAATTTGTATATATTTAAGAAGAATCACAATGATAATCGCCATAAACATTCCAGAAGCATCTATGCTGAAACAATCCATGAGGTATGCCAGAGATACGGTTATTATGATTAACAATATATAAAGAATAAATAGGGAGAGGGCAGGATGTATTAATGATATAATACAGACTGCCCTAAATTGCTGTTTTTACTATTATGATATGTGAAAATCTGTAAGACCTGAAAACGGGATTTCATAGTGAAAATATTGTAAGCATCAAATAAAATAGTGGATAGAAAACAACCACCAGCATCTTATACTAAAAGGGCAGAGGTTATCTAATCGGCACCGTTCCTGTACCACGGGATCCCATGGAAGATAATCATCCAGATATTCGGGATTTTCAAGAAATGTACTCCCCGGCGTATCTGACAGGATATATTTTAGATACTTCATTGGGACAAGAACATTTGCTCTGGCTGTTTCTACCAAATGTATAGATCCCGGCACTTGCGGCGGATCCTTTCGGACTGCTTGCAAACAGCCAGTTCTTTCTTCCGATCACAAATGGACGGATGTAGTTCTCAGCGAGTGAGTTGCTGATTGAACAATACCCGTCTTCCAGATAATTAAAGAATTCCTGACGGTGATTCAATGCGTAACCAAACGCTTTGGGCAGTTTGGATTTTGTCAGTTCTGAGACGGCATTTTTTTCGACCCATAACCAAAAAGTCTCGAGAAGAGGCTTCTCGCGGATGAGACATTCTTTTTTCTTTTGATCGGGCGGCACTCTTTCCAGTCCTGCTTCTATAGCAAATAGTTGGTTCAGTCGAAGGACCGCTTCCGCAGGTTTTGATGCTTCAGGGGTATGGATTTCCTTAGATGGTTATTATGATGATGGTTATATGTTTGTAAATAATAAATCTAAAAGAAGCACGAGAAGCTCTATAAACAAGTACTTATATTCTCTATGTGAAGATGCAGGAATTAAAATGAAAAAGAGCAGTCACAAGATTAGAAAGACTTATTTATCATCTTTGTTTGACACCGGAATAAATGTGAACACGATTAGAGAAATAGCCGGACATGAAGATGAAAGAACAAGTCTAAATAATTATTGCTTTGACACTAAAACAGATAAGGACTTTGAAAAAATGTAATCAAGTGTAATCAAAGAAATCCTCGCATAAAAAAATATGCCTAATCACCAGAATCCCAGTAATTAAGCATCTTTTCGGGTTGGGCTATTCAATTAAGAATAAACAGCTCGTAGGGGAATCGAACCCCTGTTTCCGCCGTGAGAGGGCGGCGTCTTA
>CAJTUZ010000018.1 GCA_910579735.1 uncultured Lachnospiraceae bacterium
TTTTTCCATTGAAAATCCACTTTTCCGTGTCTGATAATAATCGCCCGCATATCTAATCCACCGCCAATTCACCACGACAACTAAGAAGCTGCCGATTCGTATTTGATATTATAGAACAAGGTCGAAATAGAGTTCCGCATGTTCATTATCGTTAGTAATCAATGGCATATTACCAAGGACCTGACCTGAAATTGTCTATTTGTCAATATAATTACACAAAAAATAAATTATAAAAGACAAAAAGTTAAATATAATTGACAGATAGTAATTTATATGTTAACTTGTATATAGTAAGGCCACAGGCCTAAAATAGAAATTTTTGCCGGGGGGGGGTAAATCGGATTGGCAAGAAATATAGCAATAAAAGTAGCACGCGCTGAGAAGGATATGACGCAGAAACAGCTTGCAGACGCTGTTCTGGTATCGAGGCAGACAATCAATGCCATTGAGCAGGGAGAGTATAATCCCACGATCAAACTCTGCCGTGCTATCTGTCGTGTGCTGGGGAAAAGTCTGGACGATTTATTTTGGGAGGAAGATAGTGATGAAGAAACTGAAAAATAAGCTGGATGAGATGCAGGAGCAGAAATTGTTAAAAATTGAACATAACGGCTGCTGGCTTGCTTTCTGGGGGTTGTTTGCAGCGATTTGCATACAGGTATGCATGGGACCGGACGAATGGGAGCGTTTTATCGGAGAGTGGATCGTTTTCATGTGTCTTGCAGTTTATATCGTAGCCTCGTGCCTGAAAAACGGGATCTGGGACAGAAAACTTTCTCCGACACCCTTGATGAATCTGCTTGGCAGCATAGGCGTGGGAATTGCCTGCGGCGTGATCCAGTTTGCAGTCAGTTACCGCAGATATGGAGTTTTGGCGGGTTCCATTGCAGCGGGGATCGTACAGATGATAATTGGCTTTCTGTTGTGTTTTGCAGGATTTTTCATTGCGACATATTTGTACCGCAAAAGAGTGAAATCAATAGAAGAAAAAATAGAAAATGAGGAGGAGAAGTAAGAAATTGAGCGATTATAGGATTAAGGCGGATCATTTGGTAAAAACATTTACCAGAAACGAGAAGAAGAATAGAAAGGTTGACATCAATGCGGTTGACGGCATTTCCATATCGGTAAAAGAAAAAGAGATCGTCGGCATTCTGGGGCCAAACGGCGCGGGGAAGACGACACTTCTTCGAATGCTTTCCAAACTGATGAAACCTACGAGCGGTATGGTGAGCATCCGGCTCGGTGAAAAAGAGATATCGGATGATATTGAAGTAAAAAGGCATATCGGATATCTTTCCAATAATACCAAACTGTACGGGCGTCTTTCCTGCAGAGAGTTATTACAGATGCTCGGCGTTTTGTACGGTATGTCGGAAACGGATACGAAGGAGAAAATAGAAGAAATAAGCAAAGTGCTTTCCATGGAATCGTTTATGGATAACCGGATTGAAAAATTATCGACCGGACAGACACAGCGTGCATCCATTGCCAGATGCCTTGTGCATGATCCGCAGGTTTATATTTTTGATGAGCCGACGCTGGGATTGGATATTTTAAGCAGTGCCGCTATCGTTGACTTTATGAAAGCGGAACGGGAAAGAGGGAAGACGATTCTGTATTCGACGCATTATATGGAGGAAGCGGAATATTTATGCGACAGGATCATCATGATCCATCAGGGCCGGATCATAAGCGAGGGAACGCCTGCGCAGTTGAAAACCAGGACCGGGACGGAGAACCTGAGAGATGTTTTCCGGGAACTCATTGAAAGAGAGGGGATTGCAGATGAACACTAAAATATTGTGGACTTTGATCAAAAAGGAATTACTGGATGTTTTCCGGGATAAAAAAACAGTGATCATGATGTTAGTAGTGCCGATCATTCTGTATCCGCTTATTTTTGTCGGAGCGATGCAGGTCGTAGCGATGATTTCATCCAATATGGAAGAGCAGAACTACCGGATCGCTGTAGAAGCGGAAGATGATGGCGCTTTTGTACATAAGTTAATGGAAAAGAGTGCGGAAAATGCGGATGCCGAGGAAGGCGATGCCTATACGCTGACCGTATACGATGCCTGGAGCATGGATTCCGAACCGGATTTTATGGCGCAGCTTGGGGAAGAAAGCATCGATGTATATGTGACGGGAGAGGTGCGGGATGGAAAGATGGAATACGACGTGTATTATCTTTCCTCCGTTACCAATTCAGTCTATGCCAGGGATATCGTTACGGATATTTTTGATGATTTCCGCAAAGAGATGACAGAAGAAAAAATAAGACAGGCCGGACTGGATGTCCATGAGATTTTGGAGCCTGTTGTATATGAGACGAACGATACGGCAAGCAATGAGCAGTCTCTTGGCAGCATTATCGGCTCCATTCTGCCGTTTATGCTGATCGTCAGCCTGCTCATGGGCACGATGTATCCGGCTATCGATACTACGGCCGGGGAGCGGGAGCGCGGTACGTTGGAGACAATTCTGACGCTGCCGGTAACGAACAGGCAGTTAATCGTATCCAAATTTATAACGGTAGCATCGATCGGGATCATTTCCGCGCTGCTCAATATTTTATCAATGAGCGGAATTGCATTTTATGTGTATCAGATCATGGATTTGGAGACAGGAACGCAGTCGTTTGATATCATAAGATTCGTTCCGGCAATTTTGGTATGTATTTTGTCCATTTTTGCATTTTCTTTATTTATCAGTGCGGTAACGATGTGTGTAACTTCTTTTGCAAAGAGTTATAAAGAGGCGAATAACTATATCACGCCGTTAATGCTGGCGGTTATGTTCATAGGATATATCGGATTTATCCCGAATATCGAGTTTACACAGACAATGGCAATGGTTCCGGTAGCCAATATCTGTATGCTGATCAAAAATATACTGGTATTTAAAATAGATTATGCGTCAATAGCGCTTGTACTGTTAAGTAATGTGGCTTATGCTGTCATAGCTATTTTATTCCTCAGCAGAATTTATGACAGCGAGTCTATCTTATTCGGCGATGGCAAAGGCGGTGTACAGCTTCTGGAGAAGCGGAGCAATCTGAAAAAAGGCGGTGTGCCTACGCTCTCGGATGTTGCGCTTGTTATTGCGCTGACGATCGTATTGACCCTTTATGCAGGCAGCATATTGCAGATTAAATTCGGCCTGGCAGGTGTGTTCGGGACGCAGATGATCCTTCTGCTCGTACCGCTGTTTGTTGTCCTGTATACGAAAAAAGATGTTTTCCTGACATATGGTTTTGTGAAGACCGGTGTGAAAGGGTATATCGGCGGTATTTTTATGATCCTGGGACTGATTATGTTAAACCTTGTTATTTCGGTCGGATTGGTGTATCTGTTCCCGGACAGTGCGGAGAATGTCAATACGGCGTTCAGTGCATTTTGGGACAACAGTATATGGGAGTCGCTTTTGGTGATCGCTCTTGCACCGGCAGTTTGTGAAGAAATGCTCTTTAGAGGGATGATCTTCCATTCCATGAAAGCCAGATACCGTATTTCCAAGGCAGTCATCGCGGTCGGCGTGATCTTCGGTCTGTATCATATGAGCATTGTGAAGTTTATACCGACAGGACTTCTGGGAATTGTTTTGTGTTATGTGGTCTATAAGACAGGCAGTATTTTCCCGGCTATGATGATGCACTTTATAAATAATGCGTTCAGTGTGCTCATTTCCTATTATCCGCAGCAGATCGGAGAAATTTTTCCGATCATGATGCAAGAAACATTCAGTGTGTCGGATATTTTACTGTTACTCGGGGCCGGATTGATCCTTTTGGGAATCGGACTGTTATTCTTAAAGAATAAGCAGGGAATGAATAACGCAAAGAAGTCTGATAAAAAGGAAACGGCATGATATGGCAGGAACGGATGAAAAAGAATTACAGCAATTGAAGAAGAGACTGCTTGAACTTGCGGATCAGTCATACAGCAGAGGAATTTATACGTACACGCCGTTTTTAAGTCTGGCACAGCAGCAGGTTTTTTATGAAATACAGAAAGAACTTTCTTATGCCGGGACGGATTTATACGGCGGAGCGCCTTCTTGTGAACGGAAAATGGTCCGGTTTGGCAGTGCAGAAAGTCTCGGATATGAGGAAGCGTATCCGATCGCATGTCTGGAAATGATGCCCGTCATGCCCAAATTTGCGGATACGCTGACACACAGAGATTTCCTGGGTGCGGTCATGAATCACGGCATAGAGCGGGATACGACAGGAGATATTTTTATACAAAACGGAGGCGGTATTTTGTTCTGCAGGCAGAGTATCGTCCCGTATCTGCTTGAAAATCTGACGCAGGTAAAGCATACGAATATCAGGTGCCGTATTGTGGAAGCGGCGTTATCTTTGCAGTGTGCGGAACCGAAAGAAATTTCCATCACAGTTTCTTCCGGAAGGATTGACAGCGTGATAGCAAAGATTTATCATATGTCAAGGAGTCAAAGTCTGGAATTGTTTGCCGCCGGCAGGGTCTATGTCAATGGGATCCTCATGGGGAACAACAGTTATCAGCTAAAGAAAGAAGATGCAGTTACGGTACGGGGATATGGGAAATTTCTGTACTACGGTATGACCGGAGAGACGAAAAAAGGAAAAGAACGGATATCTGTCGGGGTATTCGGATAGATCTACGAGGGGAAAAGGATATTGTTATGTTTCATTACGATATGGTGCAGTGGTTGTTTTTCTTTTATGTTTATTGTTTTTTAGGCTGGTGTTTTGAATCAGCCTATGTTTCTGTTAAGAGCGGCAAACTGGTCAACCGCGGATTTATGAGAGGACCTTTTCTGCCTTTGTACGGCGGCGGTGCAATTATGATGTTTGTCGTTTCCATGCCTTTTCAGGAGAAAATCGTACTGACTTATCTGGCAGGCTGTGTCGGAGCAACGACGTTAGAGTATATAACCGGCATTACGATGGATGCATTGTTTAATATCAGATACTGGGACTATTCTGATAAGAAATTTAATTTTCAGGGGCATATCTGTCTGTCGTCCACGATTGTATGGGGATTCCTGACGATCCTTATGACAAGGGTCATTCACAGGCCGATAGAAATGCTTGTTTTTGCCATGCCCCGGAATATATTAGGGTATGTGACTTTCGGACTGACGATATATATTGCAGCGGATTTTGCTTTATCTTTTAAGGCGGCTATGGATCTGCGCAACATTTTGTGTAAGATACAGAAGGTGAAGGAAGAACTGGAACGGATGCAGAAACGGCTGGATGTCATCATTGCTTTTAACAATGATGATAAAGAGCAAAGACGGCAGGAAAAAGAGCTGAAACCGGAGGATCTCGTGGAAGGACTCGGACAGCGGTTTGTCAGTATCAAAGAGAAGATCCAGAGTGCGCCCGGCGCTTATGTCGGCAATGTAAGAGATGAAATTGCGGAGCTTCGGGCCCGCTATAATCTGTATATGGAGAACCGGAAGCATTACAGGGAGATATTGGGATTCTATAAACGGGATATGATCAGGAATAATCCGGATATGAATTCTCATAAATTTAAAGAAGCGTTTGAGGAGTTAAAGAATGCGGTAACAGAGAAGATGAGTAAATAGAAATATTTACTCATCTATGCTGTTTGGAAGTGTGATGTATTTGGTTCCGAAACGCCAGACCGGACGCAGATGATAATGATGCAGCAGCTCGAATTTTCTGGCTTTACTTCTGAAAATGGCCAGGAATCTGTTATAAAACCAGAAAGAGTAAACGAGAACTTTATTGACTTTCCCAAGCTTCTGTTTGGTCGTATGGGTGTAATGTTCGCCGCCCGCCTTTACCGGAGAACCTTCTTTGATATACTGGATCAGTTCCGATTCATCCGTGATGTCCGTTTCTAAAAGCGTATAGCCGAGGCCGATACAGTCTTCTTTATGAGAGTCGCTGCCGCCGAATCCGGGCAGGTTAAATTTGGCGGCTAACGCTTTGGCGTCTTCATTGGATTCGTCTTCTTCACAGGCATTGTATATTTCAATGAAATCGAACTTTTTCAGCAGATTTTCTTTTAATGATCTGCCAAGACGCGTGTGAAATGCGCTTAGGAATTTTTCCCCGCATGGATGGGCGGGTCCGACGATGCCGCCGAGAAAATGTACGATCTCTATTAAGATCAAAACCGGCAGGCCGCGCAGTTCCATAATTTTCGGACAGACGCCGGAGGGCAGGATGACAAGCATATGTCCCGCATCCAGCGTATCATATTCAATACCGCATAAAACGGTAAAATCTTCCGGCTTATTTTCCAGTTTCTTATAATAACGATAGGCTTTGTAAGAGTTGTGATCCGCGATCAGCATACCGTCAAAACCTTTTTCTTTCAGGATAGTAATGTTTTCAAGAAGTTCCATTTTGCCATCGGGCGAACCTTCTTTCGTATGACAATGCATGTCCAGTTTCATAATCGTGTATCTCTCCTTATGTTTGCTTCTTAAACAGTATAGCAGATTTCGTACCAAAATAGTATTGACAATTTGTAACAGATAGATTAAGGTTATATAAAATATTATATTAAAAATGATAAAGAAATTTGATGAAACCTTCGGGAAAGAGCAGCAGGTATGAGGAATCCGTCTCAGGCATTGTGCCTGGGACATTTTTTGTCCGTAAGAGCACATTCAAAAATTTACTATGAGGAAGATGATTGTGAAAAAGAAAGCATTGGCATTACTTTTGGCTGTAACAGCTTTGACGGCAGGCTGCGGTGCACAGGGAAGCGCTTTCCAAAGCGGAAAGAATGATAGGACAGATACGGCGGCAATAACGGAGCCGGGGGCAGATGCAGCGGGTGCACCAGACGGCGGAGATGATATGCAGCGTTACATTGTAGGTATCGTACAGTATGTTGACGATGCTTCCTTAAACCAGATCGTTGCTTCCGTACAGGAGGAACTGAGGGTTAAAGGAGAAGAGCTGCGCGTTTATTTCGACTATCGGAATTATACCTATAACGGGCAGGCGGATGAAGAAACAATGAACCGGATTGCGGCCGATCTGATCGCGGCCGATGTGGATATCATTGTTCCTGTGGCAACGCCGGCAGCTATGGTGATACAAAATGCCACGGCGGAGAATCCGAGGGATGATGGCAGTCTGATGCCGGTCGTATTTGCAGCGGTTTCAGATCCTGGTGGCGCGGGACTTGTGGCGGATATGAATGAACCAGGATCGAATATCACGGGAACTTCCGATGCACTGGATACAGAGTCTGTTTTTAATCTGATGTTTGCGGCGGATCCGGATATACAGACGATAGGTCTTTTATATGATAAGAACCAGCATTCTTCTGCGGCCCCTATTGCGGCGGCCAGGGCATATTGTGAGAGCAAAGGCGTAAAGGTTGTGGAAAAAAACGGTATGAACAGCGATGAGATCTCGCTGGCGGCAGATGCTTTGATCGCCGCCGGGGCAGAAGCGGTATTTACACCGACCGACAATAGCGTTATGACAGCGGAGCTTGCAATTTATGAGAAATTTATCGATGCGGGTGTTCCGCATTACTGCGGAGCTGATTCCTTTGCATTAAACGGTGCATTTTTAGGATACGGCGTCAATTATGAAGAACTTGGAAAAGCTACGGCAGATATGATCGTGCGGATATTGTACTATGGCGCCGATCCGGCAGATATGCCGGTTGTTATGCCGGATAATGGCATCGCGACGGTCAATACGGAGACGGCGGAGGCAATCGGATTGGATTATGGTATGTTTAAAGAGCTGTGTACCGATCTGGTAGAGATTCGGACTGCAGAAGAATTTCAGTAAGTTACAAAACAAAGGAAAGGCCATCGTACCGGGTGATCGGTAGGATGGCTTTTTTTGATGCAATTCTGATGCGATTATGATGCAAAAATGATGCAATTGGATGTTACAATAAAAAATATATTCATCAAAAAACGTTATATCCGGCATGAAGGAGCCGCTGAAAGGACGAAAAAATAACGGGGGAGAGAAGTTGTATGAAGAAGAAAATATTATCGTCAGCGTTTTTGTTTGGTTTGGTCTTGCTGTGCCTTTTGCCAGTGCAGGCAGAAGCGTGTGATAGAGAGAAAGCAGCCTCATTTCCTGTAGGTAACTCTTTCGGAAATATTGCGGCAGATAGAAGGCAGGTACGCAGGGAAGAGAGCATTTCTATGCCTTCCGGGGGGATACTGTCGGTCGATAATGATTTCGCCACGCTGGTGATGGAAAGCGAGCTGAGAGAGGAATACCTGGAGGAAGACTATCTTTTTTATACCTATGAGGCCGACTATAACGGGGATTACATCAAAGAGGCTTTTGTTCTGTATGGGAAAAGGTCGGAAAAGACAGACGAGAGCGTGTTCGGCTCTTTTTGCTATACAGACATGTACGGTACGATATATTGCTTACGGGATGCCGTTTTTTTTAAGAAGGAACCGGAATTTCTGTATGTGGACGGCCGGATACTTGTCTGCCTGGAATATATGGATGGAATCGAACCTGCAATGGATGTTTATGAGGTAAAAGAAGAAACCGTGGTCTGGAGAAATCAGGGGCAGGTAAGGTATGGAGAGGAACTGTATGAGGAAGTTGCAGGGGAGGAATTTATACCGGGGACAGATCTGCTCGAACGTATGGAAAACGCTGAAGATTTCCGGCATGACGAGGGAGATCTGTATTATCATTATGCCTATAGTCCGCAGCTTCTTCCTTCCGTCAGTCTGATTAGTACGACGGAACATTTTACGTTATATCTGCTTGGAAAAGATGTTGTGATAAGGACGGCGGATGTCGGATATATTTACGCGGATATATGGATCACATCCAATTATATGACGCCTCCTGAGATAAAGGAAGAGGATTTTGATGGAGATGGGATGGAGGAACTTGCCATGATCCTCTATGTCAGGCATGGTACCGGACTGCGTGTTTATTCGCTTTATGTGGCGGATCAGGATGAAGACGGAGCGTGGAAACTGTACTATCTTGTGCCATCGCAGTATGAAGAGGCGCTGCGGGAGCATATTGATACGCTTTCCGTAGAGGGCGGCGTCAGATTCTGCTTCGAAGGGGAACCCATAGGAACGGTTGATACGACGGGAATCGATTACAGGGCGGATCGTTATGAATATGATGTGGGTAATCTGATCGATCTTTATTTTACGACCGACGGAATGAAAATAGAAGCGACGGTGGAGGGCATTTCCACGGGCGGAAAGCTGGCGATCAGTGCCTGTCCGGGATACGTTTTATCAGCCGACGTATGTTATAACGGAGCCGGAAAATGGAACTTTGCAGATGTCAGTTATGATAAAGAGGCAGAATAAGTAACGGCATATAATAGAAAAATCATATATTCTATGATACGTTCCTGCAGTCATGACGCAGAAAAAGGAGGGCAACAGAAATGGGAGGTCACAGAGTTTTGTTAAAAGCGGTCACAGTGTTTATGATGGCGTTGGCGTTTGGTTTTTTCTGCGGGACAACAAGCCGCGCTTACGGCATACAGTATGATTTTCAACCCGTAAGTGAGATACCGGAAGGAAAGGCGGCGGATGATTATATTGCGCTTTCGTTTGAAAGTGTGAAATACGAGATCCAAAAAGGTGATACGCTGTGGGGAATCTCCGAGGCTTTTCTCGGGAGCGGAGAGCGGTACGGAGAGATTTTTGAAACAAACGGCGGTGTAATCGCCGATGCGGATCTGATCTTCCCGGGAGATGTCATTACGATCTCCTCTTACTTATACATACCGAAAGATGAATATGACAGAGGCGGACTGCGGTACGAGGGAGCGGTGCATATCGCGACGCCCGATATGGTGGATAACAGCATGTTTCTGGTAACGGATATTTATGATACCTCGGATTACGGAAAAAGCTCCGGCGGCATTACGATATTTTCACTTCCCATTACCAACCATATGGGGGAAAATGCGCTGACGGACGACTGGGAGAGCTTTGTGGCGGAAGTAGAGCGCTGCAGTGAAACGTGCGGCGGCCGGGTATCGAATCTTATTTTTGAGAAATACGAAATAGAAGGCGCCTGTGATCTGTGCGGTTATTCGTTTGATTTTGACACAGGGGAGAAAATCGTGCAGTTTGCGGTATTTTACCGACTCGGTGCATACAATATGGCGGAAGTCGTCGGGGTATGGGAACCGGCGAAAAAACAGTCTTTTCTTGCCAATACGGCGATGGTGGACGTGACACGCTATATCGCGGCCAGTTTTGAAGATTTCGGCGGCCGGATCGGTATGGGTTTTACGAAAAGTACGGAGAATATCGGAGCGGGCGACTGGAATTATCCGGAACTGCATAATCTGTTCACGGCCGCTATGAAAAACTTTACCGCCTATGCCGAAAGACCGCAGGGCGATATGCCGGGCGACTATGAGATTGTATGGGAAAACGAAATTTTTGAACAGCTTGTACGGGAGGCGCTGACCGGACTCTGGCAGCTTTCGGAAGAAGAAAAGGAGGCGTTTGACGACAGACCGGTGATGGCAAGCGATCTGGCTGTCATTACGGATATTGAATGCAGGAAATATCCGCCTTATTATCTGTCTTCGGACGAGGGGCATATACCGGAATTATATCTGATATTAAACGGTTATTCCGTCAGCATGGAAATAGACGAAGAAACGTTTATTTCCTGTGAGGATCTGCAATATTTTAAGGAGGCGCGCAGCCTTTTCATCAAAGTGTGCGATCTGGCGGACTATTCTTTCATCGGAGAGATGAACAGGCTGCGGACGCTGGCGATACAGGCGGGCAAGGCTGTAGATAACGTGGACTTTCTGGGAAACCTTCCCGAACTGTGTACGCTTGATCTGAGGGGATATTATAGTTTTGACAGTACTGATTACGGATATGAGAATGAGGACGGACAGATTGCATTCTATGGCGTAACGGACATTTCCTGTTTAAAAAACTGTACACATCTGGGATATCTGACGCTTGAAATGCCGGCAATAGAAGACTTTTCATTTCTGGCATCCTGTCCCGAGATCTGTACGATCATTCTTTCTCCTGAAATCTGCATGGAAGAAGGCTGCAGGGAGGAGCATTACGATGGATATGAGCACGGGGAAGAGAAGGAACTACCTGTCCTGCCTGATCTTACACTGCTTCCTGATGCCAGATTTCTTGAATTTTACGGGAACAGTTATCGGTGGGAGCCGTAAGTCCGGAAAGGAATTTACTGAAATCAGGAAATTTGGGAGTCCGGAATGATAAATTTCGGATGGCAGCATGTCCCTTCTTGTATTTTCTCTTATCAAGTGTCATAATAGCAGGAGAGCACTCTTACAAAAGAGGGGGATATGACAGATGTTTTTAAAAGACGTGGCTATGGGACAAAGCTGTATCATAGAAAAGATCGATCTTCCGTTTCAAATGGAAAGACGCCTGGAGTCTCTTGGCATGACTGCGGATACGACCGTTTCGGTGCTGAACCGGAAGGGAAAAGGGATCATGATCATTAAACTGCGGGGCACCCGTTTTGCGCTTGGATATCATGTGACCAAAAATATTACGGTCAGGGAAGCGGGTGAGACGGTATGAGGGAAAATCTCACGATCGGTTTTATCGGGAATCCGAACTGCGGAAAGACTACGCTTTTTAACGCCTATACCGGAGCGAATCTGAAAGTGGCGAACTGGCCCGGGGTTACCGTGGAAAAAGTAGAAGGGGCGATCAGGGATCATGACTTGAATATCCGGCTGGTCGATCTGCCCGGAACATACAGCCTGACTTCTTATACTATGGAAGAGACGGTTGCCAGACAGTTCATATTAAGCGATGAAGTGGATGTCATTATCAATGTGGCGAATGCTTCTGCACTGGAAAGAAGCCTGTATCTGACACTGCAGCTTTTAGAGCTTGGCAAGCCGGTGGTGCTTGCGCTGAATATGATGGATGTAGTTGAGAAGCGGGGCATGGAGATCGACTTACATCGTCTGCCGGAAATGCTGGGAATCCCCGTGATACCGGTATCTGCCAGAAAGCGGAGCGGACTGGAGTCTCTGCTTCATGCGGCGGCACATCATAAAGACTGTGCGGCGCCGGAACAATTAAGCCATCACCATAAGGGGGAGCGGCATCATATCCACGATCATCACGAAGAATATACGATGGTATATTCGGATGAAGTAGAAGATAAGATCGACCGCATCATTCCGGCTCTGCAGGAGGAATATCCCGGTCTGGAGAATTACCGCTGGCATGCGATCAAGCTGCTTGAGCAGGATACGGAAGTCACGGGCAAATATCCGATCAGGCTGCCGGAAGTTCTGGACAGGAATTACGAAACGCAGATCATTAACGAGAAATATGATTTTATTCAGGAAGTGATTGATGAAGTGCTGCTCCATAAGGCGCGGCAGGATAAATTCACCGAAAAAGTCGATCTGGCCCTGACCCACAAAATATGGGGCATACCGATCTTTCTCGGTATTATGGCTATCGTCTTTTTCCTGACATTTACGGTCGGGGACTGGCTGAAGGGGTATTTTGAGCTGGGAATAGACTGGCTTTCGGAAGCTGCCATCAGAGGACTTTCGGCGATTCATGCAGGTACGGTGGCACAATCGCTCGTTGTTGAAGGGATCATCGGCGGCGTAGGGACCATCGTTACCTTTTTACCGAATATCGTTATTTTGTTCCTGGCGTTGGCATTTCTGGAAGACAGCGGTTATATGGCGCGTGTTGCCTATGTAATGGAAGGGATCATGAGCCGCCTGGGACTTTCCGGGAAAGCGTTTATTCCGATGTTGCTTGGGTTCGGCTGTACCGTTCCGGCGATCATGGCGTCGAGGGCGCTGGAGAATAAGAGAGATCGTTATAAGATCATGCTCGTCACGCCTTTTATGAGCTGCAATGCCAGACTGACGATCTATATTCTGTTTTCTGAAATGTTTTTCGGGAAACATGCAATGATCGTTGCCTATTCCATGTATCTGATCGGTATTGTGGTGGCGATGTTGGTATCGGTGATCCTGCATCTGATCGACCGCAAAGAGCGGGCCAATTATCTGCTGATCGAACTGCCGGAGTATAAGATGCCGGATTTAAGGACAGTCGGCATCTATGTATGGGAGAAAGTAAAAGATTATCTTGGCAAGGCCGGTACGACGATCTTTGTTGCGACGCTGCTTATCTGGGTTATGCTGAACTTCGGACCGCATGGTTATGCCTCCGATATGTCGGAAGGATTCGGCGCCATAATCGGCAGGTGGATGGTACCGGTATTTGCACCGATCGGCCTCGGTTTCTGGCAGATCGCGGTTGCGCTTATCGCGGGAATCTCGGCCAAAGAAGTGGTCGTATCAAGCTGTGCCGTGCTCTTTGGTGTCGTGAATGCCAATTCGCCTGCGGGTATGGCGGAATTCTCTGCGGTGCTGCAGGGAATCGGATTCGGACCGCTCAATGCGTTCTGTTTAATGGTGTTCTGCCTGCTCTACATTCCCTGCGCGGCGGCGCTTGCGACGGTGCGAAAAGAGTCGGGAAGCTATGCATGGATGGCTTTCGTGGCGGCGTTTCAGCTGATCGTGGCCTGGGTAGTGACATTTGTCGTATTTCAGGTGGGCAGGTTGTTTTTTTCGTAGTCTGAGAAACTTATTTACAGGGGGATAAAAAATATTGACAGATTTTTTTTATCCCCCTATAATGGCATCACATAGTAAAACGTTAAACTAACTGAAAAAATGACCAAAAAGGAGGCAGATAAACAGATGATAAGAACAGCAGCGACGCAGAACGGCCTCGTCAGAGGAATCGAGGCGGCCGATCCGAGGATCACAGCCTTTAAAGGGATCCCCTTTGCCGCGCCGCCGGTGGGAGAGAACAGATGGCGCGCGCCGCAGCCATGTGAAAACTGGGAAGGTATACGGGATGCATCCCGTTTTGCACCGATATCGGTACAGGATACGCCGGGACTCGGGAATGACGTATACTGTCGTGAATGGCATGTGGATCCGGAGATACCGATGTCCGAAGACTGCCTGTATCTGAATATATGGACCGGAGCCGGGAGTGCGGAGGAAAAACAGCCGGTACTCGTCTGGTTTTTCGGCGGTGCCCTGCAATGGGGATATACCTCGGAAATGGAATTTGACGGAGAAAGGCTGGCGCGTCGGGGCGTCGTAGTGGTGACGGTAAATTATCGTATTAATGTATTCGGGTTTATGGCACATCCGCAGCTGACCAAAGAACAGCCGGATGCACCGGCCAACTTCGGCAGTCTGGACCAGCAGGCCGGATTGAAATGGGTAATCTGCAATATCCGTGCATTTGGCGGCGATCCGGACAACATTACGATTGCCGGACAGTCTGCGGGAGGCGGAAGCGTGCTCAGTCAGATGGCATGTCCTGCCAATAAGGGACTGTTTCAAAAAGCAGTCTTTATGAGTGCGATGATCCGGAATCCTTATCAGGCCGGGGGCTTCGGCGTACCGAAACCGCTTGCGGAAGCGGAGAAAAACGGCGCGGATTTTCTGTCTTTTCTGGGGGTATCGACGTTAGAAGAGGCAAGGGCGTTAGATGCTTTCTTTATTCGTGATAAATATGCGCAGTTCAGGGAAAAACACGCCTATATGGGAGTGACGGTTGACGATCGTTTCTGTTTCGGCGATCCGCTCGTATACTTTCTGCAGGGAAAAAGTGCGGATATACCGGTCTTTGCGGGAAACACCGAAGACGAATTCCCGGCCTACCTTACGGCGGACTGCGAAGAGTCTCTGCTGGAAAAAGCAAAAGCGGCGTTTGGCGGATATGCGGAAACTTTTCTGAAGATGCCGGAAGCCTGGCAGTGCGACGAGAAGGGGTGCTATGGAAAGGTCAACGAACAGGAATGTACGATCAAAGGCGTTTTCGGCAGCCGGACGGCACAGGGGAGAGGGCAGGAACATTACTATTATAAATTTGCCGCAGATATCCCCGGACGCGATGATCCGGGAATCTTCCATTCCGTAGATCTGTGGTTTTTCTTTGAAACATTGGCGAAGTGTTCCAGACCTTTCCGCGGGAAACATTATGATCTGGCACGTCAGATGTGCAATTACTGGGTAAACTTTATTAAAACAGGCAATCCGAACGGACTCGATGACGACAGAAGTCCGCTGCCGGAGTGGTTCCCTTATACGCATACGACGCCTTTTGAAATGGTGTTTACGACGCAGGGCGCCAAACCGGTGCAGGAAGAGGAAAAGCCGTTTATGAAATTTATGATGGAAACAATCGTAAGGCAGTTGGAAGGCAGCAGCCGGGAAACAAAATAAAACGAAAGAAGAAAAGAGTCGGATTTAGAAAAAAGACAGAACGAAGAAAGGAACCTATATGAAAGAAAACAGAGTTTACGAGATCGATGACCGGAAAGAAGTATTGTTTCATAATAACGTTGATTTCTGCATTGGAACGGGAAGAATGGGACTTGCGCTGCAGCAGGCGTATCAGGATCAGCTTCGGATGGTGCAGGACGAGATCGGCTTTCGCCATATCCGCGGCCACGGACTTTTTTCGGACGATATGGCGATCTATCAGGAATATGAGGATGCGTCCGGTGTAAAAAGAGCGGAATATAATTTTACTTATCTGGATATGGTGATGGACAGCTATCGGAAATGCGGCCTGAAACCATTTCTGGAATTGGGATTTATGCCGGATAAAATGGCGTCCGGAAAGCAGACGATCTTTTACTGGAAAGGAAATGTGACGCCGCCGAAAGACTATCAGGCATGGTGCGATCTGGTCTGCGCCACACTCAGGCATCTCATGGAGCGTTACGGTGAGGAAGAAGTGCTGACCTGGCCGATCGAAGTGTGGAATGAACCGAATCTGCCAGGTTTCTGGAAAGATGCCGATATGGAAGAATATTTTAAGCTGTTCCACCGGACATTTGATGCCATAAAAGCGCTGAATGTGCGTTTCCGGGTGGGCGGGCCGGCCATCTGCGGCGTCGAGGACGAACTGTGGATACGGGAATTTTTGAATTACTGCCGGAAGGAAAAGCTCATGCCGGATTTTATCACGCGTCATCATTATACGACGGAGTTTCCAAAGCCGGAAGGGCATTACGGTTACGCGGCGCTTAGCGATGCAGAGCAGGGATTTGACAATCTGCGTTCGACAAGAGACATTATTGACAGTTTTGAAGAATACCGGGGGTTAGAGATCCATATTACGGAATTTAATACTTCCTATATTCCGAACTGCCCATTGCATGACACGAATCAGAATGCGGCTTATATCGCGCAGCAGTTATCGAGGCTCGGTGATGTGAATGAGTCGTATTCGTATTGGACATTCGGCGATATTTTTGAAGAGCAGGGCGTGCCTTTTACGCCTTTTCACGGCGGGTTCGGACTGGTAGCCAACGGCTGTATACCAAAGCCTACTTTCTGGACGTTTCGTTTTTATAAGGAACTGTGCGGAAAATGTGTACATAAGTCGGACGATATGGTAATTGTATCTACGGAAAACGGCGGGTATCAGGGAATCGCATGGAATGCTGCCGGTAAAAGACAGGACAGGGAACTGCAGTTTGATCTTGTTTTCCCGGCCGTAAAAGGAAAAGAATATTCGCTGATCAAAAAGACGGTGGATGAGGATACCTGCAACCCGCTTCGTATGTGGCATGATATGGGGGAACCGGCATCGCTTGACGAGAAACAGAAAAAACTGCTGCAGGACTGCGCCAGACCGTTCATCTCAGGGAACCGGCTTGCGGCATCGGAAGAAAAACTGTCTGTTTCGCTTACGGTAAAAGAGTTTGGTGTGGTATATTTTGAACTGCAGCCGATCAAGGCGGAAAACGACAGAGGATTTGATTATAACAGGGCCGTATTAAATTAATCTCTATTAAATTAACATTGTTTCATGGAAAAGGATGGCTGCGGTCATCCTTTTTTATGCATGAAAAAGCGCTCCGGAATAATCCTGTCTAAATTGGAAACGATAAGGAAATAAAACGAAAACCAAAGAAAGGCAGGATGATGCAGATATGGAACAATTTCAATACCGGATCAAAGAGGAAGCAGGCATGCATGCCAGACCTGCAGGACTGTTTGTCAGAGAGGCAAGCAAATACAGCTCGGCGATCCGGATAAGCCATCGGGAGAAAAGCGGTGATGCCAAAAGTATTTTGGGCGTTATGGGGCTTGGCGCGTGCAAAGGCGATATGATCACCATGAATATAGAAGGCGCGGATGAAAAGGAAGCGGCCTGGGGACTAAAACAATTTTTGCAGAATAATCTGTAGGGAAAGGATTTATGTATGATCACACTATACGGAAAGAGTGTATATCAGGATATCTGCATGGGAAAGATCCTGTACCGGCCAAACGGGACGGACGCTGCATGGAATCCGGCGCAGCTGACCGGGCCTGTCATCATAGCTGCCAAAGATCTGACGCCGGCTGATACGAAGCCGCTTGTTCCGGAGAATGTGCTGGGGTTTCTGCTGGAGCAGGGGTCGAGTGATTCTCATGTCAGCATGCTTGCCAAAAGCATGGGCGTACCGGCGCTCATTGCCATGCAGGCGGGCAGTCTGGAAGAATATAACGGATACCAGGCAATTTTAGATGGCGAAAACGGGGTCGCATATATAGAACCCGACGAAGAGACCCGCGCCGAACTGCATGAAAGAAAATGTATACTGGCAAGGAAAAAGGAAAGCTTACAGGCACTGAAAGGAAAAGAGACAGTTACGGCGGATGGAAGCAGAATTCACCTGTATGCGGATATCGGCAGCCTGCAGGATATTGATAATGCTTTGGAAAACGATGCCGAAGGCATCGGCCTTTTACGAAGTGAATTCCTGTATCTTGAAAATCAGGATTTTCCGACGCAGGAACGTTTGTTTGAGGTCTACAGGCAGGCGCTTTTGAAAATGGAAAATAAAAGAGTCGTTATCCGTACACTTGATATCGGAACGGATAAAGCGGCGGAATACTTTAAACTGGAAAAAGAGATCAATCCGGCGCTGGGCGCCCGCGGGCTCCGCGTCTGTTTGAACAGGCCCGAAATCTTTAAAGCACAGCTTCGCGCGCTGTACCGTGCAGCCTGCTACGGCAGGCTCGGTATTCTGATTCCTATGGTCATTTCTCTGGAAGAAGTACTGATGGTGAAAGAGATCGCCTCCCAGGTGCAGAAAGAATTGTCAGACGAGGGCACGGCATATGAAGAGCATGTGGAGTTCGGCATTATGATAGAGACGCCGGCGGCAGCGCTGATCAGTGAAAAACTGGCCAGGGAAGTTGATTTTTTCTGTATCGGGACGAATAATTTAAGCCAGCTCACGATGGCGATCGACAGACAGAATAAGAACATGCAGTCCTTTTATAATCCGCATCATGAAGCGGTATTAAAGCTGATTGCCATGTCCGTACAGGCAGCGCACAAGGAAGGGAAAAGAGCGGCGCTGTGCGGGGAACTGGCGGCTGATGGGGAAATGTTTGAAACATTTATCAATATGGATGTGGATGAACTGGTCATTACCTCTGACGTTTTATTGGAAGCGCGCAAAAAAATCCGGGAAATTTATTGAATGCAGAACAAATGTTTGCTACAATAGAAGAAGTTACCAGTAAATTGCAGATCGGAAGAAAGGCCGGATGTTTCATGGAACAGATGACATTGTTTGATGCAGATCGTTATGAGAACAGGAATGGAGGAACGGCTCCGCATCCTTTGGCGAGCCGTCTGCGCCCGCAGACATTAGAAGCGTTTATCGGGCAGGAACATCTGCTTGGGGAAGGCAGGATTCTCAGGCAGCTGATCGAAAAGGATCAGATTTCGTCCATGATATTCTGGGGACCGCCGGGAGTCGGCAAGACAACGCTGGCCGGGATCATTGCCGGCAGGACGAAAGCGGATTTTATCAATTTCAGTGCAGTGACAAGCGGTATCAAGGAAATTAAGGAAGTGATGAATCAGGCTGAGATCAGCCGGAAGATGGGAATACGGACAGTTCTTTTTGTTGACGAGATCCACCGATTTAACAAAGCGCAGCAGGATGCTTTTCTGCCATTTGTGGAAAAAGGAAGTATTCTGCTGATCGGCGCCACGACCGAAAATCCTTCTTTTGAGGTCAATGCGGCGCTGCTTTCAAGATGCCGGGTATTTGTTCTGAAGGCACTGGAAGAAGATGATATCGTGCGTCTTTTGCAGAACGCGCTGCAAAATCCCGCCGGATTTGCGGGACAGAGGATTGAGATCCGGGAGGAACAGCTAAGGGCAGTCGCCGTGTTTGCAAATGGAGATGCCAGAACGGCGTTAAATACGCTGGAGATGGTCGTTTTGAACGGAGAGATCACGCCGGATGGCGCTCTTTTGGTAACGGATGAAGGCCTTTTGCAGTGTATTAACCGGAAATCCCTTCTATATGACAAAACGGGAGAAGAACATTACAATATTATTTCGGCGCTTCATAAATCCATGCGCAACAGTGACCCGGATGCGGCGGTTAACTGGATGTGCAGGATGCTGGAAGGCGGAGAGAACCCTCTTTATATTGCCAGACGCCTGATCCGCTTCGCCAGTGAGGACATTGGTATGGCGGATTCTCATGCACTGCCGCTTGCCGTGGCAGCTTATCAGGCCTGTCATTTCCTGGGAATGCCCGAATGTGACGTGCACTTGACGCATGCGGTTACATATCTTGCTATGGCACCCAAATCCAATGCGCTGTATACGGCCTGCAAACAGTGCAGAGAGGATGTCAGAAATAAAACGGCGGAACCTGTGCCCTTACAGATCAGGAATGCGCCGACGAAATTAATGGAAGAGCTTCATTACGGAGAAGGATACCAGTATGCGCATGATACGGAAGAGAAACTGACGAACATGGAATGTCTGCCCGAATCGATGCGCGGGACACGCTACTATTTTCCCACAGGTCAGGGAGAGGAGAAAAAGGTACGGGACAGGCTGGAAGAAGTCCTGGCGTGGAAAAGGGAGCGGACGGGAGCAGATGGACAAAGCTGACAACAGCTTTGTCCATTTTTTTGTCATAACTCGGACAACGGTTCATATATTGAGATAAGGGGGCGAGGGAGATGCAGAAAGAGGAAATTTTACATATTTTCCCGGACTTCATGCGCCTGACATGGGAAAAGGTGGCAGAACAGGCAGACAGGCTGCAGGAGATACGTCTGCGCGTCAATCAGCCTGTTACGGTTCTTATGGATCATACGGAATACTTCCTGTCCGAAAGCGGCGAATTGACAGACAGGGAATCAGATGCACGATACAGCCGGGAAAAGGAGCTTGAGGCGGTTTTGGCGCATGTCTGCAGATATTCGGTGTACGCTTTCGCGGACGAGATCAGACAGGGGTTCATGACGATTCCGGGAGGACACAGGATCGGTGTAGCAGGACAGGTTATTCTGGAAAACGGTGAACAGGTCAGAAATATAAAGTACATCCGTTATTTAAATATCAGGATCGCGCATGAGATAAAAGGGGTATCCGAGAAAGCGCTCCCTTATCTCTACCGGGAAGGCGAGGTCTTAAATACGCTGATCATTTCGCCTCCGGGCTGTGGGAAGACGACGATGCTGCGGGATCTGGTACGCAGTTTTTCCGAGGGAAACATCTATGGGAAAGGCAGAAATGTGGGACTGGTAGATGAACGTTCGGAGATTGCCGGGAGTTATCTCGGGATTCCGCAAAATGATATCGGTATACGGACGGATGTGATGGATGCCTGCCCGAAACGTGAGGGAATGATGATGTTAATCCGCTCCATGGCGCCTGATATTCTGGCAGTCGACGAACTCGGAGACAAAGAAGACATAGAAGCCATGCATAGAGCCATCCGATGCGGCTGTCGTGTACTGGCTACCATTCACGGATTTTCCATAGAGGAAGTGCGCGCCAAGGCGTATATGAAACCTGTGATGGAAGAAAAAGTTTTTGACAGATATATGCTGCTTGGGAAAAAGAATAACAAATGTAATATAATCGGGATCTATGACAGAGAGAGGAATCTATGTTCAAACTTGCAGGAATTTTGCTGTTAATGGCAGGGTGTGCCGGACTTGGGTTCGAGCGGGTGGCGGAAGAAAAAAGACGCATAAACGAACTTCGCGAGATGCGGCGCATGATTGTCAGGATGCAGGATGAGATGCTTTACGGGAAGCGGACACTGCCGGAAATCTGCCTGCTTTTTGGACAATGCATGAAGGAACCTTACAGGAGCGCTTTTGCGGGACTTTATGAAAAACTGGAAGAAAACGATGGGCGGGATTTGACGATGCTGTGGGAAGAGCAGATGGACCGGTGTATGAAGGATATGGCTATCAACGAAGAAGAGAAGGATATTTTAAGGGAGCTGCCAAAGCATATGGGAATGCTGCATGAGACGATACAGGCTGCGGGCGTAGGACAATCTCTCGATATTATTACCGGGCATATCGCCAGCGCGCAGGCGGAGTATGAAAATAAATCCCGGGTCATTATGAGCATCAGTATTATGGCGGGTTTATTTCTTATTATTTTATTACTATAGAGATACCTAAGGAAGGGATATGGTTTTTCAATGGGCATTAGTCTTATTTTCAGAATTGCAGCGGTCGGTATACTGGTAACGATTCTAAGTCAGATCCTGAAACACAGCGGCAGGGAAGAACATGCTTTTTTGATCAGTCTCGCCGGTCTGATTCTCGTTCTGACATGGCTTGTACCATATATCTACGATTTGTTTATCATGATTCAGGATTTGTTTATGATATAATCATGATTTAATAATTTTGAAACAAGTAAATTACATATAAAAAGGTGCATATATATGGATATCATAAAAATCGGTCTGATCGGTCTTGTCGGGGTGCTGGTTGCGGCATCCATGAAAAGTTATAAAAATGAATACGGAGTTTATATCGGATTTGCGGTATGTCTGCTGATTTTGACTTATTCGGTCAATTACTTTACACGCATTATGACAGGCATGGAAAGCATGCAGACATACCTGGGAGATAATTTTAAATATCTATCGTTATTATTTAAGGCGGTAGGAGCGGCCTATATCTGTGAATTCTGTTCCGGTATCTGCAAGGATGCAGGATATGCAGGTATTGCGGGGCAGGTGGAAACTATGGGGAAAATGTATATTCTATTGCTTGGCATGCCGATCTTGAGCGCTCTGATGAAAAGTATTCAGGAGATAGCCGGATGAAGAAAGTGATCGCCGCACTCCTCGTTATCCTTGCCAGTGTCTGCTGCAGCTCCCTTACGGTACAAGCTTCCGCAGAAAGAAGTCTCTGGCAGGAACTGGATCTGGAGGAGGCCGAAAACAGTTTTGAATCATTATTTCCCACGTATCAGTTTGACGGACAACAGGTGTTATCACTGATCCTGAAAGGAAAGATCAAAGAGGCGGTGTCATTGCTTCTTTCGGGGTTGAAAAATGCAGTGGGAGCACAGGCAGGGGAGGTCAGAACCTTGTTTGTCATGATCCTTGTACTGGGGATCACGGCGGCTCTTTTTGCAAATTTTGCAGATATCTTTCAAAGCCGTCAGGTATCGGATATCGCATTTTATTTAATTTATTTGCTGCTGATCGCGATTTTGCTGAAAGTCTTCGGCAATACGGCGTCCATTGTCAGAGAAATGTTAAATCAGCTTACAACTTTTATGCAGTTGTTTATTCCGGCTTATCTTCTGACGGTAGGCGCGGCGGCCGGAGCCGCTTCAGCCGCGGCCTATTATCAGCTTTTCCTGATGACGGTGTATTTGATCGAGAAATGTTATCTGTCCATTCTTTTGCCGCTAATTTATTGTTTCATCCTGCTTGGGGTGATCAATGGCGTCTGGATGGAGGAAAAACTGAATTTATTATTGGATTTTGTACAGAAACTGGTCGCCTTTCTGATTAAAATAACACTTGGACTGGTTACGGGATTCAGCCTTTTGCAGTCCATGATATCTCCGGTGGTAGACGCGTTGGAGTCCTCCGCTTTGAAAAAGGCCGTATCGATGATTCCCGGGATCGGGAATCTGACGGAAGGAATGTTTGAGATGGTAGTGGGGTCCGCAGTCCTGATCAAAAACAGTATCGGTATTTATATTACGGTTGTTATGATATTTATCTGTGCGCTTCCGGTTCTGAAGATACTGCTCCTGTCAGGCGCTTTAAAGGGAGGTGCGGCTTTGATCGGGATCGTCAGCGACAAAAGGATGACCAATTGTGCCAACCGGGTAGGCGATGGAAGTTTACTCCTGTTAAAACTGGCGTTATCGTCGATCGCCCTCTTTATTATCAGCATTGCCATCGTGGCGTGCTCTACGAATCGGGGAATGTAATGAGCGCATTGGTGGATTTGATCAAAAGAATAGGAATTTTCATGATTGCTGCGCAGGCGGTCATTCATTTTACGCCGGGGCCCAAATATGAAAAGTATATGAAGCTGATCGTCAGTATGATGATTCTGATGCAGTTTCTGACACCGGTATACAATATTTTCCTGGATGCGGGAGAGGAACTGCAGAGAGGATTCGTTGACCTGCAGCCGGAATATCAGGAAGGAGACATGACAGGTGCCAAAGATACGGTGGAGACGCTCATAGACAGCATGGAAAGTGAAATTAAATCTAAATTGAATATAGAAGCTGCAGAGGAAGATTACCAAATTGTTAACGTCAGGGTCAGTCTGACGACACTGCCGGACAAGGATGAAAACGGCATCACACAGTATACGCTTGAAAAAGTGCGTATTGTGGTGATGAAGCGGATGAGAGGCGAAGCAGGAGACGGGGGAGGTGCGGAAGCGATAGAAAGTATAGAAGAGAAAGCGGACAGCGGGGACGGGACAGAAAACGGCGGAATTGACAAAATACAGATTGAAAAAATACAGATCGGAGAGGTACGGGAACAGGAGGAAGAGATAGTAAGCTCCGGTATGCAGACTACGGATATGCTGCGGGAAAGATTCTGCGGCGTGCTGGGTATCGAGGAAAAATATGTGGAGGTGAGCCTGTATGGAACAGTGGAAGAAACTGCTGAATAAAATAACGGGCGGAACGAAACTGCGGAAAGACCAGCTGCTGATCATGATATTATGCGGTATTCTGCTCTGTGTCATAGCGCTGCCGGTCAAAAAAACGGATTCCGCTGCCGAAAAGGATAAGTCCGGTATATCGGACAGTGGTTTTGGTATAGTAGACGGAACGAAGCCGGTACAGAATGATGCGGGTGCGGCCTTACAGCCGGAAAGGGGCTATGATCTGTCCTATACCGATTATTGGGAAACCAAACTGGAGCAGTCCCTTTCCTGTATAGAAGGGGCGGGGAAAGTGGAAGTTCTGATCACGTTAAAGGAATCCGAGGAGAAGATACTGGAGAAGGACATACCGGAAGAAATAAAAGAAACGCAGGAGACGGACGCGGAGGGCGGGAGCAGGACGGTTTCTGAGCAGAGACTGGAGGAAACTACCGTTTTTACGGTAAATGAAGCCGGGCAGAACGTGCCTTATGTGCGTAAAACGATACAGCCTGTCGTAGAAGGTGTCGTAGTGATCGCACAGGGTGCAGACAAAGAGATGGTAAAACAGAATATTATTGAGACAATTCAGGTATTATTTGGCATTGACACGAATAAGATAAGAGTAGTAAAAAGGAAAACCAATAATAGTTAAAGGGGAGAATGGTTTGAAGAATATGATTAAGAAGAATCAGGTAATGATTACGGCTCTTGCGATTATGATTGCAGTTGCAGGATACCTGAATTTCGCAGGGACCAAAGTAACGGATGAAGAAATCATGACAGTGAACGGTGAGATTGCGACGGATGATCTGGGGAATCTGGCGCTCTCGGAAGATGACATTGATTACAGTGCGCTGCTTGATCTGTCGGATGAAGACATTGAACAGTCTACCGACGATATCCAGAGTCTGGACAGCGATGCGGAAGTGACGAGTACGGAGATGCTCGCGGAAACTTCGGGTGAAGAAGAAGTACCGGGCGAAGCGGTATTCACTTCTTCTACGGGGGTATCGACCCTCTCCGGCGCCAAACTGCAGAAGGAGCAGACAAGGGCGCAGAATAAAGAGATGCTTTTGGAAATCATAAATAATGCTAATATCAGTGAAACACAGAAACAGGAAGCCGTCAACAGTATGATCTCCATGACGGATATCGCCGAAAAGGAAACGGCGGCGGAGATTTTGCTGGAGGCCAAAGGGTTTGCCGATGCCATAGTCAGCATCGACGGTGAGAGCGTGGATGTGGTGGTCTGCACATCAGAACTGACGGAAGCGCAGCGTGCGCAGATTGAAGATATCGTTATCCGTAAAACAGGCGTCAGTGCCGAGGCGATCGTGATCAGCACTGTAAATGCAGACGAAAATTAGATGCACATAGATTGATTTCGTGGTAAACTATACACGGAAGCAATGAGCAGTGCGGGCGCAGGGAAAGAAGTACCTGCGCTTGTGCCGCGTCTGTTTGCGGCAAACATACAGCAGAAGGGAGTAATATACGAATATGAAACGAATTTTTTTGATCGTACTGGACAGTTTCGGGATCGGCGAGATGCCGGATGCCGCCGATTACGGTGATAAGGGGACGAACACGCTGCGCTCCGTATCCGCAAGCGCCTGTTTTCATATGCCCAATATGGCAAAGTTGGGATTATTTAATATAGATGGCGTGGATATCGCAATGAAAGAAGAACATCCTGCAGCGGTAACTGCCCGTATGAAGGAAGCCTCAAAAGGGAAAGATACAACTATAGGGCACTGGGAAATAGCGGGAATTATTTCTGAGAAACCGCTGCCCGTATACCCGGACGGTTTTCCGAAGGAGATACTGGATTCTTTCTGCGCCATGACGGGCAGGGGAGTTCTCTGCAACAAACCCTATTCCGGTACGGAAGTCATAAAGGATTACGGAGACGAGCATGTAAAGACCGGTAAGCTGATCGTGTATACATCGGCCGACAGCGTTTTCCAGATCGCAGCCCATGAAGACGTCGTGCCGGTGGAGACCCTGTATGAATACTGCCGGATGGCAAGAAAACTTTTGCAGGGGGAACATGGAGTCGGCAGAGTGATCGCAAGACCTTTCGTCGGCGAAAGCGGTAATTATACAAGGACGGCCAAACGGCATGACTTTTCTCTTGAGCCGCCCGGGGTAACGATGCTTGAGCAGTTGAGCGCGGCAGGCAGGGATGTGATTTCTATCGGCAAGATCCAGGATATTTTTGTGGGGAAAGGGATCACGGAATATACCTATACCAAGGGAAATGAAGAGGGAATCGAGAAGACGCTCGCATATCTTGAAAAAGATTTTGAAGGATTATGCTTTGTAAATCTGGTAGATTATGATATGCTGTATGGGCATCGCAATGATATAGACGGTTATGCCGGGGCGCTTGCTTATTTTGATGAAAAGCTGCCGGAGATCATCGGGAAAATGAAAGAGGAGGATATTCTGATGATCACGGCCGATCATGGCTGTGACCCGGGTTATACGGTATCTACCGATCATTCCAGAGAATATACGCCGTTTTTGATGTATGGAAAGAATGTGGCGCCGGAGAATCTCGGTACAAGAGATACTTTTGCGGATATCGGAGCTACCGTGCTTTACTATTTCGGGATCACGCCGGAATTTAAAGGGCAGTCGATGCTTCCCCGTGCATGAGCATACGGGAAGTAAAGCGATGTATCGGATATCTATGAGATCGTATGGAGGATAAGAACGTGGGCAGTTATGCAGACGAAATTAACAAAAGAAGGACTTTTGCCATTATTTCACACCCGGACGCCGGTAAAACGACTTTGACGGAAAAGTTTTTATTATACGGCGGTGCGATCAATCTGGCAGGCAGCGTTAAGGGGAAGGCGACTGCAAGACACGCCGTTTCGGACTGGATGGAGATTGAGAAGGAAAGAGGTATTTCCGTTACTTCTTCCGTATTACAGTTTCAGTACGGCGGTTTTTGCATCAATATATTGGATACACCGGGGCATCAGGACTTTTCGGAGGATACTTACCGTACCCTGATGGCGGCGGATTCCGCAGTGATGGTCATTGACGCTTCCAAAGGTGTGGAGGCACAGACAAGAAAGCTCTTTAAAGTATGCGTTATGCGCAGGATTCCAATCTTTACTTTTATTAATAAAATGGACAGGGATGCGGGCGATACGTTCGAGCTTTTGGATGAGATCGAGAAGGAGCTGGGCATTGCAACATGTCCGATCAACTGGCCGATCGGCTCCGGTAAAGAGTTTAAAGGAGTTTATGACAGGGAAAACAGATGTGTCGTGACTTATTCCGATACGGAAAAAGGGACGAAAGAGGGACATGCCACTACGATTCCGATCGATGATGAAGGGATGCTGCTTTCTCATATCGGAGAAGCTTTTAAAGAACAGCTTGCGGATGAGATCGATCTGCTCGATGGGGCCAGTGCGGAATATGATCTTGAGAGAATACGCGCCGGTGAGCTGACGCCTGTATTTTTCGGATCGGCGCTGACGAACTTCGGTGTGGAAATTTTCTTACAGCATTTTTTGAAAATGACGACGACACCGCTTCCGCGCAGGGCGGATATCGGTCTGGTGGATCCTGTGGAGAACACTTTTTCGGCCTTTGTCTTTAAGATTCAGGCCAATATGAATAAAGCGCACAGAGACAGGATTGCGTTTATGCGCATCTGTTCCGGCAAGTATGAAGCCAGCATGGAAGTAAAGCATGTACAGGGCGGAAAGGTGATGCGCCTCTCCCAGCCGCAGCAGATCATGGCTGACGAACGCAAAATATTAGAGGAAGCATATGCGGGAGATATTATCGGTGTTTTCGATCCGGGTATTTTTGCGATCGGGGATACGCTGTGTATGCCGAAAGAGCAGTTCCAATATGAAGGGATCCCGACTTTTGCACCGGAGCATTTTGCCAGAGTCAGGCAGCTTGATACGATGAAAAGAAAGCAGTTTGTAAAGGGGATCACACAGATCGCGCAGGAAGGCGCCATTCAGATTTTTCAGGAATTTAATTCGGGTATGGAAGAGATCATCGTCGGAGTTGTCGGCGTACTGCAGTTTGACGTGTTAAAATATCGTCTGGAGAACGAGTACAATGTAGAGATCCGTCTGGACAATCTGCCTTATGAGCATATCAGATGGATCGAAAACAAAGATATTGATCTGAATACATTAACAGGAACTTCCGATATGAAAAAGATCAAAGATCTCAAAGGGAATCCGCTGTTATTGTTTGTAAATCAATGGAGTATCGGAATGACAGCAGAGCGCAACGCCGGTCTGGTGCTTTCTGAATTCGGAAAGAATTAAGCGCCCGGTAACCGTAAAGTCTGACAGGCGGAAGGTGATTTCATGAAGAAAAGTTTATGTTCACAGGCAGGTGTTCTGGCAGGTGTGTTAGGAATCATGGTCATAATGACCGGTTGTCTGTATGAGGGCAGAACAGTAAAGAAGCATGCGGATGAGAATGCCGCAGGCGGACAGGTCATACAGATACAGGAAGAAGCGGACGCCGTTCTGGTGAAAAGAGACGGTTTGGAAGAGTCGGACGTTAAGCTGACGGACGAAGAGAAGTTTCTTCTGCGGGACATGCAGGGGGATTCCTATGCGTTTCAGCTGCTGTCCGAAAAGGAACAGGAAATCTATCTGGAGATCCTGTGGACACTTTCCCATTTTCAGGAAGATGTGACGCTTTCCAGTATGGACGAAAAAGAAATCGGCCGTATGTTCCAGTGTGTGCTCAACGATCATCCGGAAATCTTTTATGTAGACGGATATACGTATACACAATATACGCTGGGCGATATCCTGAAAAGAATTACGTTTACCGGGACCTATCATATGGACAGGGAAGAGATCGCGGCAAGCCAGACGCAGATAGACAAATATGTGGAGCAGTGTCTTTCACAGATCGGGCCGGAAATGGATGAATATGAAAAAGTCAAACATATTTATGAATATCTGATCGATCATACGGAATATGACGCAGAGGCGAAAAACAGCCAGAATATATGTTCGGTATTTCTGGATGGCAGATCGGTCTGTCAGGGGTACGCCAAGGCGACACAGTATCTGCTGCAGCAGGCGGGCATCAGCTCGACATTGATCCTCGGAGAAGTGTCGCAGGGAGAAGGACATGCCTGGAATGCAGCCAGGATCGACGGGCAGTGGTATTATGTCGATACGACCTGGGGGGACGCCTCCTATCAGGCAATAGGCGGAGACGACGCGTATCCGGAGAAGGCCAAACCGACGATCAATTATGATTATTTATGTGTGACGACGCAGCAGCTTTGCAAAACGCATAAGATAGATAATGTGGTGGAGCCGCCGCAGTGCGACTCAATGGAAGATAATTATTATGTCAGAGAAGGTCTTTACTTTACAACGGTTGATAAAGAGCAGCTTGCAAGGATCTTCAAGGAAGGTTATGAACGCGGAAATGCCTATGTTACCTTAAAATGCGCTTCCGAAGAAATTTACGGACAGATGCAGGATATGCTGATACAGGATCAGGAGATCTTTTATTATCTGGATTGTCCGGAGGGTGTTGTATCCTATACCGACGACGGAGAACAGTACAGTATGAGTTTCTGGCTCTAGCACGTTTTTTCATGCGGCTGCAGGGACCGGGAATATGGAATTTGTCAGATCCGTGTCAAATTCTTATTGATTTCGGTACTAGGCAAGCATCGTAAATTTTGGTATACTAAATCAGAATATATCAAGGAAGATAAAGTAGCGGCGCCGTCGCTCTCACAGGCCGGCAGCAGATAGAAAGGTATGGTTATGGATATGGAACAGGAATTTGCGAAAAACACATATGTATTACAGGAAGACGAGAAGATCGGCTCGGTTAAGATCGCGGATGATGTTGTAGCAATGATCGCGGCGCTTGCAGCGACGGAAGTAGAGGGCGTGGCAGCCATGTCGGGTAATATGACGCATGAATTTTTAAGCAAAGTCGGCGTCAAAAATGCGGCCAAAGGAACAAGAGTGGAAGTTCTTCAGCAGAAGGTAAAAGTCGATCTGGCAATAACGATCGAATATGGGTTTAACATTCCGGCAACCTGCCAGCGTGTACAGAGCAAAGTAAAAAATGCGGTTGAGAATATGACGGGACTGGAAGTGACCGACGTTAATATCCGCATTGCAGGCATCAATGTAGCGAAAGACAGATAAGACAAGGCAGAGGTTTATATGAGCAGAAGAGAATTGAGAGAGCAGATATTTAAACTGCTGTTTCGTATTGAATTTAACAGTCCGGAAGAGATGCCTGAACAGGAACAGCTCTTTTTTGAAGATTCCTGCGAAGCGGATGCGGCAGACGAAGAATATATTTCCTCTAAATACCGGAAGATAGCAGAGAAATTGGAAACGATCGATGAAATGTTAAATACAAAAACCGAGAATTGGAATACGGACAGAATGGGGAAAGTAGATCTGACGATCCTCAGACTGGCGGTTTATGAGATCGCTTTTGATGATGAGGTGCCTACAGGCGTAGCGATCAATGAAGCAGTGGAACTGGCGAAAAAATTCGGCCAGGATGCTTCCTCGGGTTTTGTCAACGGTATCCTTGCCAGATTCGCATAAATACGCGGACTTACAGAGATTCCCCGGGGTGTTGTGATGCAGAATGTATATACGGTAGCACAGGTTAATTCTTACATTAAAAATATGTTCACGCAGGATTTTATGTTACAGTCCATTTCGGTGAAAGGTGAAGTGAGTAACTGTAAGTACCATTCCTCTGGACATATTTATTTTACATTAAAGGATGAAAAGGGAACAATAGCATGCGTTATGTTTGCCGGCAGCAGAAGCGGTCTGGCTTTCCGCATGACGGAAGGCCAGCAGATCATTGTGAACGGTACGATAGACGTTTATGAACGGGACGGAAAATATCAGCTTTATGCAAAAGAGATCACACAGGATGGCGCCGGTGCGCTGTATGAGCGGTTTGTACGTCTGAAAGAGGAACTCGGGGAAAGAGGGATGTTTGCCAGAGAGTATAAACAGCCCATTCCCAAATATATTAAACGTCTGGGGGTCATTACGGCGCCAACAGGTGCGGCGGTACGGGATATCATACAGATCGCGGGGAGGCGCAACCCTTATGTGCAGATCATTCTTTATCCGGCCATCGTACAGGGAGATATGGCCGCTGCCAGTATTGTCAACGGTATTCATGCCATGGAGCATTACCAGGTCGATACGATCATTGTAGGCCGCGGCGGCGGTTCGATAGAAGATTTATGGGCATTTAATGAAGAAGCGGTGGCACAGGCGGTTTTTGACTGCCCGATCCCGGTTATTTCAGCCGTAGGACATGAGACGGATACGACGATCATCGATTATGTAGCGGATCTGCGTGCGCCGACGCCATCTGCGGCGGCGGAGCTGGCGGTATTTGATATGGAGCAGCTGCAGGATAAGATGGGTGAATATGCCTATACGCTGCAGCATCTGTGCAGAAATCGTATCAGGCAGTATAGAAACAGGATGACGAATTATCAGACGCAGCTGAAATATTTGAGTCCGGCCAGTCAGATCAGGGAGAAACGAACCTTTATTCTGCATCTGGAAGATACGCTGTCAGAGAGTATGAAGCGGCGTATTCAGGAGAAAAAACACGATCTGGCGCTTTATATCGAGAAAATGAAAGGCTTATCGCCGCTTGAAAAGTTGAGCCAGGGGTATGCATATGCGTCTGATGGAAACGGCAGGACGGTATGCCGGGTCAGTCAGGTAAAGCCGGATGACGAACTGTCCGTATATGTAAAAGACGGCGTCATACACGCAAAGGTTACGGACTGCCGGGAACTGGTCATAGGAGAGTAAAAAAGACGCTTGGATATTCTGCACCGGTGTGTATCACCTTCCGGCGGCAAATGGCGACAAGTGAGAGAAAGGCATGGTATTTGTATGGGAAAGGACACGCATAAAAAGCAGTGTGAAGAAGAAACGGCAGGAGAAAAGGATTTCGGAGAAGATCTGGAAGCTCTTTCTCTGGAAGAAGCGTTTGAGCGGATAGAAGAGACGATAGGGCGTCTCGAAGAGGAAGAGACAACCCTGGAAGAGTCTTTTCTGGCCTATCAGAAGGGAATGCGGCTTTTACAATACTGTAATACCAAAATAGACAAAGTGGAGAAGCTGGTTTTGAAAATAGGCGAAGATGGTGAATTGGATGAATTCTGACAAAACAGTATTTGAAGAAACAATAAAAGAGAAAACAATGCGCATAGAGGAAGCCCTGGAAGCGTTTCTGCCAAAGGAGGAAGGGTATCAGAAGACGGTCATCGAGGCAATGAATTATTCCGTGCTCGCAGGCGGCAAGCGGCTTCGTCCCATGCTGATGAAAGAGACTTACGAAATGTTCGGCGGGAGCGGCGCTTTGATCGATCCCTTCATGGCGGCAATCGAGATGCTTCACAACTATTCGCTTGTACATGACGATCTGCCGGCTATGGATAATGACGAATACAGACGTGGCAGAAAGACGACGCACATGGTCTACGGCGAAGGCATGGCGGTACTGGCGGGAGACGGCCTGTTAAATTATGCGTTTGAAACGGCGGCGTCTGTTTTTGACAGAACAAAGAGCCTGGAGGAATATAAGAGAGCGGCGGCGGCGCTTGCCGTGTTCGGTAAGAAAGCGGGTATCTACGGCATGATAGGCGGTCAATGTGCAGATATCGAAGCGGAAGAGCGACAGGAGGATATGACGAAAGATCTGCTTATGTTTATCCATGAACATAAAACAGCGGCTCTCATACAGGCATCGATGATGATCGGCGCGATTCTGGCAGGCGCTGAGAAAGAGCAGATAGAAGCGATCGAGAAATGCGCTTATAATATCGGCATTGCTTTTCAGATCCAGGACGATATCCTGGATGTGACAGGGTCACAGGAAGTACTCGGCAAACCTGTCGGAAGCGATGAAAAAAATAATAAAAGAACATATGTTACAATATGTGGACTGGAAAAGTCGGCGGAGACAGTCGCAGCTTTATCGAATGAGGCGATCAGGATCTTATCTTCTTTCCCCGTCAGAAATCCGTTTCTGGAAAAATTAATAGAACAGTTGATATACAGAGAGAAATAAATTGGTCCATGTACCATACAGGGCCTGTTCGGACTTTACGGCCAGGCGGGAATGAGGGATACGATGTTTCTGGAGAAAATAGAAAAAACCAATGATATCAAAGAGATCGGTGCGGAAAATCATGCGGCGCTCGCAGAGGAGATCAGGCAGTTTCTGATCCGTTCCATCAGCGTAACGGGAGGGCATCTCGGCTCGAATCTGGGAGCCGTGGAATTGACCATGGCTCTGCATTTGTCGCTCAATCTGCCGGAAGATAAGATCATATGGGATGTAGGACACCAGTCTTATACGCATAAAATATTGACCGGAAGAAGAGACGGCTTTGTTAATTTGCGCAAATACGGCGGCATCAGCGGTTTTCCGAAGAGAAAAGAAAGCGACTGCGACTGTTTCGACACAGGACACAGTTCCACCTCCATATCGGCAGGACTCGGTATGGTCAAGGCAAGAGATCTGGCAGGCGGAAAAAATACCATTATATCCGTCATCGGCGATGGTTCTCTGACCGGCGGCATGGCCTATGAGGCATTGAACAATGCGTCCCGTTTAGAGACCAACTTCATTATTATCCTCAATGATAATAACATGTCTATTTCCGAAAATGTAGGCGGTGTTTCCAAATATTTGAACAATATCAGAACAGCGGATATGTATCTGGACTTAAAGGAGGGTATCTATAACTCCCTGCATGGAAAATCCAAATACGGCGACAAGGTCGTTTCACAGATTCAGCGTGCAAAAAGCAGTTTTAAACAACTCGTCGTACCCGGGATGTTTTTCGAAGATATGGGCATTACTTATCTGGGTCCCGTAGACGGTCACAATATAACCGCGATGATGCGTATGATCAAAGAAGCCAGAAAGATCAAAGGCGCGGTTTTGATCCATGCGATCACCCAGAAAGGGCGGGGATACGGTCCGGCGGAAAGGCATCCGGCAAGGTTTCACGGCGCGGAGCCTTTTGATATCGAGACCGGTATTCCGAGTACGCCGCGGACGAAAGCCAATTATACGGACATTTTTTCTACCGTAATGTGTAAACTTGGGCAGCGTGATGAGAAAGTCGTGGCCATTACGGCGGCGATGCCGGATGGAACCGGATTGAAACGTTTCCGGAATATGTATCCGGACAGATTCTTTGATGTGGGAATTGCGGAGGAACATGCGGTCACTTTTGCAGCCGGTCTTGCGGCGGGCGGCTTAAAGCCGATCGTAGCGATCTATTCTTCTTTCCTGCAAAGGGCGTATGACCAGATACTGCATGATGTCTGTATCCAGAATCTGCCTGTGATCTTTGCGATAGACAGGGCAGGACTCGTAGGAAGCGACGGAGAGACGCACCAGGGCATTTTTGATCTGTCATATCTTTCCTCGATTCCGAATATGCACATTATGGCGCCAAAGAATAAATGGGAGCTTTCCGATATGATCAAATTCGCGCTGTCGCTGTCGGCCCCCGTTGCGATCCGCTATCCGCGCGGAACGGCGTTTGACGGGTTAAAGGATAACAGAGAGGAGATTCTCTTTGGCAAAAGCGAGAGCATCTATGAAGAAGAAGATATTGTACTCATGGCGGTCGGCAGCATGGTGAAAGTGGCGTTGGATGTGCGCAGACAGCTGAAGGAAACAGGATATGCCTGTTCGCTTGTCAATGCCAGATTCGTTAAACCGATCGATGAAGAGGCGGTAAGGGAAGCCTGCCTTACGCATAAACTGATCGTCACCATGGAAGAGAATGTAGCAAGCGGAGGTTATGGCGAGAAAGTCAGAGCTTATGTGGACACTTTGCGCACACAGACGAAAGTGATGTGCGTCGCTGTTCCGGACGAATATGTAGAGCACGGAAATGTGGAACTATTGAAACAGGAAGTCGGCATTGATGCGGATTCCATTGTCAGAAAAATCATAACCGAATATATCGGACTGGCGGGAAAATGAAAGAAAGATTAGATATATTGCTTGTAAAAGGCGGGTTTGCGCCGTCCAGGGAAAAGGCGAAAGCCATTATCATGACAGGAAATGTTTTCGTCAATGGACAGCGTGAGGACAAAGCGGGAGCAGCCTTTGAAGAAGAAAAAGCGCATATTGAAGTGAAAGGCACTCCTCAGAAGTATTGCAGCCGGGGCGGATTGAAACTGGAAAAAGCGATGCATTCTTTTCCGATTTCGTTAGACGGAATGATCTGTATGGATATCGGCGCCTCTACCGGCGGTTTTACCGACTGTATGCTGCAAAACGGCGCAGTAAAAGTATATTCGGTTGATGTGGGGCACGGACAGCTTGCCTGGAAACTGCGCAGTGATGAGCGGGTAGTCTGCATGGAGAAGACCAACTTCCGTTATATGCAGCCGGAAGATATTGCAGACAGACTTGATTTTGCATCGGTAGACGTCTCCTTTATTTCGTTGACGAAGATCCTGATCCCGGCGCGGAATTTATTAAAAGACAAAGGGAAAATGGTCTGTCTGATCAAACCGCAGTTTGAGGCAGGCAGGGACAAAGTCGGAAAAAAGGGCGTCGTCAGGGAACCGGAAATCCATGAAGAGGTGATCAAAAAGATCATGATCTATGCCGATATGGTGGGATTTACGAGACTTGGACTGACGTTTTCGCCGATCAAGGGACCCGAGGGGAATATCGAATATCTGATTTATCTGCAAAAAAGAGAAGATCTGCCGGAAGAAATAACTGCACTGACGGAAAATGAGGCAGAATGCGCTTTGCGGGAAATTCTGGAAAACGGTGTGAGCGGGATAACGGCAGTCAACGGAACAGACGGCATAAGCGAAAGCCGGGATGAAACGCTTGAGTCCGTCGTATCGGCAGCGGTAGCACAGGCACATCAGATGCTGGAATAGAGAACAGATGTTATCAAATGTTTTATCCCAATATGCCGTGCAGGCGGTTGTGGAGGAGCAGCATGAACCATTTTTTATTAATAACCAATGAGTTAAAAGATCCGGATAGCGGCTATACAGACAAGATAGCGGCTTATTTGAGGAGTCATGGCGCCAGGGCGGACTGTGTCACCGGTTCTCAGATGATGCGGCAGATACAAAAGACGCAGCCGGGGAAACTGCCCGAGGGAATAGAATGTGCGATCGTTCTCGGCGGTGATGGTACCTTATTAAAGGCGGCAAGAGATCTGGCGGATTACGAAATACCGTTACTGGGTGTCAATCTCGGGACACTGGGATATCTGGCAGAGGTAGAGATCGGCAATATCGAAAATGCGCTTTCCAGGCTGCTTGCGGGAAAGTATACGAGAGAAGAGCGGATGATGCTTGCCGGCACGGTGCATTCGCAGAACAGAGAAGAAATACATAACTTCGCCCTGAATGATATCGTCATTTCCAGATGCGGTTCGCTGCAGATCTTACAGTTTGATATCTATGTAAACGATCTTTTTCTAAATGCCTACAGTGCGGATGGCATCATCGTAGCAACACCCACAGGCTCGACGGGATACAATATGTCTGCGGGAGGTCCGATCGTGGAACCGGGAGCAAGCCTTCTGCTGCTGACGCCGATATGTCCGCATACGCTCAATACAAGGAGCATCATTCTTTCGCCGGAGGACGAGGTGTGTATCGTAATCCCGGAAGGGCGGGATCAGACGATGCAGACGGTAGAAGCAAATTTTGACGGAACCCATAAAGTCATCCTGCGGACCGGAGATAAGATCATCATTCATAAAGCGTCCAAAACCACGGGCGTCTTAAAGCTCAATACGGAAAGTTTTCTGGAAGTCCTGCATAAAAAAATGGCAGGAGACCAGTAACGGGGAGAAGACAGAAAGGAACAGGGTCATAAATATCTATGTTAATAAGCCTACATGTAAAAAATCTTGCTCTGATCGACGAAACGGAAGTTTATTTCGGTAATGGCCTGAATATTCTGACCGGTGAAACGGGAGCAGGCAAATCCATTATAATCGGCTCCGTGAACCTTGCGCTCGGTGCGAAAGCGGAGAAAGAAATGATCCGTACAGGGGCGGATTACGCTTTGGTGGAACTTGTTTTTCAAATAGAAAAAGAAGAGCAGTTACAGGAGATACGGCAGTTGGAGCTGCCGGTGGAAGAAGATGGAACCGTGATCTTACAAAGAAGGATAATGCCGGGAAAATCTCTCTGTAAAGTCGGCGGTGAGACGGTCAGTGTCAGACAGGTGAAAGCGCTTGCCGGGGTCCTGATCGATATTCATGGACAGCATGAACACCAATCTCTCTTAAAACCGGGAAAACAGCTGGAGATTCTGGACGATTATGCCGGAGAAGCTTTATATAAATTAAAAAAGCAGTTAAAGGAACGCTATGAAGAATATAAAGAAGTCGTGAGACAGCTTTCTGCGGATGATGTGGACGAAGAGACAAGAAAACGGGAAATTTCCCTTGCGGAATTCGAAGCACAGGAAATTGAGGAAGCAGGTCTCTCACCCGGCGAAGACATCGAACTGGAAAAAACATACAGGAAATTAGTCAACGGACAAAAGATTCAGGAAACGCTCACGCTTGCGCATCAACTGAGCGGTTACGAGGAGGGCGGCGCCGGAGATGCTGTCGGCAGAGCGGTGAAAGAAGTGCGCTCAATCGTCTCCTATGATGAGACGCTGCAGGAATTTGAGAACCAGTTATTGGATATAGACAGCCTTTTGAATGATTACAACCGAATGGCGGCAGACTATCTTTCAAACCTGGAATTTGACGGCGAGTTGTTTTCACGGACAGAAAAAAGACTCGATGTCATCAATCATCTGAAATCGAAATACGCGGGTACAGGCAATTCGATAGAAGAGATTCTTGCCTATCAGGAAAAATTACAGGAAAAACTGGAAAAATATCAAAATTTTGACGCCTATAAGCAGCAGCTTCTGCAAAAAGAAAGTTCCTTAAAGGAAGCGCTCTTAAAGCTGTGCGGCAAAATATCCAAAATACGCAAAGACAGCGCCCTTAAACTGGCGCAGTCCATGAAAAAGGCACTGATAGACCTGAATTTCATGGATGTGGCATTTGAGATAAACGTGCAGCCGGAGCCGGATAAAATAGGAGCTGAAGGATATGATAAAACAGACTTTATGATCTCCACCAATCCCGGCGAGGCATTAAAATCGCTTTCACAGGTCGCAAGCGGCGGCGAACTTTCCAGGATCATGCTGGCGCTGAAAACGGTGCTGGCAGATAAAGATGAGATCGAGACGCTTATTTTTGACGAGATCGATACCGGGATCAGCGGTAAGACTGCATGGAAAGTTTCGGAAAAAATGGGAATTCTCGGCAAAAAACATCAATTGATCTGCATTACGCATCTTCCGCAGATCGCCGCGATGGCGGATACACATTTCCAGATCGAGAAATCGGTCGTGGAAGAGCGCAGCGTAACACGGATCCGGAAACTGGAGGAAGAAGACAGTATAAAGGAACTTGCCAGAATGCTCGGAGGCGCGAGTATTACCGAAACGGTCTTAAATAACGCAAGAGAAATGAAAGATTTGGCAACAAAATCAAAGCAATATTAAATTAAAATCGAAGTTTTTTCATATACTAAAAAGGACATACTCTTGTATGTTCTTTTTTTGTGTGAATACGTTTTAGAAAGGAACACGGAAATGACTGATCATAAAACAGCAGGATATCGAAAAGGGTATCGGAGATTTTTATATATTATATTGGCGGCCGGCGTGGCAGCGTTAATGACGGCAGTGTACATTGACTATTGGAAAAGAGTGCCTTCTACGATTAAGATCCGTGCAGGGATAGAACAGGATCTTGATTTTCATGTGCCTGTTTCCGGTGAGATCTATCAAAAGGAAGCGGTTCCGAGTCTTTCGACGCAGGTAGAAAGCATCCATGTCGATTTCGCCAAAGGCGTTACGTTCAAAGCCAATCAGATAGATTCTTATCAGATTGATCTAAAACTGTTCGGGATCCTTCCATATAAAAGTGTCGACATTCAGGTGATCCAGGATACGACCCTGATTCCATCGGGGCTTCCCATCGGTATTTATGTCAAGACGGAAGGCGTTTTAGTCGTGGGTGTCGGAGAATTTGAAAATGAAAACGGGGAAACGATATCACCGGCTAAATACATCCTTCAGACAGGAGACTATATTCTGGAAGTGAACGGGGAAAAAGTGGAGAATAAAAAGCAGTTCGTGCAGATGATAACGCAGTCCGAAGGAGAAGAAATGATCATGACCATCAGACGGGGCGATGCCGATACGGAAGTCAAGATCAAACCGGAAGGCAACCAGAGCGGAGAATGGAAACTCGGAATCTGGATCAGAGATAATGCGCAGGGAATCGGGACCATGACTTATGTGGATACGGACGATACGTTCGGGGCGCTGGGACACGGCATTAATGACGTGGATACATCCACGCTGATGCAGCTTGGAGAGGGAACGCTCTATAAGACGGAAATTGTCGGGATTACGAGAGGAAAAGATGGGTCGCCCGGCGAACTGACGGGTTATATCGAGTATGATAATGAAAATGTGATCGGAGAGATCACACAGAATACGGAAGAAGGAATATTCGGCGTATGCAATGACGAGATCGTTACACAGACACCTTATGAGCCGATTCCGATCGCCTTAAAGCAGGAAGTGGAGATCGGACATGCGCAGATCATCTGCTCGGTCAGCGGAGAGCCTAAATTCTATGATATCGAAGTGGAAGAACTGCATCTGGAAGACGATAATGTCAACCGCGGACTTGTCATCAAAATTACGGACGAAGAACTGCTTACTCTTACGGGCGGCATCATTCAGGGGATGAGCGGCAGCCCCATTATCCAGAACGGTAAGCTGGTCGGTGCGGTAACACATGTTCTTGTACAGGATGCGACAAGCGGATACGGTATTTTCATCGAAAATATGCTGCTGCAGTAATGCAGCATCTGCAGTAATGCAGCATCTGCAGTAAACGGCATCTGCAGGATTTATACTATATCTATACAAAATTTCTTGTGCGATGACTAAATATTCCATAGAATGCCAACATTGTTTATAATATTGATATCGTCACGATATTTCTACGCGGCGGGAAACGTGTTTTGCTGGAAAAGTGTGTAAAATGGAGGACCAGTGTGTAAAATTCATTTTTCACAGACAAACTTGTTTGTTTTGCGAATAATGTGCCGACGCCGGCAGCGTTTTGCCAACAGCGTTCCGGCAGCAAATGGCGCAGGCTGAAAGAAAGGCATGGGGAATTTTATGGAACAATTAAATTTAACCGTCACAAGAGATAATGAGAAAGTATATCAGATTCTGAACAACCTGATGAGTGGAGATAAAGAGTTTCAGATCATGATCACCGTACCTTCCACAAGACAGGGAGAAACCCTGGAAGAAATTGCACATACTGCAGGAGAAACAGTCGTTCATGATCTGGAAAAAGATGTTACCAATATGATACATGAGATCGGTGTACCGGCACATATAAAAGGATATCAATATCTGCGTGAAGCGATTATGATGTCCGTTGAAGACGTGGAAATGCTCGGCTCTATTACCAAAGTACTGTATCCGACAATCGCGGGCAAATACCAGACCACGCCGAGCCGGGTAGAGCGTGCAATCAGACATGCGATCGAGGTGGCATGGTCGAGAGGAAGAATGGAAACATTGGACGCTCTGTTCGGCTATACGATCAATACCGGGAAAGGGAAACCTACCAATTCGGAATTCATTGCCCTGATCGCAGATAAAATTCGTCTTCAGTACCGTAATTAATATTAAGAAATAGAAATTATCCCTTTTATTACCAGTAGAAATGAGGTATAATAACAGAAATGAAAAAGTATGTTGGAGGGTTATTTCATGAAGAAAATTTTATTTGTTGCGTCAGAGGGCGTACCGTTTATTAAGACGGGCGGATTGGCAGATGTTGTCGGATCGCTGCCGAAATGTATTGATAAGAAATATTTTGATGTGAGAGTAATTCTTCCCAAATATACCTGTATGTCGCAGAAGATGAAGGATCTGCTCCAATACAAGACTCATTTTTACATGGATTTTCATTGGAAAAACGAATATGTAGGTATTCTTGAGGCGGAAGTAGATGGCGTAAAGTATTATTTTATCGATAACGAATCTTTTTTCAACGGATTTAAACCATACAGTGACAACGCACTATTTGAGATTGAAAAATACGCGTATTTTTGTAAAGCGGCGCTTTCAATTCTGCCGGTTATTGATTTTCGGCCTGATCTGATCCATTGTCATGACTGGCAGACCGGTCTGATTCCGGTATATTTAAAAGAGAGATTCCAGGGCGGTGAGTTCTACCGCGGCATCAAGACTGCCATGACGATCCATAACCTGAAATTCCAGGGAAAATGGAGTGTAAAGGAAGTCAGGGAAATTACCGGTCTGCCGGAGTATTTCTTTACGGCGGATAAATTAGAGGCTTATAAAGACGCCAACCTGTTAAAGGGCGGCCTTGTTTATGCAGATGCGATCACGACAGTCAGCGATACATATGCAGAGGAGATCAAGACGGCGTTTTACGGAGAAGGATTAAACGGACTTCTCTGCGCGAGAGCCAACGATCTGCGCGGTATCGTAAACGGTATCGACTATGATGATTTCAATCCCGAGACGGACCAAAATATAGCATTTCCATATAATGCGGTGAATTTCCGTAAGGAAAAGGTAAAAAACAAACATGCGCTTCAGGCCGAGCTCGGACTGAACCAGGACGACAAGGCCATGATGATTGGTATTGTATCCAGACTGACCGGGCAGAAAGGCTTTGATCTGATCGCTTATGTGATGGATGAGTTGTGTCAGGACAACGTGCAGATTGTCGTACTCGGAACGGGAGAAGAACAGTACGAAAACATGTTCAGACATTTTGACTGGAAATATCATGGAAAGGTTTCGGCGAATATTTATTATTCCGATGCCTTATCCCATAAGATCTATGCGGCGAGCGACGCCTTTTTAATGCCGTCATTGTTTGAGCCGTGCGGACTCAGCCAGTTGATGTCCCTGCGTTACGGTACGGTTCCGATCGTTCGTGAGACGGGCGGACTGAAAGATACCGTAGAACCATATAACGAATATGAAAGCACGGGAACGGGATTCAGCTTTGTGAACTATAATGCACATGAAATGTTGACGACGATCCGCTATGCGGAACATATTTATTACGATAAGAAAAGAGAATGGAATAAGATTGTGGATCGTGCTATGGCGACAGACTTCTCATGGCATGTGTCCGCGAAAAAATACCAGGAAATGTATGACTGGCTGATTGGTTAACGGCATTAAAGGATGGAAGGAAACGAATGGCACAACAAAAGAAAAAGGATAGTTTTGTGCTTCAGGCCGGTATTCTTGCAGCAGCCGGCATCATTGTCAGAATCATTGGCCTGCTATATAGAAGTCCTTTAACCAGCATTATCGGTCTGGAAGGAAACGGATATTATAGCAGCGCCATCAATATGTATACCATCATTTTATTGGTTTCTTCGTATAGTATACCCTCTGCCATTTCAAAAGTCATTGCGCAGCGATTGGCTTATAAGGAATATCGAAATGCTCAGAGGGTATTTCAGTGCGCTCTGATTTATGTCGTCATAGTAGGAGCGGCGGCTTCTCTGTTTGCATTTTTCGGTGCGTCATTTCTGGTGGATGTGGAAAATGCCATTCCGGTACTGCGCGTTTTCGCACCGACGATTTTTTTCTCCGGTCTGCTTGGCGTACTGCGGGGATATTTTCAGGCGCATGGCTCGATGATGCATACATCGATCTCACAGATCCTTGAGCAGATCTTAAATGCGGGTGTCAGCATGCTTGCGGCCTATCTGCTGATCGGGGTCGTGGCCGATGAGGGAGAGACGAAAAGGGCCATTTACGGTGCATCCGGCAGTGCGGTCGGTACGGGCGCCGGCGTTTTGATTGCGCTTTTGTTTATGTTTGGCATGTACCGTCTGAATAAAGATGTGATAGCGAAGCGTATTAAAAGGGACAGAAATTCATACCAGGAGAGCTACGGCGAGATTTTCAGGGTCATCATAACAACTGTTACCCCATTTATTCTGAGTACTTTTATCTATAATTGTTCTACAGTCGTTAATATGAAGATCTATCAGAATATTATGAAAGAGATAGGCGGACTGGAAGAATCTTTAATTGCTATCCGGTACGGCATTTTTGCCACACAGGCGATCACGATCGTCAATATTCCCATTGCAATATCTTCCGCGATGTCTTCCGCATCCATACCCGGGATATCCGGGACTTTTGCCACGCATAAAGTGAAACAGACAAGACATAAAGTGGGGCAGGCGACGCGGATGACCATGCTGATCGCAATTCCTTCCGCTGTCGGACTTTTCGTACTGTCCAGGCCGGTCGTACAGTTCATCTATCCGCAGAAAGAGGCGCTTGATACTGCGTCAGATCTGCTGCGCGTACTGGCGTTTACCGTTATCCTGTACAGTCTTTCCACGCTGACGAATGCGGTACTGCAGGGAATCGGCAAAGTCAATATTCCGGTTGTCAATGCCAGTATTTCCCTGGTCGTGCAGGTTGTTTTGCTGATCGTTTTGCTGCTTTATACCAAACTCGACCTTTATGCGCTTGCAGGAGCCAATATCGCTTATTCGTTTATGATGTGCATATTAAATCATGCTGCGGTCAAAAGATATCTGAAATATCGGGAAGATGTCGTAAAGACCTATCTGAAACCGGGACTCGCCGCTTTATGTATGGGCGCGGTGGCTTTCGGCGTTTATCAGGGGATCTTTTATCTGATCAAACTTAACAGGATTTCGCTGATCATAGCAATGGGGGCTGCAATGATCGTTTATTTCGTGCTGATCATGAAGCTCGGCGTCGTGAATGAAGCGGAACTGAAGTCATTTCCAAAGGGGGCGATGCTTGTTCATATCGCCAAAAAAATGCATTTGTTTTGATTGTATAATAAAATAACACATGTCTCATAAAACTTCCATATAAGGATGCATAAAGCGCGGCCGCTTAGAGATACTAAGAATGATAGTAAATAAATTCAGGAGGTATTCTAAAGTGGCAAATTTATCAGAACTTGAATTACAGAATCTTCGTCACCTTATGGGCGGCTATGATGTAACACACTGCAAAATGAAAGAGTATGCGGAATGTGCGACCGACAGCGAGGTAAAGCAGTTCTTTGAAAAAGGTGCAAAATCCGCGATGCAGAACAAACAGCAGTTAATGGAATTCTTGCGCTAAGAACAAATACGAAAATGGAGGTCGAGTGATTATGCAGATGCAGGAAAAAACAATGGTAGCGGATACGCTGACAGGAATTAACGGAGAATTGGTCCGCTTCGGGGAAATGATCCCTCAGACGGAAAACAAAGAGCTGAAACAGACTTTAAAACAATTCAGAAATGCCTGTGAACAGTCACAGGAAGAGCTGTATCAGATCGCAAGAGAGAAATCTTATTATGTTCCGGCAGCCAAAGCAACACAGGCAGAGATCGATCATGTAAAATCTCTGTTCACGGAAAAGACCATTTAACAGTTATATAAAGGGAGTCCGCGGCGCGGGCTCCCTTGTTGTTAACATCAAAATGCTTATAAAGTGCAGCGTCCGCTTTTTATGATAATTGTTCTAGGCCCGAGATGTCGGAATCAATAGCCATGGAATAATTCGTATAGTAGACGACAAAACCCGGTTTGGAACCGTTTGGCTTTTTGACATTTTTCCTCTGGAGATAGTCGATCTCCACTTTCTCCTGTGCCCTTGCCTTGGAATAATAGGCCGCGAGCCTGGCGGCTTCTTCAAAAGTGCGGTCGGGAAGTTCTCTTCCTTCTGTCTTGACAATAACATGGGAACCGGGAGCCTTTTTGGCGTGAAACCACCAGTCGTTGCCGGAAGCCAGTTTAAATGTCAGCTCGTCGTTCTGGAAATTGTTTTTGCCTACATAGATGTGGAAACCGTCGGAGCTGATATAGTGGAAGGGACGGCTCGTGATCTTTGCCTTTTTCGTTCCGCCCTTTCTGCGGATATAGCCGCTTTCGATCAGTTCTTCCTTGATCTCGACAAGGTCTTCTTCCTGCATGGCGATGTCCAGGGCGGCGGCAATGGATTCCAGATGTTCGATCTCTTGTTTGACTTCTATGGTCAATTTGGAAAGCGCTTCAAATGTCCGCTTTAATTTGCCGTATTTATCAAAATATTTCTTGGCATTTTCCGCAGGTGTCAATGTATCGTCCAAAGGAATCGTTATCATTTCGTCCGTATAATAATTCAGCGCCTCCATGGACTTGGCCCCGGGTTCTACGCCGTAGCCGTAGGTGTTGAGCAGTTCGCCGTATATGCGGTATTTTTCCCGTTTTTCAGTATCCTGCATCTGTTTTAGCTGCAGATCGTATTTTTTGATATTTCGTTCCAGAGCCGTCTGAACAATTTTTCGTATGTCTGCGGACTTCTGGCGGATCCTCGTGAAGGTATTTTTTTCCTCATAGTAACGTTCCAATACTTCGCTGATGGAAGCAAACGGCACGGCTTCTTTATCCGCATAAAGCGTCAGGGGAACGGCAGCGTATTCGATCGGCGTTTTACCCTGCAGGGAAGTCCGCTGCAGGGCGGATGCAGGATCGGAAGCCGTTTTGGACGATCGCTCGTATAGGATATTCGGAGCGAAGCTGCCGGCCCTGATCTGTTTTAATAAGCACAGAAAATGTTCATAAAGCCGCCGGATTTCATCCTGATCCAGTACATTGGCCGGTCTGTCGCCATCGAGTCCGGCGCGGAAGCAGATCTCCTGCGCAATGACCGGGGAAAGTCCGGTATACATACTGTACAGAGCCTTATACAAAGGCATGGGTGCGGAAGAGATTTTTTCCTGGAATACAGCAATATAATCTTCATTTAACTTTTCGGAGACAAGTGTCATAGGGTCGGTCTTGTCCTGGGTCTGCGGAATAAAATATTCCCGGCCCGGCAGGACTTCCCGGACTGAACTGACGATGCCGGAGATATGCTTGATGCTGTCAATGATCATATTATTCTCATTGCAGAAGATGATATTGCTATGCTTTCCCATAATTTCAATAACCAGCGTTTTTTCACATAGATCCCCCATTTCGTTCAGGTGCTCCATGCGGATGCGGATGATGCGCTCCAAGCCGGGCTGTGTGATATCCAGGATCCTTGCATTCTGTAAATGCTTCCTGAGCAGCATACAGAAACCCGGAGCCGTCATCGGACTTGGTTTGTTCTTATCTGTTAAATATATGAGCGGCAGCGAGGCGTCTGCAGATAATAACAGCCGATATTGGGTGCCGTTGTTTTTGATCGTTAACAGCAGTTCATCCGATTCCGGCTGTGCAATTTTATAAATGCGGCCTCCTGTTAAATATTGATTTAATTCTTTTGCGATACCCGCAATGGTAATGCCATCGAAAGCCATGGTAGTTTAACGTCCTTTCTGCATGTGATTATGCCATATAATGCGTTATGTAATGATTGTACAACACATCTTGCCTACTTGACTAGTGTTTGTGATTATTTTATAATATTATAAGTTGTTTTGGAAATTATTTTTGTTTTATTAAAATAGTTTTATACGGGAAGAAAAATGGCAGGAGCGAGGGAGCAAGATGATAAAGAGCATGACTGGCTTTGGCAGGAGCGAGATCGTTGAAGGAGACCGCAGGATCACGGTAGAGATGAAATCTGTTAATCACAGATATCTGGATGTTACGATCAAAATGCCGAAGAAATTAAACTTCTTTGAAGCGGCGATCAGAAGCGAATTAAAGAATTATATCCAAAGAGGAAAAGTCGATATTTTTATTTCGTATGAAGATTATACGGAGTCCAATATCTGTGTAAAATATAATAAAGAACTGGCTGCCGAATATGTGAAATATCTGGAGCAGATGGCGAAGGATTTTTCTCTGGATAATGATGTCAGAGTCTCAGCATTGTCCAGGTATCCGGAAGTTCTCAGTATGGAGGAGCAGACGGTCGATGAAGAGGAACTCTGGCAGATCCTCTGCAGGACGATCGAGCAGGCCTCCGGGAGTTTCGTGGAAACGAGGATCAAAGAAGGCGAGAACCTGAAAAACGATCTGATCGCCAAGCTGGACGGCATGCTTGCCCATGTGGATTTCATTACGGCGCGTTCGCCCCAGATTGTCGAGCAGTACAGAAAGAAACTGGAAGAGAAAGTCAAAGCGCTGCTTGAGGATGCACAGATTGACGAAAGCCGGCTTTTGATGGAAGTGACCATATTTGCCGACAAGGTATGCGTGGATGAGGAACTGGTCAGACTGCGGAGCCATATTGAGACGATGAAGGAGAATCTGGTGCAGGGCGGCAGCATCGGCCGGAAACTGGACTTTATCGCCCAGGAGATGAACAGAGAGGCCAATACGATTCTTTCTAAGGCAAACGATCTGGAGATCTCCAATCGTGCGATCGAGCTGAAAACGGAAATTGAAAAAGTCAGAGAACAGATTCAGAATATTGAATAACACGTGATATAGGACAAGACGTTTTAAAAGGCAGGGAATGCGGTTGGCAAGATTGATTCATATAGGTTTTGGAAATGTAGTAAATACAGGTAAGATCATAGCAATCGTCAGTCCCGATTCTGCGCCGGTCAAACGTCTGGTACAGAAAGCCAAAGAAGAGGGAATGGCAATTGACGCGACGCAGGGACGCAAGACCAAGGCAGTGCTCATAATGGAGAACAGCCAGATCGTACTGTCCGCACTGCTTCCGGAAACCATTTCCGGCAGAGCACAGGCAGAAGGTGGAGATACAGATGAAGCATAGAGGCATTTTAATTGTAGTATCCGGCTTTTCGGGAGCCGGTAAAGGGACTTTGATGAAGAAACTCGTGCAGCAATATGATGATTATGCACTTTCCATATCCGCAACGACGAGAAGTCCCAGGCCGGACGAACAGGATGGACGGGAATACTTTTTTATGGATAAACAGGCTTTTGAAGAGAAGATTGCAAACGGCGGACTGGTGGAATATGCCTGTTACTGCGATCATTATTACGGTACGCCGAGAGATTATGTGGAGAGCCAGCTTACGGCAGGAAAGGATGTCATTCTGGAGATTGAGATCCAGGGCGCTCTGCAGATCAGAAAGGACTATCCTACGGCGCTGCTTCTGTTTGTCGTACCGCCTGATGCGCAGGAGCTGAAGCGCCGGCTGACCGGACGGGGAACCGAGACGGACGCCGTGATCCGCCAAAGGCTCAAACGTGCCGTCGAAGAAGCAAAAGGCATAGAGGAATATGATTATATCGTGGTCAATGATGATCTGGATACCTGTGTGGAAGAACTGCATGAGATCATCACGGCTGCGCATAATACCCCCTTCAGAAATGAGGAGTTTATAGAAAATATCAAAGCGGAACTGGAAGTTCTTGCGAAAGGAGAAAATTAATGTTACATCCATCTTACACAGATTTAATGAAAGTAGTAAACAGCGAGGTTGACGAGGGAGAAGAGCCGGTAGTAAGCAGCAGATATTCTATCGTTATGGCGACTTCCAAAAGAGCCAGACAGATCATAGCGGGAGACGTGCCGCTTGTGGAAAATTACCGCGGGAAAAAACCGCTCTCCGTTGCGGTAGACGAACTGAATCAGACACAGATCAAGATTTTGTGTGAAGAAGAATAGAAGCGGAGATCAAAAAATACAGAAAGCTAATAAAATATGAGCCATAAAATTTTGTTTATCTCGTTAGGCTGTGATAAAAATCTGGTCGATTCAGAGATGATGCTGGGTCTCCTTGCACAAAGAGGCTATGAATTTACAGATGATGAAACACAGGCCGATATTGCGGTCGTTAATACATGCTGTTTTATCAATGATGCCAAGCAGGAGAGCATCGATATGATCCTGGATATGGCGGAGCTTAGGAAAAACGGCGTCATCAGCGCGCTTTTTGTCACAGGATGTCTGGCACAGCGGTATCAGGAGGAAATTCAAAAAGAGATCCCGGAAGTAGATGTCATTATCGGCGTAACGGCGATCGATGAGATCGTGGATGCTCTGGATGCCTTTTTTACCGGCAGGAAAGAAAATCATTATAAGAGCCTTTTGGAAAAACCGCTTACGGATGTGAAGCGTATCGTTACGACGGGCGGACATTATGCATACCTGAAAATTGCGGAAGGATGCGATAAACATTGCACTTACTGCATCATTCCGAAGGTACGCGGCTCTTACCGGAGCGTCCCGATGGAGAGCCTGTTAAAAGAAGCGGAAGCGCTGGCTTTTGATGGGGTAAAGGAGCTGATCATCGTTGCACAGGATACGACGGTTTACGGCGTCGATCTGTATGGCAGAAAAATGCTGCCCGATCTGTTAAAAGAATTATGTAAGATAGAGAATATCCGCTGGATCCGTATTTTATACTGTTATCCGGAAGAGATTGATGATAAATTGATCAGGGTCATAAAAGAAGAGCCGAAAATATGCCATTATCTGGATCTGCCTATACAGCACGGATGCGATACGATCCTAAAGAGAATGGGACGCAGGACCAACAGAAACGAATTGACGGCGATTATCGGGAAACTCCGGAAGGAAATACCGGATATCTGTATCAGGACAACGCTGATCACCGGCTTTCCCGGAGAAACGGATGAAGAGCACGAGACGTTGTTGGAATTTGTCGATCAGATGGAATTTGACCGTCTTGGCGTTTTTACATATTCGCAGGAAGAGGACACTCCCGCGGCGCTCATGCCCGGTCAGATCCCGGAAGAAGTAAAAGAAGAACGTTTTGCGCAGCTTATGGAGCTGCAGCAGGAGATTGCTTTCGAAGCGGCATCTTCCATGGAAGGCAGAAGCGTTGAGGCGATGATAGAAGGAAAGATTGCGGACGAAGAGGCTTATGTTGCAAGAACTTATAAGGATGCGCCCGGTGTAGACGGATTTCTTTTTGTAAATACGAAACGGGAACTGATGTCCGGCGATCTGATCAGATGCAGGATCACAGGTTCTCATGAATATGATTTGATTGGAGAATTAGAAGATGAATTTACCGAATAAACTGACAATGTTCCGCGTTATCCTGATTCCCTTTTTTGTATTGTTTATGCTGGTGGATATAACGAATGTGGATAAATGGATCGCTCTGGCAATTTTCATAATTGCCAGTCTGACGGACTTACTCGATGGCAGGATTGCAAGAAAATATAATCTGGTTACCAATTTCGGAAAATTTATGGATCCGCTTGCCGATAAGCTGTTAGTCTGTTCCGCATTGATATGTCTTGTGGAAATGGTAAAGATTCCGTCCTGGATGGTCATTATCATTATCGCCAGGGAATTCATTATCAGCGGATTCCGCCTGATCGCTGCCGATAACGGCGTTGTGATCGCGGCAAATTACTGGGGCAAATTTAAGACGACGTTTCAGATGGTCATGATCTGCCTCCTGATTGCGGATATTGAGGCAATCAGCATGATAACAGATGTTATTATGTGGGCGGCGCTTATCCTGACGGTTATTTCGCTGATAGATTATCTGATAAAAAATAAAGATGTCATGAAAGACACCAAATAGAGGCACATTCATTGGCAGACCGGGAGGAGCAGAGAATGATAGTAGAGATTATTTCAGTCGGAACGGAAATTCTGTTGGGAAATATTGTAAATACCAATGCCGCATATCTGGCGGAAAAGTGTGCAGGAATCGGTCTGTCCTGTTATTATCATGATGTAGTCGGGGACAATGAGGAACGTCTGACCGGTGTTCTTAAAACAGCGCTTGCAAGAGCTGACGTACTTCTTTTATCCGGCGGTCTTGGACCGACGCAGGATGATCTGACAAAGGAAACGGCGGCCGGAGTACTCGGCAGAAAACTATATCTGCATGAGCCGGCAAAGGAAGCGCTTACGGCCTTTTTCAAAAAAAGAGGCATGGAGATCACCGATAATAACTGGAAGCAGGCTATGGTACCGGAGGGCAGTATTGTAGTGGAGAATCCAAACGGTACGGCGCCCGGAATCATTATTGAAGATAACGGAAAACATATCATCCTGATGCCGGGACCGCCCAATGAACTGGTGCCGATGTTTGAGGATTCCGTTATGCCGTATCTGAATTCACTGCAGCCTGGGATCATTTATTCACAGACCGTGAAAATATGCGGTATCGGAGAAAGCAAAGCGGAAGCAATGGTCGAAGATTTGATCAATGCACAGGATAATCCGACGATCGCAACTTATGCCAAGACCGGTGAAGTGCATCTGCGCGTCACCGCGAGAGCGGATGATGAAAAGGAAGCGAAAAAGCTTATCAAGCCATATATAAAGGAGTTAAAAGGCCGTTTCGGCAATCATATCTATACAACGCAGGAAGAAGTGACGTTGGAGAAGGCGGTAGTGGATCTGCTGCTTGCAAACCACCTGACGGTCAGCACGGTAGAGTCCTGTACCGGCGGTATGCTGGCGGCGAGACTGATCAATGTGCCGGGGGTATCCGACGTATTTAAAACAGGGTATATTACCTACTCCAATAAATCCAAACGGAAAATACTCGGAGTCAAGAAATCCACGCTGGAGAAACACGGTGCGGTCAGTGAGGGGGTTGCCAAAGAAATGGTGAAGGGAGCAGCGCTCTTTACCAAAGCGGATGTGGCTGTTGCCGTTACGGGGATCGCAGGGCCTGACGGCGGTTCCGAAGAAAAGCCGGTGGGACTTGTATACATCGCATGCAACGTATGCGGACGTATTGATATAAAAGAATGCAGGTTCAGCGGCAACCGGATGAAGGTTCGTGAGAGCAGCGTTTCCGCGGCCTTATCTTTGATGCGGGAGTCCATTCTCGCATATTACAGCGAAGTCACTTTCGGTGCAAAGAAATCGTAACCAGTATCGTAACAGGGAAAGCAACCTAAGAGAAAGGATAGCGTCATAAAATGAGTGAAAGGGAGCAATTCGAGCAGGAACAGTCACAGAGCAGCAGTCTGGTGCCGCAGTCCGAAGAGGCGGAACAGGCCGAACCGGTACAACAGTTCGAAAATAAGGCACAAACAGAACAGCAGCCTGATAGCGGAGGAGAAATAGAGGAACCGCAGCAGTCCGATAACGAAATCTATGCAACGCCGGATGTTTATCAAACGCAGTCGTTGCAGGAGATCTACCAGACACCGGATATCGATACGGAATATCGTAATACGGGAGGATTATTTTCGGGAGAGCATTCGGATACTGACGGTCAGCCGGGTATTATGCCGTATGGAGGTGCCTCTGGGGATACCGTGCAGCCGAATCATGATACATACGGCAGTCCGCCGGGAAACAATGTTCAGGGAAACAGCATGTACGGTGCTCCGACAGGAAACAATGCATACGGAAACAACACGTACGGCGTCCCGACAGAAGGATATGCCGGCGGAAATGCAGCATACGGCGTCCCGACAGGAAACGATATTCAGGGAAACAATATGTACGGCGCTCCGACAGGAAGCAACGTATACGGAAATATGCCAAACGGCGCTCCGGCAGGGAACAATGCTTACGGAAATATGCCAAATGGCGCTCCGGCAGGGAATGATCCTTACGGGAATATGCAGCCGGGCAGTAATACATACGGTAAGAAAGAGCATGGAAACAACCAATATAGAAATGATCAGTATGGCAGTAATTACGGGAATAATCCTTATGGAAATCCGTATGGCCCGGATTCTTACGGCTATAACCCGTACAGTCCTTATGCCGTACCGCCCCGGAAAAAGAACACCGGACTGATTATCGGCGTTATCATCGGTATTTCACTTCTTTTTTTGACCGCGGTGTTTGCGCTGATCGGTCATGCTCTGGGTGTTATTTTCGAAAAGGAAAAAGGCTATGAGGATGAACGGGTAGACGATTCCTATCGTGATTATGATGAGGCAGATCGCTTCGAAGAGCAGGAAGAAGAGGATGACGCGGGCAGGCGGCGTGATGATCATAATGACTATGACGATTATGACAGAGACTACTTTGATGATCATAATGACTATGATGATTATGACAGAGACTACTTTTATGACGATTATGACGACTTCGATTACGATGATGATGAATATTACAACTATGATGATGACGAGTATTATACCCTGCATGATGATATAAAAGATCTTTCTTATTCGATTGACTGGAATTATTGGGAGTATGAAGAGGGCGGCGATAACGTCATGATCGCGGTAGAATATCCCGAGGTAGTAGGAGGACGCATACCGAACAGAGATTGGATCAATGACGCCCTGAAATCGGAAATTTCTTTTTTTACCGACTATTATGAACAGGAATATTCTAAATATATAGAAGAAGGCAGCAGCTATTTCTATGTTTCCGCAGTGGGTTATGTGACCTATATGAGTGAGGATATTTTGAGCGTTGTATTTTCCGAAACCGTTTATTCGGATTATTACGATTCTATCACGCTCTATTGCATTAATATCGATTTGGAAAACGGGGTTGTTTTGGAGAATACGGATATTCTTTCCGTGGATGATGATTTTTCCGTAGATTTCAGATACAGAAGCCAGAAACAGAACGGCAGTGTCGATGCATTAGACCGGTTATCCGATCAGGAGATCACACAGATGTTTATGACTCCGGGGAACTTGATCGTATTTTATACACCGCAGGGAATGGAGATCGGCCTGAACCATGACGAGGGTTATGTAACGGTCACCTACCATGAATATGAGGATTATTTGAAAACTTTCTAAAAATTTAACGGAGCGTCTTTTCTCTTTGCATAGTATTTCATTACGGAAAGGCGCTCTGTCAAATATTCTGCTTTGCATATCCGGCGTCTCGCCAATTTTTCAAAGCAAAAAAATAAAAAAAAAGGGAGGGATGCATAAAGGGATGTTTATTGGACTTTATACATGATAAAATAGCAGTAACTTATGAAGCGGCTGTGAAAAGAAAATGTTGACAAAATCGAACATTTGTTTTATTCTTGAATGAGAACGGATGTTCTGGTGCGAAAAGAAGATTTGCGTGGAAAATAAATTTTTCGCACGTGAATCTGTGCCGACGCTGACAGCGTTTTGGCAGCAAATATCGCAGGCTGAGAGAAAGGTATGGTAATTAAAATGGAAAGAGAAGAAAAATTAAAAGCATTGGACGCTGCTATTGGGCAGATAGAGAGACAGTTTGGAAAGGGTGCGGTCATGAAGTTAGGCGATCCGGCTGCACAGATGAATGTAGAGACGATACCGACGGGTTCTTTAAGTCTGGATATCGCTTTGGGACTTGGCGGAATTCCCAAGGGAAGAATCATAGAGATATACGGCCCGGAATCCAGTGGTAAAACGACGGTTACCCTGCATATGGTAGCCGAAGTACAAAGACGCGGCGGCATTGCCGGTTTTATCGACGCGGAACATGCGCTGGATCCCGTTTATGCGAAAAATATCGGTGTTGATGTAGACAATTTATATATTTCACAGCCGGATAACGGAGAACAGGCCTTGGAAATTACGGAGACAATGGTACGTTCAGGAGCGATCGATATCGTTGTGGTAGACTCTGTTGCGGCGCTTGTTCCCAAGGCCGAGATCGATGGAGACATGGGAGATTCTCATGTCGGACTGCAGGCGAGGCTGATGTCTCAGGCACTTCGTAAACTGACGGGTGTCATCAGCAAATCCAACTGTACGGTAGTCTTTATCAATCAGCTTCGTGAGAAAGTGGGTGTCATGTTCGGGAATCCGGAGACGACTACCGGCGGCCGCGCATTGAAATTCTATTCTTCCGTCAGACTGGATGTCAGAAGGATAGAAGCATTAAAACAGGGCGGAGAAGTGATCGGCAACAGAACAAGGGTCAAAGTCGTAAAAAATAAGATTGCGCCGCCGTTTAAAGAGGCGGAATTTGACATTATGTTCGGGGAAGGTATCTCCTGTGTCGGCGATATACTCGATCTGGCCGCTGAAAACGGCATTATCAGTAAGAGCGGTGCATGGTATGCTTACGGCGGAAATAAGATTGGCCAGGGCAGAGAGAATGCCAAACAGTATTTGAAAGACAATCCGGCAATATGTGATGAAGTGGAACTGAAGGTACGGGAGTTGTTTAATCTGGAAATACCGGAACAGGCGGACAAGGCCGCACCGGGTGGTGAGAAGCCTGCCAAGGAGGGCGCTGCCAAAGAGAAAACGAAGGCGTCAAAGGATAAAGCCGACGCAGCGTCTTTGACATAAGCAGAGGATGGAATCAGAAAGCATATGATGATAACAGAGATAACCGCGATTACGAAGTCGAGATTCCGTGTCGTCCTGGATGGAGAGATGACATTTGTACTATACAAAGGAGAACTGCGGCGCTTTCATATGAAGCAGGGAGAAGAACTGACGGAAGATGCATACAGGAGCATTTTTCATGAAATTCTGCCCAAAAGAGCGAAACTGCGGTCTATGAACCTGTTAAAGGTCAAAGACTATACAAGAAAGCAGCTTGCAGATAAACTGAAGCAGGGAGGATATCCCCAGGATATTATCGAGACGGCTGTAGCATATGTGGAATCTTACGGCTATATAGATGATGAAAGGTATGCCAGAAGCTTTATCGAGTACCATATGCAGAATAAAAGCCGAAGGCGTATTGAGAACGATCTGCAGCAAAAGGGAATCGGCAGGGAACTGATTGTAAAAATTTTCGATGAATTAAAAGAAGAGGGACAGGAAATAGATGAAATTACTATGATCCGGAATCTTCTTGTGAAAAAAAATTTTCGCGCGCAGGACGCAACTTATGTGGAAAAACAGAAAATGTGCGGTTTTCTTTACCGGAAGGGATTTCACACGGACGTAATCTCCAGAGCACTTCTACTTGACATAACATAATTTTAGAGGTAGAATTAGATTGTTGTAATTTGCTAATTAGAATGTTTTTGCACATACATTCTATTATAGATATGTACAATGAAAATTTAATAAGGAGGTGCTCCTGTAAATGCTTGATATTGTGATAGCAGTAGGCATCACATTGCTCGTATCGATTCCGGCCACCGCAGCTATAGCGACCAATTATCGTAAAAAGGTAGTGGAAGCCAAGCTTGGTAACGCAGATGAGAAGGCGAGAGAGATTATCGATGAAGCACTGAAAACGGCTGAAACGAAGAAGCGCGAAGCGTTACTTGAAGCAAAAGAAGAAACGATCCATGGGAAGAATGAGCTGGATAAAGAAATCAAGGAACGTCGGGCTGAGGCGCAGCGGTATGAGCGCAGGGTTCAGCAGAAGGAAGAGAACATCGATAAAAAAGCGGATGCTATTGAAAAGAAGGAAGCAAGTCTGGCAGCGAGAGAAGAATCTCTTGCCAAACAGCGAGAAGAGATTGCAAAGTTAAACGAGCAAAGATTACAGGAACTGGAACGAATCTCAGGTTTAACCTCCGAACAAGCAAAAGATTATTTGATGAAAATTGTTGAAGATGAAGTGAAACATGAAGCCGCTGTAATGATCAAGGAAGTAGAAAGCAGGGCGAAGGAAGAAGCAGATAAGAAGGCGAAGGAATATGTAGTTACGGCGATCCAGAAATGCGCCGCAGATCATGTCTCCGAAACAACAATATCTGTTGTACAGCTTCCGAATGACGAGATGAAGGGAAGAATCATCGGTAGAGAGGGACGTAACATCAGGACGCTCGAAACGATGACAGGTGTTGATCTGATCATAGACGATACACCGGAAGCAGTTATCTTATCAGGATTTGACCCGATTCGTCGTGAGGTGGCAAGAATTGCGCTTGAGAAACTGATCGTAGACGGACGTATCCATCCGGCAAGGATCGAGGAAATGGTGGAAAAGGCGCAGAAAGAAGTAGAAGTAATGATAAAAGAAGAAGGTGAAGCCGCTACGCTGGAAGTTGGTGTACATGGTATTCATCCTGAACTGATCAGATTGCTTGGTAAGATGAAATTTAGAACCAGTTATGGTCAGAATGCTTTAAAACATTCGATAGAAGTAGCGCAGTTATCAGGCCTTCTGGCGGCAGAAATGGGTCTGGATGTCAGAGTGGCGAAACGGGCGGGACTTCTGCATGATATCGGTAAAGCGGTTGATCATGAAATGGAAGGTTCTCATATTCAGTTAGGTGTAGAGCTTTGTAGAAAATATAAAGAATCACCTATTGTTATCAATGCAGTAGAGTCTCATCATGGTGATGTTGAGCCTCAGACATTGATCGCATGTCTGGTACAGGCTGCAGATACGATATCTGCTGCAAGACCGGGTGCAAGAAGAGAAACGTTAGAAACATATACAAGCAGGTTAAAACAATTAGAAGACATTACAAACAATTTCAAAGGTGTTGATAAATCTTTTGCTATTCAGGCAGGTAGAGAGATTCGTGTTATGGTAGTTCCGGAACAGATTACAGATGCGGACATGATATTGCTCGCAAGAGATATTTCCAAACAGATTGAAGCTGAGTTGGAGTATCCCGGACAGATCAAAGTCAATGTAATCCGTGAAAGCCGCGTTATCGACTATGCTAAATAGTGCTTAAAACTCTGTGGAGAAATCTACAGAGTTTTTTTGTGCGGAGAATTTGGCAATATTTTTTCGGTTTATGCTTGTTTTCCGAAAAAGTTTGTAGTAGAATAATTGACGGTGTATGATTGTATACAATTATGCAGGACTGGAGGAGAAAATTATGAAGCCATACAAAGAGATGAGTAAAGAAGAATTGATATTATTAAAAGAAGAGCTTGAGAAAAAATTCGCCGGGGAGAAGAGTAAAGGGATCAAACTGGATATGTCCAGAGGTAAGCAGACGACAGCACAGCTTGATATGACTATGCCCATTATGGATGTTTTCAATTCCGGTTCAACGCTCCAAACACAGGATGGATTCGACTGCAGAAATTATGGATTGCTGGAAGGCATTCCGGAAGCAAGAAAGCTGTTAGGAGACATGATGGGTGTTCCTGCACAGAATGTTCTTGTATATGGAAACTCCAGTCTGAGCATTATGTATGATTCTATAGCGCATTCCATGACACATGGCGTTATGGGAAGTACGCCGTGGTGTAAACTGGATAAAGTAAAATTTTTATGTCCTGTTCCGGGATACGACAGACATTTTAAGATCACGGAGTATTTCGGTATTGAAATGATCAATATACCGATGACGTCCGATGGACCGGATATGGATCTGGTAGAGAAATATGTGAATGAAGACGAGGCAGTAAAGGGAATCTGGTGTGTGCCGAAATATTCCAATCCGCAGGGATTTTCTTATTCGGATGAAACCGTAAGAAGATTCGCAGCGCTGAAACCGGCAGCCGAAGATTTCAGAATTTACTGGGATAACGCTTATGCGGTTCACCACTTATATGAAGACAAACAGGACAGTATACTGGAGATTTTAAGCGAATGCGAAAAGGCGGGCAATCCTGATATCGTTTTTGAATTCTGTTCAACGTCCAAGGTAAGTTTTGCAGGCGGCGGTATAGCCGGAATGGCTTCCTCTTTGGCAAACCTGGAATATATTAAGGAGTTTATGACGGTATTGACAATCGGCTATGATAAGGTCAACCAGCTGCGCCATGTCAGATATTTTAAGGACATGGATGGTATTTCGGAGCATATGAAGAAACACGCTGCCATTATCCGGCCTAAATTTGAAGCTGTTTTGGAGGTTCTGGACAGAGAAATAGGCAGTCTGGAAATTGCAGAGTGGACGAAACCGGTAGGCGGATACTTCATTTCTTTTGACGCAATGGAAGGCTGTGCCAAGGCAATCGTTGCAAAATGTAAAGAAGCGGGTGTTATTCTTACCGGGGCGGGCGCGACATACCCTTACGGCAAAGATCCCAAAGACAGCAATATCCGTATTGCTCCGACATTTCCGACGGCAGAAGAAATGGCGGCCGCAACGGATCTGTTCGTGCTTTGCGTCAAACTGGTCAGCGTAAAGAAACTGCTTGGGGAAGCGCTTTTGTAGGATTACAGGAAAGGCGGAGAGATCATTATGGAGAAGTGTGAACGTCTTGAAAGAACATTGGTATATAAAGGTGTAATCATTGATTTTTATCAGGATACGGTGAAAGTGCCAAACGGCAATATCGTAAAATGGGATTTCATCGGTCACAAAGGCGCTGCGGCCGTTGTGGCCGTCAATGAAGAAGGAAAGCTGCTCATGGTGCGCCAGTACCGGAATGCGCTTGACCGGGAAACATTGGAAATTCCCGCGGGAGCCTTAGACAGTGCCGATGAGCCGACGCATATTGCGGCGGCCAGGGAATTACAGGAAGAGACAGGATACAGCGCCGGGAAAATGGAGCTGTTGATGTCCTTACGGACGACGGTTGCTTTTTGTAATGAAAAGATCGACGTTTATGTTGCCACGGACTTAAAACCGGGGAAGCAGCATCTGGACGAAGACGAATCGATTGACGTGGAAGCTCACGATATCGAAGAACTGATACAGATGATCTATGACTGTAAGATTCAGGACAGTAAGACCGTGGCGGCGATCATGGCTTATAAAAATAAATATTGTTGATAAATTGCAGCATCATATACTGCATATTGTGCGTATATACTTCCTTTTCCCAACATATATTTAGTTAGTCGGAAAGAGGGAGTGTATATGCTGACAAGGCAAATGAATAAAGGCGGTTATTATTTGTTGTATTTGTTTATGATAGGGTTATTTCTGGGTATCTTACTCGTTAATATCCGATATGATATCTGGACGGGAGAAGATGGCCTTTTAAATGCGGAAATGATGAAACGCCTGCAAAACAGTGAATTAAATGGAAATTATCTCTTTGGTTATATTGTCAAGCACAGAGTATCGACCGTATTGGTGATCGGTATGCTTGCTTCGACAATGATAGGACTTCCGATCGTATGCGGATATGTCTGTTATCTTGGGATCAGCGCCGGCTGTATCCTGACGGTAGCAGTGGTTCGTTATGGCATCAGGGGTCTTTTTTTCATGGCGGCAAGTATCTTTCCCCAGGGTTTTTTACTGATACCGGGTTATTTTCTGCTGCTGCAGTGGGGACTTGACTGTCATAGGGAACTTTATGGCAGGGTAGATGGACTGGATGGACGATATCTGGCGGGAAGCCAGTTTATTGTGCGGAAAGGAATGAAACTTCTTGGGATCCTTCTTATCATCATTTCAGGCTGTGTGGTGGAGAGTTATGTAAACCCCAAAATCGTTCATTTTATATTGAAGATTTTTTAATTTTTTTTCCGATATTTTTTCAAGATATGGTAGACATAAAATATGATGCTGACGATATGTTGTGTTTTGGCAGGAATATGCTGAAAACGCCCGAAAAATCGGGAAAAATCCATTTGCTTTTCGGAAGAATTCTGCTTATAATATTAAAGTGATGGTGGTTTCAGCAACATAAAACCATATGTCAAGGAAGGGTTTCCGGGTAGATGGAAAAAGAGATTACAGCGTTTATATCTTATTTACATAATGTAAAGAAAACTTCAAACAATACAGAGATGTCTTATAAACGGGATTTAGAGAAAATGCAGAATTTTATATCGCAGGAGGGAATTTCCCAGGTCGGCGATGTAACTGCGGAAACGCTATGTGCATATATACAATATCTGGAAGCTAATCATTTTGCCGCGGCTACGGTTTCACGAAATGTAGCGTCCCTGAAGGCATTCTATCATTTCCTGATGCAGGAAGGCATGGTAACAAAGGATGTTACCGAGAAATTAAAAGCACCAAAAATTGAGAAAAAGATACCGGAAATCCTGACGCCCGAAGAAGTGGTGCGTCTTTTGGAACAGCCGTGCGGGGATTCACCCAAGGAGATCCGCGACAAGGCAATGTTAGAACTTCTGTATGCGACAGGTATTCGCGTGACGGAGCTGATCACTTTGAAAGTATCGGATGTCAATCTGCCGATGAGTTATCTGATCTGCCGGGATGCCAGCAAGGAGAGAGTGATTCCTTTCGGCGCTGCTGCGAAAAGCGCATTGGAGCGCTATTTGGACGGCGTCAGACTTTCCATGATAGAAGATAAAAAATCCGAAATATTGTTTGCCAATTGTTCCGGACTGCCGATGAGCAGGCAGGGATTCTGGAAACTGATCAAATATTATGCGAGAAAAGCGGATATTAAGGCGGATATTACGCCGCATACCCTGCGCCATTCTTTTGCGGCGCATCTGGTAGAAAACGGAGCGGATCTGCGGAGCGTGCAGGAGATGCTCGGACATTCCGATATATCTACCACGCAGATATATGCCAATCTGCATCACAGCCATATCAGAGAAGTATATGCAAAGGCCCATCCGAGAGGATGAGCCTTTTTTTAATATTCCGCGATATCATAGATCAGACGCTCCGATGCATCCCATCCAAGACATGGGTCGGTAATGGATTTTCCGTAAACGCCGCCGCCGATCTCCTGTGCGCCTTCTTCCAGATAACTTTCGATCATAACGCCCTTTACGAGTTTATAAATGTCAGGACTTAGCTTTCTGCTGTGCATAACCTCTTTTACGATCCTGATCTGCTGCGCATAGTCTTTGTTGGAATTGTTATGGTTGGCGTCTATGATGCAGGCCGGATTGACCAGGTCATGTTCGTTATAAAGTGTAAGCAGTCTGACCAGATCTTCATAGTGATAATTCGGTATACTCTGTCCGTGTTTGTTGACGGCGCCCCTGAGGACGGTATGTGCAAGCGGGTTTCCGGAAGTCAGTACTTCATGGCCGCGGTAGATGAACGAGTGGGAATGCTGCGCCGCATAGACGGAATTCAACATGACGGAAAGCGTGCCGCTGGTCGGATTCTTCATGCCGCTGGCAACATCGAAACCGCTGACTGTCATACGATGCTGCTGGTCTTCAACAGAGCGTGCCCCGATAGCGACATAGGAAAGGATGTCCTCTACATAACCCCAATTGTCAGGATAAAGCATCTCGTCGGCAGCCGTAAGGCCAGATTCTTCCATGGCGCGGATGTGCATTTTCCGCATGGCGATCAGTCCTGCTGTAAAATCGGGTTTTTTCTCGGGATCAGGCTGGCTGACGATTCCTTTATAACCTTCGCCGGTCGTTCTCGGTTTATTTGTGTAGATTCTGGGAATCAGGATCAGCTTGTCCCTGACCTGTTCGTTTACTTTGGTAAGACGGCTGATATAGTCACAGACCGCATCTTCGTTGTCTGCAGAGCAGGGGCCGATAATGACCAGGAATTTATTGCTTTTGCCGGTAATGACGTCCGCAATCTCTTGATCGCGTTTTTTCTTAAGTTCGGCAAGATGTGCCGGAACCGGAAACTGCTCACGGATCTCTTCCGGTGTCGGCAGTTGGCTTACGTAACGAAACGACATTTTTATTTAACTCCTTTGCTGTTCATAGGGCAGGCGCAAAACACAGGGCGGATGGGAATAAGTCCCTGCGAAGGCCCTTGAAAAACGCCGGCACTTGGTAAGAGAGGTGCTTTGCGCCTCTCGAACCTAGTACCGCTGCGATTTTTCACGGAGCGAAAGCGCGCCGCCAAAGGGACTTATTCCCATCCGCCCTGTGTTTTGCGCCTGCCTTATATATGATATCTCTTAAGTTGCCTAAACAGGTATATTATAGTATATTAAAGAAAGATTCGCAAGCGTCAGTCGGCCTGCATGCGCCATGAGATCCGCAGGGCGGAGATGGTGCAGAGAAAAGTCTGTACCATTTGGCTTGCCAGCATGCCCCACAGGTATCCTTTGATGCCCCAGACTGGAATGGCGAAAAAAACGAACAACAGGCGTACGAGCAGGCTGACGATACTGTAAAAAAAAGTCAGTGCGGTTTTACCGAGGCCGTTCAGAATACTGTTTAACGTACTTGCGATATAAAGAAACGGGCAGATAAAACTGAGTGTCAGGATAAAGCTTCCTGCCAGCTCGCTTTTGAATAAGAGCCGTCCTGCCATGCGGCCGCACAGAAGGAAGATGGCAGTACAGCCAAAGCCAAGGAGCAGACAGTATTTGAGTGATTTCATGATGGCTTTGGTAACGGCACGCTGATTGCCGCTTGCTTCCGCTTCGGAGACGATGGGCAGAAGCAGGACGGAAATGGAGTTGGTGATAGCCGACGGAAAGAGGATAAGGGGCAGGCTCATGCCGGTAAGTACACCATAGACACCAAGCGCATCGGCATTATTTAAACCGTAGGCCATGAGTTTGTTGGGAATGAAGATGGCCTCGATGCTTTGCAGAATATTTATAATAATACGGTTTAACGACAATGGGACGGCAAGCTGCAGCAGTTTTCCGGTAATCTGATAATAAGATGATGCCAGGCTGCCGCGTCCGAATATTTTTCCAAGAAGGGCAGGGGTATCAAAAACCTGAAAAGAGCGGCCGATGACAGCCAGCAGGGAAACGATCATGGAAGCGCCTTCGCCGATAACAAGACCGACCACGGCAAAACTGATCGTAGGCGTCATATGGCGCTGCATGCAGATATGGTTGATCAGATAGACCGAGCCTACCCGCACAACCTGTTCCGATAATTGCGACAGAGCCGGAATGGCAGTCTTCTTGATACCGTAGAAATAGCCGTTGATACAGGAATGTACCGTAGCCATAGGAATGGAAAGCGAGATGATACGAAGCAAGGGTGCAGTCCGCTCTTCCATCAGAAAAGTTACGGCGATCCATTCCGAATATTGATAAATAAAAGCGGCGCAGCCAAACGAAAGCGCCATGGAGATCAGGAAACCGATCCATAAGGTGCGGAAGGATGTTTTATAGTCGTGCGTCGTCGTTTCACTGGCCACATATTTGGAAATGGCCGTCTGCATGCCCGATACGGTCAAAGAAAAGGATAGGGCAAGCACCGGAGAGATGAGCTGGTAGATGCCCATGCCTTCCGCGCCGAATGTCTGCGACAGGAAAATGCGGTAGAAAAAGCCGATAAAGCGGCTGAGCAGTCCGGTGACGGTCAAAATAATGGTGCCGATTAACAGAGGATTTTTGCGATGCATGTGATACCTGCTTAGAACAGTTGTCATTTCATAGTATGCGTCAATCCGGGAAAGCAGAACAGGATCGGATGCAAAGCCGGAGCGCCGCAGGCGTGCGGCATTTTTGGAAGAGCAGGATATCAGGGAAAGGTAAGATGATGAAAACAAAAGTGGTAGTAGGGATGTCGGGCGGCGTAGATTCTTCGGTGGCCGCATATTTATTGAAAGAACAGGGATATGACGTCATTGGCGTCACCATGCAGATCTGGCAGGATGAAGAAGCCGCGGTGCAGGCGGAAAACGGCGGGTGCTGCGGTTTATCGGCAGTCAACGATGCCAGGCTTGTGGCGCAGAAACTGGATATTCCGCATTATGTCATGAATTTCAGAAAAGAATTTAAAGAAAAGGTAATGGATTATTTTGTGGAGGCATATTTAAAAGGAGAGACACCGAATCCCTGTATTGCCTGCAACCGTTACGTCAAATGGGAATCATTGCTGCAAAGGAGTCTGGAGATCGGCGCAGAATATATTGCGACCGGCCATTACGCCAGAATCGTGCGTCTTCCGAACGGGAGATATGCCGTTGCCGGCTCCGCGGCAGGGGCCAAGGATCAGACCTATGCGCTTTATAATCTGACCCAGTACCAGCTTGCCCATACATTGATGCCGGTAGGAGCCTATACGAAAGAAGAGATACGCATGATTGCGGCAAGAGAAGATCTTCCGGTGGCGCATAAGCCGGACAGCCAGGAGATCTGCTTTATTCCGGACAATGATTATGCGGCGTTTATCGATAAAGAGGCACAGGGCAGGGTGCCGGGAAAAGGTAACTATGTCACCAAAGACGGGACGATATTGGGGGAACACCTTGGCATCACACATTATACGGTAGGGCAGCGCAAAGGTTTAAATCTGGCTATGGGACATCCTGTATTTGTAACGCAGATCAGGCCGGAGAGCGACGAAGTCGTTATCGGTGAGGCGCAGGATGTTTTCGGAGAGGTTCTGTTTTGCGGTAACCTGAATATGATGGGAATGGAAGCGCTTAACACGCCGCGGGAAGTTCTGGCGAAGATCCGTTATGCGCATAAAGGGGAAAAATGTCTGATCGAGAGAGTCGGGGAAGACAGGATAAAATGCAGTTTCCATGCGCCCGTCCGTGCCATTACGCCCGGACAGGCAGTCGTTTTTTATGAAAATGATTATGTGCTTGGCGGCGGCGTGATTTTAAGATCATAACTTGTGGAAAGCCGCAGTCCTATTCTCAAAAGTGCAGTAATAGCGGAAACCGCATGCAGTCAGGATTGCCGCAGCCTGCTCAAAATGTGCCGCGATCTGTTCCGGTGTGTGCGCATCGGAACCGACGGTGATGATCTCCCCGCCCAGTTCCCGGTAGCGGCGGATGATGGCAGTACAGGGGTTGACATCCCGCAATCCTTTGGAAAGGCCTTTGGTATTGAGTTCGATACCTTTATCTTCTGCGATCAGTTTCTTTAAAATGGCGTCGAAGATATCGCGGTACTTTTCATAGGAATAGCCTTCGTCCTTCTTCGGACCGTAGCGGACGACATAGTCCAGATGGCCGTAAACGTCAAAATTGCTGTAAACTTTCAGGTTGTCAAGAATGGATTCAAAATATATGCGGTAACCTTCTTCCTGTGTTTTGTCTTCATAAAATTCCGGGAATCCGGGATCCTGCCCGTTGCACAAATGAGAAGAGGCAATGATAAAATCATATTCGTGCGCTTTCGCAAAAGCGGCATTTTTTTTGGACAGGTGCGGCTGCATGCCAAGTTCTATGCCAAAGCGCAGTTTGATCCGGTCGGCATATTTTTCTTTATATTTCAGAAAATCATAGAGATAAGAGTCGGGATTGGTTTCAAAAAAACCTGCAGGGAATTCTTTGGATATGGGAAAATCGAAGTCCTGATGTTCCGTGAAGCACATTTCGGTCAGACCGAGGCGGATTCCCTGTAAGATCATGTCTTCCATTGGCGCATCTGAATCGCCGGAAAAAGAAGTGTGCATATGGTAATCTGCTGTAACAGGCATAATAGGCCTCCTTATGTGGTATACTTTTATAATATTATCAGCGCGTTCATTTTAAATCTTTCATCAGTGTAGTTCATTTTGGAAAAAAGTACAAGTATTTCCAAATATTTTTGATTTACACCTTGAATTTTGAGGACAAATTAGGTAAAATAACTTTGTTGACAAAATTTTGCCGGATTGTTTTGCGCAGTCGGGCGAAATAATATAAAATATAATCTATTTATATTAGGAGGAAACGAAAATGGCAGTAAAAGTAGCAATCAATGGTTTTGGTCGTATCGGTCGTCTTGCATTCAGACAGATGTTCGGTGCAGATGGATACGAAGTAGTAGCAATCAACGATTTAACAAGTCCTAAGATGTTAGCACACTTGTTAAAGTACGATTCTTCACAGGGAAGATATGAGAAAGGCGACACAGTTACAGCAGGTGAAGATTCTATCACGGTTGATGGCAAAACACTTAAGATTTACAAAGAGCCGGATGCTAACAATTGTCCTTGGGGAGAACTTGGAGTAGACGTAGTTTTAGAGTGCTCCGGTTTCTACACATCTAAAGAAAAAGCACAGGCACACATCAATGCCGGCGCTAAGAAAGTTGTTATTTCCGCTCCTGCAGGAAACGATCTTCCTACAATCGTTTACAATGTAAACCACACAACATTAACAAAAGATGATAACATTATTTCAGCAGCTTCCTGTACAACAAACTGCCTTGCTCCTATGGCAAAAGCGTTGAATGATCTTGCTACGATCAAATCCGGTATCATGAGCACGATCCATGCTTACACAGGCGATCAGATGATCCTTGACGGACCGCAGAGAAAAGGCGATCTGAGAAGATCACGTGCAGGCGCTATCAATATCGTTCCTAACAGCACAGGCGCTGCTAAGGCAATCGGTCTTGTTATTCCTGAACTGAACGGCAAACTGATCGGTTCCGCTCAGCGTGTTCCTACCCCGACAGGTTCTACAACAATCCTGGTAGCTACAGTTGAGAAATCCGTAACAAAAGACGAAATCAATGCAGCTATGAAAGCAGCAGCTAACGAGTCCTTCGGTTACAATGAAGAAGAAATCGTATCTTCCGACGTTATCGGTATGAGATATGGTTCTCTCTTCGATGCAACACAGACTATGGTTGGCGCAGACAATCTGGTACAGGTTGTTTCATGGTATGACAATGAGAACAGCTACACAAGCCAGATGGTTAGAACAATCAAATACTTTGCTGAATTAGGCTAATTTCTTGTAATTTGGTGATAAGTAAGAGAAATCTAAGCTAAGATCTATTAAGGTCCGGCCTTGTTGGGCCGGACCTTGTTTTCGCTATTGTGTAAATAAGAGCAGTAATCAGAATTGGAGGAAAGAAGAATGGGATTAAATAAGAAATCCGTAGATGATATTAATGTAAAAGGAAAACGCGTTCTGGTAAGATGCGATTTTAACGTACCGCTGAAGAACGGTGAGATCACTGATGAAACACGTATCAATGCAGCGCTTCCGACGATCAACAAATTGATCAAAGACGGCGGCAAAGTAATTCTCTGCTCCCACCTCGGCAAAGTAAAGAACGGCCCTAATGAGGGAGAATCTCTTGCACCGGTTGCTAAAAGATTATCCGAAAAATTAGGCAAGGAAGTGAACTTCGTTGCTGATGATAAGGTAACGGGCGAAGCTGCTACGGCAGCAGTTGCGGCTATGAATGAAGGCGATGTAGTGCTTCTTCAGAATACCCGTTTCCGCGGCAAAGAAGAGACAAAACCGACAGATGCAGGCGAAGCTTTCGCAAAAGAACTGGCGGATCTGGCGGATGTTTATGTATGTGACGCTTTCGGTTCCGCACACAGAGCGCATGCATCGGTAGCTGTCGTTACGAAATATATTGCTGAAAAAGGCGGCGAGAACGCAGTCGGATACTTAATGCAGAAAGAAATCGATTTCCTCGGCAATGCAGTTGAGAACCCGGTAAGACCTTTCGTAGCAATCCTCGGCGGCGCTAAAGTTGCTGATAAATTAAACGTTATCAATAATCTGTTAGAGAAATGCGATACGCTGATCATTGGCGGCGGTATGGCGTTCACGTTCTTAAAAGCAAAAGGGATGGAAGTCGGAAACTCTCTTGTAGATAACGAGAAACTTGACTACTGTAAAGAAATGATGGAAAAAGCTGACAAACTCGGCAAGAAACTGCTTCTTCCTGTGGATACCACGATTGCAGATCATTTCCCGGATCCGATCGATGGACCGATCGACGTACAGGTTGTAACAGCAGATCAGATTCCGGCAGATAAAGAAGGACTTGATATCGGTACGGAAACAGCCAAATTATATGCAGACGCTGTAAAATCCGCAAAGACTGTTGTATGGAACGGACCTATGGGCGTATTTGAAAATCCGACGTTGGCGGCAGGTACGATCGCAGTAGCAAAATCTCTTGCTGAGACAGATGCAACAACAATCATCGGCGGCGGCGACAGTGCAGCGGCAGTTAACCAGCTCGGCTTCGCAGATAAGATGAGCCACATTTCCACAGGCGGCGGCGCTTCCCTCGAATTCCTGGAAGGCAAAGAACTCCCCGGCGTAGTTGCTGCGGACGATAAATAAGAAAAGCCGAAGAAAAGAGCGCGGCAACTACGCCGTGTAGTCTGCTGCGGACGATAAATAAGAAAAGCCGAAAAAAAAGAGCGCGGCAACAACGCCGTGTAGTCTGCTGCGGACGATAAATAAGAAGAAAAAATAAAGAAATGGAGAATAAGGAAATGGCAAGAAAGAAAATTGTAGCCGGAAACTGGAAGATGAACATGACGCCCAGTGAAGCGGTGAAATTATGTGATGAATTAAAAGACCTGGTAAAATCCGATGATGTGGATGTTGTATACTGCGTGCCTGCGATCGATATCGTTCCGGTTGTTGAAGCTGTGAAAGGTACGAATGTAGAAGTAGGCGCTGAAAATATGTACTTTGAAGAAAAAGGCGCTTATACGGGCGAAATCTCTGCTGCTATGTTAAAAGATGCAGGTGTGAAATATGTGATCATCGGCCACTCTGAAAGACGCGACTATTTCAAAGAAGACGATGCGCTTCTTAACAAGAAAGTGAAGAAAGCGTTGGAGGCCGGCCTTACACCGATTCTTTGCTGCGGCGAGACGTTAGAGCAGAGAGAAATGGGCGTTACAATGGACTGGATCAGATTACAGATCAAATCCGATCTGACAGAAGTTACGGCAGATCAGGTAAAAGGCATGGTTATCGCATATGAGCCTATCTGGGCTATCGGTACAGGTAAGACGGCTACAACAGAGCAGGCTGAAGAAGTATGCAAGGGTATCCGTGACTGCATCGCTGAAATCTATGACGAAGCTACGGCAGAGGCTGTTCGTATCCAGTACGGCGGTTCCGTAAACGCAGGCAATGCGGCAGAACTGTTTGCACAGCCTGACATTGACGGCGGTCTGGTTGGCGGCGCTTCTTTGAAGGCTGATTTTGGCAAGATCGTGAATTATAAATAATCACATCTTCACCAAGGTGAATAAGGGTATTTACGTCACAGACGATATCTGAAAAATGCAGAAAGCAGGGGTATCAGGGGAAGCGTTTCCCCTGGTATCCCTTTTTGCTGCCTTCGGGGCTTGGAAAAACCATTTTAGAATTATCATCATATCGACAGTATATTTACGTCACAGACGATATCTTTCTATGCTCTTTCTTAAAATCTTTCGGAGAAATGCCATATTCCTTTTTGAATGCACGATAAAAACTCGAGTAATCACCAAAACCGTACGATGAATAGACTTTGGAGATGCTCTCGTTGCTAAGAAGCGCTTCTTTACACAGTAAGAGGCGTTTTTTCATAATGTACTGATGAATGGACATGCCCAGATTGTCTTTGAATATGTGGGCGATATGGTATTTGCTTACATAAAATATTTCGGCCAGTCCCTCAAGCGAGAGGTCTTCGTCAATATGTTCTTCCATATAAACGAGCAGCTTTTCATAAAGAGAACTTTCCATGCGTTCGGATGCCGGACGGTCTTTTTCATAAAAGATACGGTTTACATGTAAGATCAGGTCATTGACACATAAGGGAATCTGCGCCTCTTTGCCGAAGCGTTCCGAATGAATTTCTTCTAACAGGCGTAAGATCTTTGTCTGTATCGTATTAAAAGTAATCCTGTCATTGTGAAAAATATAGAGTTTGTCTTCCTCGGCCCTGCGCATTAAGTACGTGTAGTGTCCGGAAGCCGTATGAAGACTTTTGCAGTAGGCCAGACTGATCCAGAAAACGAATCTGCTGTAACGAACGTTACTGTCATGGATCACCAGTCGATGGGCGGTTCCCGGCGGGATCAGCATGATATCGCCGAAACGGAGGGGATAGACCTTCTGTTCGATCTGTATGCTTACGGCGCCCTCCAGAAAAAAGTAGAATTCATAGTAGTCATGTGTATGAAAATCAACTTTAGCGGGCGTTTTGTCGTTATAATAGTAGATTTCAAAGTCACGGGAGAGCATATATTGTCTGTCGCTGAACGGACTTTGCAGGGTATGTTTTTTCATTGCGGAAACGGCTCCTTTCTATAGAAATCTTTTTGTGCGCCGGCCGGATACGGAAAGGCATGGTTATTAGAATGACAAAATCCCTTTCAGAGTTTGCGATATTTTAATAATAGCAAAATATAACAACTTTTGCAATATAGATAACAACCGGGGCAATGGTATTTTGTACAGGCGGTTTATATAATCATGTTAATAGTATTAAGAAGGATAATTGGAAGAGCAAAGCAGACTCACAGACTAAGAAGGAGGCAGGAAGTTTATAATGGAAATGACGTTTAGATGGTATGGAAGCGGTTTTGATACGGTCACTTTAAAACAGATCAGACAGATTCCGGGGGTAACGGGAGTCATCACGACATTGTATGATACGGCGCCCGGAGAAGTATGGAGCCGTGAGCGGATCAGGGCGCTGAAAGAGGAAGTGGAAGCTTCGGGGCTTCATATTGCGGGAATCGAAAGCGTGAATGTACATGATGCCATTAAGGCAGGAACGGCCGATCGGGATGCTTATATTGACGCCTACATAGAAACACTTGAGAATCTGGGAAAAGAAGACATTCATCTTGTCTGCTATAATTTTATGCCGGTGTTTGACTGGACGAGAACGGAGCTTGCAAGAGTGCGTCCGGATGGTTCTTCGGTGCTTGCCTATACACAGGACGCGGTAGATGCGCTTGATCCGGAGACGATGTTTGCCTCTATAGCGGGAGATGCGAACGGAAGCATCATGCCCGGCTGGGAACCGGACCGGATGGAACATATCAAAGAGCTTTTTGCATTATATAAAGATATTGACGACGAGAAATTATTTGCAAATCTGCAATATTTTCTGGAAAAGATCATGCCTGTCTGTAACCAATACGATATCCGTATGGCGATCCACCCGGATGATCCGGCCTGGAGCGTGTTCGGACTGCCGCGTATCATTATCAATCAGGAAAATATCCTGCGCATGATGCATATGGTGGACGATCCGCATAACGGTGTGACTTTCTGTTCCGGCTCTTACGGGACAAACCGTGAGAATAATCTTGTTGAAATGATCCATGCCTTAAAAGGACGGATCCACTTTGCCCATGTGCGGAATCTGAAATTTATCACGCCGACGAATTTTGAAGAAGCGGCACATTTGTCTGCGGATGGCAGTTTCGATATGTACGCGATCATGAAGGCGCTTTATGATACCGGTTTTACCGGACCGATACGCCCCGATCACGGACGGATGATATGGGACGAAGTCGCCATGCCGGGATACGGACTTTATGACAGGGCGCTTGGCGCAGCGTATTTGAACGGACTTTGGGAAGCGATCAGTAAGGGAGATAAAAAATGATGTATTTAAACGATCAGGGAATAGAAGGAGCATCGAACAGACAGGAGTGGACGGGGAAAGGATATCGTCTCCCGGAATATAACCGCAGTCAGGTAAGGGAACTGACTAAAGAGGCGCCTTTTTGGATCCATTTTGGGGCAGGCAATATTTTTCGTGCGTTCCAGGCGAATGTCGTACAGAATCTTTTAAACGAAGGCGAACTCGAGAAGGGTCTTGTCGTTGTGGAAGGATACGATTATGAGATCATAGAGAAAGTCTACAATCCCCATGACGATCTGAATATTCTTGTCACTTTAAAAGCAGATGGAAATATCGATAAAACGGTAGTCGGAAGCATTGTGGAATCGCATATTCTGGATACCGGGAATAAAGAAGAACGGGAGAGAATCGAGGAAATTTTCACAAAGGATTCTCTGCAGATCGTATCTTTTACCATTACGGAGAAAGGATACCAGCTTACGGACGCAAAAGGCCGGCTCTTTCCCGGCGTAGAAAAGGATTTTGCCGCGGGACCGGAAGCTGCCGCAAGTTATATGGGAAAAGTAACCGCATTATTATACAGGCGTTATCTGGACGGCCAAAAGCCGATCGCCATGGTGAGCATGGACAATTGTTCCCATAACGGCGATAAGCTGTATGTAGCCGTTACCGCATTTGCGGATCAGTGGGTGGGAAACGGTCTGGCGGAAGCGGGATTCTCGGATTATATCCGTGACCGCAGTAAGGTTTCATTTCCGTGGACGATGATCGATAAGATCACACCCAGACCCGATGCATCGGTTGAGGCGATCCTGACTAAAGATGGCGTTGCGGAACAGACACCGGTCGTTACTTCTGCAAATACTTATATCGCGCCGTTCGTCAATGCGGAGGAATGCGAGTATCTTGTCATAGAAGATGTTTTTCCAAACGGCAGGCCGGCGCTTGAGAAGGGCGGGGTTATCTTTACGAGCAGAGAGCGTGTGAACAAAGTGGAAAAAATGAAAGTGTGCACCTGTCTGAACCCGCTGCATACGACACTTGCCGTATATGGATGCCTGCTCGGATATGAGAAGATTTCCGAGGAAATGAAAGATGAAGATTTGAAGAAGCTGATAGAAACAGTCGGATATGAGGAAGGCCTTCCGGTCGTAGTCGATCCTGGAATCCTCGATCCGAAGGAATTTATTGATACGGTCATCAATGTCAGGATACCCAATCCGTTTATGCCGGATACGCCGCAGCGTATCGCAACGGATACTTCGCAGAAGCTGGCGATTCGCTTCGGAGAGACCATTAAGGCCTATGAGGCCTCTAAGGAACTCCGTGTTTCCGATCTGAAGATGATCCCGCTTGTGCTGGCAGGGTGGCTGCGCTATTTAATGGCAATAGACGATAACGGGAATCCGTTTTCGCTCAGTCCCGACCCGCTGCTTGACGAAGTATGTCCGCATTTGCAGAAAGTCGTATTTGGTATGGGGGACGAAGTAAAAGACATTCTCAGGCCGGTTCTGGAGAATCAGAATATATTCGGCGTCGATCTGTATGAGAACGGTATGGCGGAATCGATCTGCGAATATTTTAAGGAGCTGAGTGCAGGAAAAGGAGCGGTCCGTGCGACGCTTGGGAAATATCTGAGAAAATAACATAAAAATGGAAATGAAAGGAAATCGGGTTTAAAGATGATGGAGATAGCGGAAAAGATTCATGAATATGGCGTGGTTCCGGTCGTTGTGCTGGATGATGCCAAAGATGCGGAAAAACTTGCCGATGTGCTTTGTGAAGAAGGCCTGCCCTGTGCGGAAGTGACGTTTCGTACTGATGCGGCGGGAGAAGCGATTCGTATCATGGCGAAAGCACATCCGGAAATGCTTGTCGGCGCAGGAACGGTATTAACGATACAGCAGGTGGATCAGGCTCTTGAAGCAGGTGCAAAATTTATTGTCAGTCCGGGCTTTGATCCGGAGATCGTAGATTACTGCATCGATAAAAATATTGCGGTATTTCCGGGATGCGTTACTCCTTCGGAAGCGGCGCAGGCGGTCAAGAGAGGACTGAAAGTCGTGAAATTTTTCCCGGCCGGACAGTTTGGCGGGGTCAGTACGGTAAAAGCTCTGGCGGCGCCGTATACGAAACTGCAGTTTTTACCGACCGGAGGAGTCAATAAGGAAAATCTGCAAAGCTATTTAAGCTGTGATAAGGTCATTGCCTGCGGCGGAAGCTGGATGGTAAAAAAGGAATTGATAGAAAACGGCGGACTCGACCAGATCAGACAGATGGTCAAAGAAACGGTAGAAACCGTTCGGGCGATCCGAAATCAGTGAGTGTGCGCAGTTTATAAGGACAAAGCGGAAAAATAGAGAGGGATGGATAAGATGGGGAAAAGAATAGTTACATTCGGCGAGATCATGCTCCGGCTTGCACCGGAAGGATATTACCGTTTCGTACAGGCGGAACAGTTCGGGGCCACATACGGCGGTGGTGAAGCCAATGCTGCGGTATCTCTGGCAAATTATGGATTTGACGCGGCATTTGTTACCAAACTTCCGCGGCATGAAATCGGCCAGGCGGCGGTGAATTATCTGCGCCGGTTTGGTGTGGATACATCCGGTATTGTAAGGGGCGGAGAACGGGTAGGCATTTATTTTCTGGAAAAAGGCGCTTCACAGCGGCCTTCCAAGGTCATTTATGATCGTGCGGATTCCGCGATCTGTAAAGCTTCCAAAGAAGACTTTGACTGGAAACAGATTCTGGACGGAGCGGACTGGTTTCATTTTACGGGGATCACACCGGCGTTAAACGATACGGTAAGCGACATTTGCTTAGACGCATGTAAGGCGGCGCATGAGATGGGCATCACCGTTTCCTGTGACCTGAATTACCGTAAGAAGTTGTGGAGCAAAGAGAAAGCGGGAGAAGTCATGAGCAGGCTGTGCGAGTACGTGGACGTCTGCATTGCCAATGAAGAAGATGCCGGGGATGTGTTTGACATTCATGCGTCTGATACCGATATTACGGCGGGTAAAGTAAGTAAGGATGGATACAAAGAGGTGGCGCGGAAACTGGCTGACCGCTTTGGCTTTGCCAAAGTTGCGATCACGCTCAGGGAGTCGATATCGGCCAATGATAATAACTGGTCGGCCATGCTTTATGATGGAAACGGGTACTATTTCAGCAGACAGTATCAAATGCATATTGTAGACCGTGTAGGCGGCGGAGACAGCTTCGGCGGCGGACTGATCGCGGCCGCATTAAACGGATACGGTCCGCAGGAGACGATCGAGTTTGCAGTAGCGGCTTCCTGCTTAAAACATTCTGTTGAAGGCGATTTTAATATGGTATCGATGGAAGAAGTAAGCGCTCTTGCGGGTGGAAATGCTTCCGGCCGTGTACAGCGCTGATCTGAAAAATATGACATTTTTAGCGAAAGGTTGAATGGAGAAAGCATTATGAGACGTTTCATGGATAAGGATTTCCTGTTAAAGACGGATACTGCGCAGAAGATATATCATCAATATGCGGAGAAAATGCCGGTCATAGATTACCATTGCCATATTGATCCGCGGGAGATCTATGAGGATATCAGATTTGATAACATTACAAGGCTCTGGCTGGGAGCAGACCATTATAAGTGGCGTCTGATGCGGTGGGCAGGTATTGAAGAACGCTATATTACGGGAGATGCATCCGATAAGGAGAAGTTTATAAAATGGGCCGGGGCGCTGGAAGGCGCTATCGGCAATCCGCTTTATCACTGGTGTCATCTGGAACTGCAAAGATATTTTGATTATAACGGTATTTTGAATACGAAGACAGCGGAAACCGTATGGAATCTGTGTAACGAAAAGTTAAAGGAAGATGGTTTCAGCGTTAGAAATCTGATCACGCGTTCCCGTGTCAACTTGCTTTGCACGACGGACGATCCGGCGGATTCCCTGGAGTGGCACCGGAAGCTGGCGCAGGATCAGAGTTTTGCGGTGCGGGTACTGCCGGCATGGCGGCCGGATAAAGCGTTTGCGCTGGGCAGGACGGATTACAGGGAATATCTGCTTAAACTGGAAGACGCTGCAGGCATGAAGATCAGCAGTTTTTCAGCACTTATTGCAGCGCTGTGCAAACGGATGGATTTCTTTGCCTCAATGGGCTGCCGTGTATCGGACCACGGTCTTTCGTATGTTATGTACGCACCGGCATCCGAACAGGAGATCGAAAGGATCTTCCAGGATAGATTAAGAGGGAATATGCCGGCTCCGAAAGAAGAAGCGCAGTTTATATCGGCATGTCTGCTGAAGATGGGACGGGAATATCATAAGAGAAACTGGGTCATGCAGCTTCATTACGGTGTGAAACGTGATAACAACAGGAGACTGTTCAGCGCTGTCGGCGCCGACGCGGGCGTGGACTGTATCGATAATTACACGCCTTCCGCACAGCTTGCCGATTTCCTGAATGCGCTGGATGTGACGAAGCAGCTTCCGAAGACGATCGTTTACTCCTTAAATCCGATCGATAACGCGGCGATCGGCACCGTGATCGGCTGTTTTCAGGATGATTCCTGTATCGGGAAAATACAGCAGGGAAGCGCATGGTGGTTTAACGATCACAGGAGCGGGATGGAAGAGCAGATGAGAAGTCTTGCAGCTTCCGGTCTGCTCGGCAGTTTTATCGGTATGCTTACGGATTCGCGGAGTTTCTTATCTTATGTCAGACATGAGTACTTTCGCCGTATCCTGTGCAATTTGATCGGGGATCTTGTGGAAAACGGCGAGTATCCGGATGATGAAGAAGCGCTTGGCAGGATCGTGGAAGGAATCTGCTATCATAATGCAATGACATATTTCGGATTTTCATGATCCGATGAAAGAAGGCGAAAATATGGGAAGATTAAAATTACCGAGGCTTTTGAATAACGGTATGGTATTACAACAGCGCAAAGAAGTGCGTATCTGGGGGAAAGATGAGCCCGGCAGAAAAGTCGCAGTTTCTTTTCTTGAAAAAGAATACGTCAGTGATGTAAATGCGGATGGCGAATGGGAAGTTTTTGTACAGAAAACCGATGCCGGCGGGGCATATCAAATGGTGATCCGGGATGATGCCGGAGAAGAGAAGATAATTGATGATATTGTGGTAGGAGATGTCTGGATATGCGCCGGGCAGTCTAATATGGAACTGCCCATAAACAGAGTTATGGACCGCTATCCCGGGGAAATGGATCAGTGTGAAAACGGAAATATCCGTACGTTTAAGATTACGGAACACAGAGAATTTCATGCGCCTCTTGCAGAACATGAGAGCGGCGAATGGAAAGCGGTGTCCCAAAAGACGCTTCCGGATTTTTCCGCAACGGCATATTTTTTCGCCAAACATATATACCGGATGACAGGCGTACCCGTGGGACTGATCAATGCAAGTCTCGGCGGTTCGAGGATCGAATCCTGGATGGGACGGGATATGCTGGAAGGATATGACGACTTTCTGGAGAAGGCTGACTGCTATCGTGATGATGATTTTGTAACGAAACGGCTGGCACAAAACGAACAGCAGGCAAATGCATGGCATGAACGTCTGGACGGTATGGATACCGGACTTTTGGAAAACTGGGAAAAGGGTCAAATGGATGTTTCCGAATGGAAGGAAATAGAGGTACCGTTCTTTTTTAACGATACGGATACGGAACTTAAAGATTTCATCGGCAGCGTCTGGTTTTATAAAGAGTTCACGGTGGGAAAACAGCTGGCCGGAAAAGCAATGAAATTGTGGCTCGGTACGATCGTGGACAGCGATACGGTATATGTAAACGGCGTTTTTGCGGGACATACCGATTATCAGTATCCGCCCAGAAAATATACGGTGCCGGAGGGCGTTTTACAGGAAGGCAAGAATGTTATCGTGATCCGTGTA
>CAJTUZ010000019.1 GCA_910579735.1 uncultured Lachnospiraceae bacterium
AGAGCGCCGCCCTGTCACGGCGGAGGTCGTGGGTTCGAGTCCCATCCGGGTCGTTATTTCTTTGGGATCTTAGCTCAGCTGGGAGAGCATCTGCCTTACAAGCAGAGGGTCATAGGTTCGAGCCCTATAGGTCCCATTTATTGCAGGTCATGATCATGCATTACAGCAGCATGCGGCAGACAATTGCATAGGTAAAAATACGCAGGTATGGTGGAATAGGCAGACACAAGAGACTTAAAATCTCTCGGGGGCAACTCCGTGCCGGTTCAAGTCCGGCTACCTGCATTTTTATTTAACAGAGGATGGCATCCGCCGTTCTCTGTTTTTGTCTGTACAGGAAGTACATTTTTTGGTATGATATGGAAAGAAGAAACGGGTATACTGAATATTGTGCCTGCGCATAGCGGACGATATCCGCATGAAATGCTGCAGGTTATGAGAAAGGCACAGGTATTATCATGGAAGTTGTATTACAGAATCTGACGAAAAAATTCCCGGGTCGTGATAAAAAGAACCGTGAAGATGTGATTGCAGTCAACGATTTTACGTTTGAAATTCCGGATGGAAAGCTGATCGGCCTGCTCGGACCTTCCGGGTGCGGTAAGAGCACGACGCTGCATTTAATAAGCGGATTGCAGAAACCGACAAGCGGCAGGATCTTTTTCGGAGAAGATGATGTGACACAGCTGCCTCCGGAACATAGAGGCATCGGACTGGTGTTTCAAAATTATGCGCTTTATCCGCATCTGAATGTGAAACAGAATATTATGTTTCCGCTGCAGAATCTGAAGGGAAAAGACAAGCTTTCCAAAGACGAAATGTCAAAGAAGGCATTGGAGGCAGCGAAACTTGTACAGATAGAAGAACTGATGAGCCGCAAACCCGGAGAATTGTCCGGCGGGCAGCAGCAGCGTGTGGCGATCGCGCGTGCGCTGGTAAAAATGCCCAAAGTATTACTGCTTGACGAGCCGCTTTCCAACTTGGATGCCCGTCTGCGGCTCCAGACAAGAGAAGAGATCAGACGGATTCAGAAGGCTACGAAGATTACGACGATTTTTGTAACGCATGATCAGGAGGAAGCCATGAGCATTTCCGATATGATCGTTGTGATGAAAGAGGGCGTCGTACAGCAGATCGGAAAGCCGCAGGAAGTTTACGACAATCCGGCGAATCTGTTTGTGGCAAGGTTTTTGGGCACGCCGCCGATCAATGTCTTTGACGGGGAAATAAAAGGCTCCAAATTATATATCGGGCAGGATGCGGTTCTGGATATCAAAGGAAGCGCTGACCGGGAAGTCCATGTCGGCATCCGGCCGGAAGGATTTGTACTAAAAGAAGACGGCCCGCTTTGCTGTCAGCTAAGCGGTGTGGAAGTTATGGGACGCGACATCAGCGTGGTTTCCACTCATGCGGCATCCTTAAATCCGACAGTCCGTTCGATCATCGGTACGGACAACCGGGTCGATGGCAGTCAGGAGAAGGTTCGTTTCGCGCTTTTGCCCCGTAAGGTATTTCTTTTTGATAAGCAGACGCAGGAGCGGATTGATTTCGACGTTTAAGGCCTGTGTAAAAATGAGGGATGAATATGAGAAAGAGAAAATTAAGCGAAAGCTCTCTGAAAGGCTGGCTCTACCTTTTGCCGGCGCTCCTGTTTCTGGGCGTTTTCATGGTATATCCGTTGGTTGATGTTTTCGTATATTCTTTTGAAGAGGGATATAATTCGGCTTCGCAGACCTATATGGGGGTAGGTTCCTATAATTATTCTTATGTGCTGCATGATCCCTATTTCCTGCAGGCCGTAAAAAATACCTTTATTCTGGTCATCATCACGGTGCCCCTGTCGACGGCCATTGCGCTGCTCATTGCAACGGGACTGCATGCGGTCAAACCGCTCAGAAATCTGTTCCAGACCGTTTATTTTCTGCCGTATGTGACCAATACGCTGGCTGTCGGCCTGGTATTTATGATCCTGTTTAAAAAGACGGCCTATTCGGACGGATTTATCAATCTGATCATCAAATGGTTTGGCGGCGGCGCGGTCGATTTCATTGATGGACCGTACTGGGCGAAGATGTTTGTTTTATGCTTTTATACGATATGGGTTGTTATGCCGTTTAAGATCCTGATCTTAACGAGTGCGCTTTCTTCCGTGAACCGGGATTATTACAATGCGGCCAGAGTCGATGGCACTTCGAAACGCAGAATCTTTATGCGGATCACGCTGCCGATGATTTCACCGATGATCTTTTACCTCGTGATTACCGGATTTATCGGGGCCTTTAAGGCATACAGCGATGTGGTTGCGCTGTTTGGCACGGATTTGAACGCCGCGGAAATGAATACGATTGTCGGTTACGTTTATGATATGCTTTACGGAGACAGCGGCGGTTATCCGTCCTATGCGTCTGCGGCGGCAATTATATTGTTTGCCATTGTGCTGACGATCACCTGCATCAATCTTCTGATCAGCAAAAAGAATGTGCATTATTGACAGCCGGCAGCGCACAACTGTGCGGGAGCCGCGGCAGTGCGGATGCGGACGTATGGAAAGAAAGGGGAACGGGCAGAATGGATTATGCCAAAGTGGAGAAAAATGCCAGGATTCACAATAGAATAACAAGTGTTATAACATATGTATTATTGACGTTTTGGGCAGTTATCGTGCTGTTTCCTTTTTACTGGATGATCCTGACATCGGTAAAAAGTTACGGTGCATATAATTCGGAATATATCCCGAAGTTTTATACGCTGTCGCCGACCGTACAGAATTATATCGACGCGTTTACGACGGTGCCGCTCGGGCATTATCTGTTAAATACAGCATTCTTTACGATCGTGACCACAGCCATCATGCTGTTTGTGGTGACGTTTGCAGCATTTGCTTTTGCCAGACTGGACTTTAAAGGGAAAAACGCTGCATTTCTGGGATTCCTTTCTCTTATGATGATTCCGAATGAACTGGTGATCATTACGAATTTCGTGACGGTGACGAATCTTGATCTGCGTAATACGTTTCCGGGACTGATTTTACCCTCGGTCATGTCGGTCTTTTATATCTATCTGTTAAAAGAGAATTTTGAGCAGATACCGGACAGTTTATATTATGCGGCCAAAGTCGATGGCACCTCCGATCTGAAATATCTGTTAAAGGTGATGATCCCGATATCAAAGCCGACGCTCGTTACCATAACGATATTAAAGGTGATCGAATGCTGGAATTCTTATGTGTGGCCCCGCCTGATCACGGATGACGAAGCCTATTTTCTGGTGTCGAACGGCATTCAGGAGATCAGGGAGAACGGGTTTGGCCGTGAAAATATTCCGGCGATGATGGCGGCGGTCGTCGTTATTTCATTCCCATTGATCGTATTATTTCTGATATTCCGTAAGAAAGTAATGGAAGGCGTTTCAAGAGGCGGAACCAAGGGATAAGAAGGAGGCATGAAGGAAAATGCTTAAGCGTACGATGACGCGTTTATGCCTGGCGGTACTGACAGCCGGTATGATATCTGCACTGACAGGGTGTCATGGCAGGGAAGGACTAAGCGCTTTTGAGATTCCGGAAAAAATGGATACATCCGGAGAATATGAGATCACATTCTGGGCTAAAAATGATACGAATAAGACACAGACGGCCATTTATGAGCAGGCCATTGCCGACTTTGAAGAGCTGTATCCGAATATTACGGTGAATCTGCGTTTGTATACGGATTACGGTAAAATTTATAATGACGTAATAACCAATATTACAACCGGTACGACGCCCAATGTCTGTATTACGTATCCCGATCATATAGCCACTTATCTGACGGGCAGTAATCTTGTCGTACCTTTGGAAGAACTTTTTGTGGACGACAGGTATGGTCTGGGCGGAAGTGAAGTGCGTTTCGATGCACCGTCTAAAGAGGAGATCATTCCGCAGTTCCTGGAGGAATGTTCTTTTGGCGGTCATTATTACGCGGTGCCGTATATGCGCTCTACGGAGGCCTGTTATATCAATAAGACCTATGTGGAGGCGCTTGGATATACGCTGCCGGATGCCCTGACGTGGGATTTTATCTGGGAAGTTTCCGAAGCGGCCATGGAACAGGATGCGGAGGGCACCTTTCTGCTCAACGGACAGAAGGTCATGATCCCTTTTATCTATAAATCGACCGACAATATGATGATCCAGATGTTAAAGCAAAAAGGAGCCGGTTATTCGACAGAAGATGGTGAGCTGCTTTTATTTAACGATACGACGGGGGAACTGCTTGAGACGATAGCGAAGCACGCGCAAAGCGGTGCGTTCTCCACGTTTAAGATATCCAGTTACCCGGCCAATTTCCTGAATGCCGGCCAGTGCGTTTTTGCCATAGATTCTACGGCAGGCGCTACCTGGATGGGAACGGATGCGCCGCTTTGCGATATCAGCGAAGATAAGATCGTGGAATTTGAAACGCAGGTCATGCCGATTCCGCAGTTTGATGTGCAGAATCCGCAGATGATATCCCAGGGACCCTCGGTTTGTATTTTTAATAAGGAAGATACACAGGAAGTGCTGGCTTCCTGGCTCTTTGTCCAGTATCTTTTGTCCAATGACGTCCAGATCGCTTATGCGGAAACGGAAGGATATGTGCCCGTTACGACAAAAGCGCAGGAGTCGTCTGCCTATCAGGATTATTTGTCCCGGTGCGGGGAAGATAACGAGCAGTATTATGATATCAAGATCAAAGCGTCTGAATTATTGCTTCAAAATGTCGCACATACGTTTGTTACACCGGTTTTTAACGGATCGACCTCTCTTCGTGACGCTTCGGGGCAGCTGATCGAGAATACGGTGAAATCGGTCAGAAGGAATGAAACGATCGACGACGCTTATTTCGAGGAGCTTTACAGCGATATGATCTCCCTGCATCGTCTGGATCAACTGGCCGGATTACGGGATACGGCTTCTTCTGAGAAGGCCGATCTTGGGAAACTGCCGCAGACTTCGGTGATCCTGTTATTGTCCCTGGCAGGCGCCTGGATGATGATTATATGCTTTCTGATTGTCCGGATGGTGAAAAAGAAACGGGAACTGTAGGAAGAAATCGGCAATAATACTATTGATTTATTGGAAATTTCATGTATAATTATCTCGATATCTATTAACAAAAGTTTCTAAGTACTGATTGAGAAGATTTCAAAGAGGAGAGGAAAACATGAAAAAGCTTACAGCATTACTTATGATCGCGGCATTTGCACTTACCTGTGTGGGCTGCGGTGCAGGCAAGGGAGACGATGCAAAGTCCGAAGGCGTTATGACATACGAGGAGTATGTTGCAGCGGATCTGGATACGGAAGTTGTTATTGAAACATACGTACAGGCAAAACAGTCCTGGTGGGAGAATCAGGCGACTGTTTATACACAGGACAAAGACGGCGGTTATTTCCTGTACAATATGGCCTGCTCTGAAGAAGACTATGCCAAACTGACACCCGGAACGAAGATCAAGGTAACAGGATACAAAGCGGAGTGGTCAGGCGAAGTAGAGATCATCGACGCTACGTTTGAGATCGAGGATGGCAATTATGTTGCCAAAGCAGAAGACGTTACATCCCTGCTTGGTTCCGAGGATCTGATCAAACATCAGAATAAATTCGTTTCCTTCAAAGGGATGACGGTAGAAGCGGCAGGACAGGATGCAGACGGAAATGACGTGGCATTTTTATATAGCTGGGATGGCTCCGGACAGGACGGCGACGATCTGTACTTTAACGTTTCTCTGAACGGCAGCACCTATACTTTTACGGTAGAATCTTATCTGTGCGACAATACAACAGATGTTTATAATGCAGTGAAGGGACTGAACATCGGCGATAAAGTGGACATGGAAGGTTTCTTATACTGGTATGAAGGCGCTAACCCGCATATTACATCCGTAACGGTAAAATAATGCAGGCAGTGTTTTAACAAATGAATACAGCAGTATGACATAAAAAGTCGGGATTGAATAACGAGTGATATTCAATCCCGATATTTTGTTTGTACAGAGAGCGCCCGCAGGGCATTTGACCCGCTGCTGCACAAATTCCGATCAGAAACGCCGGCAGCGTCCGGGCTAGGAAGTCGGTTTCCTGAGCGGGCAGTTCGACATACTGATCTTATCTTTTAACACGGTAAGTCCGTAGTCTATCAGATAATCCTGCAAAATAGGAATGGACTGTGAAGAAGTAGGCCCTATGATGATTTCCCCGATCAGATCGGAGAAATGCATGCCCAGTCTGCCGCACAGTCTGTTAAGATCAAGCGGGTAATACTTTTTGATGCGCTCGACGGATACATGATATTTGGGTTCCACGGCAAATTCGTTCAGGATAAACGGAGAGATCACCAGACGGGACTCCTTTTCGCTTGCAAAAGAAGGATGCTTAAAGGCGGCCGACTGTATCCACGCTTCATTCATCAGACTCTGCAGTTCCGCCATATCCGGAGAGAATCTCGGGGAATTTTTGATTAACTGGTAAAATGCATCGACAAGCCGGTGCTCCCGCATATCCTCCTGATAGTATACGGTCTGCAGCGATACGGCGCCTCCGATCATCTTATGCATCAGCTTCTCATGAAAGGCGATACATACACCCTGGCCAAGATGTGCGTACCGTTCCCACTGTGAGGCGTCGTCCCTGTATTTGGAGAAACATGCCGCGTAGGCGGAATAGTGAAACTCCTCTTCCATTTCTTTATGGAAAAAGCGGTCTATCGCGCGGCTTTTCTCTTTTTCTCCGTCTGCTGTCAGTTTATCGACGACAGCTCTGCATATGCCGTGCATAAAAAGCCGCATTTCGGATGTGTCGTTCATATTTAAGATATTGTTAAGCCGCAGCTCCGCGCAGCGTATGATGCCGTCAAATGCGGCAAAGTCCGTATAATGATATAACATAGGTTACCTCCATAGATCCGATATAAAGTACATGAGTGCCGCCCAGGTATAAACGGAATAAAAGATGCCGTCGGCGTCTCTGCCGGTGCGCAGGATTACTTTCGCCTCTTCCTGCGTGAGCAGTTTGAAGCCATCGAAACATTCGCTGCCGACCGCGCCATCCTGTGACAGAACCGATAGGTCAGGCAGATGAACGACTGCGCATACAAGCGCGTTGCTTTCATCCGTCATGCCCGGTGAGGAAAACAACAGCGGATTGACGATTGAAAGCGAATCCTTTTCCTGCAGACGGATGCCGGTTTCCTCCAGGATCTCCCGCCTGGCAGCAGTAAGGACGGGGGCGTTTGCCGCCGCATCTTCCGGGTCTAAAAGCCCGGCCGGAGGACTTAATAGAAACTGGCCTGCCGGATAACGATATTCCTGTGTCAGAAGCAGCTTTGGTTCCTCATCCGCTGTTTTCAGGATCACGATACATGTTACGGCGTCCGGCAGCATCGTGCGAAAATCCGCATCGGATTTTATGGCAGCTAAATGCTCTAAAGATCTTCTGGTAGCATTGTAGTAATGTTTGTCCGTATCGTATTGCAGATCAAAGACGTTTAGAAATCTGGAAGAAAACAGAGGTTTTATATGTTCTTTTTTGATGATCGGTTTCATATCTGCGGCCTTTCTGAATAGAATCTGTCAGTATTTATTTGGTTAAAACACAGGCGCGCACAATATGGAGCCTGTGCGCGGTCTGTATCCTTATTGTAATATAGATTGTCTGAATTGGCAAATGTTCCCGCAGAAAAATCCTCCGGCAGTTTCTGCAGGAGTCTGGTTCACACCCAAAAATATCGTATCCACAACATTTTCTTCATATCCTGGGAATTTCTTTCGATATATATATCAAAGAAAAGCTGATTTGGCATGTTATGTAAAGAAGCTAACGAAAGATGTATGTTAGAAGGACTGAGCAGAAGAATAAAGGAGGAAAATGATCATGACAGTAAATGGAGTAAGCGGAAGCGGCAACAGTATGGCGGCAGGCGCACCCGGCATGTCACAGGCATCCGATCCCGTCAGCAAAAATCTGCAGCGTCAGATAGCTGATACACAGAAACAATTGCAGGAACTTTCCGCAAACAAAGATTTAAGCAGTGAAGAGAAAATGAAGAAACGGCAGGAGCTGCAGAAAAAGATCAGCGATCTGAATATACAATTACGTCAGCATCAGATCGAACAGCGCCGGGCGAAACAGCAGGAGCAGGAATCTTTTGACGATATGCTCGGCGCAGGGCCCGGAGCCGCTAAAGGGAAGGCGAAAGAGCAGGGCGCCGGTATTTCTACGGCCAGCATGGAGGCAATGATCTCTGCGGATGCGGCAATGGGACAGGCGAAGGCCCAGGGCAGTGTGGCGACCAAAATGGAAGGAAGAGCCGGAGTATTAAAAGCGGAGATTGCTTTGGACGCAGCACGGGGCGGTGATGTGGAAGCAAAACAGGCAGAACTTGCCGATGTAGAGAAGACGGCTATGAATGCAGCGAGCGCGCAGATGAATTCTCTGGCGGAGGCAGATAAAGCTTTGGAGAACGCCGGAAAGACAGATGAGAGCACAACTGAGAAGAAGAAAGACGATGAAGAGGAAAAGACCGGTGAGGAAGGCAGAGAAGGAGAGGCAGACACGGTAGGAAATGCCGCGGCAGAAGATGCGGCTGCAGCGCAGATCGCCCCTGTCGTGCACTATACGCCGGTAGACGTGCGCCTGTAGAATGCGGAAAGAAGGATGGGAAGAGATGTGGAATACGTCTCTTCCTTTTTTGCGTTCTGCAGGAAGGTCTTGCGGAAGGGTATTTTTGCCGTTTACGCTTATGGTTGTATTTTGTGCATAAATGTTTTATCATTAATTTCGGATAAAGCGGCAGGCTTGTAAAAAGGTAGTAAGCGATTCCGGAAACCAAAAGCCGGGCCGCATGGAGGGAAGACAATGAAACATCTGTTGATCGTAGAGGATGATGCACAGAATAATCAAATGATCAGAGACTATCTGGAGAATCACGGCTATCAGTGTACACAGGCATTTTCAGGGAGTGAGGGGAAACTCCTTTTTTCCATGAACGAGTTTGATCTGGTTCTGCTTGATCTGATGCTGCCGGGTATTCCCGGAGAGGAATTGATTTCTCTTTTCGCACAAAAAGCACCTGTTATTGTATTGTCGGCCAAAAGCAGTCTGGAGAGCAAAGTAGACGTGCTTTCGGCGGGAGCGGAAGATTATATCTGCAAGCCGTTTGATCTGCCGGAACTTTTGGTAAGGATTCAGGTGCAGCTGCGCCGACGGGACAGGAAGACGGAAGAACAGCAGCCGGAGGGAGTCGTTTATCGCTATAAAGAATGGGTGCTGAATCCTGATACGCAGGAAATGACGGCAGCAGGGGAAGCGGTAGAGTTGACGAAACACGAATTCCTGATTCTGGAACTTTTCATCAGGAATCCCAGACGAGTGTTTTCCAAACAGATGATCTATGAATATGCATGGGGAGAAGAATATCTGGCAGAAGACAAAACAATTAACGTTCATATCAGTAATATCCGTGCAAAATTGAAAGAAAGCGGGACAGATGCATATATCCAGACCGTGTGGGGGATTGGCTTTAAACTGGTTTAGCTGCCGGTAAATCCGAAATGAATCCTAAGATATCAACTTTAATCTTTCTTAAACTTTTCTAAGCACTTTTTAAAACTCCCGATATTAAAATCGTGATCATAAGGTAAGTTGCTGAAAAGCAGATATACTTACCCTGAGAATGGAGGATTAGCGTGATAAATAAATTTTTCACACGCAAATTTGTGCCTGCGTCCAAATCCGCAGGTTACGGAAAGGCATGGTTTTAAGATGAAGAATGAGTTTGTTGTGGAAACTACGGCGCTTACCAAAGCGTATAAAGGAAAGATGGCAGTAGATCATATTGACATGAAAGTACGGGATGGCGCTATTTATGGTTTTATCGGCAGGAATGGAGCAGGGAAATCCACTACATTGAAAATGATATGCGGACTGGCCAGGCCGACGGAAGGTGATATCCGGATTTTTGGCAGAAAAGCGGACGATCCCATGTGCGCAAGATGGATCGGCGCGCTGATCGAATCGGCAGGACTCTATCCCAATATGAGTGCAAGGCAGAATATGATCATGAAGGCAAGATGCCTGGGACTTGCGGATGAAAAAAGCATAGACAGGGCACTTGCCATAACGGGACTGGCCGATGTCGGGAAGAAGAAAATAAAACATTTTTCCATGGGTATGAAACAGCGTCTCGGGATCGCGCTCGCATTGCTTGGCAATCCCGATCTGCTCATATTGGATGAGCCGATCAATGGTCTGGATCCGGAAGGAATCCGGGAGATCAGGCAGTTAATTCTGGATTTAAATGAGGAAGGAAAGACTTTTATTATCAGTTCGCATATTTTGGGAGAACTCAGCAGGATTTCCACACATTATGGAATAATTAAGGAAGGGAACCTGATAGAGCAGGTAAGCAGAGAGAGTCTGGAGAAAAAGTGTAAAGATTATTTCCAAATAGAAGTAGATGATACAAAACGCGCGTTATCTATTGTTATGGAGCATGAACCGGGTATACAGGCGGAAGTATGCGATAAACATATCATACGGTTCTATCATATCAAAGACGGGGCCGGGCTGAACAGGATTTTATTGGAGAATGGGCTGAAGCTTTATGCTTCCGGCTTTCATCATATGGATCTGGAAGAGTATTTTCTGAACCGGATGGACTGCATGGATACTGAGAAGAAGGAGGAAGGGGAAAATGCTTAATTTACTGCGTATGGATCTTTATCGATTAATGAGGAGCAAGGCGTTCTATATTTGTCTGGGGTTTCTGCTTACGACAGTCTTTCTGTGTTATGGGATGCTGTTTCTGGTCGGCACGCCCAAGGGGCAGGAAACTGCACCAAAGATCGGCATGGGGGCGCTTGTGGAGACGGGAGGAGACACTTCCATTCTGGACGGCATGGATTTCATTGAGATGATCAGAAAAAGCTGTATGGATGGGGGCGCTTATCATCTTGTTTTCGGAATCCTGACGGCGATATTTGTCTGTACGGATTTCCACAGCGGTTTTGTGAAAAATATTATGACGCTGCACAGGAAACGCTGGAAATATGTCAGCAGTAAACTGCTTACAATGGGAATTGCGGATCTTTTTTATCTGGCAGTCTGCTTCGGATTCGGGGCAGTGATGAATCTGCTTTTTCACCATATGGTGCCCTTTGGCGAGTGGAGAGACATCCTGTTCTATCTATCATGGGCCTGGCTGATTAATATGGCGTTTGCAGCGTTGATCATTATGCTGTGCGTGTTTACAAAGAATATGGCGGCAGGCGTGTCTATGGCCGTGGTGCTTAGCTGCGGACTCGTTGTGATGCCGTTAGCAGGTATCGCAGGCTTGTTCAATGCGGATGGCTGGTTTCCATATACGCTGTATTATAATATGTCTTCCGGCCCTTCTTTTTACAGCATGCCGGCTGATCTGAAGGTGTATGCGGTAGGATTTGTCTTTATCATAGTATATACAATAGCATCTGTTGTTTTTGTGACGAAACAGGATGTGTAAGAATAATCAAAAGGCAATAGGGGAGAAAAATATTAAATGTGGATTATTGTTTTTGTATTGGCTGTTATCTGCGCCGGCAGTATTGTTTTATTATATATCCAGCTATGTCTGAATATCCGATATCTCAAAAAGCAGTTGGAAGAGATTGAGAGAGGAAGTCATATAGAGCTGACGGTAAACAGCCGTAATAAAGGATTGCTGGCACTTTGCATAATGTTAAATCGTGTTTTAATGCAAAAAGACAAGAGCCACATGCAATATGAGAAAGAAGAAAAACTGCTGAAACAAAATATCAGAGGACTCGCACATGATATCCGGACGCCGCTTACGGGCGCCGCAGGATATATACAGCTTGCAGGAGAATGCGGGATGACTGATGCCGATAAGCGGGATCATTATCTGGATACAGCTAAGAACCGGTTGGCGGAATTGGAAGATATGCTGGAAGAGATGTTTTTATATACAAAGCTGACAGCAGAAGATTTTGCGCTTACAACGAAAAGAATACAGGTGTTATCTGTTTTGAGCGACTGCTTATTGGGACTTTATGCCAGATTTGAGGAAAAGGGGATTTCACCGCAGATACAATTTGAACAGGAACCCTTTTCCGTGTTGGCGGATGAAGAAGCATTGCGGCGTATTTTTCTGAACCTGATCCAGAATGCGCTTATTCATGGGAGCGGCGATCTGTACATTACACAGAAAGGTAATACGCTGGTCTTTGAAAATGATATTCCTGAAGGAGATCTGCCCAGGCCTGAAAGAATGTTTGATCTGTTTTACAAAGGGGAATCGGCCCGCAGGAAAGGATCCTCCGGGCTGGGTCTTTTTATTGTAAAGGAACTGATGATGCGGATGGGCGGCGAAGCCGCGGCGGAGATCACGGCGGATGCGAAGCGGCTGAGGGTGGTACTGTGTTTTATACAACGATAAGCTTTCATTTTTGATATTTTATAAAAGACCGCAAAAATACCCCCGCCGAACCTTACGGACCCGGCGGGGGTAATATCATTTTCTGCTTAGTCTTTTACTTTAAAAATTTTATCAATGACCGTAATGAAGATCGTTCCCAGAACGATAGTTACCAGAAAACCCAAGCCGACGCGGATAAGCAGCATCATAAAGCTGTGGCTTTCATTCCATGTGTCGTTGATACAGTAAAATACGCCTTCCGTATCGACATCATACTCGTCGCAGAGAGCGGAGATACTGGGAAGAATCTGTCCGTTTACGGCAGATTTCCTTCCGACCGGAAGGGCGGTCTGTTTGCCGCTTTTTATTTTGCGGGCATCGTCTGCGGACATCTGTGCCAGAATATAGGATTCATCCGGAAGAGCAACTAGAAAGTATTCTCCGTATTCACCGAAGACATCCAACGCCATATTGGTTACATCAGCGCGTTTCGTCTGGCCGCCCCTTCGGGTTTTCCGGTAAGCGGAAACCCATGAATGGCGGGTGCCGTATCCGGTAGGGATAATGTCTGTCGGTTCGATCGTTACGTAACTTGTCTGCCAGGTGTCCTCCCATGTCTGTGCATCTTCGATACGCGGGATATCGTCAGCGGCAGGAAGGCCGATAAAATCTTCGGGCAGGCCGTCTTCTGTCATGGATAATGTGACAGGCTCTTCTTTGCCGCGCAGAATCGATTCGAGGCTGAGACTTTTGACAGTCAGGACAGCGATGACCAGAGCTGCGATAACCGAAACAAATTCCAGAAATTTTACAAATTTCGATTTCATGCTAATCCTCCATACAATCAGTTATTGAGCTGATTTTTAACTTAATTCATATTCCTTTCCCAGGATTCCAGTAATGGCCGGAAGGGGTCAAGGTCGAATGTATGATATTCCTGCGGACATTCTTCGCCCCGGACCTGTAGAAAATCAGTAATTTCTACAAGCTGTTTACTGCAGTGCGGGCAGCTGAAAACGGTCAGCCTGCAGGCACGCTGGCCGGTCGGAATCTGTTCTTTGCTCATGATCGGGTGCATATTCCGCAGAAGAAATTTCTCCGGGTCGGCATAGTGCTTGCCGAAGTGGACCGGGATCAGAAACAGATAAGGATAATGGGAAGTCTTTTCCGCGGCTGCTTTACAATGGATGCAGGTAATCTGGCCCTTTTTTTCCCGAAGCAGGGTTTTGATGAAGGAAGCGGCCCACCATAAAGCAACGATGATAACGATCCCGACAATTATGACCGGTAGATATTCAGTCAGGATCATCCCTGCATTCTCCCTTCTGCGTTTGCTTTGGCGGCAAGAAGAAGTTCAACGAATGCATCGGCTTTCGATACGGCTTCTGCGCCGATACCTGATTTTAAGTTCACCATTTTGTTGGTCAGCAGCGTATACATGGTGATCTTTTTGCCATCTACATAGAAGACGAAACGGACGCCGGTCATCGTTGAAGCGAACGTTTTCGGTTCGGTGATTCTTTTGGCATTGAAGATCTGAATTTTCTTCGGGTTGTAGGCGGAAATAAATCCGATTATTCCGTTTGCCACATCAATGTAAAGTATGCCTGCTCTTCCTGTAAAGGAACTGTTGAACTGATAAGGCAAGGAACTGATTTTTTTCGCGGTGCGTTTGACAAATATGTTTGTCAGTCCGCCCCAGGCGATCAACATTAACAGTGCGATCCAGATAAAGAAGCCGAAGGCGATCGCTAACGGAAGAAAGACATCCAGACGGAACGGCGGACTGACCAGGCAGACGATCAAAGAACCCCCAAACGGCAGGCCGATTGCCAGGCCCAAAACAAGCAGGAAGAAAAAACTTCCGTATTTTTCAAATTTTTCGGTTTCAAATTCTTTCATGGCAGATATTCTCCTTTTTGTATTTTTATAATAATATGTATGTATCCGGCGCCTCATTTACCCCTTCGGAATGTAAAAAGGTATCTATGAGAAACGCCCTTGTCATTATAGCATTTTTGCAGTATTACGGCAATCTGAAAATGTAATTTCCATCCAATTCTTAACAGCGGTAAACAATGCATGGCAGCAGGATTTGAATTGACATTCCGTACCTTCATGTTACAATAAAAGAAACAGGTAAAAAAATGACGAAAAATGTTGTTTTTTTACCAAAAAGAACAGGAGTGCGGCAATGAAAGATGTGAAGATCTTAGAGATCAAACAGAGTGTTTTTGCAGATAATGACAGACAGGCAGATATGCTGCGCCGGGAACTGAAAGAAAAAGGCGTGTTTTTGCTGAATCTGATGTCTTCGCCCGGCGCCGGCAAGACAACTACGTTACTGCGGACCATTGAGGCTTTGCAGGGGAAACTGAAGATCGGCGTCATGGAGGCGGATATCGACTCAGATGTGGATGCCAGAACGATTGCAGAATCGGGCGTTAAAGTGATACAGCTTCATACCGGCGGTATGTGTCATCTGGATGCGGAAATGACAAAGCAGGGACTTGAGGGACTGGATACGGGGGATGTGGAACTGGCGATCCTTGAAAATGTGGGGAATCTGGTCTGTCCGGCGGAATTTGATACGGGAGCATCAAAAAATGCGATGATCCTGTCCGTGCCGGAGGGGGACGATAAACCGTTAAAATATCCTCTGATGTTTTCGGTCTGCGACGTAGTGCTGATCAATAAGATCGATGTTGTGCCCTATTTTGATTTTGACATGGATAAGTGCAGGGAATATATCCGTATGCGCAATCCGAAGGCAGAAATCATCCCAATCTGCGCAAAGACCGGAGAAGGGATCGCACAGTGGGCAAAATGGCTGGAGACGGAGACACGGAAATGGCGTGAGGAGTAGAAGCCGATAAATTCTTTACTGGTAAAACACGATTTAAGATGGAAAATAAAACGTAAGGGAGGAAGATATGGAGAGAAAACTGGACAAAGAACTGTATCCGGATTATGTCTATCCGGAACATAAGGCGGATCATGACGAACCTGTCAGAGAGAGTATTGTCAAACTCGGAAAAATGATGACGGACAGGATTCCGCAGAAGCTGGGGATCAAGAAGATCACACAGGATGATCCGGAGTATTGGGGACTGGCTGGTGTGCTGACCGATGAAGAAGCGGAGATCGCTTTAAAAATGGGTGTAAGGAAGCCGAAGACGCTGCGGGAAATGGTAAGTCTTACCGGGATGCCGGAGAAGGAACTGGAGGCAAAACTGCAGGAGATGTCCGTTAAGGGAATTCTGGAATATAACTGGGAGAACCCGGCGCATGAGAAGCAGTATGTGCTGCCGATGTTCGTACCGGGGGCGGCGGAATTCTTCAATATGAACAGCGCCGTTATGGCAAAGAATCCGGAAGTCAGCCTGTTTTTTGAGCATATGTCGAGACTGCCGCTTGAGCATGTCACGCCGTTTGTCAGCGAGGGCGGAAACGGGATCGGTATGCATGTCATTCCGGTGGAAAAAGCAATCGAGATGGAAAATGAGTCGATCGATCTGGAACATATTTCTTACTGGCTGACCAAATATGAGGGAAAATATGCGGCAAGTCCGTGTTCCTGCCGGCGTTCCAGACTGACGCACGACGAGGGCTGCGGAGACGATCCGGAAGGCTGGTGCATCGCGGTAGGCGATATGGCGGATTATGTCGTGGAAACGCAAAAGGATGGACGCTATATTACGAGAGAAGAGGCGCTGGATATTTTCAGGCAGGCGGAAGATAACGGTTTCGTACATCAGATTACAAACATCGATGGCGCCAATAAGATTTTTGCCATCTGCAACTGTAATGTAAACGTATGCTACGCGCTGCGTACTTCCCAGCTTTTCAATACGCCGAATATGTCACGTTCGGCCTACATAGCGAAAGTGGATAAGTTAAAATGCGTGGCCTGCGGCAAGTGTGTGGAAGTCTGCCCGGCCGGTGCGGTGAAATTGGGACAGAAACTGTGTAAAAAGGATGGCAGTGAGGTAACGTATCCGAAAATGCCGCTTCCGCAGGAGCAGAAGTGGGGAGAGCATATGTGGACGCACAATTACCGGGACGTTAACAGGATCAACTGTTACGATACCGGTACGGCGCCGTGTAAAACAGCCTGCCCGGCCCATATTGCGATACAGGGATATTTACAGCTTGCCAAAGAAGGACGCTATGCGGAAGCGCTTGCCCTGATCAAAAAGGATAACCCGCTGCCGGCGATCTGCGGCCGCATCTGCAACAGGCGGTGTGAGGATGCCTGTACCCGTGCGACTTTGGATGAAGCGGTTGCGATCGATGCGGTGAAGCGTTTTATTGCGGAGCAGGATCTGCACGAAAAGACCCGTTATATTCCGAAACCGACCGTTCCTTCCTTAAAAGGACATTTTGACGAAAAAATAGCGATCATCGGCGCCGGACCGGCAGGCCTTTCCTGTGCCTATTATCTGGCGGATAAAGGGTATAAACCGACGATCTTTGAGAAAAACGCAAAACCCGGCGGTATGCTGACCTATGGGGTGCCTTCCTATAAACTGGAAAAAGATCTGATCCAGGCCGAAGTAGATGTGATCACCGCTATGGGCGTTGAGATCCGGTATGGCGTAGAGGTCGGTAAGGATGTTACGATCGAGGATCTCCGTAAAGATGGCTATAAGGGATTCTATATTGCGATCGGCTGTCAAAGCGGCAGGAAGCCGGGCATTCCCGGCGAGGATGCGCAGGGCGTTTACACGGCTGTGGAATTTCTGCGGGAAGCCGGAGAAAAGGAAGCGTTTGCGCTTGGCGGCGAAGTAGTTGTGATCGGCGGCGGCAATGTGGCTATCGATGCGGCAAGGACTGCAACACGCTGCGGACAGGGCAGGGTATCCATGTTCTGTCTGGAGAGCCGGGACGAGATGCCTGCCAGCAGAGAGGAAATTCTGGAAGCTTCGGAAGAGAAAGTCGTTATAGGCAACGGCTGGGGGCCGAAGGAGATCCTCACGGAAAACGGAAAAGTAACAGGGATCGTATTTAAAAAATGTACCCGTGTGTTCGATGAAAATCATCGGTTTGCACCGTTATATAACGAAGATGATACGATGACCGTGTCCTGTCAGAATGTCATTTTCAGCGTAGGACAGGGAATCTTCTGGGGAGATCTTTTGAAGGGAACCAAAGTGGAACTTCGTCCAAACGGCGGCGCGGTTGCGGATAAACTGACATACCAGACTGCGGAACCGGATATTTTCGTGGGCGGCGACGTTTATACCGGACCGAAATTTGCCATCGATGCGATTGCGGCAGGACGGGAAGGCGCTGTTTCCCTGCACAGGTTCGTACAGGAACACTGTACGCTGACGATCGGCCGAAACAGAAGGGATTTCATAGAACTGGATAAAGAAGATATCTTTATTGCAGGCTATGACAACACCGACAGGCAGAGGCCTGAGCGGGCAGAGGAAGCGCAGCTTCGTTCCTTCCGTGATCTGTCCCATACATTGACGGAAGAACAGGTCAAAGCGGAAACGTCCCGCTGTCTTTCCTGCGGTGCGTCCGTGGTCGATCCGAATAAGTGTATCGGATGCGGACTTTGTACGACGAAGTGTGTATTTGACGCCATTTCTCTTCACAGAGAACTGCCGGGCTGCTCCGAAATGGTGAAATCGGAGGATAAGCTGAAAGTGATCCTTCCGAATATGATCAAGCAGTCCATAAAGGTCAAATTCGCGAAAAAGAAGGATTGATGAGGTAAGTTATGCACGAACTTGGAGTTGTATTTCACATTATGGATACAGTGGAAAAGACAGCTGTGGAAAACGGGGCCGAAGGCATCTCCAAAGTGGTATTGGAACTTGGCGAAGTGTCTACGGTCATAGAGTCTTATCTGCAGAACTGCTGGAAGTGGGCGGTGAAGAAGCGGGAACTGTTTGTACAGGCGGAACTCGTCGTGGAAACGCTTCCTGCTGTCACATACTGCGAAGGATGCGGGAAGACTTATCCCACCGTGGAATACGGAAAAATATGCCCCCACTGTAAAAGTCCGGATACCTGGCTTTTACAGGGGAGTGAGTGCAATATTAAAGAAATAGAAGTGTATTAAGTGCAGGAGACATACGCGGGACGCAGCGGCGGACGGGCAGCGGAAAAAGATTTCTGTTGAAGGGCCCTCTAAAAACGCCGGTGCTTGGTGAGGTTTTTTCGAACCTAGCATCCGCTGCGTTTTTAATGGAGCGGGAGCGTGCCTCGAAGCAGAAACTTTTTCCGCTGCCTGCCCGCCGCTGCGTCCCGCGTATGTCGGAAAGAGAGGGAGAGATAATGATTTTTCAAATTTATGATGGAAGAACCATCTGGCAGATTCTTGGCTGGGTTATGGTGTTCGCAGGACTGATCCTCATGAACGAGATTGCCAGACGTTCCAAACTCGGAGGCGGCATCTGCTTTTTCGGGATTCCGGCGGTGCTGACAGTTTATTTTATTTCCATTTATGTGGGCGCGGCGCGCGGATCGGAATGGGCTTTAAATAACCAGACTTATGTACATATGAACAGCTGGTTCCATTATGCCAAGCTTTATGCGGCATTGGCAGGCTGTATCGGTTTTATGATCATTAAGTATCATTGGGGGAAACTGGGAAAATCCCATGCCTTTAAAGTATTTCCCTTTGTCATTGTTGCCATTAATATCCTGATCGCCGTAGTATCCGATTTTGAATCTGTGATCAGAGGCGGCAGCATCATGGGCGGCTGGTGGAAATCTTCCGAAGGCGTATGGCTTTACGGCGGCTGGTGGAATATTTTAAACGGTATTGCCGGAATTTTGAATATTCTCTGCATGACAGGCTGGTGGGGAATCTATTCATCCAAAGATAAGAAAGATATGTTATGGCCGGATATGACATGGTGCTTTATTCTGGCTTATGATATCTGGAACTTCCAGTATACTTATTTGAATCTGCCTACGCATGCATGGTACTGCGGTTTTGCGCTGCTGCTGGCGCCTACGGTTGCCAATGCGCTCTGGAATAAGGGCGGGTGGATCCAGAACCGTGCCAATACATTGGCGTTATGGTGTATGTTTGCGCAGGTATTTCCGTTATTTCAGGATAGAAGCCGTTTTACGACCGTATCTTCGGTATACGGGGCAGGCGGCGCGGCAGCGGCGTTTGGCGAAACGATGCCTGCGTCAGCCAATCCTGCGGCACAGGGAGTTATTTCCGTACTTTCCATAGCGGTCAATATTGCAGTATTTGCAGTCATCATGATGAGAGCGAAGAAGCAGAAAAAGAATCCGTATACGAATGAGATCTTTACGGACCAGAAAGATTTTGAGCTTGCGATGAACAGGGCGGAATAAAATAGAAGTGATTCTGTCCGGAACCATATGGAACAGCAGAGCGGGATAGGGGAGCCTATTCCGCTTTTTGCGTCATGCCATTCTCATTTCGCCATTGTCTCGGGGAAACGCCATATACATTTTTGAAGGCTCTGGAAAAGTGCAGTCCGTTCGGATAACCGACCGCATTGCCGATATCGCCGACGGAAAGCTTTGTCAGCTTTAACAGTTCGGTCGCTTTGGTCATACGGTAGGAAATCAGGAAGTCCTGCGGCGATTTTCCGGTGTTTTCCCGGAATATCTTGCCGAAATAGCTTCTGTTTAAGCCGCAGGAAGTTGCAATGTCTTCCACGGAAATATCATTCTGGAAATTCTGTTCGATAAAAGAAAAGGCTTCTTTGATGTAAAAGTCCCGCAGACTGTTTCCCTTGCCGATCTGTGTCGATGTAGAAGCGCGGACGAAACTGTCAATGAACAGATAAAGGTGTCCGATCAGATGGAAAGGCGATTCGTCTTTGTGGTTTACAATATATAACATCTCATTTTTCATTATTTCCGCAATATCTTTATAGCGTGCTTTATAGATCGGGGAATCCAGGCTTAAACCGGCCAGTTCTACGGTCTCTTTGGCGCGCAGTCCGTCGAATTCAATCCATACATACTCCCACGGTATATCATGGTCTGCGATATAAGTGCATATCTGATGTGGAAAAAGCATAAAACCCTGTCCGCTCTTTACCTGATAGGTTATCGATTCTCCTTTGGTGTTGTCGGCATAAAGCGTCCCTGTTCCGGAGAGGCAGTAATGGAAAAGGTAGTGGTTTCTGGCGGCCGGTCCGAAGGAATGGGATGGGTCACATTGCTCCCAGCCAAACTGGTAGAGTCCCAGATCAACGAAATTTTCACTTGGGAAAACGGAAAAAATGACTTCACTCATAAACAGGGGAACCTCCGCTGTGTCCTATGGATTTTGCTGCTGCTTTATCAGATAAAAGCGGATGAAGGCGGTACCCGTCCCTGCTTTTATTCCGACACAGTTCATTATATACCATAAATATACCAAAATGCTAGATGAATTCAATGAAATGACATAAAAACAGCATAAAGGCATAAAATGTATAAAATAGAGCTATTTATCGGTAGCATAAGGATATGTTACAATGTTTTCACAAAGAAAGGGAAGGAGATAGTTTATGGAAAGGGAAAGAAAAAAATACTTGGAACTGTCATTATGCTGTGTGGCAGCAGCCATGACGGTTCAGGGATGCGGCGCTTCTTCGGACAGTCAGAAAATCGAGATTGAAATTGTTCAGTATAAACCGGAAGCGGCGAATTACTTTAAGGTGGTAGAAGAAGAATTCAATGCAACGCATGACGATATTCACCTGACGATCAGTTCTCCCAACGATGCAATGACGATTTTGAAAACAAGATTTATCAGGGAGGATTATCCTGATATTATAGGGATCGGCGGCGATATCAACTATTCCTATTTTGTGGATGCACAGATCCTTACGGATGTTTCGGATTATGAGGGCATAAAGGATATCAATCAGGGATATCTGGATATTGCGGAATCACTGGAACTTGTTCCCGTCGACGGAACATACATACTGCCGTATGTAGCCAATGCTGCAGGAATTCTTTATAACAGGGATATGTTTGCGGAACATGGATGGCAGATTCCCGAAACATGGGATGAGCTTATGGCACTGTGTGAAGAGATCCAGGCGGAAGGGATCCTGCCGTTTTATTTTGGATTCAAGGATACATGGACTTGTCTGGCGCCCTGGAATGCTATGGCTGTGGCGCTTGCACCTGCCGATACGGCCAAACAGGTCAACAAGGGACAGACAACGTTTACGGACGAATACAGGGAACTATCGGAAAAATATCTGGCCCTTCTGCCTTACGGACCGGATGACCCGTTCGCTTACAGCTATAATGATGCCTGTACGGCTTTTGCAAGAGGAGAAGCGGCTATGTATGCAATCGGAAGTTACGCAACGCCGCAGATTCTGTCCGTTAATCCGGATTTGAATATTGATTCTTTTGTTATGCCGGCTTCAAACGATAAGGAGAGCAGAACCTTAAACTCCGGTATCGACCTGGGATTCTGTGTGATGGACGGATGCGAGAATAAAGAAGCTGCTTATGAAGTTCTGGATTTCCTTTACGCAGATGAAAACATACAGAAATACATTGATGCACAGAATGCAGTACCCTGCAAAACGGGAGATTTCCAGTTATCTTCCATGCTCGATGGCATGCTGTCGTTTATTGAGGCGGGCAATATGACGGATTATCAGGATCATTACTATCCTTCCGAAATGGCTGTGGATGCACAGCTTCAGACCTTCTTGCTTGAGCAGAACGTAGATGCATTCCTGTCCAAATTTGACACGGACTGGCAGCGCTATAACAGAGACATTATTCGTATGGTGAAAGCATATGAAGAAAATAATACGGAGGCAGAGAATTATGAAAAATGAAAATGATAGAAAACGAACCTTTATACTGATCACGATTCCGATTCTGGCATTATTTATCTGTTTCAATACCATTCCGTTAATACGCGGCGTCATATACAGTTTTACCAATTTCAAAGGCTTCGGTAAGTATGACTGGGTCGGATTCAGGAACTATGTAGATCTCTTTTCTGACGGACGTGTCGGTAAATCTTATTTATTCACGATCAAACTGGCTGTTGTAACGACGATCGTTGTCAATGTGCTCAGTCTGATCCTGGCGCTTGGATTAAACAGTAAGATCCGTGCAAAAGGTTTTTTCCGCGGCGCGTATTTTCTGCCGAATATATTAGGCTCACTCGTTGTCGGTTATATTTTTAACTACTTCTTTACTTATATCCTTCCGGCTTTAGCGGATATGGCCGGTATCGATTCGTTAAAGGGAAGCATTTTATCCAATCCGAACAGGGCGTGGATCGGTATTATGATCGTGTGTGCATGGCAGGCGATCGCGATGAATACGATCATCTATATTTCCGGTTTACAGACGGTGCCTGAAGATGTATACGAGGCGGGCGGTTTGGACGGCGCTACGGGATGGAAACAGTTCAAATATTTGACTTTCCCGCTTATTATACCGTTTTTCTCGATCAATATGGTGCTCTGCGTGAAAAACTTCCTGATGGTGTTCGATCAGATCATGGCCCTGACAAAAGGCGGCCCTGCACAGAGTACGGAGTCTATTTCCTACTTAATTTATAACAATGGTATGTCGGGCGGACAGTTCGGCTTCCAGAGTGCGAACGCAGTCGTATTCTTTATCGTCATTGTGGCTATTTCTGTTGCGCAGATGAAATTTTCCGGGTCAAAGGAGGAGCAGTTATGAAAAACACAACAACCGCAGTCAAACCAAACAAGACCGCAATGGTGCTTTTGATACTCGGTCTTTCCACGATCATTTTCCCGCTGTATATGACGATCGTCATTGCGTTCAAGCAGCCTTCGGAAATGACGAACAGCATAAGCGGCATTTTATCATTGCCCAAAGCATGGAGTCTTAACAATTTCAGGGAAGCAATGGAAGTGACGGATTTCTGGAACTCCCTGCGCAACAGTATGGTGATCTCCGTACTTACCGTTGTACTTTCCATTATCCTGCATTCTTTAATGGGATATACTTTAGGAAGAAATAAGAAAAGCAAGGTTTACAATTTCATTTATCTGTTTATTGTCAGCGGTATGTTCGTGCCCTTTGCGATCCTGATGATGCCGCTTGCCAAACAGACGGCAGAGCTTGGACTTGCAAACTGGTTTGGTGTCATTTTATTATACGTCGTATTCTATATGCCGATGAATGTTATGCTTTACTCTGGTTATCTGACGAATATTCCGTTAGCGCTGGAAGAAGCGGCAAGAGTAGACGGCGCTTCCACGTGGCGGACTTACTGGAAGATCATTTTTCCGATCATGAAGCCGATGCATGCAACCGTTGCAGTCATTACGGCGTTGGCAGTATGGAATGACGTCATGACGCCTCTGGTTATTATGGCAGGTTCTTCACAGAATACGCTGCCGCTTGCACAGCTGAACTTCCAGTCGCAGTTTGGAACCAATTACAATCTGGCATTTGCTTCGTACTTATTGTCGCTGATTCCGATCCTGATCTTCTATCTGGTATGCCAGAAACAGATTTTGAACGGAGTCGTAAACGGAGCGGTTAAGTAATAATGATAGAGTATGAAAAGGATTACAGTAAATTATGGCAATACAATATCAACCTGAAAAACGGATATTTACATTAATTACAAAGCATACGACATATCAGATGCAGGTGGATGCGTTTGGGTTTTTGCTGCACCTGTATTATGGAAAGCGCATAGCGGGAGATCTGGATTATCTGCTTCCTTATTACGACAGAGGATTTTCCGGCAGTCCGTCGGATGCGGAAAACAACAGGACATATTCGCTTGATGTACTGCCGCAGGAATATCCGGTGCTTGGCGTAGGAGATTACCGAAACAGCGCGCTCATTCTGCGTGATGCGGATGGCTGTGAATGCTGTGATCTGCGTTATGTGCGTTATGAGATGAAAAAAGGGAAGTACGGACTGACGGCTCTGCCGGCAGTCTTTGCTTCCGACCATGAAGCAGAGACGCTGGAGATCGTGCTGGAAGATGCGGTAAATAAGGTACAGGTACGTCTTTTATACGGCGTGCTTGCCAAAGAAGATATTATTACGAGAAGCGCGGTGATTATCAATAAAGGCAGCAGGGAAGTTGTTGTAGAAAAAGCCGCCTCAGCCTGTCTGGATTTCCTAAGCGGCGATTATGACCTGATCAGTTTCTATGGAAGGCATACGATGGAACGGAACCTTCAGCGTACACAGATCGCACACGGCAGTTTTTCCATTGGAAGCCGCAGGGGGACGTCCAGTCATCAGTACAATCCGGCGGTCATCCTTGCGAAGAAAGATACAACGGATGAGACAGGCGGCTGCTACGGCATGATGTTTGTTTACAGCGGGAATTTTTCATTTGAAGCGGAAAAGGATCAGTTCGGGCAGACAAGGGCGATCATGGGTTTGGCGCGCGAACAGTTTCATTATCCGTTAAAAAAGAACGAGAAGATCGTCGTGCCGGAGACGGTGCTGTGCTATTCGGATAAAGGTTTCTCGGGACTGTCCAAGATCTATCACCGCTGTATCAGAGAACATATCTGCCGGGGAAAGTACGTAAAGACAAAACGTCCGCTCCTGTTAAACAGTTGGGAAGCCGCATATTTTAATATTGACGGGGATACCATATGCCGTCTGGCGAAAGATGCTGCCGACCTTAATCTGGACATGATCGTTATGGACGACGGCTGGTTTGGCAAAAGAGAAGACGATAACAGCGGTCTTGGAGACTGGCATTTCAATGAGCAGAAAATGGGATGCACATTACAGGAATTGACTGACAAAGTCAATAAATTAGGCGTTAAATTCGGCATCTGGATCGAACCCGAGATGGTTTCGGAAGACAGTGATCTATACCGGGAACATCCGGACTGGGTGCTTTGCTTTCCGGGAAGAAAAGCGGTCCGCTGCAGAAATCAGCTTGTTTTGGATTTCTCCAGAGAGGATGTAAGAAAATTAATTTTCGAACGAATATGCAGCCTGTTGGATCAGGGAAACATAGCTTATGTGAAATGGGATATGAATCGAAGCATCGCAGATGTTTATTCAGGAGAAAATGCACCGGGAAAAGTGACATATGATTATATGCTGGGCGTTTATGATTTCCTGGAAAAGCTGATAAAAAGATATCCGGAAATCCTGATAGAAGGATGCAGCGGCGGAGGCGGAAGATTTGATGCGGGAATGCTGTATTATACGCCGCAGATCTGGTGCAGTGACAATACGGATGCGGCGGACAGGCTGCGGATCCAATACGGTACGTCCTTCTTCTATCCGGCATCGACTATCGGCGCTCATGTGTCGGCGGCGCCCAATCATCAGACCGGACGAAATATCAGCCTGCATACGAGAGGCATCGTAGCGATGGCGGGAACATTCGGATACGAACTTGATCCGGGACTGCTTTCGGAAGAAGAAAAAGAAGAGATCCGGGAACAGGCCGGCCGGTATAGACAGTATGAGGATTTGATCAGAGAAGGGATGTATTACCGTTTGTCTGATCCGTTTGAAGCTCCTTATGCGGCCTGGATGTTTGTTTCGGAGGATCGGGATACGGCGCTGTGCAGCATAGTCATATTGGAAAATCACAGCAATCCGCCCATTCACTATGTGAAATTAAGAGGACTGGATAAGGATGCAGTCTATGAAGATAAAGAGAGCGGAAAACGCTATTACGGCTCCGCACTCATGGAAGCGGGACTGCCGATGCCGCTGGTAAAAGAAGACTATCCGGCATGGCAGATGATTTTTACGCGTGTAACGGGGATTTGATAGATAAATGAGGGGAACGGAAGGCCATTTCGGCTTTTCGTTCTTTCTCCGCATAGGAGCTGACGACAGGCATGAAAAAAGGATAGGAAGGGTATTTGTATATGAAAAAGGCAGAAAAAGAGCAGGAATTGACATATAGAAGACGTTTTGAACGGCACATGGAGGAATTGCGGTGGCTCTACATGGAATTGTATGACAACAGTTCCATGTATGCGGAATTATGCGATCACCTATACAGTTTTTATCTGGAAAGGAAACCCGGCCTGAAGTCGCTTGATAAGAAGCGGGAAGAACATGCCGGCTGGTATAAGAAGAATGATATGCTCGGCATGATGCTCTATATTGATAACTTTGCAGGAAATTTACAGGGCGTAAAGGATAAATTAGACTATCTGAAAAAATGTAATGTCAACTATATTCATCTGATGCCCTTTCTGGATACGCCAAAAGGACGGTCGGATGGCGGATACGCAGTAGCCGATTTCCGGAAAGTGCAGCCGGAACTCGGCACAATGGAAGATTTGGAAAAACTGACAGCTGCCTGCCGTAAAGAGGGTATCAGTGTCTGTATGGATTTTGTCATGAACCATACTTCGGAAGACCATGAGTGGGCCAGGAGAGCCAGACAGGGAGAGGGCGAATATATGAGCCGCTATTTCTTTTTTGACAATGATGCGGTCCCTGCCGAATATGAAAAAACGGTTCCGCAGGTGTTTCCGACAACCGCACCGGGCAACTTCACATGGCTTCCGGAAATCTCGCATTATGTGATGACCTCTTTTTATCCGTACCAGTGGGACCTGAATTATCAGAATCCTAGAGTCTTTAATGAGATGATGTATAATTTCCTGTTTCTGGCCAATAAAGGAATCGATATCATGCGCATCGATGCGGTTCCCTACATCTGGAAAGAACTGCATACACAATGCAGGAACTTAAAGCAGGTGCATACGATCGTGCGTATGGTGCGCATGATCTGTGAGATCGTCTGTCCGGGAGTGCTGCTGCTTGGAGAAGTGGTGATGGAGCCGCAGAAAGTCGTGCCGTATTTCGGCACGCTGGATAAGCCGGAGTGCCATATGCTCTATAATGTAACGACAATGGCGACAACATGGCATAGCGTTGCCACAAGGGATGTCAGTTTATTAAAAAAACAACTTGATATTGTCAGTGCGCTGCCAAAGGAATATGTCTTCTTAAATTATCTGCGCTGTCACGATGATATCGGCTGGGGACTGGATTATGAGACACTGCGTCTGGGCGGTATGGAAGAACGGGCACACAAGCAGTATTTGAATGATTATTTCCGTGGAATTGCAGGAGAAAGCAACAGTGCGGGAGAACTTTACAATGCCGATCCGGTGACGGGAGACGCACGCTTTTGCGCAACGACGGCATCTATGTGCGGCATCGAGAAAGCCTGCGCGCAGAAGGACGAAATGCTGCTGCAGAAAGCCATCCGGATGGATGTCATGCTGCATGCCTATATGTTCATGCAGTCCGGTATTCCGGTATTATACAGCGGAGACGAGATCGGACAGCTCAATGACTATACTTATAAAGAAGACTGCAATAAAGCTGCGGATTCCCGCTATATTCACCGCGGTGCCATGAACTGGCAGGATGCCGCAAAGACGGACGATGATAAGAGCGTGCAGGGACAGATTTTTGCAAGTCTTGATAAACTGGAAAAGATCAGACAAAGCGAAAAAGTCTTTGTTTCTTATGCGGATACATGGACGATAGAAACGGGAGATAAAGCAGTACTTGCTATCGGAAGATATTATGACAAAGAAAAGGTGATCGGTATTTTCAATTTCAGCGAATTTGAGAAACGCATCAGGTTGGAGGAAATATCGGAAGAGTGTAGTGATTTGATTACAGGACAAAAGGCAGAAGAACAGCTGTTGTCGGAAAACGGGGAAATCACCCTGCCGGCATACGGGTTTTATTATTTGAAGACGGAGCGTTAGGAAAAACGGAGTGATTTTCATAGGTCATTTCTGCAGCAGATAATAAGGAAATACATGTATGACAAAGCCTATCGGCGTATGGGGACAGCAAAAGTGCTGTCCCCCTCTTGATTACCCATCAACAAGGACAGACGGGACTGTCAATAGCGGCTTTAGCCGTTGATCTAGCTGTTGACTGGCTCGTCTGGCTTTGCTAAGACGCTTGATATTGTGGTAAATTCTGCAACAAAGAAAACGTGTTGTCTAAGTTCTTCCTGTGCCAATTTATCGACTTCCAACTCTCAGTCAATGCGACTAATGCTCCAACATTCAGAAAACTATATCCTGTTGCAACTGTTCCGGCGGTACGAAATTCACTCCATTTTTTTTGCTGCACCGAGAGACGTACGGTGCCCGTATCTGTTGTGAAGGTGACTTCATAATTTAATTTGCTGACCTCGGTAATTTTTACAGGCCGGAGTGTATCATAAGGGATTCGCAATGCAATTTCTTTCTTCGGAAACATACCTGCAAAAAAGATAGTCCGGAGGGGAAGAAAGACAATTTCTTCTTCACACAGTTGCATGATGTAATATTCCAAAGTAAAAAAATGGGACAACTTGCTGCCTAAAGAATCGTCGGGTGCATAATTTACAACGATACAGGCATGTTCTTTGGGTTTATACCCTAATTCTTTAATGATTTTGCTGACATTTTTTTCGCTTGCCATAGATGTATAGCTCCTTTCAAATTCTGATAAACGTTCCTATCGCCTACATTATAAATTATTTCAATCTAAAAGTAAAGTATTTATTACTATTTGACACAAAAAAATTCTTGCTTATCTTTTTGATGATAAGCAAGAAGGCTTATTTAGGGAACGGGAATCAGGAGCATGGGTTAAGATGCTGTTGTAGTGTACGTTACCTGATTTTCCTTAAAATCAATAATGCAACATCAGCCGTTAACAGAAACAGGGTATAAACTGTCTGTACTACATTTGCCAGCCGGACGATGTTATCCATAGACCACATCAATGAATATCCCAAAATATTCAGGAGGACAAACAACATGACATAAGAGATCAGTGAAGCTGTAGCAATAAGTCCACGGCCGCGTTCATCCCGTCCCTCTTTCGAAAAATAGAAGTATATGAAAAAGCCAAAAAGCAGGAAACCAAAACCTGCATTTATTTTCATAAAAATTCTGTTGTCAAATAAACGATTCAACCATTCAACCATTTAATGTTCCTCCTTAAAGTCAAATAAATCTTCAATCGCAACTTCAAATACTTTTGCAATACTGTATGCGAGCAGCATAGAGGGATTATAACGATTTCGTTCAAGCTGTATAATCGTTTGTCGTGATACACCCACAAGGTCGGCAAGTTCTTGCTGGCTCATTCGTTTTGTCGCTCTGTAAATGTGTATCTTGCTGTCAAAAGAATATTTCTTCTTCGCCATTCCATCGCTCCCTCCGCCCAAAATTATCGGTATATTATAACATATTTCTTTCATTTTGTCTAAGAAAGTTTATTGGATATGGGGAAGTTATCCCTTTTAGATAAGGGGAGGATTTTTCATAATCACATTTATTTCAAAGGTTTGACAGTTGAAGCATCATCATCTGCAAGGATAAGAAAGATGCGGTGGTAGAAATGACTTTGCCAAAAGGCAATTTATAATGTCTTAGTAAAACAGATAATCCTATTTGCTTCTGTAAAATTCATAACTCTATGAAAATGAAAACTATCCATATTATCTATTTCACAATCGCTGGCAAACTCATGGCAGCCCCTTTCTTTCGCCCATGTTTCACATTCGGCTAACAATTCTTTGGCATACCCTTTGTTACGACAGCCTTCCTTCACAAAAATTCCCTCTAAATATCCAACAGGACTTGTTCTTGTACCTTCTACATAATCATATCTTAATTGACATTGTGCAAAACCGACAGGCACATCATTTTCAAACTTCAAAAAAAATTGTGATTTTCCATTCATCATAATTTCTGAAAATTCTTCAATTAGCGCACTGACAGAATGATTCTGCCACATCAATACTGCTAATTTCGCCAATATTTCTAAATCACTGTTTTCTGCCTTTTTTATCATAATATGGACTCCCTTAGAAACCGGAATTCTGATAAGACTCTTTTTTTAGCATTTATTAACTGTTATATCCTTTTCTCTCATGTTACGAACTCTCATAAGGTCAAAAATATGGGAAAGAAAAACTTGTAACAAATTATAACACAATATCAATCAGGCAGGAAGAACGGATTGAAATGATTTTTGCAATCTGTTCTCAGCATACGCTATTCCATATATTCCTGATGGATTTCATTTGCTTTGGCCTGCACCTGCGCTGCCGACAAATGATACTTATTTCTTGTAGCATATTGCAATACAGGCTCTGTGCCCTTTACCCCGTCAAACTTCTGTTCTGCAATCAGCGTCTGACCATAATCAAACAATACCATTTTGGGTGTTTTCATGTAATTTACCTCCACATTCAAAATATCCCTTCTGTATCAGTAATTCCAATACAAGCGCCTCTCATTCCAACATTAACTGAGTGAAGTCATCCAGTATACAATGCCGGATAATCCCGCTTTCAGCAGCGGCAGCATTTATATGCATATGTTGTCTATCTCTGTTTTTGTTCGGATCTTTTTCGCAGTAATATATAAATGATGGTCCACAAAACCGCGTGAGTAAACAGTGCCATAAATGAAGAAAACAGCGCTTTCGTTTGTCCGTTTAAAAGATCCATGACCCCGTAAAAGGTTGCGCTTGAGGGCAGTAAGTAAGAAAGTCTGAAAAGGATACTGCCGTCCGGCACTGTCAAATAGAAGAAAATAGGGGGAGCCAGGAACAAAATCATGAGGACTTTGATGGAAGCAATCCCCGCCATCAATCCATCGGAAAAATAGCCGATGAACAATCCCATGAAAGCTGAAATATAAGCTGAGAGCAAAATAATAAACAAAAACGGCAATACTTGCTCTATTTCTATCCTTACGCAGACCAGTGCTGTTATGATAGCGGATAGAGTGCCGCCAATAAATCCCAGAAGTGTTTTCTGAATGATGTAGGATTCTGCAGTCAGGGGAAGCACCTGATTGATAAACTCGATCCCATCCTCTTTTTCGCTGATGATGTTCATGGCGTTAAACGTGCAGCCCATGAACATAGCAGCTGCCAGGGTCATTACAATCAGGAGAGAATGTAGCCAGTCGCTGTCTGACGCTGCCGCTATCATGGTTTTTGTGATGGATAACGTCTCTGCCTGATTTTCATATATCTGTGGAAGGGTGTCTGCGATCACGTGGTTCATTTCCAATTCATCCCCGGAAATAAACGTTTGTATTGTGTTTCCTGTCTGCAGAACGCCGATCATTTGTGTGGCCGGGTCATTGACAGCTGCCTGCAGTTCATCAGGCGTTTCATATTGCGTGACGATTCCATTTGTCTGAAGCCAATCGACCGTATCGGCATCGATATGGTCTGCCCAAACGCCGAATCTGTTTTCACTTATGGACTGAAGATTTACACCGGAAAGCAGATGAATCACGATTCCGACAACAACAGGGAGTAAAAAGGTCAAAATGCACATTTTGTCACGGCGAACGCTTTTAAGCTGATATTTCAATCCTTCCATATGCTATCCCTCCTTTGCCATTTCATGATTTAAGGTTTGCCACGAAAGCAGGAACAAGAGAATCATCGTTCCAAAACAAGTCAGATAAAACGAAACTTTTGTTATCGGAGCAGAGAAGTAGGCCCCTTTCATTGCCTCAAATAAATGATACATCGGATGATAAACGATCCAGTCCCCTTTCATGCCGGTTTGTCCTGCCAGAAATACAGGCGTCGTTACAAAAACCGCAAGTATAAGATAAAACAGGGAAAACTGTTTAAAATCCGGCAGCCTGACTGCACAGAGAAAACCGATCAGTGCCATGATGAGTGATAAAATGCCTGCCTGCAAAAGGACATCTGCCAGTACCCGGACAGCCTCTGCTGCACCCAAATTGATGACTGTCAACAGGAGTGTAAACACCAAATCGGAAAGCAGCAGCAACAGCAGTTTGGATAAGATGAAGACGGGCCGGCAGACAGGGAGTATCCCATGTACCCGTATTACACCCATTTGTTTTTCCTTAAAGAGCATAGAAGCCAGTCCTAAAAATCCAACTGCCGTCAATTCAAAGAACAGAAATTCCGCAGTGATTTCCCGACGGTTTTTCATTTCCTTATTATCGGAGCCGATTCTTTCTGCGCGCCCATCTATATTTCCATGCAGTACAGCTTCGCCCCAGGCCATGCGGTAGTGATCGGTGGTTTCCATGCCGCAGGAGAGCATATATAGCTCCGGCACAGCATGGGAAAAATCAATGCCGACGGAGTACTGGTCGGCACAAGCTGCCTCTAAAGCCTCCCGACTGTCCAGTCTTGTAACGTATTCCCGGGCCGCCGGCAGTTTATCCTGCGGATCATAAACAAAGACCGGATAGATTTGCTGATCTAAATTTGCATACACAAAATTGATATAGCAGGAATATAAAATTAGCGAGAGAAGAGCCAGCAGAAAAAATTTGCCGGACACCATCAGTCTAAAGTCTTTTTTCAGTAAGTGTAAGAATCCTCTCCACATTAAGTCAGCCCCCTTCCCGTATATTGAATGAACATATCTTCCAATGTCGGCTCCTGCGAATGAACGCTGATAAGTTCATCGTACGCAAAAGGAATCCCTGCTTTCAGCTCCGGGACCTCAATCGTCTGTTCTTCCCGTTTGCCCTGATACAGATAATCAATGACAATGCTGCGATTCCCGTTTTTTTCTTTTAGATTTTTCGGCGTATCGAGAGCTGCGATGTTTCCGTTCGAGATAAACGCCACTCTGTCGCAAAGCAGGTCAGCGTCCAGCATATTGTGGGTCGTTAGAAGTACCGTTGTTCCCTTTTTCCGCTCTTTTTCTATGATTTTGCGGAAAAGAACGGCTCCGGCGGGGTCAAGGCCGCTTGTCGGTTCATCCAGAAACAGGAGTCTGGGATTGTTAATCAATGCTCTCGCCATGCTGACGCGCTGGCGCATCCCCTTTGAGTAGGACGATACCGGCTTTTTCAAAAAATCTCTCTTAAACTCCAATTCATTTAACAGTTCTTCAGCGTCCCGCCGCTGTTCCTCCGGATAGAACGAAGCGAAGTAATACAGATTGTCGAGGGCGCTCAAATTGGTGTACAGATAGGGAAATTCAAACAAAACGCCAATCTTTTGAAAAAACGCCTGCGTATGTGCGTTTCTCATATCATCGCCAAATAAAGATACCGTTCCGCCATAACCTCTCAATATGCCGGTCAATATCTTTTGTGTCGTGGACTTGCCGGAACCATTCGGCCCTAAAAAGCCGAAGATTTCCCCGGCTTTTACGGAAAAGGTCAGGCCATGTAACGCCTGCTTGTCTTTCCCATAAGAAAAAGTCAGGTTCCTTACTTCGATCATTGCTCATCCCCCCATTTCTCATTCCGGTCTTTTTTCGTTTCCTGCCTGCGTCTGTTCCACCATTTCAAAAATTTAATCTTAAACGGAATGGAGACTGCCAGCAATACCAGAAGAACAATCCACCAATGCCATTCCAAACCTAACAACATAATCGTTACCTCCTTGTTTTAAAGGACTTGCCCTTTTGTTGGGATAAACTTATAAAAATGTATTGAAATTGGTGTGAGATTGCTGTGAAATCAGCGTGAAATCGCTTTTTGACACAAAAAAGAAAAGCTCCTATTTCTTTTCAGAAATCAAAGCCTTTCCGCAAGGACCGGATTTTCATTTTATAGAGGGAATGGAAAAGTAAAAAACGACGCCTTCAGGCTGATTTGCCGCACCATAAGGCAGGTTGTGCATGGACAAAATCTGCGCGGCAATCGCAAGGCCCAGTCCGGAACCGCTGTACCTGGAATTTCTGTCACGATAAAATTTTGTCCAGATTTTTGACATGTTTTCCTGCGGGATAAGCGGCCCTTCATTAAAAATTGAGAAATCCAGTCTGCCGTCATTCTCTTTCAGTGATAGTTTCAAAATGCCGCCCGGCCGGACATTCCGCTTTGCATTGACAATCAGATTATCCAGCACCTGTTCCATCCTGTTTTTATCTGCGTTTACATATACAGGATGTTCCGGCAGTTCATATTGCAATTCAAAATCGGCATCGGGGGTGTCGATCAGCAGCCGTCCGGCTACGATTTCCAAAAAGTCCGTAAAGTCGAAACGCTCCGGGTGAAGCAGGGCGGCCCCGTTTTCCAGTGCGGACAAATCGAGCAGTGTGGTAATCAGGCTGCTCATACGTTCCGTTTCCGTTATAATGACCTCCGAATACCGTTGGCGTTTTTCCTCGTCTGTTTCGTCCTGCAGTCCTTCGGCATAGGCCCGTATTACACCCAGGGGGGTTTTCATTTCGTGGGAGAGATTGTCCACCAATTCTCTGCGTTCGGCCAGCAGCCGTTTTTTCTGCTCCACATCCTGTTCTAATTTCAGGTTGGCTTCTTCCAGCGAAGCAAATGTCTGCTGCAGATTGTCAGCCATCTTATTCAGATTTCCCGCAAGCTCCCCTAATTCATCATCCGCATGAATTCTGCATGGAGACGAGAAATCGAGCTGCGCCATTTGACGGGCGGCCCGGCTTAACTCGGAAACAGGATTTGAAATAAACCGCCCCATCAAATAGTTCAGGGCCAAAACCAATGCGATGACAAAGCATAGCCAGATCCAGAAAGAAAAATCCGGATCTATCGGCAGGCGGGTGGACACGATATAAGAGACAATTAAAATGATCCCGGCCATTTTGGAGCTCATAATGATTTTTTGGCGGACGGTTCGTAAACGAAAGTTATCCTTTATATTCATACTGTCACCTCAAATTTATAGCCGGAACGAATGAGCGTAACAATGTGCCGGCCTTCCTCACCTAATTTTCGACGCAGGGTTTTGATATGCGTGTCAACCGTTCTGCTCGTTCCTTCAAAGTCGTACCCCCATATGCGATTTAGTAACTGGTCGCGGCTGAAAATCTGTCCGGGATTTACCATAAAGAAGTGAAGCAGCTCATACTCCTTATGGGTCAGTACGATTTCCTGTCCATCTGCCAAAACCTTATGGGAGGCCGGGACAAGAGAGATTTTTCCGGCATTTATGGCATCTGCCGGAGGTGCGGAAGAACGCCGCAATAAAGCGTTTACCTTTGCCAAAAGCACCTTTGGACTGAATGGTTTTGTCATATAGTCATCAGCGCCCAAATGATAGCCTTTCAGTTTGTCGTCCTCGCTTTCTTTGGCGGTCAGCATGATAATGGGAAGATTGCTCATTTCCCGCGCCATTTTGCAGACGGAGAAACCATCCAGGTTTGGTATCATAATATCCAGGATCATCAGATCCATTGGATGATTTTTTAACGTCATCAGGGCGTCTATTCCATCGTCAGCCGTAAAGCAGGTATGGCCGCCGCGTTTCATATATTGGACAATGATTTCCTGCATATTCTTTTCATCTTCAACGATTAAAAGATCAGCCATAAATATGCGCTCCTTCCTTTTGCTTATTATTGACACCACAATTATAAATCCAAACGGGCCCAAAGGCAATTTTAATCAATTGAAATGATAGAGGGCTGTAAGTATCTGATTTGGCGTTATGTCCGACAGCAGAAGCGTGTCGTTGGTGCGCGGCCAAAATCAACAGGTTGATTCCTCTTTTATTTATTGCTATAATTTTATGGTTAACAGGATAAGAAGGAAACCGAGAAGATTAATCGGAGAAATCGGGGGTTACATGGCAACAATAAAAGAAATTGCGCAAAAAGTGGGCGTTACAAGCGCGGTTGTCTCAAGAGTTTTGAATTATGACAAGACAATATCGGTAAGTGAAGAAACGCGAAATGCAATCTTTCAGGTGGCAAAAGAATTAAACTACCAGAAGAAAAAGATATATCCGCCCATTAATAATGTGGTGATCTTAAATTGGGCGGATGAAGAAGAAGAGCTGGAAAATGAATTTTACAGAGAGCTTTCCAAAGAAATGGAACGACAGGCGCTAGAACGGAACATGCAGATCGTGCAGATCAAAAAAACGCAGGGAATAGAAGCAGTTCCGGAACAGACACAGGTTTTTATCGGTATCGGAAGATTTTTGATGAAAGAAGTACAGGCTCTGAAAAAAATTACGCTGCAGGGGATTTTTATCGACTCTTCGCCGGATGAAAATACATATGATTCGGTAAGGCCGAATCTGGATCTTGTCGTCAGTCAGATCGTTACTTATTTTGTACAAAAAGGCCATAGAGCGATCGGTTTTATCGGCGTGCATGATATGGATATCAACACGCAGGAACCGCTTATGGATATACGGGAATGGACGTTTCGCAATACGATGGCATATCATCATATTCTGGATGAGAAAAATATTTTTATCGTGGATCATCTGACAGTAAAAGAAGGTTACCGTATCGGTCAGATCTGTGCGGAACGCGAAGACGAAGAACTGCCTACGGCATTTTGTATCGGCAGCGACACACTGGCCGTCGGGTTTCTGCAGGCCATGAATGAGAACGGGATCGTTATGCCGGAGCGGGTCGCGGTGTTCAGCATCAATGATACGAGTATCGCAGAATATATTTCACCGCCCCTGTCCACCTATCATATCGATATACCGATCATGTGTGAAACGGCCTTGGATCTTTTGCATGAGCGTATGATTAAAAACAGAGATATTACGAAGACGGTTTATATTAACGGAAAACCGATCATGAGGAAGAGCTGCTAGCTGTCTGTGAATGTCTGCTGTTGAGCAAATTTTCAAGCTCTTAATGCATTTTATAATATTATCCGTATCAGTGCAAACACTGTTCATTAATGATATGCAGGTGTTTGCACTTCTTTTTTGCCAATATAAATTTAGACAAAAATAAATTGACAGAAACCGCAAAATATGATAAAGTTTATATAGTAAATAATTTACTAATAAAATAGTAAATATATTTAGCAAAACTAACAGGAGGATGTGTTATGAAAGCAAAGAAAGTATTGGGTATTACATTGTGTGCGGCAATGATATTTTCCAGTCTGACGGGCTGTGGAAATACAGACAAGCCGGATGAGAACAGCGGCGTTTCGGCGCCGGAAACCGCAGGAGACAATGCGGGAAGCGCAGACGGGACAGAAGAACCCGCGGCATCTGATGATACGGCACAGGCAGAGCCTGCTGAAAGCGGAGAAAGCGCAGGCGGTAAAGAGATCGTAGTCTGGACGGAAATGATGGAGAACGAAGCTGCGCTTTTACAGGAATACGGAGATAAATGGGGCGCAGAAACCGGGAATAAGGTAACTGTCATTTCGCAGTATACGGATGTGCAGCAATTTTCCCAGGCAGCCAATTCCAAAGGCGGTCCGGATGGGATGCTGGGTATTCCGAATGATGAAATGGCAAACTATATTTCGGCCGGTCTCGTACAGGAAGTGCCGGCAGATTTATATAATGATGCAGATTTTGTAGAAGCGGCCGTACAGGCAAGCTATGGAAACGGTATCCGTTATGGCGTGCCGCTGTCCGTGGAGACTCCGTTCCTGTTCTATAATACGGAAAAAGTGGAGCAGATGCCTGCAACATGGGAAGAAATGATCGAGGCTGCCAAAGATAACGGCGGCATTGTGTTTGAAGCGACGAGCGTTTATTATACGCTGGGTATGCTGCGTGCCTATGACAGTTATATTTTCAATTACAAGGATGGCGCCTATGATACGACGGACATCGGACTCGGAAATGAGGGGGCGGTGAAAGCGTATGAATTTGTGAATAAGTTATCCGGTGAGTACGGTTTCTTTTCTTCGGATATTACCTATGATATGGCCAAGAGCAGTTTCCAGAACGGTGAAGCGGCATTTTATATCGGCGGCGCATGGGATGTAGCGGGATTTACGGAAGCAGGTACGCCGTTTGCGGTTTCCGATCTGCCCACATTAAACGGTCACGATTTTGTGACGCCGGTAGGAACTTATGTCGGATTTGTCAGTGTAAAATCCGAGAACCAGGCGGAAACGTTTGCTTTCTATAAGTATATCGTGGACAATGCTTTGCCGGAGCTTTATACAGTAGGCAATCGTATCCCGGCATCTTTGGCGGCACAGGGAAGTATCGATGACGATTCGGAAGTGACAAAGGCGCAGATTGCACAGTGTGCAAAAGGGGAACCGATGCCGACCGTTTCTGAAATGGGTCTGATCTGGCAGCCGTTTGCCGATAACATGAAGCTGATGTTTAACGGAACGATCAGTGCGCAGGAAGCGGCAGGATATATCGATGCACAGGTGAAAGAAGCGATCGAGTTAATGCAGTCCGGACAGTAACGGATTTAGAAAGGCAGGGGAATAGCAGTGAAAAGAAGGAAAGATAGAAGAATTGCATTATTGTTTATTCTGCCGGCGTTTATTTCTATTTTGATTTTTACGATCGCACCGATCATTTATACGGTATTTATTTCTTTTACCAATTATAATATGTACCATTTGGACAGCTATGATATGGTCGGTCTGGATAACTATATCAGTGTCATTACGGGAAGTATCAGCGAGATCTTTTTTCCGGTATTGGGATGGACAATCACTTTTGCGCTCATCTGTACCGCCGGAGGATATCTGATCGGACTGGGACTGGCCGTACTTTTAAATAATCCCCATATGCGGGAGGCGAGATTATATAAATCGATCCTGATCGTGCCCTGGGCCCTGCCCGCCACCATTGCAATCCTGTCGTGGCAGGGACTTTTGAACGAGAGTTCAGGCGGTATCAATACGCTGCTAAAGATGCTCGGAGGTTCCGGCATACCTTGGCTGACGGATGTGTTCTGGGCACGGGCAGGTATCATTATCGTCAATCTCTGGCTGGGATTTCCTTATATGATGAATGTCTGCCTCGGCGGACTGCAGTCGATCGATGCGACTTATTATGAGGCGGCCAGAGTGGATGGGGCGTCGAAGTGGCAGAGCTTTAAGACGATCACATTTCCTATGGTATTAAAACTGTCCATTCCGCTTATTGTTTCCAATTTTGCCTTTAACTTTAATAACTTTTCCAATATCTTCATGATCACCGGAGGCGGGCCGGCCAGAGTCGGCTCGCAATTCGCCGGGAGTACGGATATTCTGGCCAGCACGATCTATAAAATGACGACACAGTCTAACCGTTATGAACTGTCGGCCACGTTAAGCGTTATCTCTTTTGCAATTGTCGGAACGCTGACGCTCATTAATCTGAATTTATCCGGCGCTTTTAAAGAAATCGATTAGGGCATGAGAGAAAGGGATGGGAATTAGAATGATGAATGGCATGCACAAAAAAACGAACAGAGTAGTTTTAAGTCCGTCAAAACGGCGCAGTCTGTTTCTTTCAAGGCTTATCATATGGGTTACGATCGTGATCGTTATGTTTCCCGCGCTGTGGATCATTATGGCGTCTTTATCAAAAGGCGACAGTTTTTTCTCTACTTCGTTATTTCCGGATGAATTCAGTCTGGTAAATTATACGAGACTGTTTGCGGAGACGAACTTCGGCCTTTGGGTATTCAACTCCCTGAAAATGTGTTTCCTTGTAGCCATCATACAGCTGCTTTTAACAACAACCGCGGCATATGCTTTTGCGCGGATCCGTTTTCCCGGCCGTTCCAAGGGACTGATGACGGTGCTGGTACTGCAGGTTTTCCCAAGCAGCATGGCTTTGGCCGGATATTATGTCATTATTTATAAATTTGGTCTTGTGAATAACCTGATCGCGATTGTCTTCGTGCTTGCGGCGGGCAGCGCATATAATGTCTGGTTATTAAAAACTTACATGGATGGAATACCGAAGGAACTGGATGAAAGCGCTTTTGTGGATGGTGCGGGACATCTGACTACTTTTTTGAAGATTATTCTGCCGCTTGCGGCGCCGCAGATAGCGGTTATTTTCATTTTTTCTTTTATCGCGACATACAGCGAATATGTGATCTCGTCCGTTTTTCTGCAGACACCGGACAGTTACACGCTGGCGATCGGTCTGCAGTCGTTTATTGCCGACCAGTTTAATGCGCATTGGACGATGTTTGCAGCCGCGGCCGTACTGGCGTCCGTTCCGGTCATGGTGATCTTCATGCTGCTGCAGAAGTTTATACAGGGCGGACTGGTGTCGGGCGGAGTAAAAGGCTGAAAACACAGATTTTTATCCGCGGATTTGTACATGAAGGCCAGGCGCCGCATGTTGAGAATATACGGATATGTTTAAAATGATAGATAGCAGGGGAGAGAAGATATGTTTGCATATGGTGCGGATATTGGCTGGTTAAAGCAGCTTGAGGATATGGGGTATACATGGGTGGATGAAAACGGTGTGCCGGGGGACGTACTGGATCTCTTAAAACGCATGGGAGTGAATGCGCTGAGATTCCGGATCTTTGTTGATCCCCCAAAGAACGGCGTCTGGGTTAAGGAGGCAGAAGGCGGCGCCGGTCAGGATATTGTATATCTGGGGTATGCTGATGAGAAGAGCGTGCTTGCAGCGGCTAAGAGAGCGGCGGCGCGGAATTTCCGTATCATGCTGGATTTTCATTACAGTGATTATTTTGCAGATCCGGGATGCCAGATTATGCCCAGGGCGTGGGAAGGGCATTCTTATGAAAAACTGCTTGCGGATGTCTATGAACATACATGTCATGTTTTGAATTTAATGACAGATGGCGGAATTATTCCCGAATGGGTGCAGGTAGGAAATGAGATCAACAACGGTATGATGCAGCCTGTCGGATCGGCAAAAGATTCGTTTGATAAGCTGGCCGGTCTGTTAAACCGGGGATATGATGCGGTGAAAGACAGCAGTCCGACAAGCAGGGTGGTGACACATTTGGCCGATGGACAGGATCAGGCGTTCTGTCAGACTTTTTTGGATACCTTTCTGCATCAGTATGGCGGCAGGACGGATATGATCGGACTTTCTTTTTATCCGGAGATCGTTGTAAAGTATCTTGGCGGAGAATATCACAAAAGCGTGCAGGATACGATAGAAAACATACAGGCGCTTGCAAAGCGGTATGAGAAGGATATTATGATCTGTGAGATCGGAGAAAACGAAGAGGAAGAAGAAAAAGGATACAGTCTTGTGAAGACGATGATCGATGCACTCAAAAAGATACCGCAGGAACGGGGCGCCGGCATTTTCTGGTGGGAGCCGGAAAGCAATTCTGCACTGCTTCCTGACGGTTATGCCATGGGAGCTTCCAGGGTCGTAGGCCGGAAGAAGCTGCAGTTTACGAAAGCACTGCAGGCATTTAAAGAGAATTGACGAAAGGCCGGCGGAAATGATGCGGCAATAAAAAGGTCAGGCAAAACAGCCTGACCTTTTATTGTCGTAAATTTTGTGCAGAATTTCTATATCCTCCATGGACTTTCCTATAAAATAAAAAGCAGATAACGGGAATCGAACCCGCCTCTCCAGCTTGGGAAGCTAGCATTCTACCGATGAACTATATCTGCATAGAAACAGTATAACACGAAATGCTTCAAAAGAAAAGAAAAAATTATGAAAGAAGTCCGGAATAAATGAACAAAAAATGAACAATAATATTGAACGAAAAGATAAGAACTGATATAATATACCTACAAGAAAGAAGGTGTAAGGGTATGTTTCTGAAGGAAAAGGATACTGTATTTGATCTGCTCGCCAAACTGGTCTCCTTATTGTCAAAGGAAGAGGAAAGAAAGTATGCGATCGAATGGACGGCTGCGAAAGAAAATCATATTAAAAAATTTATTGACAGATATAAAAACTTTCTGGCGATTATTATGAATGCTTCCGCAACTGGCTATCAAATTGGTAAAAGAGGAATTTTTTTGATCAATGAAGAGATGAAAAAAATATTGGATTCGACGGAAAATAGAAAGAGCGATATTTTTCGTCTGGTGATAGAGACGGAGAAGCGGATTGATATGTATGCTAACTGGCAGAATCAGGGAGTGATATATTGCTTACAGCCTTTGAATACGAATGTAGAAGAAACAGATATTGCAGTTTATCCGCATTTTTTACCGCAGTGGGACACCGGGAAATCAGAGCGTAAAAGAGAGAGGAAGTTCAATGCCGTATTTCAGAATTATATGGTAGTTCGCGTTAAGGACATTTCTCCGTTTGAAGTTATTATGCATTATTGGAATGATGAGGGTGTTTTGCAGAAAGTGGATAATGGGTGGAAACTGCGTATCGGTATGTCGCCTGTCATGGATTATGCAGAATTGAGGACGAAAGAAAAAGAACAGTCAACCGATCATGCAGTCAGCGTTGAGGGTCTTGTGAACGAAGATGCAGTAAATGAAAGGGTACTGACGATTTTTGAACGGATGTTTTCGGAAGAATACGGAATGATCATTTTTCCGGAGGCATTGGGATCAGAGAAGATACTTAATCGGATCAAAGAGAAAATGCGTGAATGGCCGGAAAATTATACTTTTGTAGCAGCGCCTACGATCTGTAGTGATGGAAGAAATGTTTTAGTTGTTTTGGGGCCGGGAGGCGTGGAATGTTTAAGACAGGAAAAAACTGCACCGGCTATTTTGTTGACGAAAGATGGCAGACAGGAACGGGAGGAACTGTGCTATACAAATCAGGTACATTTGTTGATCACGCGGGAACTTGGATTAATGGCTTTTGCGATCTGTGCGGAATTGCTTGACCCTGATTATTATCGATTGATCGTGGATACCGTATTGGCAGATACTATTATATGCGCTTCTTTTTCACCCGGGGTCCGGGCTTTTCATAAAACGCTGTTAAAAGGGACTTCGGTTGGCATGCTTGAATGTTATATTAATACTTGTTCTGCCCAAAAGATATCACGAAGCGGGAAAACGCCGGAACCATTAGCGTTTGTAAATGTTCCGTGTTGTGAGGGTGGAGATGGTCTCCGGGAAATTGCACGTGAATGCGGAGGCGTATGTGCGGAAGAAATATGCTATTTTGATATTGTTATTACTTATAAAGACAAGGATTTTATCATCGAAAGTATACATAAGCGTTGTGCGTGAATGATGAGAAAGGAGGGAACTATGGAAATGTATGATGACTATCGGGCGGTTAATTTTTTTAAAGACGATGCCCTGGAAATGCGTGAAAGAATAGGAAATCTAAGCCGTATCATGATGAAGTTCATTACGGAGTCTAAATTTAATGAGATAGAGAGGCTGTTTCAGGAATGTAAAACCATGAGATATTCCGCGCAGGGATATCTGGAGGCATGCACAGTTCCGGAGAATGAAAAAGCTGTCCTGGTCAATGCCGGTTATACAAGGGCATTAATGGATATTATGCAGTTATATTTGAATCTGTGCATGCTGCAAAATGAAATATGGCAGATTAAAACAAAATATAAAAATGAAATTTTATCTGTTCTGGCGCAGAAGGGAACATTGCTGCACAAAGATCTTGCATGTATGATAGGCGTGTCGGCAAGCGGCCTTACCGCGATCATCAAACAGATGAATGCTACGCGGGTCAAAACGATCAATGTAGAGGAAGTCAGTAAATTCAAATTATATTCCATTACCCCTGCTGCGTATAAATATATTATGCAGAATATGCCGGATCTGCCGCGGGATGAATATGAAAACCGTCAAAAGGAAAATTATTACAGGGATTTAGTGGCGATTAAAAAGAAAATGGAAGGTATGAGGATGGATAACAGGGAAAACGGGAAAACAGAACAGTATCCGCAGATCAGGGATGGGAAGGCGATGAAAAGAGAAAATTCAAGTTTAAAGAAAAATATGCCTGCAGATCCCTTTTGTGTAAAAAAACAGAAGCATACAGAAAACAGGAAGAGAGGGTTTGTTGTGTTAGAAAAACTGGCATAGGTCCGGGAGAGAAGGAGGAAGGGATATGGAAAGTCTGAACATTATGATAGAAACTTTAGGAAATGACTGGAAACAGAAGCTGGATTATTATTTAAAAGGCGAAGAGGACGAATTGGATGATAAAAGTAAAGGGTGTGTAGAAGACTTTTTAATGGCTTTTCTGGAAGGAGTCCGCGATAATAGAGTTTCCGATCTGCAGAAAATTGAAAAGAAGATTGATAATGAGCTGCTTTATAAAAATATGAGTGACTATGTGAAGCGGCTCTTATGGGTATTTTATGCATTTGCACCGTTTCGATCACAGATTGTAAAAGATCCGCAGAAGGCACGGGATATCATAACCAGTATATTCGTGCAGAATGTTTTGCGCTATAATCCTAATCTGCTCTCGGATTTTGAAGAATATGGATTTGAAAATGAAGAAGTTTTTACCAATTTTTTAAACGCGCTGGGGAGTCTGTGCGGTTTTGTTGTCGAGAAGAACTTCTGCCGCAGTGCGATCAAAAACTTTATTGATGCACAGACCGGCCTGCCGCAGACTCTTTGTGAACATGTTACGGAACTGATCGATCAGAACTTTGCAGCTTTAAGGCAGAATTACATCATTGAAAAACTGAATCAAATGGAAGGTATCAGTTGATGTCTCTATCCATACAGTGATTATCGATCATGCCCACAGGCGGCCGTATCCCGGCCGCCTTTTGATCAATATTCTTTTCGCCTGAAAATCCCGACGGTAAACGGACATGACAGGACAAACGCCGACAGCGAACCGATGAACAACACTACATTGCCGAGCAGGATGCCCGTAATTCCCGGTGCAAACAGATCATTGCACAGGTTGACGATTACAAGCGTCAAAACGCCTGCAACGAGTAAGGAGATCAGCAGGAGCGCTTCGCTTTTCTCTTTGCCGCACAGATAAAAAAGCGGAAAGAAGATGGCTCCTGAAAAAAGGCTGATGCTGATTCCAAGTGTGAACATGGAGAGGATGTCAATCTTTTGATCGAAAGGACAGCCGTGTAAAATCCATGACAGACTCACGCCGGTTCCGGCAAAGATCGTCCCGATGAGCATCCAGAGCAGGAGGTTTGCATACAGGCTTACAATAATATCCGCCCGTCTGACCGGAAGCGTTAATTTATATTTTCCCCATTTGGAGATAAATTCGTTTTTGGCAGCGGCGGCAGCATTGATGGAAAACCCGACGATTCCGATCATAGTATAGCCGATTACAAGCGACTGGCTGATAACGGCGGCGGTAAAGATGCCTGTTAAAAGCAGAAAGACAGAGAATACTTTGGCATTTGCGCATACCGCTCTGAAATTGTTTTTAAGAAGTCCCTTCATAACCGTTCCCCCTTTATTAACAACAGCATGATCTCGTCAAGCGAGACATGGTCTATGACAATGTCTTTGTACTTTCCGGCGGCTTCTTTTGCATTGCGGACCAATACGTCCGTTTGCAGATCCCGCTTCCGGTATGCGAGGACATCGCCGGGATCCAGTGACCGGAACTGGCTTTCCTGGCATCTCATGACGGCATATTGATAAGCCAGCTCATTTTTGGATACGGTCATCAGGAGCCTGCCTTTGTGGATAAAAGCAATATAGTCGGCAATTTTTTCCAGATCGCTTGTGATATGGGAGGAGAGCAGGATAGAGTGTGTCTCCTCCTGTACAAAATCCAGAAACACATCCAGCATTTCATCACGCATAATGGGATCAAGGCCGCTGGTTGCCTCATCCAGGATCAGCAGCTGGGGGTGATGCGACAATGCGGCGGCGATCGCCAGTTTCATCGTCATACCTCGAGAATAATGCCCGATTTTTTGCCCGGGCGGCAGAGCGAATTCATCCGTGTATTTTTCAAACAGGGCGTTGTCCCAGTTCTTATACAGTCCTGCCATGATCTGCGAGAGCTGTTTTGCCGTCCAATAAGAGGGGAAATTATCGCCGTCATAGACAACACCGATCTTTTCCCTGATATCCGTATCCGCATCCGTCATTTCCTGGCCAAACAGGGTTATTTTTCCGTGGTCTTTTCGGATGGTATTTAAAATACAGCCGATCGTCGTCGTTTTGCCCGCGCCGTTTTCTCCGACAAACCCCAGAATAGAGCCATAGGGAAGTGAAAAGGTTATCTGATCCAGTAAAAAGCCGGATTTTTGAAAAGATTTGGAAACCTGCTGCAGTTCTAAAATGTTTTCCATCTTATTCGCCCTCCTGATAAAATAAAGATAATAATTCCGTCAGTTTTTCAAGGGAAATGTTACTTGTGCGTCCGATCTCGGCGGCGGCCAGTAAATGCTCCTCGGCAATACGCTGTTGTTCTTCCTGATAAAATTCTTTGTTCCGTGCCGATACAAAACTCCCTCTGCCGACGGTGGTTTCGATAAATCCATCTCTTTGCAAATCTTCATACGCTTTTTGGACTGTGATCACACTTATATGAATGGATTTTGCCAAAGCGCGCATGGATGGAATGGCATCACCGGCCTGCAGTTCTCCGCGCATGATCATTGCCTTGATTTGTGACGTGATCTGCTCATAGATCGGTTTATTGGCGTTGTTGCTGATAATAATTTCCACATTTTACCCCTTTGTCACCATAATGTACTTATTGTATAAGTACATTATAACACCTGTGCAGGGAGAGTCAAGCAGAAACAGAAAAAAGCAGCGATGGGAATTTATGTCACGGCTGCCTGCCGGACTTTTCAGGAAGAAAGAACAATAAAAAGATACCTTACATAAACGTAAGATACCTCGTAGAATTGTAAGTTGAATCAATGGAAGCGGACCATATTATCTGTTATCCTTATTTCAGTAAATAAAAAACAGAAAGAAAAGAGGATACCAAAATGAAAGATATTTTAATAGCAGTAGCAGCAATGATCGTGATTATCGCAGCACAGATAATATTAACGTCGGTGTTTACCTATCAGGTTGGAGAAACCTTTTCCAGAATAGCTTTGTCATTTTTATTTTATTACGCTATCATGAGAGGTATTACGAGTAAGAAAAAAGCTGTCAATTAAAAATAGTTTTCAAATGTCTCTTGACAAAGCAGATCAATGTGATATCATGATGATATCACATTGATCTGCTTTATTTATTTTTAAGAGGGAGAAATTAGTATGGAAGAAAAAATTTTAACGGGAAAGAAACATGGTATGCCGGTTTTACTCGCATTTTTACTGTTGTATGCACTTGCCATTGCAGGCGCTGTCTGCGGCGGTATAATGCTTGACAGGGGGGAAAACCCGGTGCTTTTTGTGATCAGTCTGGTCGTTCTTTTGACAGCCTGGATCATCCTGCCGGGACTGAAGGTGCTGAAACCGCAGGAAGCGCTTGTACTGACGTTATTCGGGAAATATATCGGCACGCTGAAAGGCGACGGATTTTATTATGTGAATCCGTTTTGTACCAGTGTGAACCCGGCGGCCAAAACGAAATTAAGCCAGAGCGGCGATGTCGTCAATTCGACTTCCGTTATGGCGATTGCAGGACAAATGGCGGCAGGCCAGATTGCCGGTACAGATGTTGAAATGGGAAAGAAGATTTCCATGAAGATCATGACGCTCAATAACAGCCGTCAGAAGATCAATGACTGTCTGGGAAACCCGATAGAGATCGGTATCGCGGTTACATGGCGCATTGTTGATACGGCCAAGGCGGTATTTAATGTGGATAATTATAAGGAATTTCTGTCATTACAGTGTGACAGCGCGCTGCGAAATATTGTGCGCATCTATCCTTATGATGTGGCGCCCAATGTCGATACGACAGGAGACGGCGTGGCGGATGAAGGAAGTCTTAGAGGTTCGAGTGAGGTTGTGGCCTCCAGAATACGGGATGAGATACAGGAGAGAGTTCTGGAAGCAGGAATCGAAATCGTGGAAGCGCGGATCACGTATCTTGCTTATGCGCCCGAGATTGCGGTAGTCATGCTGCAGAGACAGCAGGCGTCGGCAATCATTGATGCCAGAAAGATGATTGTGGACGGTGCGGTCGGTATGGTGGAAATGGCTTTGGAGCGGTTAAATGAAAAGCATATCGTAGAGCTTGATGAAGAGCGAAAAGCGGCCATGGTATCCAACCTGCTTGTTGTCCTGTGCGGAAATCATGATGCACAGCCGATCGTTAATTCGGGAAGTCTTTATTAAAAGGAATGAGCGTATGGGTGATACAGGGAAAAAACAGGTGCCGCTCCGGCTTTCTGCGAAACTATATGATGCGATAGCAGCCTGGGCGGAAGATGATTTCCGGTCTGTTAACGGACAGATCGAATATCTTTTAACAGAATGTGTGCGTCAGCGCAGGAAAAATGGGAAATATGTTTCCGACGAGATCGACGTGCCGCCGAAGCTGGATATAGGGTAGGCGATCGGCAGGCAGATATGATATGAAGGGGGGACAGCATAAATAATAGAAAAGAGAGAGGGGTATGAATATGGATAAAAATCATCATGTAAAAAAAATGATAGCGCCGATCATTGTTACGATCATTATTTTGTCATACTATATAGGGATTGCGGTGTTTTTGATGGCGGTGCCAGGCGTTCCGGTTATCGCCAGAGGACTGCTTATTGTAGTGCCGCTTATCCTGTCGGCGGTCATGTTTGGCGTGTTGATCAGCAGAATCAGAGAAATTAAAGGAGGAGAAGAAGATGATCTTAGTCAATACTGATTATATCAGCGGAAAAGAATTGGAAATGTTAGGAATGGTAAAAGGCAGCACAATCCAGTCCAAGAATGTCGGAAAGGATATTACGCAGAGTTTTAAAACTTTAGTCGGCGGTGAATTAAAGGGTTATACCGAAATGATGAACGAAGCCAGAGCGCTTGCGAGCAAGCGTATGGTAGAAGAGGCGGAAAGACTGGGTGCCGACGCAGTCGTCAATATCCGGTATGCATCAGCATCTGTTATGGCGGGGGCAGCGGAAGTTATGGCATACGGTACGGCCGTTAAATTCAGATCATAAAGCGGAAGATAAAAACAGCCTTTTTCCAAATGGGAAAAGGCTGTTTTTGATATTATATTAATGAATGCACTTTCCTATCATATCTGTCGTGAATCTTAATCAGCAAAATCCATCAAAATATAATCGATCTCATCCCAGTCGTCTGAATCGATCACACCGTCATTCAGGTCGATGTCATATGTTCCGACAACCGGATCTTTGTAAGATATTTCGTCTACCTTAGGAATGATAGCGTTTAATATGTTTTCCGCATATTCGTCTTCGGTCATATCCGCCGATGCGTCTGCAACGGCCTGCGCATCTTCCAGAATAATATCCAGGAAATCAGTAGGATACATTGTCAGTTCCATAGAACCGTATGATGCACCATCCGGAAGGTCAACAACTGGCGTATCCCATTTAAATTTGGCAAGTACTTTAGCGGAAAGATCGTAGTAACTCTGTGCGATCGTAGGATCGATCGACTCATAGTCTACGTCAAGATAATACATAAGTCCCTCTGCATAATACTGAATTTCCGCTTCATATAATGCCTGAGCATTTTCTTCCGTATCGAATTTGTTTTCCACGTAATTTGCATAATCGCCGTAGAAACTTGTTTTCAAGGCATCGTCAACGAATTGGATACAATCCTGCGCGCTGCCTACATAACCCCAGTTGCTGTCTGCCAGATAGTAGCTTACCTGATCGACAACACCGGCGCTGATTTCGATCTCTACGTTAACATCCCAGTCGTCAGCAGTTGTATACTGATAGTAAAGGTAACGGTCGTCTTCTATTTCAACAGGATCGCCATAAGCGGCAATGACATCTTCCTTGGTGCTTTTATATGTAATGCCGCCCGGCAGGAGAAGTTTGGAGCTGTCCTTGTCGTCGGATACTTTGACCTCTACGTATTGAATGGAACAGTCTGCGATCTTTGCGGGTTCCTCTTCAAGATTGATCGCTAACATGCTCACATACTGAGAGCTTATTTCGTCGTTAAAAAGTTCAAACTCATTGGATTCGACATTGTTTTCCAACATAAAAGTATCTTTGTTTTCATAATTGTTTGAAATATGCCATCCGCTGCTTAACCAGTCGGAAATATCGCCCGGGAAGGAATATACTTCTCCGTTGACAACGAATTGACCGCAGTCAAGCGTTGTGCCGATTTTTCCTGTGTTTTCTTCGATCCATGCGTCTTTATTTCCGCCAAGGCCTGCGCAGGCTGTTAACTGTAAGCCCATGGCAGCAATAAGACATAATGCTGCAATTTTCTTCATCATAATCCTCCATCTTTTAATTGTTTGCTATATGTTCCCATCTATATGATATATATGATATGCGTTTGTGAATGCTCAGGAAAAAGACAAAATGCATACACAAACAACAGTAATTATAATGAGCGGAGTATTTTGTGTCAATGTTAAAATTCCACGAAGATAAGGGCCAAAATTCTGTGAATATTGGAGTAATATTGAAATAAACACGGGATTTTAGTATAATACGACTAATATGATTATGGGGGCAGTCTATGAACCGGACGAAGAAACTCATCAGCGATGCATTTTGGCAGCTTTTGGAAGAGAGACCGTACAACAAGATCACCGTGCAGAATATTGTGACGTGTTGTGAGATGAACAGGAATACATTTTATTATCATTTTCAGGATATCCCTGCCCTGGCCGAATATTCTATTAAAGAATGGACAGAGCAGGTGATCAGAAAGAACTGTGAATTCGGTTCTCCGATGAACTGTATCACTCCTTTGGCACAGGAATTTACAAAGCGTAAAGCGGCTTTTATTCATATTTACCGTTCTTCCTGCGGAGAAGAATTTATCCGGTATTTAAACGAGATCACCTTCCACGTTGTAGGACTATATGTGGAAGGCGCAACGGAGAATATCCCTATCCCGCCGGAAGATAAAGCCGTCCTGACCAGATTCTACAAATGTGCCTTTGCTGGCATCGTGATAGACTGGCTGGATGCGGGCGCATCCTATGATCTTCTTGATTTTTGCGGGAAGATCTGCGATGCTTTTGAAGGCGCCGAGAAAACGGCCTTCCTAAAACATATCCCCGAATCCATATTGCCGTAGGACTTATTTGGACTGGCTTCGGAGCAGGAGAGATCATTTCCTGTTTTCTTCTTCTATACCGCATGTGTCGCCTAATTTTTTCATGACTTTTCCGGCGAATTCTCTGCCGCCAATACCAAAGGAAATGGCAAAAGCAATTGCAAGGGCGGCAATGATCAGAATAAATGCGGTATTTACAATCTCTTTGGCGATGCCGAGTTCATTTAATACCATAAAGATACCGACGGCATAGATAGCGATCTTGCTGATCAGCGCCAAAACGGTGTGATCATTTTGCAAAAGCGCCCGGCCTGCCAGACCGTCACAGATATAGCATGCAAGCAGGATCAGTGCGGATGCCAGTATGTAAGGCATATAGCTGATAACGGCGCTCCCGATTCCCGTAAGCACATCCAGATGCAGGACACCGAAACTTTCCACAACGAAGAATACTATCATGACAAGATGTATGGTCCATCCGATCACTTTGGATAAAATGAAGCCGTTTCCTTTTTCCGGAAGCTGTCTGGCAAGTTTCGCATCGAACCCGGCGGAAGCGATCATATTCTCTACAATGTTTCCGGCGAATCTGGCAACCATGCATCCGATGATGATAATGACCAGAGAAGCCAGTATATTGGGGATGTATGCAAAGATGGTATCAAGCATTTTGATCGCCGGAGCGGAAACCGCTTCAATATTCAGTATCTGCAGCGCTGCGATGATGACAGGAATTAATATCAGGACATATGCGATGTAGGATAACGTATTGGAAAGCCTGCCCGTATCGTTTACCTGAATGCCGGCCTTTTCCTGCAGGGTATTGATCTTCAGTCTGTTAAATACCGGTGTCAGGAGCTCGCGTACGAGTCTGGCGATAAAAAATCCTATCCATAAAACGAGCGCTGCGGCCAGGATATTAGGCAGATAACCCCATAATGTATTGAGCAGATTTAAGATCGGGGATGAAACTTCGCTCATGCCGAGCGATTCAAAGATACCCGGAACAAAGAGCAGGAAAACAAGCAGATGAACAAGTTTCCCGATAAAGTTCACGGTATTTTCCCTGCCGGAACCTTTGGTATCGGCCTGCCCGAGCAGGGCGCTCAGTTTCGTTTTGGTAAAAAGTTTTACGACCAGAGATTTCACAATGGCCGCGGTAACAAATGCAAGCAGCAGGATCAGGACAGCTTTGATAACAGCCCAGATGCCGCCGCCGAAAAAAGATGTGAACATTTCGTTCATAAAAAGACCTCCTCATTGCGTCAGTATTGATTTTATGACAATACTCTACGTCTGTATTTGTGAAATGAAAATAGACAATCTGGAAGGAATATCCAAAAATTAGACAAAGAGGGGGATTTTGTCTGGATTTTCTACCTCTGGGGCGTACGAAAGCTATCATATGATCTGTAATGCAGCCAGGCCGCATCGTGCCGATAAGGGCAAAACGGCATACAGACGACGGAGGGATGTTCATGGGAGAGAAAAAAGGATATTTTGAGGCGGCACTATCGGATTTCATGTTTGATGTGGCGGCAGGCGGCGCGATCAGACATCTGGCAGACAGAGGGCATTCCATAGAACAGATTATGGGAGAACTGGATTATCCGGTTCCGCGGGCAAGAGTAGAGAAGGCCTTTTACCGCTATTTGTCGGAAACCGGTATTCTTTTGCCTGTGCTGCCTGATGAAAGCATAAAAAGCTGGCATCGCTTCGTGCGTGGAAAAAACGGGATGGATTCCGCGAAAATGCTGGCGTGTCATATCGAAGAATACGGAGACACGAACGCCTACATGGAATGTCCGTTTGGAAAGTGGATGGGAGCGTACGAAAAAGAGGGGACAAAGTATATGTCCTGTCTTTCATCCAGAGAACGGGAATATATTCTGGGTATCCGCTGGGAACAGCATGTGATGTATCATAGATTAAACGGCCGCATGCGGGAGATCGGCATAAAATTGCTTATGCATACGGACTGGACATGGGATTTCTATTTTCGCGGGCAGTGAGGCAGGCAGCCTGTTCCTGTTTTCATTCTAATACGGCGGCCAGGTTCCGCGGAATTTAACGGTTCCTGCGGATTCGGATGAGACGAAGGATGTCGTTATACAGGCTGTCGTTGTCTTCCAGATCGATCATAGGAATACCTCGTAGAATTTTTCATCCGCACTGTGTTAGGAAGCAGGAAACCAAAGAACCGCTGCAACAATAAGGGGAACAAGCCGGAGCGGTGTTTTGGCCGCGCATACGGCGGATTTAAAGTCATACTTATACCGAAATAAATTTAACTAAAAAAGCGGAAAATGCATTTTTAGGCATTTCCGCTATCTTAAAAACTCGTGTACCAAAGTGCACTAGGGAAACGTGCGCTAGAGGATTCGAACCCCCGACCTTTTGGTCCGTAGCCAAACGCTCTATCCAGCTGAGCTAAGCGCACATTTGCTGTGTGAAACACACAACATAGAAATTATATATAGTTTTACGGGAAATGTCAAGAGCTATTTCCCGTAAATTTTTGTTCTCAAAATACAGCCGCAGGCAGAGACGCGTAATTTTTCACCGTTATGTAAGCCGGAAGAACGAAACGCTGTTGTTTAGCTGTTCAATAACGGATTTCAGTTCATTGGCCTGTCCGGATACTTCTTCGACGTTGGCTCTGAGTTCTTCCGTAGATGCGTTGGCTTCTTCGGCGGAAGCGGCATTTTCCTGTGAAATACCGGATAAGTCGCTGACAGCATCGAGAACGCTGATTTTGCTTTTATCTACGATCTCTACCAATTCCGTGATCTTGTTGACGGCGCCGGCCGCTTCGGCAATATTTTCATCGACATGCTCGAAGCTGCGGTTTACGATCTTTAGGGCATTGGTTTCCTTATTTACCGCATCCTGGATCTGGCCTGCGATCTTCGTACATTCTTCGGTTCTGGTCGTAACTTCTTCAATAATAGACTGAATCTGCCTTGCAGAAGAATTGGATTGTTCCGCAAGTTTCTGGATTTCACCGGCAACGACTGCGAATCCCCGTCCGGCGTCTCCGGCTCTGGCTGCTTCGATGCTTGCATTCAGGGAGAGCAGATTCGTCTGGTCGGAAATGTCCATGATCATCTGTGCGGCAGTCGTGATCTGCTGAACGGCGCCGTTTACGCTTGTGATACTGATGATGACATTATTGGCGCTTGTCGTGGTATAGTTGTTGGCACGTAATAATTCGTTCAGATTTTCTTTGGCCGTGCTGCTGACGTTGGAAACTGTTCCTGTGATCTCCCGGGTTGCCAGAGAACTTTCTGTAATCTGGGTGATATTGTTGGAGATATCATTCATATCGAAAGCCTGTTTTTCAACCGAGGATGCCATATTCTGGGCCCCATAGGCAAGCTCATCCATGGTGGAACTTAAGTCCTTTACTGCACGGGTGCAGTGGCCGATGGAGTCGTCTACATGGGCAACGGAGGTATCCACCGTACCGGCGCAGTTTAAGATCACCTGTACGACATTTATAAGCTGCGTGCGGAGCGTTTCTGCGGCGTCTGCGACTTCATGCAGTTCCAGGATATGATGTCTGCCGGCTTGAATCCGGAAGCTCAGATTTCCTTCGGAAAGCATGACGGTATCGTTACGGATGCTCTGAATCTGTTTTGCGACTGTTTTACCGATAATGACAGCGACAATGATGATAATGACTGTCATGACAGCACATATAAGCAGAATGTAGGTCAGGTAGCTGTTGGTGGCTTTTGTCAGTTCCGTGCTCGGCTTACCGGTGAAGATCATGCCTGCGATCCCGCCTTTTTGCTCGATCGGAATGTAGTAGCCGTAATAGTCATGTCCGCCGATATCGATATTTTTGGCGAAAAAGGTATTACCCTGTTCCAAAACGGCTTCTTTTACCTCATCGGAACATTGTGTCAAAAGCATACGGTTGCCTTCTTCATCCGTTAACGTAGTCAAATAGCGTGTGTCACCGTAGAAGAAGGTACAGTCGATGTCGGTCTTTTCCTTGATAAAATCGACAATGCCAAGACTGTCGGACAGATTGGTCCCGCCCTTATAGAGCAGATTGCCGGACAGCCAATAAGAGCCGGCGTCGATGGTGGTAAAAGTTTCCAACAGCGTATAGCCTGTGGCCTTTAAGGTGCCTTCTATTTCATTCTCCGCGGTGGAACGCATGTAACCGGAGGAAGAGATGAGATTAACGAGAATTGATACCAGTGCGGGCAGCAGGCATAATGTAATTAGGATCGTAACAATACTTGGCTTTTTTTTCATGCAGTTTTCTCCTGAATTGTATGGAAGAAGCCTGTCACCTTGCGTATAGGCATAGGGTGTCAGGCTTCATTATTCATTTTGGTAATAAGGGATATCATTTTGGAGCGTTCTGCCGGTATTATCCGAGCTGGAAGAAGGAAACGCTGTTATTTAACTGTTCTATGACAGTTTTCAATTCATTGGCCTGTCCGGCCACTTCTTCAATATTGGCTCTGAGTTCTTCCGTGGATGCATTTGCTTCTTCGGCGGAAGCGGCATTTTCCTGTGAGATACCGGATAAGTCGCTGACCGCGTCGAGAACGCTGACTTTACTCCTGTCTACCACTTCTACGAGTTCGGAGATCGTGTTGACGGCATCCGCGGCTTCAGAGATATTTTCATCCACGTGCTCGAAGCTGAGGTTTACACCTTTTAATGCCTCGGCTTCTTTGCCGACAGCATCCTGGATCTGTCCTGCGATCTTCGTACATTCTTCGGTCTTGGTCGTAATCTCTTCGATAATGGACTGAATCTGCTGTGCGGAAGAATTGGACTGTTCCGCAAGTTTCTGGATTTCACCGGCAACGACCGAGAATCCTCTTCCGGCTTCTCCGGCTCTGGCAGCTTCGATGCTTGCATTTAAGGAGAGCAGGTTTGTCTGATCGGAAATGTCCATGATCATCTGCGCAGCAGTCGTAATCTGCAAAACGGCGTCGCTGACACTGGAGATGCTGGTAATGACATTATCGGCGCTTGTCGTTGTATAACCGTTGGCGCTTAACAGTTCCTCGAGACTTTCTTTAGCGGTATTGCTGACTGCTGTAACTTCTTTGGTAACTTCCTGGGTTGCCAGAGAGCTTTCCGTGATCTGGGAAATATTGTTGGAAATCTCACTCATATCAAAAGCCTGTTTTTCAACCGAGGATGCCATGCTCTGTGCACCGTAGGCAAGTTCTTCCATAGTGGAGCTTAAGTCTTTGACTGCCTGTGCGCAGTTGGCCAGAGAGTCGTCTACATGAGCAACGGAGGCATCAACGGTGCCTGCACAGCCTAAAATCACCTGCACGACATCTACGAGCTGTGCACGAAGCTTTTCTGCAGCGGCGGCAACTTCATATAATTCTCTGATCTTATTTGTACTATTAATCTTGAAATCCAGTTTACCTTTGGAAAGCATGACGGTATCGTCACGGATAATCTGGATCTGCTTTGCCACCAGTTTGCCGATTATAACAGCAATGACAACGATAATCAGCATCAGAACGACACATATGAGCATGATATAAGCCAGATAGCTGTTGGTGGCTTTCGTCAGTTCTGTACTCGGTTTGCCGGTAAACATCATGCCGACAATCTCGCCCTTTTGTTCGATCGGAATATAGTATCCGTAAAAGTCCTGGCCGCCGATATCAACATTTTTGGCAAAGTATGTATTTCCCTGATTCAAAACTTCTTCCCTGACTTCATCGGAGCACTGTGTCAGGAGCATGCGGCTGCCGTTTTCATCAAAGAGTGTCGTCATATAACGGGTATCTCCGTAGAAAAGCGTACAGTCTATGCCGGTCTTTTCTTTCACGACGTCAACGATGTCTAAGTTGAAGGACAGATTGTTTCCGCCCTTATAAAGCGTATCGCCGGACAGTCGGTATGTGCCGCTGTCAAGTGCCTCAAGCGTTTGCAGCAGCGTATAGCCGGTGGCCTGCAAAGTGCCTTCAATTTCTTTTTCCGCAGTGGTGCGCATATAACCGGAAGAGGTGATGATATTAACGGAGATAGCGATCAGAGCAGGAAGCAGACATAGTAAGATTAGAATAATAATGATGCTTGGTTTCTTCTTCATTTTGATTTCTCCCCTGGATGATATAGTTTCTGCTTGTAACCTTCAAAAAAATTCACAAAATACTAAGTATAGTATAATCGTAATTTGTGCAGATTGCAAGAAAGAAAATAAGAAAGCGAATAAAAACAGACCGATTCTAAGAGAAAACCGATTCCTGACAGATGTATATAAAAGGAAGAAAAAATACGGAAAAAGAGCTCCGGCAGCAGCGCCAATATTGTACCGGATACTTTTTTGGCATGCGAGAAGAGCCGGACTTGTTTTGCGGCCTTTTTGGTGTTAATATAATGAGAAAAATGAAAATAGAAGTCATTCGTTTTATGGAGAACAGGAGTTCTTATGCAGAAAAAAATTGCCGTTATCAATGATATTTCCGGTTTTGGCCGGTGTTCCATAGCAGTGTCTTTGCCTATTATTTCCTATCTGGGCGTGCAGTGCTGTCCTGTGCCGACATCGATTTTTTCCAATCATACGGGATATCCGCATTTCTTTTTTGATGATTATACGGACAGAATGCCTGCCTATATAGCCAACTGGAAGAAACTCGGCCTGACCTTTGAGGGAATAACGACGGGATTTTTAGGTTCTGTCAGACAGATCCGGATCGTCAAAGAGTTTATCCGGGAATTTTCCAGGGAAAATACGCTCATTATCATCGATCCGGTCATGGGAGATAACGGGAGACTGTATTCTACTTATACGAAGGAACTATGTGAAGAAATGAAGCAGCTGACTGCTTATGCGGACATTCTTACGCCGAATCTGACAGAATGCTGCAATCTGACGGACACGCCGTATAAAGACAGCGGCTGGAAGAAAAAGGAACTGTATGCGATGGCCCGGACGCTTTCTGAACAGGGGCCCGAAAAAGTTGTGATCACCGGTATCAGACAGGGAGAATTTATTGCAAACTATATCTATGAAAAAGGCAGAGAGCCGAAATGGATACGGACCCACAAAGTGGGCACGGAACGTTCCGGGACGGGAGATGTCTTTGCGTCCGTGATCGCGGCGGATGCCGTAAACGGTGTGCCTTTTGATAAATCTGTCAGAAAGGCCTCCGGTTTTGTCAAGAAATGCATTCTGAAATCCATCGAACTGGACATTCAAAAGACTGACGGCGTCTGTTTTGAGGAAATACTGTTTCAATTAAAAAGAGATTAAAAGGAATAAAAATGCAAACGATAGAAATGAAGAAAGGAAGATCAAAATGGTAATTTTATATGAAGTACATGAAAATCTGTATGTCAATATGACGAACCGCTGTCCCTGTGCCTGCACATTCTGTCTGCGTCAGACGAGGGACGAGATGAACCATTCCGGAAGTCTGTGGCTTGAGAGAGAACCAAGTGTGGAAGAGGTTATTGCGGAATTTGATAAATTCGATATGACGAAATATAAAGAACTGGTATTTTGCGGGTTCGGCGAGCCGACGCAGCGTCTGGAAGATCTGCTGAAAGTAGCGGCTTACGCCAAAGAAAAATTTCATATATCCATTCGTGTCAATACGAACGGACTTTCCGACCTGCTCTATGATAAAGATACGGCGCCGATGTACGAAGGACTTGTCGATACGATCTCCATTAGTCTGAATACGCCGGACAGGGAAGAATATCTGAAACTCACCCGCAGTAAGTTCGGCATCATATCCCATGACGCCATGCTTCGTTTTGCAGGCAATGTCAGCCGTTATGTACCGCATGTCATTCTTTCGACCGTAGCAACGACGATTACGGAAAAAGAGGAAGCACAGTGCAGGGCAATCTGCGAAAAGCTAGGCGTTACTTACCGCATCAGACCATTTGAAGATTCATAAAGAATGATAGCATGCGGACAGCCGCGGCAGGCGGCCTTGCAATATGTCCTTCAGGCATCCACAAGGTACTGCAGCTCAAAAGGATAGCCGTTTTTTTTGTTACGGGCAGAGGAGGTATCGGTTTCGATAATGCAGAAAGAATCACTGCGCAGAACCTCTTTCATTTCCTCCTGCACAGACTCTGCCATATGAGTAGAGATTTTGCGGCAGATGTGCGTTCCACCCGGTAATATACGCAGCATATCCGGGCTTGTTTGGGCAGCGGAGGATTCCCCATCTTGTGTATTGACCGAAAGAAACATATATCTGCTCAGCTCGCCGTTATGATATTCGTGCAGAATGCCGGAGGGATAGGAAACATTGATTCCCCTTTGCTGTGCGGTAACGAAAAGTTTCAGAATATATTGTCCGTAATATTTCGGTGTATCCATGTCTTCCAACGGAACGGTCATGACCGTCCGGGCCGGGAATGTATTCTGGTAAAAACCATCCGGCAGCATCAGGCCGGATTTGCTTTCCGGTATCTTCATGGTGCCGTTTGCGGAACTGGAGAGCTTCTGCAGAGTGTCCTGCAGCGCTTCCAGACACTGATGAATGTCCATGATTTTTTCTTCGGCCAGAATCTTGCCGTCATAAAGGAGCCTCTGCAGATTGATCGTATCGTTTTCCACATACTGGTGCAGATCTTTGAGCGGAATACCCAGCTTAATGCAGAGAGTGACCGCATCCAGCAGATAAAGCTGTTCTTCCGTATAATACCGGTAGTTTGTCTCCGCGTTGACAAATGCCGGTTTCAAAATGCCGATCTTGTCATAATAGCGCAGTGATTTGATACTGACATTCTTCATCTTGGAAACTTTACCGATAGAAAGATATTGATTCATATGGATACTCCTTTATGTAATATTATAAGGATATTTTCCTAAAACTCTGACCTTGTGTCATGGTTATATAATATTACTATGACATATTATGTCTTTTTTTGCAATAGCCGGGACGGAAAATTGTAAAGAAAAGCGGGCCGGATGGCATAAAAAGGCGCCGGCCCGCTGTTATGCGGACGCCGGCGTTTTTTTACGGATATCCTGTCGGATCATCCCATAGTAACGACAACATCATAGTTTTCTTTACCGGCCACGTAAGGAATGATACAGCCTTCGACAGCCTGGCCATCTACCGTTATGGATTTTATGCCTTTTTCCACATGCTCAGGATTTACTACCTGAATATGGTAGGTTCCCTCGCGGAATTTTCTCGTCAGTTCAAAGTCGCCGAAATCTTTCGGCACACAAGGGTCAATGCTTAATCCCGTATGCGTAGGATATACACCCAGAATATACTGTGATATATTGACAAATGTCCATGCGGCCGTGCCGGTCAGCCAGCTGTTTTTGGCCTCGCCGTGGAATTTGGCGTCTTTACCGGCTACCATCTGGGAATACACATAAGGCTCCGTTCTGTGGATCTCGCTGATCTCTTCCACATAAGCGGGACAGGTCTTCTGATAGATTTCAAAAGCACGGCCGCCGCGTCCGATCACGGTTTCTGCGATGGAAACCCACGGATTGTTATGACAGAAGATACCGGCGTTTTCTTTGTATCCCGGCGGATAAGAAGATACTTCGCCGAGCTCTAAGTGATATTTCGTATAAGCGGGCTGTAAGATCATAACGCCGTATTTGGTATCCAGTTTTTCTTTGACGGAATCGAGCGCTTTCTCTGCAAGTCCTTCATTCACGCCGACACCGGCTAAAACACAGAATCCCTGCGGCTCGATATAAATCTGCCCTTCTTCGCATTCTTTGGAACCGATCTTATGACTGTATGCGTCATAGGCCCGTACGAACCAATCTCCATCCCAGCCGTCTTTTAAGATGGCGTCATACATTTTCGCTACTTCAGCCCTTGCTCTGCCGGCTTCCGCCTGATCGCCCGTCAGTTCGCAGAGCTGTGCGTATTCTTCTCCGTATTTGACAAACATACCGGCGATAAATACGGATTCCGCAACGGGGCCTTCGGAAGGGCCGAATGTCTGGAAGGATTCTCCCGGATGCTCGGAGAAGCAGTTCAAATTCAGACAGTCGTTCCAGTCGGCGCGTCCGATCAGAGGCAGTTCATGCGGTCCTTTATGCCCGATGATATAGTCAAGAGAACGTTTTAAGTGGTCCATCAGAGGAGCAGCCACCGACATATCGTTATCGAAAGGAACCATTTCCGTCAAAATAGAGGTATCGCCGCTTTCACGGACATAGGCCGAAGTACCGGCGATCAGCCATAACGGGTCGTCGTTAAAGCCGCTTCCGATATCGGAGTTGCCCTTCTTGGTAAGAGGCTGATACTGATGATATGCGCTGCCATCCTGAAACTGTGTGGAAGCGATATCGATAATTCTCTGTCTTGCCCTGTCAGGGATCAGATGCACGAAACCAAGCAGATCCTGACAGGAATCCCGGAAACCCATACCGCGTCCGATACCCGATTCATAGTAGGAGGCGGAGCGTGACATATTGAATGTTACCATACATTGATACTGGTTCCAGATATTGACCATGCGGTCTACTTTATCATTGGAAGATTTGACGCTGTATTTGGAAAGGAGCGCTTTCCAATAGTCGTTTAACTCGGCAAAAGCCTTGTCTACATCAGTGTCGGACTGATATTTCGCGAGCATGGCATTGGCCGGCTTTTTGTTGATAATACCGGGAGCCTCCCATTTTTCCGCTTCGGGATTCTCGACATAACCGAGTACGAATACATAGGATTTCGTTTCGCCCGGAGCTAAAGATACGTTGATCTGATGGGAAGCGACAGGTGACCATCCGCTTGCCATAGAGTTTGTACAACGGCCGTTTTCTACGGCTTCCGGATTGGCAGCGCCCCGGTAGGCGCCGAGGAATGCGTCGCGGCTTGTATCAAAACCGTCTACCGGCGTGTTGACGGAATAAACTGCGTAGTGATTCCTGCGTTCTCTGTATTCTGTTTTATGATAGATGGCAGAGCCGGATACTTCGACTTCACCGGTGCTTAAATTCCTCTGGAAATTTCGCGAATCGTCATCTGCATTCCACAGACACCATTCTACATAGGAAAACAAAGAAATCTCCTTGGCAGTATTTCCTTTGTTCGTCAGTTTGACCTGGCTGATCTCACAGGTGTCGTCCATTGGAACAAAAGTCAGTACGGAGGCTTCCAGCTCATTTTTGACGCCCGTGAAACGGCTGTATCCGATACCGTGGCGGCATTCATAACTGTCGAGTTCCGTCTGGGTCGGTTTCCAGCCCGGATTCCAGATACAGTTTCCTTCTTTAATATAGAAGTATTTGCCGTTGATGTCGTTTGGCACATCATTGTAGCGGTAACGGGTCATGCGTAACAGCTTGGCATCCTTATAGAACGTATAGCCGCCGCATGTGTTGGAGATCAGGGTAAAAAAATCATTGCATCCCAGATAGTTGATCCACGGCAAAGGGGTTTTGGGAGTTGTGATGACATACTCACGGTTGGCATCATCGAAAAATCCGAATTTCATAGTGTGTTCTCCTTTTTTTATTAATATATTGAATATGGTTAGTCAGATTGGAATGAAAAACAGTCTGGTTTGTGTCTGCAGTTCAACACGCAGCATATTGCAGTATGGTCAGTATATCGTAAAGCCGGGTGCCAGATTGCAGTTTTTGTTTCAATGATTCGAAAATAAGAAAACGATTAAGTTTCTAAAAAATGTAAAAAACATGATTAAGTGATAAAAAAATTATACAGAAAAAACAGGGAAAATGCAATAAAAATTATCATATATATAAAGAAGTTTCCCGATACGGCATATTTGCGCGCAGTTGTTTATGCCTGTTTTCGCAGCATGATACGAAACCGTTTTCTATAAATAAGTCTAAATTGTAAACAAACTGTTAAGTAATTATGCAAAACCACATAAAAAACCATGTCCAAAATGTGAAAAGTACACAAAATTATAAAAAATATACAAAAAATATAAAAAGTGTATTGCAAAAATATAAAAAGTGATATACACTAATAATACGAAAACGATTAAGTGATTTGGGCCGGTTCCTCTCAGCAGACAAACGGCAGGATGTGTCCAGAATTTTACAGAGACAGGGGCTGACGCGAATGGTATCCTTGAAAGATATTTCAAACGCATGCGGTGTATCGATAGCCACCGTGAGCAAAGCGCTCAATGATCATAACGATATAGGAGCGGATACGAAACAGCATATTAAGCAGGTTGCCAAGGATATGGGATATTTACCCAATTCCGCAGCCAAAGCGCTGAAAACGCATCGTACATACAATATCGGAGTGCTTTTCGTAGATGATGACCAGAGCGGTCTGACGCATGACTATTTTGCCTATGTGCTGGACAGTTTAAAGCGGACAATAGAAGCCAAAGGATATGATCTTACGTTTATTAACGGCTGCAAAACAAGGCCGAACAAGATGTCTTATCTGGAGCATTGCAGATACAGAGGCTTTGACGGCGTGGTGATCGCCTGTATCGATTTCTCGCATCCCGAGGTGTTGGAACTTGTTCAAAGCAATGTTCCGACGGTCACGATCGACCATATATTCAATAGTGTCAGTGCGATCATGTCGGACAACGTAAAAGGGATCCATGACCTGCTGCACTACATCTATGATAAAGGTCATCGCCGGATTGCTTATATACACGGATCGGAATCCTCGGTAGCCAAAAGCCGTCTGACTTCTTTCTACAAGACATTGGCGGAACTTGGCATAGACGTTCCGGACGAATATGTGATCGAAGCGCCGTACCGTGATACCAAGGCGGCATACAGGGAAACAATGCGTCTGCTTGATTTAAAGAACAGGCCGACCTGTATTTTATATCCTGATGACTTCGCCTGTTTTGGCGGGATCAATGCCATTAAGGAAAGAGGTTTACGGATACCGGAAGACATTTCGGTTGCCGGATATGACGGGATCCGTGTGGCGAGGCACATCGAACCGCAGCTCACAACATTGAAGCAGGATACACAGGCGCTGGGGCAGAAGGCGGCAGAGAAACTGATAAGCCTGATCGAACACCCGAAAACGACGATCATAGAACAGGTCGTTGTAGAAGGAACGGTATTTCCCGGCAGATCGGTGGCAGATTTGACATAACACTTTAAGCAGGGCATTTATATCAGAGCATCTGATATTTTTATAAATGCATAACAAAGCAAAGATGTAATAATGACATTACATCCAAAAATTTCAAAGGGAGGAAAATATTCTATGAAGAAAAAGTTACTTAGTGCACTTCTTTCTACAGCAATGGTAGCAAGCCTGCTTGTTGGTTGCGGCGGTTCAGATAACAATGCATCCGACAGTACAGCAGACAACAGTGCGGCAACAGACAGTTCCACAACAGATGACAGTGCGGCAACAGATACGGCGGCAGATGATACTGCAACAGATACTGCGTCAGATTCCGCAGAGGGGGGGGATAAATTCTACATCTACTCCTGGAACACGGAAGTACAGGAAAGACTTGCTTATGTATATGAAGTTTATCCGGAGATCGAGAGCAGAATCGAATATGTAAACGTTGGTGACTCCGCAGTATATCAGGAGAAGATCGATCAGTTACTGCAGAATCCTGATGCAGAAGATTATCCTGACATGATCGCTTTCGAAGCGGCTTATATCATGAAGTACACAAACAGCGATTTTACCATTCCGGTAACGGACTGCGGTATTACGGATGCTGATCTGGCAGAAATGTATCCTTATACAATTACAATTGCAACAGATCAAAGAGATGGTTCCTTGAAAGGTGTTTCATGGCAGTCATGCCCTGGTTCATTCATCTACAGAGCTGACCTTGCAGAAAGTCTTCTCGGCGTAAAGAGTCCTGAAGAAATGCAGGCAAAGATCGGTTCCTGGGATGACTTCCTTGCAACAGCAAGAGAGATCAAAGAGAAATCCGGCGATGCAACAAGGATCCTTTCTTCTAACGGCGACGTTGTAAACACATTTATGTCTAACAAGACTGATCCCTGGGTAAGCTCTGACGGCGTATTCCATATGGATCCTTCCATGGAAGAGTATATGGACGTTGTTAAGACATTAGAGCAGGAAGATTTAACACAGAAGACTACACAGTGGTCTGACGAGTGGAATGCAGGTCCTTCTACCGACGCTGTATTCGGTTATTTCGGATGTACATGGTTCTTACACTGGACGATCAAACCTAACTGCGGCGGTGAAGCTGTAGGTGAAGGCACATACGGTTCATGGAATATGTGCGAAGGCCCGGCTCCTTACTACTGGGGCGGTACATGGTTTGGTGCAACAGCAGGATGTTCCGATACAGAACTGGCTGGTAAGATCATGAAGACTCTTTGCTGTGATACGGAAGTTATGACCAAAGTGTCTGAGGAAACATTGGACTATGTAAATAACAAGACAGCTATGAAGACATTATCCGATGCAGGCAAGGGTGCATACGACTTCTTAGGCGGACAGGACTTCATCGCAGTATTCTCTCCTCTGGCAGAGAACGTAGACGTATCCTGGATGAGCGCATATGACCAGAAAGTAAATGAGTTACTGGATACACAGGTAACAGCATATGCGAAAGGCGAGAAAGACAAAGAAACAGCTATCGCAGATTTCAAGACAGCTGTAGCGGAAGCTTATCCGGCAGTAACAGTAGAATAAAAACAGTATAAATAATCATTCTGTACCGGCTTTTATAGTCGGTACAGATATTATAAAGACATTTTTGAGGGGGACTGCGGCACAGATATTTGAGAGGATTCCGGAAACGGAGAATTGTCAAATGCCTGTGGCGCAGGACGGGCGGAGAAAATGGTCACAGAATGAAAGATAATGATTATTAGAAAATATTTATAAAAGAAGGAAGTGGACATATGGCAAAGAGCAATGGTAAAAAGCGTAAAACAGTAGAGTACGGCCGCTACGGCTACTTCTTTATTGCACCGTTTTTTATTGTATTCGCAATCTTCCAGTTATGGCCCCTGATCTATACGATGGGTCTGGCATTTTGTGAAAATTATACGGATACGATGTTCAATATGGAAGTAGGACCGACTTTTAACGGCCTGGAAAACTTCGGTACGATCTTTGTGAGCAACAAAGGTACGTTATTTGATACTTATACATTCAGGGCGCTTGGAAATACGATCATCATGTGGATGATGAACTTCCTGCCGCAGATACTTCTGGCGCTGCTTCTGGCGGTCTGGTTTACGGATACCAGAGTTAAACTGAAAGCACAGGGCGCATATAAGATTCTGACTTTTATGCCGAATATTATTACGGCGGCAACGATTTCCGTTCTGTTCTATAAATTGTTTGACTACCCGAACGGACCGCTCAACCAGATCCTTGTTAACAGCGGAATCTGGTCGGAACCTTTCCGTTTCCTGGATACGAAATGGTCAACCAGAGGTATCGTTTCTTTTATAAACTTCTGGATGTGGTATGGAAATACGATGATCGTTTTGACAGCGGGTGTACTCGGTATCAGTCCTTCGCTGTTCGAGGCAGCCAGAGTGGACGGCGCTTCCAGCTGGCAGATCTTTAAGAGTGTGACATTGCCGCTTCTGCGTCCGATCATGCTGTTTACGTTAGTAAACTCCGCAATCGGCGGTCTGCAGATGTACGATATTCCGAAATTGCTGACGACAAGCGGATACGGCGATCCGGATTATACGACGAGAACGATCACTATGTATATCCGTGAACTGGCGTTTACGGGTTCCAGACAGATGGGAAAGGCATCGGCGGCATCTCTCGTACTGTTCGTTGTCACATTGTTCTTCAGTCTGATCCTCTTCTATATTATGAGAGATAAAGATGCCATCAGAGAAAAGAAGACGATCAAGGCAGCGCAGAAAGCAAGAAAGGAGGCAAAATAGTCATGGCAGATAAAAACGTTAAGGGCGGATTACATGCAAGAATACTCGGCGCCCAGATATTTAGAAATGCTATTTGTATTTTCCTCTGTTTCTTAAGTTTGATCCCGTTCTGGATCATGATCGTGAATGCAACGAGAACGAGCGTGGATATACAGTCGAGTTTTTCCCTGATACCGTCTCATTATTTCATGGAAAACTGGCAGAAACTGCTGTATCAGTGTAATGAAAATGTACCTTTGTGGAAGTATATGACAAACAGCTGTATCATCGCATTCGGTTCCACGATACTGACCGTATATTTTTCGACGATGACAGCTTATGGTGTTACGGTATATAAATTCAAAGGATGTCAGTTCGCCTGGGCATTTATTATGGCGATTATGATGATTCCCGTACAGGTTTCCTCAATCGGTTTCTTCCGTTTTATGTTTGGATTGGGACTTGGCAACAGCTATGCACCGCTTATCATTCCCGCGATCGCAGCTCCGTCTACCGTCTTCTTTATGAGACAGTACATGCTGAGCGCATTACCGTTGGAAATCGTAGATGCGGCCAGGATCGACGGCTCTGCCGAGTTTAAGACATTCAATACCATTGCGATGCCGCTTATGAAGCCGGCGGTAGCAACACAGTGTATCTTTGCTTTTATCGCATCATGGAACAATTTCTATACGCCTTCCATGCTGCTTACATCTCAGAAAAAGTATACGCTGCCGATGTTTGTGCAGTTGATGAGAGGTGAAAGATTCCGTTCCGATCATGGCATCATCTATGTCGGACTGGTTATTACGATCTTACCGATCTTTATCGTATACTTCATTCTGTCCAAACACATCATCGCAGGTGTGGCGCTGGGCGGTGTTAAAGAATAACCTGAAAAACTTTCGGGTTTTGTCCCGGAGAACAGGCGCCGGTCAAACTTACGAATTGATACGGAATAGGGAAAGGGTGTGTCGTTTAAAAGCGATACGCCCTTTTTGCTGTTTTGACGGGTTTTAATGAAAATTTAAGAATGCAGTCGTAGTAAAATGGAAAATATTGTGATACACTGTTTAAAGAGCAGAGGAAAGGCATGGTTTGGAAAATGTCACAGATCATATGCGCTACGGAGAAAATAAAGGTATATGAAGGCCTGCAGAGGCTGTGCGAATATGCGGGAAAAGATATACGCTGGTGCGATGGATTGTGGCTCGCCATGTTAAATGATGAAGATCTGTATGAAGAATTTCTTTATTATCTGGAACATCACAGTTTTGCGGACCGCATGAAGGCAGCAGGGTATTCTTTGACGGATATCTATGTATGGCAGATGCAGCAGTATAACCTGATAAGCGACACCGGTAAGAATACGGAAAGCTGTAATAAGGAAGCAATGGTCTTACAGGCGTTCCAGACAATGACAAGAATGAAAAAGGACCCTGCATATTATACCGGGAAACTGAGTGAAGATGCCGGTATGGACAGGGAATAAAAGACGCGGCCGAGGATATCTATGGAAATGGACAGAAACGAATTTATTGAAAAACTGCAGCGTACGCTTGCCGGAGGATTGAGCAGCGCCCAGGTGGCGGAGAACGTGCGTTACTATCAGGATTATATCGCATCCGAGATCAGAAAGGGGCAGACGGAGGAAGAAGTGCTTTCGCAGCTTGGTGACCCCAGACTGCTTGCAAAGAGCATTATAGAGGCAAATAAGCGGGCAGGGGCTTCTTATGGCTCCAATCAGGAGTATGACGAGGAGATAGCCGATGAATCCGCGAAGAGACACGGCAGACGGTATGAGAGAAGCCTTATGCTGCCGGGCTGGCTTTTTATGGTGATCATTACCGTAGTGGTGATCGTGGTGATCGGAATCGCCACATCATTGATCTCTTTATTTGCGCCGGTTATCATTGTGGGACTGGTAGTGCTGCTTATTGCGAAAGTTTTTCAGAATAATACAAAATAGTCCATTGTTTCCAATGGACTATTAAGGGGAGTATAAATAATTAATATATAAGGGTTTGCAGATAGAAAAATGAAGGGGTATTTCTATCTACACTTTCTATTATATACAAAAATCACAGAAATGCAATTTAAAATAGTACCAAAGTACCATATGATATTTTGGTAAATTTATATAAAAAAATAGTACTAAAGACCTATATTGGTCCTGAATACTTTTCAAGAAATCTTGTCATACTATTTCTGTAACAAAAAACAATCAGGAGGTATGCAAGATGTCTAAGAATGATTATAACCAGAATGCGCAGAACAATGAAAAACAGCAGGACAAGGCTAACAACTGCAACAGCCAGAATGCTCAGAACAACCAGAAGAACAATTCTAAGAACAGTTCCAGCAGCAATGCGCAGAACAGCCAGAAGAACAACTACTAAAATAAAACAAGAGCGGCATAGCCACATGGCTGTGCCGTTTTTGTATTTGACACATATGCATGGATTTTATATGATAAAAGTAACATTGACCGAGTGTTGCGCTTTATAGGGCAGGAAGGGGGAAACCATATGATATCATTGGACCAGGAGGGCTATTTAACATTGGGAAAAAAGCAGGCGGTCCTGACGGGCAGATGCAGATTCCGGGTGAAAGATAAGAATGGACGTGTCAAACTGGAAGGACAGGCGGAGGAGTTTGGGATGGATCCGGCTTCGGGAGACAATGTTTTTATCGCAGATTTTACACCGCTTAAAACACCCGGTACATATTGCATCAGAACGGATACAGCGGAAGGTTCCTGCCATTTTCGCGTCGGAAATGATATTTACCATGATCTGCACAGAGATCTGTTAAAAGCATTCTATTTTCAGCGCTGCGGTTGTGCGCTGGAAGAGAAATATGCCGGAAAATTTACGCATGCATGCTGTCATACGCAGAAGGCCATGCTGTGGGAAGACCGCAGCGTCATAAAAGAAGTAAGCGGCGGCTGGCATGATGCCGGGGATTACGGACGGTATATATCGCCTGCTGCGGCAGCGGTGGCGCACCTGTTATATGCGTTTCGTCTGTTTCCCGAATGTTTTAACGAAAAGACCGGTATACCGGAGAGTGGAAACGGTATACCGGATGTTTTGAATGAATGCCGCTATGAACTGGAGTGGATGCTAAAAATGCAGGCAGAAGATGGCGGCGCATACCATAAACTGACATCGGCGATGCACGCAGACTTTGTGATGCCGCAGGATGATAAAAGCCAGTTTTATATTTTCCCTGTTTCATCTATGGCTACGGCGGATTATGCGGCGGTCATGGCTTTGGCCTCCTGCGTTTATGAGCCGTATGACGAAGATTTTGCATACCGTCTTTCAGAAGCGGCGAAGAAAGCATGGGAATGGCTGGAAGAACATCCTGAATATGTCGGCTTTTCAAATCCGGACAATTGCAACACCGGAGAATACGGTGATGAAAGCGACCTTGACGAAAGGCTTTGGGCCGCAGCGGAAATGTATATGATGACCGGAGAAAAGAAGTATCAGAAGATCCTGAAAAAATTTGCGAAAGAAGAGGTCGGCAAAACGGATTTCGGCTGGACGGACGTGTCCGGCTTTGCTTCTCTGGCTGTTTTGACAAATAAGAGGAACCGCGTGTCGGAATGGATACGGCATGATTTTAAGAATGCGGTCATACAGGAAGCCAGCCGTCTATTGCAGATCGTGGAAGAGAATGCTTATCGTGTGGCAATGAAACCGGAGGATTATGTATGGGGAAGCAATATGGTCGTACTAAACAGGGGAATGCTCTTTATCCTGGCGGCGCTCATATCAAACGGAGAAAGTGCAAGAGCCTATGAACAGGCAGCTCTTGACCAGCTTCATTATATTCTGGGGGTCAATGCGACAGGGTACAGCTATGTGACGGGACATGGTGAAAATGCTTTTAAACATCCCCACAACAGACCGACAGAGGCAGATGGCATCGAAGAGCCGATTCCCGGTTTTGTCAGCGGCGGACCGTGTAAAAAGCCGTGCGATGCAAAGGCAATGGAGATGATCGAAGAGGGAACGCCGCCGATGAAGTGTTATCTGGATGATGCGGCCTGTTATTCCCTGAATGAAATAACGATTTACTGGAATTCACCGGCCGTTTTTCTTGTGTCATTTATTATTAAAATGACGGATAAACTCGGGAAAACGAAAAGAAGAAGCGCAGCGAAAACGGAGAAGAACGAAACTGCCAAGGCGCCTGCCAAAACCGTGAAGAAAACAGAGGTTATGGAGAAAACCAGGACGCCTGCTAAGGCCCGGAAAACCGAAACCGTTACTGAGGCTGAAGCCGCGGAGGAAACCGGAACAAAAACTAAAGCCGAATCCGTAAAAGATACGGAAATGATCGAAGAAATGGAAGATTGTAATGATTGACAGAAAATGAGCGACACTTTACAATAATCTATGGAAAGTCAAAGAAGGGAATCTGGTTAGACGTATGGAGTTTATCGTGCCGTGCCATTTTGGTCTGGAGTCAGTACTGAAAAAAGAAATTTTGGATCTGGGATACGAAGTCCTGTCTGTAGAAGATGGGCGTGTCACTTTTGCAGGCGGTGAGGAGGCGCTTTGCCGGGCAAATGTTTTTTTGCGGACGGCCGAGCGGGTACTGATCAGGGTCGGCAGTTTTCATGCGGAAAGCTTCGAGGAACTTTTTCAGGGGACACGGAATCTGCCGTGGGAAGCGTATATACCGGAGAATGGACGATTCTGGGTTGCCAAGGCGGCCAGTATCAAAAGCAGGCTTTTCAGTCCTTCGGATATACAGTCTATTATGAAAAAAGCCATGGTAGAGAGGCTAAAGTCAGTCTACCATAAGGCGTGGTTTTCGGAAGACGGGGATTCTTACCCGGTCAGAGTCTTTCTGATGAAAGATGAAGTGACGGTCGGATTGGATACGACAGGAGAATCATTACATAAAAGAGGATACAGGAAACTTACGGCAAAGGCGCCGATTGCAGAAAACCTGGCAGCGGCGTTGATCATGCTGTCTCCGTGGCGGGGGGACCGGATTCTGGTAGATCCTTTTTGCGGGAGCGGCACTTTTCCCATCGAAGCGGCTATGATGGCAGCGCATATGGCGCCCGGCATGAACCGTAGTTTCATTGCAGAGGACTGGAAACATATTGCGGCGCGTAAATGCTGGTATCAGGCGATGGATGAAGCTGCGGACATGGTAGATAAAAAGATAGAGACCGATATCCAGGGATATGACATCGACGATAAGATGGTGGCGGCAGCCAGAAGCAATGCTGCGCTTGCAGGCGTAGAGGATATGATCCACTTTCAGAGAAAGAGTGTGAGCGAACTCAGTCATTCCAAAAAGTACGGTTTTTTGATAACCAATCCTCCCTACGGGGAACGGCTGGAAGATAAGAAAGAACTGCCGGCCCTTTACAGGACGCTGGGAGAGCGGTATGCGGCGTTAGACGCCTGGTCGATGTACGTTATTTCCTCTTATGAACAGGCAGAACAGTATATCGGGCGGAAGGCGGATAAAAACAGGAAGATCTATAACGGTATGATGAAAACATATTATTATCAGTTTATGGGTCCAAAACCGCCTTACCGTAAAAACAGACAACAGGAAGAAAGGCATGGTCATTGAGATGCAGCAGAGCAGACTTATGAAAAGAACAGCAGTCTATACCGTCGTATTTGCAGTCTGTGCGCTTGCGGTGATCTTTTATTATTCAACGCATAAACTGGTAGTGATAGCGGATGTGGCGCAGGATGAAGTCGTTCAAAGCGCGCAGGAAAAAAACAGTGCAGATGGAGGTACGGACGATCCGAAACAGGATACGGCGTATGATCTGCAGGATGAAAATGCGGTCCTTTTTGCGCAGAACGGACAGGAGATGAATTACTTCTGCATTCCCTTACACGAAAGCGTCAAGGCCGAGAATGTAGCGGTAGAGAACCATTATATGGATAAGGAACTCTGGGTGAGCATCAGCCGGACGCAGGATGCCGAAGTATACGAGGACTTTTATAGATCGCAGGGCGTTTACGGAAACTGCAGCGCTGTCGTTGACGGCTATTTTGAGAACGGTTCGGACAATTTCTGGTTAAAATTTAAACTGACGGATATTTACGAGTACCACAGTATTTTCGAGGACAGCAAACTCTATATCGAATTTGTCACACCCAAAGAAGTATATGACAGGATCGTTGTGATCGATCCGGCCTACGGAGCAGATGAAACGGGCGCCATTTCGGAAGAAATGCAGGGGAAGGATATTACGATTGCGATCGCCCGTGCCTTGAAGAAAAAACTGGACGGAACGGATATTAAAGTGTATTATACGAGGATGGACGACAGCAATCCAAGTGACGAAAACCGCGTCGGTCTGACCAATGCGGCCAGAGCCGATATGCTGATCCGGATTGAAGTAAATGAGAATGAAGATACCAAGATCTATGGTACGGAAGCCGTATACAACAGCAGATTTTTCATCCCCGGATTCGGCAGTATAGAGCTTGCGGATCTGTTGGAGCGGGAAGTGGTTACGGCAATCAGCGGCAAAGCCAACGGCCTGATCGAGTCCACCCAGGAAGACGTGGTTATCAATGAGGCGACGGTGCCGGCAGCCACGATCAAAGTCGGTTATGTGAGCAACGGACAGGAAGCCATCTTATTAAATAGAGAAGATTATATTGAAAAGATCGCAGACGGTATCTATCAGGCGATCATGACAGCTTACGCAGAATAGTAAAAACAGCCAGGAAAAGGAAACGGTGGATGACAGTGGAAGAGACAATTGTTTTTGCAACCGGAAACGAGGGAAAAATGCGGGAGATCCGGCAGATTCTGGAAGGCATGGACGTAGAGATCTTATCGATGAAACAGGCGGGCATTACGGCAGATATTATAGAAGACGGCACCACCTTTATGGAAAATGCGGTGATAAAAGCAAGAGCCGTGGCAGCGAAAACGGATCATATCGTTATCGCGGACGATTCCGGCCTGGAAATTGATTACCTGAATAAAGAACCCGGTATCTATTCGGCAAGATATTTAGGAGAAGACACTTCTTATGATATTAAGAACGCCGCATTGTTAGAGCGGATGGAAGGCGTGACGGATGAAAAGCGGACGGCACGGTTCGTCTGTGCGATGGCAGCAGTCCTTCCGGGCGGAGAACTGGTGACGACACAGGGCGTAATAGAAGGAAGGATCGCATACCGGATAGAGGGAGAAAACGGATTTGGTTATGATCCGATCTTTTATCTGCCGGAATACGGCTGCACTTCCGCACAGATAAGCGAAGAAGAAAAGAATGCGATCAGTCACAGAGGCAGAGCATTACAGAAAATGAGAGCGGAACTGGAGAAAAGAATTTAGCAGGTGGATATATGAAAATACTGATTGTAAGTGACACGCATCGCCGGAACGAAAACTTTAATAAGGTGATAGAGAAGACAGGACCGGTCGATCTGTTAGTACACTGCGGCGATGCAGAAGGCAGCGAGGATATTCTCGAAAGGACGGCCGGATGCCCGATCCAGGTCGTGCAGGGAAACAACGACTTTCTGTCCAACATCCCAAGAGAAAAAGAGTTTCAGATCGGAGCGTATAAAGTCTGGCTTACGCATGGGCACAATTACTATGTTTCCATGAATTATGAAATCCTAAAGAGTGAAGCCAGAGACCGGAAAGCAGATATCGTGATGTGCGGCCATACGCATAAACCGATCGTGGATATTGCGGGTGATCTGACATTGATTAATCCCGGCAGCCTGAGCTATCCCCGGCAGGAAGGAAGAAAACCTTCCTATATTATAATGGAACTGGATAACGCGGGGGAAGCGCATTATACGATCAATTACCTTTCATAAAAGATATAATTCAGTCACGGGAAAAGAAACAGACATAAGCGGGAACGGAAAATCCAAAAAGTAAAAATATGGCATCTTATCATAATAAAATGATAAAAGAGGTTGACAGACGAAAATCCATATTATATAATATGACTTGCGTTGTGATAAAACAACGTTGATAGCGATACCTGCCGGGGTGTGGCTCAGCTTGGCTAGAGCGCCTGGTTTGGGACCAGGAGGTCGC
>CAJTUZ010000020.1 GCA_910579735.1 uncultured Lachnospiraceae bacterium
ACTCAATTTTCTTTGAATTTTCAGGGTTGCATTACTGTTTATTTGTCAAGGTGCTTCTGCATAATCTGGTATGCAGTTTTGATTCGCCCTAATAAAAATCTTGTTTTATAAATCTATTAGCGTGCGACTTTCAAATAATACCAGATAACAATATAAATGTCAACAGATTTATCGAAATTTTTTTATTTTTTTATTTTGAAGTATATTTACTGGCTAAAACTGCAACGTCAGAATATCGAAATAATGCAGAGCGCGATAAAGAAAATAAGAAAAAACAGCTGCCTCAGCCAGCCCCAAAACCGCACCCGTTATTTTATCCAGTCCGTTAATAAGAGAAATATTAACAATGGCAGTAATCGGTTTGAAGATCAGATTGCATAATTTAAATACAATTCCCACCGCGATCAATCCCGCAATACAGACGGCCAGCACACTGAATGTATGTGCCACCACACTGCTTATCGATAAAAAAATAAGTGAAATGCACACACAGGCCACAATAATAGAAAGAATGTTGATAACTTCCTTTATTAGTCCGTTCTTGAATCCTTTTTTTACTCTCCATGCCGCTATAAGAACTGCTATCAGTATAAAAATTATCTTTAAGTCCACAATGAACACCTTCCTCAAGCATGTAAAATATAAATATACCCTATCCTATTATTTTAATTCCACCGTGTCAATGGAATCTGCCGTGATCAATGTATATTTATATGCAGAAGAACCCGGTATCAAAGAATATACGGCCTTGTCAAAATAGCCGTTGTACTTTTCCACACCCTTCATATTATAGACCTGGCATTCCGATTCATTATAAATAATGATCTGGTCTTCGGCAAATACAATATCTGTAAATTCCATATCAAAGCTGATAGAATGACTTAACTGCCCTGATTTATGATATACATCCAAACGATATCTGTTACTGTTATCCGTGTTATTAAAAACAAGTCCTACCGAATCGGTTCCATAATAGATCCTCTGTACTTCTTCATCAAGCAAATGTTCCACCGTAGTGACGGGTATCTGTGCTCCTTCAAAGAACATGATTCTGTCATCGGAAACCGCAAAAATTGTTTTTTCGTCAAGAAAACGGGTGTAGCCTACCACAACATCTAAATAATCATATCCGCTGACATAATGCTCCGTTTTATTCTGCCCGACTTCACCAAAATTATAGAATGCAACACTGGATTTCAGTTCACCGCTGTCTACAAACAAATAAGAAACGCACAATAATGTCCCGTTTGGTGAAATGGTGATAGAAAACGGGTACCCACTGTCCTTCATCGTCGTTCGAAGACGTACCAGTTCTTCTCCTTTTGTATCGTATAAATAAATAAATGTCAGGTCCGCATCGTCTACCACAACTGCCACAACGCCATTCGCAGCAATACAGAAGTTTCTGATCGGCTTATTGGTCGTAATCTGTCCCAGCAGTCCGCTCGTATTCATTATGTAGAGATCTCTCCCGTTATAATCGCCGATCGCCACCACATTCTGGCACATATCTATTTTAGGATTCTGCATCTCAAAAGTAACATTCCAGACTGCATTTCCTTTCGCATCCATACAGCTTGCCCCATCTTTACTATAAGTCAGCAGATAATTGGAAAATGGAACCATATTACCGCTCTGCGGTTTCGTTGTGGCTACGGAAGATGTTACGACATATTGCGTATAGATCTTGTTTCTCCATTGGATAAACAGCACCGCTGCTGCCGCTCCCGCAAGCAGCAGCAATAAAACGCTGCGGTAAAATATCATGAATTTATGGCTCTTGATCTTTTCAATATAATTGATACGCGGAACTTTTTTTCCCCGTTTCTCTTTATTTTTAAAGTAATCCCTGACGCTTATCATCCGTTATTCCTCATAAAATTTTTGTATTACCATTGTATCACATATTTTCTTAGGGAAGTAAAATTTTTTGGCCGTATTTAATATTATCGGGATCGACGATCTGATTTAACTCACAGATTTCGTTTACTTTCGAAGTATCTCCGTATATTTTGATACTGATCGTATAAAGCGTATCACCCTTTTCAATCTGATAATATTCTGCAAAGTTTCTGGCAAAAGCCTGTTGGCTGGGAGCCGACTCGTCTAGGGCAACGATATCCTGTTCATCTGCCGTATCGTTTTCCCCGGTATTGTCCGCGCTCTCCTGTGTCCCCTTTTCACCTGCCTGATTGTCATCCTGCTTTGTTTCATCTATGCCGCTTTCCGCCTCCCCGGTATTATCCGTCTCCTTTTCCGACGCACCGTCTGCTTCCGCATTACTTTCTTCCATAGTACTCACATTACTGTCCTGCGTATTGTTTTCTTCCTCTTCCTGCTTCGCAATCTGGTTCTCTTCCTCGAATTTAGTATCCAGATCTTCCAGCTTCAGTACTGTTCCCTCCGTCTGTACATCAGTTTTAACGCTTTCACTTCCCGCTTCAGCCTCTTCTTTGCCTTCCTGCATCGGATGAACAGCGTTTGCCTCCTGGTTCTCAATCGCAAAAAAAACTTCGACGGCCGCCTGGTTTAGTTCCTCAAGCTTATCAAAGCTATTAGTCGAATTGATAACAATCGCTATCAAAACAACGAAAATTGCGGTAAGCTGTACCGCCAGCAATCCGTTTTTTTCTTTCGGGGCAGGCTTCATTTCCGGTGCTGGTTTTCTATGTATTTCCGGCAGTCCCTGATGTCTCGGTGTACTCTGCGCTTTACCGGCGTTTTGCGCTTTTTCCTGCTCCCTGGCTTCCTTTCTTCTGTCGATCATATAGCTCTGCATTGCTTCATTGCTCTGATAAAAAATATAAAATCCGGATATTTCATATGTTCCCGAAGATTCCCTTCGATAAAATACCGGCATGTCCATTGTAATACGGCATGTAATCTCTTCTAACAGATCGTATTCGGCAAAACAGGATATCTGCGCCTGTGCTCCTGCGCCGTAAATACGATACTTTTTGCTCTGTTGTTCTCTTTTTCCATAGAAAAAAATCCGGCCGTTATCTTCCGCCCCGTAATTTTTTAAATAGGATATCACATAGTCTTCTACATACAATTGATACTTTGCGTCTTTTTCCCCTTTGTGAATCACAATATCCGTTGTTCCCATTTTGCTCATCACGCCTTTCTGCGCCCGCTGTAAACAGGCATACTTTTTCTCAATATATCACAGAAAGGGTGCAAAATTTATCAAATCCCGCGTAGACGTAATAACGATTTCCTATAAGATAAAAAAGGATATGAGCGTCCCCATATCCTTTCGGCATTTCACATTCAATTGCTGCAGAATTGTCATATAAACTGATAAACCGTAACCGCATGGTAATCTCTGTCAGGTCCGAATACCGCGGAAGGAAAATTCGGTTTATTGATCGTATCCGGGAAATACTGCGTCTCAAGACACATGCCGCATCTTGGCTTGTACGCAGCACCGCGCTTGCCCGTTTCCTCGGTGATACAATTGCCGGCATAAAACTGCACACCCGGCAGTGTTGTGTAGGCTTTCAGCTTTCTGCCGCTCTTGGGGTCCTCTATCTGCGCGATCTCCCGGAGTGTGCCATCCGCATGGTCAATCACAAAATTGTGGTCATAACCGAGCGTCAATTTCAACTGTTCAAAATCCGCTCCGATATCCTGACCAACCGGCTTTGGATTCGTAAAATCCATTGGCGTTCCTGCCACCGGTGCGATCTCACCGGTCGGTATCGCCCCCGGAATAACAGGCGTATAATTATGTGCATGAATCGTCAGGATGTGATCTTCAATACTTCCGGCCTGATGTCCGCTCAAATTAAAATAAGTATGGTTGGTCATATTGATCAGCGTATCCGCATCTGAAGTTCCATGATAGGCAAGCTTTAAACTGTTGTCATCGGACAGACTGTAAGTCATCGTAATCCTTTTATTTCCCGGAAATCCCATATCCCCGTCAGGCGCTTCAATGGAGAATGTCACACTGTTATCGTCTGTATCGGCAACATCCCATACGCGTTTATGGTACCCTGTCTCCATATTGCTATGCAGATTATTCGGTCCATCATTAACGTCCAGCTGATATGTTTTGCCGTTTATCTGGAAACTGGCATTTCCGACACGATTTGCACTCGGCCCTATCGTCGCGCCGAGAAAACTGCTGTTTCTATAATAGCCTTCCAGATCATCATATCCTAATACAACATCTTCAACATTGCCGGCTGCATCCGGTACATACAGATCTACCAGATTGGCACCGAAATTGATCACTCTTGCCTTCATACCGTTTGTATTTTCTAATGTAAAAGCATAGACTTCCCTGCCATCTTTGGCCGTTCCAAATAATTCCTTTGTAACACTCATATGATTCTCCTTCTTTTCAATGACTTTATAGTTCCGTTCTTCCTTCCAGGGCACGCAGTAAAGTAACCTCATCAATATATTCCAGATCTCCGCCCACCGGTACGCCGCTGGCAATCCTTGTCACCCTGATGCCGGTCGGTTTGATCAGTTTGCTGATATACATAGCCGTCGTCTCACCCTCAAGGCTGGAATTCGTCGCAATGATAACTTCTGCTATATCTGTCTGCAGGCGCTGCATCAGCTCTTTCAGCTTAATATCGTTTGGACCGATCCCAAGCATTGGGGAGATTGCCCCGTGCAAAACGTGGTATACCCCCATGTATTTTCCGGTTTTCTCATATGCTGCCAGATCTCTTGCGTTCTCAACGACCATGATCATTCTGTGGTCTCTTCCCTCATTTGCACAGACAGGACAGACTTCTTTGTCGGTCAGCGTGAAACACTCTTTACAATATCTGACATTTGCCTTGGCCTCCATCATAGTCCTTGCCAGTCTGTCCACTCTCTCCTGCGGCAGATTGATCAAATGAAAAGCAAGCCGCTGTGCCGACTTCGTACCGATCCCCGGCAGGCCCGACAATTCCTCGATTAATTTATTGATATGTCCGCTGTACAAGTCCATTAGAATGGAAATCCTCCGCCAAGTCCGCCCGTCATTTTATTCATGATCTCCGCATTCGCATCTTCCGCCATGCGCAGGGCTTCGTTTACCGCCGCCGTTACAAGATCTTCCAGCATTTCAATATCATCCGGATCCACTACTTCCGGGGACAATTTCACTTTCGTGATCTCTTTTTTACCGGTTACGGTCACTTCTACCGCACCGCCGCCTGCCTTCGCCGTAAATTCCTTCTCTTCCAGTTCCTTCTGGCTTTCTTCCATCTGGCGCTGCATTCTCTGTGCCTGTTTCATTAAGTTGTTCATGTTTCCGGGCATTCCGCCTCCCGGAAATCCACCGCGTTTTGCCATGCTGCTCTCTCCTTATTCGATTCTTATTTCTTTTCCGTCATTCCATTTCTATTTCCATATGGATGATCTGGCTTAAATCCACATAATTTTGTTCAAAACTCTGTTCGCCCTGTATGCTTTGGATCGTTACTTCCACTTCCTTACCGGCATGCCCGGATATAATCTGCTCAAGCAGCTCCTTGTGTCCTTCCTGCTTCAGAAAATAATCCGATGCCAGACCGTCTGTCACCACAATCATCAGCCTGTTGTCGCCGCCAAGGCTTAAACGCGCCTCTTTGAGATATTGTTTCATCGGCATCGAAGTATCCCCTATGATTGTATGCCATCGCTCGACAATCCTTTTAATGTCTTCCGGAATCGCTTTCGGCAGCGGCATCCGCTCTTTCGAAACAGCAGTCTCCGGGATGCGCCTTTGAGCATTCCCCGCCTCTTCTCCAAAAACAGGCGCCGTCTGCACGCCTTTTTCCAGTTTATCTTCTATCACACGGACTCGCTCCGAAAGGGAAGCCGAATCTGCCTCCATACTCGGGCGGCATAATTTGATCAATGCGATCTCGATCAGGATACGCTTCTGGGAAGCGTATTTGATCTGTCCGGACAATTCGGAAAAAATACGGATATAGCGCATAATGGCTTCCGGCTGTACTTTCTGTGCTTCCTCCTTTAATCGGAGCAGATTTTCGGAAGAAACGTCGATGATCTCTTCTATCGCATCGGATGTCCTGACAAGCAGAAGATTCCGCAGATACCATGTGAAATCCGTCACAAACTGCGTTAATTCCCTTCCCTGCATGACGATCTCTTCCAACAGGGCGATGCAGCCGAGCACATTCTGATCAAGCACATCCCCGAACAATCTGCCGAACACTCCGGTATCCACCGCTCCCAGTACATCGAGTACCTTATCATACGTAAGTTCCTGCCCGAAATGAAATGCAATACACTGATCCAAAAGACTCAGCGCATCACGAAACGAACCGTCGGCTGTTTTGGCGATATAACGAAGCGCTTTATCTTCTACCGTTATCTGTTCTATTGTCATCAGTTCACGAAGCCTGTCGGTAATGGTGTCTATCGCTACTCTTCTGAAATCATACCGCTGACAGCGGGAAAGAATCGTGATCGGTATTTTGTGTGACTCCGTTGTCGCCAATATAAATATGACATAGGAGGGCGGTTCCTCCAGCGTTTTCAGCAGCGCGTTAAAGGCGCCGATCGAAAGCATATGAACCTCGTCAATAATATAAACCTTATATTTCCCCTCAGTCGGCGAATAAGATACTTCATCCACGATCTCTCTGATATTATCCACGCCGTTATTCGAGGCCGCATCGATTTCTATTACATTCATGCTGACACCGGCGGCGATTGCTTTACAAAGCGCACATTCCCTGCACGGACTTCCATCCACAGGATGCTCGCAGTTTACCGCCCTGGCGAAAATTTTGGCGACCGTCGTCTTCCCTGTTCCCCGTGTCCCGCAGAAAAGATATGCGTGCCCGACCCGTTCGCTCTTTATCTGATTCTTAAGTGTTGTTACGATATGCTCCTGCCCTTTGACATCTTCAAAACAATCCGGCCGGAACTTTCGATAAAGTGCTGTATATGACATTTGAAACAACGCTCCTAATCGCCGAAACTGATACCCGTCATTTTAGCTTCCTGAACGATCGTGGCATCCGGAGATACCATTTTCAATTTGCCTGCAACTTCTTCCAACGGTACCTTAACGACTTCTCTGTTCTTATACCCTACCATAAAACCATATTCGCCCTGCAAGATCAGTTTACCTGCCTCCGCACCAAGACGGGTCGCAAACACACGGTCATACGGACACGGACTGCCGCCCCGCTGCGTGTGGCCCGGAACCGTTACGCGGACATCCTGTCCGGTCTTCTGCTGGATACGCGCCGCAATCTCATAAGAAACAGACGGGTACGGATAGTTTTTCATTTTCTCTTTATATTCTTTCTTGGAAAGCTTGGCGTCTTCTTTGGAAATAGCGCCCTCAGCCACCGCCATGATCGTAAATTTGGACCCGCGTCCGATACGTCCATCGATCGCTTTTATAATTTTATCGATATCATAAGGAATCTCCGGAATCAAAATGATATCCGCTCCGCCTGCCATTCCGGCATTCAGTGTCAGCCAGCCGACTTTATGGCCCATAACTTCCACGATGAAGATACGGCCGTGGGAAGCTGCCGTCGTATGAATACAGTCGATGCAGTCCGTGGCAATGTTTACCGCGCTCTGGAATCCGAAGGTCATATCCGTTCCCCACAGATCGTTATCGATAGTCTTGGGCAGCGTTACTATGTTTAATCCCTCTTCTCTTAACAGATTGGCTGTTTTATGTGTACCGTTGCCGCCCAGAATGACAAGACAGTCCAGTTTCAGCTTATAGTAATTCTGTTTCATGGCCTCAACCTTATCAAGGCCGTTTTCGTCCGGTTCTCTCATCAGCTTGAAAGGTGTCCTGGAACTTCCGAGAATCGTGCCGCCTTTTGTCAGAATACCTGAAAAATCCATACCGGTCAGCATACGGAAATCCCCGTAAATAAGTCCCTTATACCCTTCTAAAAAACCATAGATCTCTACAGCTTCCCCGCTACAGGATAAACATTTCACAACGCCTCTCATCGCCGCATTCAGCGCCTGACAGTCGCCGCCGCTTGTTAACATACCGATTCTTTTCATTCCAATTCCTCCTTTAACATACTTTTCCATCATAATACGTTATCATTGATCGAAAACACCATAAATAAATTATATAATATTTTAAAAAACATCACAACTGCTTTATTACGAAATGCTTTACACAGAACTGCGCCTAACAAATAAGCCTGTGAAGACCAAAACTTCACAGGCTTATTCTGCTATGAGCGGAGACGGCGGGATTCGAACCCGCGTGCCCCGAAAGGCAAACTGATTTCGAGTCAGCCCCGTTATGACCACTTCGATACGTCTCCATATGAAACAAATTATATCGACTTAATCATTCCCCGTCAACTCCCGGATTCATTTTCCTGCAAATTTTTTTATTTATTCGTCCAAATATCTGAAATAACTGATCTCCTGTTTTAATTCTTCTGCGCATTGCTGCAGATTTGCAGCGGATTCATTAATGAGCGAAACGGAAGAATCCAGTTCCTGCGCTTCCGCCGTCGTCTCTTCCGTAATCGCAAGGGAATTCTGGGATATCGCGCTCAGGTTCTCCGAAGCGCCTACCAGTCTTGTCTTGGAATCATTCAGATAAACCGTACTGTCCGCGAGGGCATCAATTTCCTTTACGGAATGAATAATGCCTTCATTTACCTTCATAAATACATCTTTAACCGCCGCTACCGTTTCATTCTGTTTCTGAATGCTTCTTTGGATCTCATCCATTGTGGCAACGGCATTGCCTGCATCCACAAGCAGATTCTGCACAACTTTATCAATAGCCGCCGCCGACTGGTTCGACTGTTCCGCGAGTTTCTGGATCTGGTCGGCCACAACGGCAAATCCCCTGCCCTGTTCCCCTGCTCTTGCTGCTTCTATGGACGCATTCAGAGCAAGAAGATTGGTTTCTTCCGCAATAGAAGCGATCAGCTCCGTAGCCGACCGGATCTGCTGTGCGGAACTGTTGGTCGTATTCGTCTGTTGCGCGATCACATCCATCCGGCTGCGGACATCTTCATCCACGTTCTCAAGCTCTTCTACTGTATTCACGCCTTCCGTACCGCTGATCCTGATCGCGTCCATATCTTCTCTTAAATTGTTCAACGCATCGGTAGACTGTTCGATCATCCTGCCGATCTGTACCACGTCCGTAGAAACATTTTCCGTCTGCTGTGACTGTCCGGTCAATTCCGCTGTGATTTCCTGCATATTGGCAGTCACGTGATCCGCCGCCTGCGTCGTAGACTCCGCAACCTGATTCATATCATCCGCCGAATCTTTTAATATTCTGGCTGTTCCTGAAATCTGAGAAACCAGTTCTTTTAATTTTTCATTTAACTGCTGCGTACTATAAGCTATACTGCCAAGTTCGTTATGATGCGAAAGATCCTTCTCTTCGATCTCGCGGGTCAGATCGCCTTCCGACAATGCCGTTAACGTATCGGACAGCCGCAAAAGCGTGGCAATCATTCTTCTGACCAGAATAATAACGACTCCGCTTGCAATGATCAATGTTCCTGCCATAAAGATCAATACCTGTACCAATACCGCGTTAAAAAGCGTATCATCGACTTTTCCTTTTAAATAAATAAACAACAGTGCAACTGCCTCTGTCCCCAGGATAAATACAGGCAATAAAGCCAGGATCAATATGTAGGTTTTTAAGCTCCCCCGCTTCTTTTGTTTTTCCTCCATACAAAAACCCCTTTCCATACACATGTTAATAAGTATTATAAATACCGCTTTATTATAACAAATTTGCATACTGTTTTGCAACCGGCGCATCAGGTGCAACAAAACTTATTTTTTCCTTCTCTAATAGGTATACGGATGATACGATAGCTATAGATCCGAATATGTTAGAACGGAGGAGCAACAATGCTGACACTTGTCAAAAAAGCGATACGCGGCGACAAAGAAGCTTTCCTAAAGCTCATGGATATCCACAAACCGGTCATGCTGCGTGTTGCACACGGTTATCTTGCACAGGACGCCGATGTCGCTGATGCCATGCAGGATACAATCCTGGACGCCTACGAACATCTTTCTTCCCTGAAAGAACCCCGTTATTTCAAAACATGGCTGATCCGGATCCTGCTCAATAATTGCAACCATATTTACCGGAAGAATCAAAAGTATACCTCCTTAGACGAGGTTTCCGGAAATTTATCCGATGCTTCACAGGAAGTAGATACGCCTCTTTTTAAATTCCGCGAACTGCTTTCTTACGTATCGGAAGAGAACAGGCTCTGTTTCCAGCTGTATTTCGGCGAAGAGTTGACGACCCGGGAGATTGCGGACATCCTTCATATCAACGAAAGTACGATCCGAAGCCGCATGCATCGTGAGAAAATGAAACTGAAAATAAAGCTTGCACAAAACGGTTACGCCGTTTGGTCCGGAAAGGAAGGTGCCCTGTCATGAAAAAAGAACATGTTGATCCCGAATTATATGAGATTCTTCACTTTAAGCCCAAAACAACGCCGGAAATACAAGATAAGATCGACGATGCCTATGAACGGATCAGACACGGCAAAGAGGACAGGCATTCGAGAAAAAGACGCCGCGCCTATTTTTATCTGGCTTCTGCTGCCGCCGTTATTTTTATTCTCGGTTTTTTAGGCTTCAGCAATCCTGCCCTTGCCGGTAAAATTCCCTTTATCGGGAGAATTTTCAGGCTGATTGAGAACAAGGTCGGTTACCCGGGTGACTTCAGCAGCAATTCGATCCCTCTTGCCGATCCGGAAACGGAAAATAATGATACGGCCCAGGCAGGCGATGGCACAGACAGAGAGAATAACGCCGCCGGCACAAATACAGGCGATTCACAGACTTCCGAGTCCAAAACAGGCTCCTATACACAGACTAACGGAGACATTACCGTTACGCTCTCCGAAGCCTGTTATACGGAAATGGCCCTTTATTTCTCTCTGGAACTGTACAGTGAAGAAGGGTTTCCGGAAGATTTTTGCAAGATAAAAACTATGGAAGACTATGTGCTCTCTTATGATAATCTGTATATACGCTGCAGCCAGGAGCTTGATTTCTCACAGGCGGATCCTGCATTATATATTACCGATAAGGTCACCTGTTCAGCGGAATACGGACTGCCCACGCCTCACTACATCAACGGAAACTACATGGACTCCCACACTTTCCTGGGCGTGATCCGGATAGACATTGATGAGATAAAAAGAGCGCTTAACGTCGATGCCCTGGCGCCGGAATTTACGTACTCGCTTGATATCCTTGAATTCTGGGGCGAGCTGAATACGTACACAGAATCGACGGCGACTTTGCCGGACACAGGTGAAACGATCGTCTTAAAAGATCCGGAGAGGAAATATTACAACGGTCCCTGGCATTTTACGGTGCCCGTATCGATCGATCAGACACAGACCATAACCAAAGAGATCATGGAAACAAACGAAGAGGGAGTCGGTATTTCCCGTGTTACCAAAACACCATATGAGATCAAAGCTTATGAAATTCTGCCGGATGGCGCCTTCAATGGGGATTACTTTGTTTCGATCACGGATGCCGACGGCAAAATACTGGAATCCCAGGGAGAGCTTGCAGAAGTGTATTCCACTTACGGAAGAAATACGGATACCATACACATCTATGTCGTGGATTATACTACCTATATGGATGAATGCCGCGGTAAAAATGCGTACCTGCTCCCGGAAAAAGCTCTCTTCCACACAACCGTCAACTGGTAACATATGCTGTTTGCGTGTGCTAAGAACTTGCTAAATCCGTGTTAATTTTGTGTTTCTTTCCTGTTCAGGTTCCGTTAAAAAAGCCCTCTTTCTATTTTGCCTTTTCATGACAGTGATTATAATGAATCTGGATAAATTACAAAGTAGAAAGAGGGAAAACAAATGAACATAGGTATGCTTATTATTGCCATTATCGGTGGTGCGGCCGGCCTTCTCAGTACTCTGTATCTGGTTGTCAGCCTTCCTGCCGTGATCATATGGAAAATTTACCGCCATTTTCGGTTCGGATATTCTCTCAATGCCTGATATCTGCAAAAGCATTGAAGACTGAAAGGCCAACAATATGAAAATGAAAAAGCGCCGTTTTCTCCCGGCGCTTTTTCATATCCCCTATACAGATCTCCACGTCATGTCCTTTATTGTCTGTTGACTATAATAGAATAAACGAAACATCCTATCAAAGAAACAGCGACAAGTCCGATAATAATAAATTCTACGATACCTAATCCCATTTCCTTATTCCTCCTGCCATATTGCGAAATATATGTCCTTTTACACACTAAAAGTCTATCATACCGGTTTGAGCTTTCACAGTAAAACGGTGTCTTTTTAACGTCTTTTTAGCGTATTCTTTGCATTTTTTTAATATCCGCCCATTTCTTTTTAGCATTTTCTTAACATCTCTTTTCTTTCTTTTTGTCCTAAAAACGGTATAATGAACTCATAATAAAGCAACAGACCAACCATGAACGGAGGGCAGTTATGGATTCCAAAAAACGAAAAAATTTCGCGATCGCTTCTCTTTGTATGGCGCTTGCAACGGCACTTGCCTTTCTGTTCTTCCATTTCGTGCCCAATAACGGCAGCAATATTGCGCTGATATATATTCTGGCGCTCATTATCATTGTGCGCTTTACGGATGGCTATCTGCCCGGCGTCCTTTCCTCGGTGATCGCCGTGATCTGCGTCAACTTCCTTTTTACCTATCCCTATTTTGCATTGAATTTTACGCTGACCGGCTATCCGATTACTTTTATCGAAATGCTGGCTGTAACGCTTTTTACAAGTACCATGACCACACATATGAAAGAACAGGCGAAACTGATCGCAGAGCGGGATAAACTATTATCGGAAGCAGAAAAAGAAAAGATGCGCGCCAATCTGCTAAGAGCCGTTTCCCACGATCTGCGTACGCCGCTCACCGGTATCATCGGCGCCAGTTCTTCTTATCTGGAAAACAGCGCATCACTGCCGGAAGAAGAAAAAAGTAATATTGTCATGCATATTCAGGAAGATGCAAACTGGCTCCTCAATATGGTGGAAAACTTATTATCCGTAACGAGAATCTACAGCCAGTCGTCTAAAATAAAAAAGACCGACGAATCGGTAGAAGAGGTCGTATCGGCTGCCATGAACCGTCTGAAAAAAAGGATTCCAAACGCCGCCATAAAGGTGACTGTCCCGGACGAACTGCTGATCATTCCAATGGATGCCGTCTTAATAGAACAAGTACTGTTTAATCTGCTGGAAAATGCGATCATCCACTCTAAGAGCTCTGAAGCGATCCTGTGTTATGTGCTGGACGACAATAAGACCGTCACCTTCAACGTCAAAGACTTCGGGATCGGCATTGACCCTGGCAGGCTTCCCATGATCTTCGATGGCGCTCCCTATATCGGCAGCGCGGAATCTGACTCAAACAAAGGAATGGGCATCGGTCTGTCGATCTGCAAAACGATCATTCTTGCACACGATGGCACGATTGACGCCTGCAACCATGAAAACGGAGCTGTATTTTACTTTTCACTGCCAAAGGAGGCCGCCCTATGAACCCCAAAAACCAGCTTTTACTCATCGAAGACGAACGCAACATATGCAATTTTATTATGACGATCCTGAAATCCAACGACTACAAAATGACATATGCCCTCAACGCAGAAACCGGTCTTTCTCTTGCCGCCTCGCAGTGTCCGGATCTGATCCTGCTGGATCTGGGACTTCCCGACCTGGATGGTATCGAAGTAATCCGAAAAATAAGGAGCTGGAGCAACGTCCCGATCATCGTCATTTCTGCCAGAACGCAGGAAAAAGAAAAGGTAGAAGCGCTCGACGCAGGAGCAGATGATTATATAACCAAGCCTTTTGGTTCCTCCGAATTTGTGGCCCGCATCCGCAGCGCACTGCGCCGCGCCGCTTCCGGCAGCAATTCCTCATCCCGGACACAGCAGAAATATATTGCGGGTGATCTCGTTATTGACTATGAAAAACATATCATTACGATCCATCATGAGATTGTACATTTTACGCAGATCGAATATAAGATTCTGACTTATTTGTCGCAGAATGCAGGCCGTGTGATCACTTATGACTCCCTGATCTCGCATGTATGGGGACCTTTTGCCGACAGCAATAACCGCATCCTTCGTGTCAATATGGCCAATATCCGCAGAAAGCTGGAGAACAACCCCGCCGACCCGCAATATATTTTCACAGAGATCGGCATCGGCTACCGCATGGTCGATAACGAAAACACATAGTATTGCCGGTCCAAATATGATAAAATGTTCACAATGGGGAAAGAGGTGGACATATGATGGAGCGTGACGAAAAATATATGAAAGAAGCGATAAAGCAGGCCAAAAAAGCCTACTCACTTGGAGAAGTGCCGATAGGCTGCGTTATCGTCTATGAAGATAAAATCATCGGAAGGGGTTATAACCGGCGAAATACCGATAAGAATACACTGGCACATGCAGAAATAACCGCGATCAATAAAGCAAGCAGAAAAATGGGCGACTGGCGGTTGGAAGGCTGTACCCTTTATGTTACATTAGAACCCTGTCAGATGTGCGCAGGCGCCATTGTTCAGGCCCGTATAACCGAAGTCGTGATGGGCAGCATGAATCCCAAAGCAGGATGCGGCGGTTCTATCCTCAACATCCTGGAAATGCCGCAGTTCAATCACCAGGTCATCGTCAGAAGGGGCGTTCTGGAAGAAACCTGCTCTTCCATGCTGACCGCCTTTTTCAAAGAACTGCGAATGCGGAAAAAGTTGAGTTGACAAATCGTATAAAAAACAGTATACTTATAAAACCGTGCAGCCGGGGCGTTAGCGGTGCCTTGTACCTACAATCCGCTCTAGTAGGGGTGATGCTTGATCGAGGGCTTCTTCTTGTGCAGCTGCCCTTTATAAGTGGCGTTGAAGTTCGGGTCTTACGCAATGGGAATCCATGAACCGTGTCAGGGTGGGAACACAGCAGCACTAAGTGGAAGCTTCCATGTGCCGTAAGGGTGCCTGGCGGAGTTAACTGTAAAGGTAACGTGCATGAGCGGCGTTCAACAGAAAGCGCACGGTTTTGATTTTTATTCGTGCTGTGCCTTCGCTTTCTTCTCTCTCTTCACCTGATACATATTCTGATCCGCCAGTTCGACGAGTTTTTCAAGACTTATTTTCTCCGCATCCTGTTCTATATGATATCCGATGCTCGCGTCCAATTTATATGACCTGGTATATCGGATATTATACTGCCTGATTGCACTCTGTATTCTGCTGATATAGTCGCGGATTTCTTCCTCGGAATATCCGTTTACGACGACCACGAATTCGTCTCCGCCATACCGTACCAGCAATTCACCGTGTCTGCGGCAGGATTCCATAATATTGGCCATAGCCTTGATATACACGTCACCTTCCTCATGCCCGTACAGATCGTTCACCTTTTTCAGAGAATCCATATCGGCAAAAATTACCGCAGCAGAAATCTTTCGGCGCCTCGCTTCATCCAGAATTTTGGGCGCAAACTTATTATAACCGGCCCTGTTATTTACACCGGTCAGCTCGTCCAACAGCCACATACGGCTTAAACGGCCAAGCATCGCATTCATCGTATCCTGTCTGCGCACCGTTTCAAGCGCATTGTCTATACTCAATATGAAGTGTCGGAAAAACCGGTTTTCCAACGCCGGTCTGTAGTTTCCCACCACACAATAACCAAAGCAATACTCCTGGTGATGCAGAGGCATGACCAGATAAAAATCTCCGTTATTGCCTTTTTTACAGGAAGGCGGAAGCAGTTTATTCTTGGAAAACCCGTCATAGCTGTTAAAAACACCCTTTTCGTATGCAAGAGGCACCCATATATCTTCCATATAGACCGTTTCGTCTCTTCCGCGCTCTTTTCCTTCTGCCATACGTTCCAGCTCTTCGTAATAATCCTTAATATTCCCGCACATGCACAGATAGAAATATTCCGGACCAAGCTGTTCGATATACCGCTTTGCACATTCCATAAAGTCGTCAAAAGTCTCCAGTCCCGTAAACTCCGCGGCACAGCTTTTTAACATCTCCAGATTGTCGTCTACCATGACCGATTTTTTCACATACATTTCCTGCAGTTCCGCATGTGTATAACTGTGCTTTTTTTCACATCCGCATGACTGGGAAAAGATCGGTTTGCCGAAGATTGTATTTTCTTTGGGCGCTTCTTCCCCACGAATGACCTGTTTTAACAATTTATAAGCCATTTCAGCCGCAGCGTATTCCCCACGCCTCACCGTTGTCAGGCGGGGATGGTTCAATTTGGCGATAGAGCTGTTATCATAGCCTGTCACAAGCAAATCTTCCGGCACCCGATATCCTGCCTCCTGCAAAGCGAGGATCGCTCCTATCGCCATTTCGTCATTGGCTGCTATGATCGCATCAGGCATCGGCATGTCCGCCTCTAAAAACGCCTTTACCGCTCTGATGCCGCTCTTATATGTATAATCTCCCCCCGCTATCATTTTCTCATTCCACTGCAGATGCTGCGCATCCATCGCTTCCTTATATGCTGCCAGACGCTGTTCGGCATCCTGATTCCCACATGGTCCCGAGATATAATAGATCGTTTCCGCATGGTGCTTTTGCACCAAATGTTCAACAATGGCCTGTATTCCCGTCCGGTTCTCCAAATAAATACAGACCGCGCCTTCCCATTTCACCATCAAAGAAACGCACGGCACCCCTGCTTTTTTTATTTTATCGTTCAGTTCTTCTATGATATTTGGATCATGGATGGTATCCGGACTGATGATAACGCCATCATATTGTGTGAAATCCGGCAGCTGATAAATATTATATTCTCCATTTTCATATTTAAAACGCGACTCATAATTCCAGCCGTCACACGTAAATATATAGACGTTCGTTCCCTCCGGAAGCGCATTATCCAAAATACCGTTAATCGTCCTTTTCTGACTGTCAAAGCCTACTGCGCCCAATAATACCGCAATATTCATCCCCTTATTCACTCCGATCACATTGCTTTATTTTGTATATATTGTAGCATGTTTCAGGCTTTTCGACCATATTAAAGCTCCACTTTTCGTAGATAATATCCAAATTTCCCTTCTTCTGCCACGCCTCCTTCACATTCAAACGCCTCAAACCCAAACATCAGGGCAACCATTTTTTCTCTTTCATAAAAGACGCCCGGCACGCCAAGATAAAAACCGTTTTCTTTCCCCAGTATTAAATAACGATAGTTATAAAATCCGTGCAGCAAAAAGCTGTTATTAGCAAGATGCTGATAATTTTCCCGCAGAATAACAAAATCTTTTGGCGCCAGTTTAACATAGATCCTGTTATCACCGTACGGATGGATCTGCTCATACGTGGACATAAGCTGTTCCCATTTATTCTCATATAACGGTACATACTCCGTCTTCCCCATCCGTTCTTTTCTCGCCGCGGACTTCGGCGCATATTGCCGCTCCATCGCTTCCACTTTCTGTCTTTTTCCATGGATATTCGTATATCTGCCGTCATAGATATTCGTTTCCGATTCCTTTCTCCCGAGTCGTTCTCTTTCTTCAGACCGTGTCCCTCCCACGGATAGCGCTTTTTCTTCGGACTGTATTCCTCTTCCGTACCGTTTCCCTTCTTCGGACCACATTATGCTTTCGGATTGCTCCCTTTCCTCCGGACGCATTTCACTCCCGGATTGTTCCCTTTCCTCTGGACGTATACTTCTTCCGGATTCTTCTCCTTTTTCAGGCCGCATATCTCTTTCGGATTCTTCTCCTTTTTCAGGCCGCATATCTCTTCCGGATTCTTCCCTTTCTTCGAAACGTTTGTCTCCTTCGGAGTGCACGTTATCCCTGGACCGTGTGCTTTCCCCATATTGTATGCTTTCGTTTCCTTTAAATTGGAGCTTTTCTTCAGACTGCATGTTTCCCTTAGATTCCATGTTTTTTTCAGACTGTACGGCTCTCAGCGGTTCTTCCATTTCTATAACGGCCTCTTTTCTCTCCTCCGCCTCTTTAAGGATTTTACTTTCCCCTTTTATCTTCTTTGTCATAGACAGTATGATTTCTGCCCGCAGGATTTGTTCTTCTGTCTCTCCTGTCCATTTGCCGTTTCCTTCTCTTACCAGAAGCATATCCGCCTCCCGCCATCCGCTTTCACTCTGCAGACGGATGGGAAAACTGCCGGACAGCTCCGTGAACAGTTTTTTTACCTGTATTTCCAGACAGTACCGGCCCTGTTTTTTCTCCGTTTTGAGATAGCCGAGACAGCTTCCTCTTATTTCACCCTCGAACAGGTGCATATAAATAATTTCTTTCTGATACATGCTTTCACCTCTCTGTGTTTAATATATATGTTGGACATACTAAAAAAATACCGGATGATTTCCCATCCGGTATGTTCACAAAGCAATATTGAGGTTCACAATATACCATATTAATATTCCAGCGAGTCCAAATAACGCATATAGTTTACGACCATAAGCGCAATTTTGAAAGTAAGTGCATCGTCAAATGTACGGATATCCAGTCCCGTACTCTTGGCCAGTTTTTCGATCCGATATACGAGCGTATTTCTATGAACGAACAGCTGTCTGGAGGTCTCCGATACGTTCAGATTGTTCTCGAAGAACTTATTGATCGTTGTCAATGTTTCGTCGTCCAGATCGTCCGGCACATTTGAGCCGAATATCTCATCAATGAAGATACGGCATAGATTGACCGGAAGCTGGTATATCAGGCGGCCAATCCCCAGATTGCCGTATGCCGTTACCTTTTTCTCTTCATAGAAGATCTTCCCTACATCCAGCGCCATTTTAGCTTCCTTATAAGATTTCGAAACCTCTTTCAATTCTTCCACAATCGTTCCGTATGACACGCGGACATTCATCATTGCTTCCATGTTCATCATATCTACGATCGTATAAGCGATTCTCTCCAATCCGGCATAGCCCTCGTCGGGAGACAGCGCCTTTATCAGAATGACATTGCTTTCATCCACAGCCGTAATATAATCCCCGATCTGTGAAGAAAACATTCCATTTAACAATTCCGCTGCCGGATTTTCCTTATCATCTCCTGTTTCTATCAGAAAAACCGCACGCGGCACGGAAACTTCTATATGCAGCTTTTTGGCGCGGTTATAAATATCCACCAAAAGCATATTGTCCAATAATAAATTCTGGAAAAAATTGTTGCGGTCAAATCTCTCTTTGTATGCAATGACCAAATTCTGCAGCTGGCTTACAGCTACCTTTCCGATCATATAGGTGTCTTCCCCTGCGCCCCTTGCATCCAATACGTACAGCAGTTCTCCTTCATCCAGAATCTTTAACAGATGATGTGTGCCTATTACCTGACTGTCAGCCGGAGATTCTGCAAATTCCGTGATCAGGTTCAAAGAAAGGTCGTTCAGTTCAAATGTAGATGCCACTACATTTCCTTCCAGATCCAATACGCACAAATCTACTCTGGTGATGGCCTTCAATTCCTCTATACTCGTTTTAATAACCTGTCCTGAAATCATATCGATACCATACCTTTCCTCTCTGGCTGTAAAAACAAAGTTTCACAATTACCTTTATCCTTTAAGAAAAAAGGAGATGCACATCTGCATCCCCTTTTGTAATTCATTGTGACTAGTTTGTAATAACCTGCTCTGTCTCTTTATCGAATACATGAATCTTCTCAACGTCAAACGCAAATTTAACTGTGTCACCAGGTCTTGCTGTTGTACGGGAATCAACTCTGGCTGTAATCGGGAACTCAGCAAGATCAAAGTATAAGTAAACTTCCGCACCAAGCAGTTCGTATACTTTAATGTTAGATTCGAATACACATTTAGCATTCTGAATGTATGCTTCGGAATCATATACATCTTCCGGACGAATACCGAATGTAACAGTCTTTCCTGCATAACCGCCATCGATCAGCTTTTTGGATTTTGCTGCCGGAAGCGGAATGCTGCTGCCAGCTACTTTCAGGCTTGCAGTGTCGCCGCTTACTTCTACAACTGCATCTAAGAAGTTCATCTGCGGAGATCCCATGAATCCTGCTACGAACAGGTTCTGCGGTTTCTGATATAAGTTCTGAGGCGTATCTACCTGCTGTACAACACCATCTTTCATAACAACGATTCTGGTACCCAGTGTCATAGCTTCTGTCTGGTCATGTGTTACATAGATGATTGTTGTGCCCAGTCTCTGATGCAGTTTGGAAATCTCAACACGCATCTGCACACGAAGTTTAGCATCCAGGTTTGAAAGCGGCTCATCCATAAGGAATACCTTAGGATTACGTACGATCGCACGTCCCATAGCAACACGCTGTCTCTGACCACCGGACAAAGCTTTCGGTTTACGATCAAGAAGAGGAGTTAAGTCAAGAATCTTAGCAGCTTCTTTAACCATTTTATCAATTTCGTCCTTCGGTACTTTTCTTAATTTCAGACCGAATGCCATATTGTCATAAACAGACATATGAGGATACAGAGCGTAGTTCTGGAATACCATCGCGATATCTCTGTCTTTCGGCTCTACATCATTAACAACTCTGTCACCGATCTTTAATTCACCGGAAGAGATATCTTCCAGACCAGCGATCATACGAAGTGTTGTAGATTTACCGCAACCTGAAGGTCCTACGAAAATAATAAACTCCTGATCTGCGATTTCAAGGTTGAAATCTTTTACTGCTTCGAATCCGTTAGGATATACTTTGCAGACATTTTTCAATGATAAACTTGCCATGTGCTTATGCCTCCTAAATTATTTGTTTGTTGGTTTCTATATGATTATACAGCGATAATCAAGTCTGGATTTAGTATAACGGACTTTCATGTCCTTTTCCATACCATTATTTCACAAAGATTTTGCTTTCCATTGTAAATATTGCTTATTTTCCATAGCCAAATCTTTTTTTACTGACAACTTGACGAAGAATTGCTGTGATTCTTGTACACATTGCCCAAGGTTTTGCTCTAATTACTTTCTTCCATCCATTTTTCCTTATAAAAAGCAAGCTGATTTTTGCCTCTCTCTTTCGCTCTGTAAAGCGCCTTGTCCGCCGCTTTATAAATACTTTCAAAGTCCGAGCCTTCTTCCGGGAAAATAGCGACACCGATACTTGCCGTTGCTGAATATTTCGTATATTCTCCGGCCTTAAAGTCTTTAAAGAAGTCTTCCACCTTCTTAGCTTCTTTTCTGACATCTCCGGCCTGCGTAATATTTTTCAGGAAAACGATAAATTCATCCCCGCCGGCACGTCCGACGATATCCGTAGCCCTGAAGATCGTGCTGATCTGCTGCCCGAGAGAACGAAGCACCTCGTCACCGAAAGCATGTCCCATCGTATCGTTTATCTTCTTAAAGTTGTCAATATCAAGAATAAACATCATAGACTGCGCATTCGGATTCCTGGCAATAAATTCTTTAATCTTACGCTCTGTGGCCAGTTTATTGTTAAGTCCGGTCAAAAGATCGGTATCGGCTTTTTCCTCAAGCTGTTTCTGTTTTTTGATATTGTATATTTTACTGACGATATTGATAATGGCAACCATGCAGATGAATACAAAAATAACGGCGATCAGCTGGTACATCATATTCTTTACGTCTTTCCACTGCTGCGCCACAAGTCTGTCGATATAGGTCTGCGGAATTCCCGTCACCATTGTCCATTCATTAATCCCGGTCGGTACATATACAAGCGAATTTTCCGTATCGCCCATTTTAACGGCCGACATTCCGCTCGTGCGGTTGACAATGCGGCTCTTCATCTTTTTGGACGCTTCCGCATTGGCATCTTTTAACGCTTCATATATGTTGTCGCCCTGCTCCCATTGATTGGAAGTGCCGGAAGCAAGCAGAACCGTTCCATCCGCATCGATTAGCGATACAATATTCCATGCTACGAAATCGTTCTTTTTTACGACCGCCTCAAAATTATTCAGCGGATAAAAAAGAAGCATGCGTCCGATTCCATCCGGATGGTTTACCGGTATACTGACTACGATCGCATTCCTTCCTTTAATCCCATCATCCGATACAAACAGCTCCGTCGTTTCTGCCGCCTCCTTTACCGCCTCAAAGTACTCTTTGTCCGCAATGGAAACATATTCTCCCTCGCTGTTTATCCCTATTCCCGACGCATCACACAAATAGATCTCATATGTACCGGAATATTTCCTGGCAATTGCAAGCATCTCCGTGGCATTAGCGGAATCCCATTTCACTTTTTTCTCCAAAAGCGCTGCGATCGGCTCTCCTACGGTTTTATACAGTGTAAGCTCATCTGTCAGATTGTCAAGACAGGTCTGCGCCGATTCGGTCATATTTTTCGTAACCGTATCATGGGCTTTCGACCTGCTTTTTGTCGAAAAATTGAAAACCATGACCATCAGCGCTATTATCAAAAGTACTGACGGCCCGATCCACTGCACAGCTACCGACTTCGTTTGATTATCCATTTTCTTCCTCATTTCTCTCGTCTGTATCGATAGAAAACTCATAATCCGAAACGACCGCTTCCGCCTCAGGCTCAAATTTTCTAAAAATCTTGCTGTATAAAAAAGCTGAAAGATATGCCGGCAACGAGATACCGAACATCATTACAAAAATTCCCGCATACGCCGAAAAGTATAAAATAACGGCGGGCAGCAACAATATTACTATCATCAGAATCGTCCTGGGCAGATTTAATACTGCCATCAAAAAGGCATTCTTCAATGTATTTTTAATTGTATTGTCAAATCTTGCCAGTATCGGGAACACATAGACCGATATCATCAGCAGGATCACCCCAAGCGCCAGTATAAATATAACAAACGCTTTCGGGAACTGCACACCGGAATAAGTAAAGATCAGAAAATCCCCCGTATATACCAATATCACGAGCAGCATGAGCACCCACAGGATCGTCGCCTGTCTGAAATTCTGCTTAAATGATTTGAAAAATCCTCTGATCAGATATCCTTCTTCTCCCCGTACGATCTTTAACAGCACATAGTGCATTCCCGTACACGCGGCGCCGATCGTAAAGACCGGAAGGCAGCAGAAGATCATCAAAAAGTTTAAGATCATCAGATCTCCTACCAGGTTCAAAAACCGCATAAACGGACTTTCCAAATCAAAAATTCTACCCATGCCGATCAATATCCTCTTTTCTTTCCTTCATTATAGTACAAAACCGTCCAAAAAAACCAGTGAATTTACAAAAATTTTATAAAAAATTGCCGAAAAAATATCATCCGCCTATTTTTTAAAACGCTTACTGATCTGTGCATACTGTGAATTCAGCATCTGGTACATTCTCAGAACCTCTGCAGACTCTTTTTCCACGCTCATCATGATATTATCGTAGAAATTGACAAATGTATTCACGATCTGTTTATCCAGACGATTTTTGGCCGCTTCCTCACTCAGAACGACAATAACCAGATCTTTGTCTAACGGCTTCCTGTAATTCCTCTTATTTATCATACCGGTGACCGTATCGGCTATCTGTAATACTTTCTGCTCCTGGCTCATCTGATTCGCTTTTAATTTCTTCGGATAGCCGCCGCCATCATCCCGCTCATGATGTCCGAGTACAATAGACAGAACATCTTCCCGCAGTATATTACTCAATATTTTCTCCGCTACGCCTACATGCATCCTGACGCGCTTAATCTCCTCGGAGTTCAGTCTCTTCGGCGCTTCGACGATTTCTTTCGGGACCGCCAGCATTCCAAGATCATGAAGCAGCGCTCCGTAATACAGCCTTTCCTTCATATCTTCCGTCATCAAAAGTTTACTGGCCAGCTCGTCGCAAATATGTATCGTCGTGATTGTATCGACCACGCACTGCTCACTGCGGAATCCGGTACAGTACATGAGCATATCGCAGAACTTCTTTTTTCCTTCATTGGAAAAAATCATGAAATCGATGATGTATTCCAGTTCTTTCTTATACTCTCCCGTTTTCAGCCTGGTAAAAATATCATATTTCTTGGCGACTTCATAGAAGCGGTTCAATCCGGCTTCCGACAGTTTCGTACCCGCCTGTTTATGGAACATCTGCATATTAAACTGGCTTCCCATAGCAGAATAATAAATATCCATCTTTTCTGCAATATTGATATAAGCCGCCAGTTCTTTATACTGATAATCCACTTTCTGAAGCTGTTCGTAATCCATATGATGATACATAATGACCTTGGCCAGTTCTTCTACGGGAGACAGATATTTAAAAAACAGATATCCGTAGATGGTATGCGCCCTGCTGTCTCTGGATTCATACCGCAGCATATCGTTTAATACGCCCGCCTCCGTCTTATAAGCGCCAATGTCGTGCAGCGCCGCTACCATAACGATATCCGCAAGTTCAAACTCTTCATAAGTCCCCGTGTCTTCCAGCATCTTATAAACCATATAGGCGACTCTGGCGCCATGATCCACTAATCTTGGGTGGATCAGCCGCAAGGTGTTCTGCATCAACACAAAAATATCTTTACTTTTAATATACTCCATGCCCTTCCATCCTTTTCTTCCATTCTGATACTCTGCCGCATCTCATGCCTGCCCTATAGTATAAATTCCATGGGGGTATATTTGATGCCGTCTTTTTCCTCTTCCGGTCTTAAATCCCTGAAACCCAGTTTATGATAGAATGCTACCCCGTACGGAGCCGCATTTACCGTTACCCTGTCAACACCTGCTTCCGAGAGCAGATATTCCCGCAGATATTCTATCAATGCACGCCCAATTCCCTGCCTGTGATATTTTTCATCCACAAAAAGCAGGGAAATATGAGAAGCATTCCGCAATGTGATCATACCGACGATTCTGTTATGATCAAGCGCTACAAACATCTGATATGCACCTAAAAGAAACATCCGGTGCAGTGTCGTATCCGTAATAAAATCCTCAAAGTGTCTGATGCCTTCCGCCGTGTAAATATCCGCTTCAAACCGCAGAAAGGTTCTCCAGGCCAGTGCCATCGCATCGTCCCATTCATCCCGGTATGCACTTCTGATCTGATACAGAACCTGCGGCACCGTTACCGTCCCCCTTCTTTTTTTCTATTTTAACGTATTTCTGTTCGATTTACAAGCGGCAGTCCATTTTCCAGCGCGTAGGCATTTTCCAGCGTTTCGGTGGCGATGGCCTGCATCGCTTCTTTCGTGAGAAAGCCCATATGCGAAGTGATCAGCACGTTGGGAAACGTCATCAGTCTGGCCAGATTTTCATCCTTCATAATCTCATTGGATCTGTCTTCGTAAAATATACCTTCTTCTTCCTCATACACATCCAGTCCGACACCGCCGAATTTTCCCTGAACGAGTCCGTCTATCAATGCATCCGTATCGATCAGGCTTCCCCTCGACGTATTGACAAGATAAACGCCATCCTTCATTTTTCCGATGGAATCGGCATTTATAATGTGTCTCGTACCGGAAGTGAGCGGGCAATGCAGAGAAATGACGTCCGACCTTTTAAAAAGCTCATCCAGTTCCACATAATCCACTTCCAGTTTTTTATTCGGATAAGGGTCATAGGCAAGCACCTGCATGCCGAAACCGTTAAAGATTCTGATCATTGCCTGTCCTATCTTCCCGGTCCCGATGACGCCTGCGGTCTTATGATACAAATCTACGCCGATCAGACCGTTCAGACTCATATTAAAGTCCCTTGTTCTGTTATATGCTTTATGAATATGACGGTTTACCGTCAAAATCATTCCCATGGCAAATTCCGCCACCGCCTCGGGAGAATAGCTCGGCACACGCAGCACCAGAATCTTATCCTCTGCCGCTTTGATGTCTACATGATTAAATCCGGCGCTGCGCAGCAAAATTGCCTTTACTTTCATTTCATACAGCTTATCGATCATTTCTCCTGTCACATAGTCATTTACAAAAATACAGATCGCATCATACCCTCCGGCAAGATAGATCGTTTCTTCGCAAAAAGGCACCTCATAAAAATGAATATCAAATCCATAATCTTTTCCCATAGGTTCAAACCAGATCTTATCGTAAGGTTTGGTACTGAAAAATGCAATTTTCATAATATCTCCCATCCTTTCTCAGCCTGCAGATTCCGAAAGAAAACATCAGCCCTCTCCATAACCTGCAGAGAAAAATCAACGTTTTTTAATGTTAGTATAATCAGAAAAAGTAAAAACATTCCGGCGAAAACCGGAATGTTTCAAATCACTGATCTGTCGGTGCAGCCTTTAAGAAAATAAATTTTTAAAAAATTCGGATACCGAAGCCGCCAAACCTTCGAAAAATCCCTTGACGGCGCTGGTAATGGCATTTCCTACGGCCTCATTAATGGCTTCATTGGCATTCTCAACGATCTCCAGTCCGTACTTTTCATACAGGCCCTGCGCCTGTTCAATCAGATAGTCTGCATTAAGGCCAAGAGAATCCAGCTTCTTCAGCAGATCGATGATCCGCCTCTTATCCTCTTCGGACAGACTGATCCCGAAATTCGCCTCTCCCTCGGCAATCGCTGCCCGCACGCTGTCTTCATTGCCGATATCCAGTTCACCTCCCGCGATCTTTCCCTTCAGCCATGCGATCAATGCTTCCGCTTCATCGGAACCGATATCTCCCTGTATGCTCTGTGCAAGTTCTCCCGTCGTGATCAGTTCATCAAGCGCCGTATCCAGAACATTGTCCGCTATTTCCTTATCCGCCATCACCTCATAGGCTTTCAGAGCGCCGATCAGTCCTGCCGTTCCCGATATCGGTGTCGGTGCAACGACAAGCACTTCCGTATCTTCCATGCCCGCAGTCATTAATGCGTTGCGGTACATGCCGGTCGTACAGTAATTGACGTTCTGTGTTGTCACCGTAACGCCGCTCCCCGGCTCCTTTCCGGTAATCTTCACACTGGAAAGAGATTTGCTTCCTATCACGGAAGCTTCCAGATAAGGATCCAGATATTCATGTTCCATCTCATTTGTAATATAAATTACCGTGCAGCCGGCCAGATCTTCTTCCGTAAGCCCCATTAATGAAAGCACTGCGGCACGCTGCTCATCGGATAAGTCCGCCCCAAGCGCAATGACCGTATCTTTCGTGTCCGCTGCCCTGGCTCTTATACCGCACGATATCAACAGACAAAACAACGCGAGAACACCCAATAATTTTTTCATACACATACTCCTTATCCGCTCCGCAGATTGTGCTGCGTCCTAAGCGATCCTCTGCAGGATCCAACGGTAAATATCTCCGTATATCTGTTCCCTGTCCGTCTCGTTTAACAGTTCGTGACGGTCATTTTCATATAATTTCATCTGTACATTCTGCATGCCGTGTTCTTTATAGGATTGATACACTTTCTCTATGCTTTTTCCGTAATTGCCTACCGGATCGTCCGCTCCGGCGATCAGAAAGATCGGAAGCTGTTTGGGCATACTCTCTATCTTCTCGACATCATAACAGTTATGAATCAGCCGGAACAATGTCTCAAACCCGTTCAGTGTGAATATGAAACCGCACATAGGGTCAGCCATATATCTGTCCACATTGGCCGTTTCTCTGGAAAGCCAGTCATAAGGGGTTCTTGCCGGCATAAATCTGTCGTTAAAGCTTCCAAAAGACACCTTGTCGATAAATTTCCCCACATGCTTTGGTCCGCAGAACAGCTTCTGAACTGCCGTCACCGTTCTTGCAGTCAGAAGCGCCGCCTTCGACTGCATGCCTGTTCCTGCTATAATGGCTCCGTTTACGCCGCTCCCATAGCGGAACAGATAATTGCGCAGAATAAAAGAACCCATACTGTGGCCAAGGATCAAATACAGCACGCCCGGATACTGTTCCTGCATTATTTTTTTCAGCCGGTGCACATCCCTGACAAGAACGTTGGCGGCATCCTCCTCACAGAAATATCCGTATATGCCGCCTTCCGGCACTGATTTCCCGTGTCCGAGATGATCCTCACCTACAACCAGTATCCCTTTGCCTGCCAGAAAACGGGCAAACGCATCATACCGGTCTATATGCTCTGCCATGCCGTGCACGATCTGGAATATGCACACCGGTTTCTCTACATCCGGTATCCATTTCACCGCATGTATTTTATTTTTTTGATCTCTGGAGTCGAAATAAAACTCTTCCTTCCGAATCATATCAATGTCCATGCCTTTCCTTCACTTTGCTTTTCCGATCAGCATATTTCCGCGCCTGCGGGCATCGGCTTTTCCGGTGTCATGAGCGCCAGGCTGCCATCTGCGTCTTCGGCGCATAAAAGCATACCCTCCGATACCATCCCCGCAATTTCTCTCGGCTGCAGATTGACCAGCACCATTACCTTCTTGCCGACCATCTCTTCCGCACTGTAATGCTGCTTAATGCCCGACAAGATCTGTTTCTCGACAGAGCCGATGCGGACTTTGGAACACAGCAGTTTCTTCGACTTCGGCACTTCCCTGCATTCCAGAATCTCGCCTACCTGAAACTGGCATTTGGCAAAATCATCATAAGAAATTGTCTCTTTCGGTTCTATGTCGATAACCTCTTCCGGTATTTCCTCTTTTGTCTCTTCTTCCCCGTTTTCCGCTTTTCTTGCCGCAAACATGGCTTCCACCTGTTCCATGACTTCTGCAAGATCACGACGGACGAACAGGATCTCCGGTGTTTCCGTCACTTTATTGCCGGACGGATATAAAGCGGCCGCCCTCGCAATATCCTGCTTTTCGGCGCACGCTTCCAATACGTCGAAGGGAACGGCCTGTGCCCGGATCTGTTCCAGGATCTTTGCAGACGTTTCAGGCATATAAGGTTCCAACAGACTCGCACCGACTAAAATACCGTTTAACAGATTATATAAAACAGCTGCCAGACGGTCTTTCCGGTTTTCATCTTTAGCCAGCGCCCACGGCATCGTTTCATCGATATATTTATTGCAGCGTTTAAACAATACAAAGATTTCCGTGATGGCATCCGCCACACGCAGATCGTCCATCTTTTTGCTGACTCTCGTATAAGTATCCGTCAGTAATTTCCACAGGTCGGCGTCCACGTCTTCCGTACCGGCATCTGTTCCGATCTTCGTATTCTCTACAGCGCCCCCGAAATATTTATTGCTCATGGATATTGTTCTGTTTACCAGATTTCCAAGCGTATTGGCAAGGTCGGAATTCAGTCTTTCTACCATCAGATCCCATGTGATCACGCCGTCGTTTTCAAAAGGCATCTCGTGGAGCACAAAATAGCGGACGGCATCCACACCGAAGAAATCGATCAGATCCTCCGCATAAATAACATTTCCTTTGGATTTACTCATCTTCCCATCGCTTTGCAGTAACCACGGATGTCCGAAGATCTGTTTCGGAAGCGGTTCTCCAAGCGCCATTAGGAAAATAGGCCAATAGATGGTATGGAAACGAATAATATCTTTGCCGATCAGATGCAGGTCTGCAGGCCACAGTTTCTTATACTGCTCCGTGCTGTTCCCATCCGCATCATAACCGATGCCGGTAATATAGTTGGTCAGTGCATCCAGCCATACATAAACGACATGTCTGTCATCAAAATCCACCGGAATACCCCATTTAAAAGAGGTTCGGGATACACATAAATCCTGCAGTCCCGGAAGCAGGAAATTGTTCATCATTTCATTCTTACGGGATACCGGCTGAATAAATTCCGGATGTGCATTAATATGTTCGATCAATTTATCTGCATATTTGCTCATTTTGAAAAAATAAGCCTCTTCTTTGGCCGGTTTCACTTCCCTGCCGCAGTCCGGACATTTACCGTCCACAAGCTGGGACTCCGTCCAGAAGGATTCACAGGGCGTACAATATAAGCCTTCATAAGCGCCTTTATAAATATCTCCCTGTTCGTATAGTTTCTTAAATATTTTCTGTACCTGTTTCTCATGATACGTATCTGTCGTACGAATGAACTTATCATAAGAAGTATTTAATGAATCGCAGATCGTGCGGATTGTCTGCGCCACATCATCTACAAACTCTTTCGGCGTAATTCCCGCTTCCTGTGCCTTTAATTCGATTTTCTGTCCATGCTCGTCCGTTCCCGTCTGGAAGAAGACGTCATATCCATCTTTTCTTTTAAATCTGGCAATACTGTCTGCGAGTACGATTTCATAGCTATTGCCGATATGCGGCTTGCCGGAAGTATAGGCAATTGCCGTTGTAATATAATAATTTCCTTTATCCATATATTTCATCCCTTTCCTAAAATTACCCTACTGTAATACATATCACAAAGCTATTATGTTGTCAAATAGCAATGACATATAAATAGTATATAATTTTTTTTCCGGCACAAACTATAAACGGCATCATGATGAGCCAGGAAAGCAAACAGACCCTATCGTCTGTTGAAAAGGATATAAAAACGCTCACGACGCAAGCGGGCGGAAAGGAGTTATCATGAAAGATATCGATAAAAGCGCTCTTACGGAAGCGTTAGCCAGAAACACGTTAGACGACATCCCGCAGCCTAAAAGCGACGCCAAAGAGATCGTCGGTCTTGTAAAAAGCGGCGGGCGCATCAACGGATACCAGTTATCCGACGGTTCCACCGTATCGAAAGAAGAAGGTGTCGCTCTTGCCAAAGACGGTGAGATAAAAGGCGTGGGAATCGCCCATAGAAAAGACACGGAATATTTGAAATCACTGCCGGACGGTACGGAGAGCAATAACTTGGGAAATCTCCCCTCGATATCGGGTTAATTTCTCATAGCTGCACGGCCGTTATACAGCGCCGTCATCCACTGCGGTTTTACGCAGGTGTGACGGCGTTTGTTCATTTTGTCAACGTTCCTGCAGGCATATCCGCCCGGTTATTGCCCGCGCAGATAAAGTGTGTTTGTCGCCTTATCGTAACGATAATGCAGCGAACCGGACACCATTTGCTGTATCTTAGTCTGTATATCTTCTATTCGTGTCTCCAGGCTGCTGATTCGCGTTTCTACGTCGCCGATCTGCATTTCCACCTGTTTGATCTGCGTATTCATGTTTTCAAATCTGTTGGTAATATCCGTCAGATTCTGCTCAACTGACGCTTTCAGGCTGCCTTCCAGTTCACGAAGCTTCGCCTGCAGATCAGCATCTGACGTCTCTAAGGCGCCGATTTTTTTATAAATACCGGAAATGTCGGTATTTACCTGACTCATCTGTGCTTTCAGTTCATCGATCTGCTCCCGTATCACGGGAAGAGTCTCCTCATTCATAATGCGGATCATATCAGTCAGGTCATACATGTAATTCTCTGTGTTCGAAAGACGTGTGACGAGATCCCCGATATCTCCCATGATTTCTTCTATCTGTTTGTGCAAAGCGCTGTTTTCTTCTTTATTGGTATGGATTGTCTCTTCCAGCGTTTCCTTTATTTTTGACAGAGATGATAACAGGCTTTCCACTTTTTCGCGAAGATATTCGATATTCGTCAAATACTGCTGTTTCAGCAATTCGCTTTCATCGGGTCCGGCAAGTCTGGTCTCCGGTACTTCTTTATAGGTTTCCGCCCTGATCTCACTTTCACCGCTCTTTTTACTGTTTTCAAACTCCTTTTGTCCGCTGCTTTTGCGCCAGAGTAAAATCAGGCACAGAATGATGATCACAAGAATTACCACTCCGAGCATGCACAAGACCAACGGATTTCCGTTTTTTTCAGGATCGTTTCTTCTTTCGCTGAAATAATCCGACACTTTTGTCATAAATTCATTCATTATGTAACACTACCTCCTGTTCTGCATTGTAATTTGTCTGTGTCTTTTATTTTTGAATCATGGCGAACCGCCGGATCATCCCCGTAAGGATATAGATATCAGATCAGATTCTGAGATTGTATATGTACGATATCAAATTTATCTTTCCGATGCAATATCGGAAATATACACAAATTTATTTTAAAAAAAGCCGGAAAAACATCTTCCCACCCGATGTTTTCCGACTTTTTACCTGTCAAAAACTTTATACTACGTCATAGAATTCCGGTCAAAACAGCCGCTACCATGTCAGTACTTCATATCCGTCCTCTGTCACGGCCACCGTGATCTCCCACTGTGCCGACGGCAGTCCATCCTCCGTATAAACGGTCCAGCCGTCCTCATCATCAACATAAATATCTGCTTTTCCCATATTCACCATAGGTTCTATCGTGAATACCATGCCCGGCACCATCAGCATTTCGGTTCCTCTTCTGGTTACATAGCTGACAAAAGGTTCTTCATGAAACTCCAGTCCTACGCCGTGCCCTCCGATCTCCCGTACGATGGAATAGCCGTTTTCTTTCGCAAAATCATTGATCGCCTGCGCCATATCACCCAGAAAGTTCCACGGTTTGACCTGCTCCAAGCCGACAGAGAGACATTTATGCGCCGTCTCTACCAATTTCTTCGTTTCCGGCTCCACATCCCCGAACATAAACATTCTGGAGGAATCCGAAAAATATCCCTGATAGATCGTTGAAACGTCTACATTGACGATATCGCCATCTTTTAAGATATCTTTTTCAGAAGGAATACCGTGGCAGACCTGTGAGTTGATGGACGTACAGACGCTTTTGGGAAATCTGTTGTATCCCAGAGAGGCCGGTATACCGCCCATCTGTGTTGTCTTTTCGTATACGAGACGGTCGATCTCTTCCGTGCTCATACCGGCTTTGATATGCTCAGCCACATAATCCAACACGGCGATGTTTATTTTACTGCTTTCCTTTATTCCCTCAATCTGTTCCTTTGTTTTAAGCATATCATGATCCGGCACCATATGTCCTTCTAAAGCATATTTTTGTATCTTCTCGTCAAGCGCCATATGACATGCCTTGTACTTTCGTCCGCTCCCGCACCAGCAGGGATCGTTCCGTCCTAATTTTCTCATTGTTCCATCCTTCTCCCGTATATATGAGGCCGCCTATTCTGCGCCGTTCAGTATTGCCCGGTACAGTTTCACGTTATCATGGATATTACCGCGAAAAATCGCGGAACCCGCTACTATTACGTTCGCACCGGCATCCAGAACGATCTGCGCAGTTTCCGTCGTGATACCGCCATCCACCTGGATATCCGCGGAAAGTCCAAGCTCCGTTATCATCCGGCGGACGCTTTTAATACGCTGCGTGGATTCCGGAATATATTTCTGACCGCCGAATCCGGGTTCCACGGTCATGACCAGAAGCATCTCTAATTTATCCAGATACGGCCTGATCTCTTCTACCGCAGTTCCCGGCTTGATGGACAGACCGGCCCTGCAGCCGGCCTGATGTATTTTATCTATGACACCAGCGACGTCTTTGGTCGCTTCCAGATGAAAGGTGATGCTGTCGGCGCCGCATTTTGCAAATTCATCAATATAGCGTTCCGGCTCCACGATCATCAGATGTACATCAAAAACCTTCTCTGTTACGGGCCTGATCGTCGAAATGACCGGCATTCCGAAAGAAATCGACGGTACGAATACACCATCCATTACATCAATATGGATATAGTCCGCTCCCGCTTCGTCAGCCTCTGCGATCTGTTTCCCCAAAATGGAAAAATCAGCCGCAAGAATAGAAGGTGATAATAAATTCTTCATAAGAACTCCTTCGACAACTATGCCTTTACAAATCCTTTTACTTTTTCATAGATGCCTTTGCCATCCAAACCATATTTTTCTACCAGTGCCGCTGCCGGACCGGATTCTCCGAATACGTCCTGCATTCCGATCTTCAATACGGGTGTGGGCATTTTTTCGGACAGACAGTCGCATACTGCGCTTCCGAGACCGCCGATCACCGTATGTTCTTCCGCAGTCACAACTTTGCCGGTTTTCTTTGCAGATGAAAGGATCAGTTCTTCATCTAAGGGTTTGATCGTATGGATGTTGATCACTTCTGCACTGATGCCGTCTGCCTCCAGCATTTCGGCCGCTTCTAATGCAGATGAAACCGTAATACCGCTTGCCACGATCGTCACGTCCGTACCTTCTTTTAAGAGAACGCCTTTACCGATCTCAAATTTGTAATCCGGTCTGTCGTTGATGACCGGAACGGCTGCACGTCCGAATCTTAAATACACAGGGCCTTCTTTTTCGATTGCCGCTCTGACGGCAGCTTTGGCTTCCACGTCGTCGGAAGGTACGATAACCGTCATTCCCGGAATCGTTCTCATCAGCGCTACGTCTTCGTTGCACTGATGCGTCGCGCCATCTTCACCGACCGTAATACCGGCATGCGTTGCACCGATCTTTACATTCAGATGCGGATAACCGATAGAGTTACGAACCTGCTCGAAATTACGTCCCGCTGCAAACATGGCAAACGAACTGATAAAAGGAACCTTTCCGCAGGTTGCAAGTCCTGCCGCAATACCCGTCATATTACATTCTGCAATACCGCAGTCGATATGTCTGTCAGGAAATGCCTTCTGGAAAACGCCGGTCTTTGTTGCGCCGGCAAGGTCTGCATCCAGCACTACCAGATTCGGAAAATCCGCTCCGCACTCCGCCAGTGCATTACCATAACTTTCTCTTGTTGCGATCTTCTTTACTTCTGACATAATGCTTCACCTACTTTCTCCAAATCTGCCATTGCGACCTTATATTCTTCATCGTTCGGCGCTTTGCCGTGCCAGCCGGCATTGTTCTCCATGAAGGAAACATCTTTGCCTTTTACGGTCTTACAAACAATGGCCGTGGGCATGCCTTTGGTATTTCTGGCCTCTTTAAAAGCCGTGTCGATCTGGTCAAAATCATTGCCATCGATATTGATTACATGGAAATTAAACGCTTCAAATTTCTTATCGATCGGATACGGAGAACATACGTCGTCGATCTTTCCGTCGATCTGCAGCCCGTTATTATCTACGATAACTACCAGATTGTCCAGTTTTCTGTGTCCGGCAAACATGGATGCCTCCCAGACCTGTCCCTCCTGGATTTCACCGTCGCCAAGCAGTGTGTAAACTCTGTAGTCTTTCTTGTCCATTTTGCCTGCAAGAGCCATACCTACCGCTGCGGAAATACCCTGTCCGAGAGAACCGGAAGACATATCGACTCCGGGTGTCTCCTGCATACAGGGATGTCCCTGCAGATAGGATCCCAGGTGACGGAGTGTCTTCAGATCTTCTACCGGGAAATAACCGCGGTTTGCAAGCGCCGAATAAAGTCCGGGCGCCGTATGGCCTTTAGAGAGCACAAAACGGTCTCTGTCCGCTTTCTTCGGATCCTTGGGATCAATATTCATCTCTTCAAAATAAAGGTAAGTAAAAATATCCGCTGCCGACAAAGATCCGCCCGGGTGTCCGGCTTTCGCACTATGTACAGCCGTAACGATACCCTTACGAACTTCATTAGCTGCTTTTTGTAACTCTAATTTGTTCATTTCCAACCTCCATATATTTTTTCATTCTTTCATTTTATCATATCACAATACGGAATGTGTCACCACTTAAAAATTAACCTGCCGCCTTTTTAAGTTCTCTTTCAATTTCCCTGTCCGTAATAAGCATTCGCTCCGTGCTTTCTGTAGTAATGTTTATCCTGCAGTTCCTGCGGCGCAGGCTGGATACGGGGATTAATCGTTTCCGCCCTGTATGCCATTTTGGATACTTCTTCCAGAACGACTGCATTATGGACTGCGTCATGCGCGTTTTTGCCCCATGCAAAAGGTCCGTGATTCTTGCACAAAACCGCGGGAACGGCCATAACGTCCTTATTTAATCTTTTGAACTCATTGACGATCAGCAGTCCTGTATTCTTTTCATACGCTTCTTCGATCTCTTCTTCCGTCAGGCATCGTAAACACGGCACTTCCCCGTATATATAATCCGCATGGGTCGTTCCGTAACAGGGAATGCCCCTTCCGGCCTGTGCCCAGCTTGTCGCATAGGAAGAATGGGTATGTACGATACCCCCGATCTCCGGATAAGCCTTATATAATTCCAGATGCGTCGGCGTATCGGAAGAAGGGTTGTAACGTCCCTCTACTTTGTTTCCGTTCAAATCCATGAGCACCATATCGTCCGGCGTCAGTTTCTCATAGTCCACACCCGAAGGTTTGATGGCAAAGATGCCGGATTCCTCATCGATCTCACTGACATTGCCCCATGTAAAGGTGACAAGACCGTATTTGGGCAGAAGCATATTGGCTTCATAAACACGTTGTTTTAATTCTTCCAACATAGTCGTATGTTCCTTTCTTTTAGATGATCAAAATATGAATGTCATTTCCATTTATCATTTATTATAAACATTCTACTGCGGCTCTTTCAATCCCGAGTCCCTTCGCATAACGCTCCATGAACTTGTCAAAGCCTTCCACATCCTCTTTTACAGGCGCTTCTTTGCTGCCTGCCTGGCCGGCAAATACTTTCTTGGTCAAGAAATCCGCCAGAGCTTCGCCGTTTTCTTTATGCAGCATATAAGAAGCCAGTAATGCCATACCCCATGCGCCGCCTTCGCCGGCAGTCTCCATAACGCTTACGGAGGCATTGATCGCAGCTGCCATAATACGCTGTCCGACGCCTTTGGTCTTAAACAGACCGCCGTGTCCGAGCATCTCGTCTACACGTACGCCTTCTTCTTTCAGCAGAATATCCAGTCCTGTTTTTAATGCGCCGAGCGCCGTAAAAAGATGCACTCTCATAAAGTTGGCAAGGTTAAAGTTATCGGAAGGGGTGCGGACGAATAAAGGACGTCCCTCCTCAAATCCGGTAATATGTTCTCCGGAGAAATAATTATATGCCAGCAGTCCGCCGCAGTCACTGTCTCCCTCCAGAGCTTTACGGTACAGGGTGCCGAACAGTTCGTTCATATCCACTTTCATGCCCATGCTTTCCGCAAACTCCTTAAAAATATTGACCCACGCATTTAAGTCGGAGGTACAGTTATTGCAGTGTACCATAGCCACCAAAGAACCATCGGGCGTCGTTACAAGATCGATTGCATCGTATACTTTCTGCAGTTCTTTCTCCAGTACGATCATGGCAAATACGCTCGTACCTGCGGAGACGTTACCGGTTCTCTTAGCCACGGAATTGGTCGCCGCCATACCGGTTCCGGCATCTCCCTCAGGCGGGCAGAAAGGTACGCCGGCCTGTAATTTCCCTGTCGGGTCAAGAAGCGCTGCGCCTTCCGCCGTCAGGCTTCCTGCATTCTCTCCCGCTTTCAGGACTTTCGGCATGATATCACGCAGTTTCCACGGGAAATTCTTATCCGCAACCAGTTCGTCAAACTGTGCAATCTTTTTTTCGTTAAAATCACCTGTTGCAATATCGATCGGGAACATACCGGACGCTTCACCGACACCGAGCGTACGCTCCCCGGTCAGCTTCCAATGTATGTATCCTGCCAGCGTCGTAAAGAAACGTACTGAAGGAACATGCTCTTCCGCATTCAAAACTGCCTGATAAAGATGCGCGATGCTCCATCTCTGCGGAATATGATAGTTGAATACTTCCGTCAGTTTATCGGACGCCTGTCCGGTGATCGTATTTCTCCAGGTACGGAAAGGCACAAGAAGTTCGCCTTTCTCATCAAAAGCCATATAGCCGTGCATCATGGCGCTGAACCCGATCGCACCGATCTTTACAAGTTCCGTGCCATACTGTTTTTTTACATCTTCCGCCAGATTTTTATAGCAGTCCTGAAGGCCGTTCCAAATATCGTCCAGGCTGTATGTCCAGATCCCGTTTTCCAATCTGTTCTCCCAGTCATGCGCACCGGATGCAATAGGTGCGTTATCTTCCGCAACTAAAATTGCTTTGATTCTGGTCGAACCAAACTCGATACCGAGTACGGTTCTGCCATCATCGATCTGTTTTCTGATTTCTTCTGCCGAAAAACCCATGTTATAACCCTCCTTCATTATGAGCGGAATGCCGCCTCATTCCATCTTAATTCATTCTTGAAATTACGGATCGTGGTATCTTTATCAATGACAACACTTTCGATTCCCATTGCCGCCGCCCAGTCAACCATCTGGTCTACCGTCAGGTCATAAGAGAATGCCGTATGATGTGCGCCTCCCGCAAGGATCCATGCCGTCGCTCCAATCTCCATGTTGGGCTGCGGTGTCCAGAATGCAGTACCTACCGGCAGCTTCGGCATCGGTTTCTCAACCTTCTTACAATCCACAGCATTGATCAGCAGTCTGAATCTGGTTCCGAGATCGACCAGAGAGCACGCTACTGCAGGACCTGTCTTGGACGTAAATACAAGACGGGCAGGATCTTCCCTGTTACCCATGGAGAGCGGGCAGACTTTGATGCCGATCTCGCCATCCGCCACGGAAGGACACACCTCCAGCATATGTGCCTGCAGGATGCCTTCTTTACCCGGAACAAGATGATACGTATAATCTTCCATCATGGACGTACCTTTGGCGTCTTTCATACCGGCGGTCATCAGTTTCATCATACGCACCATAGCCGCTACCTTCCAGTCACCTTCCGCACCAAAACCATATCCTTTTTCCATAAGTCTTTGAATGGAAAGACCCGGAAGCTGCTTTAAGCCGCCTAACATGCCGAAATGTGTAACGACTGCATGATAATCGTTATCTACCAGGAATTTCTCAATACCGATCTCCTGTCTGGCCTGTACCGCTACATGCGCTTTAAACTCATTCAAATCTCTGCCTTCGTCAAGGATCTTATATTTACTGTAATATTCCTCGACCAGAGCGTCTACATCACCCTGCGGTACGGCATCGACATATTCCACTAAATCGTTGACACAATAATGGTCGATCTCCCAGCCGAATTTGATCTGTGCTTCTACTTTGTCGCCTTCCGTTACGGCTACGTTGTTCATGTTGTCACCGAAACGGCATACTCTGATGTGGGAAGACTCAATGATGCCAAGCGCCGTTCTCATCCAGCTTCCAAGCTGTTCCTGTACGTGAGGCGCCGCCCAGTGGCCGACAATGATCTTTCTTTCGATTCCCATACGGCTTACAATATGACCATATTCTCTGTCACCATGCGCCGACTGGTTCTCATTCATAAAGTCCATATCTATTGTATCATATGGAAGCGCTTCGTTAAACTGTGTATGCAGATGACAAAGCGGTTTTTTAAATTCCTTTAAACCGAGGATCCACATTTTAGCCGGTGAAAACGTGTGCATCCATGTAATGACGCCTGCACATTCCGCATCATTATTTGCATCGTTAAAAGTTTTTCTGATAGATGCCTGGCTGATCAGCGTAGGCTTCAACACGATCTCAAAAGGCAGCTTCCCGGAAGCATTCAGTCCTTCCACAATTTTAGCGGAATGATCCGCCACTTTTCTCAAACATTCGTCTCCGTACAGATCCTGTGATCCGGTACAAAACCAGAACTTATAATTTTTTGCCTGCATAGGCCCTCTCTTTCCGCCGCTTCTGCGGCCTGCTTATTATAATTTTCTCAGTTATTTCATCTAAACGACTCAATAATTTCTCAAAAAGCTGCCAAATCGGCAATCGCAATTACCGGCATGGCAGCCTCGTATTTATCCTGACGAAACCTTACTCTGGAAATATTTAATTCCGACAGGTTTTTCTTAACGTTTTTTCTTACGTGCGATTACCACACTCTGGATGACCAGGAACAGACACAACATTACCGCAATCGTAATTCCTGTCCACCATGCATCCTGTAATCCGGCAGAAGAAACGATATTCTTGATCGTATTGAGCGATACTACGCCGAAGAATGTTCCTATGATGTTTCCGACACCGCCGGTCAGCATCGTACCGCCTATGATCGATGAAGCGATCGCGTTCATTTCTGCACCGCTTCCGTTAGATACGGCACCGGATCCAACGTGCAGGAAATAAACAAATCCACCGATTCCCGCTAACAATCCGCACAGCAGATGCGCCAGGAATTTGGTTCTCTTTACATTGATACCAAGCATCAGTGCACTCTGGCTGTTTCCGCCGACTGCATAGAACTGACGGCCCAATTTCGTCCATTTCAGCACGCAGAACAGTACGATAACAACGATGACCGCCACTACGACGCCAAGCTCCACATATGCTTCCACATATTTTCCCGCTTTTGTCATATAACCCAGACCCGGAATAACGACACGCGCATTTTTCAAAGCAACAAACGCCTCGTTCGCCACGTTGAAGGGATTGACGTTAACAATCGTCGTCATACCGCGTGCAAAGAACATTCCGGCCAGAGTAACAATGAACGGCTGAATATCCAGATAAGCGATCAAAAATCCCTGTACAAGGCCGAATCCGAGACCGATCGCCAATGCGATCACGACAGCCATAAATACATTACCGCCCTTGAAATCCAGATAGACCGCACAGCACATGCTGACTAATGCCGTAACACCGCCTACGGAAATATCAATGCTCTGTGTGATCATAACAAGACTCAGTCCGCAGGAAAGAATAATCAATCCCGCATTATCATTCAGTATCTTAAAGAACATCTGTGGTCTTCTGAAACCTGCCCCTAAAAATATCATAGCGCCAATGTACATCAGAAAGAAAACCACGATCGTAATCGTAAGGAGCAGACCAGTGTCTGTCATATTTTTCAGTTTATTCTGCAAACCGCCCGGCGCAGATGTTTTTTGATTCGATGACATACTATGCTACCTCCTTCGTCTGGAATTTCTTCATCATGGACGTAAACCATGCACGTACCGTCGGTGCGCTGATAACAACCAGAATGATAACGACCACCGCCTTATATGCCGGAAGCGCATCAGACTGTACATTGAATTTATATAATGTCGTTGTAAGCAGCTGAATAACATAAGCGCCAAGCACAGAAGCTATCATGTTGAATTTACCGCCGCCCAGAGCGTTTCCGCCGAGCGCTACTGCCAAAATGGCGTCCATTTCAATATCTTTGGCGATAACCGAATAGTTGATCGTCGAATTACGGCTTACTTTGATCAGGCCGACAACCGCAACGCACAGACCGAGGATCACGAAAGTAAGTACCTTGATCAGCGCAGGGTTCAAACCATTTAATTTAGAAGAATTTTCATTAATACCAACTGCCTGCGTATAAAGTCTGAGGTTGGTAAACTTCAGTACAAGACACATAATAATAACACAGGCAAGCATGATAAAGAACGGCGTCGGAATCGGAATTCCCGGAATATAACCGCCGAAGTATTTGAATGACTGTTCGCTGACGATAGGCAGCTCATTATTGTTGACCCATGCGGCAATGGAACGACCCGCCGTATACAGGATCAGAGTTGCGACCATAGGCTGTATTCTGAAATATGCGACAAGCACGCCGTTGAATGCACCAAACAGCATTGCCACGATACAGCTTACAAGGAATGCCAGGATAACCGGAGACTGCAGAGTTTCCGCACGCGTATCGCCCCCGCACAGTACCCGCAAAAGCACGCTGCCGGCAATCGCTACTGCCGCGCCGACACTGATATCCTGGCCGCCGGAAGCCGCCGTAACAAGTGTCATGCCGATCGCAAGGATCGCAACTTCGGAACCGTTATCCAGAATTCTGATCAGATAACCTCCCAAAACCGGGTTGCCTAAATTATTGGTGCCCAGAGTAATTTCCAGGAAAGAAGGATCCATGATAATATTAAATATCACGAGTATCAGCAGGGCAAATATCGGAATAAACATCTGCTGTCTGACGATCCTTGAAAAAAAGTTTCCATTATTTGATTTCTTCATTTCCTTATGCATCGTTATTTGTCACCTCCCGCAATCGTACCCATAACCTTGTTCTGGTTCAGATCATCACCCGTCAGCTCGCCTACTACCCTGCGGTCTCTCATAACGATCAGACGGGAACAGGTACGCAGCATTTCATCCATTTCGGAAGATATAAAGGTAACGCTCATGCCTTCCGATGCAAGTTTCAGTACCAGTTTCTGTATATCCACTTTTGTACCGACATCAATACCACGCGTCGGCTCATCCAGAATCAGATATTCCGGATGCGTTAAGAGCCATCTGGCAAGAATAACCTTCTGCTGGTTACCGCCGGAAAGCGATTTGATCGGCGTATCCGCAGATGCGGTCTTAATGCTTAACAGTTTTATGTATTCATCCGCAAATTTATTTGCTTCCGCTTTCGAGAACGGTCTGAAGAAACCTTTGAGTACCTGCTGCGCAAGAATCAGATTATCGCGGACGGAAAGATCGCCAACGATACCATCGATCTTACGGTCTTCAGGCAGATATGCGATTCCGTTCTTCATCGCATCGAGCGGCTTGTTGATCTTGATCACCTTGCCGTCTTTTTTCACGGTACCGCCGAGTACTCTGTCCGCGCCGAAGATCGCACGCACACACTCGCTTCTGCCGGAACCGAGCAGTCCTGTGAAGCCGTTTACTTCCCCCTTATCGATATGGAAATCAAACGGTTTGATACCGGCATCGCTTACAAGTCCTTCTGCCTCCAGTACAGGTACCGAACCCTCTTTGCGCTCAAATTTAGGCGCCTCACTCTGAATATCCGCCATATCGTCCAGCTCTTTGCCAAGCATCTTGGAAACAAGCTGTACACGGGGCAGATCTTTGATCGGGTATTCACCTACCAGTTTACCATCGCGCATAACCGTGATCGTGTCACATACCTCATACACCTGATCCAGGAAGTGTGTAACGAAAATAATGCCGACACCTTTGGCCTTCAGTTCACGCATAAGTTTAAATAATTTAGCAACCTCCTGCTCATCAAGCGAAGAGGTAGGTTCATCCAGAATAAGTACTTTACAGTCCATATCTACCGCACGCGCGATAGCGATCATCTGCTGAACCGCAATAGAACAGCTCTCAAGCTGCTGTGTTGCTTTCGCAGGAATATCCAAAGACTGTAAAATTTTCTCCGTATCGGCGTTCATCTTCTTCCAATTCTGATATACGCTTTTCGTACGGCCAATAAATATATTTTCAGCGACCGAAAGATTCGGACACAATGTAATCTCCTGATATACGGTACTGATACCGACTTTCTGAGCATCCTGCGGCGAACGGATCGTCGCTACGCTGCCCTCAAGGGATATCTGTCCCTCGTCTTTTTCGTAAACCCCAGTCAGAACTTTAATCAATGTTGATTTTCCGGCACCGTTCTCCCCCATCAATGCATGTACTTCACCTTTTCGCAGTGTGAAGTCTACCCCCTGCAAGGCCCGTACGCCGGGAAAGCTTTTATGAATATTTCTCATTTCCAGTAAAGCGCTTTCTTTCACCCCTAAGTTCACCTCCTACATAATCCTTTCAAGAAAATAACGGATGCCACGCTCCGCGAGAACATCCTTGTCTTTCCATTAAAAAAGTGTCTTTGACACCTTCTGATTCCAAATCCGTTCCCCAACGGACTTTCCTATAAATAAGGCGCGGTACAGAGCTTTAAAAATATTCTGCGCCGCGCCCTTACTTACCTTAACAATAAGTTACGTATCAGCTTTTCAGTTTAGATACCATACTTCTCAACATCATCTGCTGTGATCTCAGTAGCGTCAAAGCCTTTTTCATCCATGATGATGGTCTTCTGGTCGATTGTTCCGCCGCTCTCAAGAGTCTTGATGATATCGTTGATATAAGAAGACTGGAACGGGTTACACTGACCGTCGTAGTTCCAGTTCTGGTCAAGTAATTCCTGAAGTGCCCACTTGTTGCAGTCAAATCCCATGATGATTACGTCTTTGCCAACACCGTGAGAAATGTTTGCCGCATCAAGTGCTGCTACAGCGCCTCTTGCCATATCGTCATTCTCTGCATAGATAACATTGAATTCCTGTCCGGAATCGATTACGGACTGTACGATCTGCTGAGCTGTTTCAGCATTCCACTCTGCTGTCTGCTGTGTAACAATGTTCCATCCTTCGGAAGCTGCTGCTGCATCCATTGCTGCGGAACGGCCCTTCTGTGCTGCTGTTCCCATAACGCCCTGAAGGTGGATAATGTTGTAAGACTCAAGTCCCTGTCCTTTTAACCAGTCAACAGCTGTCTGGCCTTCTTTTTCCATATCGGAAACGATAGATGCTTCATAAAGGCTCTCGTCAGCGTCGATTACACGGTCAAACAGGATAACCTTAATGCCTGCGTTCTGTGCATCTGTCAATACGGAATCCCAACCTGCTGTATCAGCTGCGGAAAGAAGAAGATAATCAACTTCGTTCTGGATAAATGTCTGTGCATATGCGATCTGCTCGTCATTTACATTGCTGTAAGAGAAAGATGCATCGTATCCGTTTTCTTCTGTAAAGGTTGCTTTCAGATCGTTGTCATTTGCTGTACGATATCCGGATTCATTCGGATTGTTGTTAATAATACCAACTTTGATCAGTTCTCCTGAAGAAGCTGTATCTGCTGTGTCATCTGCTGCCGCATCATCCGTTGCCGTGTCTGCTGCCGCATCATCTGTTGCCGTGTCTGCTGCCGCATCATCTGTTGCCGTGTCTGCTGCTGCATCATCTGTTGCTGTGTCTGCTGCCGCATCATCTGTTGCTGCCGTGTCTGCTGTTGTAGTTGTGCTGCCGTCGTTTCCACAACCGGTTACCAGCGCTGCTACCATAGCTACACTAAGTACCATGGTTAATAACTTCTTTTTCATTCTTTCATCCTCCTTTTTTGTAAGGCCGTTTTGTCTTTGCCGTCCTTACTGGTTAAAGTCTAACAGAAGTTTGTAATTCCGACAAGTAATTTTTCGTTGTTATAGCTAATTTGAACGGTTTTTATAATACAAATTGTGCGGATAAACATACAGATTCGATACAAATTTTTCTGTTTTTACAATTTTTTACGATTTTAAAACGTTTTACGTCCGATTTTTTTTGATATCTTAAAATACCTTCAAGAAATTGGCAGCTTTTTTATGGTCAATTCTCCTATACCGGATAGAAAAAAGCCAGTTTTTTTACTCCTTTTTGATAAAAGTTAAATTTTTTATGAAAAAATATGCCTCCGCATCTTATTTTAATTAAAAAAATATGATATTTTTATAATAGAGAATTTGATTGGGAGCAGTCATGGGTACAAAATACAGACAACTGGCGGAACAATTGAAGAAAGAACTGACAGATTATATCCGGTACGAACATTCCAAACTTCCTACGGAGCAGGAGTTGTGCGCGCATTTTCAGGTCAGCCGGCAAACCGTCCGGCAGGCGCTCCTTCTTCTGGAAGAAGAAGGACTGATCTCCCGCAGGCAGGGAAGCGGCTCTTATGCCACAGGTCTGCTTCCGGATGCAGGCCAGAATCACGTTGCCATTTTGCTTTCTTCCGACACGGAGTACATTTTCCCCGCACTTTTGGGCGACCTGAAAGCATTTTTGTCCAAAGAAGGCTATTCCGTTTCCGTCTTTATCACAGATAACCGGACCGATACGGAACGGATTATTTTACAAAGGCTGAGCGAAGAACCTCTGCGCGGCCTGATTGCCGAACCTTCCCGTTCGGCGCTTCCGACGCCGAACTTTGACTTGTACGAACGCCTTTCCGCCGCAGGAACGAACATCGTCTTTTTTCACGGCTATTATTCCAACCTGCCGCCCTCTTTGTATGTAAAAGATGACAATTTCAACGGCGGTTTTGCTTTAGGACAGTTCTTAATGGAACAGAATCATAAACAGATCGCCGGAATCTTTCAGTTAGATACCATCCAGGGACAGGAACGCCATCTGGGGTTCGTGCGTTCCATGTTAGAGGCCGGCCTGCCGATCAATGAGGATACGATTGCCTGGTTTACGACAGAGCAGCTTACACGGCTGCAAAAAAAGCAGGACACCCGGTTCCTGTCCGATTTTATCGGCCAGACCCTGCAGTCCTGCTCCGCCGTTATCTGTCACAATGACGAGATCGCCTACTGGCTGATCAAAGAATTATCATACAGCAATATCCGTGTACCGGAAGACATCAGTATCGTCAGCTTTGACAACAGCTACCTGAGCGATTTGTCCTCTCCCGGCCTGACTTCGCTTTCCCATGAGCCGCATGCAATGGCCGAAGCTGCAGTATCTCTTCTGAGCCGGAAAATGCAGGGCCGCAGCGCGGAATCCATGGAGCTTTCATGGAATCTTGTCGGACGCGGGAGCTGTGTCCGCCGCAAAGACTGACTTTCTATGCCCGGTATTCCCTGGGCGTACAGCCCTGTGTTTTTTTGAATACAAAACTGAAATAATGCGGGTTTTTATAGCCGACCGCAAGCGCAATTTCACTGGCCCGCATCTCTGTCTCCAGCAGTAACTGCTTGGCTTTCTCCATACGCTTATCCGTTACATACTCCACGAAAGTCATCTGCATTTCCTGAGAAAACATCGCGCTGAAATAATTCGGCGTCACATCCATAATGGCCGCGATCTCATTCAGTGACAGACTTTCCTGCATATAATTCTCTTCGATATATGCAAGCGCTTTTTTTAACGCTTTTCTGCCCTGACTGTCATTTTCCTTATCCCGCAGCGCGACTGCCTGCGTCAGCAGTTCTTCCGTATAACGCTGCATATTCTCCAGGCTGATCTCCATTTTCTGAATATTATCGATCCGGATGGTCTGCAGAAACTCCTGTTTGGTCACACCAAGACCCTCTATATAAGAAAGTACGGTAAACCAGCTGTTTAAAAGCAGATAATCCCAGAAGATCTTGGAATGAAGCGCCTGCCCGATCCCGTTTAGGAAATTACTGACAAAATCTTTCACTTCCTCTTTCTGTCCCTTTGCAAGAAAGCTTTTGATCAGTTCAGGATTGACCTTGGACATATCGATCGTTTCCAATGTGCCTTCTCCGCCTTCCGGCGCCTTACCTTCCGCCGCCTCCTCCGATATAATATGTTTGGATGGCTCGAAGAAACGATAACCGAAAACATGATTTAATTTCCGGTAACAGTCCGAAAGCAGGCTGAATCGTTCTACGGCGCTGCCTGCCGCTGCATACCAGTCGATCTCTTCTTCATACTGTCTGCAGATCTGCTCCATACCTTCCAGACACTTATTCGTCCGCTCTGCAATGGTTTCTTCTTCTCCCTGGATCATAATGCCATATACATTGACATTCCATCGGAACACAAGATAATAATTCGGGAAACGCATCAGGAAACGCATCAGCTCTTCATAACATTTCTGACAGGTCTCCCATGATTTACGTTTCTCGCCTTTTCCCTGTACATCGATCAAAACCAGATTATAGCAGGGCGCATTCATGTTCAGAGAATGTTTCTGCGCCTCTTCATAAATTTCCTGAATGGAAAGCTGTCCCGCAAAAACCTTCTCAAAAAAATTACGCAGGACAAACTGCTCATAATCATGCATTTCATCCCGAAATTTGTTCATATAATTTTTCTGCTCCTGCTCGGATTCGACCTTTTCCTTTACTTCCGTCAGCGCCTTCTGCAGATTCCTTCTCGTGATCGGTTTTAGCAGATATTGTTCGACGCCTACCTTGATCGCCTGTCTTGCATATTCAAAATCGTCATATCCGCTGATAATAATGATCTTCATTTCCGGAAATTCCTGTCCGACAATATGGCTGAGCGTCAGTCCGTCCATAAACGGCATCTTGATATCCGTGATCAGGACATCCGGTTTCGTTTTACGGATCAGCGGCAGCGCCATCTCTCCATCGCCCGCTTCCCCGACAAACTGGTACCCGAACTGCTCCCACGGAATATTGTCTCTCAGGCCTTCCCTGACTACGCTTTCGTCTTCTACCAAAAAAATTTTCAACGCCATGATCCGTCACTCCTTACCTCTAATAAGTCCTCGTGTCCAAATATTCACCTACATTTTCCGGCGTAAAGATCTGCTCCTTCACACAGTTTTCTTTTTCTACCATTTCGTTATTTTCCAGTCTGTAAAGAATATCCGCAATATACTCTCCCTGTACGGGATTGCACTCTACATCCACATTAATGACGCCCTGCGCCACCATCTCAAGCGCTTCCCGCACCGCATCGAAAGAAATCAATATCACATCTCCGTTCACACCGGTCGTAATTCCTTTTTCATCCATAGCCTGCAGCACCCCGAACGTCATATCGTCATTCTGGGAAACGACTACGTCGATATTCGGATACTTTCTAAGAAACTGTTCCATGACCTCTTTGCCCTTGGCTGTCGTAAAATCCGCCGGCTCCTGCTGCAGAATATGCCAGTTAGGATGCGCCCCGGCGATCGCATCAAAACCTTCCGTCCTCCCGATCTGGGAAGAAGACCCTATCGTTCCCTGCAATACTACGATGTTGATCTCCTCATCGCTTCTCCCGGTCTGCCGCAGATACTCTTCCAACCAGATACCGGCGTTCTCTCCCTCTTTTCGCATATCGGAACCGACCCAGGTCGTATATAAAGATTCATCGACGGATGCCTTTCTGTCCACCAGGATTACAGGAATGCCTGCGTCTTTGGCTTCCTGCAGCACCGTCTCCCACCCCTCTTCCGTCACCGGGGAAAACACAATATAATCCACACGCTGGGAAATAAAACCCCTGATCGCCTTGATCTGATTATCCTGTTTCTGCCTGGCATTGTTAAATTCCAGAAAAAATCCGTTTTCTCTCGTCAACGTTCCCTGTATGGACTCCGAGTTGGCGGTTCTCCATACTGATTCGCTGCCAAGCTGTGAAAACCCGACCACAATCAAATCTTCTTCCGCATCGGAAAGCGCATCCTCTTCCTTTCCCTGCGGCATCACATCCCAGAAAGATCCGCATCCCGCAAGCAATATGCCTATAAGCAGACATGCCAGCATCAAAGAAAGACTTCTCCTGCATTTCCTATACACCATTTTATGACTCTTCATGTATACCTCCTTTCGGCGCATGCTCCATGATCTGAGCCGGGATCACAACCTGCACGGTCGTCCCTTCTCCTTTCTTTGACGTGATCGTCATCCCGTACGCTGCCCCGAAATTCATACGGATCCGTTCATTGACATTGGCAAGGCCGAATCCCGATTCCGTTTCTTTACATGGTCTGATAATTTCTTTCTGCAAACGCTCAACTTCTTCCGCCTCCATGCCCACACCGTTATCCTTTACGGTCAGACAGATTTCAGGTTCTGCGTCAGTTTGCACCACGGAACCGGTTATCGTGATCTTACCCATTGCCCTTTTATACTTAATGCCGTGATAAAGGGCATTTTCTACAAGCGGCTGCAGCGTCAGTTTTAAGATCCGGTACGGATATATCTGCGGGTCGATGGCAATTTCATAATCGAGGATATCATGATAACGCACCTGCTGGATCTCCAGGTAACTGCGGATATGACGTTCCTCATCCCGGATCGTGATGAATTCTTTCCCATGGCTCAGTACCAGCCGGAAAAAATCAGAAAGCGACACGACCATATCCACAGCCTGTCCTGTCAGATTGCCTTCGATCAGCCAGATGATCGTATCCAGTGTATTATATAGAAAATGCGGGTTGATCTGTTCCTGCAGCAAACGCAGTTCCGCGTACCGCATCTTACGTTCGTCCTCTTTGATCTGATTGACCATGATCTCCAGATGCTGTGACATCTCATTGATACTGTCAGCCAGCTGCGCTACTTCATCCTGTGTCCAAACACCCGCACGGGCGCTGAAATCACCTTCGGATATCTGCCTCGTCACATCACATAATTTCCTGATCGGTCTCGTTATCCCGTTAGAGATAAAAGAAGAAACAATAAATACACCGACAATAATGCACAAAAGCAGCACGGTCCATAAAACGATAAACTTCTCAACCTGTATATTCAACTGCCCCTTTAAATTCTCGATGCTCTGTGTCTGATAGTAGATATAATACTGAATATCATCCTGTATCAGTTCCGTCAGAATATAAATATTATTATCAAGCATTTCAATGTTTTCATCATAATGCCCGCCTTCATCCAGATTATATTGGATATCGTTTACACGATCCTCTAACGTATCGATATTCCTTAACAGCCTCTGCAGCCAGGATTTACTGTCTTTATCCGTCGTGATGCGCATTAAGACATCGAAATCTTCCCGCAGATCTCCTATTACTTTATAGGGATCTTCCAACGCAGCGTCTTCGCTTATGTTGGCAAATGTTACGGCGCCTACGACCAGTTTATACAGGCTTTCATCCATTTCTTCCTTAAAGTTCAGATTGTAACTGTTGGCAATGGTCATATTGCTTACGATCTCATCATAGGCATTGCTGTAATTTCGAAGGGAAAAAATAAGATAGATCGTAATTGCCACAAACGGCAGAACGGTCACAAGATTCAGCATCATTAACTTATTTTTTAAAGAATATTTATTCATAAACGATCGCTTTCTTTTCTGTGTCCTGTTTCACTTCATATTTATAGTATATCGTTATAATATTGCTTGCGCTTTCCCTCAAGTCAGTGTAATATAATCGTATATCTTATTAATTCTGTACAGAAGAAAGGTATGGCAGATCAAATGAATAGTCCCCTGCTGCGTAAAGCGGCGCAATATATTTTGAAAGATACCGGCGAAGCAAACGAGTCTCCGAAGCTGATTGTTGTCATCAGAATACTGCTTCTGTCCATGCTCTTTTATATTGTAGTAAATAGTATAATCTATATCAGTATTTTAAACAATATCGGAATCGTGATTTTCCTGATTTCCTTATTGATATTTTTATTGCTTTTCGGCATGACTTACCGCTACAAGACTACTACGGTAGTCTATACATTAAATCTTTGTATGGCGGCATGGATCATCGTTAATATCTTTTACTTTGGCTGGGATACCGGGGTACAGCATTTTATTATTGTACTTCTCGTGCTTTCCTTTTTTTCAAGTTACTCACAATACGGCGCAAAAACCTTTTACGCAATGGTTCTTTGTGTTTTTCGTATTGCTCTGTTTCATCTATGCCGCAGCAAAGAGCCGCTCATATCTCTGCCCGACACTATGATCAACGTTTTGCAGATCATCAACACCATCATGATCTTTTCCTGCCTTTCCACGATTGCCTACGTCTTCAGCAAGGATTCGCAGACATTGGAAAGCAAGCTTGTCGAATACAATAATATTCTTGAAGACCAGGCCAATACGGATGCCCTGACCGGTCTGTATAACAGAAGAAAAGCCATGCAGTGTTTGGAAAGCCTTTTAACGCCTTCGAATAAAAGCTTTACCAGTATCTGCATCTGCGATATTGATTTTTTCAAAAAAGTCAACGATAACTACGGACATGATGTCGGTGATATGGTGCTTCAGAATATTGCCGACGTTATGGTTACGACTTTGGATAAGAATTTTATTGTCTCCAGATGGGGCGGCGAAGAATTTCTGCTGATCTTCCCTTCCTGTAACGGAGATGATGCCTGTCCTCATTTAGAGCAGCTCAAAAGCAATATCAAGGCCCTGCAGTTTAACGCGAACGGAAAACCTTTCTCCATCACGATGACTTTCGGCCTGGCCGAATACGATTTCCGCTCCGACATCGACACGGTCATCAAAGAAGCGGACGAAAAACTCTATATGGGAAAAGAAAACGGCAGGGATCAGATCGTCTACTGATTTTTAACGAATGCGTCTCTTTCTTCTTACATATATTTAATTAAAAGCATCTAAAGCAGGTTGTTTTCTTGAAAAAAAAGCTTTCTTTTAAACAATGGGCGGGAGCAATCCTGGTATTGCTCCTTTTTATTTTACTGACTCTCTTTCTCTACGGTTATTTTCACGAAGATTCCCGATTTGAAAAATTTGCAATGCAGTTTTTTGTAAACGAGCTCTCTTCCAATCCGATCAATCTGCATTACACATTGACCGATCCCTCCGTATACGGCATCGACGAAAGTTCCATGACCCTTCCGATTTACCATGCCGGTCAGGCGCTCGAAAACTGGGACAGTATACAGGAAACGCTTTCCCGCCTGAAAAAATTCCATCCCGAAAGACTATCCTCTTCCAACCAATATACCTATATTCTTTTTACTACCTATCTGGAAAACAGGAAAGCCTGCGCAGCTTATCCTTATTATGAAGAACCGCTTTCTCCCGTTTCCGGCATACAGTCCGAACTGCCCGTATTGCTGGCGGATTACCGGCTTGCTTCTACGACAGACATTCAGAATTATCTCTCTATCCTTTCCCAGATTCCTTCTTATCTGGAGGGAGTTCTCCTATATGAACGGGAAAAGATCGAATATGACCTTTTTATGCCGGATACGGCCGTAGATAAAGTGATTGAACAATGTGAGCTGCTCATGAACAAAGATGAACTGGAAGCCGGCTCTCATTTCTTAGAGATCACCTTCGCCGAACGTCTGTCCAAACTGGTGGAACAAAACACTATCACGGCGGAACAGTCCCGAAGTTATCAGGAAGAAAATAAACGCCTGCTTACCACAGTCGTAGCGCCTGCCTATGATAAAATGGCAGATGAACTGACCTTGTTAAAAGGCAGCGGATGCAACGATCAGGGCCTTTGCTATCATATCGACGGCCGGGATTATTATCAGGCTTATCTGCGTCAGACGACCGGTTCCTACCGCACGGTCCCGGAGATCAAATCCCTGCTCGCCAAGGATTTCGAGCAAAACTATGCCGCACTGGTCGCACTGCTGCGTCAATACCCGGCGCTGGCAGATTCTCTTTCTGCAGAAGCTTCTCCTTTTCCTGCCCTCACACCGGAGGATATGCTGTCATTGTTGCAGACGATGATCTCTCAGGACTATCCCGCCATTCCGGCTGATGCAGATCAGACACCGCAATGCAGCGTCAAATATGTGGACGAATGTCTTGCTCCGTATTCGGCTCCGGCCTTTTATCTGACGCCTCCGCTTGATAATATGCGGGAAAATACCATCTATATCAACAGACTTGACACGGCCGAAGGACTTTCCCTTTTTACCACGCTGGCACATGAAGGCTATCCGGGTCATCTCTACCAAACCATATACAGCGGACATTATCTGCAGGCCTCCGGCGCCTCCCCGCTCCGCAGGACGCTGTACTACGGCGGTTACATAGAAGGCTGGGCCATGTATGTAGAACTTAATTCCTATGACTATGCCTGCCGCCTGACCAAAGATGCACGCCCGGAAACAGAAGCGCTGTATCAGGCAGGCAGGCTGAACAGGCAGATTCAGCTGTGCCTTTATTCTCTTCTGGATATTATTATTCATTACGAAGGCGCTTCTTTTGAAAGAGTCTATCAGATTCTCTCCGCCTTCGGTTTTACACAGGAAGAAAGTGTGCGCTCCATTTATGAATATATTATTGCGCAGCCCTGCAATTATCTGAAATACTATCTGGGATATCTGGAGATCGAAGCATTAAAAACCCAGGCAGAAACCGCCTGGGGTGATAATTTCTCGTTATACCGTTTCCATACATTCCTGTTAAATAACGGTCCGGCCGATTACAGGACACTGGGCAGGCTTCTGAAAGCCTCCCGGTGGTCAATCCCGGCCGCCTGACCTTTATCCTTTTCCTCGTTTCGACAGGAAAAATCCGTTAAGCCGCTCCAAAGCCTTCTGGAGCACTTCTTTTTCTGCTTCCGAAAGCTGTTCCACGACAGCCTCAATCATTTCTTCGTGAAAACACTGATGATGTAAGAACGCCTTTTTTCCTTTCGGCGTCAGAGAAACCAGGACGACCCGCCTGTCCTCTTCACTTCTGACACGCTCTACATAGTTCTTTTTGACAAGACTATTGATGGAGATTGTCAGCGTTCCTGTTGTTACATGCAGCGCCCTGGCAACGGTCGTCATATTTTTCTGACCGTCCATCCCGATCGCTTCAATGACACGTGCATCATTCGTTGTCATGTCCTTATATTCTTCTGTCCGTATCGCCTGTTCTTCAATTTCTTCAATATTGCGGAACAGCTTAACCAGCACATCATTGAGTGCGTTATTGATATCCATATCCTATCGCTCCGTTCCCTTTACTCCATGGATTTCAGGGATTCTGCCATATTGATCTTCTCCAGTTTAAAAAACATGATCATATTTACAAACATTGCAAAAACAAAAGTACCCGCCAGGCTGAGCAGATAACTAAACGGCGTGATCACTGCCTTGAAAGAGACCATGTCGACAGTGATATTGTACATAATAAACCAGTGCAGACATTTCCCCAGAAACAGGCCGACAAGAGCTCCGATCCCCGTTAACATCAGGTTCTCCCGGAAAACATAGTCCGCCGTCTCTCTGGCGTAAAAGCCAAGCACCTTGATCGTCGCGATCTCCCGGATCCGTTCCGTAATATTGATATTGGTCAGATTATATAATACGATAAAGGCAAGACTTCCGGCACAGACGATGATAAGCGCCACGATATAGTCCATGCTCCTCATCATATTACCGATCCGCTCACGCATATCCATGATGACCGTAACGGCAAGCACATCTTTCCTGTCAGAAAGAGCCGCAGCCGCTCCATGAACATCCGTCCCCTCTTTTACGATTGCATAGGCGCTTTTATACTCGGGTTCTACCCCGAGCTGTTCCTGATAAGTCTCTTTACTGATATAAATATAATGATAGACAAAATTCTCACAAAGATCCGAAACAGTTACCGTGAGCGTGTTCATATCATTATCCCGGAGCGTCACTTTGTCTCCGATCTTAATGCCCATATTTTCAGCCAGTTTAGCCGTTAAAACGGCTTCTCCCATCGCGGGATAGGCGATCTCTTCGCCTTCCTCCGTATGCAGACTCACAAAAGTCCTCATCTCTTCCGCATTTTCCGGTATTTCCAGATAGATCGATTTCGTCCTGCCGTCAAAATCCAGATCGACAGTCTCTTCATACCGACAGGCAATTTCCTTCAGAGTTCCTGTCTCTTCCTGCAGAGCATTCATATCCGCTTTGCCGACACCATTTGAAAAAGTAATGCCGATATCAAACATCTGTATTTCATCATACTGCATTTCCGCTATATTTACAACGGAATTCCTGATACCGAAGGCCGCTACGAGCAGCGCCGTACAGCCGCTGATGCCGAGAATCATCATAAAAAAGCGCTTCTTATATCTGATGATATTACGCATGGAAACCTTATGCAGAAATTTCATCCGGCTCCAGATAAACGTTACATTTTCCAGCCATATCCGCTTGCCGCTCTTAGGCGATTTGGGGCGGATCAGATTGGCCGGCACGCTATGCAGCTCATACCGGCAGGAAAAATAGGCCGCTCCCATAGAACAAAGCAGCGCCGCCGCAAGGGAAAAAAATGCCAGCAGGCCGTCAAAAAGATACTGAATTTCTCCCATATTATAAATAATGCCATATCCTCTCCAGATTGTCTGCGGAAATAACCATATACCGCCCATATAACCGGCTATGGCGCCTATCGCAGCAGCAGAACCCGCATAGAACAGATATTTCCCCATAATGGCTGCACTTCCGTAACCGAGCGCTTTCAGAACGCCGATCTGCGTCCGCTGTTCCTCTACCATCCTGTTCATTGTCGTCATACAGACAAGCGCCGCAACCAGGAAAAAGAAAGCCGGGAATACATTCGCAATTGCAGCCACAATATTAGAGTCATTCTCGAAACAGACATACCCTACATTCGTATTTCTGGTCAGGACAAACACATCAGGTTCTTCAATATCCGCAAGCTCTGCCCGTGCATCATCGATTTTCTGCTGTGCCTTGGCAACTTCTTCCTCAAATTCCGCTTTGGCATCCTCATATTCTGTTTTGGCATCCTCCAGTTCTTCTTTTGCCTCCGCAATTTCCGCTTTTCCGTCTTCTAATTCTGCCTGTGCTTCCTCCAGTTCCTTTTCCCCATCAAGAAGCGTCGTCTCCTGCGCCGCGATCTCTGTCCTTGCTGCTTCTATCTGTGCCTTTCCCTGCTGTATCTGCAGCATGGCGCCATGATACTGCTCCGCAGGCATCATCGCCTGCATTGCATTCAGCTGCGCTTCCTGCTCTGTCAGCCCCTGCTCCTGTGCATCCAGCGTGTCCCTGGCCTGCCTGATCTGCGTCTTTCCATCCTCTATTTCTTTCCTGTTGTCGGCAATCTCCTGCTCGCCATCCTGAATCTCCTGTTCATGATCGGCAAGCTCTGTTTCCCCATCCGAAATCTGCTGCCATGCATCGGCAAGCTCTTCCTCAGCCTCTTTCGACTTATCATCCAGTTCGGTCTGTGCGTCGTCTATTTTCTCCTGTGCTTCTGCAATCAGCTTCGTATATCTTTCCGCCGCAGCCAGTTCCGTTGTTTCTTCCATCTCGTCTTCCAAAGAATCTATGTGATCATTATACGCATCCGTATAGACATCATTTTTCTGTTTCACTGTCAGATATATTTCAGTCAGATAATCACAATTAAATGCCTCCCGCGGCACACAGAAAAATCCCGTTATTTTACCGTCTCCGACAGACGTCGTTCCCCGCTCCATGTTAATATAGCAGGGCGACTGCACAAACCCCACGACCGTATAAGACGTATGATGGAGCATGTCCAGCGTGTCTTCGCTGTTATTATCCGTTACGGTTATCGTAGACCCCAGTACTGCCTCTCCATACAATATCTCATCCAGCACGCATTCATCCGCCCGCTCGGGCATCCTGCCCTCTGTCAGTACCACTCGGTTAATGGTCTCCGGCACGGCCTGGATCTTATATACAGACTCATTTCCATCTTCTATTGCACATAAAGCATCAACCGAAACCGTTCCCTCTACATCCGCGATCTCATCCGACTCCTGAAATCTCCTGACGTCCGATTCTTCAAATCCTATCGTAGAAAGCAGCTGAAAATCAAAAAAATTCTGCCGCGATAAATAATCATTTTCCGTAACGATCATTGCCGGCGTCGTTACCTTTAATCCCGCAAAAAGAGCAACGCCAAGCATAACGATCGCTAAAATTGCCACAAACCGCCCGATACTTCCCTTTATTTCCCTGATCGTTGTCTTTATCATTCCGCTGCTCACTGACTCAACTCCCTATGTTTGGCGAATTACCACTCAATTTCCTCTACCGGTATAATCTGTTCATTCATCTCCATCTTTCGTATCGTTCCGCTCTTTACCGTAATAACCCTGTCCGCCATAGCGGTCAGCGCCTGGTTATGCGTAATGACCACAACCGTCATACCTGTCTTCCTGCACGTATCCTGCAGCAGCTTCAGAACCGCTTTTCCCGTATTATAATCAAGCGCCCCTGTCGGCTCGTCGCAAAGCAGAAGTTTCGGGTTCTTCGCAAGCGCCCTTGCAATCGCCACTCTCTGCTGTTCCCCGCCTGATAACTGCGCCGGAAAGTTTCCCGCTCTGTCCTTTAATCCTACCATCTCCAGAACGGACATCGCATCAAGAGGATCCTTGCAGATCTGTGCCGCCAGTTCCACATTCTCCAACGCCGTCAGGTTCTGCACCAGATTATAAAACTGGAATACAAACCCGATATCAAATCTTCTATATGAAGTCAGCTTCTTCTTGTTATATGCCGAAATCTCATCTCCATCCAGCAGAACTTGTCCGGATGAGAGAGAATCCATCCCGCCTAAAATATTCAGGATCGTCGTCTTACCGGCTCCGGATGCGCCCACGACCACACAGAATTCTCCTTTTTCGATTGTAAAATTTACATTTTTCAACGCTTCAATATCCACTTCGCCCATATGATATGTCTTGCTGACATCCTTAAATTCTACAAAAGAACCCATTGATTTTCTGTCTCCTCTCGTGTCGTCACGTGACGGCCTGTCCGCCTTACGTCACGCATATCGCCTATCTGCTTCCGGTATGATCATCGTTACTTACCTATTTTAACATATGTATTTTGGTTCTAAAACAGTTTGTGTATAAAAAAACTATAAATTAACCTGTAAAAAAAGAATCTTCCGGCAGACTTTACTCACATCATTCCCGCCAGGATAATGCTCGCGGCCACACCGCTAAACGTCGCCAGTACTGCACCGGCAAGCGTATATCTGGTCTTCGTGACTTTGGCCGCCATATAATATACGGACATCGTATAAAACACCGTTTCCGTGCAGCTCATCATAATGGAAGTCGTCATTCCGATCAGAGAATCCGGCCCGTGATTCTTGAAAATATCCAGAACCAGTCCCGTAGCCGCAGAAGAGGAAAACATTTTCACCAAAATAAGCGGAATCAGTTCTGACGAAAAACCGGCACGCTGCGTTATTCCGGCAAAAAGACCTCCCAGAAAATCAAGAAATCCCGACGCGCGAAGAACGCCTACCGCCACCATTAAACCGATCAGTGTCGGCATGATCTGTATGACCGTATGAAAACCATCTTTTGCCCCTTTTATAAACTCTTCATAAACATTAATCCTAACACTGATTCCATACGCTACGATATAAAATATAATGACCGGGATAATAATATTGGAAAAATGAGCAAAAACCTGTGCCATAGAAATGCCTGCATAAATTCTTTCTTTTAAATTTATGCAGGCAGCTCCCTATTTATGAAGTCTCTTTGTCATTCCCGTATTGCCAAAATTCTTTTATATGCCGCTTTCCAACTCCATCATTCCCAGTTTCAAAGCGCCCATGATACCCTGTTTATCATTCAGACTCTGTAAAACGATGAAGGAGTCCAGATCCTCCAGTTCTTTGGTCTTAAGATAGCCGTTTAATAACTGCGCAAATCTCTCCCTGATCAACGGAAGAAGCTGTGTCTGGTGCATGACGCCGCCTCCCAGGATGATCCGCTGCGGAGACAACACACATGTATAATTGACAAGCGCCTGTGCAATATATTCCGCTTCCATTTCCCAGACTTCTTTTTGATCCGAAAGCTCTACCGCTTTCTTTCCATAGCGCCCTTCAATAGCTGGTCCTGCCGCCAGTCCCTCCAGACAGTTCTCATGAAAAGGACAGAATCCTTTATACGTATCATTCGGTAATTTCCGAAGCAGGATATGACCGCCTTCCGGATGCAGCATACCATGCAAAAGCCTGCCATCCGCGATGACACCTACCCCTACACCGGTTCCGATCGTAATATAAATACAGCTTTTTAACCCTCTTCCGATTCCCCACGTATATTCACCCAGAACGGAACCGTTTACATCCGTATCAAATCCTACCGGAACGCCAAGCTCCCGTTTAAAGGTGCCTGCAATATCAAAATACTGCCATGCCTTCTTCGGTGTTGTCGTAATACATCCGTATGTATCCGAATCGCGGTTTAAGTCAATCGGTCCGAAACAGCCGATGCCCAGCGCCTCTATTTTTTTCCCTTTGAAAAAGGAAAGTAATTTGGGCATAGTGATCTCCGGCGTTTCTGTGGGAATGGATACCTGTTCTAATATTTCTCCGTTTTCGTTGCCAATGGCACATACCATCTTCGTGCCTCCGGCTTCTAATGCTCCAAGCAGCATGGTGGGATCCTCCTTTTCGGTAATCATGTATTACCCCATATTTTATTTCAACATTGCAAAAAATACAACCTTTTTGTAACACTAAACATGATTTTAATACTATATTTTATGATCTACGCACTCTCAAAAAAGTCTACACCTCCACAAAGAGTACGACTCCTATAAAAGACTATTTTTTCCGTACTGGTACGATCTCAAACCACGCTCCCGCGAGGGGAGCGACTTATCAGGATTTTCTTGATTTTATTGGTTCTTTAATTTCAATCCACGCTCCCGCGAGGGGAGCGACGAATAAGACAAAAAAGTATGATTACCATAATCAATTTCAATCCACGCTCCCGCGAGGGGAGCGACAAAGGTAAAAAAAGTTTAAGATCGAGATATTGTATTTCAATCCACGCTCCCGCGAGGGGAGCGACTCGTCTTCGGTTTGTCTTTCTCGCTTTTCGTAAGATTTCAATCCACGCTCCCGCGAGGGGAGCGACTTCAAAACTTTTAATTAAGTCAATTCCCTTCAGCATTTCAATCCACGCTCCCGCGAGGGGAGCGACAAGCGATACAATAAAAGTACCGGTGTTGTTTATGGATTTCAATCCACGCTCCCGCGAGGGGAGCGACGCTGTATTAAGGCCTTTGCTTGAATGCGTGATTCTTATTTCAATCCACGCTCCCGCGAGGGGAGCGACGCCATTATATGATTGTTTTCCGCTACTTCACACCATTTCAATCCACGCTCCCGCGAGGGGAGCGACTCCTTCCTCCTCGCATTCAGCACAAATAATCTTTCAATTTCAATCCACGCTCCCGCGAGGGGAGCGACCAACCGTGCATTCGTCAACTTCCTTGTTTTGTAATATTTCAATCCACGCTCCCGCGAGGGGAGCGACCCTGTCCTTATCATGCCCCTTAACCCAAATAAACCATTTCAATCCACGCTCCCGCGAGGGGAGCGACAATAGCATTCCTAAAAGTTCGCTCATAAGCTGATTATTTCAATCCACGCTCCCGCGAGGGGAGCGACTTGATTGCCTTTAGGATTACGAACTCCACACTGATTTCAATCCACGCTCCCGCGAGGGGAGCGACATTTACACCTAACTACAAATTGCCCATGTACGACATTTCAATCCACGCTCCCGCGAGGGGAGCGACTCGTACTATGACTATGCCTAGCGGCTTTGTCAAATATTTCAATCCACGCTCCCGCGAGGGGAGCGACGGGATATTGAGGACGGTTCGGACAAAAATCATTATGATTTCAATCCACGCTCCCGCGAGGGGAGCGACGTGTCGCACAATTCATTTTTACAATTCAAACAACATTTCAATCCACGCTCCCGCGAGGGGAGCGACCTGGTCTCCGTGATTATCCATTGCTCTTTTTTCATGTGATTTCAATCCACGCTCCCGCGAGGGGAGCGACCATGGACGTACAGATTCATGGTAATGCCTATGTTAATTTCAATCCACGCTCCCGCGAGGGGAGCGACTCATTTCAGCAGTGTTCTTGACCGCCCGATTGAATTTCAATCCACGCTCCCGCGAGGGGAGCGACAGCAAAAATAACCTAATTTAGATAAAAATAAATATTATTATTTATACACTACCAACAAATTACTGTGTTTTCTACAATAAATATATATAAAATAAGTTAAATTTTGATACTTTTTCAGTGCGAACCTTTCTGGCATTTCATGTTAACTTCCCATTCGCACCAAATTATATTATTAAAGTGCCCTCGGCATCATAAGAAGTTTTACATCCAAAATGTTCTATTTTTGTCTGATAGTTTTTTCCCAGATAATAAAATCGCAAACTATCTTCATTCTCATCAATCAGTGAGACCAGATGATCTTTTAGTCGCAACATCTGGGACGCATCCAAAACACATTCAAATACAGAATTCTGGACGCGTTGCCCATAATTTACACATTCCTTTGCAACCTTTCGAAGACGTGTCTTTCCTGATGCATTTTGAGTAGAAACATCATACGTGATCAAGACTAACATTTATACACCTACTTCCATAAAAATGGCGGATATTCATCAACATCCCCTCTAATCGTTCTGGCAAGCAGAAGCGCTTGAGCGTAAGGAACCAATCCCCATTCCATCTTTTCTTTTAAATATGGATGCGTTATGATTTCTTTTTTATGATTCTGCCATGCGTTAAAAAATATTTTTCTACCATCAGTATTTAAAAAAACTGCATTATCCTTCTGCTTTTCAAAGTGAACTGCCTGAATTGCTTTTGTATTTATCAATGTTAAAATAAAGCGATCAGCTAAAATCGGTCTTAATTCTTCCATCAGATCAAGCGCCAAGGATGCTCTTCCTGGCCGGTCTCCATGCATAAAACCTACATACGGATCCAATCCTACACTTGATAGTGCATTTGCACAATCTCCTGCAAGCACAGTATAAGCAAATGACAACACTGCATTTATATTATCCAACGGAGGCCGGCGGCTCCTTATTGTAAATTCAAAGTCATTTTTCTGATTCAATATCATATGATTAAATACAGAAAAGTACTGTTCGGCGGCCTTTTCCTCTATTCCTCGAAGTTCATCCAACGCAATCGCAGTATCTATCTTAGGAAGTGTATCATATAAAATATTAGATACTTTTTTGAGATTTTCAGTATCTACGCGATATGAATGATCACGCAGGGTTCGCTCTATACTCCATCTACTGTTGAAAATTTTTCCAACGATCATATTTTTAGCATATGCAATGCTTTTATGATCATCATCTGATATACGATATTGTGCTTTCCTAAGTAGAACATTCCCATACTCTTTACCAATTGCCCTGGCCAAAAAGACTCCCCTTGGAGAAAAAAAGCTCATTCCAATGTTCCGCTCTGCGCAGGCCCCCATAAGCGCAGGACTTGCTCCTTTATATGTAAAGCATATAACGTTCTCTAATGTATGAAGCGGGAATCTTCCAAGTATTTTTTCTCCATCCTGTATTACAATATTCTCACCATCAAGCGTTAAATAGCAGCTGTCCGTCATAACATATAAAGTATTTAATAGTTTCCGCACATCAACCTCCCAAAACAATTTATCTTAATTACATTTGTGCTTTAATCATTTGTCTTAATATTTTGTTCAATGTACTTTCTGACTTTTATTGCTTTTTGCAATTTAGGAATACACAAATTTTCCAGTGAACAGGCTTTGCATTTTTTATCAGGCTTTACATTGGGTGTATACCCTCTCTGAAACAAATCATGCATTTCCTTAGCTGATCTTTTTACTTCTTTTCGCAGATCATCAGTAAGTTCTACGCAACTACGACGCCTGTTTTCACCATAATATAAATATCCATACGGTATATCTATCTGAAACATTCCTTCCAAACAAATTGCCTGTGCACAAAGCTGTAATTCATCCGCATTGTTTTCTTTGGGTACTCCGTGCTTATATTCAACCGGAATGGGACTCCATTTTCCATCATATCCAAACAACTCTATACCGTTTTCATTTTGGTGAAATTCAACAATATCACACTGTCCGCTTAAACCAAGTTCACGTGAAGAAATACGTAACCCTCTGATGATCAGCAGGCCTCCTCTCTTTTCAACTGCACCTGCATCATGGGCTTTCTTATGCATCAACTCACCGGCAGTCGTTCTAAAATTTTCAGCCCACTGCTGTTCAATATGTATCATTGCCCACTGTCTTCTGCAAAATGCAAAGTGTTGAATCCCGGAAAGCATCAGATAATCGTCCTCTGAATACATATCTAAATACCTTCTATTTCCTCGAGTTTTAAGTCCGGCAAAGAATCAATTTTTATTTCATAGTCTTCAAACTCTTTTGGATCATCCATTTTAGGCATGATTTTTATAAGTTTATGAACCTTGGCTGAAGAATATTGTCCCATAGGACAATTATGCTGCCACCAATATACCTTACATACTTCCATACTGCCGTCCGGTCTGGCAGATGAACTGTCATTTACGAATAACGTACGTAAGGCCTCTTTTATTTTCTGAGCATCTTCATCACTGAAACCCGTCTTTTCAGCAAGCTGGTGATTAATACTACCCTTTATAACATATAAAGCTGAATATATTTTATGCTTCATGCCCATCGTATCGGAAGACTTTTTATCCTTTGTCTCACTATTAACACTTTTGGTAATCTGCATGCTGTCAATGGAAACTGGCAATACGCTGAATGCTGAATGGACCGATACCGGCCCCCTTACCCCTACTGATACGCTGTCATCTTTGAATGCAAATACCTGTCCGAAACTGCGAACATCTATCCATGTTTCACATGCTGCTTTTGCATAGGTATCTTTATCTTTGTCTTTTAACGCTTTCTGCATATCTATATTGCTCTTTGCCCGATCTGCAAGACTTTTACAGCCATCATCCGACCGTTCATCGCTCTGCACGAAAATATTTTCCCCCATATCCTGCAATCTGTTCCGGATTTTTCGCTTAATACACACATCCGATATTTCACCAAATCCATCATATGTCTCGCGTGGTCTGTTTCCATTCAGCGGATCACCATTTGGATTAGCATTTTTTACCATTACCAGAACTTCAAAATCAATTTTGTTTGTAAATTTACTCATACTCTTCTCCTTTACTGTTCTTTTTTCTGAAACGCTTTTTTCATATATTCCAACTGCTGATAATACCCCGGTAAATACATTTCTGATAACGCAATATTGTCAAATCCATTCTCAGACAGATGTGTCATAATTTCCCCGGTCCAAACTTCAAATTTTTTCAATTCAAAATCTTTCAGCTTTTTCTCATAAGGAATCAAGTTCTGCTTTATTGTCCGGAATGTCTTGGCCGGTCTGCTGCTGTATGCATTCCAGTAACGCTTCGCATTTGTGGTACGCCGGTCCTTTACTTTACCGTTTTCATCATATTCAAACATTGCTCGCTGTTCCATATAATCGCAGACTGCCAGCAATCTTCCAAACAAAACATTTCGATCATTCAGCTTATCCTCCAGGAAATTATCCATTGTTATGCTCCCTTCCTCGTAATTAAATCGTATCATTGCACATACAACACATAAAACTTCGTTATACCATACAAACTCGCTCATCGTTTGTGGCATAGATGCACGCCTCGCCGCAGAACGGATAACATCATCCGGAATCTTTGTTCCCTTTTGTGTTATACACGGAAGTAATCTTTTTATCGTAGACCGTATTACCTTGCTGTCCGCTTCTAGCCATTCTGACCTTTGTACACCGAAGGCGGCAAGTGCCAAATCTCTTGGCGAAGGCGTACATTCACAAGTAACCCTGCCTCTATTTTCTTCTGCTTTCCCTACTTTTATATTCCGGCTCCATTTACAATGCTGCTGCCAGTTTAATATCGCGTCTATGTATTGTTTTCCACCCATTTCGTCATAATACACGATGGAAAGCCGGCCTGTCGTTGCCGCATCAAGTGCGATAATCGCCACTTTATCATTCACATCGATCTTTCCCGCATAACCATTCACCGCATTATTAAACTGTTGCGCAAAATATTTTCCGGTATCATGTTTATTTGCACCCGAAGTTTCAGGCATGTTAATATTGTCAAAATCAAAATCGAAGTTGTCGATATCTCTATACGCATTAACCGAATCTTTCATCATATCGGGTACCTGCACGTCCCGGTTTACCATCCAACAGACAATCGCAGACTCATCACGTGTATATCCCTGCTTCTGAATAAGCCACCGCAATGCATTATGCGCTTTCTGAGAGGTATCATATCCAATGGAAACTGCCTGTTCTTTTGCAGTAAATCTTCCACGATAAGTAAATCCAGATTCATCATTCCCTGAAATCAGTTTTGCCTTGTCTCCACTGTTTCGTATTTTAGAAGGATGTTTGTCAGAACATGCTTCAATTCTCCCTGAAACATAGCATAACTTACTCTCACTGAATTTTTGTCTATAATACGCACCATAGTTCTTATATAACTCCTGATTTTTCCACACTTCCTGCGGTCTGTCATTTCCACGGACAATAAACCTTACATTCACACCTGTCTGCCCCAGTCCCTGTATTTTAGTACGGTCTGTCAACTTTCCTGTTTCATCTAATTCTAATATTTTATTTGCCGCCAGGTCATATATAAGGGACCGTTTTATAAGATATTTATATACGGCCAACACCATGGGATGCGTATTTTCTGATTCTGCCCAGTCCCGTAATTGCTCTATATAAGCTTCAAAAAAACTTTCTTTATTATCTCCGGTGTATGCCGTATAATCGCCTGCTATATAGCAGAGTTTATCACATAACGGATGAGGCGCTATCCCGCTGCTTCTGGCGGCTGAATCTTCTGTAACGGGAATGATCGTAACCACGTCCTTGCCCTTCTCTAATGTCTTTGCCCCCTGAAAATTGCCAACCTGATCAATTGTCACTTCAATCTGTGCGTTAAATGTGGAATGTGAGATCGGCAGCAATACTGCCTGTCCGTTTTTATTAATTCCCGCCAAATCGGAATAGACATCATATGTATCAGCCAAAGTCTTTAACCATGCCAAACATGTCACCTCCTTCAAATTCTGCCAACCCCTTGAAACTCTCCTCCGGGACGAAAGATTTCTGTTTTGCCTGCCGTAGAATATGCCTTATTTCACATTCTTCCGGACGGGGAAAACGTATAACGCCATCTATCATCTGTGCATTCCAAAGTCTCACTGTCATTTTCCCCTTTTCTGTTTCTCTAATTGCTTCATCAGGATACGTTATCCCATGCACCATAATCCCAAATGACAGGTTCGTTTTATCATAGATACTTTCCCCTTCATCAAAAGAACAGGGCTCTACGTATCCCTGACACTCGCGCGCACCTAAGAAAATATCTCTTCTTCCGCCTCTTGTGATCATTCTTTTTGCAATATCGTAGTGTTTATTCTCATTCCGGTCATGTATCAGGTCATTTCTGTTTTCATTCCATTCAAAATGAGCTTTTACACGGTATTCTACATTGCGAAGATAAGTATAATATGACAGATCATTTCCTCCACTGTATTTGACCGGCCTGATCCCTTTTGACTCCGTTTGTATCGGATTCATGATACGACACTCATCAATAATCCACGTAATCGTGGGTTTCCAATAAATAGACTCCGTTATTCCCTTTAATGCCTGATAAGTAGGTATTTGGTAACTGCATTTTTCACCACCCGTTTTTGACAACGGATCTGTAAACAAAGCATATCTCCCAAATACACTGTATTCGATTTTATTCAGTTTATCCATGTTTCACCATCCTTTCGTACTTTTCCGATTTCATCGTATGATACAATTGTATATCTGCTAAAATATGAGTGTTTCCCATTCTGGTGTAATTCCATATTCCTGATGATAGGACCCGGGAGCCGACACCATATATAACTCCGGTATTTTGTCGCTTACAGGCTGTATCAGGCCGACAAATTTTTTCAGTTGACTGCCTCTAATATTCACTGTATATCGCTGAGCCATCTGTATATATTTTTTTATCTCCCTCATATCAGATGACTCCTGTATCGAATTTATAATCTCAATTCCCTTCTTATACGGTACGATTATACCAAATGAATCGTCATCTATGACTCTGTATGCCTGACCTGCTGTTTTATATGCCTGAATCATAAAAATGTCCTTTTCTTTGGTGCCAAATCCTCTTGACAAAAGTTCTATCATATTTGTATCCAATTTTTCTATCGGAAAATTCATTTTATCAGACGCGCTGCTATATCTCTCTTCATAATATTTATCCATCCACCCCGGCATTAAAAGGCTGTCCGTTTGTGCACCGCTATTATATTGATATATCACATTTTCCGTCACCCTCGTACTTTGTTGCAAGTCTTCTATACTTCCTGTGTTTTCGCCTTCGAGAGTTATCAAATATACGTTTCCATATTCCATTTCGCCATTTCGATTGCATCGCCCTGCGGTCTGCGCCAAACTATCCAGGCCTGTCATGGAGCGATATACACATTCAAAGGAAATGTCTACGCCTGCCTCAATTAAATTAGTACTGACAACTACTATCGCTTCTTGTTTCTTTTTAAGCGTATTTTTTATTACTTTAATTTTATCGCTTCTATGTTCCGCGCATAAATTCGTTGTAAGATATTCTGCATTAATATTCAAAAGTTTTAATTTATCATATAACCCTCTCACTGCCGATTTCGTATTGAGGACCACCAGAATTGACTTATATTCTGTCGTCTGTTCTGCAAGCCTATTGCCAAGACTTTCAAACGAATATTTTTCACCTGTCACAGGTGTATGAATCTTTACCCGCTCAAACTTATAAAACCAACTGGCAGTATTTTCTATCATAAACTTAGGATCGCTATAACAAATGGGACATTCAGCCGCTTCCAGAGTCGGCTGTGTTGCCGTACACAGGATTATATTTGTATTACACACTGCATTTAAGAAATTGATCATGTAATTAAATGTGTGTACACATTTTAACGGCATTGACTGCACTTCATCAATAACTACAACGGAATTGATAAGTCTGTGCATCCGCCGTATCGATTCACTCTTATCTGAAAAAAGCGTATTCATAAATTGAACAAATGTTGTGCAAATAAAAGGTTCTTCCCAATTTATATCATACCTTGAAATCCTGTTCGTTCGATAATCTTCGTTCTCTGCCTCCTCATTTCTGATCATGGAAGAATGATGTTCTAATATCCATTCATCATTACCGATCGCATCGCGAAACACCTGTGCATTTTGCTCCGTTATACTAATATATGGCGATACGTAAATAATACGCTCCGTCTCTGGATGTGTTTTACAAAATTCCAAAGCATACGCCAGACTGCTGAGAGTCTTTCCTCCTCCGGTGGGAATTGGCAAACAATATATCCCTGCAGGATATTTTGCAAACTCCCTGCATTCTTTTTGTAAAAAATTTCTTGCATCGAATACTACCTTTTCGGTATCAGTTAATCTGGAATAATGAACCGACTGTTGCTTTTTCTGCATATATATTCCAAAATTTTTTTCGGCCTTTTGAAAAATCTCTTTTGTATAAAATGAAGCTTGTTTAGACAATGTATCTATACCATTCATAAAATCCGCAGTGGCTTCCCAATCCGAATCAATCAAAATCGATACGATCAAACGCTGTAAAGATGCAAGTAAAAAGAATTTACAATCAAATAGCATTTCTCTTGCATTTTCAGTATATTTTAATAAGTGTAAAGATTTGATTCTTGTAAACGGTTCTTTTATCTTATCCCATACAAGGTTAAACTCATTTTCTGCTTTTTTAAAAAGATAATCGATTTCGTATTCGTTCACATAATCACGTTCTGCATTCCTGCACGCCTCATCATAATCTTCAATTTCTTTCATCTTTTTTGAAAATATATCCGTATGTTCGATATTGACACAGTCAAAAAGGCCATGATGTGCCGCAACCGCGTAAGAGATCATTTCAACCATATATTTTATATAATCAGAGCGTTCATGATATCTGCTAAAAAAATACCTTGCACCCGTCGATGCATGTGCCACGGTTCCCCGTAATTTTCGTTTTATATTTTCATCGGCATGTATATAGTCATCAAACTTTTTCTTGTTTTTACCCATATCATGAAAAATACCGCATAACGACATGAGACTGGAGAGTCCACATCTCCCGCCTTTGTTACTACATAAAAATACAGTCTTTTTTGTATGTTCCGCTACAGATTCTTCTCTATGTAATCCATCCTCAGAAATGTGCGCAATCAAAAAACCACCTTCTCCTGTCATTTATGCTATATTCTTCAATCTTAAATTTACATTATAATCTCTTTTTCATCAAAATATTATTTATATTATACTTTATTAAATTATTTTTGTATACGATTACCTACTAAATTAATTCTCACTTTATTATTATAAAAAAATCAGAAATAAATCGTCTCCATCCGCATAACGAGCAAATTATTATTTTGAACATTTCTATTGTTTGAAACACAATAAATTCCAATATACTCAACCAGTTCAAACCCAAAAAAGACGAAGCGCCCTAAGGCGCCCCGTCTCCAGTTCATTACTCTATTGCACAACAACACGATCGTTTCTTTAATTAATTCCCGCTATGCCCAGTTCTCCATCTACAGACTTAAAAATGATATTCGGCGCAGCGTCTCCCATGATGACTCCTGCCATTGTCTCTTCCAATGTCGAAGCATCCACCGCTGCGATCACAGAACACCTTTCCTCTGTAAAAATAACTTCCTCTCCCAAATCCATAAAAGCATCCTTATTTTCAACCACCTCACTGTTTACTGCAACCGGATAAAAACACAGATCGGCAAGCGCCTCCATATTTCTGTCTGCCACTGCCGCCTGAATCTTCTCCGCAAACGCTGCTGTCTCGCTGTTTTCTCCTTTTTCTTCCAGATCACTGTAGTTTTCATTCTTCTCTTCTGCTTCGCTCTCAGCCGGATCGTTTTCTTCCTGCAGCTCACTCACAGACGTATCCTCTGCCGGCCTGATGATCTCCACTTCCTTCGCTCCGCATCCCATACAGGCAATCATCATAATTACTGTAATTACTATCATCTTCCTCTTTTTCATAAACTTTCCTCCTAGTATAATAATGATATAGCCACAAGAGCTATATAGTTAATAAGTTAC
>CAJTUZ010000021.1 GCA_910579735.1 uncultured Lachnospiraceae bacterium
CTCTTTCATGCCGATGGAAATCTATCTTTCCAAAGCAAACACGACAGAGACACAGATCATTACCGAAGCCGAAAAACTGGATACGGATACGGTAGTAGAAGAAATCAAGAAAGAAAAAGAAGAGGACGAGCAGAAATTAAAGATCACAAAACGTCCCGAACTTTTGAACGAGACACAGCCGTTATGGGGTAAACATCCCAATGAATGTACGAAGGAAGAGTATCTGGAGTTTTACAGAAAAGTGTTCCAGGATTATAAAGAACCTCTTTTCTGGATCCATTTGAATATGGACTATCCGTTTAATTTAAAAGGAATCCTGTACTTTCCGAAGATCAATATGGAATATGAGTCCATCGAAGGAACGATCAAACTCTATAACAATCAGGTGTTTATTGCGGACAATATCAAAGAAGTCATTCCGGAGTTTCTGATGCTCTTAAAGGGCGTTATCGACTGCCCGGATCTGCCGCTTAACGTATCCAGAAGCGCGCTGCAAAATGATGGTTTTGTGAAGAAGATCAACGAATATATTACGAAGAAAGTTGCCGACAAACTTTCCGGTATGTGTAAGACCGAAAAAGAAGAATATGAGAAATACTGGGATGACATCAGTCCGTTTATCAAATTCGGCTGCTTAAAGGATGATAAGTTCTGTGAAAAAATGACAGATTATATTCTGTTTAAAAATCTGGACGGTAAGTATATGACGCTGCCCGAATGTCTGGAAGTCAATAAGATCGACCCGGATGAGACAGATGAAAATGCCGGGAGTGCAGAAGCGGTAGATGAAAACGGCGAGAAAGTTGAGGCGGAAATAGTAGACGAAAACAGCGGGGCAGCGATAGACGAAAACGGTGAAAAAGTGGAAGCAGAAGTTGTAGACGAAAATGGCGAAACCGTTTCGGATGATGAGGAAAAGGACGACAAGAAGGAAAAAGTCATCTATTATGTTACGGACGAAAAACAGCAGAGCCAGTATATTAACATGTTTAAGTCTGCAAAAATGGATGCCGTTATCCTGACGCATAACATCGATCAGCCTTTCGTGTCTCAGTTGGAGGCCAAGAACGAAGGTATCAAATTCCAGAGAATCGATGCCGATCTGACCGATACGTTCAAGGCAAAGACGACGAAGAAGGCCGAGAAGGAAATGGAAGAACAGGCTGAAGAGATCGCCAAACTGATGAAGAAAGTTTTGAAGAAAGATGCCATTACCGTAAAGGTAGAAAAGCTCAAAAATAAAAAGATTTCTTCCATGATTACTTTGTCCGAAGAGAGCAGAAGAATGCAGGATATGATGAAGATGTATTCCATGCCGGGAATGGACATGGGGATGTTTGGGAATAAAGAAGGCGAAACACTGATCCTGAATGCCAGCCATCCGCTTGTGCAGTATGTAATAGAGAATAAAGAGGATGAGAATGTGAAGATGATCTGTGAACAGCTTTATGATCTCGCACTTTTACAGCAGGCGCCTCTTGAGCCGGAAGCAATGACCAAATTCGTGGCAAGAAGCAATGATATTATGATGATGCTTACCAAATAGGAACGAATGGAAAATAAGAAAGACCTTTATTTCGTATCGGTGTATAGGAAATAAAGGTCTTTTATGATAAACTGGTCATGTGGAAGCACGAACGGTTCTATGAGTGTCAAATAGGAAAAGAAGGAGCGGCGCGATCCGATGAATGAATTGGAAAAATGCATGGCAGGCGAATATTATAACTGCCATGATAAGATTTTTATTGAATTCAAAACGCAGACAAGAGAACTTTTGCAGGCATATAATGCACTGGCATATGAACAGAAAGAAGAAAAAGTGAATATCCTGAAACGACTGTTTGGCCGGATCGGCACGAACGTATCGGTCGGACTTCCTTTTATCTGTGATTACGGACGAAACATCTATCTCGGAAACAACGTGTCTGTCAATATGAATTGTACATTTGTGGACTGCAATGAGATCATCATTGGTGACAATGTGCTGATCGCATCAAATGTACAGCTCTATACCGCCGCACATCCTGTCGAATTGTCCGAAAGGCTTACGCCCGACTGGCATCCGGGACGGGAAGAATATTTTTGCCGCACCTATGCGCTGCCCATAAAGATCGGAAACGGATGCTGGCTGGGCGGAGGCGTCATTGTTCTTCCAGGGGTAACGATAGGAGATGGCTGTGTAATAGGTGCCGGAAGCGTCGTTACGAAGGATATCCCGCCGAATTCTCTGGCAGTCGGGAATCCGTGCCGTGTGATTCGGAAAATTAACGAAGAAATATAAAGACTTTTCACTCTGGAAAGAACTTTTTGCTGCGTTTTTGCAGACGAAATGATTGCATGGTGCAAAAGAAAGTAATAAAATAAATATGGATTATCATATGTGATGTTACGGGGGCAGGAAGAAGGAATGAAAAAAACAAACGGAATAAAAATACTGTTTTTGTTATTGCTTGCAGTATGCCTGACCGGCTGTGAAAGCGAGTACGGGCGTAAAATTGATGAAATAAAAACGGCGTCGGAGAAGAAAGCGGAAGAAATACAGACATATACGCCTGAAAACGTGACGGCTCCGTATGTTCAAGACGGCGCAGCATATTATTTCAAAGCACAGGGGCAGTACCTGAGCGTATATAATGGCAGTGAATTTGAAGATATTTATATAAAAGGCGTTAACTTAGGACTTGGCAAGCCGGGATATTTTCCGGGAGAAACGGCTGTTACCAAGGAAGAGTACGCAAGATGGTTTCAGCAGATCGGTGAAATGAACGCCAACGCCGTCAGAGTCTATACGGTGCAGCCGCCGGCTTTTTATGAGGCATTTTACGAATATAATCAGACGGCGGACGAACCGCTCTATTTATTCCACGGGACATGGTATGATGAAACGAGACTGACGGAAACGGGGGATGCATTTGACGAGGGAATGCAGAAATATTTATATCAGGATATGGGAAATATTGTGGATCTGATCCATGGTAATTGCACGATAGAGCAGCATCCCGGTAAAGCCTCCGGTACTTATCAATATGATATTTCACCATATGTCATCGGTTGGATTCTGGGCATTGAATCGGATGCGACATTTGTATCGGTCACCAATGAAAATAATCCGGAGATTACCTCATATGAAGGCACGTATCTTTGCGCTGAGGATCTGGAACCATTTGAAGTATTCTGGACACAGACGGGAGACTATATCCTTTCTTACGAGATGGACAAGTATGGCATGCAGAGACCGCTTAGCTATTCCAACTGGCCGACGGCGGATGTGCTGGAGCATCCCAGTGAGACGATGGAGGAAGAATACAGTATCGATCTGAATGTGGAAAATATAGAGCCGACAGATGCTTTTCCCAGCGGCCTATTTGCCTCTTATCATATTTATCCTTATTATCCGAACTTCCTATATACGGAGAAAGCGTATAGTGATTATCGTGATGAGGACGGCAGCGTCAATACCTATAAAGCCTATCTGAAAGACATGATCGAGGTGCATGATATGCCTGTTGTGGTTGCCGAATTCGGTATTCCTGCATCCAGAGGCGTGACACATGCCAATATTTATACCGGTTTCGATCAGGGAAATAAGACGGAAGACGAGCAGGGTGAAATGCTTGTGGCAATGATGCAGGATATATATGATACCGGCTATGCGGGCGGACTTGTTTTTACCTGGCAGGACGAATGGTTCAAGCGGACATGGAATACGGAAGGTTATACCAATCCGGACCGCCGGGCATACTGGTACGATGTAATGACATGTGAGCAGCATTTTGGACTGCTTGATTTTATACCGGGAGAAAACGGTGCGACGGTTATTCTGGATGGAAAGGCTGATGAATGGAATGAGGACGATTTTTTCCTGAAGACCAAAGACGCTTCTTTATCCGTAAAATATGACTGTGCGTATCTTTATCTGATGATACAAAAGGAAAATGCGCATTATGATACGGAAAAGCTCTGGATTCCCTTTGATATCACGCCAAATTCGGGAAGTATGTCCTATGAAGAACTCCGGTTTAATAAACCGGTGGATTTTGTTCTGGTATTGGACGGAAAAGAGAACTCGGAACTTTTGGTCCAAAGCTATTACGACCGCTATCAATATGAATACGATAAATACGATAAGAGCATTACGACAACAAGTGAAATGCAGAGGCCGGATAATACCCTGTTCCAATCAATCTATTTTCTGCTTGAACGCGAGCTGGTCTTACAGGACCGGGCGGAGGTCATTCCGCTGCAGAGATTTGAGGCGGGAAAGCTTGTTTTCGGAACAAATGATTATGATGTAAAAGAATACGATTCGCTGGCAGATTTTTATTACGACGGCGATATCCTCGAGGTGCGCATTCCATGGCTCATGCTCAGTTTCAGAGATCCTTCCCGTAAGGAGATCGAGGGCGACTTTTGGAGAAACGGCGGTTTTTCGGGAACCACTGTAGAGGGAATCGGTATAGGACTTTCCACGAAAGAGACCGGAACCGTAAAGCTGCGGGAATATCAGTGGGAGGACTGGGATTATTATCCGTACACGGAAAGACTTCGGAAAGGATATTATGATCTGCAGAAACAATTTGCCGGACTGCCGTAGGGATAACAGGAGCCGTACCAGTGACCGCTTTCGAATATCTGCATATGATAACTAGAAAGATAATAAGGTTGAAGCAGGTAAATATATGGACGTAAAAACGTTTAGAAATGCGCAGATGGAAGGAGAACAAACCGGCGGACTGCAGATTAATGTGACCTCCAATATCGGATTGATACCGATTCAAAACGCCGTGATTTCCATCGCCTATACAGGAACGCCTGAAACAACACTTGAAACGCTGCAAACGGACATTTCCGGGCAGGCGGAGGAAGTACAGCTTTCCGCGCCGCCGCTTTCCTACAGCCTGACGCCGGAATCTCCGATGCCTTATTCGGAATATAATGTGACCGTAGAGGCGCCGGGATACGAGCCGGTAATCGTTTCCGGTGTGGAAGTACTGCCGGATGTGACGGCTGTGCAGAATATCCAGATGATACCGACGGAAACAGCGCAGGAATCGGAAGAGGTGATCATCATTCCGGATCATACCCTGTACGGAGAATATCCGCCGAAGATTCCGGAAGATGAGATCAAACCGATGGATGAGACAGGGGAGATTGTCTTAAGCAGAGTAGTGGTTCCGGAGTTTGTTGTCGTACACGATGGCGTGCCATCCGACAGCAGCGCGCCAAACTATTATGTACGGTATAAAGATTATATAAAGAATGTAGCTTCTTCCGAGATTTATGCAACCTGGCCGGAAAGTGCCATTTACGCCAATATACTGGCAATTCTGTCATTTACGCTCAACAGGGTGTATACGGAATGGTAAGGCAGCCACCGGATTTTCGGGGGGAATGATAATCTTTAATGACTTTTTCCCGATGACATGATATAATATCCGCAGAAGAAATTGAATACACAATGAGGAGAGGAACTATGAGAAACATAAGAAAAATGATTCTGGCAGTGCTGACTGCCGCTGTTTGTGTTCTGGCAATGGGAAGTACAAAGATCATGGGGGATGAGATGGCGTATGTGGAAGCGGCAGGACGTCCCGTGAAGATCGATTCCTGTCTGATTTCGGGGACAAACGTTGTCTGTCAGCTCAGTGCAGGCAGTATTCCGTCAAGTGATGACGGCAAATTTTATGTCTATGCCGATGAAGTATACCAGGACGGTGCAACAGGGAACGTCGTTGCGATAGCAGATGCCGGGACTTCCGTTTCCGTAAGTTTTCCTCTGAATTATAATACGGCTGATTCCAATCTGAGCCGTAAATTTCTGGTCGCAGTGAAACAGGGCGGGCAGATGGTTCAGGTGAGCGACGAGCATTATATTACGAATCCGGAAGCGCTTGCAGCCTATACATCGGCACGTAAGGATAACGGGATCAAAGGCATTCTGCCGGATCTTACCAAAGCTTCAAACGGCGAACTGCAGGCGCTTGGCATCAAACAGGTCGTGTACAATATGGCAGTTGATGAGATCTGCTCTGCAGCGTCGGTGCCCGGTGCGATTCCGTTTGACTATAATGGAAAGACATACTATTTTAACGGTGATATGATCGGTAAATTCGACTCCATGATAAGGAGCTTTAACAGTTACGGACTGCAGGTGACAATGGTTTTATTAAACCGCGGTGACGGCCTCTACTCTCAGGATCTCATTCATCCGATGGCAAGAGGCGGATCCTGTCCGGGGTATGCGCTGAATGTGGACGATGCTGCCGGGACGGAACATTTAAAGGCTGTCGGCGCTTTTCTCGGACAGCGCTATTCGGGACAGCTTGGCTGCGGACAGGTAGATAACTGGATCGTGGGCAATGAAGTAAATGCACGGACGTCATGGTGGTATACGGAATCGACATCTTTGGATTTTAATGTAAATATATATGTAAAAGCGTTCCGTATCATCTATAACGAAATGAAAAGCATGAATGCCAATGTGCGGATCTATAATTCCATTGATCAGGAATGGAACCGTAAATCCAATCCCGGCAGCTTTTTGTCAAAAGATTATTTGGATACCTTTAACTATTATATCAACAGAGAGGGCAATATAGACTGGGGTCTTTCGTTCCATCCGTATAACTCTCCGCTGTATGATCCGTATGCATGGAACGGACCGGCCGTATGGGTGAAAAACAGCATTACCTCTCCGTACATTACGATGCAGAACATTGACATACTGATCAATTATATGCATCAGGGCAATTTCCTGAATCCGGCAGGAGAAGTAAGAAGTATTTCCCTTGCAGAGATCGGCTATACTTCGAGCTTCGGCACGAAGGAACAGGAGGCTTCCGTAGCCTACGGCTATCTCAAGGCGGCTTCGATTCCCGACATTGACGCGTTCATGCTGTTCCGTCAGACGGACGAAGCCAGTGAAATGGAGAGCAATCTGGCGCTTGGGCTGTATGACTTAAACGGCAATAAAAAACCGGCTTATGAAATCTATAAGAATCTCGGAACGGCAAATGAAGGCATTGCCAAAGCCAGGGCATCTGAGATCATCGGTATGGATATCGATCAGATGATCAGCCAGAACATCATGTGGACACGCGGCGGAGACGACGGCGTGCGATAAAAGGATTGGTATATAAGGTCAGACCGCCGGGTCTGACCTTATGTTGTGAGAGAAAGATGCACGGGCAGTAGAGGAAAGCAGACAAGAATTGCGGAAGCAATTCTTGCAGGTCAGACCGCCGGGTCTGACCTTATGTTAATCATACTCCATAATCCGTTTACGTAATTCATTAAGCGCAGGATCAACCCCCTGCGCTTTTTGCTTTTTAGAAAATATAAGTATTATGGCGGTGTTTTTGGAAAAAATTTATAAATATTTGCATTTTTTAGTAGAAGAAAGCATTGCTTTTTGGCGATATATATTGTATGATAGATTTACATAATATGTAAAATTGGAAGTATAATCTGGTTACCATAATTTAGGGAGGGGTAAAAATGAAAAAGTACAGGCGGATAAAACTATGGACAGCGGCCTGCCTTATGTTGTGTATGCTTATGGTACCGGCAGCGCAGATGAATGTGACGGCGGCGGAAGTCATTGCTACGGTTAACGGAACCGTAATGTCGGGAACGACTTCGGAATTATTGAAACTTTCTACGCAGGAAGGCGAGATGCATATAAAGCTGGACAGCGGAACGGACACGAGCAGCTGTAAGATCTTACTGCCGGATCAGAAAATAAGTGTTTCGGTATCGCATGGTTCCGATGGTTATCTGCATGCGGTGAAGATTACGAGCGGTGCGCAGACGGTCGGTGTTACTGTGGACTCTTCCAAAACATCGACGGTAACGGGGACAATTGGAGAGAAGACAAAAGGGGACGTGCTTTATTTTAATACATATGCGGGCGAGATGCAGATTAAACTTGATCCGTCTACCAATATGAGCGGATGCAGCGTACTTGTGATCAACAAAACCTATACCATCACATGTGCCCGCGGTTCGGATGCTTATATGCATGCAGTCAGCATTGTTGATTCTTCGGCGGCAGCAGTTACGACAGGTTCGACAGGGTATACGCCCATGCCGGCAGGTCCGGTCAATGCATCGACGACCGTAGTGACGGGTACCGTAGGAAGCAATACGAAAGAGAATCTGCTGTATTTGACAACCACAGGCGGCGAGATGCAGGTGGTAATCGATGGCAACACGGATTCCCGAAACGGCTTAATGATGATTCCCGGACGGAAAGTGACGGTTTCCGTTTACCGCGGTTCGGATGCCTATATGCATGCGGCGGCTATCGCGGGAGAAAAAAATTATGTACAGCCTGCAACATTGTCCGGTTCTTATTCGACAGTAACAGGGACCGTAAGCAGTAAATCTACCGAGAATATACTGTATCTGTCAACGAGTGCCGGAGAGATGGAACTGAAACTAGATACCCTGGGAAATGTCAATAACTGTAAAGTACTGGTAACCGGCAAAAAGATCACCGTAACATGTGCCCGCGGTGCGGATGCTTATATGCATGCAATATCCATTTTGGCAAATTAGGAAACGAAAAGAATAAAAAATGATGGAAACCATCGGTAATGATGACAGGCTTATTGTCAGACAGATAATTGTCATTGTTACCGGTGGTTTGTGTTATTACGGGCAGATAAATAGACGGATGGATCGTTTCATGCCCGTATGGAAAGGAAAGCATCTATCAGCAAATCTTTCAAAGTTCCCGCTGCAACATTCAAAGAACGTTCCGTATTTTCCACAAGCAAAATATCCCGGCAGGGAATACTTTCCTGCAGCGGGATCCGGCAGATCTCCCCGCTTGTCAGAGCTTCTTTTGCCATCTTTTCGGGGAAAAATCCAAGTCCCAGGTTGTTTTTGACCATAGGCAGGATCTGGTCCGTAGTGGCCGCTTCAAATTCCGGCTTCAGACATAAGCCGTGTTCGCGGTAGAAACTGTCATAAAAGCGATAGCTCATCGTATTTTCTCCCAGACAGACAAGCGGATAGTGAGAAATATCGTTCAGGGAAACTGGCGTTTGGACTATTTCTTGAAAAGCATTCCCGCCGATCAGAATATCCTGAAACTGCGTCAGCGGGGTTTTTTTTAGTGTATCCGGAATATCGGCAGGAGAAGCGACTACGGCAAAATCCACGAGACCCTGCCTGACGGAATCAATGGCCTGCATGGTCAGGTGGTTCCGGATGCGGATGCGGATCTCCGGATAAATTTTCTTAAACCGAGCCAGTGCAGGCAGGAGCAGCAAATGCAGGGCAGTCTCACTGGCTCCGACGTTTACGGTGCCTTTGTGTAATCCGGTAAACATTTTGATTTCTTCTTCAGCGCTCTGTAATTGTTCGACCGCGCTCTTTACATGGGAATATAACCGTTCACCTTCCGGTGTCAGTACGATGCCGCGGCCTGCACGGATAAAAAGCCGGCAGCCCAGATCATGTTCTAAGAGTTTGATCGTCCGGGAAATGTTCGGCTGGCTGCCATGCAGCGATTCTGCGGCAAGGGTGAAATTTCTGTATTTGGCGGCATAATAGAAAACACGGTAATATTCGTAGCTGATATCCATGGTGGACTCCTTTCGCCCAAACTCCGGCTGTGAAAGTAAAGTTTCGCAATTTCTTTTTTGGCAGAACAGCAGAGTAACGGGGAGTGATATTTCAATGATGTTCCGTGACAAAAGATATATAAAATTGATATAGTAGTAATATAAAACATATATTTTTCAAATCTATTTATAAAAAGTATAATACCGATAGATGAAATAAGCAATAACAAGAATCGGCAGCAAACAAAATCTGCAGATTCGAAATCTGCAGAATGCGGGAAGGGGATCAGTATTGCAATGAACAAAGATCTGACAGTAGGAAAACCGGAAACCGTATTATGGAAATTCTGCGTGCCTTTATTCGGCAGCATTATTTTCCAACAGTTATATAATATAGCCGACAGTCTCGTAGCCGGTAAACTGATCGGAGAAAATGCACTTGCGGCAGTGGGCAACAGCTATGAGATCACGCTGATCTTTATCGCCTTTGCCTTTGGCTGTAATATAGGATGTTCCGTTATTGTTTCACAGCTGTTTGGCGCAAGGAAATATCAGGAGATGAAGACTGCCGTCTATACGGCTCTGACAGCCAGCGCCGTATTATGTGCGGTTTTGATGCTTGCGGGTATTTTGGCGTGTACGGGACTTCTTCATATGGTCAGGACACCGGAGACAATCTTTGCGGATTCCAAATTGTATCTGGATATTTATATATGGGGATTTCCGTTTCTGCTTTTTTATAATGTGGCGACAGGGATCTTCTCGGCGCTTGGAGATTCCAAAACGCCTTTTATCTTTCTGGCTCTTTCATCGACTTCCAATATCGCTGTCGATATCCTGTTTGTTTCGGCCTTTCATATGGGGGTTGCGGGCGTTGCCTGGGCGACGTTTCTTTGCCAGGGAATCAGCTGTGTACTGGCCGTTATCGTAGTAAAAATAAGGCTTTCGGCAATTAAAACAGAAACAAAAGCGCCCTTTTTTTCCATGGATCTGCTGAAAAAAATAACCATGATAGCAGTGCCGAGTATTTTACAGCAGAGTTTCATTTCAATCGGCAATATCATTATCCAGGGAGTTATCAACGGATATGGGGCCGGTGTCATAGCAGGATATTCGGCGGCAGTCAAATTAAATAATTTGGTCATTACTTCGTTTACGACGTTAGGAAACGGCGTCTCCAATTACGCGGCTCAAAATATGGGGGCAGGCATTCCGGCACGTGTCAGGGAAGGATTTAAGGCGGCAGTCAAAATGGTTTGGATATTGTGTATACCGATCGTGGCAGGGTATGTTCTGGCAAGCGGTCCTTTGATCGGGATCTTTATGGAAGACCCATCGGAGTCCGCATTGCTTTCTGGAATATGGTTTTTGAATATTGCAGCGCCGTTTTATTTTGTGGTATCCGTGAAACTTGTGGCGGACGGGATTCTGCGCGGTACGGGAATGATGAAACAATTTATGGTATCCACTTTTACGGATCTGCTTCTGCGCGTTATGCTGGCGGTTATTTTTTCGATTCAATGGGGATATATCGGCATCTGGTGTGCGTGGCCCATCGGCTGGTGCAGCGCGACGATATTGTCATTTCTGTTTTATCGGAACGGGCCGTGGAAAGCAGGGCGGTCTGCAGCGCTGAATGACCGTTGACCATATGGTACCGCAACCAGGGCTACAACTTCACGATCACATCTTCTACCGCATATGATCAGAAATGGATCCGCGGCAGAAACACATACGGAAACATTGACAGACTGGTAGACAGTATTTTTGCCAATTATCTTTCCCGGCCGGGGGTCAGACAGCCGATCTTTACGTCGTACTGTGACGGGCAGAGAGTGACATGCAACGGTTTGAGCCAGTGGGGGTCAAAGTACCTGGGGGATGAAGGATATTCCGCGATTGAGATCATCCGCTATTATTACGGCAGCGACATGTATATTAATTCCGCAGTCAGCGTAGCCGGTGTGCCCTCATCCTGGCCGGGATATAATCTGACGATCGGATCGTCTGGAGATAAAGTCAGACAATTGCAGCAGCAGCTTAACCGGATTGCGCAGAATTATCCGGCCATTCCGAAAGTTACGGTGGATGGGATTTACGGTTCGCGGACGGCGGAAGCGGTACGTGTGTTCCAGCGGGTGTTTGGTCTGCCGGCAAGCGGGATCACGGACTATCCTACATGGTATGAAATATCAGATGTTTATGTAGGTGTCAGCCGGATATCGGAACCGGGTTAGAAGATAAGGAGAAAAATGTGCCGGAGAAGTACTCTTCGGCACTGTCTACGTTTTGCCTTGCAGAAAATGGCAGTTGAATGGTATAATAAATGCAGACCCGGCAAGAGACTGCATGGGAAATGGGTGCGAAATACGAGAAAAGCGTGGTGCGGGAAGTGAAGCAGATTATTCAGGAGATACTGGACGGAAATTTTAAGTATGAGAATGGTTCTCTGGATTTTTCATGCCCGCAGATAGAGGCTTCCGTACAGGCAGGAGAGCTGTTGGAAGGTTCTTTTACGATCTTCGGACCGGAAGGTGTTTTGACGGAAGGCTGCGTGGTGTCTTCGGATCTGCGCATGGAATGTCTTACGCCGACATTTGGAGGAAGCCGGGACGAGATTTTTTACCGGTTGGATACTTCCGAAATGGAGGCGGGAACAGAGATAAAAGGCGCCTTTCATATCGTATCAAATCAGGGAGAATATTATCTCCCTTTTTCTGTTATATTAAAGTTACCATTGATCGAATCAAGCCTTGGAACGATCAAGAATCTTTTTCATTTTACAAATCTTGCGAAAAGCAGCTGGACGGAAGCGGTCGGACTCTTTTACAGCAGGGAATTTGAGCAGGTCTTTAAAGGAAACGACAGACAGCATTATGCGGCCTATAAAGGACTTTCCGGACTTTATGGGAACGAACACAATGTGGAAGAGTTTCTGATAGAGATCAACAAAAAGAAACCGGTAGAGTTTCTTCCCGAAGAGTCGCAGATCAGAATAGAAAATCCTGCGCCTGCTTCCAGATATACGCTGGTCATCAATAGAAACGGCTGGGGGTATACGCATCTGCGGATAGAAACCGAAGGAGATTTTCTGGAGATCCATGAGAATGTCATTGGGGAAGAGGCATTCCTCGGCAATCTGTACAGGCTGTATTATTATATCAAAGAGGACAGGCTCCATGCCGGTAATAATTATGGCTGTATCCGTATTATCGGTTACGGAAAGACGATAACGGTTCCGGTTACGGTTATCTGTCATGTGGAAAGTATCCGCAGGAGATTCGGCTTTTACAAGGAAAAAAAGCGTGTCATTACACAGCTTCTGCAGTTTTATCAGGCGTTTCGTTTAAAAAAGATCAGTGTCAAAACCTGGATGGAAGAAACCGGTAAGCTGACGGAACGTTTGCAGGAGATCGATGGGAATGACGTGGCGGCCAAATTGTTTCAGGCACAGCTGCTTATGACAAAAGAACGTTTTCATGAGGCGCAGTGGATTCTGGAACAGGAAAGGGAACTGTTAGAATCGCTGCAGAAAGAGAAGCCTGAGCTGTGGTGTTACTATTTATATTTGACGACCCTTTATGGCAAAAGTGACAGTGATATTGATGAGATAGCACGGGTCATTGCATGGTATTATGAGAGAAACCGCGGAAACTGGCGGATCGCATGGCTCCTGCTGTTCGTATCGGATGAATACAGCCGCAGCGCCTCCGGAAAATGGGCGCTTTTGGAGGAACTGTTTACTTACCGCTGTAAGAGTCCGCTCATTTATATAGAAGCCTGGAATCTGTTATGCATGAATCCGGCGATGTTATTAAAGCTTGGTGATTTCGAATTACAGATCTTGAATTATGCCGTGAAAAATGAAGTCATGAAAGACGATATCATGATACAGGTATTATACCTTGCGCAGAAGCAGAAAGGGTATTCGGCGCTTCTGCTCCGGATCCTGATGTCCTGCTATGACAGGCATCCGCAGAGCGATATTCTGCATGCCATCTGCACGACGCTGATCAAAGGCAATAAATACGGCAGTCAATATTTCGCATGGTATCAGGCCGGCGTGGAACAGAATCTGCGGATCACCAGATTGTATGAATACTATATGATGTCGGTAACGTTGGACGATTCACGGACACTGCCGAAGATGATCCTGATGTATTTTTCCTATCAGAGCGATTTAAGCTATGAGATTACGGCATGGCTGTATGTGTATGTATTAAAGCACCAGGAAGAAATACCGGATATTTATATAAATTATATGCCCGCAATGGAGCGGTTTGTGGTGGAACAGATCAAGAAGGACAGGATCAACAGGAATCTGGCCTATCTTTACCGCAATATCCTCACCAAGTCCATTGTGGATGAAGAAGTTGCCGGACATCTGCTCGACCTGCTGTTCATGCAGGATATTACGATAGAAAATGACGAGATAAAGCAGGTGATCCTCGTTTATCCGTACGGTACGAAGGAGATGGCCTATCCGGTTACCGGAGGCCGTGCCCAGGTGCCCATCTATGATGAGGAATGTAAGATTTTGCTGGAAGATGGTGCCCATGACCGTTATACCAAGAGTATTTCCTACAAAGCGGAACATCTGAACACGACGGGGAAACTGATCCTAATGGCGGCTCCTTATATCAGGGAACATTTAGGGTATGATCTCTATATCTGCTTCGACCATAAAAATGCGATAACGCTGCTGGAAGACAATATTGAACGTTTTAAACGTCTTGCGGACTCCGATTTTATGAGGGAACAGATCCGTCAGGAGATCAGGATCCGGATGATACAGTTTTATTATGAAAAAGACCGTATGTGGGAACTGGATGAATATCTGTTCGCGCTAAAACCCGAACAGATCGCACGCGGCGACAGAAAGGAAGTCATACGTACGATGGTTCTGCGCGGTATGTATGAGGAAGCCTATACATGGGTCTGCCTTACCGGACCGTATGGAATCGATGTCAAAACGCTTGTCAGACTCTGCAGCAGACTGCTTACGCTTAACGGGCAGGAAGAAGAAAAACGGATGACCGGGATGCTTCTTTATGTGCTGGACAAAGGAAAATATGACGAACAGATACTGCAATATCTGATCCGCTATTACAACGGCAGTATCAAGGATATGCGTAATATCTGGAAAGCAGCGCATGACTTCGGTGTGGATACTTATGAAATGAGCGAACGGATTCTCGTGCAGATGCTTTATACCGGAGCCTATATAGGCGAGAGCATGGAAATTTTTCACTCTTATATGAAAGAAAACGGGAAAGAGGAAGTGACCCTGGCCTTTTTGTCCCAATGCTGTTATGATTATGTGATAAAAGAAAAGATCGCCGAGCCGCTTTTATGTCAGGACATACTGCGCCTGTACCGGGAGAAGCTCAGACTGCATCAGGTATGCCTGATCGCATACTTAAAATATTATGCCGAAAATCCGAAAGAAATTACGGAAGAAATAAAAGAAGTGATCCGCGGATTCCTGCGGGAGTTGTTAAAGCGGAAGATCGTCCTGCCTCTTTTTCATGCTTACCAGGGATATCTGCCGGCGCTTGACGCCCTGCAGGACAAGGTGATTTTAGAATACCGCGCGAAACCCGGACACCGCGTTATGATCCATTATCTGATCCAGAAAGAGGGAGAAGAGAAGCAGGAATATGCCAAGGAAGTGATGAAGGATATGTTTTCCGGTATCTGCGTGAAAGAATTCATTCTCTTTTTCGGGGAAAGATTACAATATTATATTACCGAAGATGCGGATGGCCGGGAACAGGTTACGCACAGCGCAACGGTCAGTAAAAACGACAGCAGGGATGATGTGCACATGAACAGCCGCTTCAGCCTGCTCAATGATATTATGATCGGCAAAACGATGCAGGATTATGATACAGTGGACAAATTATTGGAAGAATACTATAAAAAGGACTTTATGGTCAATAAACTCTTTACGATAGTATGAACGGCCGGATTCTGCTGTCGATCGGACCAGAGGAGCAGTTATGTTCTTTGATAGAAAAAATGAAGAAAAAGTGCATAAAGGCAGTGTGCTTGCAGGCTATGACCTGAGCAGCGATTTTTCACAGATCAGCTATTGCGTTTATGGAGAAAATAAGGTAGAGAGCGTGGCTACCGTTATGGGTACAAGGCAGTACAATATTCCCACTGCGCTGTGGAAGCGGAAAGGGGTAAACCAGTGGCTGTACGGCAAAGATGCGCTGAGAAACGGGGAAACGGAAGAAGGCTGCCTTGTCATGAATCTGGTAGAGCTTGCAAGAAAAGGAGAAAAGATCAGGATCGAAGAAGAGGAATTTGATCCGGCGGCTCTTCTGACACTGTTTATTAAAAGAAGCCTTGTTTTGTTAAATTTTATCACGACACCGGAAAATATCGGTGCACTCATGTTTACGGTCGATCATCTGGATGATAAAATGGTGGAGATCCTTACCAGGGCGGCGGCCAATCTGAATCTGAAAAATACGCGTATTTATTTTCAGAGCCATACGGAAAGTTTCTACTATTTCGTACTGCATCAACCGGAGGAGCTGTGGAATTATCAGGTGTTAGCCTGTGAACATAACGGCATACGCTTAAAAACCTATCGTCTGGAAAGGAATAAGAAAACGACGCCGATCGTGGTTTTGATCGAAGAACAGACGTACTCTGCGCTGGCGCTTCCGGGAGAAGAAGAGGACGAGGAGATCAGGAAAGACAGCTATGCGCTGGCTGACGAAAAATTTCTGGATATTTTGCAGCGAACGTGCGCGGAGAGAATCGTATCGGCGGCTTATTTGTTAGGAGACGGTTTCCGGGGGGACTGGGCGAAGGAGTCGCTTGCATTTCTGTGCAGAAACCGCAGGGCGTTTCAGGGGAATAACCTTTTTTGCAAGGGAGCATGTTTCGGACTTTTGGAGAAAATTGAACCGAGTGAGATTGGAAGCGCACATATTTTCCTGGGACCGGACAAATTGAAGTCCAATGTAGGCATGAATGTACTGCGCCGCGGCAAAGAATCGTATTATGCGCTCCTGGATGCGGGAGAGAACTGGTATGAGGTGCATAAAGAGTGTGAGATCCTTTTGCCGGGAGAAGAGAATGTACTTTCTTTTTTGATCACACCGCTTACCGGCAAGAGAGCCAAGTCGCAGGATATCATTTTGGATGATGCGCCTGTCAGGGAGGGAGCGTTTGGCAGATATGCAATTGAAATCAGGATGCTTTCGGCCGAATGTGTGGAAGCCACAATAGAAGATATCGGATTCGGAGAATTTTTTCCGGCCAGTAAGAAGACATGGAAGAAGCAGTTTATGGTAACATAACAGAGAAAGGCGGGCACGATATGAGCCGCATTTTATTGAGTACGGGGAATTATGCCGAAATACCCTATTTTTTTGAAAAAACTTATGTAAACCTATATTCCGCTGAAGAGCTTTGTTATGCGCTTGTAGAAAACGTGGAACTGTTGGATCAGGACATTGTAAGCGACAAACTTGCGCGATGGTTAGATGAGCAATGCGGACTTTCGAAGCTTGCGCATGCGCTTTACGGACTTGTGAACCAGAAGTGTTCGGTAAGCGCATATGTGGGAACCATATTAGAGTACATAGGACTATATCCGGTTGATGTGATCTCGCATATTGAGACGATCATCAAAAACAGCGCCGGTATGAATCCCTATGAAAGACAGAAGGCCAAAGCGGACTATATGCTGCAAAATAACCGTTATGTGATCGCCATAGAGCGTTATGACGAACTGCTTTTAAAACTGCCGAGAGAAGAAAAGAAAATACGCGGAGAAGCGCTGCATAACAGAGGCGTTGCCAATGCAAAACTATTTCTGTTTGAACACGCCCAGGAGGACTTTATGACCGCCTACCGGACAAACGGCAGTATGGAAAGTCTGAAACAGTTCCTGATAGCGCGCAGAATGTTGGATGACGATAAAAAATACGTGGAATATATTGCAGAGCATCCTGATCTGCATGCGGTATCTTTGCAGGTGGAACGGGCCGTGGAACAGGCGGCCGGACAGTTTGAGATGACCGATGAAAACAGGATGCTGTTTACCCTGCGGGTATGCAAGGAGGAGAGCAGCGCCGTATCGGGCGGCGTGGTACAGTATTATGAGGAAATAGAGAAACTGACGGCCTCGCTAAAGGGCGCCTACCGGGAAAGTGTGGCAAGATAAGAGAAAGGCATGGTTATTCCAATGAATATTTTCAAGAAAATTTTTAAGAAATGGAACAGAGAACCGGACGAAATGGAGTATGAAGAGACTGACTGGGAAGGGGAAGAAGAGGAAGCGGAGCAGTCTGTCGATTTTGACAACAAAGAGGTACGGGAAACCTATGTCCGCAATTGTCTGGAGAAAATGGCGGACGCCACGAAAGAGCTGGAAAATCTGACATTTGAATACGATATGGTGACTTCCTATCTGAAAGATATGGAAGAGATCGAGGCGCTTCCCGAAGAAGAAGCGGAAGAACTGAAAAACTGTGCCAAAAAAGTGGAACTTCTGCAAAACAGCCGGGATGATTACATGGGCAGGAAACGACGCATGAGCGACGACCGCTACCGGCAGATCGAGCGCATGCTGGATGAGATCGAGGAAGGCTGTGCGAAGATCAAGGAGGCGGAGCAGTACCAGGAACTGGTAAAGAAGGATCTAAGCCGCCTGGAAGGGGAAAAGCACGCTTATCTTTACCGGAAAAATGAACTGATCAGCGCGATTGCGGATACAAGAGGCATGGCGATCATTTCCGTGACAGCTTTGGGACTTTGTTTTGCGCTCCTTTTGTTCCTGCAGTTTTTCATGGAGATGGATACCAAGGCAGGATATCTGATTACAGCCGGCGTGGCGGCTTTTGCGATTACTTTAATTTATGTGAAGCATTCCGAGGCAAGACGAGATTTGAAAAGAGTGGAGCTTAGCATTAACAAGATCATCCTGCTGCAGAATAAAGTGAAGATCCGCTATGTGAATAATACAAATCTGCTGGATTATCTTTACCTGAAATATAATGTAACAAGTGCGGAGGAACTGGAAAACGCATGGAATCTTTATTTTCAGGAAAAAGAAGAGCGTGAGAAGTGCAAACGTGCGGAACTGGATCTTGATTATAACCAGCAGGAACTCCTGCGGATACTCAGAAGGTATCAGGTAAAGGACCCGGCCGTCTGGCTGCATCAGACCGAGGCTATTTTAGACCATAAGGAAATGGTGGAGATCAGACACGGACTGATTATCCGCAGACAGTCGCTGCGCCGCCGCATGGATTATAACAAAGAAGTCGTGGCCGGAGGCGCTCAGAAAGAGATCAAAGAACTTGTCCGCCGTTATCCGAAGTACACGAAGGAAATCATTCAGACGGTTGAAAAGTATGAGAAAAAAATGTAGAATAATAATGCGAACGTAATGATTTAAAGGAGGAACATGATGCAGAAATTAGAGCAGCTTTATGAAGGAAAGGCAAAAAAAGTATTTAAGACAGAGGATCCCGATGTACTGATTGTAGATTACAAAGATGATGCGACGGCATTTAACGGTGAGAAAAAAGGGACGATCGTCGGAAAAGGCGTGATCAATAACAGGATGACGAACCATGTCTTCCGTATTCTGGAGAAGGAAGGCGTTCCGACTCATTTCATTGAGGAATTGAGCGAGAGAGAAACCGCAGTAAAAAAGGTTGAGATCGTACCGCTTGAAGTTATCATCAGAAATGTAGCGGCAGGCAGTTTCTCCAAGAGACTCGGCGTTCCCGAAGGCACACCGTTTGAAGAGCCGACGATTGAGTTCAGCTATAAAAACGACGAGCTGGGCGATCCGCTGATCAACAGCTATTTCGCGGTGGCTATGAAATTGGCTACCTGGGAAGAAATTGAAACGATCAAAAAATATGCTTTTAAGGTAAATGAAGTATTGAAAAATTATTTCTTACAGGCAGATATTAAACTGATCGATTTTAAGATTGAGTTTGGACGTTACCACGGCCAGATTATCCTTGCCGACGAGACAAGCCCTGATACCTGCAGACTGTGGGATGTGCATACGAACGAGAAACTTGATAAAGACCGTTTCCGCAGAGATCTCGGTAATGTGGAAGAGGCGTATAACGAAGTATTTAAGAGGCTTGGACTGTAAGAAGTAGTATAAGGGGAGAATAAAGACAGAATCTATGGAAAACCAAACGAAAAAAACAGACAAACTAAGGGAAGAGTGCGGTGTTTTTGGTATCTATGATTTTGACGGAAATGATGTGGCCTCCACGATCTATTACGGCCTGTTCGCTCTGCAGCACAGGGGGCAGGAAAGCTGTGGTATTGCGGTTAGCAGCACGAACGGTCCCAAAGGAAAAGTATTGAGCGTAAAAGAAATGGGACTGTTAAACGAGAATTTCACACCGGATATTCTTGAGAAATTAAAAGGCGATATCGGTGTAGGTCATGTCCGCTATTCTACGGCGGGCAGCAGCACAAGAGAGAACGCACAGCCTCTTGTGCTCAATTATGTAAAAGGAACGCTTGCGCTTGCGCATAACGGCAATCTGATCAATGCGCCGGCACTTAGGCATGAATTGGAGTATTCGGGCGCTATTTTTCAAACGACGATTGATTCCGAAGTGATTGCTTATCATGTGGCGAGGGAACGTTTAAACTGCGGTACTGTGGAAGAGGCCGTAGGACGTGCCATGTGCAGGATTAAAGGAGCCTATTCCTTAATCATTATGTCGCCCCGTAAGCTGATTGGCGCCAGAGATCCGTATGGTTTTCGGCCGCTATGTATCGGAAGGCGGGATAACGCCTATATTTTGGCGTCGGAATCCTGTGCGCTTGATACGATCGGCGCGAAATATGTCCGGGACGTAGAACCGGGAGAAATCGTGACGATCTCGCCGGATAAAGGAGTCGAATCGGATAGGAGACTTTGTATTGCAAAAGAGAAACATGCAAGATGCGTCTTTGAATATATATATTTTGCCAGGCCGGACAGCCATATCGATGGGGTAAGCGTTTACGATTCCCGTATCCTTGCGGGAAAGTATCTTGCAATGGACTCTCCTGTAGCGGCAGACTTGGTGGTGGGTGTTCCAGAATCCGGCAACTGTGCGGCACTCGGTTATTCTATGCAGGCAGGGATTCCTTATGGACAGGCGTTTGTCAAGAACGCGTATGCCGGCCGTACCTTTATCAAACCGAAGCAGAAGAGTCGTGAGAGCAGTGTCCGTGTCAAACTGAACGCCATTAAGGAAGCCGTGAACGGTAAACGGATCATTATGATAGACGATTCGATCGTACGCGGCACGACATCCGGCCGGATTGTGAAGCTGTTACGTGAAGCAGGCGCCGCACAGGTGCATATGCGCGTCAGTTCTCCGCCCTTTCTCTGGCCGTGTTATTTTGGTACGGATGTGCCGGAGAGAGAACAGTTGATCGCGTATAAGCATTCTCTTGAAGAAATTTGCAGTATCATAGGAGCGGATTCTTTGGCTTATCTGCGGATAGAGCGGTTAGATGAGATTGCAGGATGCCTTGGAATCTGCAAAGGATGCTTTACCGGGAAATATCCAATGGAACCGCCAAAGTATGATATAAGGGGAGAGTTTGATGCCTAGCGTTTGAATACATTCTGCGTAGAAATTGCGGAAAAAAATTTGTAAGGAAGATAAGGAGAGCATGGATGAGCACAGATAAGTATGTAAGTCCCCTGTCGGAGCGTTATGCGAGCAGGGAAATGCAGTATATTTTTTCACCGGATATGAAATTCAGAACATGGAGGAAACTCTGGATCGCACTTGCCGAGACGGAAATGGAGCTTGGACTTTCCAGAAACGGCGAGCCCGTCATTACGAAAGAACAGATCGACGAGTTGAAAAGCCATGCGGAAGATATTAATTATGATGTGGCGAAAGCCAGAGAAAAAGAAGTCCGTCATGATGTCATGAGTCATGTCTATGCTTACGGACAACAGTGTCCGAAGGCGGCAGGGATCATCCATCTCGGTGCAACATCCTGTTATGTTGGCGACAACACGGATATCATCGTGATGACACAGGCCCTGAAACTGGTGAAAAAGAAGCTCGTTAACGTGATCGCCGAACTGGCGAAATTCGCAGACGAATATAAGGATCTGCCCACGCTTGCCTTTACGCATTTCCAACCCGCCCAGCCGACGACCGTAGGGAAAAGAGCGACGCTCTGGGCGCAGGAATTCTGTCTTGATCTGGAAGACCTGGATTATGTGCTCTCCACCATGAAACTGCTTGGTTCAAAAGGAACGACCGGTACACAGGCTTCTTTTCTGGAGCTTTTTGATGGTGACCAGGAGACGATCGATAAGATTGATCCGATGATCGCTGAAAAAATGGGATTTGAAAAATGCTATCCGGTTTCCGGCCAGACCTATTCCCGGAAAGTGGATACGAGAGTCTGCAATGTCCTTTCGGGAATCGCGGCTTCGGCGCACAAGATGTCAAATGATATCAGACTGCTGCAGCATTTGAAGGAAGTTGAGGAGCCTTTTGAAAAGAGCCAGATCGGTTCGTCGGCTATGGCTTATAAACGCAACCCGATGAGAAGCGAAAGGATCGCATCATTATCCAGATACGTGATGATCGATGCGCTCAATCCGGCCATTACTTCGGCAACGCAGTGGTTTGAGAGAACGCTCGATGATTCTGCCAACAAACGTCTTTCCATTCCGGAAGCATTTTTGGCGGTCGATGGGATTCTGGATCTGTGTTTGAATGTTGTGGATGGTCTGGTCGTATATGATAAAGTCATTACGAAACGGCTTTTGAGCGAACTGCCGTTTATGGCGACCGAGAATATTATGATGGATGCCGTAAAAGCAGGCGGGAACCGTCAGGAACTGCACGAGAAGATTCGTGAGCTTTCCATGATCGCAGGAGCCAATGTAAAAAAAGAAGGCAAAGAGAACAATCTGTTGGAGCTGATTGCACAGGATCCTGCTTTTAACATGAGTCTGGAAAATCTGCAGGATACTATGGAGCCGTCCAAATATGTCGGTCGTGCACCGCTGCAGGTCGGGAAGTTTTTGAAAGAAGTAGCAGAGCCGATCCTTGCAGCCAATAAAGAACTGCTTGGCGTGAAAACGGAGATCAGCGTATAGGAAATCAAATACCCGGGATAATGTATAAAGCGGGAGAGTCAGTTATTCGATTCTCCCGCTTATCTATTTTACCGATATCTCAGGGACTTCATACGGGACGCATGTACTGCGCCAGTGCTTTTTCAGTGCTGATCAGGCGGTATTCTGCGGTATAGCTTATGATATAAGCATAATCTATAATATGTATAATAAATATTGATTTTACTTATGACTAAAAATACGATATACTCATAAAGTAAGTAGTGCAGGGAACGACAGGCAATGTGTTTTCGCACTATCTTTATGTTAAATAAAATCTGGAGGGGATTGTTATGGTAAAAGCAATAGTAGGCGCGAATTGGGGCGATGAAGGAAAGGGGAAGATCACGGATATGCTGGCCGGAGAGGCCGATATTGTGATCCGCTTTCAGGGAGGCGCTAACGCAGGACATACAATTGTAAATAATTACGGTAAATTTGCACTTCATACATTACCGTCAGGGGTTTTTTATGAGCATGTCACGAGTATTATCGGAAACGGTGTTGCACTGAATATTCCGATCCTTTTTGACGAGATCAAGTCCATTACGGACAGAGATGTGCCGGCGCCGAAGATCCTGGTATCCGACCGCTGCCAGATCGTGATGCCGTATCATATTTTGTTCGATCAATATGAAGAAGAAAGACTTGGCGGAAAATCATTTGGTTCGACCAAATCGGGAATTGCACCGTTTTATTCCGATAAATATGCCAAGATCGGTTTTCAGGTCAGCGAACTTTTTGATGAAGAACTGCTGAAAGAAAAAGTAGAAAGAATCTGCGAAACGAAAAATGTCTTATTGGAGCATTTATATCATAAACCGCTGATCAGTTCTGCGGAACTGCTTGAGACGCTGCACGTATATAAAGAGATGGTCGCTCCGTATGTATGTGATGTTTCATCCTATCTGCACCAGGCATTAAAAGACAATAAAACAATTCTGCTGGAAGGACAGCTCGGTACGCTCAAAGATCCTGACCACGGTATTTATCCGATGGTAACCTCTTCTTCGACGTTAGCTGCCTATGGCGCTATCGGAGCGGGACTGCCGCCTTATGAGATCAGGCAGATTGTGACGGTATGTAAGGCTTATTCTTCTGCGGTAGGTGCAGGGGCATTTGTGTCGGAAATATTTGGAGAGGAAGCCGATGAGTTAAGACGCCGCGGCGGCGATGGCGGTGAATTCGGTGCGACGACGGGACGTCCGCGTCGTATGGGATGGTTTGACTGCGTCGCATCCAAGTACGGGTGCAGGCTGCAGGGAACGACTGACGTGGCTTTTACGGTGCTTGACGTACTCGGTTATCTGGATGAGATTCCGGTCTGTGTGGGGTATGAGATAGACGGCGAAGTAACAACGGATTTCCCGGTTACCGCCAAACTGGAAAAAGCCAAACCGGTACTGAAAACTCTGCCGGGGTGGAAATGCGAGATCCGCGGTATTAAGAAGTATGAGGAACTGCCGGAGAACTGCAGAAAATACGTGGAATTTATTGAAGAGCAGATCGGTTACCCGATCACGATGGTCTCTAACGGTCCGGGACGTGACGATATTATCTACCGTAAGAGCGCGCTCTAAAATAGAACCGGTTCCTATGAGAAAAGCGCAAGCTGTTAAGCCTGCGCTTTTCTATTTTAAAGAAGCTGTTTGGTCTGCGTTTTTTATCTGCGGAGATTTTTCTGCATCACGACAATATCGTAAGCCGCTGTCTTTGTGACGATACCGGTCGGCATAAAGCCGTTTTTTTGCCAGAAATGCCTGCTTTGCTCGTTACTTTTCACGTACCCGAGGCGGATATAGGAAAAATATTTATTCAGGCAGGCGCACACCTCTTCGATAATATGCGAACCGGCGCCCTGTCCCTGCATATCCATGTTCATCATGAAAAAACCGATAAAAGCCGTCTCCTGATCCGGATAGCCTGAGATCAGATCCATGACGGCAATAAGCCGGCCGGCTTTGAAGAATCCCAGATAATATTTATCCTCCGGTGATTTTCCCTCCGGAACGGCCTGCATATCCTGCCGGATGCTCTCCGGACTGACATAAGGCGGGCAGTGTTCATAATATTGCGGATTGCGGCTGCAAAGTTTCAAAACGGCCGGAATATCCGGTTCGTGCAGCAGGGAGATGCGATACGTTTTGGAAAGTTCCTGTATTTTCTGAGGGTTAAATTTTGCTGATGTCATCGGTTCTGCCTCCTGCATTCATTATAGGCGATTATGGCAGAGTGTGGCAAGGTTTTGACTTGCTTTTCTTCGAAAATTCTGTTAACATATTTTTCTGATGATCGACACGATATCATACAAAATACAGGCCGGGAAAGGGGCATGAACATATATGTTGGAACTTAAGAATCTTTCTTTTGAAGTAGCCGAAGAAGTCAGTCAGAAAGAGATCGTCCGCGATATCAGCCTGTCGGTAGGCGAACACCGTTTTGTCGTTATTACGGGACCTAACGGCAGTGGAAAATCGACATTGGCCAAACTGATCGCGGGTATAGAGAAGCCGACTTCCGGGCAGATTTATTTCGAAGGAGCGGATATTACCGATAAAAGTATTACAGAGCGTGCCAAACTGGGGATCGCCTTTGCATTTCAGCAGCCGGTCCGTTTTAAAGGACTGGAAGTGCTGGATCTTTTGCGGATCGCCTCGGGCAGGCAGATGTCTGCTTCGGACGCCTGCGAGTATCTTTCGGAAGTAGGACTTTGTGCCAGGGATTATATCAGGCGGGAGGTGAATGCGAGTCTTTCCGGCGGAGAACTAAAGCGTATCGAGATCGCTTCGGTATTGGCAAGAGGCGCCGGATTGTCTGTCTTTGACGAACCTGAGGCGGGAATCGACCTTTGGAGTTTTCAGAATCTGATCCGGGTATTTGAGCGGATGCAGGAGAAAAATAAAGGGGGTTCCATTATTGTGATCTCTCATCAGGAAAGAATACTGGATATTGCGGATGAGATCATTGTCATAGCGGAAGGCAGGGTAGCAGACAGAGGCACAAGAGACGAGATCCTGCCGGGACTTTTAGGAACACCCTCGGCTGTGAAGCAGTGCACGGGGAGTCAGACCAAAGAGAGGATTGTGAGACAATGATGGATACGATACAGAAGCGTTTATTATCGGAAGTGGCAGATTTACATGATGTGCCGGAAGGCGCTTATAATATCAGAGCAAACGGTGAAATGGCGGCAAGAAATACAACGGCCAATATCGATATTGTGTCCAAGGCGGATGGAAACGGTATTGACATTCGCATCAAACCGGGAACGAAACAGGAGAGCATTCATATTCCGGTCGTTCTGAGCGAGAGCGGGATCAAAGAGACTGTCTATAATGACTTTTATATCGGGGAAGATGCGGATGTCGTTATTGTAGCGGGATGCGGAATCGATAACTGCGGTGTGCAGGATTCGCAGCACGATGGCATTCATCGTTTCTATGTGGGAAAAGGCGCGAAAATCAAATATGTAGAGAAGCATTATGGTTCCGGAGATGGCAGCGGAAAGAGGATCCTGAATCCGGGAACGGAAGTGTATATGGAAGAAGACAGTTTCATGGAAATGGAAATGGTGCAGATCAAAGGTGTAGATTCAACGGTCAGAAATACGAAGGCTGAGCTTGCAGCCGGCGCAAAACTGGTTGTCCGCGAGCGTCTGATGACGCACGGCGCGCAGCAGGCCATCAGTAATTATGAAGTTGAATTAAGCGGCGAAGGGGCCGGTGCAGATATCGTTTCCCGTTCGGTTGCCAGAGACACTTCTTTCCAGAAATTTGACTCCCGCATCGTCGGAAACGTACCATGCAGCGGTCATACGGAATGCGATGCGATCATTATGGACAAAGCAAGGATTCTGGCTGTTCCAAGTTTGGAGGCCAATGATCTGGATGCGGCGCTGATTCATGAAGCGGCAATCGGCAAGATCGCCGGTGAGCAGATCGTCAAGCTGATGACGCTCGGACTGACGGAGGAAGAAGCGGAAGAGCAGATTATCAACGGATTTCTGAAATAAAGGAATGGCCGCTATTCGCGGCCATCCCAGCAGTACGTACATAATTTTGATTTATCGATGCCGACAGAGGCGATCATATCATCCAGACGGTGATAGCGGAGAGAAGTGAAATTGAGCTTCTCTCCAATTTTTTGCAGCATATCATGGTACTGGGCAGATTCCGGATTCGCATAAGCGCTTAAGTTCGGATATTTATTATCCCCTTCCATCTCTTTTATCACCTGCCTTGTGATCAGCTCCATTTCGGAGGACGAGCGTGAAAAATTCAAATATTTACAGCCGAATAAAAGCGGCGGGCAGGCCGGGCGGACATGTACTTCTTTGGCGCCGCTCTGGTATAAAAATTCCGTCGTTTCCCGTAACTGGGTCCCGCGCACGATAGAATCGTCGATGAGCAGCAGGCGTCTGTCTTTGATCAGATCGTGTACCGGAAGAAGCTTCATTTTGGCGATCAGGTTTCGTTTGCTTTGTATCGTCGGCATAAAGGAGCGGGGCCATGTAGGGGTATACTTGATAAAAGGCCTGGAAAAAGGAATGCCTGATTCGTTGGCATATCCGATTGCATGAGCCGTTCCGGAGTCCGGTATGCCGGCTATGGTATCGGGAGCGGCATCGTCCCGTCTGGCCAGCATGGCGCCGCAGTTATAACGCATTTGCTCCACATTCACGCCTTCATAAGAAGAAGACGGGTATCCGTAATAGACCCAGAGGAAAGTACATATTTTCATATCCTGGCCCGGCGCGACGAGCGTTTTTACGCCTTCGGGTGTAACAATGACGATTTCACCGGGGCCGAGTTCCTTTTCGTCCTGGTATCCCAGATTCAGATAGGCAAAACTTTCAAAAGAAACGCAGCAGGCGGAATCTTTTCTGCCGATCATGACCGGGGTACGTCCCATACGGTCTCTGGCCGCGAAAATGCCTTTCGGCGTCATCAGCAGCATTGTCATGGAGCCTTTGATCAGCTCCTGTGCATATTGGATGCCTTCAATGAGATTGTCTTTCTGGTTGATGATGGCGGACACCAGTTCCGTTGCATTGATCTCGCCGCCGCTCATTTCCTGAAAATGGGCATGTCCGCTTCGAAAGAGCTGCTGCTCGATCTCTTCCTTGTTGTTGATTTTACCGACGGTCGTAATGGCATAGGTACCGTGGTGAGAACGGATGATCAGAGGCTGCGGTTCATAGTCGGAAATGGAACCGATTCCCAGTGTGCCGTGCATTGTATTGGCATCTTTGTCAAATTTGGTTCGAAATGGTGCGTTTTCAATATTATGAATTGCCCGGTCAAATCCGTTTTCTGCACAGTAACAGGCCATACCGGCACGCCGTGTCCCCAGATGGGAATGATAGTCAGTCCCGAAAAATAAATCAAATACACAATCCGTCTTCGACGCTACGCCAAAAAATCCACCCATAGTATTCTTTTAACTCCTTATTCTGTCTCTTCTGATTTTACGTTGTCATATTGTATTGTAATTGCGGCAGGATATATCCAGATAATAATAGTATATAGAAACTGACGGCACAGAGCAATGGTATTAACGGAAAAAAATAGTGTTTTTTTACAAAAAAAACAGGTAAAAATACAAAAAAGCGGAAAAGGAATTGACGGGTACGTCCGGAACCGATATAATAAAACGTAAATGAGGGAGTAGTCGGCGTAAAATACGCGGTATGCCAACATACCGGTAATTGATTGCCTGGTGTATCTTAATTGATGAGACTCATGCAGGGCGGGAGGATGCCTGTGCATGCGTTTTTTTTTGCCCTGTTCACAAAAGGAGAGATGTAGTATGACAATATTTTTTACGGTGCTGTTTACTATTTTCATTGCGGAAATGGGCGATAAGACCCAGCTTCTTCTGGTGGCAATGGCAGGAAAATACAAGATATCCCACATCCTTACGGGAACCTGGCTTGCTACGGTATTATTGAATGTACTGGCCGTCGGCGTGGGAGCGGCGCTCGGCAGCTATCTGGATATGAGAATCATCAAGCTGGTTGCCGGTCTTGCCTTTTTCTGGTTTGCCTATTCGATTCTAAAAGGCGATGAGGAAGAGGAGGGAGAGAAAGAGATGAAACATAACCTCGGTCCGGTACTCGCTATTTTCGGTTCTTTTTTCATAGGAGAACTCGGGGATAAAACGCAGCTTTCAGCCATTACCCTTGCGGCAAATTATACGGACCATCAGTTCATGAATGCTTTCTGGGTGTTTTCAGGCGCTGTGCTTGGCCTCATTTTAGCAGATCTGATCGGTCTTGTCGTTGGCGTGTTTTTAAAGAGCAGGATGCCGACAGGGATTTTAAATACGCTTTCCTTTGGTATTTTCGCCGTATTCGGCGTGGTCAGTATCAGAGAGGCGATGATCTTATGCTTTGGAGCGGGAACGAGAGCGATAGCAGGTTATATTGTAATAACAGGTGTTTTTGCATTGTGCAGCCTGGGAGCATTTATCAAAAGGCGTGTGAAGAAACTGTAATGCAGATTACTATACAATCTGCATTGTACAATGAGGCTGCTTATTGAAAGATATGGAGGATTCTTATGATTTATAAGTGTAAAAACTGCGGCGGCAATGCCGTCTATTCGCCGGGCAAAATGAAAATGTACTGTCCTCACTGCGACGGCATGGACAGCGAAGATATCGTGCAGGGAGGTTCCGTGACACAATGCGTCAACTGCGGTGCGCCGATCAATGTCAGCCGGTATACTTCTTCCGGCAGATGTGAGCATTGCAGCTCTTACATAGTATTTGATGAAAGAATAGCGGGAGAATATGAACCGCATCTGATCCTTCCGTTTAAAGTGAGCAAAGGTCTGGCGGCGGACAGACTGCATGTAGAATTCAAAAAGAAAACGTTTCTGCCATCCGGTTTTTTGTCGGAAAAAAGTCTGGAAAAGATGGAAGGCATGTATGTGCCGTTCTGGCTGTATGATTATCAGGTTCGTTATGATTTTGTCGGGCAGGGAACCAAGGTACGGAGATGGGTAAGCGGTGATACGGAATATGTGGAAACTTCCTATTATGATGTCATCAGAAAAATGGATGCGGATTTTGACAAGGTGCCTGCGGATGCTTCCATAGCCATGAATGATGGGGAAATGGATCTGATGGAACCGTATTACTATCAGGATCTGATCGATTTTGACCCGAAGTTTATGTCGGGATTTTTCGGAGAGATTTATAACCAGAGCGCACAGGAACTGGAAGACCGGGCCAGGGGCAAAGTACGGGAATCCGCCGAGAATCTGATGCAGCAGTCTATAAACGGTTATCAGACGATGAAGCCGGTCAGCAGGAATATAGATATGAACAGGAACGGATTACAGTATGCGCTGCTGCCGGTATGGACATATCTGTTCCAATACAAAGGCCAAACATGGCGTTTTCATGTAAACGGACAGACCGGCAAAGTAGTCGGGAAAACGCCGGTATCGAGAGGTAAAGTGCTATTATACGCTCTTTCCGTATTCGCATCCGTGAGCGCATTTTTTTATCTGGCGATATCGATTCTGGAGGTACTTTAAATGAAAGAATACTTTAAATATTTTAAGTGGGTTTATCTTGCACTGGCGCTCATGGTTCTGATCCTGTTTTCGATACGCGGCGCACACAGCATTTCCGCAAAGGTCAAATATTATGAAAGAACGAATACGGAGTGTCTGACGACGCAGCGTGTCTTTGACTATGCGGATGTTTTGAGCGATAAAGAAGAGAAAAAACTGGCCGGCTTGATTGCAAAAAGAGAAAAACAGACCGGATGTGATATCGTTCTTGTGACGTTAAATGAATCATTGAAAGAATATGCGAGGGAAATCGAAGCAGGCGTGCCGTATGATGAGTTCGTCAGAGTTTTCGCAGAACAGTTCTATGAGGAAAACAATTTCGGCTATAATGAAGCAAACGGCGACGGCGTCCTTTTGATCGACAACTGGTACCGGGAGGATGACGGCAAAGTCTATACGTGGTTCTGTACGACCGGCATCGTGCAGGACGCTTATTCGGATGCGGACATTGATCATATTCTGGACAGAGTATATCAGTATGTGGAGAAGGATCCGTACCGTGCTTATAAGACGTATGTAAACGATTTCTATGACGATATGCTGGGCAAAAGAATATTCCATGCGGACGTGCCAAGAGCGCTGATCCTTCTGCCAGGTATCATAGCGACTGTTATTTTTATATTTATGAACTGGCAGTCCCGCAGCGGGGAGAAGACAACAACGGCAGCTACTTATTTGAGTAACGGCAAAGAGCATTTTCAGAATAAGCAGGATATTTTTATCAGAAAATCCGTGGTGAAGCATCATATTGATACAAGCAGCGGAAGCGGCGGAGGCGGTGGCGGTCACAGCAGCGGCGGAGGCGGAGGCGGCGGAAGCCACGGAGGCGGAGGCCACAGCCGGTAAAAACATAAAGTATTCGTACAAAAAAACAACCCACATGACGGTATGGGTTGTTTTTTTATCATTTCATTCTATTTTCAAATAGTTAACAGCTATGGACGCATGTCCTGCTTAAGCCATTTTGTTGACTGCCTGAGCCAAACGGGATACTTTTCTGGAAGCTGTATTCTTGTGGAATACACCCTTTGAAGCGGCTTTGTCGATAGAAGCGGTTGCAGTCAGTAATGCGGCTTTGGCAGCTTCTTTGTCGTTTGCAGCGATCGCAGCGGTTACTTTTTTGATAGAAGTTTTCACGCCGGATTTGATCGCTTTGTTCTTTTCCGCTTTGGTTCTGTTAACCAAAATTCTTTTCTTCGCAGATTTAATGTTAGCCAAGTTGTACACCTCCTACTTGTGATCAGATTTTAAGGAAAGTGTCTCATTAATTCGGACACGGACGTTTTAATGGAAACACACAGCTATTATTGTAGAATAAGTGTTAATTTCTGTCAATACATAATTTCAATATTTTTGCGAAAACTAAGGCCATGTACTTTTTGATACAAACAGGACACACTCCACCTGCATATAGTAAACTGAGAAAAAGGAAAGAAGAAACGAGGACATGAGGTTATGAGTTGGTTTCAGGTCAGAACAGACTTGGCGTTAGAAGCCAGAGAAAGTATTGACGGGAAAGAAAACGAAGTTCATGGAATAAAGGTAGAAGAGGAGTATGACAAGGACAGCGACGTGCATATTACCAAAGTGATCATAGAAACAAAAAACGGCGCCAAAGCCATGGGAAAACCGATGGGAACTTATGTTACATTGGAAGCGCCTGCCATGATCGAACCGGAAGAAGATTATCATCAGGAAATTTCCGATATTCTTGCAAAAGAGGTCAGAGAGCTTTTGGCGGAACCGGAAAAAGAAAAGTCCATCCTGGTAGTCGGACTTGGCAACCGGGACGTAACGGCGGATTCTTTAGGACCCAATGTGGTCGATAACCTTTTTATCAACAGGCATATTGTGATGGAATACGGCAAGGTGGCATACAATTGTTCCAGGATGCATATGGTCAGCAGCCTGGTTCCGGGGGTTATGGCCAAGACAGGTATGGAATCGGCGGAAATCATCAAAGGTGTCATTGAACAGACAAGTCCCGATCAGGTTATTGTGATCGATGCGCTGGCGGCCAGATCGACCAAACGTCTGAACCGGACGATACAGATCACCGATACGGGTATTCATCCGGGCTCCGGCGTCGGAAATCATAGAAATGCCCTGACGATGGAGAGCCTGCATGTGCCGGTTCTGGCAATCGGTGTTCCGACCGTGGTGGACGCAGCGACGATCGTCGGCGACGCCATAGGCGAATATCCAAGCGCCTTATCGGAACTCAATAATATGTATGTAACAAGTAAAGACGTGGATTTTCAGGTGCAGCAGATCAGTCATATCCTTTGTGACGCGCTGAATAAGGCGCTCGACATCTCGGTATCATGTTAGCCGCCATGCCCTGCATATAATAAACAGTGGGGCATACCGGAATCTTTTAGGTGCCCGGATAGGGTGAAGCATGCGCATGAAAAAAAGGGGACTTACGATAGGGCAGAGCAATGAGATTCATATCGGGCGCGGGATCCTGCGGATTCTGCTTTTTGTTATCTGTATTATGGCGGGAGCGGCATTGGTACAGGAACTTTATCATGGTTATCGGGACCAGGAGAAATCAGACGAAGGAGCCATTCTTTCATGGGTCGAAGAGTCTTTTATGAATGTATGGCTGCCGGGGAATGCGGTGCTTGAGGCGGAGCGGGAGGATTACCGCTGCAGTCCGTTAGAATACCTGTTTCTGGAGAATTTCCCGATCATTTTGTGCGGTATGGGAGAATCGGAAGAATATGACGAGGTAGCGCTGAAAGAAAGCAGTTATGAAGAACTGCTGTTATTGGAAGGCTCCGATGAAAGCAAGAAGGAAATAGAAGAAGGCGCCCTGGAATATGATGAAAATGCGATCCACCTGGATAAAAGCTTGGAAGAGGCTTTTCTGGCAGAAAACGAGCTTGTAGGAGAAGAAGATCCCGGAAAGCAGGAGCGGGAGAACGAAGATGATTTCACACAACAGCAGGAGGATACCATGTTTCATGAGGTGGAAGAACCGGTCTACCGGTATCAATGGGATGAACTGCAGGGGTTTGATGAGTTGAAGAAGGCTTTTTATGCGGTTGATTCTACAACGACGGCAGATTCGTCATTGTTAAATACCCAGAAGCTTCTTTCGAAAGACATGCGGATGCAGGGCAGCAGCGATAACCCGCAGATTCTGATCTATCACACGCATTCGCAGGAAGGATTTGCAGATTCCGTTCCGGGAGATCAGTCTGATACGATCGTCGGCGCCGGAGAAAAACTGGCGCAGGTACTGCGGGATAAATACGGATATAATGTGATCCATCATACCGAAAGCTTTGATAAAGAATCAAGAGACGCTTCTTATGGAAATGCGCTTCCCGCAATAGAGCAGCTGCTTGCCGAAAACCCGACGATTGAAGTTGTGATCGATTTACATAGAGATGAGATGCCCGCCGACAGGCGGCTTGTTGTGGAACTGCAGGGCAGACCTACGGCGCAGTTCATGTTTTTTAACGGTCTGAGCAGGACGGCCAAAAGCGGTGTGATCGAATCGTTGGAGAACCCGTATCTGGATGATAACCTTGCTTTTTCCTTTCAAATGCAGACCGCAAGCAATGAGTACTATCCGGGGATTGCCAGAAGGATTTATCTGAAGGCATACCGTTATAATATGCACATGCGTCCCAAATCGCTGCTGATCGAATTGGGTGCACAGAATAACACGGTAGAGGAGATCATGAATGCCATCGATCCGCTTGCCCATATTCTGCATCTGGTATTGGCAGGAGAAGAACCTGACGTGGACTGAATCTTTCGTATGGATGAAAGCATCTATTCATGCATACCGAAGCGTCCGCTTATGGACATTGGCCGGAGAATTTGCTATACTGATTCTACATGATTTGGAAAGAGAAGAAGAAAGGCATAGAATTCATATGGCAACAGTAGATCAAAGTAAAATCAGGAATTTTTGTATCGTGGCGCATATCGATCATGGAAAATCGACCCTGGCCGACAGAATTATCGAGAAGACCGGACTTTTGACGAGCAGGGAGATGCAGGCACAGGTACTGGACAATATGGAGTTGGAACGGGAACGGGGCATTACGATTAAGGCACAGACGGTCCGCATCGTATATCAGGGCCGTGATGGGCAGGAATATATTTTTAATCTGATCGATACGCCCGGTCATGTGGACTTTAATTACGAAGTCAGCAGGAGCCTTGCGGCCTGTGACGGCGCTATTCTGGTAGTGGACGCTGCACAGGGGATCGAGGCGCAGACGCTGGCGAATGTATATTTGGCGTTAGATCATGATCTGGATGTATTTCCGGTCATCAACAAGATCGATCTGCCAAGTGCGGAACCTGACCGTGTCAAAAATGAAATAGAAGACGTGATCGGTATAGAAGCACAGGATGCGCCGCTGATTTCCGCCAAAAACGGAATCGGCATCGAGGAAGTGCTGGAAGCCATTGTGGAAAAGATCCCCGCGCCTAAGGGAAGTCCGGACAACCCCTTGCAGGCGCTGATCTTTGATTCCATATATGACTCCTACAAAGGGGTTATCGTGTTCTGCCGCATTATGGAAGGCCGCGTGAAAAAAGGGACAAGCATTAAAATGATGGCCACCGGAGCAACTGCGGAAGTTGTAGAAGCAGGATATTTCGGCCCCGGACAGTTTATTCCCTGCGAAGAACTGTCCGCCGGTATGGTAGGGTATCTGACAGCTTCGATCAAGAATGTAAAGGATACGGCGGTCGGCGATACGATAACAGATGTTGCGAATCCGTGTGCGGAACCGCTGCCCGGTTATAAGAAAGTCAATTCCATGGTCTACTGCGGCATGTATCCGGCCGATGGCGCCAAGTATCCCGATCTGCGGGATGCCCTTGAGAAATTGAAATTAAACGACGCTTCTTTAAATTATGAGCCTGAGACATCCATTGCGCTGGGGTTTGGTTTCCGCTGCGGTTTTCTGGGACTTCTGCATTTGGAGATCATACAGGAACGTCTGGAACGGGAATACAATCTGGATTTAGTCACAACGGCGCCGGGTGTTATTTATCGCGTTCACAGAACGAACGGAGAAATGATAGAACTCACCAATCCCTCCAATCTTCCCGACCCTTCGGAGATCGAGTATATGGAAGAACCGGTTGTCAGTGCGGAAATCATGGTAACATCGGAATTTATCGGACCGATCATGCAGCTTTGTCAGGAGAGGCGGGGCCGTTATGTCAGTACGGAATATATTGAAGCTTCCAGAGCGTTGTTAAAGTACGATTTACCATTAAATGAGATCATTTATGACTTTTTTGACGCGTTAAAATCCCGCTCAAGAGGATATGCGTCTTTTGATTATGAAATGAAGGGATATGAGGAATCCAGGCTGTTAAAGCTTGATATACTGATCAACCATGAGGAAGTGGACGCGCTCTCTTTCATCGTTCATGCGGACAGCGCCTATGAAAGAGGCAGGAGGATGTGCGAAAAATTAAAAGACGAGATTCCCAGGCATTTGTTTGAAATTCCGATCCAGGCGGCGGTCGGCGGGAAGATCATAGCCAGAGAGACTGTCAAGGCCATGAGAAAAGACGTTCTTGCCAAATGCTACGGCGGCGATATCACCCGTAAGAAGAAACTGCTGGAGAAACAAAAGGAAGGTAAGAAGCGGATGCGTCAGGTCGGAAACGTGGAGATCCCGCAGAGCGCTTTCATGAGCGTATTGAAACTGGATGATGATTAATGATGCGCGATCTGAGTATTTATATTCATATTCCGTTTTGTGTCAGGAAATGCCGTTACTGTGATTTCCTGTCTTATTCTGCCTCCGCAGCAGAGCGGGAAGCATATGTGGAACTGCTTTTGACGGAAATAGAGAAACTGTCGTTATTTTATAAAACGCATCGGGTGATCTCCGTTTTCATCGGAGGAGGAACGCCTTCTCTATTGGAAGAAGAAGCAATAGAACGGATAATTAGCAAATTAAATCATGATTTCATATTTTGTAAAACCCCTGAAATCACGATAGAAGCGAATCCCGGGACGGTAACGCAGGACAAACTGCGCTGCTGGAAACGGATCGGGATCAACCGCCTGAGCATCGGCCTGCAGAGCGCTGATGATGAAGAACTGAAAACGCTTGGCAGAATTCATGATTTTCATACATTCTGTAACATGTATGATGCGGCCTGCAAAGCCGGATTTCAAAATGTAAATATTGATATTCTTTCGGCGGTCCCCGGACAGACGATGCAATCTTACGAACGGACACTGGAGAAAGTCCTGGCGCTTGCGCCTGCGCATATCTCTGCATACAGTCTGATCCTGGAAGAAGGGACATGGTTTTATACGCATAAGGACGAACTTGCTTTTCCCACGGAAGATGAAGACAGGCAGCTCTATGAGCTGACCGGAGAGATGCTTGCAGAGTATGGTTACGAGCGTTATGAAATATCAAATTATGCCCGTCCGGGTTACGAATGCGTGCATAACAATGTTTACTGGAAAAGAGGCGATTATGCGGGGTTTGGTCTCGGTGCAGCTTCTATGGCAGAGGAAGTGCGTTGGAATAACAGGCGTGATTTGCCGGGGTACCGGGATGCGGTAAGAGGCTGCTTACAGGAGAAACAGGAGCCGGATCTGCGAAAGAGGAAGGCGCTTAGGCATGCGCTGGCAGGAGACGTCACGTATCTGACCAGAGAAGAACAGATGGAAGAGTTCATGTTTTTGGGACTGCGTCTGATAAACGGCGTATCGAAACGGGATTTCGAAGAAAAATTCGGTATTTCCATGTGCGCGGTATATGGAGACGTAATAGAGGATCTGAAGAAGAAAAAACTGCTTCTTGAGGATGAGCGCGTCAGGCTTACGCCATACGGCATCGATATTAGCAATTATGTTATGGCAAAGTTCTTATTATAATTTTATAATTGTTGAACTTTTACGGATAAATTTGTATAATATATCTAAATATAATATATTGGCGTAACAGGGCCGTCCATTCTAAAATAGGACACTTTTATTTGAGTGGAAAGGCACTTGCACTGTCCCGAAGTCATAGAATAGAATAAATGAACTTTGGGGGCTTCTTTTGAAAACATTTAAGCAACCGCTGACGGCGAAAGAAGAAGCCGCATACCTTCGCCAGCTCAAAGAAGGAAACAGCGGGCAAAGGCGGACTGCCAAAGAAATACTGGTTGAACGGAATCTGCGCCTGGTAGCACATATTGCAAAAAAGTATCAAAATGTTGATGAGGATATGGAGGATCTGATCTCAACAGGTACCATCGGCCTTATTAAAGCGATTGATTCTTTTGATGCGGGAAAAGGAAAGCTCAGCACATATGCCTCAAGATGTATTGACAACGAATTGTTGATGCTGCTGCGGGCGAAAAAGAAAACTTCCAGGGAAGTGTCGCTTTACGAACCGATCGGAACGGATAGAGAAGGGAATGAGATCAACCTGTTGGATATTATGGAACAGGAACAGCCCGATGTGATAGAGCAGATGGAAGTAGAGGAACATTTGAAACGTTTGACGGGGCTTTTGAACGAAAAGTTAGACGAACGGGAGAAAGAGATCCTGCGTTTACGGTACGGACTTGGAGACGACAGAGAAATAACGCAGAGGGAGATCGGAAAAAATCTGGGAATTTCCAGAAGCTATGTTTCCAGGATTGAGAAAAAAGCGCTGGAAAAGTTAAGGGAAGGATTTGAATAGTTAATAAACGGGGGGATAAAATCAGATGATCTTTGTGAAGAAAGATGATTTAAAAACAGGAATGCGGCTTGCCCGTCCTATTTACAATAAAAATGGGGTCCTGCTGTATGAGAGAAATTCAAAGCTTACCGCGCAGGGGATTAACAGTATCAAAAATTTCGGGTTAATCGGTATTTTCATATTGGAGCCGGCAGAACCGGTTCCGCCCATGACGCGGGATGATATTGAGTTTGAGCGGTTTCAGACGATCTGTGTTTTTTCCATTCAGGAAGAACTGGATCGTATCATACAGACGTGGAAATATCATAAAATACAGACGATTACGTCCAGTGTCATTAAAAGCTACGGGCATCTGGACAGGAAGATTAATTTCGTACAGAATCTGCGCAGCAAGGAAGATTATATCTATAAGCATTCCTTAAATGTTGCGATGCTGTGTGCAATGATAGCGCATACCATGAAAGTGACCGTATCAGATCAGCTTGAGACGGTCACGGCCGCTATTGTTCACGATATCGGCAAACTTTCTGCGCCGAAGTCCCTTATGACGCAGGAAATCTGGGCGGAAGAAGAGAAAGAACAGCTGCGGGCAGCGGAGATAGCAGGATTCGATCTTCTGGAGAACGTATTTTCCGGGATGCCGAATATCAGACGGATCTGCATGCAGGCGCAGAGCAATCTGGAGTGTCTTGATAAAGGAAGGGAAGCCGAAAGCAGTAAAATGGTCGTAGGAGCCAGAATCTTGTGCGTTGCAGAAGTTTTTGACACGATGACGGCTGTGCAGATTGATAAAAGTCCGGAATCCGAAGTGGCGGCTTTTAAATATCTGCTCGAGAATCCGCGGTTTTTTGATTCTCATATTGTGGAAGCGCTCAGCCGGTCGATCAATATCTTAAATCCCGGTGTCAGCGTAGAGTTAAATACCGGTGACAAGGCGCTTGTACTGACAGAGAACCACAGAAATATCTTAAAACCGCTGTTGCTCACCTTTAAGGATAACCGGATCATCGATCTGGGCAACCGTGCTTACGATGGCCATATAGAGATTGTGGATATTATGAAAACCATGGACAACCGTCATGTGATGAATATTGAGATGTTGAAGCGGCAGGGAATCGAAGTGGAGGAACCTGTTTATGTAGCGGCGCCGCCGTCGCGTGACGAAGAAAAAGAAGAGGAATATATTCCCGGTATGTTTTGATCATTCCGGGTGACGAAGAGACGAGGGTTGAAAGATGTCTGTTATAGAAGAGATCATACAGGCCGCCGGAGCACAGGGTGCATCCGATGTGCATATTACGGCAGGCATACCGCCTAAGATGCGGATAAACGGCAGGTTGCATACCATGAATTTCCCGAAGATGACGGCGAAAGATACATTGGAAATGGTGCTTGAGATGATGACGGAAGCACAGCGCAGGCAGTATGAAGAACGCGGCGAATTCGAGATGTCTTATCCGCTGCAGGATTCTGGATACTGCCGTGTAAGCGTCTACAGGGAGAAATGCCGGACAGCGCTTTCATTCAGACTGCTTGCGATGCAGCCCCCGGTACCCGAGCAGCTGGGGATTCCGGAAGCTGTCATGGAGTTATACGACAGGACTGGCGGACTGATCCTTGTCACAGGCTGCGCGGGAAGCGGGAAAACAACGACTTTGGCCGCTTTGATCGATAAGATCAACAGCAGCAGGGATGTGCATATTATAACACTGGAGTCGCCGATAGAATATATACACGGGCATAAGATGGCGATCGTGAACCAGCGCGAGATCGGACGGGATACCGGCAGCTGCTTTGCGGCATTAAAGGCAGTCATGCGCGAAGATGCGGACGTGATACTGCTTGGCGAAATGGAGGATGCGGAAACGATAGAGGCGGCCATTACGGCGGCTGAAACGGGACATCTTGTATTGACATCCATGAACGCGCGCGGGGCGGCAGATATGCTGGAACGGATCACGGAGGCTTTCGCGCCGCAAAAGCAGCAGCAGATCCGCAGGCGCTTTGCCAATGTGCTGGAGGCGATCGTCTTTCAGCAGTGGAAAACTTCCGCAGATGGAACGCAGCGGGTGCCTTCTTTTGAAGTACTGCATGCGGACGAGGAGAATCTGCGCCTGATCAGAGGGGAAAGGACAGAACATTAAATCGGAATACAGAAAACAGCGGGTTGTCGGGATTGGTCTTGACAGCCTTTTTCTTTTCGCTTATGATAAATACAACATTCTATTTTTCTATGAACTGCGGCATATCGCCGAAACATTCAAAACAGAGTATGAAAAAGCAAATACCAAAGGAGGAAAAATTTTGTTCAGTGCAATCATATCGGGCGCTGTCCACGGATTGAAAAGCCATCTGATTCAGGTGGAAGTGGATGCGTCAAAGGGACTGCCCTGTTTCCAGATGGTGGGCCTGCTTGGCTCGGAAGTGAAAGAAGCAAGGGAACGGGTAAAGGTCGCCTTGAAAAATGCGGGCATAGCGCTGCCTGCCATGTGCATCAACGTAAACCTGTCGCCGGCGGATCTGCGTAAGGAAGGCGCGCTTTTTGACCTTCCGGTGGCAGTTGGCATTATGGAAGTATTGGGATATCTGCCGGAGAAAAGCACGGAAGATATTCTGATCATCGGGGAACTGGGACTAAACGGAGAAGTAAAGCCGGTGAAAGGCGTACTGCCTATTGTTATGGAAGCGGGCAGGGCAGGAATCGGATGCTGCATTTTGCCCAGGGATAACGCGGCGGAAGGCGCTGTCGTACAGAATATGGAGATCATCGGCGTTTCCACTTTACAGGAGACCATACGGTATCTGCAAATGGGAGGACCGGACAGGCATAAGTTTATCGCGCCGTGCCGGGTAGACGTGGATGCTTTGTTTGCAGGAAACGACCGCATGGCAGGACAGGGGACGGAATCTGATTTTGCAGATGTGCACGGACAGGAAAGTGTCAAACGCGCCGCGGAAATAGCCGCTGCGGGATTTCATCATCTGTTGATGATCGGGCCGCCCGGTTCCGGCAAGACGATGATCGCCAAAAGAATACCGACGATTCTGCCGCCATTATCCATAGAAGAAAGTATGGAAGTTTCTGCCATTTACAGCATTGCGGGCCGTTTGCCGAAGGGGGAGGCGCTGCTGCGGGAACGTCCCTTTGCGGCGCCGCATCACATCATTACAAGGCAGGCGCTTGCGGGAGGCGGCAGAGTGCCGTCGCCGGGCATGATCACGCTTGCGCACAGAGGCATTCTATTTATGGACGAGCTGCCCGAATGGAAGCGGGAGACGATAGACGTTCTGCGGCAGCCTCTGGAAGAGAAAAAAGTGCAGCTTGCCAGAAGCACCGGCAATTATGTTTATCCTGCGGATTTTATGTTAGTAGGGGCTATGAATCCCTGTCCGTGCGGCTATTATCCGGACGTGCACAAATGCAGATGCACACCGCATGAAGTCCGCCGTTATCTGGAGCGGATATCGGGACCTGTCCTGGACCGGATCGATATCTGCGTAGAAGCGCCGGCGATCAAAGTTACGGCGCTGCGGGAGAAGACGCTGCCGGAGAGCAGCGTACAGATCAGGGAACGGGTCCTTTTGGCAAGGGAAATCCAAAAGAGGCGTTTTGCAGGAACAAGACTGCGTTTTAATGCGGATATGGGCGTAAAGGAGATCAGGGAATATTGCAAGATAACGGATCAAGAAGAACGGCTGTTGGAACAGGCTTTTACGGCGCTTGGCCTGACGGCAAGAAGTTATCACAGAATCTTAAAGGTGGCGCGTACGATAGCGGATCTTAATGCAGATACACAGATTACGGAGCGGCATTTGACAGAAGCGATCTGTTACAGAATGACAGACAGAAAATATTTAGGTCAGAAACAGGACATGATAGAATAGAATAAGGAGTAGGGGATGATGCAGGAGAAGGAAACGATACAAAACGGAGCCGTTATACAGGAGACGGCACGCAGCCGGGAGATACTGCAGATCGGAGAGGAGATGCTGCCTTTTGCGTACTGGCTTTACGGTATTCCGGGTCTGGGCAGCAGGACGATACGGCATCTGCTTATGCAGCATAAGACGCCGTATGAGATCTATCATATGCCGAAGGAGCGTTTGGAACGTTTGCTGCCGTTGTCGAATAAAACGGCGGCCCTCGCGAAACGGATCGCAGACAGCCGGGAAGAGACTGACTGCACAGCGGTCACGGAACAATTCGCGCGGTTGAAAGAAAAGGGAATCGGGTTTACCTGCCTTGGATATCAAACATATCCCAGGAGACTTGCGCAGATACCGGACCCGCCTTATGCCCTCTATTTTATAGGAAGACTTCCGGAACAAAAATGTCCGTCCGTGGCGATCATCGGTGCAAGAAACTGTTCCGCATACGGCCGGCAGATGGCGAAACGGTTTGGTGAAGAACTGGCGATGGCAGGCATTAGCGTGATCAGCGGCATGGCAAGGGGAATCGATGGGATCGGACAGTCGGCGGCGCTTGCGGCCGGCGGATATTCGCTTGGTGTGTTAGGCTGCGGAGCGGATATCTGTTATCCGGCAGAAAATAGAGCGTTGTACCGGATGCTTTGTGCACAGGGCGGCGTCTGTTCGGAATATCCTCCCGGCACGCGGCCGAAAAACAGTCTGTTCCCGCCGAGAAACCGTATCATCAGCGGTTTGTCCGACGCGGTTCTGGTTATTGAGGCGAAAGGAAAGAGCGGAACGCTCATCACGGTAGATATGGCTTTGGAACAGGGAAAGGAAGTTTATGCCCTGCCCGGCCGTGTGACGGAGGCTTTGAGCGAGGGCTGCAACGGACTGTTAAAGCAGGGAGCGGGCCTTGTGCTCTCTCCGCAGGATCTGATCCGGGAAATTTTGGGAGAAATATCGTTTATGCGGCCGGCGCCGGCGCTTTTATCGGCCAGACAGGCGGATCTGTTAGACTGCATGGGTACGTTTCCGGAGGCGGCCGATCAAATTAAAGAACGAATGTTATTGAAATGCGGCCGTACGATCTCCATACCCGATTTAATGGCCGAATTGATGCATTTGAGTATCATGGGGCATGTGAACCAGATCGGAAACGGCTATTTTATGAAAGCATAATTTTTTTCTTGCAACTCTTTTCAATATGTTATATAGTGGTTCATATTGACAGACAACGAATGTGTTTAAAGGATAGGGATTGCTATGGCAAAGTATTTGGTGATTGTGGAATCGCCTGCAAAGGTGAAAACAATTAAAAAATTTTTGGGAGCAAATTACGAGGTGGCGGCAAGTAACGGACATGTGCGCGACTTACCCAGAAGTCAGATGGGCATAGACGTTGAACATAATTTTGAGCCGAAATATATTACCATCAGAGGTAAGGGAGATATTCTTGCCAATTTGCGTAAGGAAGTAAAAAAAGCGGATAAGATCTATCTCGCGACTGACCCCGATCGTGAAGGAGAGGCAATCTCCTGGCATTTATTGCATGCGCTGAAGCTGGAAGGTAAGAAAGTATATCGGATCACCTTTAACGAAATTACCAAAAATGCGGTCAAAGAGTCATTGAAAAATGCCAGAGAGATCGATATGGATCTGGTTGATGCGCAGCAGGCAAGGCGCTGCCTCGACCGTATGGTAGGTTACAAAATATCGCCTCTTTTATGGGCGAAAGTCAAAAGAGGACTCAGTGCGGGCCGTGTGCAGTCGGTAGCGCTTCGGATCATCTGCGACAGAGAAGAGGAGATCAATGCGTTTATTCCGGAGGAATACTGGACATTAGACGCACTTTTTCAGATACCGGGAGAAAAGAAAACGCTGACTGCCAAATATTACGGCACGACGCAGAAAAAGCAGACCATCTCATCTTCCGGGGAACTTGAACAGATAAAGCAATCTTTAAAAGATGCAGATTATCAGGTGACGGATGTAAAACACGGAGAGAGGACGAAGAAACCGCCGCTTCCTTTTACAACGTCCACACTGCAGCAGGAAGCAAGCAAGCTGTTGAATTTTTCCACGCAGAAGACGATGCGTTTAGCACAGCAGCTGTACGAAGGAATCGATATCAAGGGTAACGGTACGGTCGGCGTCATCACCTATCTGCGTACGGACTCTACCAGGATTTCCGAAGAGGCGGAAAAGGCGGCCGGAGAATATATCCGTGCAAACTACGGTGAAGCGTATGCGGCAGGCGGCGCTCATGAAAAGAAAAATACGCAGAAGATACAGGATGCGCATGAAGCAATTCGTCCTACCGATATTTCCAGAACACCTGCACTCATCAAAGATTCTCTTTCCAGGGATCAGTTCAGACTGTATCAGCTGATCTGGAAACGTTTTACGGCAAGCTGTATGAAACCGGCGCTGTATGAAACGACTTCGGTGAAGATCGACGCGGCGGGACAGCGGTTTACGGTTGCGGCTTCCAAGGTGAAGTTTGACGGATTCCTCTGCGTATATCATGATGAGGATGAGAAAGAAGAAAGCAATACCCTAGTAAAGGGTATCGATCAAAATACGAAGCTTGTATTCCAGGATTTTGAGGAAAAGCAGCATTTTACGCAGCCTTCCCCGCACTATACGGAAGCGTCGCTTGTGCGTGCGCTCGAAGAACTGGGAATCGGGCGGCCCAGTACCTATGCGCCTACGATCACGACCATTCTTGCCAGGCGCTATATCGTAAAGGAAAATAAAAATCTTTATGTAACGGAACTGGGAGAGATCGTCAATCATATTATGAAAGAGGCTTTTCCTTCGATCGTAGACGTGAATTTTACCGCGACTATGGAGGCGCTTCTGGATGGGATCGCCGAAGGGAATGTCAAATGGAAAACAGTTATTTCCAATTTTTATCCGGATCTGGAAGACGCCGTGGACAAAGCGGAGAAAGAACTGGAAGAAGTAGAGATAGAGGATGAGGTGTCGGAAGAAGTCTGTGAACACTGCGGCAGGCAGATGGTCATTAAGTATGGTCCGCACGGCAGATTTTTAGCCTGTCCGGGATTCCCGGAGTGCCGCAATACCAAGCCGTATTTTGAAAAGATCGGTGTTTCATGTCCGCAGTGCGGTAAGGATATCGTCTTAAAGAAGACAAAGAAAGGCAGAAAATATTACGGATGTATCGACAATCCGCAGTGTGATTTCATGGTCTGGCAGAAGCCGGTGGATAAAAGATGCCCCAAATGCGGCTCCATTCTTCTGGAAAAAGGAAATAAGTTAGTATGCACGGACGAAAAATGCGGATATGTGGAGGAAGCCGTTAAAGAAACAAAGCCTGTGGAAGCATAGAGGATATGCAATTCCAGTATTTACATGGGAATTGCGCCGAAATTCAAACAATACACGTTGAAAATACAGAAAAAATATGATAGAATGTGCGTATGGTTATGAAGCAGGAAGCTTCTGAAAGGCGAAAAAATAAAATGAGCAGTATACAATTATTGGATAAGACCAGAAAGATCGGGAAACTTCTGCACAATAATAATTCGGGCAAATTTGTTTTCAACGATATCTGCGATGTTTTAAAAGAAATCCTGATATCCAACGTTCTGGTGATCAGCAAAAAGGGAAAGGTGCTCGGGATCGGTGATCTGAAAGAAGTAGAATCCCTGACGGAGCTTATCGTGGATCATGTCGGGGGATTTATTGATCCGATGCTGAACGAAAGATTTCTTTCCGTACTTTCTACGAAAGAGAACGTCAATCTGGAGACGCTCGGCTTTGAAAATATCAATACGAAGAAATTTCAGGCAGTCATTGCGCCGATCGAAATCTCCGGCGAAAGACTCGGTACGCTGTTTATTTATAAGTGCGAGGAACAATACGACATTGACGACATTATATTGTGCGAGTATGGGACAACGGTCGTCGGACTGGAGATGCTGCGCGCGGTAACGGAAGAAAATGCGGAAGAAAACCGGAAAGTCGCAGTTGTTAAATCAGCAATTAATACGCTTTCTTTCTCGGAAATGGAAGCGATCACCCATATTTTTGATGAACTGGGAGGCATGGAAGGCATTCTGGTTGCCAGCAAGATAGCGGATAAAGTCGGGATTACCCGTTCTGTTATCGTAAATGCCCTGCGGAAGTTTGAAAGTGCAGGTGTTATTGAATCCCGTTCGTCAGGGATGAAAGGGACCTATATTAAAGTACTGAACGATGTCGTCTTTGACGAAGTCGAAAAACTGAAAGAACAGGGAAGATATTGATCTGTCCGTAATTACGATACGAAAAAAGAATAGTGAAAAGACCAAAGGATTGGGTGAAGATAAAAGGATTTATGACACAAATACAGTCGTTATGAATCCTTTTTTGTCCGCTTTTTGTCAATTTTCATGCTGTTTTGTATAAGTTGGTTTCATTTTTTTTCCCTTTTGTCTTGTAATTTTAGGAGAATGACTTTATAATAGTGTATGGATTTTTAATATGATGGATGAGGTGTGATTATGAGTTCATTAATCAATACGAATGCTTTTGATTACATAAACGTGTTGGATAAAGCTGCGGACGCTTCATGGCTTCGTAACGAAGCGATCGGCAACAATCTGGCCAACGTGGATACGCCGGGGTATAAGAGGCAGGATGTGGATTTTGAGTCACAGCTTGCACGGGCGCTCAGGCATTCCAAATATACGTCTATGGATGAGAAAGTATCGAATTTGAAAACAAACCGCTTAAAACCGCTTTGTTATACGGATTATGCAGGTTTCTCGTACCGTCTTGATGGCAATAACGTGGATGTGGATATGGAAGGGGTATATCTTGCAAAGAACCAGGTTACTTATCAGGGTCTTGAAATGAGCATTTTACAGGAATTTAAGAATTTGCAGGCAGTTATGAAATAGTGTGTAAATTTTTTAAAAGTGAGCTTTGTTCACTTTACAAATATTGTGCTCCCGGCAGCAGATATTGCGGGCTGAGAGAAGAGCATGGTTATTAAAATGAAATGAGGGAATAGGGAGGGAGTATAGAAAATGGGGATTTTTTCGTCATTTGACATCAATGGTTCTGGTATGTCCGCTGAACGTTTCCGCATGGACATTATTTCGGAGAATGTAGCCAACCAGAATACGACCCGTACCGAGGATGGTACGCCGTATCGCAGGAAAGTAGTAGTATTTGAAGAGAAGAATTCACAGACACCTTTTCGCCACGTACTGAATGAAGCATGGGACCGCTATTCAGGAAACGGTGTTAAGGTTACGGGTGTTTACGAAGACGAGTGGACGGAAATGAAGATGGTATATGATCCTTCTCATCCGGATGCGGACGAAAACGGATATGTAACTTATCCGAATGTGAGCACGATAACGGAGATGACCAACCTGATCGATGCGAGCCGCGCTTATGAAGCCAACTCGACGGCGTTTACGGCGAGTAAGAATATCGCGGTCAAAGGACTGGATATTCTGAACAGTTAACGGCCGGATGCTTTGAATGATTTTATGGATCATAATAATAATGTAGAAACAGTGAATTAATGAGAAATTTGCGTAATAGATTATGTATGTAATGTATGTATATAAGTAAAAGGGAGATACCGGAGGAAGAATGTCATGGCTTTAGATATTACAGCATTATATAATGTATCATCCGGCGCGGTGAAGGAAGTTGCAAAGAATGCGCCGACTACGAAAATAGATACATATACGGATAAAAGTTTCAATAGTCTTTTAGGTACTGCGATCGATAATATCAATACGACCAACAGTTATCTTTCCGATGCAGAGAATGAAGAAATTAAGTGGGCGCTCGGCGAGACCGAGAATACCCATGACTTGTCGATTGCCTTACAGAAAGCATCCACTGCATTGCAGTATACTGTTGCCATAAGAGATAAGCTGTTAGACGCTTATAAAGAAATTATGCAGATGCAGATTTAGCGCCAAATAGCGAAATACTTGAGGAGAAATAGTTGCTGTGGATAAATTGTTAGAGAAATTAAAGGAGTTAGGCAATCGAATATTAGAGTGGTGGAACCGCTTTACGACGAAGCAGAAGACCTTAATTGTCATGGTTATTGCAGCAGTTATACTGGCAATAGCGATTCTTGTTACCGCGTTGAACCGTCCCCAGTATGTGCTTCTGAAAAATTGCGAAGACACGACGCAGGCGGCGGATGTAAGGGATCTGCTCGAAGAAGAAGAATTGACTTATACTGTTTCCGATGACGGACTGGAATTTCGGATCTTAAAATCCCAGCAGTCGGACGCAATTCTGCTGCTTGGTTCCAACAGTATCAGAACGGCCGGTTACAGCATCGAAAATGTAACAAACGGCGGTTTTGCAACGACGGAGTCGGATAAACAAAGGGCTTACGTTCTGTATCTGGAAAAATATATTGAAGACAATGTACTGGAGCCGATCGAAGCGGTCAAAAGCGCTACAGTTACTTTGAATATTCCGGAGAATACAGGTACGCTGATAGATACGGATAAGGAATCCCACTGTACCGTTGTGCTGACATTAAAGGAGGAGATCACGCCGGAGAGCGCTGCTGCGATTGCGCGTGCAATTGCAACGGGACTTGGCAATGCGACGACCAACAATATCTCTATCCTGGATTCAAAAGGCACGATGCTTTTCTCGGGAGACGATAATTATACCGCGTCGGGTACTGCCAATGCGCAGCTGTCGGTTAAAGCAGAAGCTGAAAGGATTGTGACCAGTGAAGTAAAACAGGTGCTGCTCGGTACGAATGAATTTGACACGATCGAAGTGGCAACCAATCTGGTTTTGGATTTTTCCAAAAGTTCTTCGACGCAGCATGATTTCTCCGCGCCGGAAGGCAGAGAAGAAGGCATGCTAAGCCGTGAGGATACTTATAATGAGATCAATGAAAGCGGTATCGGCGGAGTGCCGGGAACGGATTCCAATGGAGATGACGGCACTACATATGTTCTGGAAGATGATACCAATTCGCGTTCGGAGAGATCGGAAACATCCCGCGAATACTTACCGAATGAGAAGATAACGACGATAGAGACTTCACCGGGAATGATCGATTACGGACGTTCCTCGCTTTCTGTGGCAATGATCCGTTATAATGTGATCAGAGAGGAAGATATTGACAGACAGGGTCTTTTAGATACCGTTACATGGGAAGAATATAAACTGAATAATCAGGAACGCACGAAACTGGAAGTGGATGAAGACCTGATCGATGTCGTAGCCAAAGCGACCGGTATCAGTGCGGATAATATAGCAATCGTTGCTTACAGCGAGAATGTATTTATGGATGATGAAGGTTTGGGTGTCAGTGCGACCGATATCATGCAGATCGTTTTGATCATCGTCATTCTCGGACTGCTCGCGTTTGTTGTTCTTAGAAGCATGCGCGGCGATAAACACGAAGAGACGGAAGAAGAGCTTTCCGTTGAGAATTTGCTGCAGTCCACACCGGAGACACAGCTTGAAGATATTTCGGTGGAAGATGATTCCGAGACAAGAAAACTGATCAGCAAATTTGTAGAAGAGAATCCGGAGGCTGCGGCGAATCTGCTGCGCAACTGGTTGAATGAGGACTGGGGGTAAAAGCAATGGCGAAAGGTTCTGAAGAGAGAATTACCGGTCTGCAGAAAGCGGCTATTTTGCTGATTGCTCTCGGACCGGAAAAGTCGTCTCATATTTTTAAACATTTAAAAGAAGAAGAAATCGAAGAACTGACTTTGGAAATTGCGAATACAAGAACGATCACACCGCAGGTCAAAGATGCAGTACTCGATGAATTTTATCAGGTCTGCCTTGCTCAGCAGTATATTGCGGAGGGCGGTATCAACTACGCGAAAGAAGTTTTGGAGAAATCCTTCGGTGCGGACAGGGCAAGAGATGTGATTGGTAAGCTGACCGCATCCTTACAGGTAAAACCGTTTGAATTTGTCAGAAAGACGGATCCGTCCCAGTTACTTAACTTTATTCAGGATGAACATCCGCAGACAATTGCCCTGATCCTGTCCTATTTATCGGCAGCACAGTCGGCGCTTATTATTTCGGCGCTTCCGCCGGACAGACAGGCAGACGTTGCGAAACGTATCGCAGTAATGGACAGAACAAGTCCGGATATTATTAAAGAGGTGGAAAAGGTTTTGGAATCAAAACTTGCATCTTTAGTCAATCAGGATTACACCATTATCGGTGGTGTCGATGCGGTCGTAGAAATTTTGAATACGGTAGACCGCGGTACAGAGAAACATATTATGGAAACATTGGAAATTGAAGAACCTGAACTTGCTGACGAGATCAGAAAGAAGATGTTCGTATTCGAAGATATTCTGCTGCTTGATGACAGAGCGATTCAGCGTGTCCTTCGTGATGTGGATAACAGCGATCTGGCGATCGCGCTGAAAGGTTCCAACGAAGAAGTGCAGAATGCTATATTCAACAACCTTTCCAAACGTCTTGCCGTTATGATCAAGGAAGATATGGAATTTATGGGTCCTGTACGTATGAAAGACGTAGAAGAAGCACAGCAGAAGATCGTAAATATTATCAGGAAACTGGAAGATTCTGCAGAAATTGTTATCTCCAGAGGTGGAGGTGACGAGATTGTTGTCTAATAATTTGTACAAATCAAGATATGTTGTTGTCGAGAGGGAAGATAAATGCCTGATCGACAGCAATTCCCGTCTGGCGGGCAGGATTGAAGCAATAGAAGCCGATAGAAGAAGGCGTGCAGCGATTGCTGCCGGAGAAGATGTATTTGAAGAAGGCTTCGTCGGCGGATTAGGCGGCGAAAGGATCGATGCACAGTCATACGAAGGCGATGCGGCAGAAGGCGGCGTTCTGAAATCTCTGGATCATCAGGAAGCACAGGAACCGGAAGGTCCTACGCCGGAAGAACTGCGTGCACAGGCCGAAGAAGAACTGGAGCAGGCCAGAGCCGAAGTGGAACAGATCAGACAGATCGCCAGAGAAGAGCTGGAGAGAGAGCGGCAGGAAACGCTGGATACAGCCAGAAGAACCGGATATGACGAAGGATATCGGATGGCACAGGCGGAAGCCGACCAGATGAAAGAAGAACTCGAAAGAGAACGTGTCAGACTGGAAGAAGAATACAGTGCATTGATAGATGAACTGGAACCGCAGTTTATTGATACGATCACCGCGGTTTATAATCATATTTTTCAGGTAGAATTAGAAAGCGAAAGAAATATCCTGGTGCATCTGATAGAAACTACTTTGCGAAAGGTAGAGAGTAGCAGGACTTTTATTGTGCATGTTTCCAAGGATGACTATCCCTATGTGAACATGCAGAAAAAAGATCTTTCGGAAGGCGCTGTCGGAGGACGCGGTGTGCTTGAAGTTGTAGAGGACATTACGTTACATAAAAACGAATGTATGATCGAAACGGATGGCGGCGTTTTTGACTGCGGTCTGGGTACGCAGTTGGATGAATTGACAAAACGGCTGAAATTGCTGTCTTTTAGTAAAAACGAAAATGAATTCCGGTAAGTTTGCATACATCGGCAATATTTCTGCGGGGAAGGATTTACGCTTTGATGGTTGACTTTACAAAATACGGTAAAATTACAGACGATAATTTTTTCAAGAGTTTGGGACGTGTGGAAAATGTAGTAGGTCTTACGATCGAGTCTGCAGGTCCGGAAGCCAAACTCGGAGATCTGTGCATGATATTTCCCGCGGATAAGAGCCTGCCGCCGATCATGTCGGAGGTAGTCGGCTTTAAAGGGAAGAAAACACTGTTAATGCCTTATGAAAATACGGAAGGCATTGGTATCGGATGCACGGTGGAGAATACAGGAACACCGTTGTCGGTACAGGTAAGCGGCCTGCTTCTCGGACAGGTGCTCGATGGACTCGGCAGATGCGGCGTTGCGGATATTACGGGACAGTCGGTAAGCTATCCTATGGAAGCTTCTCCGCCGGACGCCATGTCAAGAAAGATCATTGATGAGGTACTGCCGCTTGGCGTGAAAGCGGTGGATGGCCTGATGACTGTCGGTAAAGGACAAAGAATCGGGATCTTTGCCGGTTCCGGTGTCGGCAAGTCGACGCTTATGGGCATGTTTGCCCGTAATACGAAAGCGGATATCAACGTAATCGCCCTGATCGGAGAGCGGGGCAGGGAAGTAAAAGAGTTTATTGAAAGAGATTTAGGGCCGGAAGGCATGAGCCGTTCCGTCGTTGTTGTGGCAACGTCCGATAAAGCGGCTCTTGAAAGAAAGAAAGCGGCGCAGACAGCTACCGCGATCGCGGAATATTTCAGGGATCAGGGCAAAGATGTGCTGTTGATGATGGATTCTCTGACCCGTTTTTCCATGGCACAAAGAGAAATCGGCCTGGCGAGCGGGGAACCGCCGGTATCAAGGGGATATCCGCCGAGCGTATATTCCGAGATGCCCAAACTTTTAGAGCGTGCGGGCCGTTCCGATAAAGGTTCCATTACCGGACTTTATACGGTGCTTGTGGATGGAGACGATTTTAACGAACCGATCACCGATACGGCAAGAAGTATTCTGGACGGTCATATCATGCTGAACCGTAAACTTGCGCACAAGAACCATTATCCGGCTATTGATGTGCTGCAGAGTATTTCCCGTTGTATGAGCCAGATCGTGCCGGGTGACCACAAACTGGCCGCCGGCAAACTGAAGAATGTGCTGGCAACTTATAATGAAGCCGAAGATTTGATCAATATCGGCGCATATAAGAGCGGCAGCAATAAAAATATTGATTATGCAATTGAGAAGATAGATGCCGTCAATGAATACCTGATGCAGGAAGTGGACAGCAGATTTGAATATGAGCAGGAACTCGAACTGTTGAAAGAGTTGTTTGCCGAATAAACAAAGCGTGCGGAAAGGCTGAATCAGCATGGCGAAGTTTATATACAGAATGCAGAGCATTTTGAATATCAAGAACCAGATGGAAAATCAGGCGAAGATGGAGTTTGGCCGCGCACAGCGTAAACTGCTTGAAGAAGAGGAACGCTTACAGAAGCTTTTCGACAGAAAAGAGTCTTATCTGGAAGAAGGCAGAAAACTGCGGCTTCATGCGCTTAAAGTGCAGAGTCTTCGTGATAATGAATATGCGGTAGCCCGTATGGAGGAGTATATCGAAGCACAGAAAGAAGCAATCAGGCGTGCCGAGCAGAAAGTTGAAGAAGCGAGGCAGAAGCTGCAGGAAGTCATGCAGGAGCGGAAAATGCAGGAAAAACTGCGTGAAAAAGCATTTGAGCAGTTTGTGGCGGAGGAAAATTCCAAAGAGAGCAAAGAAGTAGATGAACTGACAAGCTATACTTATGGACAGAAACTCGCAGACTGAGAAGGAGGCATGGTTATAAACATGGCAGAAGAGTTTATGGATGCTGTAGATACCAAAGCAGAGAAAAAAAGGCTCAAAGATGAGCGTAAGAAAATAAAGAACGAGCAGAAAGCGCAGAAAAAGGAAGCGAAGCAGCGCGCCAAGGAGATTTCAGCACAGGAAGCAGAGTTAGAAGATGAGGGCGGCGGTATATCCGCCTTTTTCGTAACACTGGTTATTATTGTTATCTGGATCGCGATCCTCTGTCTGCTCGTGAAGCTGGATGTGGGCGGTTTCGGTTCTAACGTACTGGCGCCCGTATTAAAAGACGTACCGGTAGTGAATAAGATCCTTCCGGCAGAATCAGTTGTAACAACGGATGATGAAGAATCTTACGGCGGTTATACGAGCCTGCGTGATGCGGTCGATTATATCAAACAGCTTGAACTGGAATTGGAACAGGCACAGTCTGCGAGCAATACCGATTCGGCGGAACTTGAGGAACTGCGTGCCGAGGTGGAAAGGCTTACGACATTTGAGAATGCGCAGGTGGAATTTGACCGGATCAAGACGCAGTTTTACGAGGAAGTTGTCTATGCCGAGAATGGACCGGGAGCAGAAGAATATCAGAAATATTATGAGCAGATAGATCCGACTACCGCAGAGTATTTGTACAGACAGGTAGTGGAACAGCTGCAGGTAGATGCGCAGCTTACCGCATATGCACAGTCATATGCAGATATGGAACCTGCGGCGGCGGCCAAGATCTTTGAGCAGATGACGAATGATCTGGATCTGGTAGCCAAGATCCTGAATCAGATGAATACGGTCAGCAGGGGAAATATACTGGCAGCCATGGATCCGGAGATCGCGGCCAGAGTGACAAAGATCATGGATCCGAATTAGTAAATCCGGTCGTTCACTCTCTTACATATACCTTAAAAGATGCATATATTAAGGTGAACGGAGAGTTTGACGATATATATTACAGTACCATGAAAACTAAAGGAAGGAGGAAGAAAAATGGCAGGTATACCTGTTAACAACAATCTGAATGCGTTGGCAAATGTTGTGAGCCGTGCGGCGAATGTGTCGGGAGCTTCTTATGCCAGACAGGATGATGCGGCAAAAGACAGTTTTGATATGTTCATGAACCGTGCGAATTCCCAGACAGATACGCATGCGGAAACACAGACGGCAGGTGCGGCGAAGGGCAGTGCAGGCACGCAAAGCGGTACGCAGTCCAAAAAAGAGCTGACGACAACGGCCAAAACAATGTCGACAGGCGTAGCGGCATCAGACAACACAGCCAAAACTACGGCGAAAAGCGAAGCAGCGGATGCAAAACAGCCCGTAGAGAACAAAGCGGAATCTAACGTGGAGAACACGGAGCATGCGGCAGACAAAGACATTTCCGCCGATGTACAGGAAGAAGTGTCCGAGGCAGCAAAGGAACTGGTAGAGGATGTTGCAGAAGAACTCGGCGTGACACCCGAAGAAGTGGAAGAAGCATTGGCAGTTCTTGGATTAACCGCTGTGCAGTTATTTGATCCTGAAAACATGAAAGCTCTTTTCATGCAGTTATCCGGCAATACGGATACGCTTTCGATCATAACGGATGCGGGACTTTACGGACAGCTTCAGAATCTGCTGACGATTGCATCGCAGAGCCTGGAAGAACTGCAGACACAGCTTGGACTTTCTGAAGAAGAGATGAATGCGCTTCTTGCGGATATGGCCATCGTGCAGGAACCGAACGCTGATGCTGATGTTTTGGATGGACTTCCGGCAGATTCCGGTGTATCGGCAGATGGCGATGACGTAAATCTGGAGGGCATGAAGGACTATGCCGTGACGGTACAAAAGGATGGCGAAACGGTAGAGGTAAAAGTGACCGTGAATGATGCGGATGGCAGCCAGAGCGTGAAGGAAGCAGTAACTGCGGCTCCGGAAACGCAGAGCGGACAGGAATCCAAATCAGGACACAGAAATGCTTCGGAAGAAGGCGGCGCATCGGGTAATCAAACGATGATGCAGATGCCTGTTTCACAGCCGCAGGTGCAGGAAGCAGCAGAACCGTTACCGGTTATGGAGCGTTTCGTAAGTACGGAAGATATCATGAACCAGATCATGGAATACATGAAGATCAACGTAAAAAGCGGACTGCAGGAACTTGAGATGCAGCTTCATCCCGCAAGCCTCGGTAATGTCAATGTTCAGATCGCGTCTAAGGATGGCGTTATAACGGCACATTTTACGGCGCAGAATGAAGTCGTAAAAAATGCGATCGAGACACAGCTTGTTCAGTTAAAGACCCAGTTCGAAGAACAGGGGATCAAGGTGAGCGAAGTGGAAGTTACCGTAGCAGATTACCGGTTTCAACAGAGTTTTTCGGGGAATGAAGAACATCCCGGTGAAAATCAGGAAGGCGGTAAGAAAGGACGCAGAAAGATCAATTTGAATGAACTTGATCTGGAAGAAATGCCGGAAGATATGGACGATTCCGAAAGAATCGCCGCAGAAATGATGGCAAGTAACGGCAACACGGTAGATTATATGGCATAATCTATTATAGAAGAAACAGAACAAAAATGTAAAAAAGAAAGGAGAACTTATATGATAGCATCAATAGAAAATGGCCAGATTGTAGAAAACACTTCGGCAGAATCTATAGCGCATGCAAGCGCGAAGAAAAGCAATTCTACGGTAGATAAAGACCAGTTTTTACAGCTTCTGGTAGCACAGATGAAATATCAGGATCCGCTTGAACCTACATCCAATACGGAATATATTTCACAGTATGCGACATTCTCGGAACTGGAGCAGATGCAGAACATGAGTGCATCTTTGGAACTGGCGAGGGCATCCAGCCTCGTAGGACAGACGGTTGTTATGAAAGTCGTGGATGCAGCCGGAAAAGAAACGATTACACAGGGGAATGTCGATTATGTCGTTTATGAAAACAATAAGGCATTTCTTTCCATTAACGGTGAACTTTACTCTATGGATGATCTGGATACGGTAGCAGATCCGAATTATCTGAAGGCTTATGCATTGGCAGCTGAATTCCTGAATGAATATAATAAACTTCCGGTTCTTCCGCTTTTGACAATAGAGAATAAAGAAGCGGTTGAGAAGCTGAACGAGACCTATAAGAATATGACCGATTATCAGAAGAAATTTATTTCGGATGATTATGTCAAAGGTCTTGAGAAATATGTCGAGAAAATGGAAGAACTCAAGAAACTTGAGGAAAATAAGAAGCCGGATGGAACAGAAGGCGAAGGCGATGGTGATGATTCTTCGGACGGCAAAGATGATGCGACGGACGGGACAGATAAGACGCAGGGAAAAGCATAAGGATGCGCACGAATCTCAAGGAGGAGAATGATTATGAAGATCCAAAATAATCAGTTCCTTTCCATAGAGCAGCTGCAAGACAGATATCTGACCGGAAACGGCAGACAGGTACAGAATAGTACTTTACAGGATGGACTCAGTTTTCAGGATATTTTAACAAAGAAAACAGAGAAGCCGGAATCCGAAGAAGTGAAATTCTCCAAGCATGCCGCAGGCAGACTGGCAGACAGAAATATCGAACTGACAAAGGATCAGGTAGAACGCCTGAATCTGGGAGCAGCGAAAGCCGGTGCGAAAGGAATTCATGAGTCATTGGTTATCGTCGATTCGTTTGCGTTTATCGTAAACGTACCGAATAATACGGTCATCACGGCGATGAGCCAGGCGGAAACAAATGATAGTGTATTTACAAATATTGATGGAGCCGTTATTATTTAGCCGGACCTTTCAGGAGGCTTACGTTCCGGAATGACAGAAGGAACAGGCGGTTCATTACAGCATTAAGGAGGTCATTCATTATGATGAGATCACTTTTCTCTGGTGTGGCAGGTCTAAAAGTACACCAGACAAGAATGGACGTTATTGGTAACAATATCGCAAACGTTAATACGACGTCTTATAAATCACAGTCCATGGTATTCAGCGATCTGCTGTATCAGACGACACAGGCCGCTTCCGGCGCCAATGCAGAGACCGGACGGGGCGGTATCAACGCCAGACAGATCGGTCTTGGCGCAAAGGGCGGTGCGATATCCACTGCGATTACACAACAGGGTTCGGCACAGTCTACAAACAATCCGTGGGACGTTATGATCACCGGAGAGTCTTTCTTCGTAGTCAGCAACGGTTCACAGAACTTTTTCACAAGAGACGGTTCCTTTAAGGTAGACGGCGCCGGTAATCTTGTAATGGCTTCCACCGGTTATACAGTCATGGGCTGGCCGGTAGATGAAGAAACGGGTGAATGTCTGCCGGATACGGTAGCCGCATTGCGGATCATGAGCGAAGAGAACATGACCTATCCGCCGGAATCTACGACGAAAGCACATATGTCAGGTATTGTGGATAAATTTGATACCGCAACCAAGAGCCCGGGCGGAAGGGTTATAACGTTAAGTTTCTTTGACAACCTTGGTTACTCTTATACGGCTAAATTCAGTATTCACAGTCTGGATGATCCCGGACAGTATTATGTACAGCTTGATGATATCCTCAATGAGGCAGGAGATTCTCTTGTTAAGGATTTCAATATCAGCAGTATCAGCGAGGTGGCGACATTCGGACAGCAGAATACTATTGATACGGAAGCGATGTATCAGCTTCTGGATACGGCGACTTATACGGTAGATGCGAACGGAAATCAGATCTATTCCATGAAATATTTCCCGTCAAATATGCTGAACGGTTATTCGACGAATCAGATTATCAGCGCATCAGGATCTTCCAAAAATCCGCCGAAGATCGATCTTGCAAACGGTGCAGCCGTTAAGAAAGGCGATCTGGTAAAAGTAACGGGTAGTGTGGATCTGTCAAAGAGCGAACTGACTGCTCCGGACTTTAACCTGATCTATGAAGACGGAAAATATTATGCAAGAGTTATGAAAGATGACGGAAACGGCAATATGATTCCCGATCCGGATAATAAGAAGGGTGAAGAACTGCCGACAACAGGATCGAATGCAGACGGCTCATTTACGGATGCAGAATTAAAGAAATGGTCCGATGCGCTGGCATCTTTTGGCAAGAATTCCAAAATTACAGGTATCAAGGTGGATCCGTCTACTGCAGCAGTTTCCATGGAGTATGAACTGGAATTTGAAGCGCTTCAGGATGCTACCTATGATGCAGACGGCAAATACTTTGTCGGTGATCAGATCGATGATCCGTTAGCCGCATACGGTCTTGCAAATACAGAGAATACGACTTATACGATTGACTTTGTATCGCCGAGCGGTCAGGCACAGATCAAGAAATCATTTACTTATACCGGTAATCTGCTTGTATATGACACGGAAAAGGGAACTTTCTCTTATATTGGATCTCCCGATACGGATGAAGCGACACTGACATTCAATGCCAGCGCGACATCCAGAAACGGCACCAATATTCCGCTGACGCATTTTTCAAATATTGACATTGATTTCTCAGGCAGCAGCAATGTCAATAACGGCGGCAGTTCCACAGCAGCGCTGTTGAAGGGTGAAAAAGAGAACCCGGCGCTGGGAACCGGTAGAAAAGTCGGTGAGATGTCAGGCGTGGAAATTGCGCAGGACGGTAAGATCAGAGCGTACTATGACAATAATCAGTCCAGATTATTAGGACAGATTGCCGTAGCGAACTTTGCCAATGCTTCCGGTTTGGCCAAACAGGGTGATAACCTTTATTCAGCAACGGCAAACTCCGGTGAATTTAACGGTATCGGTGATGATATTACGGCAAATGGCGGTTATATGACGAACGGTGTCCTGGAAATGAGTAATGTGGATCTTTCTCAGGAATTTACGGAAATGATCACGACACAGCGTGGATTCCAGGCAAACAGCCGTATTATTACAGTTTCTGATACGATGTTGGAAGAACTTGTCAATCTGAAGCGATAGTCTTAAGGATAATTCTCAAAGAAAGAGGAACTTTTGGGTTCCTCTTTCTAAATTTTTGTGATAGAATAGGAAGAAGGGCGTGATAGCAAGTGATAGAAGTAACAAAGATCAACGGTGTGAAAGTTCTGATCAATCCTGATCTGTTGGAACTTGTAGAAGAAACTCCTGATACAGTCCTTTCTTTTACAACCGGTCGGAAAATAATTGTAAAAGAAAGTAGACAAGATGTGAAAAATTTAGTAAAATCGTATAGAAAGGATATTTTTGCAGATTAGTGTAAATTTTGTGTAAATAGGTGATACGATTATGGATTTAGGTTCAGTTTTAGGCTTGATATTATGTTTTGTATTAGTTATTTTCGGTATTATATTTGATAAAGACCAGGGAATCGTTGTCAGCAATATTCAGAGTTTCCTTGATTTTCCATCGGCTCTGATCACTTTCGGCGGTTCTTTCATGTGTATTCTGGCAAGTAATACTGTGAACAGCTTCGTAGCAGGTTTAAAGAGTATAGGACTTGTTTTCAAAATGTCGGCAGACAATGTACCTGAGATCATTCAGAAGATCATCGATCTGTCAAATGTTGCACGTAAGGAAGGTCTGCTTTCATTGGAAGAAGCAGCGGGAGATATTGCGGATCCTTTTCTGCAAAAGGGTATTCTGCTTGTTGTCGATGGTACGGATCCGGAACTTGTCCGTGCGATCATGGAGACGGAGCTTGTAAGTGTGGAAGGACGGCATAAGGATAAGATCGGATTCTGGGAAGACCTCGGTGCGATGGGTCCTGCATGGGGTATGATCGGTACGCTGATCGGTCTGATCAACATGTTGAAAGCTTTGGATGATCCTTCGGCTATCGGTCCTGCTATGGCGGTCGCCCTGATCACTACGTTGTACGGTTCCCTTCTTGCGAACTGGATCTGTGCGCCTGTAGCAAGCAAATTGAAAAAGAAAAATGCTGATGAAATGCTGGTAAAGGAAATTGAGATAGAAGGGCTTTTGTCCATACAGGCAGGTGAAAACCCGCGTGTTATTGAAGAAAAACTGAAATCCTTCCTCGCTCCTGCGGATAGAGGAAGCTCCGGAGAAGAAGGCGGAGGTGAAGTAGATGGCTAAACGGAAAGAAGACGAAGTAAAACCGGGCGCGCCCGCGTGGCAGTCGACATTTGCCGATTTGATGAATTTGCTGCTCTGCTTCTTCGTTTTGCTGTTTTCCATGTCAACGGTTGATGCGCAGAAATTTGAAATGATCGCGGCATCCTTTAACCAGACGTTCAGTATTTTTACGGCCGGCGCTACCGCGATTGGCGATGGTGTTCTGGTCAGTAATGGCGTCAGTCAGCTGAACGAGTTAGATAAATTTATCAACAGCACCGGTAAAATGGATGACGGGGATGTTGTTTCGGAAGATGTGGCCGAGGCGGTCGAGGAACTCAAGGAAGCGATCGAAGAGCTGGAACAGGCTCAGATGGAAGAATCCGAGCAAATGGCCGAGGCAATACAGGAAGCCATTGATGAAAGAGATCTCGGAAAAGAAATTGACGTGGAGTTTACTTCACAATATGTACAGCTTACCTTAAAAGGTTCCCTTTTGTTTGATTCGGGAAGTACGGAGTTGAAGGCGGATGTGCTTCCGGTATTGGATCAGGTAGGTGTTATTTTACAGCGGTATCCCGGAAGCATCATTGAGATTGAAGGGCATACGGATAATGTGCCGATGTCGGGAGCCAAGTATTCGAACAATGACGAATTGAGTTCGGGACGTGCATTGTCGGTGTTTAATTATCTGCTGTCAATAACGAATCTGGATCCGGCGCTTGTAAAACATTCCGGCCGCGGTGAATATGTACCGGTGGCGGATAATTCGACTCCGGAAGGAAGAACGATGAACAGACGAGTTGAGATAAAAATATATAATTCATTAAGTTCTTATTAACAGGATATGATTATATTTATAAAATAATATTTATAAAGCAAGACAACAAGGGGGAGGAAGCATTACCATGAAAAAAAATCTGATATCCATTATCATACTGGCATTACTGGTTGTGAATATTGTCTTAACAGCCATTATGATGTTCAGTGTAACCGGCGCGGCAAACAAAACGGCAGCACTGGTTGACAATATCGCAACGGCGCTTAATCTGGAGCTGACGGCACAGACGGGCGAAGGAGCGGATGCGGTCAATGTTCCCATGGAGGAGACAGAAGTATATACGATACCGGAGTCCATGACGATCTCGTTGAAACCGGATGAGGACGGAACGCCTCACTTTTGTATGATCTCATCGGTCGGCTTTTCAATCAATATTAAGGATAAAGCATATAAGACATACGGTTCGGATCTGACCGCTCAGGTAACATTGATACAGGATGCTATTAACAGTGTTTTTGCTCAGTATACAATGGAAGAAGCAAGAGCCAATGAGGCTGAGATCAAGAAGCAGATCTTAAAGGAAGTACAGGAGCTGTTTGATTCGGAATTTATTTTCAATGTCGCATTTAGTGGAACGATGTACCAGTAGCCTTATACGCAGATTTGTTATATAATACCACGGGGAGGTGAGTTTTCGTGGGCGAGGTACTCTCACAAAGCGAAATTGATAATTTGCTTGCCGCTTTAAGCAGCGGTGAAATGGACACGGAACAGCTTCAGGATTCCAGTGAGAAGCAGGTGAAGAACTACGACTTCAAGAGACCTACGAAATTCTCAAAAGAGCATCTTCGTACTCTGGAGATTATTTTTGAACATTATGGAAGGCTGCTGTCAACATCCCTTCCGGTTTATCTTAGAAAGAACGTACAGGTTGAGGTGACAAGTTCAGAGACGGTAATTTTCTCGGAGTTCAGCAACGCACTCTCGAATCCGCTGATTCTTGGAATTGTTAATTTCCAGCCGCTTGGCGGAATGATTCTGGTGGAACTTGCATCCAATCTCGGCTTTGCTATGATAGACAGAATGCTTGGCGGACAGGGTGAGCCGCTTGAGAAGAACAGAGAGTTTTCAGAGATAGAGATGACCATTATTGAGAAAATGTTGGTAGTCTGTATGCAGCTTATGCGGGAACCCTGGAAAAATGTAGTGGATATTAATCCGGTTTTGGAAAGAATTGAGACGAATTCTCAGTTTGCACAAATCATCGCACCGAATGATATGATAGCAATTGTTACTTTGGATATTAAAATCGGTGATGCAGAAGGTTTAATGAATGTCTGTCTGCCATTCTTTACGTTAGAGAGCGTAATGGATAAGTTGAATACCAAGTACTGGTATGCCAACATGCAGGAACAGGATGAAGAAGAATATGACGAATATATCGAGGCATTGCTGCGCAGAGTGGATGTTCCCGTCAAGGCGGTGCTTGGAAAAAGCAGAATATCAGTTACTGATTTTGTCAATCTGCAGTGCGGCGATATCATACGATTAGATACCAATGTAGAACAGGATTTAAATGTCTATGTTGGAAATATAAAAAAATTTACCGCATTACCCGGCTCCAATAAGGATCGGTATGCTGTTAGAGTAACGTCGGTATTTAGAGAGGGGGAAGAATAGAAGCATGGATGGAGGAATGTTATCACAGGACGAAATAAATGCCCTGCTTAACGGCGGGGGCGGCTCTGACGGCGGTGACAGTGATACCGCACCGGCCGATACGGCATCTGATATAGACGAGAGTCTTGTAAGCGATATCGAAAGAGATGCGATCGGAGAAGTTGCCAATATCAGTATGGGATCTTCGGCAACAACATTATTTTCTCTTGTAAACCGGAAAGTAAATATTACAACACCGGTTGTTACGTTGGCCAAATGGGAAAACGTGCTGACAGAATATGAAAGACCATGCGTATTTATTCAGATTAAGTATACGGTTGGTCTGGATGGATCGAACATCTTGATCTTAAAGGAGCATGATGTTAAAGTTATCACCGATTTGATGATGGGTGGTGATGGAAGTAATACAGACGGAGAGTTGGGAGAGCTGCATCTTAGCGCGATCTCAGAGGCGATGAACCAGATGATGGGGTCTTCGGCAACTTCTCTTTCTACAATGCTTGGCAAGATGATCGATATTTCTCCTCCGGAGGCAAGTCTGGTGGACTTGACGGAATATAAATCGGGAGGGGATATTGCACCGTTTTTAGCAGGAACTTTCGTAAGAATTGCATTTCATATGCAGATCGATGACCTGGTAGATTCGACGATCATGCAGTTATATCCGATTGATTTTGCAAAAGAATTGTGTACTACATTCTTGGATTCCCAGATGGGTCCGGCGGAACCGGCTTCCGAACCGGCACCGGCTGCTCCCGCACCTACGCCGGCTCCTGCGCAGCCTGCACCGGCGGCGCCGCAGATGGATATGTCTCAGATGCAGGGAATGCCGCAAATGGGTATGCCTCAGATGGATATGAGTCAGATGCAGATGATGCCGCAAATGGGCATGCCGCAGATGCAGATGATGCCTCAGATGATGCCGCAAATGGGTATGCCGCAGATGCAGCCTAATATGAGTATTCAACCGGCACAATTCCAGAATTTTGCGGGCGACTTTAATCCGATGCAGCCGCAGGAAAACATAGATTTAATCAAGGATGTACCGTTGGAAGTGACGGTAGAGCTTGGAAGAACAGCCAAATCTATTTCTGATATTTTGGACTTTGCACCTGGCACGATTATTGAACTTGATAAGATTGCA
>CAJTUZ010000022.1 GCA_910579735.1 uncultured Lachnospiraceae bacterium
TGAAAAAAGGCGATGTTTATACGATTGATGAAGCATGGGAGGAAATTGACAAAATATAATGCCGGATAAACCAAAGAAATATAAAATCGTAATATCCAAAGATGCTCTCTTGGATATTAAATCCACAAAAAAGTATATTCTCGACACCTTCAAATATCGGGAATATGCGGAAAACTTTTCAAAGAAGATAAAGAAGGCAATTAAAGAATTGGATTCTTTCCCCAAAGGCTATGAAGTTACGGGATATGTGATTGAAGGATTAAGCGTCTATTTCAAGCCTTACAGTACATATTTAATTTTCTTTGTTGTGGAGGATTCCAACATTACGGTAATCCGAGTCTTGAAAGACCGCATGTATTGGCAATCTATTATCAAAAAGATGCAGAAAATCAATAGATAAATTTACTCCAATCCTCCCGTTTCGGTGAAGCCCTAAGAATCGTACAGGATCGCCTGAATGAAAAGAACTTCTATGCATTCAACCCGGGATTTGACTGTACTAAATAATGCAAATAGCAATCCACAGCCGCCTGTAACAAGCAGCTGTGGATTATTTTATCAGCAAAAAGATGACCAGCGGTCAGAGGCATTTCCTACTGATTTTCGCACATATTCACTTGCATCTTCTCTATGAGCAGATAATAACTGTATTGCTATTTGAGGATGATCCCTAAAATAAGGACGACTTGTCCCTCTTCTCTCCGTGTAGTGGTCAAGAGCAGGACAGATACTAAGTGACATAGAATCAAAGTTATTTCTAATTTGTATTTACTTACTCATATTAGAATTCTCTATAAATTCCATGTCCTTACTTAGCATCGAAAACATATGGTCTTCTTTTTCCTTCTTAATTCGTTGCTTTAATTTATCTACTTCTTTATAAATTTCTCTATGAAGAATATATACATCATCTCCATCAATGTTTTCAATTTGATTAGTTATTTCTAATACTTCTTCCAGTGTCATTTAAATCCTCCTGAACCAGATCTAATAAGATATTCGCCTTCCCCTGCATCACATAGTAGCTGTTCTATTATTTTAGTTCTTGATATGGATCATTCATTTCTGTAATTCTATAATTTTTATATAGATTCTCATCATTCACCACATCATGCCCGATCGGATCTCTATATACTGCCGGGTTATTCCTACAGTACTCATAACGGTTCAGTCCCCTCCCCATAGCAGCTATTTTCTTGCGTGAATCTGGCGATTACCGGATTATATCGTCACCTGTTTCCTCCGCCACTACTTCCTTTTCCTCATTAAATGGAAATTTGTCATTTTACTTAAATGTTAAAATGTGTTGCTTGCAGCAACGGGCAATTCCGTCTACAATCGTATCAACAACTTAGGCAATTGCGAAACTCTGAGGCAGGCCGGCAGTGAAAAAAGTTTCTGCTTCGAGGCACGCTTTCGCTCCGTTAACAACGCAGCGGTACTAAGTTCGAACCGCATAAAATGCAGTTCTTACTAAGTGCCGGCGTTGTTAAAGGGCCTTTCATCAGAAATCTTTTTTCACTGCCGGCCTGCCTCAGAGTTTCGCAATTGCCTCGTATCAACAACTGAAAGAAAGGAGGGCATCCATAATGCTCAACGAAAATATAAAAGCAATCAGAAAATCAAAAGGACTTTCGCAGCAGGAGCTTGCTGTCAAGCTGAACGTGGTGCGGCAAACAGTTTCCAAATGGGAGCAAGGATTGTCAGTTCCCGATTCCGATATGTTGATCTCCATATCGGAAGCTCTTGAAACACCCGTGAGTACGTTGCTTGGAGAAAACGTCATTGAGTCGGAGGCTGATGACTTAAAGGCGATTTCCGCAAAACTGGAGGTGATAAACTTGCAGCTTGCACAGAAAAAAAACACAGGAAAAAGAATTTTACATTGGCTTCTTATCTCATTGTGTATAGTCATAATAGCAATCTTTGCAATCTTATTGGCATTAGAAAGTCCTTACTTGAATTGGGATTATAGTGATCCTGAAACCGCCGTTCTCGGAGTGGCATTTCACTCATTTGAATGGCTGTATGTCAGAGCGGCGCCTATTATCCTTATTGGTGCAGGCATTGGAATTTTCTTAACGCGGAAGAAAGAATAAAATCAAAAATCTTTCTTCTCTGCTGCGTAACATAGCAGGCGAATTAGATAAAGGACGGCAAACGTGGCGGTCAAAATGTCCGCCACGTTAATGTCTTTTATAATGATATTAAATAAATTAATTTGGGTCGTAATGGGCGGAGGTTTCAATGATCTTTTCAATTTCCATACCATTATCGATCAGTGCGGTCTGCTCCTCAACCCTCACTTTGCATGACCGGATACCCCGAAAGAAATCTAAGCCTGCACAAGTTCCCGCAGTCTCTCGATCCCGATCGGTTTCGAATAATAATACCCCTGAAACCAGGTGGCCTGATAAATCCGCAGATAATTCTGTAATTCTTCCGTTTCTACACCTTCCAGGCAGGTACTCATGCCGCAGCTGTTGGCAAACTCAACGATCGATCTGACCATAGCCTGCTTTTTAGCATCTTCGGTAATTCCCCGGATAAAACTCATATCCAGTTTGATCTCATCCATTGGCGCATGAAGCACAATACCGGAAGAAGCGCTTCCGGTTCCGTAATCGTCCATTGCCATACGGATACCGTACCCCTGGAAAAATTCCACTTCTTTCCTGATCGCTTCCAGCGGCATATCTCTGCATCGTTCCGTCAGTTCCAGGCATAAATGATCGGCCGGAAATTCCGTCTGCTCCAAAATGCGCAGCACTTCCGTACGAAATTCTTCCCGCTCCATCTGTCTTGCCGAAACATTGACATTGAGTACAAATTCAGGCAGAACGGTAAGCAGTTCCACGGTCTCCTGCAAAGCCGTCTGCAATACATAGTTACCAAGTTCATACATAACCGGATCGGTCTCCATCCATTCGATAAACATTCCGGGCGGCACGATCCCATAAGGCTCTCTGCGCCATCTGACAAGCGCTTCCGCTCCTATGATACGTCCTGTCCCGGAAACGACAATCGGCTGATATTCCACGTAAAATCCCTCACAGCCCTCCCTGACCGACTGGTGGATCACTTTCATCAATTCCAGATCTACATTCCCGGACGTACGCACTTCATCATTGAAAATGATCAATTTTCCCTGATGCTCCGTTTCCGAATGTCCAAGCGCATATGCAGCTTTGGAACTGAACGCATCTGCTTCTCCGTCATATTGATCTATCAGAATTGCTCCTGCACATATTTTCAGCGTAATCCGTCTGTTGTTTACACAAATTCCTTTTGCCAGCTTCTCTCTGAGTATTTGCTCAAATGCAAGCAGTTTTTCCCTGCCGCCTCCCCTTAAAATGAAACCAAATTTCGGACCGTCAAGCCTGTAAACGGCGCTGCTTTCATCCATCATAAATATAAACTGCAGAGCTGTTTCTTTTAAAAGCCGGTTCGCAAAGTCATGGCCATAAATAATATTCAGATTATTGAATCGTTCCAATTTGATCATCAGCACGGCAAAAGGCTCTTTTTTGGCAATTTCAATTTCAAGATCTGTGCCGAACCTTGCCTGAGAATACAGATCCGTCAAAGCGTCGATCCTTGGCAGGACATTTTCATTCCGCAGCAAAATGAGCAGATACTCTTCCCCATTCTTCTGATCTGTCACGATGTCGGTATGGATACTGAACATATGATATTCTTCGGAAGCATTTTTGATGCGGACGCACAACTCCCTGTCCAGATTTTTCCCCTGTACTCTTTCCGGCATCCCTTCCTCATATTCCCATAGATCATCCGGGTGGATCAAACCTCTCATGATCTCATAATGGTCATCACTGCAGATATCCCAAAGTCCGAAATAATCTTTTGTCGTCTCCGAAAACCAAACCCTGTTCTGTTTTAAATGCAGGATATAAATATAAGTATCTTCTGCCAGTCTGTTGACTTTATTCATCACCGAATCTATGTAGCTTTCATTTTCATGCCAGAATTTCCGTTCTTCCATTTATGTACCCCATATATTTCCTGATCGTTTTTCCCTCATGGGAATAAAGAGAATTTTTCTGCCAGATCTGTAACTGTTATTTCCCACCGTTAATTTTATACCTTTATGCTACAATGAAATCCAAACCGGGTCAAGAGGCAGAATCCCAATCATAGGTATATTCATATTCATGGGTATAATGTGCACATACGTATATTTACTATTTATTATACCATCACAATATGTCCTTTGTTTTGTCATAATGACATGTTCTCTTAGATATGCTTTCTTCTCCGCTGTCAAAAGTCCCTCTGCTGCCTTTTCCTGCCCTGTCAGGACTTGTATGACCATCAAGATGGGAGGCTTTGTTGAAATCAGGTACGTTCCTGTATCTTTTATATGGCTGTGATGATAAAAAACATCTTTCAGACGGCACCTTCTCTCTTCTTTAATTATATTGCAATATAAAAAACGAAACAATCTATAATGCTCTCCTGCTGAAATTTTTTCGACAATATTTCATTTCCTTATACTTTCCTTAGATATCCCTGATAGACTTTTTTTGAGCAGGAAAATAAACCTGATTTTCCACTCAAAACAATTTTATGGAGGATAATATCTATGCAGCAATCAAAAACAACAGACAGTTCCTTTCACATTCCATGTCTATGTCCGGCCGGAGGCATGTCCGGATTTGCACTGAAATATCTCGCGATGGCCCTGATGGTCCTGGATCATATCGAATACTTTTTTGCCTTCACCGGAAAGATCCCGTTATTCTTTTCCTGGCTGGGCAGGCTTTCCGCGCCGCTTTTTTTATTCTGTGTGATCGAAGGTTTTATCCATACGCATGACCGGAAAAAATATTTTCTGCGCATCTATCTGCTGTCAGTCTTTATGGGGGCGATACACTTTTCTTTCTACAACATAGGCTTTGCACTCGTGCGGCCTGACGGATTTTTCCCGCAAAACCAGATGCTTGCATCGTTTTCTATTCTCATCGTCGTACTACAGGGTTTCGACTGGTGTGCACACAAAAAATGGCTTCGCGGTCTTTGCGCCATACTGATTCCCATACTTCTTCCGTTTGCGGTATCTGCTCTGATGATGGCCTTTCCGCAGCCGGTATTCAATTTTTCCATAAGCCTTCTGGTTTTTACCGTCCTGCCGATCCATTCTTTTATTATGGACGGCGGCACTGCTGTCCTGCTTTTCGGCGTTATACTTTATCTGTCCCGCAGAAACAGAAAACTGCAGGCTGCAGCCTTTATAGTCACCACGATCCTCTGGGATATCGTACGACTGCATTTTATGGCCCCCGATCTGCGCTTCATAGACTTTTTTACGCTTGCATATGAATGGATGGAGGTTTTTGCAGTCATTCCCATGCTGTGCTATAATGGAACAAAAGGACGTGGTTCCAAACGCCTCTTTTACTGGTTCTATCCGGTTCACATTTATGTTTTGTATGCATTATCCTGTTTACTGTATCTGTTTCTTAACCGGTGATTGTAAAACACATCAAATGCCGCGCTCACTAAGAACCGGCGTTTTTAGAGGGCCTTTCAGCAGAAATCTTTTTATCTGCCTGCACGTAGTTTCGCAATCAGCTGAATCCCCCTTCAGATGAAAGGAGTTTTCAAATGGCACATATTCTGGCAATCGATGATGACGAGGCCATGCTCATTCTGATCAGGAATACCTTAACCAAAGATGGGCATGTCGTGACCGGTATCTCCCGCATCACGGAAACGCTTGGAAACGAACTGTCATCATATGATCTTATCTTATTGGATGTCATGATGCCGGGAACGGATGGGTATACATTCTGCCGTGAAATCCGAAGTTTCACGGACTGCCCGATTCTTTTCCTCACTGCAAAAAGTATGGAAGAAGACGTAGATTTCGGCTTTTCGGTCGGTGCGGATGATTATATCAAAAAGCCGTTTTCCATTCTGGAACTGCGTGCCCGGGTCAATGCACATTTAAGACGTGAGCAGCGTGAAAAAATCCAGTGTTTTGCCGTCGGCAGCGTTCGTTTTTTCTTAGCTCAAAAAGAAATCCGGGTCAGGGAACAAAAACTTATTTTTACCAAAAGCGAATATGAGATCAGTCTGCTGCTTGCCAGAAATCACGGTCAGATCTATTCCAAGGAACAGATTTTTGAGAATGTCTTTGGCTACGATAAGGAGAGTGATGTTTCGGCTATCACGGAGCATATTAAAAATATCCGGAAAAAACTTGCCGCAGCCGGCATATCTCCGATTGAGACTATATGGGGGATTGGATACCGATGGAACAACGTATGAAGAAACAAAACGGAAAGAAACGGAACAAAAAGAAATGGAATGGAGTACTGCTAAAAAAAGAACGCAGCTTAAACCACTTTTTCATCATATTTCTGGCACATGCTCTCCTGTCGTTTATTCTGATTGCGCTGCTGTGGATAGTTCTATTATCTGCGGCCTCTTCTTTTCATATCCTGATCCCGGCAAATACAGTTGAACGTTCTGTCTCCTCCTGGCTTGCCACACTTGACGGACACTCATCCATTACACCGGAAGAAATTCCTTCCGGTGCAGAGTATGCTTTTTTCAATACTGACAACATGCTTTTACAGACTACCTTAGAGGAAAACGCTTTAGAAACCGCAGTTGAATTTGCTGCATCCAATGATCTGACGAGTATCAGACGAAACAGTACCTATATCTATCTTCGGATTGACACCGATACGCAGCACGTTATTATTGCTTACCGCCTTATGGCCACTTTTGCTTCTTCTTTTCTGCGGCGCATCTTCCCGAATGCCGAAATTGTCTTCCTTTTACTGCTTCTTTTCATGTTGGCAGCAGATTTCATTTTTATTGCCATTCGATATGCCCGCAAATTAAACGCGGAACTGCAAAAACTTGACTCTGCAGCAAGGCAGATCGGTGCACAGAATCTGGATTTTGATGTGGAGAAAACAAAATTATCCGAATTTAACCGGATCATGGATTCTCTGGAACATTTAAAAACGGATCTGCAGCATTCCCTCAAAGAACAATGGTTTCTGGAACAACGCAAAAAACAGCAGTTGACCGCACTGGCTCACGATATAAAAACACCGCTTGCCATCATAACGGGCAATGCGGAGCTTTTATCGGAAACAAAACAGACCAAAGAGCAGGAGGAATATACTGCATTCATTCTGAAACATACCGCCCAGATTCACCGTTATGTGACAGGAATGATAGCCATTTCGAGGACAGCCGCCGACAAAGACAGTGTCTGTGATATCAGAGATCTGTTAACCGTAACGGTACAGAATATTGAAATTCTCGGGAACAGAAAGCAGCTCTCCTGCTCTCTTTCGGTCGAGGATCTTCCGGACCCGCTGTCTGTACCAAAAGATAATCTGCAGCGGATCCTTGATAATATCATCGATAATGCCGTGCAGTATTCTCCTGTAAACGGTACAATTTTTCTCTGCGTCCGTTTTGCAGCGCACATGCTGCAGATTCGTGTACGGGATGAAGGAGAAGGCTTCACAGGAGAAGCTCTCGCCCTTGCCACAACCGAATTTTACCGCGCCGAAAAAAGCCGCAGCAGCAAGGAACATTTCGGTCTGGGACTTACCATTGCAAAACAGATCGTTACCGAACTTGGCGGAACGCTCTGTCTTGCAAATGCCCCGGAAGGAGGCGCCCTTGTTACGATATGTATTCCTCCCTGCGTGCGCTGAATCCCTCTTATGGTTTACTCAACAGCTTCGACCGCTTCCACGATGTGCAGTCCGGATATCCGGCATAAGGGAACTGCCGTTGCGAGCAGACATGCCGTAACCGAAGCTGCCGCCGCCTGTATCATTGGAAGCACCGGTATCGGTATGAGCGATAATGTTTCGGATACCGCAGCTTCTATGAGCACATTACAGAAATATCCGCTCACGCTGCCGATCAACGTCGCTATCATACCATAATATGCTCCTTCCCATAGAAAAGTTTTATACAACGTTCCAATACTCATGCCGATCGCTCTTTGTATCCCGATTTCCGTTACTCTTGTCAAAATGTTGGTGTAGACGGTATTCATAATATTTAAAATGCCGATCAATGCGATCAATAGAATGAGTCCCCATGCAAGCAGCCTGATCTGTGCGGCGCTTTCTTCCAGCTGCCGGTCCGCCTGTTCATAGGAAAGATATGTCGTTCCCGCCACACGCGTACATAAGTTCTCCAAAACAAGATCAAAAGCCGCTCTGTCAGCATCCGCCTTAAGAACGGGAAGCAATTCTGCATATGTATCCGTTCCGGTCAGCGCCTCATATATGCGGTCACTCACAAGTACCTGTACCCCGTTGATAAAACCGTTATTGCCGATACTGAAAAACTGATCATAATCGCTTATAGATAGTAAAACGGGCAGCTTTTTGCCGGCTATGGTGATCGAACTTCCTTCCTCAATATGTGTCGTTCCGATCCATTCTCCTCCAATATCGATAGGAAGCGGATTACGGACGATACATCCTTCTCCCGCCTTAAACATGGCAAGCTGCTCTTTAGAAAGCCTATCCGTAAAACGTTCTTCCACATAATAATCGTTTTCTCCGAATATCTGAAACCGCTCTCCTATCCCAAGTGCAAAATCCGTCTCGATCCCTACCGGGAAATATTGCTCATCCAGCTCATACATTGAAAACTGCTGTGCCGCAACCGCTTCGATGTTTTCATCGTTTTCCATATCCTGCAGTTCCTGCATAGAAAACCCGCTGTACTCATTCACAACGGAATAATCTCCTGTATGCTCCGGTACCGTATAGGAAACATCGAGCAGTGAAAGATATCCCTGTAAAGCAATGAACACAGTAATGCTCATCACAAGGGATAAAACGGTGATTACCGTACGTCCGCCGCCCCGCCGTAAATTTAATGCGGCATAATATCTGGCAAAATTTTGTATTTTTCTGCGATTACGTTTCCTTCGTCTGATCTTTTTGTCCATCATATCATGCATAGCCGTCACAGGAGAAACTTTCGCCGCAGTCCGTGCGGCCGGCACAGACGCCAGAAAAGCGGACAACAGTGTGATAAGTGCACTGAATAATAATAATCCCAGCTTTCCGGAACTGTTCACGGCAAGCAGTTCCCGAAGTTCATCCGCATCCTGTACCAGAAACATTTCCGGTGACAGCTGACTTAACGCCGCAGTTAAGATTCCTTTTGCCGACAGGAAACCAAGCAGCATACCTGCCGGTATGCCGATCATACATAATAATAAGATTTCTTCCGCTACGATACGGTAAAGCTGCCCCTCCTTTGCGCCGATCGCCCGCAGTATCCCGTAATGTCTGATCCGCCTGGCAACGGCAATTTTTAGGATATTATAGATTACCAGTCCTGCTGCCAGCAAAATGAGCGCCGCCGCCAAAATACCGGCCAGGATCAGGAAAATAAAGCCGCTGTCTCCGACCGCAGCGTCATCCTCCTGCATATTGTAAGGAATGCCCAATGCATTCAGATAAGGATAGTTATATAATGTATCCAATTCATGTAAATGCAGCTTTTCTATCAGGTCATCCATAACCGTCTGAAATTCTCTTTTGTCCGCCAGACGGACATCTACATTATAATAAAGATATTCCGACGGCAGTACCGCATCCGCCGTACCTTCTCCGGCAATGGCTATAATACTGCCAAAACTGTATCCTGTATAATTGCTCTCAGTTATGCCTGTCAGAACAAAATCCGCCGTATAGTCATAGTGCTCTATCATAATGCCGTGACGCAGCGCTTTAGATAAAGACAGAGAAATCGTATCTCCGACTTTCCCTGTAAATCCGAGAAATGCAAGCGCATCTTCCGACAATGCTATTTCCATTGCCTTCTCCGGCAGCCGCCCTTTCATCAGTTTCGTATAGGACGGATAAGTTTCCATGCTGTCGCCCCGGTATTCGATGAGATCAAGTCTCAGTAAATTGTTCAGATCCATATCGCCAAGAGGGATGCTCCGCCCCGCATAGGATATCCGGAGATCGCTCTTTATAGTCTGCACCTGCTGCTCTGTCAACTGTACAAACGTCGCAAAACGGTCGCCTCCGATCGTAATAGCCTGCTGCTTTCTCATAGCCGCTAAGACACCGGCAGACTGTCCGACTGCTGTCGTCATCATAGTCGAGAGGATCACGGCGATCAAAATGAATACGGACACTGTTTTTTGTTCTAAAATTTCTTTTAACGCCAATGTATGATAAGATTTCATTTTTGCAGCCTTCCTTTCCGCGTCGTTCCGCTTTCTCCGGATAATATCCCATCCGTAATCGTAAAACGTCGTTTCGCCATTTGGGCAATTCGCTCGTCATGTGTGATGACAACGATCGTTTTTCCCATTTTTTCTCTGATGTCTGCCAATAACCGCATGACTTCCTCACCGCTTTTGGAATCCAGGTTGCCGGTCGGCTCGTCCGCAAAAATAATATCCGGCTTCGCGATCAATGCCCTGGCAATCGCTACACGCTGTTTCTGTCCTCCGGAAAGTTCATGCGGCAGATGCGTCATCCGCTCTTTTATGCCAAGCAGTTCCATGAGCTGATCACAGTACGCTGCTTCTTCTTTCTTCCCATCTAACAACAACGGCATCAGAATATTCTCCCGTGCGGTAAGAACCGGAAGCAGGTTAAACTGCTGAAAAACAAAACCGATCTTTTTACGACGGAATGCCGATAATTTTGCATCGTTTAGACAATATACATCCTGTTCCCCATAAAAAAGACTGCCGGAAGTGGGCATATCCAGTCCTGATAATAAATGCAGCAATGTGCTCTTTCCGCTGCCGGAAGGCCCCATGATCGAAATAAAATCCCCGGCATCAATCTCCAGATTCGCTTCCTGAAGCGCAATCACCTGATTTTCACCGCTCCCGTATATTTTGCTTAGATTCTTTGCTTTTATCAACATAAAAATACTCTCCTTTTTTTATTCTAAAGGAGAGTATAAAGTAGAAATCTCAAAATTTGCTCAAGATTTTTAAGGTTTTCTTTATAAGATAGTAAATACTTTTCGTAGTTGAATGGAAGACTTTCCTATATTGCAAACAGTGCGGTTGCAGACGCTCCCTGCTTTGCTGCGTTTTCTAACGTAAGTGTTCCTCCCTGCTTCATGCATAGCAGCATACTGCTGTATAATCCCATGCCCAAAGAAGTCTCATGCGCATCTGCCCTGCCAAACGGTTTCGGACCATCTTTGATCAACCAGGCCGGATATCCCGGCCCATCGTCTGTTACGGATAATTTCAGATAACGCTCATCCCTGTTTAAAATGATCGTCAGTTCCTCTTTCGCATAACGGGCTGCATTATTGATCAGATTTTCCGCCACCGTCAGGAACAGTCCGTGATCCAGTTCCGCACGCTCTTCATCCGCATTCCCGCGGATCGATATTTTCAGTGAAGGAGCAAGCAGGTTCGCAGTCTCCGACAATTCGTCATATAATAGAGAAACTGCAACAGACTTTTTACATACCGGCATCTGTTCTAACCGCTGTATGCTGCTCATGGCTTCTATATACCGCTCAATACGCTCTGTATAAATCGCAAGCCGTTCCAGCGCCTGTTCATCGCCCACTCCCTGACGCAGCATCTTCACCGTACCTTTTAGGACCGTGACCGGATTACGCAGATTATGAGCAAACGCCGCATTTAATCTTTTCCGTTCCTGCGCCTGATACCACAATTCTTTATTGGAACAAAGCAGTTCTTCCCGCATCACTTCAAACGCTGCACAGACTTCTCCGAGTTCGTCCCCGGAAATCTTCGGAACGGTAAAATCAAGGTCATGCATACGGATGCGCCCGGCGCTGTCTTTTAAAACATTAATCGGCTTTTTTAATTTCCATCGGTAAAACAGCATGCCTGCCAGTCCCAGTCCGCATACGGGTACAAGCAGGACCGTAAATACCTGTATCATATCAAACAAACGCAAAATATCCATCTGTTCAGGCGTTGGCTGCGGCAGTTCTGTCATCGATCCATCAAAGCCTATAACGACACCGCCCCTTGGATAAGAGCCTTTCATTTTTTCACAGAACAGATAAATCCCCGCTGTCAACAGCAGTGCAGACAACAGACATAGGAACGACAGCAGGAAAAAAGAATGTTTTAATCCCATATTCTTCAGCCGTTCCATTTATACCCGCACCCCCAGACCGTTTCAATATAATGTTCCTGCGTATAGGCGCCGAATTTGGCCCGGATCTTACGGATATGCTCCATTACCGTATCGCTGTTTCCGTCTCCTTCTAATCCCCAGACCGTTTCATAGATGCGCTCTCTGTCAAAAATCTGTCCGGCATTTAACGAAAGAAGCTCCAGAATATCAAACTCCCTTCTGGAAAAAGGTATCTTCTCCCCGTCAATAACAACCTCTCTGGCCGAATAATCAACCGAAATCGCCCCGAAAAAACGTACCGCCGCGCTGTTTTGCCTTCTTTGCTCCCTTCTTAAATGAGCGGCTACCCGCGCACCCAATTCCTCCAGGTCAAAAGGTTTCACAATATAATCGTCCGCACCCGCGCCAAATCCGGTTATCTTGTCAGCAGAATCAATGCGGGCCGTCAGAAACAATATGGGACAGGTGATATATGCGCGGATCTTCCGGCAGACTTCCAGACCATCCATATCCGGCATATTGATATCCAGTAAAATAAGATCAGGGGCAGCCGTTACCTTTTGCAGCGCCTCCGCGCCGGTATAGGCGGTCAATACCGTATAAGATGACGCAAAATAGCTTTGCATCATCTCTACAATGCCTGGCTCATCATCTACAATCAACAGTTTTGATTTCATATGCCGATCCCCATTCTTATTCAGTGCTATTCTTCCGGATTCTGTTCCTTTCTTTTCAGCATGGCCTGCCGGAGTTCTTCTTCCATGGACTTGCTCATAAGTACTTTCATATCTTTGATCTCCATTCCGCTCATACCGAAAAACAACTTCACATAGAAGGTATAACTAAAGAGAGGAATCGGAAACTCTATGACCTTCTGCTGCCAATTCGTATCGGCGCCTGAAAGCGTAACGGTCTCCACAAGCTTTTTATCCTGAAATACGGACAGCGGAATCTGCGCCAGTTCTCCGGTTCCTTCTGCCGCCTTGCAGGTAAATTCCAGACGGTACAATCCTCTTTCCTTGACAGTGATCTGGAGCGTCGTGGATTTTCCTTTGCCCGTATCAATCTGTGCAGGATCGATAAAGGCGTTTTCTCCGTCAATACAAAGGATCTGTCCTGTAGCGCTGTTTTCCTGTTTTGCATATTCCTGCAACTGTTTATCCAGCTCAGTCTCTGTGCCCTGCTTTCTAAGATAGGCCGGCGTCGTCAACAGATAACGGCAGATATTGGCTGCACAGCGCTGGAATTCTCCCCTTGTAACGGTACCCTCTCGTAATCCTTCCTCGGAATTATCATCGTTGGAATTACTAAGAGAATCTCCCGTTACCATATACAGATCATTCTGCCCTCTTACCATCGCAGCCGTATTCCTGATTGAGGCTTCTTTATTCTCATCATTCGCCTTAGCCCACCAGTCGGTCATTACAATTCCCGTATATCCCCATTCCTTCCGCAGGATGGTCGTAAGCAGATCATAAGCTCCTGCTGTCCAGAAACCGTTTACGGGACCGTATGTAGACATAATAGAACGTGCCTTGCCTTCTTTTACCGCAATCTCATAACCTTTCAGATAGATTTCCCGCAAAGCTCTCTCGGAAATTACCGCTTCCACGAAATTACGGCTGAATTCCTGGTTGTTGCAGGCAAAATGCTTGATCGTTCCCGTCACGTCATACCGGTGCATACCGTTAAGCTGCGCAACGACCATTTTGCCAGTAAGAAGCGGGTCCTCGGAAAAATATTCGAAGTTTCGTCCGTTTAAAGGATTGCGGTGAATGTTCATACCGGGGCCGAGCAATGTATCAATCTGGTTTTTGCGCAGTTCCAGTCCTTCCCATTCATAGAGTTCTTCTACGAGTTCTACATTAAAGGTACAGGCCAAACAGGTGCCATTTGGCATCGCAAAAGCGACCGTTCCGCAGTCCATGCGGATGCCGCTTGGTCCGTCCGCACAGCAGCCTACAGGAATTCCGTATTTTTGCAGGCTTTCCGTCACTCCGCCGAATGCTGCTGCCGTACCGGGCGTTACCTTTGGCGAGCACATGCCTTCCCCTCTTATGATACAGCAAAGCTCCTCATCCGTAAGCTGTGCCAGAAACTGTCCCATGTCGGCCTTCCCGGACTCTACGTCACAGAGTCTGTAACCCTGATCGCCCGTATAGGCATATTCTTCCGGCAGTCTCTCCTGTCTGCGAACCCCGGGATCCGCCGTTCTAAGCGAAGTATCCTGCCATTCTACATGATAGGTGCCATCTTCTCTGCGCCCGCCGGTTCTCATATGCTCAAAAGCCGTAACAGGCGCCATTGCCTCTTCCAGCTCTTCTATAACGATCGTCTCATCAACGCTCAGACTGCCGATTTTCCCGGCATCCCTGACGTTTTCCCCGGCATAAAAAACATATTCTCCCGCTTCCAATACGCTGCAGGACTTATGCCCGGTAATACCGGCATCATCATAAGAAACGAGATACGCTGCCGGAATCATAACGGTCATCTTTTGCATTTCTCCCGGCAATAACGTATTGGTCTTGGCAAAACCGCATAAACTTCTGCTTGCCTTGCCAAGCATGCCCTGCGGCGCTTCGCAGTAAATCTGTACGACTTCCTTACCGGCATGTGCACCGGTATTAACCACCTGCATATTTACTGTCACGCCCTCTGTGATATCTGACTTGTCCGGCGCAAGAGAGGCCGTAGTCGTAAAAGTCGTATAAGAAAGACCGTAACCGAACGGATACAGGACTTTCTCCGGTGCAAAGGTGGAAAAATAGCGATATCCTACATAGATATCTTCGGCATAGAAATTTCTTTTACTGTCTCCGTAATATTTCGTGGAAGGATAATCTGCAATATCGAAAGCTATCGTGTCGGGAAGTTTTCCGGAAGGAGACACATCTCCGCTCAGGACATCCAGTACGCCGTTTCCGCCTTCCTGACCGCCCTGCCAGACATAGAGCACAGCGGATGGAGCATATTTTTCTACCCACTTCATATCAATGATATTACCGACATTCAATAACACGACCGTACGCGCAAAGACACTGCATACATTCTCTAACATCTGCTCTTCTGCCCTGGTAAGCAGATAGCTGCCTTCCGTTACCAGATTGTCCTTATCCTCTCCCGCCGTACGTCCAATGATAATGACAGCTGTGTCGGATTCTTCCCTGATCTTCTCTACGGTCTCCCGCGTAACAGGCATTTCTTCCTGAAACCACGGTTCCTGTGCCCATCCGCTTCCCGTATCGAAAGGATGGTCTTTTAACCACTCTTCATAAAGAGCTTTTAATCCTTCATGCAAAGTATAACGCTCATCTTTTGCAAATGCTTCCGCAATGCCGGTCACATATGCCGTATTGACAAGTCCTCCCGAACCTGTCCCGCTTTTATAGTAGCAGAACTGGCTTCTGCCAAATAAGGCGATCCTGCTCCCCTTTGCCAAAGGAAGAACCTCTCCCCGGTTCTGCAGCATTACGATGCCTTCCGCGACAGCCTCTCTCGCGGCGCGCGCGTACTTCTCCATAGAAAAAATCTGATTGTCCATATCGTTCCATGCCTTTCTTAATTTATTTTTATGTAAATGCTTCCTCGTTGGCTGCTATTCTACAGCCTTTTTTAAATCTCTTTCCTCCATATTTTATACCATTATAATATGCAATCTTTTAAAATACAATCTTTCAAAATCAGATTGTATGATGCAGCAACCGGACAAATTTTATCCCCTAAACTATACATCCGGAGAAAAATATGGTAAAATAGCTATGAATTATCAGAATATCAGGAGGAAGTCTGATGCGTACAGAACAGGAAATGTTTGATCTCATCTTACATACGGCCAGAGAGGATGCACGTATCCGGGCCGTTTACATGAACGGTTCAAGAACCAATAAAAATGTCCCGAAAGATATCTTTCAGGATTATGACATCGTATATGTCGTAACGGAAACGAAACCTTTTATCGAAGATAAATCATGGATCGACCGTTTCGGTGAACGGCTGTTTATGCAGTATCCTGATGAATGCCCGGACGATCCGGGCGACAAAGAAAATGTTTACGGCTGGCTGATGCAGTTTGCGGATGGCAACCGTATCGATCTGCATGTAGAAAGCATTCCGCATGCAAAAGAAAACATACAAAACGATTCTCTTTGTATGATTTTATTGGATAAAGATGCGATTCTGCCGCCCATTCCGGAATCGAACGATTCCGATTATCACATACAAAAGCCTTCCCCTGCACAATACCATTCCGTCTGCAACGAATTCTGGTGGTGCCTTGACAATGTCGCCAAAGGACTCTGGCGGGAAGAAATTCCGTATGTACAGGATATGCTGAACTTTCCGGTCCGGAAACAACTTGAGAAAATGCTGTCCTGGAAAATAGGCATCCTTACCGGATTCTCCGTCAGCATCGGCAAATCCGGCAAATACATGTACAAATGGTTATCCGAAGAAGAATGGAATGCCTATCTGGAAACATATCCGGCCGGTACGGTTGACGCAATCTGGACGGCCGTTGAAAAAATGTGCCGCTTATTTGAAGACACCGCTGTCTGGGTCGGCCATGAACTGTCATATGTTTATAATGCAGCAGAAGGGAGCAGCTGCCGGCAATTCCTGCTGCGCGTTAAAAATCTGCCAAAGGATGCTGTCGAAATTTAACGAGCCCGCGCTCTATCATTTTCGCGGTGTTCTAAAAAACACCCCTCTTCATGGGAATAGATCACGCCGACCGCCTGCAGATAAGCATAAATAATAACCGTTCCTACAAATTTCATGCCGCGTCTGCGCAGGTCTTTTGATACTTGATCAGATAACGGGGAACTGACGGCATCCTTTTCATAAATCACTTTTCCATCCGTAAAGTGCCAGAGATAAGTCGAAAAGCTCCCATACTCCTCCTGTATTTTCCGAAATATCTGCGCATTGTTTACCGCGGCACGAATCTTTAAACGATTTCTGATAATACCGGGATTTTGTCCAAGCTCGCTTAATTTTTCCTCATCATAGGCACAAACCTTATCCAGGTCAAAACCATCAAATGCATCCCTGAACGCTTCCTGTTTATTCAGCACACACTCCCAGGACAATCCTGCCTGAAAACACTCCAGGATCAACATTTCAAATAATTTGTGGTCGCCATAAACCGGAACGCCCCATTCTTCATCATGATAATGCAGATAAAGAGCATTACCGGGGTTCGCCCACCTACACCGCATTTTCCCATCTTTCCATTCCATCACTGCTTTCCTCCTGTGTCTCTTTGTTTCGTGATATTTTCTCTATCATACGCTCTCATTTTTACGCCGCCGGCGATATTGGATGTTAAAACGCCGCAGACAAAGCTGCATAAATCTGCCTGTAAAAATTTTTACAGTATTACCATACCATGAAAAAAGCCGGTTTTGTATCCATAAATTAAAAAATATTATAAAAGAGCAAAGGCTTCCGGTATAACGCCGAAAGCCTCTTCTCAAACCATATTTTTCTATAAACTAAAACTCCCCAACAAACTGTTACTGATTGCGCTGTTCATCACGTTTCCATAAGCGGATGCCGCCAGTCCCCCATATCCGTAAGGAGAATATCCTGAAATTCCCAGACCTAAAGTGCTTTGTCTGCCTGCCAGTCCCTGCAGCATATAATTTGTCATGATGTTTTGTCCCGCCAGACTGTTATAGCTTTTTTGCAGACTGTCCGCAGTATAACTATAGTCTCCGGCATAGTATTCTTTCACTTTATTCATGACTGCTTCTTCCCATTCGGGATCCGTCTTCATTTTTTCAAAAGCTTCTTTGATGATGATATCACCTGCCGTCGTGAACGTAACTGCAGTTTTTTGGTTATTCACTGCATCTTTCATTACAGCAGCATAACCGGATTTATTCTTTACGCCTGCCGCTGCGGCAGTATTTATCTTAGTACTGTCATTTCCATAGTTTACAGGCGCGGCTCTGTCTGTTCCAAGGTTGTTAATATACATACAGCTTCCCCCCTTTTACGAAACCATTGTAGCACAGAAATTCATATCTGCGGACAAAAGTGTCATGAAAACTACGGAAAATGTCATGAAAGCTTTCCCTCTTGAACGGGAACCTCGGTTTGCCATTCACGATCCCGGTTTGCCATTCAGAAATCCCGGATTGATTCAACGATCAGCATGATCGTCAGCACAACTTCCTTCTCTTTCTGCTCTATTGCAAATGTACCGAAATATTTCTCTGCCACGGCTCTGATATTTTTTAATCCAAACCCATGCAGTTCCCGATCGTCTTTCATGGATTCCGGCAAATCATCCGTACCCATGAGAAGCTGTCCATCATAGGAATTTTTGACCGTGATCAGATAGACATTTTTCTTTCTCTCGGAATACAGGGAAACATAGGCATCTTTTGAACGGCAGGACGCTTCAAAAGCGTTCTCCAACGCATTGTTCAAAATAACGCTGATATCAAAAACATTCAGTCCGCCTTCCTGCACATAATGGAAATCTGAACGGAAGTCGATGCCTTTTTGTTCCGCTTCCCGCTGTTTTTCATTTATGATAATATCCGTGACCGGATTCCCTGTCTTTACCGCAAACTCAAATGTATCTACAATTCCCTGCATCGTTTCCAGATAGTTTTCCGCATCCTGATACCGCTTTTGTTCCAGGAGCGTACCGATCACGTGAATATGATTATTTAAGTCGTGGCGAATCCCTCTGATTCCTGTATAGATATGCTCAATTTCCGATATATGACTCTGGATGTTCTGCATCTGCTTCTGCAATAACGAACGATTTTTTTCCTCTTCCCGCTTTTTTCTCAGATTCTGGGAAAGAAAAACAAGCGCCAATATTATAACGAGCGTTATAATATAATGAAAGCTGATCAGCATCTCTAACCTGGCATAGGGGCCATACAGATCCATTTGACTCTCTGTCAGCAAATCATCAAAAGCTCTTCTGACCAGATGCGCTATAAATCCGGAAAGGGAAGGGAGTAATATGATACCAATCTCCTTCCATTCATATCGTCCCCGCTTATCCGCAAATGCTTTATTGAGCAGCACAACAAACAGTATCATGATCAGTAACTTTACAATGCCCTTGATGAAGCAGTTTAAACAATATACTCCCAGATATGCCTTCCAGATTTCCGGCGATTCCGGCTGTATGGCACTGAACAGCACCATGTCCATATGATAACTTGTCAGCATATATATTTCCACCGAAATGAGAGACGACAAGTCCTCCACTGTGAAAAAAATGCAGGTTAAATACGCTTTCACCGGAATATTCCGCCTGCCCTCTTTTGCATAATCCGACCATACCATATAAAGAAACGAAATGGCTCCCGCTACTATGCGGGCGTTCATTCCCCCCATATATACCGGAAGATGATACTGCAGAAGCATCATCACACAATAAATGAAACTCGTGATCCAGATCTGCTTTTTCTCCTGAAAAAAACCTCTGCACAGCAGGCAGAGGCAAAATGCGGCCGCCATTATTTCCAGATGATCAGAAACACCTGTTACGATTTGATAATACAATTCAACCGTACTGCTCTCCATACTCTATTTGCCATCTTTCCTCGCATACTCGAAATACTTTTTTACAAATGTTTCATATTTTTGTTTTGCCATAATAACACTTTGGCCGTTTTCCATTGTTATGCTTGCGGCATCGTATTTTAAAACATATCTCAGCTGTATCAGATATGCCCTGTGCGGCCTGAAAAAGCCTTCTTTCAACTCTTTTTCCAGATCACTCAATTTCCCGTAGAATTCCAGTTTCCCATCTGTCGTATGCAAAATAATTTTTCGGTTAAATACTTCCGCATATATAATATCTTTCAGATATACTTTGGAAGTCACTCTGCCGCATTTTATGGAAATGCTCTTTTCCTCTTTCGCGGACATCCGTTTCTTCTCTTCTTCCCGTCTGTGCACGGCGCGGTTCAGTATTTCATAGAATTTTGCCCTCTCAAAAGGTTTGACAAGATAATGAAAAGCATCGACGTCAAATGCCTGATAAACATATTCTTCCAAAGCCGTAACAAAAATAATCACTGCATCGCTTCCCGACTCTCGCAGTTTTTTCGCAGTATCCATACCGTTGATGCCTTTCATCTGGATATCCAGGAAAACAATGTCAAAATTTTCTTCGGACTGCAGCAGAATATTTCCGCTTTCATATAAAAAAACATCTGTTTCCGGAAACAAAAACTCTATTTTCCCGGCAATATCTTCTCTGACCGTCCGCTCATCATCACAGACTGCAATTTTCATATTGATCCCCCATTATCCGCTTTGGCGGACTATAAACTAATCCTTTGAAATAAAATATCGGAAAGATATTCGGCAATCATGCAGATCATGTCGTAAAATGACTATTTTTTGATACAAAAAAATAACATCAGCCGCCAAGTGTTCCTCCGGGATATTTTATATGTGAACCGAGACACTGGCGATACGTTTTACCGTACTCTTCCCAGAACTGATGTTATCAACATAAAGATTGATCAGGCAGCGCCGCTTCTGCAGCATACAGCGCTGCTTCTATCATACCTTAGGCCTGTGCCGAAATAATCAGCTGCATATTTCCCTGCAGGCGAATCTCACCATATCCGCAGGGCACGATAAAATGATCTCCTTTACGCAGCTGCTGGCCGTTAAGTAACCCATCGCCTTCAATAACACTCATGATCATATATGGTTTATCCTGCTGCATGACAAACGGCTCTGTAATGTCCAATTTCCATACCTTATAATAATCACACGCGATCAGCTGATTCAAAGTATTCTTCGGCAGATCATCCGCCTGTAATATGCTCTCTTCCACAGATTTTGCCGGAACAGTTATCACATCAATGCTTTTGTCCAGATGAAGCTGTCTGGGTTTTCCATCGGTTAAGCGGTCATAATCATATACACGGTAAGTAATATCACTGTTTTGCTGTGTTTCGAGAATCATCAGACCGCCTTTGATCGCATGTACCGTACCCGGTTCGATCTGGATAAAATCGCCCTTTTTAACCGGTACTTCGCGAAGCAGTTCTTTCCACTTTCCTTCCCGGATCATGCCTGTCAGTTCTTCTTTCGTTTTCGCATTGTGTCCTACTACAAGCGCGGAATCTTCTTTGCAGTCCAAAACGTACCAGCACTCTGTCTTTCCCAAAGAACCGTTCTCATTTGCACCCGCATAAGCATCATCCGGATGTACCTGAATGCTCAGATCCTCTTTGGCATCAATGATCTTCACCAACAGCGGGAAGCGGTCGCCTCCGGTATTGCCAAACAGTTCCGGATTCTTCTCCCAAAGCTCTGATAATGCAGAACCTTTATATATTCCTTCTCTTACGATGCAGTCTCCGTTCGGGTGCGCGCTGACTGCCCAGCATTCCCCGGTATGATCCCCCGGAATCTGATAAGGCCAGTCCTTTCCGAGTCTGTCACCGCCCCAGATCATCTGTTTGAATACGGGATTCAAAAATAATAACGGATGTTTTGGTTCATTCATAGTTAAGTTTCCTCCATTTGTCTCAATTACTTTTTGATACCAGTATGCTGAGTCTTTCGCGATTCTCTTCTGTGTCGTAAAATCTACATGAACAATCCCGAACCGTTCCGTATACCCTTTATCCCACTCAAAATTATCCAAAAACGTCCAAAGGAAATATCCCCTGACATCAACGCCTTCATCATTTGCCTTCTGCAGTGCAGACAGATATCGGTCAAGGAATTCTATCCTGTTCGGATCATGTACCTGCCCGTCGGCAGAAACGATATCATGGCATGACATACCGTTTTCCGTAATATAGAGGGGCAGTTTATAGCGCTCATACAGGAATTTGACACCCCAGTAAAAACATTCCGGCGTAACGGGCCAGTTGGCAGCCGTTTTCGCATAACCGGGTTCCCTGTCCACATATTCGGGTTCTCCGTTTCTGCCGGCCCGGATCATATAGCCGTTATAAATATTCTGTCCCATAAAATCAAGCGGCTGCGATATCAATTTCATATCTTCTTCGGTGATATCGGGAAGATACTCCTTAAACTTCTTCAGTCCCTCTTCCGGATATTTTCCAAGGAACACGGGGTCCGAAAACCATGTGACATTCCATGTCCAGTTATCCATCGGATTATGAAAAGAAAACAATGCTTTTCTCGCCGCCTCGATATCTTCCGGTCTGCCGCTTTGCGGATAAGCCATGCCGCATGTCGGCGCATAGCCGATCTTAATAGGACGCACCGCATATCTACGCAGATTAATGACAGCCTGTCCGTGCGCACGCAGCGCATTGTGTGCGATCTGAAACGTTTCCCGATAGCTTAATTTCTTCCCCGGCGCATGTCCCCCGGAAAGATGTCCCAGTCCTACAAAACACTGCGGTTCATTTAACGTCATAAAGTGTTCGCACAGATCCGAGAAATTCTCTGCGATCACTTTCGCATATTCGCCAAACCATTGAATCACTTCCTCATTCAGCCAGCCGCCTTTATCCTGCAGGGCCTGCGGGAATTCCCAGTGATACATGGTCAGATACGGTTCTATACCGTTCTTTTTCATTTCTTTGATCATATCTTTATAAAGTGCGATCGCTTTATCGTTTACCCGTCCGGTACCTTCGGGCATGATCCTTGCCCAGCTTACCGAAAAACGGTATGCTTTCACACCGAGAAGACGCATCAGCGCATAATCCTCCTGATAGCGGTGCATGTGATCGCACGTCGAAACAGCGCTCTGCCCATCCAAAATGCGTCCTTCTTCCGTAAATGTATCCCATATCATTTTACCGCATCCGTCTTCTTCATCTCTTCCTTCAATCTGATAAGCGCTGCTTGCCACGCCCCATACGAAATCGTCTTTAAACATAGTATCTCCTTTTATTCTATATTCGGCGCCGGTACACGGATTGACCGCAGATCCGGCTATAAATTAAATTTCTGCATGGAGTGTTCCAGTTCTCCGGCCTGTTTACTCAATGTATCGATCTCTTCTGCCAGCTTACGCACCTCGTCAAGCTGGTTCGTTACCGTAGCCGTAACCTCCTGCGTAGAAGCCGCCGCTTCTTCCGACACGGCGGATATATTCTCAATAGATGACAGAATGCGGTCTGTATCGCTCATCATGCTTTCTACCTGTCTCACCACATCAGACAGCCCTTCCACCAGAATATCGACCGCCGTTTTGATCTCTCCGAAAACCGCCACCGTACTTTCAATATTATCCACCTGATTGTGCATCAGCGTCTCTGCTTCCTTTGCCGATTGTGTCGTAACAGCCGTCGTATTCTGGATATTATCAACGATCTCTTTGATCCGGTTACCGGCCTGCATAGACTGATCTGCCAGTTTTCTGATCTCTTCGGCCACGACTGCAAATCCTCTTCCATGTTCTCCCGCTCTCGCCGCCTCGATCGATGCGTTTAAAGACAGAAGATTTGTCTGCTCTGCGATCGCATTGATCGTATCAACAATGCTGCCGATATCCTCGGAACGTGTCTGCACGTCGCTTATATTCTCTGCCAGAACATTGGTAATATGTACTGTCTGCGCTGATTTCTCATTCAGTTCCGCAACAAACGTCTCCCCTTTAGTAGAGGTCTGTATTGCAGCCTGTGCCGACTGCTGCATTTTGATGGTATTTTGATTGACCCGATTCATGATCTGCGAGAAATCCGATACCATTTTCAAAACCTGCTCCGTATCGGAAGCCTGCTCCGCTACGCCGTGTCCGACTTCTTCGACCGCGCCGTTAATGTTGCTCATGGATTCTACCAGATCATCGGCCGTACCGGTCAGATTATCCGCCGCCTGTGCTACACGTTCGCCGAATATACGCATGTCCGCCAGAATCTTTCGAATACTCATCAGGGTAATGCCGACACTGTTGGAAAGCGTCTTAAATTCATCATTACGTCCGGATGCAAAAGCAACCGTCAGATCGCCTTCTGCGACCTTCTGCAGTCCCTGTACCGTATTCTTTACCTCCCGGCTGATTCCGTTAGCCAGCATATTACCGATAATAAATGCAATCACACAGGCCAGTATAACAATAACAATTGTTATATTTCTGATCATAGCTACTCTGGAGAGCAGAGTACTCTGCGGTATCAAAGTGCAGATCAGCATTCCTGTATTACCGATCGGCGTATATGTAAAGAGACATTTTTTCCCCTGGTATTTTACATAGGCATGTCCTGTCGTTTCGGCCTGCCATGCCGATTCTATAAATTCACTTCCTGCAAAAACCGCATCCTGTGCAGCTGCCGTATTTTTGACTTCTCTTCCATCCGGCGTTACCAAAGCAGCATAACCGTCTTCGCCGCAATCGATGCCATCTAACAAGTCTTCTATCGTTTTTTTCTTTACATCCAGAACGATCAGCGCATTGCCTTTCGGAAACTGTCTCGTATAATGAATTCCATAATTGTCTGTATTAACACCGATCTCGCTGTCCAAAAAGCTGTGATATCCGTTCCAGATTCCTTTGTTCTTCGGCATATCCGCCCAAATACCGGCCTCTTCTGTCGCCATATAATCTGCATAAGCGGTATCCGGAATCACAAACGAGGTAGATGTAATGGGATTGCCGTTTTCCGCAAACACATAAAAAGCATCCAGATAGTTACAGGTCCCTTTCATCGTAACAAGCGCATTCTTGGCGTCTTTAAAATATCTCATCGACTCCGTATCCGCCGTTTTATAATATTTCAAATAATATTTACTCAGATTCTCATTACTTAAGATCTCCACCGCTCTTGTCTCTACCGTACCGCAAAGCAGCGCCATATATTCCCCCATAGCGCTGACCGTATCCTCTGTAGCGGTCTCCGATTCCGCCCTCAATCCGTTTGCTGCGGTCTGATAACATACAGTGCCGAGCAGGACGATCAAAATGATCGGTATAAAAAAGGCGAGTGTTATTTTATTCTTAATCTTTCCCTGCCCGTTAACCGGTGCTGCATTTTCGTTTTGTTTCTTTTTCTTCGCCGGATCCTTCTGCGCACTTACTTTTCTTTGTTCTTTGGCTGTTTTCATAGACGGCTCCTGTTCTTTTTGTAGGATGAATGCCGAATCGGCTCAGGCCGACACGATCAGGGATGTCAGATAAAACGGCACTGCATCATTTTCATGCGTTTCCACGAGTCTTACTTCCACCGTATGCGGACCGTTTCCGATATGGTATGCTATTGTCTCGATCACCAATGCATCGCCCCATGTTTCTTCAAAATTTGCATCTAAAGTAACGGCGCTTTTCTCATCACCATCTACAATGGCGACTGCCACCGGCGCCGGTTTATTTACCGATTTCCTGTATTGTACCGCAAGCTCCGTGCCTTCTACATGAAAGATAATGGACGCTCCTTTTTCCGAAGCCGTCCAGCCGTTACGGAAGGTATCGCTTATATGCTTCTTTAATGTATCATCGGGTATAAAACCCCGGCATACCGGCGAAGCATTATAGTTCTGAAGCCTGATGGCATTCTCATAGGCATTGGCAGTCAGCATATCCGGCATCTCTGCCTTCTCTTCATTTTCTTCCCGCATCTCATATACGTTTTCGAGAAAATGTGAAATGACTCCGGCTAACAGCGCATGTCCCTCTGTATTGGGATGCAGATCATCCGGTGTGATGTCTCTGACCGGAATCGCACCGGAAACCACTTCCGGATAAATCGTTGTTCTCATGCTGACGCTGGGCAGCTTATAATGCGAACCGATCTCACGATGCTTCTCCTCCGCACTGATTCCCGTATCGTAACATATGTTATGTATTAATAAGACTGCCGGCTCAAAAGGATTGCCATATACTTTACGGACAAGACCTTCATATGTTTCCCTGAAAAAATCCGTATTGTCATCATTTACGGAAAATTCTATCATGACAAGATCCGGCTTGTTTTTTAATACATCTTCCTCAACTCTTGCCGCACCAAACTGCGACGTCGTCCCGCCCACACCGGCATTTACATACGTAAATGCCGTTTTGGGAAATTTCCTGACAAACCAGTCAAAAACAAGATATGCATAACAATTCGTATATTGAGAGGACAGCGATCCCTGCGTTATGGAACCGCCCAAAAAGGCAAGCGTCATTCTGTCTCCGGCCTCTGCCCGCTTCATTAACGCCTTCAAACGATAGAGATTTCCTCTGTTAACAATACCTTTTTCTACATGAACCTCATATCCCATCGTACCTGTCCTCCTGCTATCTGTATGATTATATCTATTGTACTCTTTACCCTGCAAAATAACAAGGCTTTTATTGCTTCGATTCCGGTAGTCTAAGACGCAGAAACCGCTTCGCAAGCTGTCTGAAATTAAGCGGCAGAATCGGATAAACATAGCTTTTACCGGATAAAGTCTTATTGCAGACGATTGATAAGATCAATATAATAATTGCCGTTACGTAACCGTATACACCAAAGATTGCCGTAAGGATCAGATTCAGAATTCTCATAAATTTTAACGCATACCCAAGCTCATAACTTGACTGCGTATAGTTTGCGATAGCGACAAACGCCATGTACAACATGACTTCGGAGTTAAACCAGCCGCTGTTGACAGAAAACTCGCCCAGAACAAGGGCCGCCATAACGCTAAGAGGCGTACTCAGCATATTCGGCGTATTGATAGCCGCCAGTTTCAGTCCATCGATCGCCAGTTCCAACAACAGAAACTGCATGATAAGCGGTATATTTGAGGTTTCCTTCACCATGATAAAACGAAACGATTCCGGTATCCATTCGGGCCTCTGCATCAGAAGCAGAAACGTCGGTGTCATCAGATAGGTCAAAATACCGATCAAAAACCTGGAAAGCCGCAGATAGGTTCCCGTGATCGGCGGAAAATAGTAATCATCCGCCTCTTCCACAATGTCAAAAATGGAGGTGGGAATGATCATCGCTGACGGAGAATTATCTACCAGAATAATGACATCCCCTTCTAAAATCTGCGCCGAAGCAGTATCCGGACGTTCCGTAAATTTAAATTTCGGAAAGGGATTGAACCAGTTGCCCTTATATAAGCATTCCGCCAGACTTTCCTGATTCATCGTCAGTGCGTCTACTTTAATCTCTGAAATACGTTTTTTGATCTTTTCCAAGAAATTATGATCTACCCTGTTGTTCATATAGCAAAGCACAATATCCGTTTTTGAGCTTTTACCGGCATTCATCATTTCCATTCTAAGCTCTGTGCTTCTGATCCGTCGTCTGATCAGCGCTGTATTGAAAACAACGGTCTCTACGAAACCATCTTTGGAGCCTCTCAGCGTTTTATCCTTCTCCGGTTCCGACACGCCTCTTGCAGGATAAGTTCTGGAATCGATCAGGATACATCTGTCGAATCCATCGATAAAAAGTGCAAATACACCGGATAAGATATTATAGAAAATATCATCCCATTTGTCTTTTAAGTCCACTTCGACATAAGGCGTGGCCTTTTTAGACATTTCATAGGCATTCTCAGGCATGTCTTCCGGCTTCATATCGATAAAATACTGTAAAAGCTTCTGCATCAGTTCATCTTTACAGAAACCATCGATAAAGTAGATGCAGGCCTGTTTTCCGCCTACATTGATCACTCTGTAAACAATATCGAAACTGACATCCGGCTGCAGACGTTCCTTTAAATAACTCATGTTTTCCTCTAAAGACGCTGTCATTATATTTTCTTTTTGCAAAACAAAAACTCCTTCCGAGACATTTTTCCTTAGTATGTCCGGGAAGAAGTTATTTATTCCTGGCCTCATTTTCATGAAAGGCACATTTACTGCATCTATTAATCACATGTGTTATTGTTTGCCGGTACTTCCGTGCCCGCCTCTGTCCGCATGCCCAAGCGCCGTTACCTCGTCAAATACAAGCTGCGGCTGGTTCTCCATAATGCGGAACTGGCAGATCCTGTCGTTGACATGGATCTGTGTATCTCTGACGGCATAGACCGGCATAAACCACTGGTCATTATCTCCGCAGTAAGAGCAGTCGATGACCCCCTGGTGGTTGGTCTGGATGATGCCGAAGTTTTTAAACGTCGAGCTTCTCGGAACGACATGCGCTTCATATCCCTTCGGCAGTTCCATTGCCACGCCCAAGGGAATCAGTTTAAATTCCCCTTTTTTCAATGCAACATCTTCTGCGGCCCGAAGGTCGATCCAGTCCGACTTGCCATCGATATAAGTCAGTTTTTCTATTTTGTCGGTAAAATATTTGATTTTTATCGTTTCTGCTTTCATCTAATTTTCGCAGTACAGCACAGGTGTCGTACTATCTTCCTTACACAATGTCTTTTGTACATCAATCACCCGCTGATTCGCGCTTCCTTTCCAATGCAGTGTGGCATCCTTTTTTTCCGCTACAAATTCTCCATCCACAAGTACATCTATATTTTTCATCAGAGCATCCTGCATAACATTTTCCCACAGGTCTCCGGTATAAAGCCAGATCGTTTTGTCCGGATACTTTTCCTTGATCTGTGCAGCCAGATTCCTGATTTCCGGCCTGTTGGCCGCATGAAGCGGATCCCCTCCGGAAAACGTGATGCCGGAAATATAAGATTTGTCAAGCTGCTCGAAAATCTCTTCTTTTGCTGCAGCGTCAAAGGGCAGGCCGCCGTCAGGATCCCAGGTGGCCGGGTTATGGCAGTCCTTACAGCAGTGGGAGCAGCCGGCAACCCAAAGAACAACCCGCAGTCCATCGCCGTTTAACATATCGTCCTTTGTAATATTATGATATCTCATCTCGATTCCTTTATGCTTCCTTTCTGTGTAACTACATGCTTTTCCGTTCCGCGATCTCCGCCATCTTGGCATCGCTCAATCTGCTGTCTCCATGAACGCGCGAATAAGCCAGATATCCGTTCATTCTGTCTATTTTGGTCAGATTACGGCTTCCGCAGACAGGACACACATCCATCTCAAGTTCCTGATGGCCGCAGTCGTCACAATAAGCAAGCGATAAATTGACGCCCTCATACAATCCCATAGCCATTGCCCGCCGGATCAGTGTCTTGATCGCCTCAATATTATAATCTATCGGATATTTTACATATTGGATCTTTCCGCCGTTTATCAGTTCCCAGAAACGGTACTCCAAATCCTGTTTCTCAATCGGTGTGATATTCTCCGTCACGTGGCAGTGGAAACTGTTGGAAACATATTCTCTGTCGGAAACGCCCTCTACGATACCGTATTTTGCCCGGAACTGCTTCACCTGCAGGCCGCACAGATTTTCTGCCGGCGTTCCGTAAATAGCATATAAATGCCCGTCTTCTTCTTTGTATTCATTGATCTTATTATTAATATGTTCCAATACCTCCAGCGCAAACCGGCCGTCTTCCACAAGCGATTTTCCGTTATAAAGCTGCTGCAGTTCGTTAAATGCCGTAATGCCGAAACTGGCTGTAGCCGTCTTCAGGATCGGCTTGATCTTATCATGCAGACGCAGTTCTCCGCCCAGAAAGCCTCCTTCACAGTAAGCAAGCGGATTGGTAGACGCCCGCATCTCTCCCAGATAAGCATACGTTCTGATATGGAGCTGTCTGATCAGATTCAGATAATAGTCCAAAACTTCATAGAAATCTTTGCCTTCCTGACGGGATTTTGCAAGGATCATCGGCAGATGCAGGGAAACGACCCCGATATTGAACCGGCCTACGAAAACCGGCGTATCCTCTTCGTCCGCAGGATGCATTCCTCCTCTTTCATACCATGGAGACAAAAATGCCCTGCATCCCATGGGGGAGATCACCTTTCCATACTGTTTATACATACTGGCAATATACCCTTTGCCCGTCAGGCTCAGCCAGTCCGGATACATGGTCTTGGCCGAACAGCGGACGCCCGCTTCAAATACGTCTTCCAGTTCTTTGCCCGGTCCATGCAGGTTTTCATCATACAGGAAAACAATCTTCGGGAACAGTACGGGTTTCTTACATTCCTTTTTCCCCTGCCCTGTCTTACGCACATTGAGCATAATGGTCGTAGCCATTCTGGCGAACCGCCCGGTCCCGATCCCTGCCGTAACCGTGATAAACGGATAATCGCCGCGGCTGCTGGCTACCGTATTGAATTTATATTCCCAGCCCTGGAACCCCTGTTCAAACTCTCTCTCTACATCCGCCATCGCTTCGGCTCCGGCCTTCTCTTCATCAATACCGAGTCTTTCATACTTCTCCAGGCTCTTCTGATAAGTTTTCTCTGCATACGGTTCCAGTATCTTGTCCACTTCCGGAACCGTAAAACCGCCGTACTGCTGGCTTGCCGCGCTCAGCACGATATCTCCGATGACATCGAAAGCAACATCGAGCGTCTTCGGCTCGTTATACCATATGTTTCCCATCTCGAAACCGCCGCGCAGTACTTTGGCAACGTTGAACAGACAGCAGTTCATCGTATCTCTTCTGGCTGACATATCATGCACATAAAGATAACCATCCCGGCAGGCCTGAATTTCTTCCGTCGTCATGAAAAATTTCTGGTATAATTCTTTGTTAAACTGGTTAAAAATAAGACTTCTTTTGGTAGAAACGAGCGCACTGTCCGTATTAGCATTCTCTTTATCTCCAATATACATGATAGACTGGCTCTTCTTATATACATCATCCATCATGCGGACGAAATCCTGTTTATAATTGCGGTAATCCCGATAGCTTTTGGCTACGATCGGCTTCACGTCTTCCAACGCGCTCTCTACGATATTATGCATGATCTGAATCGGTATTTCCTCTTCTTCCAGCTCGTTGACACGCTCCACTACCGTCTGACAGATATGCCTTTTCTCTTCTTCCGTAAATTTTGTCAGGGCACGATAAGCACTTTTTCCGACAGCATCGATGACCTTCTGGACATTAAAGGCTTCATAACTGCCATCTTTTTTAATGACTTTCACATTTTTCGATGGCTTGTACTCTTCTCCGTAATTTTCCTTCGCTGTATCCAGTGCTTCTAATAAACTACTCATACTGCTTCTCCCTCATTCATTTATACATTCTACGCCTCTATACATCATACAAAATATAGTTATTGTTTACATAACATTACCATATTTTGTGGTTTAGGATTAGTATATGATAATAAGCATCTTATGTCAATCAATACATGAAAATAATTTTAGACAAAAAAAGAGGATATGTTTTGTAACATATCCCCTACATATCATATGTTATTGATCAATATTCTGTATTATTGATAATTTTTCATAACGGAATACAGATATTCTCGATATTCATTGACGATATCTGCCGGACCGAGCAGGCATGCCCCCTGTCCAAGACCTGTAAGCCAGCCGAAGAACTGTCCGCTGACCGCTACGGCCACCCGAACGGAAAAATGTCCATCATCCCGTCTGCGGATAGACACTTCCTTGCCGAATCTGTCCATAACCACGCCGATCAAATGATTCTCAAACTGTATGGTAACATTTTCTTCTTTGCCGCCAAACATGCTAAACGTCTTATTTGCGTAATCGGCAATATCAAAACTTTTGAATAATTCGTCGCCCTCTCTTTTTCTGCCCGACAAAATATGGATACTGCCCATTTTATCGACCCGAAAATGTTTGATCTTATTTTCTTCTTTATCATGGGCGATCAGATAATAATTTTCTTCCTTACAGGTCAGCGCCCAGGGACTGACCTGATACTGCTTGCCTTCCCTACGGGGCACAAGCTCCTTTTCCAGATTCCATTCCAGATATTGGAAAGAAATCTGTTCATTGTCCAGAATGGCCTTATGGATATCGTCAACAATATAGTAAATACTCTCGTTTGCGGTCTTGATACGGTTCGCAACATACACCTGGCGCTGCAGCTGTTTTGCATCCGCTCTTGAGGCCAGTTTTTCTATTTTACCGATCAGTTCTCTGGATTTCTTTAAAGTAATAAATTTCGAGGACTGTACGACTTCCACAAGAAGCTTTAACTCTGCCAGCTCAAATTCCCTGCTGGCCAGATAATACCCGCCGTTTGTTCTGGATTTGACTAAAATGATGTCATAACCGAAATCGATCAGCTGGTTCATATCATCGTAAATGCTCTTACGCTCCGCCCTGATATCATATCTTGCCAGTTCTTCAATGAGGGTGGCGGCGCTCATGCAATGTTCTTCGTCCGTCTGTTCCGATAAAATTTTCAGGATATACAGTAATTTCAGTTTTTGATTTGTTGATTTTGGCATGGCATTCTCTCCTGTAAAATAGGCAGCAATTCCCACAGATCACCGATCTCATAATCGATCGGAAGATCCGACGGCGCCGGACGTCTGTCCGGATTGTACCAGCAAGTCGCAACACCCGCGTTGACTCCGCCCTGCATATCACTCGTTATGGAATCGCCGACCAAAATACATTCTTTCCTGGCAACACCCGGCAGCATTGCAAAACAGGCGTCGAAATATTCTTTCTGCGGCTTCGGATAACCGATCAGTTCCGATACGAACACACCATCCATGATCCGTTCCAGACCGGAAAGGCGGACTTTCTTAGCCTGCGTTGCATGAACGCCGTTCGTTATAATATATTGGCGGTATCCTTTTTCTTTCAGCTGTAAGGTCAGTTCATCGGCCTTATCACGGAAAAAATATACTTCTCCAAGTGCATTCTGGTAAAGTTCCGCTATTTCTTCCGGCGCTTTATCAACGATTCCCAGCCGTTCATAGAAAGTACGAAACCGTCCGAGCAGTACTTCGTCTTTGGTGATCTCTCCACGTTCAAAGCGCAGCCAGTAGCTGTCATTTATATCAGAATAAAGTCTGATCTTTTCTTCATCGATAGAAAGATGCAGCTGCCTGAAGCTGCCCCGCAGCGCATAGTCCATAGATTTCTTAAAATCCAGTATCGTCTGATCCAGATCCCACAGGATCGTAGTAAAAGCCGCCATTTCCTTCCGCCTTTCCTGTCCCGGTTCCGGCCTGTCTGACAAACTGTAAGACTGATCCGGGATCATGGTACTTAATAATAATACAGAAAAGGTGTTCATTCGCATGAACACCCTGTTATACACTCTTATCGGCCGTTATATAAGTTTATCCTTATTCGCCTTCGGGAGCATTTTCTGTATCGGCACCCGACAAAGCCAGTTTTGCATCCTTGCTCTTACGCCACTTCACGCCGATTATGCAGGCAGCAATAACAAGTGCTACAATTAGTATAAACAGTACCAAATACGAAAAAAAAGAATTTAAAAATAAAATTAAGTTGCTCATTTGTTTCGTCCTTTCCGGCATGCCGCTGTAACGGCACCTGAGAATTTCTTCCTTTACTGTCTGTTATTGTATCACTAATCCGGGGGTATCGTCAAGTAAGTCCGTTCCATCCGCCGCTGTTGTCGCAAGCTTATCACACCTTTCGTTCTCAGGATGTCCATCATGTCCCTTGACCCACTCGAACGTCACCTGATGTCCTTCCTTCGCCTGCAGAAGACGCTTCCATAAGTCTACATTTTTGACAGGCTTATTGCCCGCTGTTTTCCACTTCTTCGCAAGCCAGCTTTCTATCCAGCGCTTATTAAAAGCGTCCGTCACATATTTGGAATCGGAAACCAGCCTTACCTCGCATGGCTTTGTAAGCGCTTCCAGACCCACGATCGCCGCCATTAATTCCATCCGGTTGTTGGTCGTCTTCTTATAACCTGCTGAAAATTCCCGCACATGCAGATTCCCTTTAGAATCAAGATACTGCACGATCGTCCCGTATCCTCCGGGACCTTCGGGATTTCCTCTTGCCGCACCGTCCGTATATATCGTCACCTTCATATCTGTACCCTTTCCCCTGTTTTCATTCTCCTGCTTCTTTTTTCATTCCCTGTGATTTTCGTTCCCGTCATAAACCCGCTGCGTGCTATTCCCAAGTTCCGCTCTGCAGAAAGCGCTCTGCCAACGACTCCGCATCCTTAACAAGATCTGTGTCATATCCGAGCATTTTTAAAAGCGCGATCGCATTCCTCGACATCGCAGGACCTGATTTTATACGGTACGGGAAGAAAATATCATCTTCCGCAATTTCCTCTTCAAAATGGTAGTTGTCATAATGCGCTTTCAGCAGCCGCGTCAGCTCGCCATCATGTGTAGCCGCAAAGCAAATGACATGATCCCCCGACAAGGCCTTTAAAATCTGGGTTGAAGCGGCAATACGTTCCACCGTATTCGTCCCCCGCAGTACTTCGTCCACAAAACATAACACATGTTTCCCCTCTTTGGCAGCCTCTTTTACGTTCTCCAGGATCCTCCTGATCGATTTCACTTCAACCATATAATAGCTGTCGCCGCTTTCGATATCATCCTGCAAAGACATGGATGAACAGATGCGGAACATCACGCCCCTGTAAGAATCCGCCATACAGGTATGCAGTGTCTGCGCCAGAATTGCGTTGATCGCCACGGCCCGCAGGAACGTCGACTTCCCGGAAGCATTCGATCCGGTCAGCAAAACGCCTTTTTTTACTTCAATATCATTTTTTACCGGATCTTTTAATAACGGATGATACATATTCCGGAGACAAAGGCAGGCGTTTCCTCTATTTTCCTCCACAAATTCCGGAATACAGTACGCTCCCTGCAGATTGGCGCGGTACTCTCCCGTAACGACTGCCGTTTCTATCTCTCCGATCAATGTAAACATCCGGTCTATCTCTGCAGGATGCGATCTTACGACACGCAGCATCTGGTTGAATTTTATCAGATCCAGATAAAAGATCATCCGCACATAGTCAAAAAACATTCCTAATATATCCCCGGAAGAAGGGCCTGCCCCGGATCCGGAAAATACTATGAAAGAATTTCTTTTAAACTGCTCCATCGATTTTACGTTTGCAAGCAGTTCATCTCTTTCTTCGGCAATTTCATTCACGGGCTGTTTCCCGATCTTTTCCGCCGATTCGATCAGTTTGGCAATGTAACGGAAGCTGGTAATATAAGGCTCTATTTCCTTCTGTTCCTTGTAATAACGGATCATGTTGAAGCATAGGACGCCCAAAAGCACGCAAAGTCCCACCGGTACGGATTCAAACATAAGGCCGATACTGACAAAGACCATACCCACAGACAGATAATATTTCAGATTGTTGCGCTCTCCTAACAGTTCCAGATAATCCAAATATTCGTACAAAGAATACTTACGCATTCTGCCGAGTTTATGAAACTGCACCTGCAGCGCAACCCGCTCCTTTTCATTCGTCTGAAAATGTTCGACATGCCTCTCAAAACGCTGTATCTCCTCTTTTGTCTGCATCGGTGTACGCAGCCTGTAATACAGGTATTCGTCTCCTGCCGAACTATGCGCATAGTTCATTCTCTTATATACCTCATCCAGATCCAGATCATGCCATGTGATCTCATCGATCTGCCAGGGTTCCTGATGTTTCCTGTAATACATGGAAATGTGCTCTTCTATCTCGCCCGCCTTGTATTCACGCAGAACATCTTCGCCATAATGTTCATACAGCCTCTGCACGAACCGTTTCCCGGCCTGGATACTATCCAGATATCCCTTTACCATAATGAGGACGACAAAAAGAAACAGCGTCCCGGCCAAAACTAAATATTCCATGTTATTTATTACCTTCTATCTCTTTTTTGATTTCATTTGCCTTTGCATAGATATCTTCCGCGTGGATAAAATCCGCAAACTTTCCGTTTTCATATAAAATACGGCCGTTTATCATTGTCATCTTTATATTCTGCTTGCTGCCGCTGTACACGACATTTTTCGGAATGTTATTAAATGGCTGCATATTCGGCTGCTGCAGATCGATCATAATAATATCCGCAAGTTTTCCTTCCGCCAAAATGTCCGTATCCGTCAGTCCCATCGCCCGCGAACCATTTACCGTAGCCATCTTCAGAACTTCCCATGCATCCACCGCAGATGCGTCGTTTTCCCGCAGTTTCGCAAGCGCCGTCACCAGAAACATCTCCCGGAACATGTCCAGACAATTATTGCTTGCGGGCCCGTCCGTTCCGATCGCTACGGGGATCCCTTTTTGTAAATATTCTCTGATCGGCGCTGTGCCGCTTGCCAGTTTGGCGTTAGAAGCCGGATTGGTAACGACATAAAGTCCTCTTTTCCGAAATACTTCCATATCTTCTTCCGTCATATGGACACAATGATATCCGCCGCCGCCATAATCGAACATACCGAGCGAATCAAGAAATACGGGCGGCGTCATTCCGTACCGCTCTCTGCATGCTTCCACTTCCGAAGCAGTCTCCGAAATATGGGCATAAACAGGCGCACGATATTGATGCGAAAGCTGCACGATCCGTTCTAACAGCTCTTTAGAACATGTATATTCCGCATGAAAGCCGATCATATAACTAAGAAGAGGATGTCTGTCATTCAGCGCCTGATACATCTGCTCCACCAGTTCCGGAGACTGGCTGAAATTATTGACTGCACCGACCTGCACACAACGCATTCCCATGTCCACGCAGGCATCCGCGATCGACTCCGGCGTCAGATACATATCGAAAATGGCGGTAATACCGCCCGTTAAATATTCCAAAACGGCAAGCTGTGTCAAATGATAGATCATCTGCGCACTCATCTTCGCCTCTACCGGAAATATCTGCTCATTCAGCCATTCCTGCAAAGGCAGATCATCCGCATATGAGCGAAGCAGCGTCATTCCCGAATGTGTATGCGCATCCTTAAATCCCGGCATCAGCAGATTCCCCAGACAATCGATCTCCCTGTCCCATACGATACTCTGCAGATGCAGTCTGTCAAATACCGCATCCGCATCTGCGCCGTCTCCGACATATAGAATACGCTCATCCTGCACCCATACCTCGCCTTCCATAATCTCCTTTGTCTGCATTGTCAATATTCTGGCATTATATAATCTGATATTCATTTTAAAAACCCATGCCTTTCTCTCAGTCTGCGATATTGGCCGGTCCGAAACCATATGGCAGATATGCCTCTAACGGCCTTATTTCATATTCATTTTCCGATTTTGCCGAAATAACTTCAAATTCTTTCGGATCACAGAATTCCATCATAACCTGTCTGCATACACCGCATGGATATGCATACTGTGTGATCGTTTTTCCGTTTGGCCCGCCTGCAACGGCAATTGCGATAAAGTGTTTCCGTCCTTCACTGACAGCCTTAAAAAACGCGGTTCTTTCTGCGCAGTTCGTCGGAGAATAGGCTGCATTTTCAATATTGCAGCCCGTATAGATTTCCCCTTCCTGCGTAAGGAGTGCAGCTCCCACACAATATCCTGAATATGGTGCGTAAGAAAACTCTCTTGCGTGCAGCGCCTCTTTAATAAGCCGCCTTATCATCCGTTCTTTTTCTGTCATTTCGTTTGCCAACATGAAAGCCGCTCCTTTTTTTCTATTAATTACATAACGCTCCGAATTTTATAATGGATTCCCTCAGAAGTTTTTCAAATTTAGGCGCCACGGCATTGGCCGCTTCCTGTACTTCTTCGTGTGTCAAAGGCGCACTGTTCATCCCCGCCGCTAAATTGCTCACGCACGAAACGCCGCAGATCTTCATCCCCATATGGTTTGCCGCGATCGCTTCTACGACAGTACTCATTCCGACAGCGCTCGCGCCGAGTGTCTGTAACATCCGGATCTCTGCAGGCGATTCGAAAGACGGACCCGTAAGCTGCGCATACACCCCTTCAAAAAGTTCGATATTGTTTTCTTTGGCCACACTCATAATGATCTGTTGCAAATCTTCGTCATATACGTGTGTCATATCCGGAAATCTTGTGCCGAGCTCATCAATATTAGGCCCGATCAGCGGATTGGGCGCAAAACAGGAAATATGATCTTTGATCAGCATCAGCGCGCCCGCATGGAAATCGGGGCGAATGCCGCCGGAAGCGTTGGTCAGAAACAATATCTTTGCTCCCATCATTTTCATCAAGCGGGCGGGCAGCACAACATCCGTGATCGGATACCCTTCATAATAATGTACCCTTCCCTGCATCAGAACAACCGCAACATCACCAATATAACCGAAAATAAACTTTCCGGCATGTCCCGGTACAGTTGATACCGGAAAACCCTCTATTTCCGCATATGGCAGTTCCGCTTTCACATCAACGACCTTGGCAAAATTACCAAGTCCCGATCCCAGTACCACCGCAACATCCGGTTTAAAATCGATCTTTTCCTGATAGCATTCATAACATTTCAATAATTTTTCATATACTTTACTCATATCGACACCCTTCCTTTTCTCATAATGATGACCGTACGACCACGGTCTGTCAGATGATGAGAATTCACCATCAATATCAATAGTATACCATTTTAGGAAAGGTATGGAAATAAAAAAAGAGAGATCTTCAATGATATCCCTCTTTTTTTCGTAAATTATATCAATGCCTTTTAAATTACATGTGTTATATATTTTAAATAATGATGCAGACCATTCCGCCATTGCTGTCGTTGACAATTTTCTGCATGGTTTCCTGCAGTTTTACCTGGCTCTCCTCATTGATCATGGCAATTTTGGTGGATATTCCGTCATTTACAAGCTGTTCTATCGTTTTCCCGAAAATATTAGTCTCCCAGATCCCTTCATCGCTCGTGCCTGTTTCCGATATATACTGGATCAGGTCTTTGGCCTGTGTTTCCGTTCCGACGATCGGTGAAATCTCCGTCTCAATACTTGCCTTGATCATATGTATGCTCGGACTTTCGGCTTTGATCTTCACACCGAATTTATTCCCCTGCTTGATCACTTCCGGTTTCTCCAGAACAATTTCTTCTTTATCGGGCATCACAACGCCATATCCTTTATAGCGTACGGACTCCATTGCATGCAGTACTTTCGTGTATTCCCGTTTCATCCTTGCCATTTCTTTTAAGGTAGATAGCATCTGATATTCACTCGTGATGGGCTCTCCAACCAGATCGCTTATCATCTCATAATAATAGGTATCATCCAGATCCAATACGATCTTAACACTGCCTTCCGACATATTGATGCCATCGAGCTTGCATTTTCTGATATACTCACTCTCCAGATCAAAATTGGCTTTCGTAATGTCTCTGACATTGGTCAGCTCACTCATCAGAACCTTGATACGGCTTATAATATCCTGCTTCATTTTGTGGTCAAAGGAAAGCATTTCCACCCATTTGGGCATATAAAATTCAATCATCGTAAGCGGAAACTCATATAATATATTTTCCATAATACGATTGATATCTTCCTGTTTTAACTGTTCACAGTTAACCGGCATTACAGTAACCTGGTACTTATCATGTATCTCATCCGCTATCTGTCTCGTTTCTTCCGCATAAGGCTTCGCAGAATTGAGCAGTACCAGGAACGGTTTATGAATTTCCTGCAGTTCCTTTATCGTCCGTTCTTCTGCTTCTAAGAAACTGTTGCGGGAAAGTTCTCCGAAACTGCCATCACAGGTGATCACGATCCCTATGGTAGAATGATCTTTTATAACCTTACGCGTGCCGATTTCAGCCGCCTTCGTAAAAGGAATCTCTTCTGCAGACCATGGCGTTTTCACCAGTCTTTCTTCATTTTCCTCCATATGCCCGGAAGCGCCGTCTACCATATAGCCGACACAATCGATCAGACGGACTTTAACGTCGATATCCGTACCAAGCTGGATCCTTGCAGCTTCCTTCGGTATGAATTTCGGCTCCGTTGTTGTGATCGTCCTGCCTCCGGCACTCTGCGGCAGCTCATCCCTTGCCCGTTCTTTCTCATGCTCGTTTTCCATAAACGGCAGCACGAGCAGATCCATAAAACGCTTGATAAAAGTGGATTTGCCGGTTCTGACAGGGCCGACAACGCCTATGTAGATCTCTCCGCCCGTTCTGTCCTGTATGTCTTTGTATACTGCATATTCATTTCTGTTATTAATGTCCATAAAAAAACCCCTTCCATACTTAGTAAAATGTATGTGAAGGAGTTTCGTTTTATGACTCATTTCAAACTTCTATTTCTCTTATTATACCCATATTTTTCCTGGTGATGTTTTCATACCATTCATCCCAGATATCGTCTTCGTTTAAAAGCGCATTGATAATATAGGATCTTGTAGGAGTCTCACTCACCTCCAACATCATTAAGATCCAGCCTTCCTGAATCAGATTATCCTGGATCAGCCGGAAAAAATATTTCGCTGCATTTTCCACGGTCGGTACGATCTTATTAAACGGTGCACAGTCATTTAAAAGTTTATCCTGATACTGATCCATAACGGCTTCCATCCGCCGCTCTATATTGGTAAACGGCGTCATATCTTCCTGCGCGGATACAACGCTGATAATGATCTCCCATGTATGCGGATGCACCTCTCCCGGTTTATCTCCGATAATAATGAAATGATTCATGTTCAGATAAAATTTTAACTTATACTGTCTGTATGTTTTTTCCATGCGCATCTCCTATCCTAACTTTGCCGCGGTGCCGGTTTCTCCAATATTTTAAGCAGCAGCGCCCTGGCATTAAGTATAAAAAAGAAATCTTTCCGCAGCGTTTCATTCACCATTTTACACTCTTCTGTAAAAGTCAGCGTTTTCCAACTGCTCTTTCGCTTGATCGAATTGATGATACCCGCAAATCTGACGAAAAATGCAAATAGGTTAAAAATCGGCAGAACGAACAGATACAGCAGTTTCCTTGCATAATATCTGCGCAGATCAGGATATCCTTTTAAGAATGAAATAATATTCAGATAATACAAAAAGGAACTGAATACATAAAGGAAATAAATGATCAGGCAGGCTATCGCTACGTTACGGAAATTATAATTCATACAGCCCAGCGCGATCAGAACAAAATACCATATCATTCTCGGAAAAGCAAACGTATGATCCGTCATTAACAGCCGGATTACAAAATCGTTGAAGTATCCCGTTATCGGCCTGTGCAGCTTGTTCTTCAAAAACATATGGGAAACTTCCAACTCTCCGATCTGCCATCTCTGCCGCTGCGTATAGAATTTATTAACGTTCTCTATCGGATCAACCATAAATATCGCATCATTGCACAAATGCACTTTTCGCTTCAGAATCGCTCTGATCTGGAATGTCAGATGCGTATCTTCACAGATCGTATTCGTATTATACAGGAATGTTTTCATCAGTACCGATTTGCGGAAAGAAGAAAACGCGCCGGACAACGTATAAATACTGTTAAACTGCGACTCAAAATTACGTCCTGCCAGGAATGCCTGGGCATATTCCATAAATTCCAGTTTTCTGAACTGTTTTAAGAAAAATCCTTTCGTCTTGTCGATCAGCGCCGGCTCGATCAGGATAACGCCGGTCATACAGTCCACATCAGGGAATGTCTCAAACTGTCTGACAATATTCATCAAAGCATGTTTGTCCAGAATTCCATCACTGTCAATATTGATGATATATTTACCGTTGCTGTTAAAGATCGCCTTATTAAGCGCCTTGGATTTCCCCTGTTTGGAATTCATCCACCACATAGCCATTGTCGGGAACTCCATCTGCGCTTTCTGGAAAATGGCGAAGCTGTCATCCTTTGAACCGTTATCTACAAGCATAATCTCAATCAGATGATTCGGATAAGTGGAATCATCGATCGATTTAATACAGCGGTACAAAGTTTGTCCGGAATTATACACCGGTATCATCAGCGTAATATTGGGCAGATACTCCAGCTTGATGTCATCTGCTATCCTGATACGTTTAAACAGCAGAATAAAAAAGTTGCCCACTGCCGGCACAATCTCGATCAAAAGCGGGATAATGATCCATGCTGCCCAGAAAAATATCTCATTTGCCATCCTCGTTATCATAACCAAACTCCCCTACTCGTTGTTTCCGTATCTGTGCTCTTGTAAAAACATAGAAATACAGAATAATGGAAAGTGTATAGAAAATCAGCCTTCCTATAATCGTATGCGCAACATAATAAGACTCGTTTCCGAACTTATTGATGATCAGACAGATGGAAAACAGCCTGATAATATTCGATGCAATGATCCATACAATACCCGCCAGCGATATCAGCAGTTTTTCTTTTACTTTGTATACGGCAAAAAACCAGACCAGTGAAATAAACACAAGGATCTCAATCACACCGCCGCACTCAAAATCAACATACAGCGATATCGGTCCTTCCGTATTCTCTATAAAAAGGATCGAATGCGACGTATAAGCTTTAAAAAGTCCAAGCGCATTCCCGATCATTCCTGTTATGAAACAGGTTAACGTTGTCAAAATCTTTGTCAGCAGATTTCTGAGTGCAATAAAGCTGAACAAAAAAGTGCCGATACTTCCTATCAGAAAATAGAAAAATTCCAACTTCTTTCTTTTGAAAACCGTCAGAACATAAAGCCATGCAATAAATAGTACAATGAAGATAATGATTTTGCTAATCATTTTTTCCCCTCTCCTGCCGCTTCTGTTCGTATCGCCTCCTTACCCGTCCGCAATACGCATCCACCAATTCTTCCGTCGATAAATTGAATACATTTCCGATCATGGGGCGTTCTCCGATACCATATGTGGATGTCGGAGAATCTCCTACTTCCAGAAGCAGAAGCTGCATTCCGTTTTTATCAAAAATCGATTTTAAATCCTCGTAGAAAACATTTCCCATATTCTCTAATGTCGGCACGACCTGTATAAAAGGAGCCATTTCGTTTATCCGGATTCCCTTATATCGTTCAAAGTATTCCGACAGCATCTTCTCTGTATTTAAAAAAACAGGATGGTCATCCTGTTTTTCTATTACATAGATGCCCACACAAAATGTGTGGGCATGCATTCTCCTAGGATCACTTACAATCAGATTATGCATTGCATTAAAAGTTACATGATACAAATACGCTTCATGCCGTTCACTCATGCAAGTGCCATCTCCTTTTTATCTTTTTTCTTCAGACAGATATAACTTGTCGGTATCAGTAAAAATGCCGCCGCTGCAAACGGTTCTGCGCCAGAGGAAGCGCCTGCGGTCGATATCTTATCCTGCATCAGGTTCGGTGTAAAGAATGAGATCATGCTGTAATTGTCCAGATTGATGTTCCCATTCTGTTTAACGAACTCAGAGAGCGGGATTTTTAATTCCAACTCATTATTGAGGTTGCCGTCATTCACACGATAATAGGCAACCGCGCCATCTGTCAGGACATATGACCAGGAACTGTCACGATGTCTGACGTCTACCTGATATACACCCGGCTGCGCACTGCTGTTGGAAAGAGAAGTGCCATCCGGCCACTCTACCTGATATGCAGCCATCTGCTGATTATCAATCCAGAACTGATAATCGTTACCGTTTGCAACCTGCCCGTTACTGAACTCTCTTGCAAAAACAACCCGTAAATACACGTTTTCGCCATCACTGTAGATTTTCATCTCATGACGTACATCCGTACTGTTCGTATCCGTATAATGTACGCCGTCTACCCATGCATCCGGCTTATTCCAGTTAAACTCATAAGATGCCGGGACATCATCCCAACCGGAAAAGCTTCCATCCACTGCCGGAGCAGAACTGCTGCTTCCAAATACCGAACTCAGCTTCTCTTCAACGGTTCCTAACAGACCTGCATCTTCTGTTTCTTCGCTCTCCGTGCTGCCCTGAGAAATGACCATAACCAGATTGCCGTTTTCATCAACCGTACAGCTGATGATCGTATCCTTTGCATAGGTATCGGAAATCACATACTGTTTAATAACATTTCCTGCGCCATCATAGACATCCGAAACAGTATTATAATCTACGCCGACTAAAGTAGAAGGAAGAATCTCTTCTCCATTCTGGTTCACAAAAGGTTCCTCAACCGTTCCATCCGCTGCTGCAGCATCATCCGGTATTTCTCCCTCTTCCGTCTCATCCGGATTCGCTGCGTCCTGTTCGGAATCATTCGATGTTGTACCATCTCCTCCGTTTTCAGGTGTTTCCGCCGTGTCGCCGGACTGCGTCATATCTTCTGTCTGATCCGTACCGCCGGACTGTGTCGTATCTCCTGCCTGATCAGTATTCCCGGACTGTGTCGTATCTCCTGCCTGATCAGTATTCCCGGATTGTGTCGTATCTCCCGGCTGCGCTGCATCTCCTGCCTGATCAGTATTCCCGGACTGCGTCGTATCTCCCGGCGGTGTCGCGGTCTCCGGCGGTGTCACCGGACTGCTTTGTGTCGTATCTCCTGTCTGTGTTCCCGTTTCCGGCTGTGTTGCAGGTGTTGTCTGTGCACTTGTGTCTGCAGGAGCCGTCGTCTCATTTACCTGAATGGCCCCCCCCTCGGTCAAATCTGACACCTGACCCTGTGCGCATACATAGCATACGTTCGTGCCGATCAAAATCCCCGATAACAACAGGGGCAGCACCAGTTTCTTTGTACGCCTTTTCATTTCACTTTCCTCCTTTTTTCACATCACTACTTGTCTCTTCACTACTATTGTTTTCTAACAGAACATAGACGGTTATCCACATGATCCCCAGAGCAATTAACCCCAAAATACTGAGAAACATTCCTTCTCTTCGTCCTGCATAAACTACCTCAAATACGGTATCTCCCTGATTGACCACCAGCATGTTCTCCTCCATGGAGACGATCCTGTCCGCCGAAAGTGCATCAACTGCGGCAAGATTGCAATTGACTTCATCCTCATCTGCATACACTGTAATCTGTGAAGATCCTTTTTCTATCTCTACCGGTACGATCTCCGGTTTTGGCAGGTCCTCCGATGAAAGCAGCAGCGCCTCATCCAGAAAACGCTTTAAATCCTGATTATGTGTCGACAAATAATAATACAACAGGTTAAAACCCATAAATGTCACATTTGGTTCATAATTTTTTCCTAAATAGATCAGATGATTTCTGTTCTCGTAAATGGATTCTTTTACGATCTCGTCACACCCGGATACATACACCGTATCCCAAACCTCATATCCTCCCGCCCTGAAATCCAGTTTGAACTGGTTGCCGTTGTCATTTTCCAGGATCGGGAAATCTTCGGTAAACTGGACATATTGTGCATATACATCCATGAATTCATTTTTCCCTGTCAATGCATTGACAGGAATATGCTGCATATCAATATAGATCTCCGTTCCTTTACGGGAAAGTTCTTTGACCATATTTTCTGCTGTCTCTTTCTTCCGATAGGTAAATCCCGCAAGAAACAGCTTGCGGTATTGCGACAGCTCCTCTATCGTATAGTCCTCCAGGCAATTGCTGCTGCCATAGGCAAAAGAAGGATATATGTAAGCAATGTATGCGGCATCCGTTCCGATCGCCAGATTCTCATAGTGTGTGATCACACCATAATTTCCTTCCACCGCAGCCGCTTTAAAAACAAGCGCATTATCGTTTTCGGCCCATACCTCATAACCGTTTCTTCCTGCAGCCGCCAGTAATGTATCATATGCGCCCTCCTCCAGGAGGTGCTTTAAAATAACTGCCGTATCATTGCCGTAAAGCAGCATTCTGTCAAACATATAGTCATAAAAACCATCGGCAAACGCCTCGTTTAATGTCGTCAGATTCCGTGTCGTAAATGCACTGTCAAAGTCCCAGCCGCACATGGTATCGACACCTCTGCTTGCAAAATACCATTGCGGAAATGCTCCAAGCTCCGTCATATCTAACAATACAACCCTGTTGTCCGTATAAGAGGCCGCCTCATCCAACAGATAATCCGCCGCCATCTCCCCGCTCGCCTCCAGCGCATAAGTACCATCCTGCATGGCTAAAATCTGCGGAACATTTTCTCCTGCCATAACGCACAGCGCAATCAAAAGAAAAATAAACCGAAGCCTTTCCCAGCATAATAATGTGATCAGCAGAATGACAACGGCGATCAGCATAAACCAATATGTTTTCTCCAAAACCGAAGATGCCATCAATTTCCTGACAGGCTCCATGACAGGCAATGATAAAACAGCAAACAGGATAACAGCCAGAAAGCCTGCCGCTCTGCTCTTATCTGCCGTGATCAGTCCGATAACTGCGATGACTAACAGCGCAATGCTGACCGGCGGCTGTACGTTTCCGTGTATTGCATTGCTTTTAGTCAGCAATCCCCCGGAAAGGGCCGGATAGAGAAAATATCCCATTATCATGTATAAAACAAGCATATTAGCCATCACTGCCACCGCATACCGCCATGTTTTTGCAGCAATCGCATGAAAAACCAGATAGAACAATAATACAATGCCAAACGTAATCGCCGCAATATAATTGGCAAGTATGACCACACAAAATACGCATGAAAACGGCACCAACGATATTCTGTGTCTATATTTCATAAAATCATGTAAAAAGTACAGGCAAAGAGGCATAAGCGCCAGGCTCATAATAACGTCCAGGCTGCCCTCCAGCACCATAACGGAAAAAGTTGCCGGCAGGAACAAAAAAGCAATTCCCGTAAAAAATGCCGCTGCGATCTTTTTCTCCCTGACGCCAAACAGCATAAACCCAAGCTGGGAGACAAACGCCATAATTCCATAAAATGCACAAATACTGATATGTATATCCGCGCCGAATATTGTATAGATCATTGCGGCCGGCAGGTATCCGAGCGGCGACGTATAACGGAATATTTCGTAGCCGTTATACCAGTCTCCGGCATACGGCGGAAACCATATCCCCTCCTGCAGTGAATCCACAAGAACTTCTATTTTATACATCTGCGCATAAGCTGCGCTTCCGTGCAGGTATAACCCGGTATTATACAAAAAGAACCCAATGCCTGCGGCAACGATGAGAGAACAAACTACTGCCGCTATAAAGTTACCTGCCCATAAAAGTAAATGGTTAGATCTTTTCATCTGCATCCAACGCTTTCCGCTTCTTCCAAGAGTTAAATTTTTAACACTGAATATTTTGTATATACTTATACACTTTTATCATACCACTCTTTTTTTACATTTGCAATCTCCCGCCGTTATTTTTTGACACTATTTTTGCCTGATTACGTGGCAATTTTGACAATTTATCATTTCAGGCATATGCGTGCCGCCTGATTGGCTCTTTTACTCTGACAGCTTGTGGAAAATAATACAATTTGGCTGCGGCACTTCGATCTCTTTTCCATTCATAATAAGAAGTCCTTTTTCCAGATCCACATTAAAAAATGTCATCGTATTCGATTCATGATTCAAGGAAACAAGGTGTCTGTTATCGGGAAACAGATTCGCATCTTTGGGATAATCGCCGCTGACAGGCAGACAGAGCAGTTTTTCCAGCTTTCCCGACTCTTCATCCACTTTAAAGACAACCGCACTGTTATCCCCTGCATTGGAGCTTACCACATATTGAAAATCTACGGAAATATTCAGCGCACTGGCTGCAGAACCGCCCGCATGATAGTCATTTAATGTCGAAACGGACTGGATCTTTTCAAACTCGGGATTGCCGTTTATTTCCTGATAAGTATATACGTCGATACAGTTTTTCAATTCGTGTACAATATAAAGATACTTTCCGTCTTTGGAGAATTTCAGATGTCTCGGTGCGGACTCCTGCTCGCTCCGGATCATATCGATCGGTCTTAGCCGGCCGTTTACATGATCAAGACGATAGACATTGGTGTGATCCATTCCAAGATCCGCCGCACACAGATATTTATTATCCCTCGTCATCTTGACGCAGTTGATATGCGGTCTGAAATTACGTTCCGCAATACTGCCGAGTCCTTTATGGTAGATTTCTTCCGTGATCTCGCCGATGCCGCCATCTTCGCGCACCCGCAGCGCCGTAATCTTTCCATCATGATAACCGCCTACAAAAAGAAACCTGTCTTCGTAATCCGTAGAAAGGTAGCAGCCCCGCATGCCGTTAATGCTTCCTTCATTGATCTTTTCCAGATCTCCCGAAGGCAGGATGCGATAGGCTTCTACGCCGAAATCCGTAATGGAATATAAGAATCTCTGATTATGAGAAATACTGATATAGGACGAATTGGTAATCTCAACCTGATTTTTTTCAACCATGCGGCCATGCTCCAGATCCACATCATAAATCCTGATGCCGTATTTGTCCTTATTTCCGATCGTGTAAGTAGAGACATACGCTACATATTTATCCTTTTTCATAAGATGATTCCTCCATTCGCTCATTACTCTGATTTTATCATATATTTCAATTTTTGTTAAATACTTTTTCAAAAAAGTATTGACAATTTCTATGGCGTATGTATAATGAGTAACAGCATTTGTTTAGTTTCAGTAAACTTAAAGTTTAGTATTCGCAAGAGGGAGCTTACATATGGATTCATCCGGCAAAATGGAAATCGGCAGTAAAATCAAAGAGCTGCGGAACAAAAAAAGTCTGACGCAGGAAGAACTCGCAGATCGCTGCGAACTATCCAAGGGATTTATCAGTCAATTGGAGAATGATCTGACTTCCCCGTCCATTGCTACTCTGGTCGATATCCTGCAGTGTCTCGGAACGGATTTAAAAGAATTCTTTACGGACAAAAAAGACGAGCAGATCGTATTCGGCGCTGCAGATTATTTCGAAAAGCAGGACAACGAGCTGCACAACACGGTAGAATGGATTATTCCCAATGCGCAGAAAAACATGATGGAACCGATCCGCGTCACACTGGAAAAGGGCGGATCCACTTATCCCGATCTTCCGCATGAGGGGGAAGAATTCGGTTACGTACTCTCCGGCGTCATTTATATTGTCCTTGGAGACCGGACGTTAAAAGTCAAAAAAGGAGAATCCTTCTACTTCAGACCGGATTCCAGTCATTATATCAAAGCAGGCGAAAAAACAGGCGCTGTTTTCCTTTGGATCAGTACCCCGCCCAACTTTTAGAATACCGCTTCGGCGCTGATGGAAATGGAGATTTATCATGCAGAAAGAATTGATCAAACTGGAACATATTTCAAAGTCCTTTGATGGGCAGATGGTCTTAGACGACCTGGATCTGAATATCCACGAAAATGAATTTGTGACCTTACTCGGTCCAAGCGGCTGCGGCAAAACCACAACGCTGCGTATCCTCGGCGGGTTTGTCAATCCGGATAATGGCAGGGTTATTTTTGACAGCAGAGATATTACAAACGTACCGCCCAATAAGAGGCATTTGAACACTGTTTTCCAGAAATATGCCCTTTTTACCCATATGACGATCGCAGACAATATCGCATTCGGTTTAAAGATCAAAAACAAACCGAAAAGCTATATCGACGACAAGATCAAGTATGCGCTGAAGCTCGTCAATCTGGAAGGTTACGAGAAACGTATGCCCGACTCTTTAAGCGGCGGCCAGCAGCAGCGAATCGCTATCGCCAGAGCGATCGTCAACGAACCGAAAGTTCTTTTATTGGACGAACCGTTGGGCGCACTCGATTTAAAGCTCAGACAGGAAATGCAGTATGAGCTGATCCGTATGAAAAACGAACTGGGCATCACGTTCGTCTATGTCACGCACGATCAGGAAGAAGCGCTTACGATGTCCGATACGATCGTCGTTATGAATCAGGGGTATATCCAGCAGATCGGTACTCCCGAATCGATCTATAACGAACCGGAAAATGCTTTTGTTGCGGATTTCATCGGTGACAGCAATATTATCGCCGCTACGATGATCGAAGATAAACTGGTGGAAATACTCGGTGTCAGATTTGCCTGTGTGGATACGGGATTCGGCATACGCAAACCGGTGGACGTCGTTATCCGTCCGGAAGACGTGGAACTCACCGCACCGGAAGAAGGTACGATAAACGGCGTTGTCACACATTTAATATTTAAAGGCGTCCACTATGAAATGGAAGTCATGGCAAACGGTTTTGAATGGCTTGTACACTCTACCCAGCTGACCCCGGTCGGCACGAAAGTCGGCATCAGGGTGGATCCGTTCAATATCCAGATCATGAACAAACCGGAATCCGAAGATGAGGAGGCAGTTGCTCTTGAGCTCTAGCATGAAAAAATTACATTCTCTATATACAGATAAAAGCGGAAAAGGGAAACTGCTCGCAGCTCCCTATGTGTTCTGGTCGGCCTTTTTTATCATCATACCGCTTTGTATGATCCTGTACTACGGCGTTACGGATAAAACAGGCGCCTTTACCCTGCAAAATATCACGGCGATCGCTTCCATCGGTCATGCAAGAGCATTCTGGCGCTCTCTCCTTTTGTCCGTGGTCAGCACGGTCATCTGCTTTCTGTTAGCTTATCCGCTCGCCATGATCCTATCCGGCATGAAAGAGAAGAAACATAACTTTATTATCCTGATTTTCATCCTTCCCATGTGGATGAACTTTTTGCTGCGTACGCTTGCCTGGCAGACCTTGCTTGAAAAAACGGGAGTCATTAACGGCATTCTCTCCTTTTTTAAGCTGCCTTCCTTACGGATCATCAATACTCCCTACGCAATTGTACTTGGTATGGTATATAATTTCCTGCCCTTTATGGTACTGCCCCTTTACAATGCGCTCAGCAAGATCGATGAAAATGTCATTAATGCCGCCAAAGATCTTGGCGCCAATAAAATACAGACTTTTTTCCGCGTGATCATGCCGCTCAGCATTCCCGGTATCATCAGCGGCGTCACTATGGTTTTTGTTCCTGCACTGACAACTTTCGTAATCAGTACGCTGCTTGGCGGCAGCAAAGTCCTGTTGATCGGAAACGTGATCGAACAGGAGTTCACACAGGCGAGTAACTGGCATCTGGGCAGCGGTCTTTCCATTGTTTTGATGATCTTTATCATCCTTAACATGATCGTTTCCGCACTGCTCGACAAAGAAGACTGACAGGAAAGGAGTTTTAAGATGCAGACTGTTAAAAAAATCTATGTATCACTTATTTTTCTGTTTCTTTACGCACCGATCGGGACTCTGATCGTACTTTCTTTCAATGCGAGCAAGACAAGATCAAAATGGGGCGGCTTTACAATGCAATGGTATGCTTCTCTTTTACAGGATGAGGTAATTCTGGACGCGCTTACCACAACGCTTCTGATCGCCTTCCTCTCCGCCCTGATCGCTTCGGTGATCGGTACGATCGCTGCGGTTGCCATGAACGGTATGAAGCGCAGAACAAGGACCCTTCTTATCGGCGTCACCAATATTCCCATGCTGAATGCCGATATTGTGACCGGAATTTCTTTGATGTTACTTTTTATCAGCATAGGACTGCGGTTCGGATTCGGAACGATCCTGCTTTCACATATTACGTTTAATATTCCGTATGTGATCCTGTGTATCATGCCGCGGATGAAACAGTTAAATCCAAGCGTCTATGAAGCCGCTCTGGATCTGGGCGCATCCCATATCACCGCCTTTTTTAAGGTCATGCTGCCGGATCTGATGCCCGGTATTTTATCGGGATTTTTAATGGCCTTTACAATGTCTCTCGATGATTTTATCATCACGCATTTTACCAAGGGTGCAGGGATCGATACCCTGTCTACCAAAATTTATACGGAAGTCAAAAAGGGAATCAAGCCGGAAATGTATGCGCTGTCCACGATCATTTTCGTTACGGTGCTTATTCTTCTTTTTCTGGTAAATAAAACGCCGGATAAAAAGGAGAAAACCAATTAACAGCAACACAAAATATTCAGACTGTACGGAAAGGATTTGGTATATCATGAAAAAACTGCTGCCTGTTTGCCTTGGAGCCGCTTTATGTCTGCTTGGCGGATGCGGTTCCGACACCAGCAATGAGAATATAGTCATTGTTTATAACTGGGGTGAATATGTCGACCCCGATACCCTTGCCATGTTTGAAGAAGAAACAGGCATTGAAGTCGTTTACGACGAGTTTGAAACGAACGAAACAATGTATCCGAAGATAGAAAACGGAGCGGCCGAATATGATGTCGTCTGTCCCTCCGATTACATGATCAGTAAAATGATCCAAAACGATCTGCTTTTAGAACTGGACTTTTCACATATTCCCAATGCCAAATCCAATATCGGCAGCCAGTACTGGGATCAGTCAAGAACCTTCGATCCGGAAAACAAATACTCCGTCCCCTACTGCTGGGGAACCGTCGGCATCCTCTACAATAAGACAATGGTGGATGAACCGCTCACAAGCTGGGCACAGCTATGGGATGAAAAATATACGGATGAAATCCTGATGCAGGACTCTGTGCGGGATGCCTTTATGGTTGCCGAGAAAATGTACGGCTATTCTATGAATACCACCGACCCCGATGAACTGCAGCGGGCCATGAATGCATTGATTGCTCAGAAACCTATCGTGCAGGCCTATGTCGTCGACCAGGTACGTGACAAAATGATCGGCGGGGAAGCCGCTATCGGCGTTATTTATTCCGGTGAAGCAATCTACACACAATATGAAAATGCCGACCTGGAATATGTCATTCCCTCAGAAGGCACGAATGTATGGATTGATTCCTGGGTCATTTTAAAAGATGCACCACATAAAGAAAACGCCGAAAAATTCATTGACTTTATGTGCCGTGAGGATATTGCCCTAAAAAATTTTGAATATATTACCTACTCTACGCCTAACGAAGCGGCAAAAGCGCTGATTGAAGATGATGAGATCCGCAATTCCCCGATCGCCTTCCCGGATCTGACTCAGTATGACAACCTGGAAAGCTATACATACTTAGGCGAAGAAGCTGACGAAGTCTATAATGAGCTCTGGAAAGAAATAAAGTCCTACTGATTCAGTAGGACTTTATGCATAACTCCTGCTTATTTTCCCAATGCCTGAAAAGACTCACTGACCGCATATGCCGTGTCTTTATCACACATAATGAAAAGTACCACATCTCCCACGTTTTCTACCAAAACGGTTTCTGCGCTGACACATACCCACTTGTTGACGTCGGCATTTTCCTTTAACATGGTTTTCACATTCTCCACATCATCAGGCGAAACACGCAGCAGCACACACTGGTAGGCAATGGATGAGATCATCGGTACGGAATAGACGCCTTCCGTATAAGAAACGCCTGAAACGCCGAGAAGCGCCTGCTCATTGTCCGCAGTCAGCGTATCCGTAACATACCCCTGCATGGCCTCTTTCGTTTCGGCATCGACATTGACTCCCGCATAGATGTCTGCCATGATATCAGACAGTTCTCCCTCAATCGTACCGCCCCCTGCCGCATCTTTTTTACCGCAGGCACAGCACAATACCATAGCGGATAATACGATAACCGCCATCACACGCATTTTACCTTTTTTCATAATAAGTCTCCTTTCCTTCTCTCCGGCTCTTTCTTATATTCTTTCTATTTCTTCCGGATACTGCACGCCCCATTCGTGTCGGAACCCATCCATGAAACGCAGAACTTCCAACGTGTCCTCATGCGGCATGGACGGACATTCCTTTGCCCCTTTTTTGATGCACTCTATTGTTTCCAATATTTCGTATTCATATCCGTTTATCTGTTCCGGCATAGAGATGATCTTCGACAGTTCCTGCTTATCGTTGTAGATTCTTATTTCCAGCGGATCATTAATGTTGTCCACCGCCATGAACCCCTTAGAACCGTAGAAAACACCCCGTCTGTCGGAATATCCATACATCCCGGAAGTAAGCACGGCAAGTCTGCCATCTTCGTAAGAAAGCGTCATGACATTTTGTCCATCGACTCCCGTTTCGGTAAGCTGAACGGCTGATGTCGTTTTTACAATGCTGCTGCCAAAGTGCATCAGCGCAAAATTAAGCGGATAGATACCTACATCCAGAAGTGCGCCGCCCGCAAGTTCCGGCCGGATCAGCCGTTCTTTATCAGAAATGGCATAATCCAGATTCGCCGTAAGCGTCTTTACCTCTCCGATCACGCCTTCCGAAAGAAGATCATTGATGATCTTTCTCGATGGCATGTAACGGGTCCAAATGGCTTCCGTTACGAGAACGCCTTTTTTCTCTGCCAGAGAAAAAATTTCCTGCGCCTGCCCGGCATTCACGGTAAAAGCTTTCTCACAAAGCACATGTTTACCGGCTTCGATGCACAGTTTCATATGCCTGTAATGATGGGAATGCGGCGTCGCAATATATATTAATTCCGCTTCTCCCTCCGAAAGCATTTCCTCATAAGAACCGTACGCTTTCTCAAATCCGTATTGAGCGGCAAATGCTTCCGCCTTTTCAAGACTCCTTGACGCCACACAGCAGCGCTGTACCTCGTCAAGATGCTGCAGCATCGATGCAAAAACACCTGCAATATTGCCTGCTCCCAAAATTCCTACTTTCATTACCGTTCTCCTTTCAGCGCATATACCCGCCTGCGGTCGCACTTACCATCATGCATCCTATAAGACAGATCGTATGAAGCATACAATCAAGTACAGATATTCTACCACAAACATCCTGCATGATACAAGTGCCTCATCTCCAAACCGGATTACAAACACATCTGTCTGCGTCTTTTCGCAAACTGCCCGTAAAAGTCATCCGCTTCATACTGCTGTTCATAAAAAATATGTAAAAACCGCATGTTGATCTCTTTTATATGCGCTTCCTCCTCTGAAGATGCCATGATCTGCAAAATCTCATCCTGCATGGATTTACGCAGTTCATGCCAGTCGGTCAGAAACTCCTCATATTTTCTTAGATCGGGTATGTCCAGCCACTTTTTCACTTTCACTTTCGTATATCCCGCATGCGGACAGGCATCCTGCAGCAGAAAATATTGTAAGTTACCCGCCTCATAACTTCTTCCGAGCGGAAACAACCTGCAGAGACCGGGTCGAAACGAATGAATGCCGCATCTTCCATTCTCATCCAGAAAACCACATTTTTCCATGTCTCCCTGCATTTTCAAATGCGGCAAAATAATCCCCTCTTCTACATGCAGGTCTATCTTGTCCCGCATCAGTTCTGCAAATGTACAATGCAGGTTTATTTCCAGCTGCCAGATGTCATACGGATCGAGGATAACGGACTCTCCCATCCCCGTACAACAGGCCGAACATCCTCTGCAGTCATTACAGCCGGCTTTTACCATATCATTTGCATCATATAATAAGTCTGATCTTTTCATTCTGCTTCCTTCTTTGTTATCAACATACCGCCCAAATTCACTTTGTCCCATTTAAAATAAGGTTCGCCGAATCTTACGCCTTCATAATACCGGATTTCAAAATGATTGAGATACAACACGGTATCGCTGTCTATGTCAATCCGGTTATAAGCGCTCATTGCCCCGCTCATCTCCTCTTTCCCGGCGTCCGGATTTTCTCTTTCATAAAGGATGCACTCCTTTGCAAAATCGCTTATATCAACCGTTATCACTTCTTCCGTGCCGCGCTTAACAAATCGAAAAGCAGAAAAATCTACGTTTTTCCCGCTTCCATATGTAACGGTCTTATCCTCTCCGTTTTCATCCGGATAAACGGTCACGAACAGTTCCTCACTGTCTTTCTCATAACACACATCTCCGTTCAGCATAGAAAATTCCCGATATCCGCCGATATCAAGATCTCCCACCATCTGACAGCAATGAATATAATGAGTCTCATACTCTGTCAGCTTACTGTCCTGTATATCCTGCCCGTTTAATTTCTCTACAAAATCTTCCGCACAAATATCATATTCTTCTATGACCGCCTTCATATACGGCTCGTCTTTAAGATATTTATAGGCTCCGCTCATCCGCTCATACGAAAGTTCACTCAACTGTCTGCCGGCAACGACATCCTCATAATACCTCTCCAGAAAAGAGCGCTGACAGCGATCGGAAACGCTGTACATATTGATTCCCGGCGCAAAAAGCGCTGTCACGATCTCCACACATAAAAAGGGCAGCATAATTTCATAGTGCCTGCCTTTAAAACGTTTGATTATAATTACCGCGATCTCAAAAAAAATAAGGGCAACGGCCATATATCGGGATGGCGTCATTCCGTAATAATATATTCTTACTCCGATCGAATACGCCTGCATACAAATAAGCGGAGCGAAAATATAGGGCATAATCGAGACCAGACAGGAAAACCTCGTCTCATCAAAGTAATTCTCCGCCATGATCCAGGCAGGCATTCCGAAACAGAACACGATCGTTATAATCGAGAAAATCTCATTGGAAGGCATCTGCCAACGCAGAAAGATCGTAAGCATATAAAGATAAACGATCACAATCTCACAAACGGATAAAGATGGCAGCACATATTTTATGATCGTACGCATGAAACTGCCCGGTTCATTCTCCGGCTCACGCAGCACCTGAATACATTTAGGTGCAAGATACCATCCGGTAACCAAAATAGCGGCAGCTGATTCCAACAGATACTGATAAGAACTGCCGTTCAGAAAAAGACTGTCGATGATCCCTGCAATAATAAGCACTCCGATCAAAAGAATAACATATACAATAAAAACTTTTACCATATCGGCAAAAACCCGCAGGGCATATTCTGCAGACCGGACGCCGCTTTTTCGAAAGCAAAAATAAGCACTCCCTACAAATAGCAGCAACAGATAGCCGTTCATAAACCTTTTCACGACCAGATACATTACATGATGATAATAATTCGGCGTTTCCTGCCACCATATGACAGCATTCCATGTGTAATCATCCCATATTTTCAACCAATATGTAAAAAATGCGGCAAGAATCGCCGCTCCGACAAAAGCGCATATCCGCAGCGCCTTCTTTTCTCCGAGAGCCGTTTCTATAAAAAAGGCTGCCGCCGCAAAAAACGCCATTGCTCTCATAGGCGTATATTCATGAAATGACAGATCGGCAAGCTTGTCGTAGGGAATCATGCTGATGACTGCCGCATACAGGGTCAATAGAATGATTACAGTCTGCGTGACCTTATAGTCTGCAAAAGACGACTGCATCTTTTGCAGAAACTTTTTCAAACTGGATTGCAGCGTTTTTAACATGATAGACGCCTTTCTGTGTTGATCTCCTGTTTTCAGTTTCTTCATTATATCAATAGTATACCAAAAACAATGCTGCGGTACAAGGATTCGAAAAAACGGAAAAAAGGCAGCGCCACGGGCTGCGCTGCCTTGAGATTTCTGCATTTTTCTCTTTTCCGGTATTATAATAAATAGTCATTTTCTTTGTCTGCCACTTGCAAAGCCGCCAGTGTATATGTCGCATACCCCTCGGCAACGAGCGGTTCCAGCTTACACAGGGCTTCGGCCTCCTCTAAGCCTGACGTTTTAAATATGACCATGCCTGCAACGCCGGGATACCCTTTGAAGGGGCCGCAAAGTTCTATTTTCCCGGCGGCATCTAAGTTTTTCAAATTTTCTACATGCCGCGTAATCACTGCTTTCGTCACTTTGTTATAGGACTTTCCCTTCTGGATCATCATCACATATAACCACTTTTCCATGTTCCTGCCTCCAATCTTTCCATATATTCTAAGAAAGATTATAGCACATCTAATGTGACATATAGCTGTCGTATTCCATATACGTTTTTAAATATTTATCATATCTGTAAAAATTTGGCAAAAAATGGTAAATTTTGTCATTTTTATGATATAATAACAATGTTTACTTTTGGTATTACAGAAAGACTGCGAGTCATACTGCCCGGGGAGGAACGCACTATGATGAAAAAAGGATATGAAGAAAAAAGCGTTTATGAAGCTGTACAGGAACGCTTTCATTATCTGTTTCATGAATTTGAAAACATCTATGTATCGTTCAGCGGCGGTAAAGACAGCGGTGTTTTGCTCAATCTCCTGTTGGATTTTAAGCGCAAAAACTACCCCGGCCGCAGGATCGGCGTGTTTCATCAGGATTTCGAAGCACAGTACACCATGACCACGGAATATGTCACAAGAACCTTCAAGGCGCTGGAAGGAGAATGCGATCTGTACTGGGTATGCCTGCCAATGGCAACCAGAACGGCTCTTAGCAGCTACGAAATGTACTGGTACCCGTGGGACGACAAGAAAGAAGAACTTTGGGTTCGTAAAAGACCGGAGCAGTCCTATGTGATCACTATAGACAAACCGTTTAACCATTACCGTTACCGGATGCCGCAGGAGGATCTCGCCAAACAGTTCGGACGCTTCTACAAAGAAACGCACGATTATCGAAAGACCGTATGTCTGCTCGGCATCCGCGCAGACGAATCATTACAGCGTTACAGCGGGATCGTAAACAAAAAGTACGGATACAACGGAGCATGCTGGATTACCAGGCAGTTCAAAGATGTATGGTGCGCTTCACCGCTCTACGACTGGTCCAATCAAGATGTATGGGTGGCCAACTATCAATTTCACTATGATTATAATACCCTGTATGATCTATATTATAAGGCGGGCCTGAAAATAGACCAGATGCGCGTGGCATCACCGTTTAACGATTATTCCAAAGACGCCCTGAATCTGTACAGGGTGATCGATCCCGAAATCTGGACAAAACTTGTAGGACGTGTCCGCGGTGCAAATTTCGGCTGTATCTACGGAAAGACCAAGGCCATGGGATACCGCAGCGTCACGCTTCCGGAAGGCCATACATGGGAATCCTATACAAAGTTTCTGCTCGATACCCTTCCGGTAAGACTTCGCAATAATTACGTCAAAAAATTTAATACCTCTATAGAATTCTGGCATAAAACCGGCGGCGGTCTGGATGAAAACGTAATACAGGAATTGATCGACCACGGCTACAATATCCGCCGAAACGGCGTATCAAACTATACCTTAATGAAAAATTCCAGAATCATTTTTCTCGATGCCATTCCCGACAATACGGACGACATCAAATCAACAAAGGACATTCCAAGCTGGAAACGAATGTGCTACTGCATTTTAAAAAACGACCATACCTGCCGCTTTATGGGGTTTGGTCCGACAAAACAGGAACAATTACGAATCGATAGAATCAAACGGAAATATGGAGAAATGATCAATGCCAAATAATACGTTTACAAGTCCGGTATATAATGTGATCGCAGTCCCCTTTGAAAAGATTGTGCCTAACACATACAATCCAAACAGTGTCGCGCCCCCGGAAATGAAACTGCTTTATGACAGCATCAAGGAAGACGGTTACACAATGCCGATCGTATGCTACTATTCCGGTAAACAGGATATCTATGCAATCGTCGATGGTTTTCACCGCTGGCGCGTAATGAAGGAACACCCCGATATTTATGAACGCGAACATGGTATGATCCCTGTTACGGTAATTGATAAACCCTTATCAAACCGTATGGCAAGCACTGTCAGACATAACCGTGCACGCGGTACGCACGACGTAGATCTGATGAGTAATATCGTCAAAGAACTGCATGAACTGGGCCGAAGCGATGCCTGGATATCAAAGCATCTTGGTATGGATAAAGATGAGATCCTGCGTCTCAAACAGATCAGCGGTCTGGCTGAACTGTTCAAAGATATTCATTTCGGGCAGGCCTGGAAGCCGATTGAGGATCTGGCCCATGAAGATGAACCGGAGATGGAACGAGAATAACAGGGGCGGCCATAGCATGAAAATGCAGGCCGCCCCTGACTTGGTTCTGATATATTAAATCTATTAAACTGCAATTTTCAACAGCGTGCTTAGAATTTGCCTTCTTTCGCCGCTTCCTCGATCGAAACTGCTACTGCTACGGTTGCGCCAACCATCGGGTTATTGCCCATACCGATCAGACCCATCATTTCAACGTGTGCGGGAACGGAAGAAGAACCTGCAAACTGTGCATCGGAATGCATACGTCCCAATGTATCCGTAAAACCGTAAGATGCAGGACCTGCAGCCATATTATCAGGATGCAGTGTACGTCCTGTACCGCCGCCGGATGCTACGGAGAAGTATTTCTTTCCTGCTTCTGTTCTTTCTTTCTTGTATGTACCTGCAACCGGATGCTGGAATCT
>CAJTUZ010000023.1 GCA_910579735.1 uncultured Lachnospiraceae bacterium
TCTCAAGCCTTTCGCCCATCATTATCATAGAAGATCTGTATTTACAGACTTTTTTTCATAGTCTCTTATAAGTTCTTGAAATTTTATTGTGAGTTCATCAATAACTTTTTTTAAGCAGACAATAGAATCCTCTATTGTATTGATTTCAGCTTTTTCATTTCCCAAATACCTTTTATATATTTCAGTTGGATCAGTTCCTGCCATACTCCAAAAATCTCTTGTAATACATAATCCTTCCTCCTCACCATTAAATGAAGAAAACAAGAATAGATCACTAAAGTGTCCCATTAACCCTTGCTTTTCAATTTCTGCTATAACTTCTCCAAATGACATATCTCCTAAATCTGGAAGTGGAAATTTGGGTTTCTTTCTAAACATTTATTTTCTCCTAAACATATCATAATATTTTTATGCAAAATATATATCATCTATATACATTGCCAGTATACCAGAAAATCCCGCCTTATAAAAGACGGGATTCCCTATTTATATTATATACACTTCAACAGTAAGGTCTTTCCACTGCCCCTCTCGCAGATAATCACCATTCGCCCTACGAAAAGCCAGTGCCTGAGCGTAATCTATCGTGAACTCGAAGTATAGATTACTTCCCCTCCCTATTGCATATAGCCGCCTGCGCCGCCGCCAATCTCGCGATCGGCACTCTAAACGGTGAACAGGACACATATGTCAGTCCGGCCTTATGGCAGAACTCGATAGACGACGGATCGCCGCCGTGCTCGCCGCAGATACCGAGTTTGATGTCCGGTCTGGTTTCACGGCCTTTTTGCGCTGCCATCTGTACTAACTGTCCGACGCCGCTCTGATCCAGTCTTGCGAACGGATCCGATTCATAGATTTTATTCTTATAGTAATCGCCCAGGAACTTCCCGGCATCGTCACGGGAGAATCCGAAGGTCATCTGTGTCAGGTCGTTCGTACCAAAGGAGAAGAACTCTGCTTCTTCAGCGATCTCGTTTGCAAGAAGCGCTGCTCTTGGAATCTCGATCATTGTACCTACATGGTATTTGATGTCTGAATTTTTCTCTTTCTTTACCTGTTCAGCCACTTCTACGACAACGTCCTTGACGAATTTCAATTCTTTCTTTTCGCCTACAAGCGGGATCATGATCTCAGGAACGATGTCAAAGCCTTTTTCTTCTTTGACTTCGATTGCAGCTTCCATTACGGCTCTTGTCTGCATCTTTGCGATTTCAGGATACGTAACGGCAAGACGGCATCCGCGGTGGCCCATCATCGGGTTGAACTCATGCAGAGAATCGCAGATTTCCTGTACTTCTTCTGCAGTCATCATCATTTCTACTGCCAGATCATCAATATCGTCTTTTTCTGTCGGTACGAATTCGTGCAGCGGCGGATCCAGGAAACGGATCGTAACCGGTCTGCCTTCCATAACTTCGTATAACGCTTTGAAATCACCTTTCTGGAAAGGAATCAGTGCATTCAGCGCTTTTTCTCTCTGTTCAACGGTCCTTGACAAGATCATCTGACGGATCTTCGGAATTCTGTCAGGTTCGAAGAACATATGCTCCGTACGGCACAGTCCGATGCCTTCCGCACCGTATTTTACTGCATTGGCTGCATCTGCAGGCGTATCCGCATTGGTACGTACCTTCAGGGTACGGTACTGGTCTGCCCATCCCATGATACGGCCGAAGTTTCCGCTTACGGAAGCTTCTACGGTCTTAATGTCTCCTTTATAGATCTTACCGGTGGAACCGTCCAAGGAAACATAGTCTCCTTCGTGGAATACTTCCCCGCCCAGTTCAAATACTTTGCCCGTTTCGTTGATGGCAATCTCGCCGCAGCCGGATACGCATGCCGTACCCATACCACGTGCTACAACCGCCGCATGGCTTGTCATACCGCCGCGCACGGTCAGAATACCTTCTGCAGCGTGCATGCCTTCGATATCTTCCGGTGAGGTCTCCAGACGGACAAGAATGACTCTTTCCCCTTTTTCATGTGCTGCTTTCGCTTCTTCGGCTGTAAAATATACTTTACCTGCTGCCGCGCCGGGTGATGCGGGAAGAGCCTGTCCGATCACCTGTCCTGCTTTTAAAGCATCGGGATCAAATGTGGGATGCAGCAGCTGGTCTAATGATTTTGCTTCGATTCTAAGAACTGCTTCTTCCGGTGTGATCTTGCCTTCGTCTACAAGGTCGCAGGCAATCTGGATTGCTGCCGGCGCCGTTCTTTTCCCGTTACGTGTCTGTAAAAAGAAGAGCTTGCCATCTTCGATCGTAAACTCCATATCCTGCATGTCACGATAATGATCTTCCAGTTTATTTGCGATTTCCATAAACTGCTTAAAGCATTCCGGCAGATCTTCTTCCAGTTTGGTGATCGGCTGCGGTGTACGGATACCTGCCACAACGTCTTCACCCTGCGCGTTGATCAGGTATTCTCCGTATATTCCTTTGGCGCCGGTAGAAGGATTTCTGGTAAACGCAACGCCTGTACCGGAGGTATTGCCCATATTTCCGAATACCATAGCCTGTACGTTAACTGCTGTGCCCCAGTCGCCCGGTATGTCGTTCATTCTTCTGTATACGATCGCTCTTTCATTGTCCCAGGAACGGAATACCGCTTTTACGGCTTCCATAAGCTGTACCTTCGGCTCCTGCGGGAACTCTTCTCCCTTATTTTCTTGATAGATATTTTTGAATCTGACAATGATTTCCTTCATATCGTCCGCTGTCAGATCCGTATCATATTTTACGCCTTTCGATTCTTTAATTTCATCTAAGATTCTTTCAAAATAGGACTTCGGGATCTCCATAACAACATCGGAGAACATCTGGATAAATCTTCTGTAAGAGTCATATGCAAATCTCGGATTGCCGGTCTTTTTTGCAAAACCTTCGACTGCAATGTCTGTCAGGCCCAGATTTAAGATCGTATCCATCATACCCGGCATGGATGCTCTTGCACCGGAACGAACAGAGACTAAAAGCGGATTCTCCGTATCGCCGAATTTTTTCCCCTGCTTATTCTCCAAAATCTCCAATGCATCAAAGATCTGTTTCTGAATCTCCTCAGAAATCTGTTTTCCGTTATTGTAGTAGTCCGTACATGCTTCTGTCGTAACAGTAAAGCCCTGCGGAATCGGCAGTCCGAGATTCGTCATCTCTGCAAGGTTTGCGCCTTTTCCGCCTAAAAGGTTACGCATATCAGCGTTTCCTTCTTCAAATAAGTACACCCATTTTGCCATAGTTATTCCCTCTTTCTTAAAACATTTAAAATAGAATGTCCAAAATACCGGAAGCAAAACTGCTCATAGTATTTCGTACATTTCCTTATACTATTAACTATAATAACATATAAGATGCCATCACGCACCAATTTTTTCCTTATTTTTAACAGAAATTTTTGTTTCTTTAGGAATAAAACTGTCGAAGATAAACAAATCAAAATCCTTTTTCAAACTTTCCAATTGCTTTTCATTTTTCACCGTCCAGGCAACGGCCAGATTTCTATATAATTTTCTGCAGATCCGCCGTCCCGGCTCTTCTTTAAACTTACAGTTATACGCAATAAAATCCGGTCCGGTCGCCCAATTGGTAAGAAGGTGTGTCAGGAAAAAATGAAACAGACTTTTATATTCACCATCGCGTCTGAAGTTGGTGGACAGCTGCCCCCGCATCACTTGTCTGTGATATCTGCGGTACCATAATAGTACAAGCGGATTAAAGGACTCGATACAGTAAACGCCGCGATATGCCGAAAGCATCCGCTGCACCGCCGGGCATAGCGACAGATCCGTCCAGTCTACTTTTAACTCCACGATGAGCGGTACCCGGCCGTTTACCATCTTTAGAAATTCTTCCAATGTCGGTATCTTCTCCTGTGTCTTTAATAAACGCAGTTTCTGTAATTGTTCGTATGTATAGGCATCCAGCCTTCCCGGTACGCCGCACATGCGCTCCAGCGTAGAATCATGAAAAATGACAGGAATACCGTCCTTGGTAAGCTGTACATCCAGTTCGATGCCAAATCCCGATTCCACGGCCAACCGAAAGGCTTTCATCGAATTTTCCGGCGCATCCGTTTCATTGTCATGCAGTCCTCTGTGCGCATAAAGCGCTCCCATGTACGGATGTTTTGACGGTTTATGAAAAATACGCGGCATCAGCATGAGCAGATACAGTAAAAACAGTCCGCCGCCGCCCATCGCCGTACCAAACAGTTTCTTGTAAGCCATAACCTGGTCCTTTCCTTATGAAAAACAGTAGATAAATGCGAAATATCCTGTTTGCGTTTTCCGGTTTCACAGGATATGGGACAGACGTTTTTTCTGTTCCCATTCTGATTATATCCATAAATCCAAAAACTGCAAGAGCATATCTTGAAAAAATGCCTGTTTTATGTATAATAGATAAAGCGGCGTTAAACTGCCCCAAATCTATAAACAGGTAAACTTGTGCTTATGCCCGTATTCATGGGGCCAAGCAGGAACGGAGACTACGATTATGATCAGTGCAAACAACGTAACTTACAGAGTCGGCAAAAAAGCTCTTTTTGAAGATGTAAACATTAAATTTACGGAAGGTAACTGCTATGGACTGATCGGCGCCAACGGCGCCGGGAAATCCACTTTTCTGAAGATCCTTTCCGGCGCGCTTGATACGACGAGCGGCGACATTTCCATAACACCCGGACAGCGTCTTTCCGTACTGGAACAGGATCATTTTAAATATGACGCTTATCCTGTCATGGATGTCGTTATCATGGGAAATGAACGGCTCTATCAGATCATGAAGGAAAAAGATGCGATTTACGCCAAAGAGGACTTTTCCGATGAAGACGGGATCCGCGCAAGCGAATTAGAGGCGGAATTTGCGGAGATGAACGGCTGGGATGCAGAATCCAATGCCGCTATGCTTTTAAACGGACTTGGTATCGAAACGGATATCCACTATAGTATGATGAGCGATTTAAACGGTAACGAAAAGGTCAAGATCCTGCTTGCCAAAGCTTTGTTCGGCAACCCCGATATCCTGCTTTTGGACGAACCGACCAACCATCTGGATCTGGATGCCATCGCCTGGTTGGAAGAGTTTTTGATCGGTTTTGAAAATACGGTCATTGTCGTATCCCATGACCGTTACTTCTTAAATAAAGTATGTACACACACCGCAGATATCGACTACGGCAAGATACAGCTTTTTGCCGGCAACTATGATTTCTGGTATGAGTCCAGCCAGCTCATTATCAAACAGCGAAAGGAAGCCAATAAGAAAAAAGAAGAACAGATCAAGGAACTGCAGGAGTTCATCTCCCGCTTCTCCGCCAACGCTTCCAAATCCAAGCAGGCTACTTCCAGAAAAAGAGCGCTTGAAAAAATCGAGCTTGACGACATCAAACCTTCAAGCCGGAAATATCCTTATATCGATTTTCGTCCGGAACGCGAGATCGGCAATGAGGTACTGACGGTAGAAGGACTCAGCAAAACCATAAACGGTGAAAAAGTACTGGACAATATTTCGTTCATTGTTGGCCATGACGATAAGATTGCTTTTGTCGGCGGCAACGAACTTGCGAAAACGACTCTATTCAAAATTTTAACGGGAGAAATGGAACCCGATGAGGGCACGTATAAATGGGGTGTCACGACCTCACAGGCTTATTTCCCGAAGGACAATTCCGCAGAATTTAACAACGATTATACGATCAGCGACTGGCTCATGGGATACTCTCCCGTCAAGGACATCACTTATGTCCGCGGCTTTTTGGGCCGTATGCTCTTTGCCGGCGACGATGGCGTGAAAAAAGTCAAAATTTTGTCCGGTGGAGAAAAAGTCCGCTGTCTGCTTTCCAAAATGATGATCAGCGGCGCCAACTGTCTGATCTTCGACGAGCCGACCAATCATCTGGATATGGAAGCCATCACCGCATTAAACGAAGGTATGATGAAATTTAAGGGCGTAGAGCTTTTCTCCTGTCATGACCATCAGGTCGTGCAGACTACTGCCAACCGGATTATGGAGATCCTGCCGGACGGTTCTTTGATCGATAAGATCACTACGTACGACGAATATCTCGCAAATGACGAAATGGCCAGAAAACGTACTGTTTATACAAGTACAGCAACCGAAGAGGAAGACTGATGAAAGCGATCGATCTGCACGTTCATTCCAATAAATCGGACGGCTCCTACAGCCCAATAGAACTGGTAGATTATGCTCTGCAAAAGGGGCTGACCGCTTTTGCCCTAACGGATCATGACACAACGGATGGTCTTGCGGAGGCTTGCGCCTATGCACATGACAAACCGATAGAGGTGATTCCGGGCATTGAATTTTCCACCAAATATGAAGAGCGGGATATCCATGTGGTAGGTCTGTATATCCGGTATGACGCGCCTGCCTTTCAGGAACAGTTACAGGCGTTCGTAAATTCCCGCATCAACCGTAATATCAAAATGTGTGCCAATCTGCAGGGCGCGGGAATCGATATTTCTTATGAAAAACTGTGCGCGGAGAATCCGGACGCCGTCATTACGAGGGCGCACTATGCCTCTTATCTGACGCAGCACGGTTATGTCAAAAGCCGCGCCGAAGCGTTTGAGCGATATCTCGGCGACCACAGCAAATATTTCGTCCCCAGGGAAAAAGTCACGCCGGTCCAGGCAGTGAAACTGATTTTAAATGCAGGCGGTGTTCCGGTTCTGGCACATCCGCCGCTCTATCACATGGGTCATGATCACCTGGACGCTTTGGTCTCACAGTTAAAGCAGGCCGGCCTTATGGGGATAGAAACGCTTTACTGTACGTATACCAGACAGGATGAACGGGATATGTTCCGTCTCGCCGACAAATATGATCTGCTGCCAAGCGGCGGTTCGGATTTTCACGGCGCCAATAAACCGGGACTTGACTTAGGATGCGGTTACGGAAAGCTTTTTGTTCCGGAAGACATTCTTCTTCCGATCAAAAAAGCGGCCGGAGAAAGGAATGCGTAAAGGGATGAAAATTTTATTTACGGATCTGGACGGAACTTTATTAAATAATAACAGCCGGATTTCAGAGAAAACCAAACGCTTTCTGGACGAATTCATCCGCGCCGGCAATAAACTGGTACTTTCTTCGGGCAGGCCGCTCTTCAGCGTTCTTGAAGTCATGGAAAATGCGCATCTTACTTATCCGGGCATTATCGTCATAGCCAACAACGGAACGCTCATTTATGACTGTGACAGCCAAAAGCCGCTTTTGGAAAAAAGGCTTCCCCTTTCTTATGTCGCATATTTGCAGGCACAGGCTAAAGCGCACGGTCTGCATATTCAGACTTATACGGACGATGCCGTAGTCTGCATGGCAGAAGATGCAGAGATCAGGTATTACCGCAGGCGGATCCATCTGCCGCTGCTTCTTGCCGAGGATTATGCTGCATTTTTACCGAAAGAACCGTTTAAAATGCTCGCGATCCACCTGGACGATCACAGCAGACTAACGGCTTTTTGTGATTCGATCGCCGACTGGGCAGCCGGTAAAATACAGTATATTTTTTCAAACGAACAATATCTGGAACTGTTTGACAAAGATGCCGGAAAGGGAAATGCCATCCGCTTCGTCTGCAGTCACTTTCAGATCCCGCTCGCAGACTCTTATGCCGCAGGAGACGCACAAAACGATATTTCCATGTTAGAAGCCGCAGGCTGCGGGATCGCTATGGCAAACGCCGATCCCGCCGTCAAAAAAGCCGCCGATGTCATCACCTCAAAAGATAACGACAACGACGGCCTCGCAGAATTTCTGCAGACAAGAATCTGACACAACACGCGAACTTGAGCACAGCTCAAAACCAATCACAACACGCGAATTTGAGCTTTGTTCAAATTCGCAGTCCAAAATCTACGATTTTGGACTTATTCTATGATCAGATATCTTCCATCCCCGATTTCAAAGACTTCATCTGCCTGCAGAATTTCCTCTTCATCCGCACCTTCCATATCGATTCCCGCTTCGTCGAAATATTCCCATACTTCTTTCACGGAATCAACCACCACAGCCATGCTTTCTTCCAGAAAGCTGTCCGCCTCTTCCAGACTTTCCGCAACATTCTCCGGAAACAGCTGTCTTTGTTTTTTCAGAAAACATTGCAGCACCGCATCATCAAACATTCCGTTCACCCCCTTTTTCAAGCAGTCCGGCAATAACCTGATATACTCCCTTTTCCTGATAAGCGGGGCATACATGTTTTGCATACGCTTTTACATTGTCTCTTGCACTCTCTACCGCATAGCTTTCTTCCGCAGCCTGCAGCATGCCGATATCGTTATCATTATCGCCAAAGACCATCGTTTCTTCCCTGCCGACTCCCAGATATTCCTGCAAGACTTTTAATCCATTGCCTTTATCTACGGAAGCATCCATAAAATCTACCCATTCTTCTCCTGCCATACATGCTTTTACCTTATCTTTCCACGCAGGGATCAGTATGTTCTCGCCAAGTTCCCTGATGCTTCCTTTTTGATAGATGGCAATTTTAATAATATCTGCTTTCTCCGCAAATACATCTTCGACAACACGGTATTTATTCCGGTATCCTCTTTCGATCAGTTTGACAAATTCTTTGTTTTTTGTCTCCAGCAGACAGCCATCGGCAGTAGATACCACCACTTCACACTGTCCGTAATAGGGACGCAGCTGTTTCATGATCCCTTCCGCATCTTCTCTTTTCATTTTCCTGACAAGAATATCTTCCTCTCCGCAGCGGACATGCGCCCCGTTTTCCGCCAGATAGATAATCCGGTCTGCCACTTCTTCAAATATATGTTTGATACTATAATATTGTCTTCCGCTTGCTACGCAGAAATAATGACCGGCATCCGTCCAGGTACGGATCGCCTCCAGTATTTCCGGGTACATTTCACAGGAAGATTCTTTTACCAACGTTCCATCGATGTCTGTCGCTATCAGTTTGATCATATGTTTACAAGCTCCTTTTCGGCCGCAGCCGGTCTTTTTATGATTTTGTAACAACCCCATTTAATAACGTATGATATTTATAGTAATTCCCGTTTCTTCATTTCCTGATACAGCCTTCCGACCGGCAGTCCTACAACATTGGCATAATCCCCGCATATCCCCTGAACATAGGCTGCAAAGCGGCCCTGAATTGCATATGCGCCCGCTTTGTCCATCGGTTCTTTGGAATCGATGTATTTTTCTATTTCTTCTTCCGTCATCGGAAATACCGTGACATCCGTACATTCGTTAAAAGTATAAAACATCGCAGGTTCGTCCTGGTATTTCCAGGCGAGCGTTACGCCGGTATAAACCTGGTGGCTTTTACCCTGCAGCTCCCACAACATATCGAATGCCTCTTCTTTGTCTTTGGGTTTTCCCATGACCTTATTCCACGAGGAAACGATCGTATCGGCGCCGATCACGACGAAATCTTCCTTCATCGTCCCGGCAAGCTGCCCGCAGATATCGACAGCTTTCTGATAAGAAAGTTCTTCTACGATTTCCGACGGCAGTTCTTTGGTGATCTTCTCCTCTTTCGTGCTCGGCATGGTCTTAAAGGATAAGCCAGCCTGTTTTAAAAGTTCTTTTCTCCTCGGAGAGGCTGAAGCCAGTATGATCTTCATGCGGTTACCTTTCCTTTCTATGGTGTAATCTTTTTGTTATGCGTTCTTTCGCCATGATGCATTTCCGGAATGAACACACGTCCTGTACTCTCTTTTTCCTGTGTTTTCACCGCCTGCCTGGCGTCGGCGCAGAAAGCAAGCTGCGAATTGAATCCTTCGCCATCTCCTGCCGTTTCTTTTTTATATGTGCCATCCGCACGCAAAATATGCGCTTTCATCGTATCTTTTAACTGATACTCCAGAATGTGCCGTATTTTTTCCTGCAGCTCCGGTTTCTCGATGGGGAACATGATCTCCACACGCCTGTCCAGATTTCTCGGCATCCAGTCCGCACTCGCACAGTAATATTCCGGTCTGCCATCGTTTTCGAAATAAAATATTCTTGCATGTTCCAGGTAATTCCCCACAATGGAGCGGACCTTGATGTTTTCTCCCACACCGGGCAGTCCGGTCTTCAGACAGCAGATGCCCCGGATGATCAGATCGATCTTTACGCCTGCGGCGCCCGCCTCATAGAGCGCCTCAATAATGCTTTTATCACAAAGGGCATTCATCTTGGCTATGATTTTCGCCGGTCTTCCCTTGCGTGCATATTCTTTTTCCCTGTTGATCAAATATAGAAACCTGTCTTTTAACCAAAGCGGCGCGAGGGATAGTCTGTTCCATGAGCGCGGCTCCGAATATCCGGAAAGCATGTTAAAGACTGCAGTCGCGTCTTCGCCGATCGCTTCCGAACAGGTCAGTAGACCGAGATCCGTATACAGCTTTGCCGTCGAATCGTTATAATTACCGGTTCCCAGATGCACATACCTGCGGATACCGTTCTCTTCCCTTCTTACAACGAGCGTGATCTTACTGTGCGTCTTGAGTCCGAGCAGACCGTAAATGACGTGACACCCTGCTTTCTCAAGCCGCCTTGCCCAAACGATATTATTTTCTTCGTCAAATCTTGCTTTTAACTCCACCAGTACGGAAACCTGCTTGCCGTTATCCGCCGCCTGCTCCAATGCCGCTATGATCGGGGAGTTGCCGCTGACCCGGTAAAGCGTCTGTTTGATCGCGAGCACCGCCGGATCTTTCGCCGCCTGTCTGATAAAGCGTACGACGGGTTCAAAGGTCTGGTACGGGTGATGCATCAGAATATCACCCTCTCTGATCTGTGCAAAAATATCTTCGTTCTCCGGCAGTTCCGGCACAGGCTGAGGTTTGGCATAACGGCGTTCCTTCAGATGATCAAAGCCATCCAGGTCATACATCTTCATCAAAAACGTAATATCGAGCGGTCCGTTTACCGGATAGATATCTTCTTTACCGATATACAGATCATCCTGAATGATCTTTAACAGCCTCTCGTCCATACCGGCTTCCACTTCCAGGCGGATCGCTTCTCCCCACTGTCTCTTTTTCAGCTGCTTCTCAATCTCCTGCAGCAGATCGCCTGCCTCTTCCTCTTCAATTGATAAATCGGCATTACGCATAATCCTAAACGGATAGGCGCACACAATATCATAATTTAAGAACAGTTTATGAATATTTCTTTCAATGACTTCCTCTAAGAGGATCATTGCCTTTCCTTCTTCGGCAGGTATCAGAACGATCCTCGAAAGAACGCTCGGCACCTGAACGGTCGCAAATTCCAATTCATTCTCCCCGTTCTTCTTCCGGACGAGCGCACCGATATTCAGCGACTTGTTGCGAATGAGCGGAAACGGCCGCGAAGAGTCCACCGCCATCGGCGTGAGTACCGGATACACATTATCCGCAAAGTAACTGTCCACATAAGCCGCCTCTGCTTTGGTCAGGTCTTCATGATGCTCGATCAGGCGCAGGCCGTTTTCCAAAAGCTGCGGAAGCAGCAAACCGTTATATGTAGCATACTGCCGCTTCACCAGTGCATGTGTCTCTTTGTTTAACAGGGCAAGCTGTTTCTCCGGTGTCAGTCCCGCAATGTCTTTCTTGTGATAACCCGCGTTGACCATATCTTTTAAGGATGCGACCCTGACCATAAAAAACTCATCCAGATTTGACGCCGATATACTAAGGAACTTCAATCGCTCAAAAAGCGGCAGGCTCGTATCTTCCGCCTCACTGAGCACCCTTTTATCAAATAAAAGCCAGCTTAATTCTCTGTTCGTATAATTCTCCGCTTTCGCAAATTCAGATGTTTCCGTCATATTTCTCTCTATCCTTTCCGGTTCTTCTTTTAAAAAAGATCGCCCTTTCTTTGCCGGATGACCGGCTTAACACTGTAAACTTCTTCGAAAAAGTCTGCCCTTCTGCCAAAAAGTCCTTTTTCCAGCGTAATGTCCACAGGCGTATCGATCGTGATCACAAGCGCTTCATCCTGCAGCGAAGTCCTGATATCCTTAAATTTCTGTTTATGGCTTCTGTCAAGGCCATTGGCTATTTTTAAGATCGCAGTGAGTTTGGCGATCCGGATATAAGCAGCTTTGTCCAGATGCGCGTTCTGCCCGATCACTTCATAATAATCAAAATCCATATGATTGTACTTGACCGTATTAGCCACGATCTCTCTTTCGATATGGGAAAGTCCGATCATCTCGGTTGACATAATAATGTTATAAGAACACTCTCCCAGATTGACCAGGCTGATATATTTGCCGCAGTCATGTAAAATGGTCGCAAGACGCAGCAGGAGTCTGTCTCTTTTCCCGAGTCCGTGTACGTCTTTCATACTGTCATAGATTGTCAGCGCGATCTTCTCCAACGTCTCGCTCCTGCGTTTACTGCCCATATACCGCTTGCTGATATTGAGCGCGGAGTCAACGATATCCTGTTCGAAATCATGATCCGCCCGGATAATCTTATTTTTCTCCCCGTATTCATAGGCGATTCCATCACATAAAGCCACGCCCGGCACCCAGATCAGCTTCGCATCCATCACTTTTATGACGCGGTTTAATAAGACGCTGGATATATAGATGAGCGGAATGTTCTCTTCCGGCATATCCAGTATTCTGGCCGCCTCGATAACGGATTTTTCCCTCACTTTTTTCATAAACATATCCATATCGGAAGCCGCAATGCACTCATCGGAAAACCGTGCCGTATTATGTTCCACAACGGCGGAAATATAATCGTCCACAACAATAATATTCTCTATTTTTCTGTCTTTTAAATACAGCTTTTTAAACACGGCAAGCTGGGAACTGATAAACTCGTCGATAATATTCTCATACTGGCTCGGTTTTAAGTTCAAATGGCTTATATTGTCCTGTAAACGCAGAATGCCGAGCCGAAGATTCTGTGTCGTAACAAGCGAATCTTTGACAAAAAGCGAAATCTGGATACTGCCGCCGCCGATATCGAGGATCGCCGTTTCTTTTTCAATGATCTTATTAAATACCCTGCCCTTGGAGGCAACGGATTTATAGTCCAAAAACCTCTGCTCGGAATTACTTAAAACCTCTATTTTGATACCGGTCCTTTGTTCGATCTGATCCAGTATGATCATCGTATTTTCCATCTCACGAATCGCACTCGTTCCGTAAGCCTTATAATCGTCCACGCGATATCCTGACATGATGTCCTTATACTCCCGCAGGATCCGGCAAAGTTCATTGATCTTGCCGTAACCGGCCTTGCCCGTCGCATAGGTATCCGTTCCAAGATCCAGACGGTGTTTAATGGAATCGATCTCCCGCAGACCGTTTTGTTTGGAAATTTCAAATATTTTCATTGACAGTTCGTAAGAACCTACATCAATTGCCGCAAATGTCTTCACGATATCCCTCCCAATAGATAATCGATAAACTGCTGAGCCGTTCTGCCGGAAAGCCCTCCATGCGCAAGCTCCCACTTATTGGCTTCCAAAAGCAGCTCTTCTTCTTTCATGGTAATATTATACCGCCCGGCCAATGTCTTTACAATCTGTTCAAACTGTTTTTTATCCGGCGCACAAAAGAAAATCGTCACGCCAAAACGCGACACGAGCGAAAGTTTCTCCTGCACCGTATCGCCGGCATGCAGATCATCGCGCCGCTCTTCCTTATCGCTGAACTTCTCGCGCACGAGATGCCGTCTGTTGGAAGTTGCATAGATCAGTACGTTCTCCGGCTTTTTCTCAAGTCCCCCTTCGATCACTGCCTTCAAATACTTATATTCTATCTCAAAATCCTCGAAACTCAGATCGTCCATATAGATAATAAACTTATAATTTCTGTTCTTTACCTGTGAGATCACGTCGTTTAAATCCTGGAACTGATGTTTATATATCTCGATAATGCGCAGTCCCTTATCATAATATCTGTTCGCAATCGCCTTAATGCTCGAAGACTTCCCGGTACCGGCATCTCCAAACAAAAGACAGTTATTGGCCCTTTTCCCCTCTACAAAGGCCTCTGTATTATCGATCAGCTTCTTTTTGGGAATTTCGTACCCTATCAGATCATCCAGATGCACATGCGCAATATTTAAGATCGGCTCGATCACCGCCCCGTTTTCCCCGTGCCTGATACGAAATGCTTTGTGCAGCCCGAACTTCCCGACGCCATAGTCTTTATAAAATTCCGTCAGCGTATCTTTCATAGCTTCCGGTGTATCGTCCGCATTGAACTGCTCCGCCAGGTGGCATATCCTGTCCCGGATACGGGTGTTATATACTTTACTTCCTCTTGAAGCGCCCGTATAGGAAAGCGCCATGGCAAATTCCGGCACCTGTAAGACTTCCATCATATCCGCAAAATCATAATCATATAATTCCTTAAAAATACGGATATCATGCAGCACTGCCTGATTGATCGTCCCTTCCACATTTCCCCTGATCTCGCAGGCCATACTGTAACTGTTCTCGTTATTCACAAGGAGGTTCGTCAAATAGCAATGCCAAAGGTTTCCATAAAATCCATGCGATGCCGCGGTCTCTAAAAGCCTGTTCATGCAGTCATATAATAACGCGCGTTCTTTTTTCTGTGCATAAGTATCTATCAAATGCACCATATCACCAAGCAGCTCCCCCTGCTCAAAATCTCTATATACGATCAGTTCTTCTACTCTCATCATGTTAACAGCCACGCCTTTCTTTTCTAATAATTCCCAAGAATCCGCATGTTTCTCGCTTCATCCCGCAGGCCCCGCAGCGCGTTTTTGACTGCGCTGTCGGCCAGATTACCGTCAAAATCAACAAAGAAGCGATATTCCCAGTTCCTGTCTTCTATGGGTCTGCTCTCGATCCTGGTCATATTCAGATTATTATAAATAAAATGCGAAAGCATGTGGTATAAGGATCCGCTCTCATGCGGCACTTCGAAACATATGCTGACCTTTCCCGCATTTTTTAAAAATATCTTCTGATTTGTTACGATAATAAAACGGGTGGAATTCGTCTGCGAGTGGTTTACGCCCCGTTCCAAAATGTCCAGTCCGTAAATCTTCGCCGCCTGTTCACTGGCAATGGCCGCCTGGCTTTTATCACCGTCTTCCTTTACTTTTCTGGCCGCAAACGCATTGTTCTGCATACTGATCTGCTTCCAGGAAGGATGCTCGTCCAAATAACGGGCGCTCTGCATCAATGACTGCGGATGCGAATAGATCGTATGAATCTTGTCTTTTTCCGTTCCCGGTACGCCTAACAGACAATGCTCGATCCGTATGATCTGCTCGCCTACGATATAATTTTCGAACTCTGCCAGCAGATCATAAATCTCATTGACGATACCGGCCGTGGAATTTTCAATCGGCAGTACCGCATAATCTGCGCTGCCTTCCTCTATGGCGCACATGGCGTCCCGAAAAGTATCCACATGAAAACCATTTACATTTTCTCCGAAAAACTGCAGCATCGCCATCTGGGAGTAAGCGCCCTCTGCCCCCTGAAAAACGACTCTGCCCTTTTCTCTGTCAAGCGCATCCACACCGATAAAAGGCAGTCTGCCGAGGATCCCTCTGTCAGTCAGCTTCTTATACTGCAGTTTCCGGCTCATCGACATAATCTGTTCGAACAGTTCCTGGATTCCCTGCGCATTAAACTCATTTTGCGTAAGCGCTTTTAACGTACGAAGTTTCTCAAGTTCACGCTCTTTATCAAATACTTTTTTCCCTGTTTCTATCTTATAATCCGCCACCTGAGATGAAATATCCATCCGCTGTTCATACAGGCTTACGATCTGTCTGTCGATCTCGTCGATCTGCTTTCTTAATTCCAATAAATCCATCTTAACTTCATCCCTTTCTGTCATAGATCTAATAGGTACTGTGCTGCCTGTGAGCAAATCTGCCAATTGTTTCCGCATCACAACATAATAATATTATAACAAAACCCACTTGATAGCAAGCAGGTTTGCGACTATACTATATTATAGAAGAAAGATTATTTTGGTATAGGATAAGGAGTGTTTTCTATGACTACTACGCAAAGGAATATACTGATCATTGCAGGTATTTTCATCCTGATAGGCGCTCTGTTCACCGCGGTTTACATAGGCGGTAAAATTCCGATGAACGATGCCGGTACGACCGGCAATACCGCCGGCAATCTCAACAACGGCGGTCTGTTCTGCGAATCGGATGGCAAGGTATATTTTGCAAATGCATATGATGGCGGCGCACTTTACTGCATGAATCCCAACGAAACGGAAATAACCAAGCTTTCCGGCAACTGCGTTTCTTCCATCAATGCAGGCGGCGACTATCTGTATTATTATATGGAAAGCGGCTCATCAGGCGGCAAAGGACTTGGTTATATGGGCCGTACCGCCGGTATCTACCGCAGTAAGAAAAACGGAAAACGGGTACAGTGCCTGGACAGATCTTATGCCGTTATGATACAGCTGTGCGGCAATTATCTGTACTATCAGGATTATGATACAAAAACCGGCACCTCGCTTGCCAAGATCAAAATCGACAAATCCGATAAAACGACGATCGAAGATTATGTCATTAACCCGGCTTCCTACGCAAACGGGCTGATCTATTTCAACGGTACGCAGAAGGACCATGCACTCTATACGCTGAATACTGCCAATGATTCCATTGCCAAAATCTGGCAGAGTGATATCTGGAATCCCATTTATCTCGATGGCTATGTTTATTATATGGATGTCACCAACAATTACAGACTCTGCCGTTACAATCTGTCTCAGGATGTAATCGAAATCCTGACAAATGACCGGATCGACTTCTTTAACGTATATGGGAACTATATATATTATCAGAAAAGCTCGCAGACGGAACCTGCTTTAAAAAGAATGTATATCGATGGATCCAATCCGGAGATCGTTGCAGAAGGCGTCTATGAAAATATAAACATTACCTCTCAGTATGTGTATTTCAATCAATTCGATGCACCCGTTCCGGTCTATAAGACACCTACGTTTGCACCGGTCTATGTCACCACCTTTGACGCGGCAAGCGCTGCCGCCAAAGCAAATATGAAATAAAAAGCGTCTTTTGACGCTTTTTATTTTGCCTCATGTTTCTCCACTCTGTCCCTGGATACAGCTGATAACTCCTGCCTTTGCAGCATTTATGACAAATTTGTCATTTGTTACAAAACCGTAATATTTGTTACAATTTGCATTTATTACAAAAATGTAACAAATGACAAAAATGTCATATTATAGCAAAAAAGCAGACGTTATGATCTGCTTTGGAAAGCTCCCATAGGAAAAGAAATTCAAAAAATAACAGACTGTCTTCAAATAATGACAAATTTTGTCTATTTTCATACAGTCTGTTATGCTTTCATGTTAAATCTAACCTAAACATTAAATCCAGTTTAAACTCATTCTTCTACCCTGTTTTGCATCGTTATCGCAGGCGAAAAGCCTTCTGAAAGATCCTCCCTGGCAGCATCTTTTTATAAATGGATGCCAATTTCTCTCCAATCTGCTCCCCGGCTGCTTCATTGCCAAGCGGCAAGATCATCAGTCTGTAATCTACACCGAAAGCAGAACTTCTCTCCTTTGTCATTTTCACGCCGTTTCTTTCATAGAAAGATATCCGGCGTCTGCGAAGGAGTTTTTCCTCTTCTATATCCGTAGAATCGTCGTCCTCAACTTCAAAAATCAACCCATCCCACTCTCTGCACGCTTCTTTCAATAAGGCCAGTGACGCGCTTCCGTAACCGGTTCCGCGCACTTCACCGCATACGGCAAAATAATCTAATAACAGCATATTGGCAGCGTCATCCGCCATAGTAAAGGCATAGGCCTGCAGCTTATCATCCGCCTGTTCATAAAATCCATAGCACTTATAACAACCGTTATGATAGAGTTTTCTGATCATCAGGAACGGTTTTAGCTCGCTTGCCGGAAAATCATGGTACGCATGTTCTTTATAAACAGCTTTGATCTCTTTTAACTGCAGAGGCTTAATGTATATATTCTGTGTCGATGACATGCTTTTCTCCTGTCTTTTGCACCTCTTCGTAAAGCTGTACGACCATCTTGCCTGATACCGGATCTCTCATATACGGTACGATCTGTGAAAGCGGTCCCAGTACAAAGTCGCGGTTCGCCATATCCGTATGCGGAATCTGCAGCGTATCCGTATACATAACCAGATCGTCATAAAAGATGATATCCAGATCCAATGTCCGCGGTCCCCAATGCAGGTTTCTTTCTCTGCCGGCCGCCGCTTCCACTTCATGTATTTTCACAAGCAGCTCTTCCGGCGTATATAATGTTTTCATAACAAGCGCTCCGTTTACAAAATCATCCTGCTTTACGTCTCCATAAGCCGTTGTACGGACAAGTTCGGAAATTTTCGTGACGCTGCACTTTTCATCCGCATCAAGCGCCGCTGCTGCATCTTTAATATACCTTTGTTTATCACCGACGTTAGACCCCAGCGCAAGACAGACCGTGTGCCACATGCGGGTGATCTTTACCGACACGGACTCAAATTCCAGGCCGATCGGCGCCTCCGGCTTCCTGATCTCCAGCGTAATGCCGTATAACAGCGGGAATTCCGACAAAACCGCTTCCGCCGTTTTCTCCGCTACCGTCTCGATCAGATTAAAAACATGACTGCTTACAAAATTATGGATGAAATGACATACCTCTCCATAGCTCGTCGTCAGTTCCCGCTTATCTTCTTTTCCCGGTCCCGCCGCATCCATATATAAGACTGCGTTTACATAGAAATTCTGACCTTTTTCCTTTTCTTCCTGATAGACGCCATGATACGCATATATCTGCAGATTCTCAATAATGATCTCATCCATGTAAAATAGCCTCCGTCATTTTAATGATTCTTGCATTTTCCTTTACATCGTGCACCCGCACAAACATAACACCCTTTATGGTTCCAAATACCGTTGTCGCAAGCGTTCCTTCCAGCCGCTGCTCCACAGGCAGATCAAGCGCATTGCCGATAACGGACTTTCTGCTGGCGCCGAGTATCACAGGATATCCGAAGCTGTGCAGTACCTCGAGTCTTCTGATGATCTCCAGATTGTTCTCATATGTTTTCCCAAAGCCTACCCCGGGATCGATCAGGATCTTATGATCAGGGATCCCTGCCTGTCTGGCTAACCGTATCGATTCCGACAGATCATTCAGGACATCCTGCATATAGTCTTTATAGCCCGTATCTTCACGGTTATGCATCAATGTGCAGGATACTCCTGCATCAGCAATGATTTTTGCAAGATTTCCGTCATATTTTAATCCCCAGATATCATTGATCATATCTGCTCCGGCAGCAATGCCTTCCCGTGCAACACCGCTCTTATACGTATCCAAAGAAATCGGAATGTCAAATCGGGATTTAATCTGTTCGATCACAGGAACGACCCTGCTGATCTCTTCTTCTTCCGATATCATGGTATATCCCGGTCTTGTTGATTCTCCGCCGATATCTACGATATCCATACCATCTGTTATCATTTCTTCGACATGATACAGGGCTGCATCCATTTGATCAAACTTCCCGCCATCCGAAAAAGAATCCGGTGTCACATTCAGGATACCCATCACATACGTATGCCCTTTTGCTTGAAATTCCTTTGTTCCGATCTTCATTTTACTTCCTCTCCTTTCTCACTTTCCAACCATTCTGAAAAAATCATTCTGCAGCTGTATATCTTCCGCAAAGCATCCCTTTTTGGCCAACGTGACCGTTTTACTTCCCGGCTTTTTCACGCCGCGCATTGTCATGCACATATGCTCTGCTTCCGCCATAACAATAACGCCTTTGGGCTGCAGATACTTCATGACAGCCTCCGCGATCTGCCCGGTCATTTTCTCCTGGATCTGAGGCCGTCTCGCATAGACCTCCACCGTACGCGCCAGCTTGCTGATACCGACTACCTTGCCATCCGGTATATAGGCAATATGAACTTTGCCGTAAAAAGGCAGTAAATGGTGTTCGCAGACAGAATAAAATGTGATATCCTTCTCCAATACCATTTCATCACTTTCGATAACAAATGTTTTGGATAAATGACCGGATGCATCTTCTTCCATTCCGGCAAACAGTTCTTCACACATCCGGGCGATCCGTTCCGGTGTCTCTGCAAGGCCTTCCCTCCCGGTATCTTCCCCGATGCCCTCTAAAAATAACGCTACTGCCTCTTTAATTTTTTTCTGATTTACCATGAGAATCTCTCCTGATCATGTCTCTATGTTCTACAATATGAATCAAACCGCCCAAAATGGAAAGAGATCCAAAAGCGATGATCACTGTGTTTTTGTCTTCCCCTGCGAGCAGATAAGAAAGCTCTACCGCCTCTAACATACTGTCCGCCGCCGTAACACGCTCATGATACGCGCCGGCTTCTTTCGCAAGCTCATATCCGCTCATTGCCCTTGCCGGATTCGGCGGCGTTACCGTAATGATATGTTCCGCAAGCGGAGCCGTCTGCCTAAGTATTTTATCATACTCTTTATCTTTTAATATCCCTATAATAAACAGGATCCTTTTGTCTGCAAAATAGTAACGTATCGATTCCGCAAGCCTTGCCGCGGCATCTTCATTGTGTGCGCCGTCTGCCACAAAGAGCGGTTTTTGGCTGATCACGGTAAAGCGTCCCGTCCATTTGGTCAAAAGCAGCCCCTGCCGCATCTGTTCCTCCGATACGACAAAGCCTTTTTTCCCCAGAACACGTACTGTTTCTACCGCCAAAACGGCGTTCTCTATCTGATACTGTCCCGCCATCGTAATCGTCAGATTCCGGCAGCCTTCATAACAAAACGACTGTTTCTTTATTCCGTACTTTATCCGGGAGGCTCTTTTCACATCAGCCACTGAGAAACTGCATCCATGTGCCGCTGCTGTTTCCTGAAGAACGCGCATGACCTCCTCTTTCTGTGCACATGTCACCACATGCGATGCATCTTTGATGATGCCCGCCTTCTGCACGGCGATCTCTTCTAAGGAATCTCCAAGAAAAGCCATATGGTCCATACTGACAGACGAAAAAACCGTACAAAGCGGCGCCGGTATCACATTTGTTGCATCAAGCCTGCCGCCAAGACCGGTCTCCAGAATAACGATATCACACTTTTTATCCAGGAAATACAAAAAAGAGACTGCCGTTTCCACTTCAAACGGCGTCGGCTGTGCATCATCTTCCGCCTGCATCTTTTCCGCCGCTTCCTTAACCTGCTCCAAATAAGTGCACAGTGCCGGCCGTGAGATCATTTTCCCATTGATCTGAAACCGCTCCCTGTAATCCTGTATGGTAGGCGAGATATACCGCCCCACTTTATATCCTGCCGTCTGCAGGATCGTAGATACATATGCGAGCACGGACCCTTTTCCGTTCGTTCCGGCAATATGTACAAATTTCAGCGCCTTCTGCGGATCGCCTACAAGTTTACATAACTTTTCTATATTGGCAAGTCCGGGTACGCAGCCGTAGCATTGCAGGGACTCTATATATGCCATCGCCTCGGTATAGTTCATTCCGCCATATCCTATGCCTTTCTGTCAGTCACTTTTTATGCCGTCTGTGCATAATCATTCTCTTTTGGGGAATCCTGTTATTATGAAAAATTTTATCCATAACTTTATTCACTGCGGACTGCTTGGATGGTGTCTGGAGATCATCTTTACCGCCTTTCATTCCTTCCGCAGGCGCGATTTCAAATTATCAGGCATCACATCCTTATGGATGTTTCCGATCTACGGACTGGCTGCTTTGTTAGCGCCCGTAAGCCGCCTGTTAAAAGGCAGAAATTTCATATTCCGCGGCCTTGTCTACACCGGTATTATTTTCTCCGGCGAATATCTGTCCGGCGTCATACTGCGCAGGAAAGGACTGTGTCCCTGGAACTACGAAAATTCCCGGTGGAATATCGGCAGCATCATCCGCCTGGATTATGCACCCTGCTGGTTCATCTCCGGCCTTTTGTTCGAACGTCTTTTAACGGAAAGCGACAGGCTCTCCGGCAAAACACAGGCGCCGTAAAAGCTCTAGTCCATATCGTCCACAGACAGGGACCCGATATCGAGCGTATTTAACGTACGGCGCTTTCTTCTTGCTTCTTCCGACTCTTTTAAAATATAGTTTTTGATCTCTTTTGCATTTTTAATATGTTCTAGCAGAAGCTTGGGATGCGTCGTATCTCCGGTATAACAGACAATCGTCCCAAGTCCGAATATCCTTTCCGCCAGGCTGGTTTCCAGCTCCACATCCTGCACTTTATACATATAGCAGTCATTTTCCCTTGTATTAAGCAGACCGCTGTTGATCGTAATCACTTCCTCTTCTATCGTATACTTCGTAAAAGTAAACGGCAGTCCCAAAAACACCCATCTTTTTTTCTCCTGATATGCCATAAACAACCTCAACTTTCCTGATTCATTTTCATCAACGGGTTCCTATTCTTTATACCCATGTATTAATATAGCATATTAACACACATTCCACAACTTTTCTGACACAGTTAAAATGGTAAAATATTTGCGGCGTTTTACATTGAAACCCTCTCTTCTTTATGGTATGATATACAAAATATTGTAATTCTCATCTTACATATCACAACCAAAAGGAGGTATCTTATGACAGCACAAGAATGTATCAAAGAGCGCAGAAGCATCCGCAGATTTAAACCCGATAAAATAGCACATGAATTATTATCCGGGATCATCGAAACCGCTTCTTACGCGCCGAGCTGGAAAAACACCCAGATCACCCGTTACATTGCGGTAGAAGGGGCGTTAAAAGACCAGATTGCCCAGGAAGGCACTGCTCCTTTCCCGAACAACGGAAAGATTATTGAAAATGCACCGATGCTGATTGCCGTAACTGTCATCAAAAACAGATGCGGTTACGAAAGAGATGGCTCCTTTACCACCCCTCGTAAAGATACCTGGCAGATGTATGATGCCGGCGTGGCATCCCAGTCTTTCTGCCTTGCTGCTTATGAGCAGGGTGTCGGTTCCGTTATATTAGGTATTTTCGATCAGGACAGAATCACGTCTCTTCTGCAGTTACCCGAAGACAGAGAGCTTGTTGCGCTGATCCCCATCGGCTATCCGGATGAGACGCCTGAAGCGCCCAGAAGAAAACCGGTATCCGAACTATTGTCATTTCAATCATAACCCCCAAAATAGAAGGGATTTTTTCTCTTCTATTTTTTTGAGCGGTGCCGCCTTGTAAATTGCGGCATCCGCTTACTTGCATAACGAAAGGAGCTACCATGCAGATAAGACACTTAATGAATCCTTTGGATTTCACTACCAAAGAGCTTGACGATCTCTTTGATCTGGCTAATGATATTGAAAAATGTCCCGCAAAATACGCACATGCCTGCGAAGGCAGGAAACTGGCTTCCTGTTTCTATGAACCGAGTACGAGGACAAGACTCAGTTTTGAAAGCGCGATGCTGGGACTCGGCGGACAAGTCCTCGGCTTTTCCGACGCCGCATGTTCTTCCGCCTCCAAAGGAGAAAGCGTATCCGATACGATCCGGGTCATTTCCTGCTTTGCCGATATCTGTGCCATGCGCCATCCGAAAGAAGGCGCCCCTATGGTCGCGGCCGGCAAATCCACTATTCCGGTCATCAATGCGGGAGACGGCGGCCATCAGCATCCGACACAGACTCTGACAGATCTATTGACGATCCGTTCTCTGAAGGGGCGGCTCGGCAGCTTTACCATCGGCCTGTGCGGCGATCTGAAATTCGGCCGCACCGTACATTCTCTGATCAACGCGCTTGTACGCTATCCGAATATCCATTTTATCTTCATCTCCCCGCCGGAATTAAAAGTTCCCGATTATATTACAGACATGCTTCGTGAAAAAGAGATTGCTTACGATGAAGTCATCCGGCTGGAAGAATGTATGCCCGATCTGGATCTGCTTTATATGACACGCGTGCAGAGAGAACGTTTCTTTAATGAAGAAGATTACGTCCGCCTGAAAGATTTCTATATTTTAAACAAAACCAAACTTGCACTTGCAAAAGACGATATGCTGATCCTGCATCCGCTTCCCCGCGTCAACGAGATCTCCGTTGAAGTAGACGAAGATCCGCGGGCCGTATATTTCAAGCAGGTACAATACGGCGTCTATGTCAGAATGGCCCTGATCCTGACCCTGTTAGGGATTACCGTATCATAAGCGGCAGATCCATTGACTGCCGCATCGGCAAAGCAGCGCAGCTGCAACAGATTATAAGAAAAAAGGAGTGCAAAACAATCTATGTTAAACGTAGGAAAAATCGAGGAAGGTTTTGTTTTAGACCATATCGAAGCAGGCAAAAGCCTTTCTATCTATCATCATTTACAGCTTGATAAGTTAGACTGCATGGTCGCTATCATCAAAAATGCCCGCAGCAACAAAATGGGCAAAAAAGACATTCTCAAAGTAGAATGCGACATCAACACACTGGATCTGGATGTTCTTGCTTTTATCGATCACAATATTACCGTCAATGTCATCAAAGACGGTAAGCTGGTGGATAAAAAAGAACTGACGCTTCCAAAAGAGATCAAAAACATCATCAAATGCAAAAATCCCAGATGCATCACTTCCATTGAGCAGGAACTTCCCCATATCTTCGTTCTGGCCGACGAAAAAGCGGAAGTATACCGCTGCAAATATTGCGAAGAGAAATTTAACAACCATCTGCTATAAAAAACGAATCCGGAACAGGCTCTCCCGTTCCGGATTTTAGTTTACATAATATTTTCTATCGTTTTATCAAATCACAACCTATTATGTATTATGGTTTCAGACTCTGTTCGCACATACTGATCTCGATCTTCTTCAGTTCTTCCGCAAAACCCTTTAATGTCTCTCTTGTTTCCTCAGAGACTTCTTTGTTGCGGCCGTTTTTGTAGCATATCCGGTGCTCCATACTGGCCCAGAAATCCATAGAAATCGTTCTGATCTGCACTTCTACCGGATAATACTGCGTCTCTTCAAGTGTATACACGGGTACGCCGACGACAATGTGATAACTTTTATAACCGTTCACCTTCGGATTTTTCACATAGTCTCTCTCTCTGATCACCAGAATACCGCTCTGCTTCCTGATCGCGGATACGACACTGTATATATCGTCTTCAAAGTAACAGATCACGCGGATCCCTGCAATATCCGTCAGCTCATCCCTTGCTACATCCACGCCTATCGGCAGCTTCTTTTTCTCCAGCTTCTTCATGATACTGCTCTTGCTCTTGATGCGGTGCTGGATATTATGTATCGGATATTCCCTGCTTCTGCTTCTGTATTCTGCATTCAGACTATTCAAACGAATCTGGATGATCGTCAGCGCTTCCGAATATGGCTTGATCAGTCTGTCATATTCTTCCTGTGTAATGCCTTCTTTTCCGTCAGCACGACTCCCGGAAACAGGATCGTCATACTGCCAAATTTCGCTTACTGCTTCCAAATTTATTACCCCGTTTACTATTTATTTCTAATCTTCTGTAAAAAACTTACTTGTTACAAGATACCGCAAACTGCTTCCTGTTGTCAATTACTTCCTGTTTTTTTTCATATATTTTTCACAAATGTATTAAATAAAATACAATTTTTTTTATAATTTTTATAGACAAAATTTAAAAATTTGGTATTATATAAATAGAAACAGTAATCATTACTATTTTTATTATAAAAGCAGGAGGGAAAATTATGGCACAGACGAACACAGCACAGGTAGATAATTTAGTATCCTTATTGGATGGATATGCAACAAAAGGCGGACATCACTTGAATGTCAACGTTTTAAACCGCGATATGCTTCTGGATGCGCAGAAACATCCCGAAAATTACCCGCAGTTGACGATCCGTGTTTCCGGATATGCTGTCAACTTCATCAAATTGACACCGGAACAGCAGGCAGACGTTATCAGCCGTACATTCCACGAAAGCATTTAATGGATATAAAGACTAAATCCGTTTGAAACATTATATCTGCTTAAAATATTCAAAGGAATCATAAAAAGAGTTGACGGTATAATCCGCCAACTCTTTTATATTTCTTTCAGTTTCCTGTTTCGCCTTATACCTGCGCAACATCTTTCATGGAGAAACTGATACGGCCCATTTTGTCCTTGCCAAGACATACCACCGTAACTTTATCACCAAGTGTCAGCACATCTTCCACGTGGTTGATTCTTTCCTTTGCAATCTTGGAAATATGAACCATTCCTTCCTTACCGGGTGCAAACTCGATAAATGCGCCGAACTCTTTAATGCTGACAACAACGCCCTTAAAGATCTGACCTTCTTCAAAATCAGTCGTAATGATCTTGATCATTTCAACGGCTTTGTCCATCATCTCTTTATCCGTACCGCATACGGATACCTGTCCATCGTCGGTAATATCGATCTTAACGCCTGTACGGGCAATGATCTCATTGATCGTCTTGCCTCTCTGTCCTACTACATCGCCGATCTTCTCAGGATCGATCTGGATGGAAATGATCTTCGGCGCGTATTGTCCAACCTCTTTTCTCGGTGCGGCAATAGCAGGAATCATACAGTTGTGCATAATAAATTCACGTGCGTCGCGGCATCTCGCAATCGCGCCTTCTACGATCGGTCTCGTCAGACCATGAATCTTAATATCCATCTGAATTGCGGTAATACCATCATGTGTACCGGTTACCTTAAAGTCCATATCCCCGAAGAAATCCTCAAGTCCCTGGATATCGGTAAGCAGTACGAAATCATCATCTGTATCCCCCGTTACAAGACCGCAGGAAATACCCGCTACCATCTTCCTGATCGGAACGCCTGCCGCCATCAGAGACATACAGGATGCGCAGGTAGATGCCATAGAGGTAGAACCGTTCGATTCAAATGTCTCGGATACGGTACGGATCGCATACGGGAATTCCTCTTCGGAAGGAAGCACCGGTATCAATGCACGTTCTGCAAGCGCGCCGTGGCCGATCTCTCTACGTCCCGGTCCGCGGCTTACTTTCGTCTCTCCTACGGAATAAGACGGGAAATTATAATGATGCATATATCTCTTGGCCGTTACATTTTCGTCCAGGCCATCTACTCTTTGTACTTCGGATAACGGCGCCAGCGTACATACGTTGCAGATCTGTGTCTGTCCACGGGTAAACATAGCGGAACCATGCACTCTCGGAATGATATCGATCTCTGCCGCAAGCGGACGGATCTGATCCAGTTCGCGGCCGTCAGGACGCTTGTGGTCTTTTAAGATCATCTTACGTACGGTCTTCTTCTGATACTGGTATACCGCTTCGCCAAGCACTGCCAGATAGTCTTCTTTTTCTGCAAACGCTTCTTCCAGTTTCGCGGTGATATTTCTGATATTTTCTTCACGAACCTGTTTTTCATCCGTGAAAACAGCTGTTTCCATTTCTTCCGGTGTAACGATCGTTTTGATCTGCTCAAACATTTCTTCCGGAATTGCACAGCTTTCGTAAGCATGCTTCGGCTTGCCTGCTTCGGCAACGATCTGATTGATGAATGCGATGATCGTCTGGTTGATCTCATGCGCTTTGTAGATCGCTTCGATCATCTTCGCCTCCGGTATCTCATTTGCGCCGGCTTCGATCATAATAACCTTCTCTGCGGTAGAAGCAACCGTCATTTTCAGATCGCCTTTATCCCACTGCTCCTGAGACGGATTGACGATAAAATCTCCATCCACCATACCCATCTGCGTCATGGCACACGGGCCGTCAAACGGAATATCGGAAATACAGGTTGCGATCGCCGTACCAAGCATTGCGACAAGTTCAGGACGGCATGCCGGATCAACGCTCATAACCATATTGTTGAGTGTTACATCGTTTCTGTAATCTTTCGGGAAAAGCGGTCTCATCGGTCTGTCGATCACACGGCTTGTCAAAACGGCATTTTCACTTGCTTTGCCTTCCCGTTTGTTAAATCCGCCGGGTATTTTACCTACGGCATATAATTTTTCTTCATACTCGACGCTGCAGGGGAAGAAATCAATCCCTTCTCTCGGTTTTTCGGAAGCTGTTGCGGTAGACAATACCGTCGTTTCTCCATAATGCATAAATGCGCAGCCGTTTGCCTGTTTGCCGACTCTGCCGATATCGACGCGAAGCGTCCGGCCGGCCAGTTCCAATGTGTAACTCTTGTACATAGTCTTCTCTCCTTTAAAATCATTTTATTTTACAGGCAGAAGATGCCGAAACTACAGACATATCCATAACTTTCATACTGCTTTTATGCATATGTCTGTGGTCTCGGATGATTCTTCCGCCCGATAACACCAAAACAAAACGAAAAGGCGGAAAAGCCGGCATAACCGGCCTTGTACCCGCCTTCTTCTTTATTTTCTGAGTCCTAATCTCTCGATCAGCGTACGATATCTTTCAATATCCTTATCTTTCAGATAAGTAAGCAAACCTCTTCTCTGACCTACCATTTTCAGAAGTCCTCTTCTGGAATGATGATCTTTCGGATTGGCTTTCAGGTGCTCTGTCAGTTCCTGAATCCTTGCTGTCAGGACGGCAACCTGTACCTCCGGCGATCCTGTATCGCCTTCCGTTCTTGCATACTCTTTCATAATTGCTGTTTTCTTTTCTTTCGAAATCATATCTTTCTCCTTTCCTCTTCCATCGCCTGAAACTAAGAACGGGTCGGAGTTTCCCGGTTCCGAGTGTCGGCTGAAATTCATACTTAGATATCTTACCACATAATGGCACGCTTGGCAAGCTATAATTCATGTATCCGATAAATTGATGCCCTAAGCCGGTATATGCCGGCTCAATATACCATGCAATCTATCCGGTAATCTCTTAGTCCTGTAAGATTCTTACCACTTTAACCGGACTTCTATAAGTTGCGTTGGAAATACGAATTCCCGTTCTCGGATTGCTGGCATGTATTACCTGCCCGCCGCCGATGTATATTGCCACATGATTAATATTCTGTCCGTTTCCGTAAAAGATCAGATCTCCCGGCCGCGCTTCGGAAAGTGTAATCGTTGTGCCGCAGTTCGCCTGTGCTCTGGAGGAATGCGGTAAGGAAACCCCGTATTTCTTGAAAATACTCAAAACATATCCGGAACAATCCGCGCCGTTTGTTAAGCTGGTGCCGCCCCATACATACGGATTTCCCAAAAATTCTTTTGCATACTGGCACAAATCCACACGGACATCCGATACACCCTGTCCATATAATAATTCCGTCATCGTAATAGCCGTTTCGAGTTTGGCATCTACGCGGACATATTCGGCTGATACAAATACCTCTTCATCATCCAGATAGACTTTGATCCATTCATCGCCCGCCTCTGCCACTTCCAGTTCCTCTCCATTGGGAACGAGGGTAATGACTTCGGATTCCGTATTGGCCTCCGCACGCACTTTCAGGGCATCCGTCGTTACCGTTGCAATCGCGGAAACCAGTTCTTCCGCCTTCCATTTCGCCTGCAGGCCCGTTAACAAAAACTCGCAGCTCACATAGCCTTCCACTTTCCCGGACTTAATATGCGCCCATACGCCATCCGAATCTATAACTTCACAAGCCGCATTCTTAGGCAGTTTCCCTACCAGCTTACCATCTTCTGCCGGTACGGCTCTGATATTGAGATTATTCTCTACATTCGCGATCCCGAGATTCGTATACCCCCAGTTTGCGTTTTTGGCATCTTCATAGGCCTGCGCATACTCTTCTACGGTTTTCCTGGCTTCTACGATAGAAGAAGCTCCTATCGGTTTTAAGATATCCTGGAGGCTCTCGGATTCTTCATCGTTCTCCTGCGTGCCGTTTTCTTCTGCAGATCCGTTATCGTTTCCGTCAGCATCATTTCCCTGATCCGCCGAAGCGCTTCCGTTTTCCGCAGCATCGTTTCCCTGATCCGTCAAACCGTTCCCGTCTTCTCCCGAACCGCTTCCCTGATCTGTCAAACCGTTTCCATCGGAACTGCCTTCACTGCCCGCAGAATCGTTTTCCTCTTTATTCTGTGCATCTCCTACAGCGCCCAGATCGCCCAGATCAGCTCCCGAACCGACCAGCTCGGCCCCTGCCGTCAGGCCTCCAAGCGTAGAATCCGCACCGCTGCGTCCTGCTTCCTGTACTTCTGTCTGCGCTGAAGCCTTTGTCTGATCCCCTGTTGCAAAAACAAGCAGCGGCCGGCATAACATAACGCATATTAAAAGATAACACAATTCTTTACGTTTCATTTTGATCATCGGACTCCTTTTTCATAACAACTTTGTATCGTAATTATTACAGATTTATTAAATTTGTTACAAATATGTTGTTATTATAACAAGACCGGGAAGGGATGTCAATAAAAAGGAACGAAAAAGACGGGCAAAAGACAGGAAAAATGTGGACAGGCAGCGGAAAGGCCGAAAAAAGGCAGGCGGAGCACAGAGCCGCCTGCAGGCCGGACACTAATAAGGAAAATTTTCCGGTCAGCTCAGACAGGGGGCCCGGCAACGCCTGCTTTCCTGTTCTTTCCGCTTTGCATTACTATATATGGTGTTTCTACATTTTTTATTTATATATATGGAGAAAATAATACAATTAACTATAAATTATTACAATTTTGTTACCAAACATATAAAACATTTAAAAATTAGAGCTTAAAAACATGAAAGCAGCACAGGAGCGGCCGGGGAATCCTCTCTTCCCCGGCCGGTCCTATGCCGCTCTTCTGCGCACAGCTTCCATCACTCTTTACGCATCCATTGCCACCGTAGCAAATGCAATATTTGTCGCATGATCCGCCACTCTTTCCAGACCGGATATGATATCGGAAAAGATCACGCCGGCCTCCGGACTGCATTCATTATTGGTCAGACGGTCAAGATGCTTCTTCTGCAGTTCTTTCTCTTTCTCGTCGATCGCTTCTTCCAGATGATTGATATCTTCTTCATGCTCCTCCGAGCTTTTTACGAACATTTCCAGTGAAAAACGCAGCAGTGTATTGACCATATCAAGCATCATGCCAAGCTCCGCCTGCGCCTCTTTACTGAAAGAAACGCCCGAATCGATCCTGCGCCTGGCGGCATCCGCTATATTTTCCGCATGATCGCCGATCCTCTCGATATCATTGACGACATGGAACAGCGAACCGAGGCTCTTTAAGTCTTCGATCGGCAGAGTCGTCTGGTTGATCTTTACCAGATAATCCGTAATGGAATGGCTGAGGAAATCGATGTTTTCTTCTACTTCGTAAACTTCCTCGATCTCACCCTCGTCAAGCGTGATCAGCGCATTCATTGCCCTGTTCAGATTCTCGCTTGCCAAAGAGGCTACCCGGTCCAATTCCTTAATAACTTCCACAACGGCGGTAGCCGGATTGAAAACCACTTTTTCACCGATATATTTCAACTGGTGGCTGTCACGATAGCCTATCTTCTTATCATCACCCGGTACAAATATGTAAGTCATTTTTACGATCGCTCCGATAAACGGAGACATGATAATAACCTGGAACAGCTTGATCGCGATATGTGCATATGCAACAATCCGCCCTGCGTCGTTATGCGCAATCTTCGCAAGAAGCGCAACGACCTGATCGACATCCAATATGAATAGTATGAAAACAAGCAGCGTACCGATAATATTGAAAATAAGGTGAATCGAAGCTGCTCTTTTGGCATCTTTTTTACCGGTCAGGGAGGCTAACAGAGCCGAAGTACAGGCGCCGATATTACAGCCGAGTATGATGAACATGCACATATCAAGTCCTAACAGCCCCTGATTGGCCATGAGGACCATAATACTGACCGTGACGGAAGAACTTTGTATTACCGCGGTCAAAAACGTTCCTAAAAGCACCGCCAATATCGGATTTGTCAAGGATGCAAACATATTCAGGACCGCTTCGGAATCCTTCATCCCCGACATGGCGCCGGACATCGTACTGAGTCCCATGAACAGAATACCGAAACCGACGATGATCTCTCCGAATTTGGTGATCTTTTGCTTTTTGCAGAACATAACGACAATCACACCGACTAACAGAATGACCGGCGCTATTTTCTCGAGTTTAAAGGAAACCAGCAATGAGGTTACTGTCGTACCGATATTGGCGCCGAAAATGACGCCTGCCGCCTGATATAGATTCATCAGGCCGGAATTGACAAAACTGACTACCATGACCGTACAGGCAGATGACGACTGGATGATCGCCGTAAAAATGACGCCTACCAGAATCCCCGTAAAACGATTAGTCGTTAACTGCTCCAATATTTGTCTTAACTTGGCGCCGGCTACCTTTTCAATACTTTCACTCATAACCCGCATGCCAAAAAGAAAGAGCCCTAAACCGCCCGCCATAGAAAGAATGATTTCCAGATTCATGTTTGACCTTCCTTTGTACTTCTCACTTTAATCACAGATAATTTTATTTTAAGATAAATTATAACCTCTGACAAGCCTTATTTTACCTTTTTGTGGAAAGCTGCACCTTCTTCAATGTCCCTCTGCACCTGCTCTTTTAACGCCTCTGTGCCTTCAAATTTCATTTCGGGACGTTTAAAGCCAAGCAGTTCCACCGTGATCTCTCTGCCGTAAGCATCCTCGTCAAAAGCGTAAAGATAGGTTTCCACACCCATCACACATGTATCGCTTACCGTCGGCTTATACCCGACGTTGGATATTCCGGGATACCGCTTACCCGCAAGCAGGACACGGGAATAATATACACCGTTCGGCGGCAGGAGCTTTTCTTCCGCCGGCAGAAGGTTCAGCGTAGGCATCCCCATCTTCCTGCCAAGCTTCCGCCCGTGAGAAACGATACCATTTATGCTGTAAGGAACACCAAGCAGCGCCTGCGCTTTCTCCATATCGCCTTTCTCGACAGCTTCACGGACAATGGTCGAACTGACTTCCTCCCCCGCTACGCTTACTTTTTCGATCAGTTCCACGCGATACCCTGACGATTCCGCCATGCGCTTCAAAAGCGCGGCGTCTCCCGCCCCCTTTTTTCCGAATGACAAATCGGTCCCTGCCGCAATAAATGCCGCCTTTAATTTGCCGACAAGATACTCTTCCACGAATCGTTCCGGTTCCGTGGCTGCGGTTTCTTTGTTGAGCGGAAATTCTATGAGTATGTCGATGCCTGCTTTTTTAAATGCCGCCCTTTTTTCTTCGATACTCATCAGTCCTTTTGTTTCTTTTCCGGAAAAAAAGGCTTCCGGCGCCGGAGAAAAAGTAAAAACAACTGCAAGCAGTCCGTTTTTTTTCTGCTCCGTTATCTTTTCAAGCAGCTTCTGGTGCCCTAAATGAATACCATCGAATTTCCCGATGGCAACCGCACTTTTCCCGGGCAGCATGAATTCTGTTGTTTCTTTAATGATCTGCATGGATCTATTTCCCACCTTCATCTCCTGAAAGGAACATTTTCACCGGGAAAAACATCTCCGGTTCCTTCTCATATCGGTAAATACCGAAAAAAATATCCTGCCCGCCGTAAACGCGGACCTGTTCGCTATCATGATACGCATAATCTCCATGTATCATCTGTGCATGCAGGCGGTTTCCGTTTACGGGCAGTTTCAGATAGCCGTCTTTTACATATACCGCATGCAAATGCGAAAAAACCTGATCAACGGGTATGATATACCGGGAAAGACTGCCGTCGTCCCTGCATCGTTCCACATCCGAAACGGTAAGCGCATCCGCCGCCGGAAACTGCCCCACTCTGGTTCTTGTAAGCGACTGCATAACTCCGCCGCAGCCCAGTTTCCTGCCGATATCATCACACAATGTCCGAATATAAGTGCCCTTGGAACACACTACCCGAAATCGGATCACCGGCAGCTCCATTTGCAGGATCTCCAGCTCCTCTATACGAACGCTTCTTGCCTTGCGCTCCACTTCTTTTCCCTGTCTGGCCAGTTCATATAATTTCTTACCGTTTACTTTCAAAGCGGAATACATCGGCGGAACCTGTTCATAATTGCCAAGGAAACTGTATATGGCCTGCACGGCCTCTTCCTTTGAAACGACTGCGTCTTTTCTGGAAAGCACGGTTCCCGACATATCCTGTGTATCTGTCGTTATGCCCAGCCGGAGTTCAGCCACATATTCTTTGGTTTCACCGGCTAACATATCGCAAAGTCTTGTCCCTACGCCAAGACATACAGGAAGCACTCCTACCGCATCCGGATCGAGCGTTCCTGTATGACCTATTTTTTTCTGTCTTAATATGCCCCGTAGTTTGGCTACTACGTCATGGGAAGTATAGCCGGCTTCTTTGTATATATTAATGATCCCGTGATACATTTTCCGTACTCCCCAATCTGCCGCGCGCTCTTAACTGCTCCTCAATATGTACGGACAGGTTGTTGATCGCATCATGATAAGTCCCTTTCATATAACAGCCTGCCGCCCTTACGTGCCCGCCGCCGCCGAACAATACCGCGATAGCCGCCACGTCCACTTCTCCGTTAGAACGCATACTCACCTTATATTCCATAGAATCGGCCTCATACATAAAGATGGCACATTCCACGCCTTTCACGATCCGCAGCTGGTTGACAATGCCATCCAGATCCTTCGGTTCGGCCTGATAGAAGTTCATCGTTTTCTTACTTACCATACTGACAATGCACCTGCCTCCCAGGAAACGGACGCTCTCCAGAATCGCCCGGCCCATGATCTGGCTCTGCATATATGTTTTTTCATAAAATGTTTCATCGATGATCTTTGAAAAATCAAATCCGAATGCGATCAGCTCGGCCGCCAGATGAAGTGTTTTCGGAGAGGTATTGGAATACTTGAAAACGCCTGTGTCATGGATCAGTCCGATATAAAGCGCCTTTGCGATTGCCTCGTCTATCAGTTCCTTCTCAAGCAGTCCATACAGCAGTTCACAGGTTGAACTGCTCTCCGGATCCAGAATGTTGATATCACCGCAGCCCTGATTGCTGATATGGTGATCTATATTGATCCTTTTCCCCGCTTTCTGAAACATCGTCTCCACAGGGCCAAGCCGCTCGGCATTACAGTCCATTGCGATAAAAACATCATATGTCATGTCTGCCGCAAGATCCGTCCGAATCTTATCCACATCCCTGATACAATCAAAAATATCCGCCGGTTTTTCCAGATAAACGTCCACACGTACATCCGGAAGAGCCTTTGTCAGATAAAGATATAATCCCATAACGGAACCGACACAATCTCCATCCGGTCTGAGATGGCCGCCGATTCCTATGGATTTCGCATCTTTTACTTCATCTATGATCTTCATTCCGATAATGATTCCCCTTTCATTCCCTGTACGTCGTCGATCAGCTTTGACATATTAACACCATATGCGATCGACTGGTCCATGATGAATCGTATCTGCGGCGTGTTGCGCAGATTGATCTTACGCGCAAGCTGATTTCTGATAAATCCTTCCGCGCTGTTTAACCCCGCTAACGTGTCCGCCTGCGCCTGCCCGTCTCCGAGCACGCTGATCCATACTTTACATGTTTTAAGATCAGGCGCAACTTCCACCGCTACCACGGAGGTCACTTCACCGATACGGGGATCCTTCAGTTCTCCCCGTATGATCTCCGCGAGCGCTCTTTGCACCTCTCCGTTAATACGTGTATTTTTAATACTGTTTTTCCGCATAAATCTCTCCTTTTGGAAGAATCGCTCCGCGATTCTTTCGGGCTTAACATGGAAAATCTTAGATGCCGTTCTCCGGCATCTTAGATTTGCTTTAAGTCCTGGGTACCTCGACCATAATATATGCCTCAACGATATCCAGTTCCTGCATCTTATCAAATCCTTCGAAAACAAGACCGCACTCGAATCCGGCTTTTACTTCTTTTACGTCATCTTTAAATCTCTTTAAGGAAGCCAGTTCACCCTCATAGATCTGCTCACCCTCTCTGGTAATGCGAATCTTACAGCCTCTCTGGAATTCTCCATCGAGCACGTAAGAACCTGCAATATTTCCGATCGCCGACGCCTTGAAGATCTGTCGTACTTCGGCATGGCCGATCACTTTCTCTTCAAATACAGGGTCTAACATACCCTTCATAGCCGCTTCGATATCCTCGATCGCCTGATAGATTACTTTATAAAGTCTGACATCTACTCCTTCACGCTCCGCAACTGCCTTGGCTGTTGCATCCGGTCTGACATTGAAACCGATAATGATCGCCGAGGATGCGGAAGCAAGCGTTACGTCGGATTCCGTGATAGCGCCGACGCCGCCGTGAATACATTTTACTACGACTTCCTCATTGGAAAGCTTCATCAGGCTCTGTTTTACCGCTTCCACGCTGCCCTGTACATCTGCTTTGACGATCAGATTCAGTTCTTTCAGACTGCCCTCTTTGATCTGGCTGAACAGGTCGTCGAGAGACATCCTGGACTTAGTATCTGCAAGCATCTCTTCTTTATGCTGCGCCATATAAGTATCTGCATAAGATTTGGCTGACTTGTCATTTTCATGCACGATAAATACTTCGCCGGCACTCGGTACATCGGAAAGACCGAGGATTTCTACCGGCATGGAAGGTTTTGCCTCTTTGACTCTTCTGCCCTTATCGTCGATCATGGCTCTTACTTTACCATGACATGCTCCTGCAGAAATAAAGTCTCCTATATGCAGCGTTCCCTTCTGTACCAGCACAGTTGCCACCGGACCGCGGCCTTTATCCAATTCCGCTTCGATAACAAGACCTCTTGCCCGTCTGTCGGGATTGGCTTTTAACTCCAGAATTTCAGAGGTTATCAGAATCGTCTCAAGCAATGTTTCAATGCCTTCGCCCGATTTGGCAGAAACGGGAACAAACTCCGTAGAACCGCCCCAATCTACCGGAATCAATTCATATTCCGTCATTTCCTGTTTTACTCTGTCAATGTTGGCATTCGGCTTATCAATCTTATTCACTGCAACAATGATCTCGATACCGGCCGCTTTCGCGTGGTTGATGGCTTCAACCGTCTGCGGCATAACACCGTCATCTGCCGCGATGACAAGGACAGCGATATCCGTAGCATTGGCGCCGCGCATACGCATAGCCGTAAACGCTTCATGACCCGGCGTATCCAGGAATGTTATCTTCTGGTTGTTGATATTAACAGTATAGGCGCCGATCGCCTGTGTAATACCGCCCGCTTCTTTATCCGTAACATTGGTTTTACGAATCGCATCCAAAAGAGAAGTCTTACCATGATCAACATGACCCATAACACAGATGACGGGCGGTCTGGATGTCATTTTGCTCTCATCTTCTTCCTCTTCCTTTAACAGCTCTTCGATAACGTCTACTTTTACTTCTTTTTCACAGATAATTTCATACTCGATCGCAATATTTTCAGCATCTTCGAAAGAAATTTCGGAATTTACCGTCACAATCTGTCCCTGCAGGAAAAGTTTCTTAATAATCACGGACGGCTGTATCTTCATCTTATCCGCCAGTTCCTTGATCGTCAGAGAATCCGGCAGTGTGATCACTTTGATCTGTTCTTCAACAACTGTCTCCACTTTCTTCTCGGGTTTGATGAAACGGCCCGCTTTATTACGGTTCTTTACGTTTACATCATCCTCTTCGTAGATCAGATCTTTCCTGGAGCGTTTGTCTTTCTCCTGACTGATCCTGCGTTTTTCTTCATCTCTGTGCTTTTCAGTGTCCTTGACAGGGCTCTCGGGCATAAAGTCCTTGTTGTTTCCACCCTTCTTAAATCGATTGTCCGGCCCGCCGTTTCCTCTCTGAGGACGCTCATTATTGTTAAAATTCCTGCCGCTGCCGCCAGGAGACGCCGCACCACGATTATTTCCCTGATTATTATTAAAATTCGGACGCTTCTGTGTATCAGGCTTTCTATTGTCGTTATTATTATATTGTCTTTCCTGATTGGCCGGTTTATTCTGGACATTTGCATTTTCCCTGTTTTCCTGTTTCTCCAGTTTCTCCTGTCTTTCCAACTTCTCCTGCTGTCTGCGTTCCATACGGCGTTCCTGCTGCTGTTTCTGCCGCACATCGTAAGGCTCCGCCGTCACCGGAATCGGTTTCTGCGTCGGCCGCACGATTTGATGAGGCGCCTGCTGTACAGGACGGCCGCCATTTCCCGCAGGTCTTTTATCCGCACCGGACTGCGCGGGTCTGTTCCCCGGCATCTTGGAATTGTGCGGATTGCTTACGAAAATAATCTTCTTTTTCTTTTTCGGGCGCTCGCCCGCATCCGGTCTTGCATTTGCAGGTGCATTCCCTGTCCTGTTCGTTTCCGAAACGCCGCCGTTTTTCCCCGTATTTTCCTTTCCTGCCGGTTCCGCTTTCACAGTGTTCTGCGGACCCGCCTCTGCTGCAGAGTTTCCCGCTTTTTCCTTCAATGCGGCATTCTCCGTTTTTTTCGTATTTTCTTCCGATACAGCACTTTCTTCTCTCACTGTATTTCCCCCTCCGGCAGTTTTTGCTGCCTTTCCTGCGCCGCTTTCCAAAGAAGCGTCTGCCGCCTTTCCGGCCTCGCTCTTGCCAAAGCGGCTGCGTACTAACGCAATGATCTCGTCTTCTATAGAACTCTGCGCTGCTTTTACTTCATATCCTTTATCCTGCAAAAAAGCAAGAATTTCTTTGCTTTGCGTCTCTAACTCTTTTGCAAGCTCATGCACTTTCATTTTCGCCATGCTTACTACCTCCGTCTAATGATCAAATCTTCTAAATGTTTCCGTATCGAATCTGCAAATCCTGCATTGGTAACTGCCAGAGATGTTCTTTCTTCTTTTCCCATAGAGTGTCCAAGCCTTCCCTTCTCATCGAATAAATAAAAGGGTACTTTATAAAATTCACACATGTTTCGAAACTTTTTTTTCGTGTTATCGGAAGCATCTTCTGATACGATGACCAGATATGCTTTCCCTGACTTTACCGCATTTTCTGTTGCAAATCCTCCACTGACAACATTTCTGGAACGAGCTGCAAGGCCAAGCATGGATAACACTTTCTGATTTAATGCTTTGTTATCCCCGCACATCCTCCTCAAACTCCTTCTCCAGTTTTTCATATATTTCATCCGGAATGTTCATCTTAAAGGAACGCTCTAAGCCTTTATTTTTTCCAGCTTTGACCAGACACTCTTTTTCCATGCAAAGATACGCTCCTCTGCCATTCTTCCTGCCGGTTGTATCTAGTTCTATAGAACCCTGCGCTGTTTTTAATACCCGCATCATTTCCCTTTTGCTCTTCATTTCTCCGCAGCCTACGCATTGTCTCATGGGAGTCTTTTTCGCCATAGAAATTATCCCTTTCTATTTCTATTGATCTCTATTCTTCAAATCCTTCTTCCGCGCCGGGTTCGCTTTCCTGTCCGGGCACTTCATCATAGGCCTCTCCGCCTTCTGTTTCGTACCCTTCTTCCTCTTCATTATAGTCTACTTCATCGTAGTCTTCTTCATCATACTCTTCCTCGTCATAATCATAATCCTCATAACGGAAGCCCGGTGCGTCTTTTGCCTGCGTTTCGCTCTTGATATCGATCTTATAACCGGTCAGCCTTGCCGCCAGTCTTGCGTTTTGTCCTTCTTTCCCGATTGCAAGAGAAAGCTGATAGTCCGGTACGACGACTTTGGCAGTCTTCTCGTCGGGATCGGCAAAAACGGCTACGATCTTCGCCGGAGAGAGCGCATTCTGGATCAGATTGCCCGGGTTGTCATCCCAGTTTACGATATCGATCTTCTCTCCGCGCAGTTCTTCTACAATAGAATTGACCCTGGCGCCGTTAATACCTACACAGGCGCCTACAGCATCAACATTCGGATTGTTGGAATGCACCGCAATCTTCGTCCTGCTGCCTGCCTCTCTGGCAATACTCATGATCTCTACCGTGCCGTCTTTGATTTCCGTCACTTCGGTTTCGAATAATCTCTTGACAAGTTCCGGATGTGTACGGCTTACTAAAATCCTGGGTCCTTTAGGTGTATTCTTCACTTCCAGAATATATACCTTAATTCTCTCCGTCGGTTTGAAATTCTCTCCGCGCACCTGCTCGCTCTCATTCAAAACAGCATCCGTTTTGCCAAGATTTATGGAAATATTTCTTCCCATGTAACGCTGTACGATACCGGTAACGACATCTTTTTCCTTTTCATAGTACTGATTGTAAATAACGCTTCTTTCTTCCTCACGAATCTTCTGCAGAATAACGTTCTTGGCATTCTGCGTTGCAATACGTCCGAATTCCTTTGACTTGATCTCAACATGGAGCATATCGCCAAGCTTTGCCTTTATGGAGAGTTCTTTCGCATCATCCAAAGAGATCTGCAGGCAATCGTCTTCTACTTCTTCAACAACTTCTTTTTCCGCATAGCATAAAAAATCACATGTATCTCTGTCAATTTCCACTTTGATATTGTCCGCTTTGCCAAAATGATTCTTGCAGGCCGTGATCAATGAATTCTCAATCGCGTCAAACAAAGTCTCTTTGCTGATCTCTTTCTCCTTTTCCAGCATATCCAATGCTTCCATTAATTCCTTATTCATTTTCCAGTATCCTCCCTATTTAGTCAAGTCTTTTTTCCTTATTTTTCAAGGAATTTTTAGTT
>CAJTUZ010000024.1 GCA_910579735.1 uncultured Lachnospiraceae bacterium
CTTCAAATACCGCAAACCCTTGATTTTACTGGACTTTTTAATCGACTGTTCGCATTGTAGGGAAAAGCAGCACGTCCCTTATGGCCGGCGAATTGGTCAATAACATCACCAGTCTGTCAATTCCATAGCCGATGCCTCCCGTCGGCGGCATACCGATCTCCAGCGCATTCAGGAAATCTTCGTCCGTATGGTTCGCTTCCTCGTCTCCGGCCGCAAAAGCTTCTTCCTGTGCCTTGAAACGCTCTCTCTGATCGAGCGGATCGTTTAATTCCGAATAGGCATTGCACATCTCACGGCAGGTAATAAACAGCTCAAACCGCTCTACATATTCCGGGTTGTCCGGTTTTTTCTTTGTCAGCGGGGAGATCTCCACCGGATGATCAAGAATAAACGTCGGCTGTACCAGATGCTCCTCCACGAATTCCTCAAAGAACAGATTTAAGATATCGCCCTTTTTATGCCGTTCTTCATAATGAACTTCTTTTTCGTCTGCAATCCGCTTCGCCTCCGCAGTATCTTTGATGGTGTCAAAATCCACGCCTGCATATTTTTTAACAGCCTCTACCATGGTCATTCTGGCAAAAGGCTTTCCTAAGTCAATCTCTGCGTCTCCATACGGAATCAGCGTCGTTCCGCATACTTCCTCAGCCACATGGCGGAACATGTTTTCGGTCAGTTCCATCATGCCGTTATAGTCCGTGTAAGCCTGGTACAACTCCATCAGGGTAAATTCCGGGTTATGTCTCGTATCAAGTCCTTCGTTGCGGAAAACCCGTCCGATCTCGTAGACTCTTTCCATACCGCCCACGATCAGTCTCTTTAAGTACAGTTCCAAAGAAATACGCAGTTTTACGTCTTCGTCAAGCGCATTATAGTGCGTCTCAAAAGGTCTGGCTGCCGCGCCGCCCGCATTGGATACGAGCATAGGCGTCTCTACTTCCAGAAAACCCTGTCCATCCAGATAACGTCTTATCGCGCTGATGATCTTGGAGCGCATGACGAATGTCTTTTTCACTTCCTCATTCATGATCAGATCCGTATATCTTTGGCGGTAACGGATATCCGTATTGACGAGTCCGTGATATTTCTCCGGAAGGATCTGCAAGATTTTTGACAGCAGTGTCACTTTTGCCGCATGTATGGAAATCTCGCCTGTCTTGGTCTTGAATACTTCGCCTTCGATACCTACGATATCGCCGACATCATATTTCTTAAAATCGGCATAGGATTCTTCCCCGATACTGTCTCTTGCCACATAAGACTGAATATTGCCCTCCAGATCCTGTACATTGCAAAAAGAAGCCTTTCCCATGACGCGTTTAGACATAATACGTCCGGCAATTGATACGTTTTTGCCTTCAAGCGCCTCAAAATTGTCTTTAATTTCCGCGCTGTGATGTGTTACGTCATATTTGGTAATGACAAAAGGGTCTTTCCCGCTCTCCTGCAAAGCGGCAAGTTTCTCACGCCTTACTTTCAAAAGCTGATGAATATCCTCTATCTGCTGCCCGTTTTCCTGATTCTGCCGTTGCGCCATCTTCACTGTTCCTTTCTTTTCCTGTTTTCTTCCTGTCACAGCATCCTGCTGACACTGTTGTCATTATTTGTGATAACTCAGTAAATTAATTGGATCTTTGTATGGAGATTACTTTGTACTGTAAGACGCCTGCCTGCGTCTCTACCTGTACCACATCACCGACTTTGCTTCCCATCAGCGCTTTACCCACCGGCGATTCGTTGGAAATCTTACCTTTTAAGCTGTTGGCTTCGGTAGAACCTACGATCTTGTATTCCAATTCTTCCGCATATTCCATATCCAGAATAGTCACCTGACAGCCGATATTGATCTTATCCAGATCGACCTCATCCTCTACGACAACTTCTGCATTTTTCAGGATTTTCTCAAGTTCGTCGATTCTGGCTTCAATGTCACGCTGCTCGTCTTTGGCTGCGTCATACTCTGCGTTCTCCGAAAGATCTCCCTGCTCTCTTGCTTCTTTGATCTTCTGTGCAACTTCCTGACGTTTTACAACCTTCAGTTCGTGTAATTCATCTTCATATTTTCTCAGACCCTCATAGGTTAAGATATTCTTTTTCTCTTCCATGACAATTCGCCCTTTCCTGTCTATGTTTTATTCTTTTTTCTCCTGTAATGTCATCCGATGTCTAATTAACTTAATTATCATAACCACTTTTTACCATAGTGTCAAGGTATTTGCGCGGAGATAAGTAGGAAATTTCAATATATTTCCGTCTGAATAATGATTCTTTCTTTTCGTCGGAAACGATATCAAGATAAACGTCTCCTTTCCTTAACGCGCTGTATGGAAGAGTGCCCGGATACCCGAAATCCATAAAAAGAACCGGATCATGTCCGCATTCTATCGTGCCGCGTTTCAATACGGAACCTTTTTTGCACTGTATCTGGCTGACAAGACCATATTCATAGTAAAGCTCCTCCGCATCATTCATGACCGCCTCTTCGAAATGCTCTGCCTCGTTTGTGTCACATAGAATCAACAATCGGTTGATCCATGCAAAATATGGCTGCATGAGATCCATAAACTGCCGCATCTGTTCTTCCGGGAAAAAAAGTTCTCCAAACATCAGCACGACCGATGACGGAGCGCCCTGCGTCCGTCCATGCGGCCTGCCGAAGACTTCTTTTAGAAACCTTGCCGTGATAGATCGGAACACCTGTGAAAATGCGGAAAGTGTATCCGGTCTGCCGAGCAAAAGCAGTACTTCCCGGTGCAGTATGATCTGTGCATCTGCCAGATGTTCCTCATATTTTCCTGCTGCCTCCCGCATCAGCTGCAGAAGTGTTTCCTGCTTCCAGCCTTTGTAAACAGGCGGAATGATCACGGTTATCAGTGTCATGTCCTCTTTTTGCATAACAAAGGAGGGCAGGGTGATCTTTTGCCAGAAATGCGGTTTTAACATGCGCGCGCCGCCCGATACGGACGTCTCGCTGACATAATAGAGTATTGTTTCGTTTCCCATATGAGAATATACGCTACATCTGCTCTATTAATTCCTCCAATGCCGCAAAATTTTCCATGGCATTGACCCGTTCTCTCACCCGGGCAGAATGCGGCATGCCGGCGGTATACCATGAGATATGTTTACGCATCTCGCGGATTCCGGTATATTCTCCCTTGTACTGCATCTGCAGCCTTGCATGACGAAGCATGATCTCCTTACGCTCTTTTATCGTCTCAGGCGGCAGATCACTGCCGTCTTCCAGATATGCGGCTACCTTTTTAAAAAGCCAGGGATTTCCTCTGGCTGCACGACCGATCATAATACCGTCACATCCGGTATCGTGCAGCATCTTCTCCGCGCTCTTCCCATCCGTCACATCTCCGTTGCCGATCACGGGAATGGATACGGCATCTTTTACTTTCGCGATAATCTCCCAATCCGCCTCTCCTGCATAAAATGCTTCTCTCGTCCTGCCGTGTACCGCTACGGCCGCAGCGCCGGAATCTTCGATGATCTTCGCCATTTCCACGGCATTGATATGGTCTTTGTCAAAGCCGCTGCGGATCTTCACCGTGACCGGTTTGCGGATTGCCCTTACTACCGCAGACACGATCTCTCCCGCCAGCTTCGGATTTTTCATCAGTGCAGAGCCCTCGCCGTTATTAACGATCTTGGGCACGGGACACCCCATGTTCAGATCCAGTATGGAAAAAGGCCGTTCCTCTATCTGTTTGGCCATTTCGCTGATAATTCCGGCATCTGAGCCGAATAACTGCAAAGATACCGGACCTTCTTCCGGATGGATCGTCAACAGAGATTCCGTGTTTTTGTTCTTATATAAAATGGCCTTGGCGCTGACCATTTCCATGCAGACAAGACCCGCTCCCTGTTCTTTGCAGAGCAAACGAAATGGCAGGTCCGTTACGCCTGCCATCGGAGCCAGAATGATATTGTTGTCTAATGTCAGATTGCCTATCGTGAGCTTTCCCATTCCGTACCGTTCCTTCCTCTTCTGCGGTCCGCATTCTCCCGCCGCTCATTCGTCCTCTTCATCCAGAATATTTTCATGCAAAATAAATACCCGATAATAAAGGCTGAGAGATTCCAGCATTTCCTGCCTGTTTCTTCGTATCTCCCGCACCATAAGTCCGCTGCTTATCTCATCATATAAATAATCGTCCTCCGCGGTATCCGTTTCCAAAGAAATACTGCCATTTTCCTCGAATACGATCGTAAAAATACCGCCCACCTCTTCCGTAAAAAGAACACAGATAATATGCAGTTCTTCCTTGATAGAATCCGGAATCCCTGCAAATTTTTCATTAAAATAATATTTCCGCTCATAGGCATTGGCGCCGCAGAGCACGATACGCCCGTCTTCCATGCTTTAAGACCAGTCCTTCCTCTCTTTAACTGTGCACTTATCAGATCATTCCGCAATCCGTGGCACATCAGGAAAGCGCCAAATGACCGATACATCTATGGCGCATACCCATACAATCCTCTGACCGACACTTCTCCGGCATAAACCGGAACCACCCGGCCATCTTCTTTTTCCACCAAAAGCTCTCCGGCCGCATTGATGCCTCTGGCAATTCCTGTATATTCGCCCTTCGGATCCAGTACTTTTACTTCTGTATTCAAATTCAACAGCCTTTTTTCATATTTATCCATCAAACATGACAGATCAAGTGTTTCGACAAATGTGTCATAATTTTTTTCAAAATGCGCCAACACACGCTCTAAAATTTCCGCTCTGGAAAGCCGCATGCCGGACTCAATCCGCAGCGACGTGGCCATTTGTCTGATCACTTCCGGGAATTCTTCCGGCGACGCATTATTGACATTGATCCCAACTCCGATCACGACGTACTGTATATAATCAGACTCGGTATTCAGCTCCGTCAGGATCCCGCAGATCTTTTTCCCGTTCACTACGATATCATTCGGCCACTTAATGCCGCATCGCAGTCCTGTTGCTTCGGCAACGGCATCCGCAACGGAAAGCGCCATAACAAGCGTCAGCATGGAAGCCTTATCCGGCGGAAAATCCGGTTTTAATATGATCGTCATATAAATAGCGCTTCCTTCCGGAGACTGCCACATCTTTCCCCGTCTGCCTTTCCCGGCTGTCTGCATATTGGCGACAACGGTCGTACCGTGAGGATCGCCTGTTTCCGCATACCGCTTGGCATCGGTATTCGTTGAACCGGTCACAGGCAGATAATGCAGCGTTCGTCCCGCCCATCCGGTGGAAAGCCTGCTTAAAATCTCGCTTGCCGAAAGCACGTCAGGACTTTCCAGCAGGCGGTATCCTTTCCGTGAAACGGCTTCGATCAGGTACCCTTCTTCTTTCAATTGATTAATCGCTTTCCACACGGCCGTCCTGGAAACGCCGAACTGTGCACAAAGCTGCTCTCCCGACACATATTCCCCGCTCTGACGAAGCATTGCCAAAATATCTGATTTATCGGTTTTCATACTAATAACCATGCCTTTCCGTAACCTGCGAATTTGGGCCACAGACACAAATTTGCGTGTAAAAATTTATTTTTCACACTAACCTCCGTGTCAAAGCTGCCCATTGTGATGACTGCGCGGAAAATCCGCAGGGACGATTTCCCGTCTGCAGTCAGGGCATACCAAGCGTAACTGCCATGACGGCTTTGATCGTGTGCATACGGTTCTCCGCTTCATCAAATACAATAGACTGCGCGGATTCAAAGACCTCGTCCGTAACTTCCATTTCCTGCATGCCGAACTTCTCTCCGACCTCTTTGCCGATCCTGGTATGCAGATCATGAAAAGCAGGCAGGCAGTGCATGAAGACAGCCTTTTCTCCTGCATTCTCCATAACCTCCCGCGTCACTTTATACGGTTCCAGATCATGAATACGGCTCTTCCAGACTTCATCCGGCTCTCCCATGGAAACCCACACATCCGTATAGATAACATCCACGTCTTTCGTGCCTTCTTCCACGCTCTGCGTCAGACGGATGCTGCCGCCTGTCTGCGCCGCAATTTTCTCGCATTCCGCCACCAGGTCTTTCTCCGGAAAATAGTCTTTTGTCGTACATGCCGTAAAATGCATACCCATCTTGGCGCATGCCGCCATCAGAGAATTGCCCATATTGTAACGCGCATCTCCCATATATGTCAGTTTTATCCCCTGCAGATATCCGAAATGTTCTCTGATCGTCAAAAGATCGGCTAACATCTGCGTCGGATGAAATTCGTTGGTCAGGCCGTTCCACACCGGCACACCCGCATATCTGGCAAGCTCTTCTACAATGCTCTGTTCAAATCCGCGGTACTCGATCCCTTCATACATCCGTCCAAGAACTCTGGCCGTATCCGCAATGCTCTCCTTTTTCCCGATCTGCGATCCGGCGGGATCAAGATAGGTCGTTCCCATTCCAAGATCATGCGCCGCCACTTCAAAAGAACAGCGTGTCCTTGTACTCGTCTTTTCGAATATAAGCGCCACGTTCTTTCCACGGTGAAAATCCATCGGAATTCCCTTCTTTTTCTTATCTTTAAAGTCCGCTGCCACATCCAGCATATATGTAATTTCCTCCGGCGTAAAATCCAGAATTTTCAGAAAATTTCTTCCTTTCAGATCCATCTGCGTAATCTCCTCTCATAAGCTCTGTCAAATCCCAGAATAGGACGGTCCTTCAAAAAGAACCGTCCTACCCGCAATCGATATCCGATAAACTTTATCTGTTTTCCATATCGAATCTCTTAATTTACAATCTCCTTCACAGATGACACAAGTCCTGCAATTCCCTGAATCTCGGAGGGAATAATAATCTTTGTCGCCTTGCCGTCTGCCGCTTTTTCGAATGCTTCCAGGCTTTTGATCTTCAGCACCGCTTCATCTGCTCCTGCCTCGCGGATCATACGGATACCGTCTGCAGTAGCCTGCTGTACTTTGAGGATCGCTGCCGCTTCACCTTCCGCCTCACGGATCATCTTCTCCTTCTGTGCTTCCGCACGGAGAATTGCGGACTGTTTCTCTGCTTCTGCTTCAAGAATTGCGGATTCTTTCTTACCTTCCGCAACCAGGACTGTAGACTTCTTCTCACCTTCCGCACGAAGGATCGCTTCACGGCGTTCACGTTCCGCTTTCATCTGTTTCTCCATAGCATCCTGAATCGCTGCCGGAGGAATGATATTCTTTAATTCTACTCTGTTTACTTTGATACCCCACGGGTCTGTTGCAATATCTAATGACGCTCTCATCTTCGTATTGATAACCTCTCTGGATGTCAGCGTCTGGTCAAGTTCCATCTCACCGATGATATTTCGAAGCGTCGTCGCCGTCAGATTCTCGATTGCCATGATCGGGTTTTCAACACCGTATGCGAACAGCTTCGGATCCGTGATCTGGAAAAATACGACCGTATCGATCCTCATTGTTACGTTATCTTTCGTGATAACGGGCTGCGGTGCAAAATCCACTACCTGCTCTTTTAAGATAACGCGCTTAGCCACCTTATCTACAAAAGGCATCTTAAAATGCACACCCACCGGCCATGTCTGCTGATACGCTCCCAGACGTTCCACAACATATGCATAAGCCTGCGGAACGATCTTAATGCAGGATGCCAGTAAGGCGATCAAAAGAATCAGCACTACCAAGATAAAATAAAGTCCACCCATCTCTTCTTTAACCCTCTTTTCTTTCTTCTACAATTAGTTTTACGCCATCGACCCCCAATACCGTAACGACTGCCCCTACCGGTATGACTATGCTATGATAGCTGCTTCTTGCAGACCATTCCATGCCACCCGTATTGACCTGTCCGATGCCTTCGATATTGTTGATCTCACTGATAACAATCGCCTGTCTGCCGACCATACTTTCCACATTCGTCCGAATCCTGTCTCTGTTAAAGTATTTGACCGCCACAGGCCTTGTAAAGAACAGTAAAAGCGCCGATACTGCCAAAAATACCAGTATCTGCAAGGCAAGCGGTGTTCCCGGTATGGATATGCATGCCGCCACAAGAGCGCCGCCCGCAAACCATATCGTCGTAAGTCCCATTGTGACAAGTTCGATCACCACCAGTATGACCAGAATAACCAGCCATAATACTGTCATATTCATATCTGTTATCGCCATCACTCTCACTCCCTTTCCCAAATATTTTACTATATTATGAGTCCGGTGTCAAAAAAAGATATATTTACCAGAAAATCTGATTGTCGATCAAAATACCTTCATGGGTGGTTGTCGCCGCTCTTCTGAAATGCGTCGCATCGCCTACATTGGTCGCTCCTGCCATGGCATCCTGCGCAGCCTGATAACAGCTGGCGGAAACGTTGCCGTTATAATAGGTTTTTGCCACTTTACCATTCATCGCCGGTGTAAACTGTCCCGAAGCATAAATAACACCCGAAATTGTATTCGGATAAGCGCCGCTTCTGACTCTGTTCATGACAACGGCTCCCACGGCAAGCTGTCCCTGATACGTTTCGGACCCTGCCTCGCACTGAATAAGCGCCGCTAACAGACGCAGATCGTCTTCTTCCGCAATGATCGCCGCATTTGTATCTTCAAGCGCTTTTTTCTTAGCTTCTTCCGCTTCCTCTTCCCGCTTCTTAATGACCGCCATCGTTTCCCCTTCATCGATATGGAAATTCATATCGACATATTCCGCGGAAACATAAGCCACATCACTGTCAAATGCCACACTGATCCATTCTTCATCCAGCACTTCGATGACATCCAGCGCATCATCCTGTGAAAGCAGCCCTAAAATCTCCGAATCCGTATTCGGTTCCTGCCGCACACGCAAAGTCTCTGTCTCGATCGTAACGATCATATTCCCGACTTCACTGGCAAGCGCCTCCGCATCTTCGTCGAAGAGAAGATACTCGTCGCTCGCCCACCCCACTAAATCACCGGACTCTATTTTCGTCCAGCCATCCTTTTGCTCCAATATTCTGCCGCCGCAGTCTTTATAAAGCAGGCCGACTTTCTCGGAATCTTCCGTTGCTTCAGCACGCACATTCAGTGCCATCTGTACATCCGCCATAACAAGATCCGACTTATTCGCAGCCGCCTCTTCCACGATCTGTGTCAATTCCCTGATCGCATCTTCGTTTCCCCCACTGCCTGGATCAATAATATTGGAAATACCCACATTCAGGGAGTCCAGATTTCCCCTGGTATCGGATGCAGCAGCCTGTATTCTCATTCCGCAGAGCATGCACAGGCTAAGGAGTAACCCGGCAAGCACAGGGAATATGCTTCTGCCTCTTAACATGAATGTATACCTCCATTTTTTACATTTTGATTAAATTATTACAAAATTGTTAAATTCTATATTTTGGATAATTCTAGCAAAACATCTATTCTTTGTCAAGTTTACGCTGCTTGTCCATAAAATATGAATGAAAGTATACCAGAAATGTTACAATTGTTTCGATTTCCTGACGCAGGCCGCCAGTGCATCCATAACCGCGCCGCGCATGCCTTTTTCTTCCAGTACGCGCACGCCCTGGATCGTCGTTCCTCCCGGTGAACAGACCATATCCTTCAGTTCTCCCGGATGTTTTCCGCTTTCCAATACCAGTTTCGCACTGCCGTATACGGCCTGCGCCGCAAATTCATAAGCCTGTTTTCGCGGCATTCCTGCCTCTACGCCGGCGTCTGCCATCGCCTCGATCAACATAAATACATAGGCCGGTGAGCTGCCGGACACCGCCCCGACTGCATCCATCAGATGTTCCGGCACAAGGCTTGCCCTGCCAAAACTTTCCATTAACGAAACACTGTATGCAGTCTCTTCCTCAGACACCCTCCCGTTCGCACAGACCCCCGTACATCCCTCTCCGACAAGCGCCGGCGTATTGGGCATACAGCGCACCAGTTTGATCTGCTTCCCGAAAGCTTCTTCGATCCAGGCCATGCTTTTGCCGGCCGCAATGCTGATGATGAGTGTCCCGGATGTTACAGCATCTTTTACTTCCGTTATCACCTGCTCAAAAAACTGCGGTTTGACCGCCAATATCAATACATCCGCCTCTTTCGCAACTTCTTCATTGGTATTTTTGACGCCGATGCCGTATCTGTCCGCCATCTTTTGTCTGGTAGCCGGCGTTTTTGCACTACCGACAATATCCGCCGCCTTTACCATATTTTTCCGCAGCATGCCGCCGATCATTGCGTCCGCCATGTTGCCGAGTCCGATAAATCCGATTTTCATGTTCTACCTCTCTCTTTTCTCAGTTGCATCTATATCTCCGAAAATATCGCTTTCATTTCTTCGACAGCCTCTTTTGGAAGATACTCCTCGTAATCTTCTTTTGTCCAGGAATCCATATAACCGCTGAGAATGCGGTCAGGACATTCCAGGCCGAGCAGATGTGCGATTTCAACCGCAAAACCGTTAAAATTACTTCCTCCCGCCGTCACAATATGATCCGCCACAACGGCCGGAGCAGCCACGTAGTTCTCGCGCTCCAGAAACGGACAGAAATCGAACAAATCCATATAAATAGATGCCGTGAACTTCCTGCCCTTCAAAACACCCGCGCGCGCCAAAAATAACGGACCTGAGCAGATCGCGCCAATCACAAAGCCGCCATCTCCGCGAAAAGAACTTAAAAAAGCAAATAATTCCTCGTCTTTAAACGCCTCGGTAAAATCACTGCATCCCGGCAGTATAAGACATAAATAATCGTCTTTTGCAAACTCCTGCGTCGTTTTCTGCGGCAGAACACAGATTCCCTCTTCACTTCTGACCGGATCCGTGCCTGTTGCGATCACTTCGGTAAAAACATCATAATTCCACCGGAACAATCTTGAAAGATTCATCACTTCCTGAAGACTGAATTCCGGGTATACCAGTAACGCTAATTTTTGCATCGTATTCCTCCTTTTCCCATATTGTGTTAACGATTGCGAAACGCCGGGGCGGTCAGGACGAAAAAGTTTCTGCTTCGAGGCGCGCTTTCGCTCCATTAACAGCGCAGCGGTACTAAGTTCGAACTGTAAAAACACAGTCCTCACTAAGTGCCGGCGCCGTTAAAGGGCCCTTCAGCAGAAATCTTTTTCGTCCTGACCGCCCCGGCGTTTCGCAATCGTCTGACTATTATTTTTATTTTTCGCCCCGCCTGCTCTGCCGCCGCTGCCTCGCCGCCTCAAACAGCAGTACGGACGACGCCACCGCCGCATTGAGCGACTCCACCTGTCCCGCCATCGGAATTTTTATCGCTTTATCTGCCAGCTTTGCCGTTTCATCACGCAGACCATTTGCCTCATTGCCGATCAAAAATGCCGATGCCTTTTTATAATCGCAGGTATCGTACACCCTGGCTCCCTGCAGATGCGCCGCATAGACCGCGATCTTTTTCCGTTTCAGCTCCGCTATCGTCTTTCCCATATCCGGCGTATACATAAACGGCATCCGGTAAACGGAACCCATAGTAGAACGGATCGTCTTGGGATTATAAATATCCACCGTACCGCTGCTCATGACAATACCGCTTACCCCCGCGCCTTCTCCGGCCCGGAAGATCGTGCCGAGGTTGCCCGGATCCTGAATATCTTCCAGCAAAATAAGCAGCGGGTCCGGAACGGCCGATAACGCATGAAGATCATAATGGTACTGTTTTAACAGGCATAAAATACCCTGCGGCGTCTTCGTACCCGACATTCTTTCAAATATAACACCCGTTACCGTTTCACACACATCCTGCAATAACGCCAGTTTTTCTTTACAGGCAGGCGGCGTCTGCTTTACAAAACTCTCCGAAAGATAAACCTTCTCGATCCGCTCTGCAGGCGCTTCCAGAAACATTTTAACGCCTTCCGCCACGAAAAGATCCCTCTCCCGCCTCGCCTTCGCCTTCTGCATCAGCTGCATAACATCTTTTACGCCTTTATTCGCATAACTCGTTATCATATAACATTCCTTTTTCATCTTCAATATGCCGCACGTATATTTTTCAAAACCAGAACTCGGTCAAAACAAACAAAATAAGGGGTGGCTTACCACCGTACTGAAACCCCGTTTTTGTTCATTTTGGCCGAGTCCGTCCGTGCTTTAAACATAATTTCGTCCCTGAATTTTTATAAAGACAATATCTTACTCACTTCATATACATATTCGGAAATACTCTTCTGCATATTCAGCGCCTCTTCAATATCAAAATCCAAAAATTCCCCGTGCTGATAGCCGACTACTCTGTTCGTTTTCCCCTCGCAGAGAATATCCGCCGCATAAGCGCCCATAATGGAAGCATAGTAACGGTCTTTACAGGTCGGCGCACCTCCACGCTGTAAGTAGCCGAGGATCGTTGCTCTTGTCTCGATACCGGTAGCGGCTTCGATGCGTCTTGCCATGGAAGTGGAATGGCCGATTCCTTCCGCATTGATGATAATGTGATGCGTCTTGCCGCGCTTTCTGTTGGCTATGATATTGTTAATAATGCCCTGTTCGTTATAATCGTACTTCTCCGGCAGCAGAATATCCTCCGCACCGTTGGCAATACCGCACCAGAGTGCAATATACCCCGCGTTTCTGCCCATTACTTCAATGATACTGCATCTTTCATGGGAAGAAGAAGTATCACGGACTTTATCGATAGCCTGCATCGCGGTATTGATCGCCGTGTCAAAACCGATCGTATATTCCGTACAGGCAATATCCAGATCGATCGTTCCGGGCAGTCCGATCGTATTGATCCCATGTCTTGCAAGCGCCTGTGCACCGCGGTAGGAACCGTCTCCTCCGATCACGACAAGACCGTCGATTCCGAATTTGCGGCAGGTCTGCACTGCTCTCTGCTGACCTTCTTCCGTACGCATCTCAGAACATCTCGCCGTTCCGAGGATCGTACCGCCGCGCTGGATCGTATCGGATACATACCATCTCTCCAGATCTATGATCTCTTCATTCATAAGACCCTGATAGCCTTTTTTGATACCTTTAACTCTGACTCCGTTTGCCAGAGCCTTTCTGACAACCGCGCGAATAGCGGCATTCATTCCGGGGGCATCGCCGCCGCTTGTTAAAACACCGATTGTTTTAATCTCTTTTGCCATATTCCCACATCCTTTCACCCAGCCTGAAATGCTCAATTGCTTTTATTTTACCTTAATTACAAAGGGTTTTCAATCTTTTTTAGACGACTCTAATATTTTCTTTGCCATACAAAGTTTCCAGTCTGTCGATCAGCGCACCGTCAGCATTAACATTCTGATTCGGCGGCAGCGTCTTCATCGCCTTCGGCTCTTCTATATATATGACAACATTGTCATTTCCCTCGGAATCATGCAGAGATGCAAGAAGTTCCGCCTCTTTCTCTTCATACAGTTCTTTGGTCGGAAACTTGATCCACAGCTTTTTCGGTATCTCTTCAAAAGTCGTAATCTTCTCACAGATCAGCTTCGCATCTTTTTCATCTTCTGCGGAAACCCTTCCTTTGACAAAAACTTTTTTATCCTCCGTCAGCTTATCCGCATTTTTCTCATAATCTCTCGGAAAAACGATCACTTCCACCACGCCGAGTAAATCTTCTATCTGCAAAAAGGCCATGACTTTCTCATTTTTGGTATATTTGAGCCGTTTGTCTGCAATGATGCCGCCTATCGTAACAGACGCGCCATCTTTTACGCGTGTCGAATCCGTCTCCTCATCCAATATAAAATCCGCCGTCGTATTGGTTATATTTTTATGCCAGATTTCCTGATATTCCTCCATGGGATGGCCGCTGATATAAATGCCCAGCACTTCTTTTTCAAAACCAAGCTTCATCTCCTTGGAATATTCGCCTACGGGCGGCAGTTTGATTTCGTAATTTTCTTTTTCCTCTTCCGATACGATATCAAAAAGAGAAAGCTGCCCCGCCATATTGTTCTTTTTATCCTGATTGATGTTCTCCATGATCTGTACGTACACACTCATAAACTGTTTTCTTGTGCCGCCCAGACTGTCCATGGCTCCCGCCTTGATAAAATTTTCGATCGCACGTTTGTTGACTTCTTTATCGGACATGCGGGTAATAAAGTCTTTCAGATTCGTGTAAGGGCCTCTTTGTTTCCTCTCTTCAACCACCATTTCTATCACCGGCCGGCCTACGCTCTTGATCGCCGTCAGCGCATAGCGGATCGAATTGCCGGAAACCGAGAATCCGATCTCTCCTTCGTTGATATCCGGCGGCAGGATCTCGATGCCCATGCTTCGGCATGCCATAATGTATTCCGACACTTTGCCCGAATTATCAATAACGGACGTCAGAAGCGCCGCCATAAATTCGATCGGATAATAATATTTTAACCAGGCGGTCTGATAAGAAACAACCGCATAGCAGGCCGCATGGGATTTGTTAAACGCATATTTGGCAAAATCCATCATCGTATCATAAATATGATCCGCCACCTGTGCGCCTATGCCGTTTGCCACGCATCCGGGAACCCCCTCTTCCGGGTTGCCGTATGTGAAATTCCTGCGCTCCTGCTCCATAACGTACTGTTTTTTCTTACTCATGGCACGACGCACCAGATCGCTTCGTCCCATCGTATAGCCGCCAAGTTCCCGCACGATCTGCATAACCTGTTCCTGGTATACGATACAGCCGTACGTCGGAGACAAAATCGTTTCCAGCTGCGGACAGTCGTAAGTGATCGACTCGGGATTATTTTTACCTTTGATATATTTGGGAATAAAATCCATCGGCCCAGGGCGATACAGGGAAATACCGGCGATCACGTCTTCTAAGCTCTGCGGTTTCAACTCTTTCATGAAGCTTTTCATACCGCCGCTTTCAAGCTGGAACACCCCGTCCGTGCGGCCGGTTCCGATCGATGATAGTACAGCGGGATCGTTGTAATCGATATGGTCCATATCAATGACGGCTCCCGTGTCCTTTTGTGCCATGCGGGCAGCATTCTGGATCACGGTAAGCGTCCGCAGTCCCAGGAAATCCATCTTCAACAGACCGAGTTCCTCTATTGTCGTCATCGTAAACTGTGTGACCGCAGAACCGTCCACACCCTTGCAGAGCGGTACGAACTCCTCCGCCGATGCCGGACAGATCACGACGCCCGCCGCATGTGTGGACGTATTTCTCGGCAGTCCTTCCAGACGTTTGGACATATCGATCAGATCATGCACCTGCTCGTCTTCCATGTACAATTTCTTAAATTCGGGGTTCATATCCAGCGCTTTATCTATCGTAATGTTTAACTCTTTCGGCACCATTTTGGCAATCGAATCCACATAGGCATACGGCAGATCCATAACGCGCCCTACGTCACGGATAACAGCCTTCGCAGCCATTGTTGCAAACGTAACGATCTGCACAACTTTATCCAAACCGTATTTTTGACCTACATAGTCAATTACTTCCGGTCTGCGCTCGTAACAAAAATCCACATCGATATCCGGCATGGAAACACGCTCGGGATTGAGGAACCGCTCGAAAAGAAGATTGTATTTGATCGGATCGATATCCGTAATACGCAGACAATAAGAAACAATACTGCCTGCCGCCGACCCCCTTCCCGGACCGACTGCAATACCGTTTTCCCTGCAGAAATTGATGTAATCCCATACGATCAGAAAGTAATCCACGAAACCCATGGATTTAATAATATCCAGTTCGTAATCCATTCTCCTGCGCAGCGTTCCGTCGTCCTCCGGATACCTCTGCGCAAGTCCTCTGGTGCACAGTTCGTTCAGATATCCCAAAGAATCATAGCCATCCGGGACATCATAATGCGGCACTTTATAGACACCGAACTCAATCGTCACATGGCATCTGTCGGCGATCCGTTTTGTATTCTCCACCGCCTCCCATGCATATGGGAAAAGACCCTTCATTTCTTCTTCGCTCTTGACATAATACTGCCCGCCGACATAACGCATCCTGTCTTCATCCGCCAGTTTTTTGCCGGTCTGTAAGCACAGCAGAATATCATGCGACTTCTCGTCCTCGGCATACGTATAGTGCACGTCGTTGGTTGCCACTAACGGAATATCCAGTTCCCTGCTGATATTCAGCAGCGCGGTGTTGACCATCTTCTGCTCGGGAATGCCGTGATCCTGCAATTCCAAGAAAAAATTGCCTTTTCCGAAACAGTCTTCGTATTTCTTCGCCGATTTTTTGGCCTCGTCCAGCAGTCCTTTCTGGATATAGCGGGGGACTTCGCCTGCCAGACAGGCGGAAAGCGCAATAATCCCCTCATGAAACTCCTGCAGCACTTCCATATCCACACGGGGCCTGTAATAATAACCTTCTGTGAAACCACGGCTCACGATCTTCGTCAGATTATGATAACCCGTGTCGTTTTCCGCCAGCAGAACAAGGTGGTAATATCTGTCCTCTCCGCCGACAAGTTCCTTATCGAAACGGGAATTGGGTGCAACATAAACTTCACAGCCAATGATCGGATTGATGCCCGCATCCTTGGCTGCTTTATAGAAATCAACCACGCCGTACATCACACCGTGATCTGTAATGGCGGCGCTGTCCATGCCGAGTTCCCTGACTCTTTTTACATATTCTTTGATCTTATTGGAGCCGTCTAAGAGGCTGTATTCCGTATGGACATGTAAATGTGTAAAAGCCATTGGTAATTCTCCGTTTCTTTTCTGATGTCAAAACTTCGCGTTCTCCGGCAGAATCTGCAAAACAATTCCTGCCGTACAGGCCGCCGGACCTGCGTTTATTATACTCTATTTTACCCAAAAAGGGTACTCCTTTTGAAAGCCGTTCTCCTATACAAAACGGGAAATCCTCTTCTGAAAGGATTTCCCGCTGTCTTTACCTTATTTCAAAATATCTGCTGCCGCTGTCTTATAAATATTTCTTCAAAACATCCACCTTATCCAGTTTCTCCCACGGCAGATCCAGATCGTTACGTCCGAAATGGCCGTAAGCCGCAGTCTGCTTGTAGATCGGCCGGCGTAAATCGAGCATTTTGATGATGCCTGCCGGACGTAAGTCAAAGTTCTCACGAACGATTTCCACCAATTTATCATCGGATACTTTACCTGTTCCGAATGTGTCGACCATAACGGAAGTAGGCTGTGCCACACCGATCGCATAAGAAAGCTGGATCTCGCATTTCTCTGCAAGTCCCGCCGCAACGATGTTCTTTGCAACGTAACGTGCCGCATAAGCTGCAGAACGGTCAACTTTGGTGCAGTCCTTACCGGAAAAAGCGCCGCCGCCGTGACGTGCATAACCGCCGTATGTATCTACGATAATCTTACGGCCTGTCAGACCTGCGTCTCCGTGAGGTCCGCCGATTACGAAACGGCCTGTCGGGTTGATGAAGAATTTCGTCTTTTCATCTACGAGTTCTACCGGAAGTACCGGATCAAATACGTACTTTTTAATATCTTCGTGAATCTGTTCCTGTGTCACATCTGCATCATGCTGTGTCGATAACACAACAGCCTCTAATCTTACCGGTTTGCCGTTTTCATCATATTCTACGGAAACCTGGCTCTTACCGTCGGGTCTTAAATATTTTAACGTACCGTCTTTACGTACTTTGGTAAGCTGCAATGCAAGTTTATGTGCAAGCGAAATCGGATAAGGCATATACTCCTGCGTCTCATTAGTCGCATAACCGAACATCATACCCTGGTCGCCCGCGCCGGTCGCTTCAATCTCTTCCTCGGACATTTCCTGACGTTTTGCTTCCAATGCTTTATCAACACCCATTGCAATATCCGCAGACTGTTCGTCGATTGCTACCATAACCGCACAGGTATTGCCGTCGAAACCGTATTCGGATTTGGTATAACCGATCTCTTTTACGGTATCGCGTACGATCTTCTGAATATCTACGTAGGCGTTGGTTGTAATTTCACCTGTTACAAGTACGAATCCCGTACAGGTTGCCGTCTCACAGGCAACACGGCTCATGGGGTCTTTTTCCATACACGCATCTAAGATCGCGTCGGAAATGGCATCGCAGACTTTATCCGGATGTCCTTCTGTTACTGATTCGGATGTAAATAATCTTTTTTCCATTTTGAATCTCCTTTTTTCTTCTTGTTTTTTGGTTTTCTTTGTTTCCTACCACTACTTGGAATCAGCAGACTCGGAATATACGGACTTACATGCGAGCATGACGTCCGCATCTTCCACCTCTTGACTCTGCTGATTCGCGCAAAAAAATCCGCTTACCGAAATAAGCGGACCTGACAGTCGATAATCAAATCCTCTTATTGTTCGATCTGCCGCAGGGCAGTTTGTTCGCTCAGGTTAGCACCTTCCTTACAGGGGTTGCCGTGGTTTCATAGATCCTATGTATCTCCACCACTCTGAATAAGAGAAAACATCGTTCTTAATTTAAGAACTCACAATATGGAATTTTCATATCTATCTATTAAAATACACTTGTTTTTTTCTGCTGTCAATAGTTATTATCAATATCAGCCTCAAAAATGAAACCAATCTGTATTCCCGTTGTCAGCCGACTTTAAATTTAAACTTCTTCAGCTCTCTGTCTGTCTCTATTTTCTCAATCTGTGCACCGAGCGACTGCAGCTTCAGATGAAAATCTTCATATCCGCGTTCGATATACTGGATATCATCGATCGTAGTCGTTCCTTCGGCAGCAAGCGCTGCAATGACAAGGGCTGCTCCGGCCCGCAGATCCGGCGCTGAGATTCCTGCTCCGGTATACTTGGCTACCCCATCGATAATTGCGGTATTGCCCTCTACCTTAATATTGGCACCCATTCTTGTCAGCTCATCCACATACTTGAAACGATTCTCAAAAATACTCTCCGTAACGATGCTTGTACCACTGGAAAGACCGAGCGCAACCGTGATCTGCGGCTGCATATCCGTCGGGAATCCGGGATACGGCAGGGTCTTTACATGCGTATGACCGAGCGGTTTGGATGCGACAACACGTACCGCATCGTCAGACTCTTCTATTTCACAGCCGATCTCCAAAAGTTTGGCGCTGATCGACTCCAGGTGCTTGGGAATGACATTTTTTATCGTTACGTCGCCTTTGGTCACTGCCGCGGCAAACATAAACGTACCGGCCTCAATCTGATCCGGAATGATCACATATTCCGTGCCATGCAGTCTGGAAACGCCTTTGATACGGATCACATCGGTACCCGCGCCTTTAATATTGGCTCCCATGCTGTTTAGGAAGTTCGCCAGATCGACTACGTGCGGTTCTTTGGCCGCATTTTCGATGATGGTCTGCCCTTCCGCCATAACAGCTGCCATCATCACATTGATGGTGGCGCCGACCGTTACGACATCCATATAAAGATGATTGCCGTGCAGTTTCTCTGCTTCGGTTATGATCAGTCCGTGCTCAATCCTTACATTGGCCCCCAGCGCACGAAATCCTTTGATATGCTGGTCTATCGGTCTAAGTCCGATATTACAGCCTCCCGGCAGCGCCACTTCGGCCTTTTTATATTTTCCGAGCAAAGCGCCTAACAGATAGTAAGATGCTCTGATCTTTTTGATGTAATCGTCCTCGATCACCAGATCATGAATCCGGGATGCATTGACTTTTACAGTATGTCTGTCTAACTTCGTTACGATGACACCAATGCTTTCCATTGCCTGCAATAACACATTGGTATCTCTTACATCAGGTACATTTTCTATCAAAACGGTCTCATCCGTCATCACAGCGGCCGCCAGAATGGCAAGCGCTGCATTCTTAGCACCGCCGATCTCCACCTCGCCGACTAACGGATTTCCACCTTTAATCGCATATTGTTCCATATATAGTCCCCTGTATCATTCAATTGCAAATGCAAATATTTATTTTAATCGTGTTGTAATTCAGTAATAATAAACAATTAACTTAAAGTATACCATAAATTTCACATTTGTAAATGGGCAGATTGCCAAACTATTCCTGACGGGGCGAATGCATATTAATTCAAATAGTTCAAAGGATTCACCTGTGAACCGTTAATTAATATTTCAAAATGCACATGGGGACCGGTGCTGACTCCGGTATTTCCGCTGAGGGCAATCTTCTGTCCCTGCGATACCGTCTGACCCGCCGATACGAGCACTTTGCTCAAATGTCCGTATCTTGTCTGTCTGCCGTCGGCGTGATTGATATAGACCACATAACCGTATCCGCTGCCCCAGCCTGCTTTGACGACAGTGCCGCCTGAAGAAGCCATAACAGCCGTACCGGTCGGCGTAGCCCAGTCAATCCCCTTATGATAACTGCTCGCACCCCTTGTCGGTGCATTTCGCCTGCCAAAACCTGAAGATAAACGTCCTCCTGAGATCGGTTTGATATACGTAGGCGGAATCTTGGTTCCCCTCTCCACGATCTTCGGTACTGCCTCATAAGTAATTTCTTCTTTCAGAATCTCCCGTCCGACCTCTTCCTGATTGCGGTAATACACATCAGCTACCACGATCCGATGTCCTGCCGAGGGTTCCTGCAGTGTCTTTGTCTGCGTCGTATACCAGTCGTCATTATCCACATAGATAATTTCCGCTTCATAATCTTCTTCGTAATAAACTTCTTCTGTACGTTCTACGGAAAGCTCCGGTTCCGGAACCGTCACGATGAGCTCGTCCCCTACGCGGATGATAGAATTCTCATTTTCGATCGTTTCGTTCATGGCGATCAGATCCGCAAGCGAAAGAGAATTGCTTTCCGCGATACCGGACAGCGTATCACCGGCTACGACTTCATAGATCTGTTCTTTCTCCTGCTCTTTGGTTACTTCCTCGATCGCATTCTCCAAAGAAGTGATCTCGTAATCCTGCAGATAAGCTTCCACGACTTCTACCGTATCGCCGAAGTCGATCGTCTGCAGTCCCAGTTCATAATCGTCAAAATCTTTTTCCATCTCCGGCTCTACTGTCGCGAAGATCTCATCGAGCTGCGCATCGATGCCGGCCGCGCTTACCACATTCTCTTCTTCCTTCGCCGCCGCTTCTTCCTTTGCACAGATAGCCGTCGTCAAAACATTCAGTTCACGGTTGGGATCCATGACAAGGTCAACGTAGTATTCTCTTCCCGCATCATACTTGCCCAAAGATGCCTGCAAAAGCGCAAGCACTTCTTCGGTGCTGGAAAGATTGACCGTATACTCGTTAATCTTCACCGTATAGGAACGGTTCAATGTTTCTTTAACATTATCGCGCAGAACCGCCGCCATGTTATTAGTTATGACACTATCGTCATCTATTTCTCCCCACAGCACTTCCTGCCCTTCGTAAGTGACATCCGCGTCAGCAAGTACCATTTCGTCACTGGAACCGGCGATCCGCCTGCGCGCTTCGATCAGGCAGGCATCGAGTCCGTCCAGATTTCCTACGACACCGATCTGCTCGCCGTTCATATAAATCGTAAACATATTATCACCGGTGTTTTGCAGTTTCTGATAATGGGGCAGAAAAAATGCCGCGATCACCGTTACAAACGCTGCACCTTTAATATATGCAATTTTCATTTTTTTATAATGTCTGCTTATCAATTTCATAAAAATAATCACGCTTGTCCTTTTTCAACCTGCGGAATGCATTCTTTAATTCTTGTAACAAATTCGTAACATTTTTTATTCTATCAGTATTCCCCGAAAATGTAAAGAGATATTCGCAGTGTGATATAGGAAAAGCACAGCATCAGACACTTTAACACTTTTCTATATAGGATTGTGCTCTTTCATTCGTCAGTTCAAACTTCTCCATACATTTTGACAAAATTACATCTTTCGGAACTCCCAGTTCCGTACAGGTTTGTATCAAGGCATATATTCCTTTTTCTATCCCTTCTTCCATGCCTTCGAGTCTCATATCCTCAAATGCCTTGCACATATTATACCTCTCCTCTCCATTTTCTATCACTTTACATGTTTCCGGAATCCTGACATTCGCCACAACAGATAACAGCTCTCTGGTATCTGCATCTATGCGGCTGTATACGGCATAATTTTCATCAAGTATTCTGCACAGCTTCTCTTTGTCTTTCGCATATCGAATCGTCTCAAAAACCTGCCGGAGACTGCTCTGATATTCTTCGAATGTATCATGTTCATGACAGTCGTACAAATTCAGCTTATAATTCGTCACATAGTCTTTCAGTTCTTCATCAATCTCCAGCAGATCATGCAGACACCTTGCACCATCCCACGAATGATCTATCCCATAGTACACTACCAAAGTAATGATCGGAATAAACTTTTCGTCTTTCTTCATTCCTGAAAGATACTCGTCCTTTCCGCCTCTTAAATCTCCCGCACCGGCATGTTCTCTCTTTCTGCGTTTCCATTGTTTATGGTACCCAAGACTTTCCGACAGCATATTGCGCATTACCATCTGATAATCTACATAATTCTGATTTTCCACTACCAGAATATGCAGCTGTCTCCCCCGCCACATACGCGCTTTATCGACCACAACCTTCGGATTTTCTCTTCGTTTGGCCTCTTTTCCCAGATACACAGCCTGTACATCTGCCGGTGTAAGTTCCTCCGGCTTTACGATCTGTCTCCCGTGGAACAACCCCCCGTTTATCTGGTCCGCAAATCTACGGTCATCATCCAGATAATCGAATTGATACTCGTCCTTTACTCCCATCCGATTTCCTCCCTTATTCTTTTGTCATATAAGGGATACGAACTGCGATGTGCCATAGATATGATATCAGAATTTCGAACTCCCAGATATGTTATTAAGAGCATATCATACGCCGGAACCGTTGTAAAGGAGAAATTATTTTTCCTTTGCGGCAATTTCGTAGTACAATAACAGATAGGATAAACCAAGTATGGAACAGGGAGAAAACGTATGGACAGAATCTTTTTTCACATAGATGTCAATTCCGCCTATCTGAGTTGGAGCGCCCTGGAAAAACTGCGGCTGGGCTCCGATATCGATTTACGCACGATTCCGGCCATTATCGGCGGCGATATGGCCAAGCGCCACGGCGTTGTACTGGCCAAATCCATTCCGGCCAAGGCTTACGGCATCGTAACCGGCGAACCGATCGTAAATGCCATGCGTAAATGTCCGAATCTGCTGTTAGAAACACCGGATCATATACTGTATCATCAAAGAAGTCTCGAACTGATGCAACTTTTATCCAATATCTGTCCCGATATCGAACAGGTCAGCGTGGACGAATGCTATATGGATTATACCCCGATACAAAACCGTTTCCCTTCTCCCATAGACGCTGCCGCCCACATCCGCACGCAGGTCCTTGAAAAACTCGGATTCACCGTCAATATCGGCATTTCCGACCGAAAAGTGCTTGCCAAAATGGCCTCCGATTTTCGGAAACCGAATCTCACCCACACGCTCTATTCCTATGAGATCCGGGAAAAATTATGGCCGCTTCCGGTTTCATCATTATTCATGTGCGGACGTTCCAGTGTGGAAACGCTTCACAAACTGGAGATCATGACGATAGGAGATCTTGCAAATAGTGACCCGGCGATCATCACCGCCCACTTGAAGAGCCATGGCAGACTGCTCTTTGAATATGCCAACGGCATAGACGAATCCATCGTGGAAACAACGCAGGCCGATGCCAAGGGGATCGGCAATTCCACGACACTCAGCAAAGATGTGACCAAAAGAGAAGACGCCTGCCATGTTCTTCTGGAACTGTCCGAATCAGTCGCCAGAAGGCTGCGGGAATCAGGACAGACAGCAGAAATGATCAGTGTCGAGATCAAATACAACACCTTTAAAAAAGTCTCCCACCAAAAAACGCTGCAGACTCCGACAGCAGGCAGCGATACGATCTACAGAACCGCCTGTGCCCTGCTCGACGAACTTTGGGATGGCACGCCGATAAGGCTGCTGGGTATCCGTTCATCCAAGCTGCTTTCCGAAACCGAACCTGTACAGCTCAGTTTATTTGACACATCTGTCATAAGCATGGAGGCAGGCAGCTCCAAACCGCCTATTTCCGCACAAAAAGAAGCCCGTCTGGAACAGGCTCTGGATTCCATACGACAAAAATATGGAGCCGGCGCCATCGTAAGAGGCAGCCTGCTCCATCCGAAATCAGATTAATATCATAAGAGTGATAAGATATTCTCTCAGCGTTTTTTACGTTTTACACTGAACCCGAAAGAACCGAGTTCCCGTCCGGTCGACAGATATCTGCCATGGGAATAGACAAGCAGTCCTGCATCATTCAGATGAAATCTGCCCTGTTTATCCATATAGCTTTCATCCGCATGTACCGCCACCACTTCTGCAAGGAACATATGATGGGAACCGAGTTCCTGCTTCTGTGTCACTCTGCACTCCAGATTGACAGGACTCTCTTTCACCATCGGAACTTTCACTTTCTCTCCGGGAACCTTCGTCAGCTTCATTTCCTGCCATTTATCCACATCTCTGCCGCTTTTGACACCGCAGTAGTCAGTTGCAAAGCAAAGCTGTTCCGTTGTCAGATTGATCACAAATTCTCCTGTCTCTTCTATCATATGATACGAAAAGCGTTCCGGCCTGACGGAGATAGAAACCATCGGCGGGTCGGAACAGACCGTACCGGTCCATGCGATCGTCAGCAGATTGCTGTTCCCCGCTTTGTCCGCCGTACTGACAAGTACGGCCGGCAGCGGATAAAGCATATTTCCCGGTTTAAAATTCTGTTTACCCATAACCGTCTCCATTTTAGAAAGGTATCGTAATATTAAATAAATGAATCAGAATATCCGCGATCACCAAAAGAAGCGTAACGACCGAAAGCGGCGCCGCAAATTTATGCTGTCTGGTTTTATCACTCTGTTTTGCCGCAAGTGCATCAGTCTGTTTGCCGAATTGTTCCATCATGGACGCCTGTACGTTCCGGTATACTTTCACACACTCTTTATGCACAAATTCATCGGAGCTTTGAAATGCTTCTTCCATCTGCTTTTTCATATCCGCCAGCAGTTCTTCTTTATCGAGTCTGTCATCCTGCTCTTTCTCATATGTTTCGATCTTCTGCAGACTCTCCTGAATGACCTTCTGCATCTGTTCCGCATTTTCTACCGTCTTTAAATTCACCTTACGCATTTCCTGCAGCAGTGTATCATACTCTGTCACCTGACGCTGCAGCATGTCCATCTTCGCCGCATCTGCAGCCGCATTCGCGTTGATCATACCCTGTGCGTTTCTCTTCTGCACAAGTTTATCCATAAATGTATCCATATCGCAATCATGCTCCTTTCTCCGTGGCCGTTCCTTTTTTATTGTAACACTTAACTGCCGTATCTGCAATCTTACTTCTGCCTGCTGCATACGGCAGTCGAAATACTGAAAAATTCCGATAAACTCTCTCTTCTATTATCGTATTTTCTTCTTTTGTAATATAAGCGTATCACATTTTTTGTACAAATTACATAATTTTTCCTCTACTTTTTCTTCTTTTTTATAAAGATTAACGATAGATTTACATCTTGTTCATATTTTGTTCATATTTTTACTCTATACTATAACTATCATAACAAATGGCAAACACATAGATAAATTTTTTCATAATAGCCCGGGTGTCGAAAGATGCCTGGGCACTCCTCATTTCAGGATATTTTTCAGGCTTTTGCAGGGCAGATGTCTGTATGCTTCCAAAAGTACAAAACGCCGCGTTTCCGACACAATCTGTCAGAAAACGCGGCATTTCGCATTTTTATTTCTCTTCTTTGCCCTTCTAATCCACATTTCCCAAATGCTGAATCTCTCTGTTCAGGCTCAGCATTCTGGCGTCCAGATCGGACACGATCCGCGAACATTCCACAAGCTGATCTTTGATATGCTCCGGCGCATTACCCTCGAATTTATAGTGGATCTTATGCTCCAGGCTGGCCCAGAAATCCATGGCTACGGTACGGATCTGAATCTCCACTTTGGTATATTCAATACGGTCCGATAAATAAACCGGAACCGTCACCAGCATGTGATAACTCTTATATCCGCTCGGTTTGGGATTGACAAAATAGTCTTTAACAGAAATGACATCAATGTCACTCTGGTTGCTGATCATCTCCGCAATCTGGTAAATGTCCGAAGTAAAAGAGCAGATCACACGGATCCCTGCAATATCATTGACATATCTTACCATATTGCCGATCGTCGATTCGTAGCCGTGTCTCTTTAGTTTCTTTACAATACTCTCAGGCGTCTTAATACGGGATTTAATATGTTCTATCGGATTGTATCTGTGTACATGCTGAAATTCATCATTCAATATTTCCAGTTTCGTCGAAATCTGTTTCAACGCAGAGTTATAAATCAATGTGACTTCTTTCCAACTGTCTATATCGTTTCTGTCCGTATCAACTTCCATATGTTTAGGCCCCTTCTAACACATATTATTTCTACACTGTCTTTCATGTTTGATTATGATACTTATTTTATCACATTTTATCAAAAATGTATATGTTTCACAATTTTTTTATCAAATTTTAATTTTTATTGTCTATTTTGAATGATAAAATGTCTGATTTTCTACTTTTTGGCACTGATCAGACACAACATCGTGGGTACGCTTACGACAAACGGATACATATAGCGTATCAGCACCGTAGGAGACAACAGCAGCGTAAGATAATACACGGCCAAAAACAGTACCGGCAGCAACAGCTTATATTCCTTCCTGTACAGACAGAACGCAATATAAAAACACAGAAGCCACCAGTAAAAGGCCGGTGAGAAAATAACGGAAAACACCGGAATCTTACGGTATTCGTTGTCCGATACGATCCGCTCCATAAAGACACGTAACCCCGGCGCCAGACTATGCTCCACGATCTCACATCCGGCAGGCATCGTTCTGTTATCCGTGGAAAGATAGCCGAACCCGCTCTCCGTACCGACTCCGTATATTTCGGCATGATTTTGATCCGCTATATACCAGTAACCGATCGAATTATCCAGAAAAGCATCCGCGTAGGTAAGCGGAAAACGTACTCCTAACTGCGCCCATGTCCTGATCAGTCCGGCCGGATCGTCATGGATCACGGCCCGCCCCTTCACAGGATCCGCCAAATGCGGATTATAGGCGGCAAAAACCCACTCCGCAGGCAGATAGGCGTTTAATTTCTCCCGCATGACATCCTCGATCTCCTCTTCGTGCATTACCCTTGTTCTGGCCATCTGCTGCAAAGGCACGCTGAGCATCTCCCTCGGACTTCCGTTTCGTGCGCCCGTCGCCGCCTTAAGTCCGGCCGCGCCTGCCGCAAAAAAAACAAGCGAGAGCAAAGCGGCTGTCATATACTTCTTCCACCCCGTTTTCCCGCTTTTTTTCCATAAAAAAAGGACAACAGGCTGGCTGACAAGATACGCATAGACCGCATTGTTACGGAACAGCAGCATCATAACGGACAAAAGGATATAGCCTGCAACGATCTTTCTCCTATCCGTACATCGCTCCTGCACCCAAAGATACAGCACCAGCATGTGTAAAAGCGTCAGTCCGGAAAAAAGAACGTCTTTTGTCGTACTGAGCGCCAATACGGAATTCGCCGGAAACAATGCATAGAAGGCAAGCAGTATGAACCGCATCACCCATGATGTCCTCTCTTTGTATAAAACCATCTCCGCCCAGCCAAAAATTCCTGCCATTAGAAGCATCTGCGCTGCGGAATGAAGCGCCATTCCTGCAGAATATGAATGAAACAGCTCATTTCCCAGATTGAAAAAAGCACCTAAAAACAACGTATGGAGCAACGGATGATGTGTGCTGTAATCATGTGCCAGAACCTGATAAAGCTGCCCTTCCGCATCATATGCAAAGACCGATGGATAATATGCCAGAAAAACGGGAATCCAACATAACAGGATAACGCCTGCATAAAAAAGAAATACCGAAAGGTTACTATATTCTTTACCGGAAATCCTGCTTTTTAACCGCCCATCCCGTAATTTGGACAATCCTTTGAAAAGCAGCATGACCAAAACAGACGACACTATTGTCATAAATATGAGCGCAAACAGTCCTTTCGACAGCCCGGCCAATGTACGGCACGTGCGCCCTTCTTTTTGCAGCATCCTGCCAAGCACGCAAGAAAGCGCGAACAAAAATCCCGGCACAAAAGCTTCTTTCGACGTTAAACTTGTTCTGATGAAATTTTTGACTGTATCAGGCAGTCCTACCATTAATTTTTCTTTTTTCATGACGTAACTATTTTAGCATTTTCATTTTCATTAAGCAATCATTTGCAATTATGATATAACAGCCAAAACAGGGATGCGGAAAAGAAAAATTTTTATACGAAAGATTGTGTTTACATTTCGGGAAATGATTTGTATAGTGTTTATATACTATCCAATCAGGCAATTGCGAAACCGGCGCTCAGGATCACGTTCCGCAGCCGCCTGAACGATCTAATAAAGCAGAGGGCAGATCTATGTTTCGTTTGTGGGCAAAAGAATTTCAGAATAATCATATGCTGACCGATACGGTTATATGCGACGACAGTGACGATACGAGAACGCACAAAGTCTTCCGTGCCTTAGAGGAGGTCTGCTATCAGTTTGATCTGGGCAAGCCGATCTGGCTCGACGCCAATATCCAGGATTTCAAAAAACACGATAAAACCCGGTTTACACAAGACAATTTCATCGAAAACATCGACTTCGATTATCTGGAGATCCATGTGATCGAAGAGGATTAACGTTATTTGTATTTTTTTCTTGACTTTGCATATTATATAGAGTAGTATTTTAATATGCTTTATGTAGTATTTAAAACTATGTGTCGAGGTTTTGCAAATTGATTATCGAATTATGTAAAGATTTGCGTTAAAAGGAGGAGATATGATGCAAATAACAATCCGTGAACCGGGAAGCGCGATCACCCATTTTATCGCTATGATGCTGGCTGTCTTCGCTTCCACGCCGCTTTTGATAAAAACAGCTGTTTCCGACAGCAGTGTTGCTTTTACCGCCATGGTCATCTTCATGCTCAGCATGATCTCACTTTACGGCGCCAGCGCATTATACCACAGCGTTGTTGTCAAAGACCGGATGCTGCGGATCTTCCGCAAGATAGACCATATGATGATATTCGTACTGATCGCCGGTTCCTATACGCCTGTCTGCCTGATCGTATTAGATAAAGATTCCGGTTATATGCTCTTTGGCATCGTCTGGACCATCGCCGTTGTCGGCATGGTGATCAAAGCCGTTTGGATCACATGTCCGAAATGGTTTTCTTCTATCTTGTACATCGCCATGGGCTGGGTCTGCCTCGGCGTCTTCGGGCCGCTTTGGCATACGCTGCCGCACAGCGCTTTCCTATGGCTGCTTGCAGGCGGCGTCATTTATACGGCGGGCGGTATCATCTATGCGCTGAAGCTCCCTGTTTTTAACAGCAGGCACCGTTACTTCGGTTCCCATGAGATCTTTCATCTGTTCGTCATGGGCGGCAGTATCTGTCATTTCATTTTTATGTATCTGTATGTTGCGTAAGCTTTTCTTTGCACGGCATGCGGGTACGGAATTTCCCCGGCATATGAAAAGGTCAGGCATGAGCGCCTGACCTTTCGCTTTTTTAATCATCATATCCGTTCGGATTATTGCTCTGCCAGTTCCAGGAATCGGCACACATATCCTTGATGCCGTACTGTGCTTCCCAGCTGAGTTCTTTCTTTGCTTTCTCCGCATTGGCATAACAGGCTGCGATATCGCCGGGACGTCTGTCTTTGATCACATACGGAATCTTGACACCGGTCGCTTCTTCAAAGTTTTTTACGATATCCAGAACGCTGTAACCGGTTCCCGTACCAAGGTTGTAGATACAAAGTCCCGCTTTTTCTTCAATCTTCTTTAAAGCCTTCACATGGCCGACAGCCAGGTCCACAACATGGATGTAATCGCGCACGCCGGTTCCATCGGGTGTGTCATAATCGTTTCCGAATACGCCAAGCTCTTTTAATTTCCCTACCGCTACCTGTGTAATATAAGGCATCAGATTATTCGGGATGCCGTTCGGATTTTCGCCGATCGTTCCGCTTTTGTGCGCACCGATCGGATTGAAGTACCGAAGCAGGATCACGTTCCATGCAGGATCCGCCTTCTGTATATCGGAAAGGATCTGCTCCAGCATCGATTTCGTCCAGCCGTAAGGATTCGTACACTGTCCTTTCGGGCATTCCTCCGTGATGGGAATGATCGCCGGATCGCCGTATACGGTCGCCGAAGAGGAGAAAATAATGTTTTTTACATTGTGCTTTCTCATGACGTCAACAAGCGTCAGTGTTCCGGAAATATTGTTTTCGTAATATTCCCACGGTTTCGCCACAGACTCGCCGACTGCTTTGAGTCCGGCAAAATGAATACAGGAATCAATTTGCTCTTTGTTAAATACTTCTTCCAATGCATTTCTGTCCAGGATGTCTGCCTGATAGAATTTTACCGGTTTACCGGTTATCTTTTCTACTCTCTGCAATGACTTCTCACTGGAGTTTGACAGATTGTCTACCACTACTACATCATAGCCTGCGTTTTGTAATTCCACTACCGTATGGGAGCCGATATATCCCGCTCCGCCTGTTACCAAAATTGCCATAAGAGCGCCTCCTTATCTCTATCATGCCTTTATTGTATCCTTACTGCGGCTTTTTCATCAAGCATAGAATGTTATCCAAACCTGTCGAAATGTTAGATGAAAGGAACTATAATTCTATACCGTTTTCTTTACACAATATTCTGGCGCTTTCTACGGAATCTATACCCACTTTATTTTTGATCGGCGCAAATTCGTAGTTTCTTTCCACTTCATACGGCAGACAGGAATCCAGTTCATGGATCATGTCCAGCACGAGCTGTTCGAATTTATAACCGTTGGGTTCTTCCGGTTTAACAAGCTCTCCCGCTTCATTCAAATACGGAATTTTCTTCTCTACGATATGCAGCGGCAGTTTTTTGGCCACGATCTCTTCCAGTGCCTTTTCTCTGAATAAATAGTTTAAGATCACGCCGAAGCTGTACGCGGGATCGCCGTTTTCGTCTTTGGCATTCATCAGTTCCTCGGTGAGCTCGTAGTATTCCACGATAGACGGTCTGCCATCTTCTAAGCACATCACGCCGATCCGCTCATCCGGGGCATTTTTACGCACCACTTTGGCTCCCACATCGCTGTCAGTCACAATCGTCGCGCCGACAAAACAGGGATCCGCAATTCTCTGCAATACATTATCCACCGCAAAGACGTTGAGCCACTCGATCCCTTCCTTCCGGATCTTATCTACAACGCCCCACTTCATCATGGAAGAAAACCAGCCGCCGTTGCCGTTTGGCGAAGTAGAGATCTTATATTTTTCTTCCATATATACTTTGCCGTTATAATCGGTCGCCGGCGCCATTTCCTGCATGAAAAAGGTGATATATTCCGGACGGTAGCCGAAATAATTTTTCTCTTTAAAGAAGTTTGTCGTCGCCTCATGGTTCTTGTCACTCGTCATAACAAACAGGTGAATCCACGCATCCGCCTCATGCACCACATCCAGCAGGTTTTCGATAATTCTCTGGAAAATGAAAACCTCTTTCGTCAGTCCGATATTATATACGCCCTTGGGTGCATCCGAACCGAGTCTTGTCCCCATGCCGCCCGCTAACAGCACGGCGCCGACTTTCCCATCCCTGATCGCTTCCAGGCCGGTCTTTTTAAATTCGTCTTTTCTCTTTTCAATCTCACCAAGCTGCATAGCTGACAGCGGCGTGATCTTTCCTTTCCGGTTCAGTTCCTCTTTGTGCCCGCAGGATGCCGTCACTTCCAGATCCAGACCCTCTATCTGCGCTAAAAGTGTTTCCTGCTCTTCCTCTGTCAGTTCATCAAAATATTGCAGCACGTGAAGCTGCCCGCATTTCTCCAATTTTGCATATGCCTCATTATAGTTCATCCCGATACCCTTACCTTTCTTACGGCCTGAAGTTCTTTCTTCGCCGCTGACTTTCCCGCGCCTAATAGCAGTTATGTCCGTTTTGGTTATTTTAACATAAAATGATACCCCGCTCAATGCCGTAATCCGGTTTCTTTTCTCTTCCTTTGCATAATTTTATCAATCCGTATTTCGTTTGTGTTATAATAAATGCAGATTAGACGGCCTGTATGACAGAAACAGCATGATTGATATACTTCTTACAAATTTAAATGAGGGAGAAACATTATGAAAAAGAACGTTTTATACACATCTACGGTATCCATTATGATGGCATCAGCTATCGCCTTATGCAGCGCCTGTTCCGCTCAGACGCCCTCTGCGGCGGAAAATGAAGAAACGCCTGCCGGCAGTACTGCAAATAATGAAGTGATTGATGAATCCGCTGTGATCGTACCGGGAGCAGATACGGATATGCAGACCGAAACAGATCCGAATGCGGCTGCAGATTCCGAACAGAAAACTCCGGACAGCAGCGTTACAGAGCCGGAAGCAGACAACAGCAGCGCGGCAGTTCCCGAGACAGACAGCAGTTTTGTTCGTGCGCAGATCACATTTGAATCAAAAGAGGACAGCGACAGCGCACAGGACGGCACGCTCCTGTATACCAGCCTGTGCAGCTATCCGGTTGTGCAGATAGAAGGAAATGAGGATGCAGCAGAAAAGATCAACGCAGACATCCGGGCAAGGGTGGATGCTGTTTTAGCCGATACTGCAACGCGTGACTATGCAAGAAATGATTATCAGTCCCGACAGGAATATCTCCTGGAAAACGAAGACGAATACGGTTTTTCCAACTATTATCATGACCTTGATATTACAGTTACCCGTAATGACAGTAATGTCATTTCTTTCCTTATAGCAGATTCTGTTTACAGCGGCGGAGTACATGGAAATTATGTTTTTACCGGACTCAATTATAATGCCGAAACAGGAGATGCAATCGCCTTTGCAGACCTTGCCGAAAATGCAGGATCCTTCCATGAGGATACGCTCGCTTTCCTGCAGGAACTTATCGTTACGGATACTTATCAGGCTGTCCTGTTTGAAAACGCCTCAGAGGATCTGGAAACCACGCTTTATCAGGAAAGTTCCTGGTATCTGTCCACCGACGGCCTTGTTTTTTTCAGCAATCCCTATGCGCTCGGTCCCTTTTCATCTGGCATGATAGAATTCATCATCCCTTACGATAAGCTGTCCGAAATGGGATTCAGGCAGGCTTACGCCTATCAGGGAAATCTGACTGTAAAACTGCAGAGCGAAGAACCTTATTTCCTTGACCTAAACGGCGACGGACAGGACGAATCGATCCGGTTTTACATCGAAGATATTGGTACTCTGGATGCCAAACCGCATCTGATCATAAACGATACGGACTTCGCCCGGGAAAACGAAGAGCTTCTTGCGCTGTTTTCCGACAGTGAATATTCCTATTACTGGGCCAAATGCTATTTATATGACATGGATGCGGCGGATAATACGATAGAAATCGCCGTTTATATGGAGCATGCATATAATATAGACACCGAAGAATCTCTCGGTTCTACGTTCTTCTACCGTTATGATGGAAATGGTACGCTATCTTCTGCCGGTATGACGCAGGGCAGCATTGCCGACCCGATGACGGAGCTTCCGGGGCAGTAAAATGACAGCGGGCGGGAAATTCCCGCCCTGCTTCCTAAAATAATATACCGGATACTCCGCATATTTCTCTTACTATATCTTTACTATATCTCCCGGCCGATCCGCTCTACGACCGCCGCAAGCTCCTCCTGCGTACAGAATAAACGTGCCGAAGCCTCCACCGCGATCTCTGATATCCGCGCGCTTTGTAAATAACGGATATCTTCCGCCTGCAGTCCTCCCGTTTTACAATCGTTTATCGCATCATTCAATCTGCCGAAATAGCGCATCAAAGCATCAAAATCCTGCATCCTGTCAATAACGCTCTCCCCATATTCCTGTCTTTCCAGCTCACAGACCGCCACTGCCTGCATGGCCATTTTTAACTCGCCTGTAATGTCTGACGCTTCCATTAAAACATCCGGCCTTTTTTGAAGCGACTCCAGAAAATAAGCTTTCGCTCCGGCCAGATCCTTTTGCCGGAAAAAATCTGCTAATGTCTCTTTCATCTGCTTTGTTTCATATTTTTCATCCGTCATGCCGACCTTACACTCGCAGACTTTCAGTCCTTTCGTTTCCGCCCAGACAAGCAGCAGAAATTCCGAAATAAAGCCGAACACCCGCTTATGATAGTCGTCGTAACTATCCGCATCGATCCGTTTCTCCACCTCATCAAAAATAGAAAACAGCCATGCACAGTACTCGTCATACAATGCCTTCTTTGCTACGAGCATATTGGCAAAATAAGTGCCGTTTCCATGTACAAGCCGTTCGAAATTCGCATAATACGCCGGATACTTCTGCCGTATCACTTCTCCGGTCGTGATCAGATCGAAAATATTATAATCGCTTTCATACCCGTCAAAATAAGAAAAATTCAGTTTTAGTTTCTTGGATACGATCATGTCATGATCCTGCAAAATAGAAAGATAATCCTTCTCGTTTAAGATCCTTCCTTCTTCCGTACAGAAATACCGTCTGTAATGACATATCCCTACGTAATCCTCGGTGCGCACATTTTTCCATACCCAGTACACACCGGTCAGTTCTCCATAATAGCAGTTTTTATCAGATATGCTGTCACCGGTATCGTCTCCTGCATACCCCAGATCCTCACTGCATGCCCTGCCGACATGCAGCGGAAGGTATATTGGATCGGAAGGTTCCCGGAATTTTTTGTGCGTCATTGTAAAGATCGTAACTGACATCTGTGTCATCCTTCCTTTTTCTCATGTTGTCTCTTTATTTAGGTCAAATTTCTGCCTGCACTGCTCTTTTTACTGCCCTTTTGCCGATACCGGTCTTTTGTCCGATCTTATCCTTATGCCGGCTGTGTTTTTCTGATTCTTTCGATATCTTTCCGTACAAAGATGTAAGCCGGTATCAGGAAGATATCTGCAAATATCCAGGCTAACGGATTCGCAAACCCGACTGCGGTAAATCCGAAATACGGCACAAGCACAAAACCGGCCAGTCCTCTCGCCACCATTTCAAACATACCGGCAAACACGGCCAGCCTGCTGTATCCCATGCCCTGAATCAGAAATCTCACGATATTGACCAGCGCAAGTGCAAAATAAAAGCAGACATTCACCGTCACATACCACTGCGCATCCGCCAGAATGGCCGTCTCTCCTTTATCCAAAAACAACAGCAGCAAGGATTTCCCAAACAGCACGATAACGCCAAGCGCAATAACCGAATATACTGCCCCCAGAAGCACGCAGCTTTTTAATCCTTTACTGAGCCTGTCAAATTTACCCGCGCCGACATTTTGTCCGCCGTAAGTTGCCATCGTCGATCCCATGGCGTCAAAAGGACACATCAGAAACATGCTGAGTTTACCGCCGGCCGTAACGGTTGCCACTGCATTAGAACCGATACCGTTCACGGCGCTTTGTAAAACAACGCTGCCGATCGCCGTAATCGAATACTGCAGCCCCATCGGCAGTCCCATACTGCACAGTTTGCTCATAAAACATCTGTCCCGCGTCCAGTCTTCTTTGCTCATCTGCAGAATGCTGAACTTTTTACGCATAAAAAGAAGACAGAAGATACCTGCGACAGCCTGTGACGCTACCGTTGCGACCGCCGCACCCGCAACGCCCCAATGAAAAACAATGATGCAAAGCAGGTCCAGACCGATATTGAGGATCGCCGCCATCGTCAGAAAAATGACAGGCGTCTTACTGTCGCCGAGCGAACGGATAATCGCCGAAGTCATATTATATAAATATGTAACCGGAATGCCCAGGAAAATGATCACAATATAATGATAGGAACCATCAATGATATTTTCCGGCGTCTGCATCAGACGCAGAATAGGGCGGCACAATAATACCACCACGACCGTCATGACCGCGGCAAACAGCACGGCAAGCCAAACGCTGTTCGTTACATACTTGCGCAGATTTTTATCATTACCTGCACCGAACTCCTGCGCTACCGGAATTGCAAATCCGCTGCAGATTCCCATGCAGAATCCGATAATAAGAAAATTGACCGATCCGGTCGCCCCAACGGCCGCGAGCGCATCCACACCCAGATAGTGGCCGACAATGATCGTATCTACCATGCTGTAAAACTGCTGAAACAATAAACCGAATAAAAGCGGGATCGAGAATCCGAGGATCAGCTTCATCGGACTTCCCTGCGTCATATCTTTTTGCATAACAATACTCCTGCCCTTTCTTAACCTTCAAAAAAACTGAAATCTTCTACACAATACCACATGTATAGGAATTGTCAAGGGATATTTTTTTGAAATTTCTGTAAAAAATCCGGCCTGTAAAACTGCCTGTCATATATCTGAAATTGGCACACCCGGCACAATATTCTAAAATGAAAACAGATGTCTTTTGTTTTACAGACAGGGTAATAACATATGGGCAGGATGCAGACGAGGCTGCCGCACTGATCAAAAATCAGTACGGCAGCCTCCTATATCGTATCTCTCTTTTGTATTTATGCAAGCGCCTGCGCCAGTTCCTCAAGCTGCTTAGCGGAAGTCTCATCCAACGCGGATTTTATGGACACGACCGGCTCTAAGATCGTCACTTCTTTCATCTCCATCAGACGTTCTTTCATCACTTTGCCCGCCATAGGCGCCCAGCTTCCGTTCTCTATGATGCCGACTGTCCGTTTCTGAAAGTTTTTGGATTTCAGACGGGTAAGAAAACTGTCCATACACGGAAAGACACCTGTGTCATAAGTTGCTGCCGCTACCACCAGTCTGTCATAACGGAACGCATCTTCAATCGCCTCCGCCATATCGTCTCTGGCCAGATCCGCTACCGCCACTTTTTCCACACCCTTGCTGCGCAGTAACTCCGCCAGCTTCTGTGCGGCCTGTTTCGTATGTCCATGGATAGAAGCAATGGCGATCAATACGCCCTCATCTTCCGGCTCATAACTGCTCCATATCTGATACTTCCCTATGTAATATTCCAGATTCTCCGAAAGCACCGGGCCGTGCAAAGGACATATCGTACGGATGTCCAGAGCCGCCGCCTTTTTTAACAGAGCCTGCACCTGCATACCGTATTTTCCTACAATATTAAAATAGTAACGCCTTGCTTCACATGCCCAATCCTCTTCCGTATCCAGCGCGCCGAATTTACCGAAGCCATCTGCGGAAAATAATACTTTTTCCGTCTTTTCATAGGTAACCATAACTTCCGGCCAATGCACCATCGGGGCCATAATAAACGTAAGCGTATGTTTGCCGAGAACAAGCTCATCCCCTTCTTTTACGATCACGCTCTCCATGTCCGCAGGCATGGTAAAAAACTGTGACAGCATCGCAAGCGTTTTGGCATTGCAGACAAGTTTGGTATGCGGATATTTTTCCATAAACTTCTGCAGACTTCCGCTATGATCCGGCTCTACATGGGATACGACAATATAATCCGGCTCTTTCTCTCCCAGTACCGTTTCCAGATTCGCGAACCATTCTTTCTCCGCTCTTAAATCTACGCTGTCCATAACCACATTTTTATCATCCAGAATCACATAGGAGTTATAAGAAACACCATTTGGCACGATATACTGGCTCTCAAACAGTCTGATCTCCTTATCATCCACCCCCACATACTGTATGGTATCGGTAATCGATTTATTCTGCGCAATAGCATTCATGCTTTTCATTCTCCTTTCCTGTCCGGCAGCCCCGTTCTTTTTACAGGACACCCCGGTTTTATCTATTAAAGGTTATACCATAGGGATGCTTTTTTCGCAAGAGCAAATACCCGTTCCGTACCCGGCAGACAGATGATAGGAGACAGCATCGAAACAGGCAGGGCATACGGCAGCGGAACGGTTTTTTATTTGTCTGCCGGCGTAGACCTTCGAACGGGAATTTTCTAATCGAGTGCGCCCGGCTGCGGCAGCGTCCGGGCCGGCATTCAAGGACATCCGTGTCCCATAATGCCTAAATCGCACGTCCTGTGCGATTTACCCTGGCGTAATTGTATCACCCGATAAGAAAATATCGCCGTTCTTCGCTATACGCCAGCAGACAAATAAAAAACCGTTCCGCTGCCGTATGCCCTGCCTGCCTCCACATATGTCATCTATGCTGTCCCTCCCGCACCTCCGCTCCCATGATGCAACTTTGATGCATATTTGAT
>CAJTUZ010000025.1 GCA_910579735.1 uncultured Lachnospiraceae bacterium
CCGCAACTAAACGGCGCTTAATTTTATAGGTGGGCGTCGGATTTGACCCTTACTTTGTTTCCCATTCCAAATAAAGAAAATCATCATTTTCGGGGTTGCTGAGAAATAATTCATCAAGCCGTTTATTGTACTCGTTTTCGGTCACTAATCCCTCACCAAGCAAAATTGCATAAACTAACAATTCCTCCATGATAATCCCCCCATTCTTAATCTGTTTCATGAACAGTATAAATGTAAAAAAATCTTATTTATTATAACAGTGCACAAAATATTATGCAATTTGTAAATATTAAAAGATAATTTCCTGATAATTGAAATTTTAAATTCCACCTTGAAGCAGTTAGTGGAATTTCTCTCTTCTAGAGCGGAGTTTATTATTCACATATCAGAGTTATACTTCGCCTCTCCTCCTGACAGCAGTAAAAGGAAGTTCTCTATGAGCAGATACATACCAGGTAACGGGAAACACCTTACTGGTTTATTCCCTATTTGATAAATACATAGAACGAGTGGTATAATCAATTCAGAAAGTCAGGAGGACCAGTCCACAGTATCTGAGTTGTATTGAACCACGATATTAAAAAGAAAGGAAGTTATGGTGTTTTGCTTCTATAAACATCATACAAGAACAAAAATGAAGATTGTACCTACGCTAAATTTTGGAGGGAATTGCAGGGAAGCAATTCAAATGTACGAAAAGGCATTTAATGGAAACATTAGTTGTATGATTACATATGGAGAGGCGAATGACCCTGCATATATTCCGTTGCTTAAGGAAAATCAAAAAGAATATATATACCATTCGGAACTTGTATTGGATAATCAAAGAATTATTATGAGTGACCATGTGGATATTGAATTTCAAACGTGCTATTCCAATTTCCTCACTATTATGTATGATACAAAAGAAGAAGTGCAAAGAGTATATGAAATCATGAAAGAAGGAAGTAGGACAATATATCAACTGGAAGCAACGCCCTACAGTTCTTGCCGAGTTGTTTTTGTTGATCGGTTTGGAATTCGTTGGGGAATTATGACCGAGCAGACAGAGCGATGAATTTCAATGAAAATGGCCGGTGGCTCTAAAGATAAATTGTAAGTGCTAAAATCGTGGCAGAAACAGACCTAAACGAAACAGATAAGGAAATGCAGAATCTGATAGAATGGATATGCTTATCGGAGCAGATAAAGGAAAATAAATATGTCAAGACAAATACGAACTTCTGCAAAGGCAGTTATCATTCAAAATGGTAAATTGCTTGCAATAAAGCTGAATGACGGCAAAGAGGAATGGTACATTTTACCCGGCGGCGGCCAGGACGGTGAGGAAATGCTTCCCCAGACGGTTGAACGAGAAGTTAGGGAAGAAGCGGGAATAGAGATTCAATGTAAAGACTTACTTTTTGTTATCGAGGGGGTTCACGGTGAGAGTTTTCATAGAATGGATTTAGTATTTTTATGTGAATATTTAGGGCAAACCCCAGAGGCAACACTTCATACTGATACGAATCAAATTGGATTTGACTGGTTGGATTTGTCTATATTGAATAGATTACCACTGTATCCGTCAAAACTTCGCCGCCCGATCATGAATTTTTATGAGGGAAAAGAATACATGAAGTATCTTGGAAATGAAGAGATAGGCGATCCGGAATGTTTAGAATAGAGAAATTTATTAATATAATGACAAATTAATAGACACATTAAAAGATGCATTTGGTGAAGGATTGGTGTATACAGGATTGTAGGGCAGTGATTTTCGTCATGAATTAAATTTGTTTTAAATGAAGTATAGGATTTATTTTGTAAGCAAAAGGACTATAATTTATTTAAAGAGTGGAAAGTATGAAGATATCACCCAAAAGCGTATCGGATAATGGAAGGGGATTAAAATGGATATAAAAGATATGGTGGATGCAGAGTTTAGGGGAAATATCTATATCGTACAAAACGGCAAAGTTTTATATGAAAGGGAAAACGGCTTTGCAGATCTGGCAAATGAAATTTCAAACACAATAGAAACGAAATTTGCAAGCGCGTCAGCAGGCAAAGTTTTTGTTGCAGTAGGTATATTGCAGTTGATTGAACAGGGAAGAATCAAGTTTGATGATACATTGGGTATGCTGCTTGATATGCCGTTAAATGATATTGATCGGGATGTTACGGTCAAACAGCTTTTAAACCATACGTCGGGTGTTCCGGATTATTTTGATGAGAGCGTTATGGAGGAATACGAAGAATTGTGGATTGATTATCCTAATTATAAAATCAGGCATAACAGCGATTTGCTCCCGTTATTTATCCATAAACCCATGATGTATCCAAAAGGAGAAAAATTCCAGTATAATAATTCCGGGTATGTATTGCTTGCAATGATGATAGAACAGGTGACGGGCATGTATTTTGACCAATACTTAAAAGAAAATGTTTTTGATGTATGCGGTATGAAATCAACGGGTTATTATGAGCTGGACAGGCTGCCGGCAAAGTGTGCCAATAACTATATTTATTGTGAAGATACAAATGGCTATCGTACAAATATATTTTCTGTTGATGTAAAAGGTACTGGTGCAGGCGGGGCGTTTATAACGGTAAGAGATATTATCGGTTTTTGGACTAATTTGCTGGAGGGAAATCTGATCTCAAAATCGTTTGTTTCGGATATGCTTAGTAAGCAGAGCGGAGATGGGAATGACGCAGAAGAAGGGTATTATGGCTACGGCCTGTGGATTATTGACAATCCCAAGGGTAAAGATTTTGCGTATTTTCAAGGGTGTGATCCGGGAGTAAGTTTTTTATCCGAATATAATCCCAATAATGGGATGATTTCCGTATTGGTGAGTAATTATGGAGATAATGTTTGGCGGGAAATGAGAAAAATTCGAGAAGTTCTCTACTGATTATGGTGGAGTTGATTTTCTATCCATCAAACGAAATGATAAGAAAGAGTATAGAGAAAATGATGTTTTATTTCCCAATAAACGCAAAGAAATAATAATATGACAGCCGGACCGGGTAATATCACGGCAAAACAGGATCTTCCGTCAGAAAACAGGCGGGAGATTTTTGCATTAAAAAAATAAATCCACAAGTTTTTGTAACCTTTCGTCATTTCCATTTGTATTATTCGTGAAAAGCTTTTCAAAAGACAAAGGAGCATGCTTATGAAACCGGCGGTAGAGATAGTAATCGAAAAGTATCGGAGCAATCTTTATGTTCTGGCCTTCAGCATATGTAAAAATGTGCAGGATGCCGAGGACGTTATACAGGACACATTCATTCAATACTGGTCTGCAAAGAAAGACTTTGCGTCAGAGCAGCATATACGTGCATGGCTGATCCGGGTGACAATTAATAAGGCCAAAAATAAAATCAATACTTTTTTCAGACGAAATGCATTGCCATTAGAGGATTACATGCAGACGCTGGCCTTCGAATCGAAGGAATCCTCTGCGCTGTTTGAGGCGGTGATGGGTCTGCCTGAAAAATACCGGGTAGTGATGCATTTGTTTTATTACGAGGATTATTCCGTCGGTGAAATTGCGGGTATCTTGAAACTGACGCAGGGGAATGTGAAAGTCAGATTATCACGGGGAAGATCATTGCTTCGAAACATATTGAAGGAGGACTGGGAATATGACGAATAAAGAAAAATATAAAAAGGCATTTTCCGTAATCTGTCCGCCTGGCGAATTTATTTTGGAGGTAGGGAAAATGAAAAAAATAAAAAAACAGCATTTCATGAAAACAATAGCGGCCGCCGTTGTCGGCTGTGTGATCTTTATGGCGAGCGCTACATTCGCATATGCCATGGATGTAGGCGGGATTCAGCGTATTGTCCAGTTATGGATTCACGGAGATTGTACGAATGTGACGATTCAGTTTGACGGAGACGGCACTTATGCCATGGAGTATGAAGATGCTTATGGAAACATGAATTATCAGGCCGGCGGCGGTGTTGAGGTCGGGGCGGATGGAAGTACGATTCCGTTATCTGAAGAAGATTTTATGGAGTATTTGATGATGCCTGATGTGGAATATGAAGAGGATGGTTCTGTCTGGGTTTACTGGCTTGACCAGAAAGTCGATATTACGGATGAGTTTATAGACGGCGTCTGCTACGTGAAACTCATAAAGGATGAAGAGACCATGTATGTGACGGTAAAATATAAAGGCGGTTATGCGGCAGGCAGTCATAAATTTACGGATCCCGACAGTTGGATCAGCAATTGAAGGCATTATTGAGATATCATTGAAAAAGCCGTATGGAAATGGTACAATCAGAAAAATATATTGCAATTTGGAGGAAACCGCTTTGAAAAAATGGTATGATGAAGAATACGAATGGGAAATAGAAGTGATCGGATTTAATAAGGACAATGAAAAAACGGAAAGATTTTGCCGCAATGGCGAGCAAATCGGAGACAAGTATACCTGTACTTACGGCTGTCCGGTAAATATGCAGGGGCAGGGGATCTGCTCCAAAGTAATGATGATGTTATATCCCATTATGGAAGCGGTCAGAAGCGGAGGAAATTTAGAAAATATAGGCGGAGACAGTAAATACAGCAAGGTGGTTATGTGTCCGGACGGCTGTGTTCTGTTTCGGATCACGGCGAAGCCGTTAGGAAATCAGAATTTCTTTACGGGCAGATTTTTTGACTAGCTCCGGAATGATCTTCCCACGGAACTTGCATACCGCCGGCAGCAGAATGGAGCTGGTAAAAGTGCAAAGCGGGATGTTTAACAGGCGTTAGAGAAAGGTATGGTTATTTTAATGAAGAGAAAGTCCATAGGGACCAATTATTCCATGTGCGTACAGCCGACATTTATCGTAGGAACTTATAATGATGACAATACGCCTGATTTTGCACCGATCACCTGGGTCAGCGCAACCTGTGAAGGGGCAGCGTATCTGTTGGTGATCAGCATGTTCGGAATGAAAAAAACGAAGCGGAACGTCATGAGGACAAAGGCGCTTTCCGTAAATCTGGCGAGTACGGATATGCTGCATCTTGTCGACTATTTCGGGAGTCCGCATAAGGATATGAGCAGGGCCGTGTATTCTTATGAAAAAAGCGAATATGTATCTGCTCCTGTTCTGGATGCAAGCCGCTGGGTATACGAATGCGAGGTGGTTACGTCTGTAAAGACAGGCGATTCCGATACGTTTTTTTGTAAAATAAGAAATATTCAGATAGATGAGAATATAGAGATCGGAGATACGTTTTCTATCGATCTGACGAAATTTGATCCTGTCATTTATTCGGGACAGTATCATTCCATCGGAAGTCATCTTGGTAAGATTGGGGATTTTCTGGAAGGTTGTGATCTTTCTGAAAAGTGAACGGAAAAAGCAATGACAGGAGGAGGCGGGAAAATGAATATAAACGAAATGAAAGAGATAAAAGACGATGAAACGCTGGTCAATACCCTATATGACTTTTTCGATGAGAAATCCAGGTTAAATTGCAGTAAGGCCGCAAGAGTCGAGTTTACGACGACGGTCAGATACATTGAAAGGTATTTAAAAAAGGGAATGAGAATCCTGGATATCGGAGCGGGAGCCGGGGAATATAGTTTTTATTTTGCAAATAAGGGATATCAAGTGAACGCTGCAGAACTGGCAGATAAAAATGTTGTGGAATTTCGTAAGAAACTTACCGACAGTACCAATATCGATTTAAGACAGGGAAATGCCCTTGATTTATCATATTTTGCGGATGAAACGTTTGATATCGTCCTGTTACTTGGCCCGCTTTACCATTTGCATGACCGGGAAGACCGCAACATGGCGATCAGGGAAGCAAAAAGAGTATTGAAAAAAGAGGGTATCTTGTTTGCCGCGTTTATCAATAACGACATGATTCCCTATACGGAATGGGGATATGATCCGGACTATCTCATAAAGGGTGATTATGACAAAGAAACGTTTAAAGCGGACGACTTCCCGTTTGTCTTTTTTAATCTGGAGCAATGCCGCGAAATGCTCAAAGACAACGGCCTGACGATTCTGCACGAGGTCGCGTCGGATGGCATGAGCGAGTTGCTGGAAGAGCGGATCAACCGGCTGGATGATGCAGGGTATGCGCAGTATGTAAAACTGCATTTGTTCTATTGCGAGAGGCCTGAGCATCTGGGAAAGACAAATCATTTTCTTTTTGTCGTAAAAGGTTGAAAATTTTTTTATGATTTGAAATGATTATTTTCTTGACATTTTTTCAGATTGCATTATAATCTTCTGTAATAACATAGGAAAAGCGAAGACGGAAAGAGTAGTTGACCGGAAACATCCAGAGAGAAGGACATAACGCGGTGGAAGTCCTTTATGAAAGAAGATCAATGAAAACCATTCCAGAGCTGTCATGCCGAAAGTGTTAAGCGAGTAGGCGTTACCGTATGCCTGCGTTAAAGGATAGGATTTGTCAGAATCTGAAGTGAAAAGTTAAGGTGGAACCGTGCGATTACTGCACCCTTAAATATGCTGAAAATGCGTATTTACGGGTGCTTTTCTTATGTTATCGGAACAATTGACTGCAGCATGCGGGACCATCGGGAGGTTGTGCCCATGCAGGAAAGGAGACGTAAGAAATGAAAGTGATCTGTAGAAACAATGAGATGCGGGAGGGAAGTTTTGAAGAGCAGTGGGTAAAGGAGGCTTTCTGGCATACTTCCGCCCATGTGCTGGCACAGGCGGTAAAAAGATTGTACCCGGATACAAAATGTGCCATTGGCCCGGCGATTTCGCAGGGGTTTTATTATGATTTTGCCTTTTCTTTTTCCTTCGGAGACGAACATCTGCGTCTGGTGGAAGATGAGATGAGGAAAATCGTGGCGGAAGCGCTTACGGTGCGGGTATATGAGATGGAAAGGGAAGAGGCGGCCGCCTATATGCGGGAGCGGGATGAGCGGTATAAACTGGAGATGATCGAAAATCTGCCTGCCAAAGAGATGATTTCCTTTTACAGGCAGGGAGAATATGCGGAATTTTGTGCGGGTCCGCATATCTCCAATACATGCCATATCAAGGCGTTTCAGTTATTATCGATTGCAGGAGCTTACTGGCGGGGAGATGAGAAAAATGAAATGCTTACCAGGATTTATGGGATTTCTTTTCCGAAGGTTTCCGAACTGACGGCGTATCTGCAAAGAGCGGAAGAGGCCAAAAAGCGGGATCACAGGAAGCTTGGAAAAGAATTGGGGTTATTTACGATTTTTGAGCAGGGGCCGGGATTTCCGGTGTTTTTGCCAAAGGGGATGGTGTTAAAAAACCTTCTGATCGATTATTGGCGCCGGATTCATCATAGAGAAGGTTATATGGAAATTTCCACGCCTGTTATGCTTGACCGCAGTCTTTGGGAAATGTCGGGACACTGGGAGTATTACCGGGAGAGCATGTATACGCTGCAGATCGATGAGACGGATTTTGCCGTGAAACCGATGAGCTGCCCGGGCGGAGTGCTGGTGTATCAGTCCAAACCCAGATCCTATAAAGAACTGCCTATGAGACTGGGCGAGCTTGGACTTGTGCATCGCAACGAAAAGTCAGGAACGCTGCATGGTCTGATGCGCGTGCGGGCATTTACGCAGGATGACGCGCATATTTTCATGACAAAAGAGCAGGTGATCGGTGAGATTCAGAATGTGGCAAGAATCATAGATGAAGTGTATACGAAATTCGGATTTGCATATCGTGTTGAGCTTTCCACAAGACCGGAGCATAGTATCGGCAGTGACGAAGAATGGGAAATGGCAACGGATGCGCTAAAGAAAGCAATGGATGGTATCGGGGTATCTTATGTGATCAATGAAGGGGACGGCGCTTTTTACGGGCCGAAACTGGATTTTCATTTGCAGGATTCTATCGGCAGAACATGGCAGTGCGGAACGATCCAGCTGGATTTTCAATTGCCTGCACGGTTTCACATAGAGTATATCGGTTCCGATGGGCAGGCGCATTGCCCGATCATGATTCACCGTGTCGTATTCGGTTCCATTGAGCGGTTTATCGGTATTTTGATTGAGCATTATGCGGGTAAATTTCCGCTGTGGCTTGCACCGGTACAGGTAAAGATCCTGCCGATTGCGGAGCGTTTTCATGATTATGCAGAAGAAACGGCCGATCGGCTGGAAAAAGCCGGTCTGCGCTGTGAAATGGATGAGAGGACGGAAAAGATCGGTTATAAGATCCGCGAAGCGCAGCTTGATAAGGTTCCCTATATGATCATCATCGGGCAGAAGGAAGCGGAGGCAGGGGAAATATCCGTGCGAAGCCGTGATCAGGGTGATACAGGGAGCATGTCCATAGAGGAGTTTATAGAGAAGATACGGGAAGAAGACGGAATGCATTCTTGTTGATGAAACACTGGACATTCATGCCTCTGCCCGGGTGGGGTGATCGTCTGCTGATCTGCAGTCTTTGCGATACATTAACAGGCAGATTATTGTTAAAACAGTTTCGACAACAGGCTGTGCGGCGATCACACCATGGAGTTTCCAGAAGTAATTTAAAATGATCACTCCCGGAATAAACAGAACCGCATTTCGTAAAACGGTAATGATCAGCGATTTTACTGCTTTTCCCAATGCCTGAAAATAACTTGTCATCGTATTGATTACACCAAGCATAGGCGCCGACAGGCAGAGGACTTTCAGGAAATATCCCGTCTGTTCGATCAAAACGGCGTCCTGCAGGAATACAGAGGCAAGCGGTTTACCAAGAAGCATAAAGACAGCGGTAAATACCGCGCCTATGAGAATGCCGTATAAAGCCGCGTATTTCACGGTATGGGCCATTCGTTTTTTCATGTTCCCACCGTAGTAATAGCCGATCAAAGGCGCAACGCCCTGTGATAAGCCTACCGATAACAGGATCGGGATCATATCAAGTTTATATGCGATTCCGTAGGAAGCCACTGCATCAGACCCGTAAATACCGATGTAGTTATTCAGTACGATATTGGAAACGCTCATGAGCACCGTAATGAGAGCGCCCGGAATACCAATACTTATCACATTGCCGATCATGCCTGCACTTGGTGAAAATCGTTTAGGCGTCAATGGGACTAATCGATTGCCTTTATATTCTTCCCGAATCATGCAGACAATATAATAGATGGTTGCGCATACGAACCCTAAGGAGGTTGCAAGTGCGGCGCCGGCCGTTCCCCAGCCGAGGAGCGCGATGAATATATAATCAAGCGCCATATTGATCACATTTCCGAGGATCAGTCCGATCGTACTCTCCTTGATTAGTCCGACCGAGCGGAACAAATGGACAAAGCCGTTTGCCAGCATAATGAATGGCGCGCCTATAAAGATCCATTTCAGATAATCACAGGTATAAGCGATGTTATCCGCATCTGCACCGGATATTTTTGCAAACGGCCGTATCAGTACAAGTCCTGCAATAAGGGTAATAACGCCGGCAATTGCCATCGCATATACACAGAAATTCATCGTCGCGCCGGATTCCTCTTCCTTTTTTTCACCCAATAATCTTGCGATCACACTGCTGCCTCCCATGCCGAAAATACAGGCGATCGACATGATGATAAGCAATATCGGCGCACACAATGTTACCGCGGCAATTGTGGCAGGTTCTTTTGTCAAAGAAACGAAAAAAGTGTCGGCAATATTATAAATGAGCGTTGTGAGCTGTCCCAGCATAGCCGGTAATCCGACTCTTATGATTGCCTTGGAAATATTTTTTTCTTCAAAAACGGATGCCATATTTCTTCTCCCTTGCATTTTTTTTCATTATATTTTAAGATAAATACAAAAAACGAGACATTTGTCCTGTTCAAGAGGTCTTTTATGGAAAAAATATATGATAAAAGTGCAATTGCAGATTGTATTGCGAAAAGTAAATACCATGACGTACTTGATACAATGGAACTGGATTTTTATCTGATCAAATATGAAAAAGGTGAATTCGTAAGTTCACCTTTTCAGAACGAACTTCTGTTCCAGATTGTGGAACAGGGTTCTATAAACATTTATTTTATTCGTGATGATGGTACGCGTTATTCACTGTCAAACGGTACGGCGGATTATTTTCTCGGGGATATGGATATCTTTTATCCCAGGAATAACAATATTTATGCCGAAGCGGCCGAAAGTCTGACTTGTATTTCATTTTCCGTTGAAAAACACAGGGAGCAGCTGCTTTCAAATAACAGGTTTCTGGAACTGATCTGCTGCAGTCTTTCGGCCAAGATCGGAGCAATGACTACCATGGATGCCGCGCCTGCGACGCTTACGGAACGTGTTATATCCTATATGAAGTATAAATGTGATGGTGGAATCTTAAAAGGAATAGAACAGGCGTCCTTTCATCTTCATTGCAGCGCAAGGCAGCTGCAAAGAATTCTGAATCAAATTGAAAACGCCGGATTAGTCAAAAAACTGGGGAAGGGGACATACAAACTGACGGTTACGGAGTATGTATTCTGAACAAAGCAGTGAGAGCAATCAGGTGCGGCATAGATCACAAAAGATAATACGGCCTGCGCCTGAATCTCAAAGCGCAGGCGGTATCGATGTCGTAAACAGGTCGATGGCAGCGCTGTAAGCAGCGGCAGCCACAGATACGGCCATACCTTCGGGAACAGGTTTGCTCTGCGTATCCTGTGTACCGGATGTAAGAAAATGCTGCTGTTTCAGACTGCTTATATGCTGCTGTCTCGAATATTCTTCCCGTATCGCCGCTTTTTGCAGGATGTCTCTGTTTGTGGATCTTTCCACCTGTTCTTTCAGGAGCTTTTTCATACGCTTATGCCGTTTGATCCACCAGTCTTCTTCCTCATCTTCCTCTTCTCTGTCTCCTTCAAGAGATGCCTTGCTGACGCCCTGGCCGACATGTTCTTCGATGGATGCGCCGAATCGTTCGGAGATAAAGTTTCCGGCATTGTTGCCCCATGCAAAAAAAGGATTGCGAACAGAGCGGTCTTCTACGAAGTATCCGAGGATCCACGCTTCGTAGTCAGGGTCTTTGCGCATCTGTTCCCAGCCTCTGTCGGAGATGGAGATCACCGTTGTATCATTGACTCTTGTGGGATCGTAGGGAATGGTATCTAACAGTGCATAAAAGTAAGCCTGATATTCTTCCATAGTCATGTTTTGTGTAACAGAGTCCGGCAGGCCGTTTTTTTCACGTACAGATCTGCCGGCCCGTACCTGCTGGTTCACATGATGGGCATGGTCAGGGTGCTTTTGCTTGAATTTATCTACGACGCTTTCTTCGCGGGAGTTCAGGAAACTGCTGCCGGATGTTCTTTTTCCGGCGGCGGTTCCAGACAGGGGAGCGGCTGCGGTATAAGAATATGCTGCAGCTGTGGAATGCTGGATATTGGTGGTATTTGTGATGCTCATATGGGATTCTCCTTTTTCGGTTTTTGTTTATATGATTAAGACTGTCTGGTTTTTTTGTTTGTCGGCACGCTTATGATTGCCTGCTTTCTATTTGTCTCGTCATATAAATCTAAGTTTTTTAGAGGATAGTCATGAAAAAGCATGATTGTGTTATGAATTGCAGAGACGGTTGTTTTTACGCACGTCAAATGTTACAGCAGGCAATTTAAAATCCCTTCCGGCGGTACGGCATCAGGATTACAATATTCTCATGCGGCGGAAAGCTGCCTGTACGGCGGGGGGATATGATGCGGTTATGTGCCAAAATGTTAACAATTTCATGGAAAGAGAAATCCATATACCGGTTTGATTATTTTATCGGGACGATTTTTGCTTTTTTGTATCTTGTTCTAAAGGTGTATCTGTGGAGAGGACTGTATGGCGGCAGTGGAGAAAACGTAAACGGCGTTGTGTTAAACGACATGATCGTTTATAGCATTGCAGCAGGGTTTGCCGAGGGCGTTACGAAGACTTCCGTTATGAATGACTTAAACAACAGCGTACTAAATGGATCAATCTCTGTCCATCTGCTGTTACCGGTAGGATTAAAAAAATATATGTTCATGCAGTCTGTGAGCCGGAATGTGTTTCAGACAGTCTATAGAGTGGTGCCATCAGTGTTGGCGGCCGTACTCGTTTTTGATCTGCAGGCGGATATCAGGCCGGGGAGTCTGGGACTATACCTGTGTTCGGTGGGGATGGGGATCCTCATTAATTTTCTGTATCATTTTCTGTTCGGTTCCAGTGTCATCTGGTTCCGCAATTCTTTTTTCCTGAATAATTTCAACAGCGTTTTGTGGAATCTGTTTTCCGGAGCGCTCATACCGCTTTGGTTTTTTCCGGAGAAACTGAGGGCATTGTCGGAATTACTGCCCTTTCAGTATATCCTGTTTGAGCCGGTGGCAATTCTCGTAGAAGGCAAAAGTCCGCTTGAGGTCATGCCGGTTCTGGGGATGCAGTTATTCTGGATCTGCGTTTTATCCGGGGCTGTTACTTTTGTATGGAGATGCGGCCGTCGTAAACTGATGATACAGGGGGGATGAGGTATGAAAGAATTATACAGGTATCTGCGGCTGACGGTTCTTTTTGCCAAAAAAGATATTAAGGGAATGCTGAGTTACCGTTATTCTTTTCTGATCAATTGTATATCGCAGGCGCTTGATTATTCTATGACGTTTCTGTTCATGTGGGTCATGATTTCGGCATTTGAGGATATGAACGGCTGGAACGCTTATGAGGTGATGCTCCTCTATGCATTCAGTCTGTTTGCATACGGTATAGCGGGCACGTTCTTTTTTAATATTATGAATACGCTGCCCGGTCAGATCAGAGAGGGATCTTTTGATGATGTGCTGGCAAAACCCGTGAAAGTACTGCCGTATTTGATCAGCAGAAGTTTTATCTGCAACTATGCCGCGCATATGACGCTTTCGGGGATCATGATGGCGGTATGTTTCCATAAACTGCAGATTCCGGTCACGGTATTTTACGGTGTCAGGATCATGGGAATCTTATTGTGCGGCAGTCTGATCTATGCGGGGCTTTTCCTGTTCGTAAGCGGATCGGCCTTTTTTGCAGTCAGGATCAATGCGTTATTTCAGATCATGTTCTTTTTCAGGGAAGTATCTTACTATCCGGTTTCCATTTTCCCGAAAGTGATTCAGGTGATCGTTACGGTGGTGATTCCTTATGGATTCGTTAATTTTTATCCGCTGCAGAGCGTGCTTGGTAAAGATGATGGTTTTTTTGGCGGTCAGGCAGCAGGTGCAGGAGGATTTGCGGCGGTACTGTTTTTTGCCGCGGCGTGTCTGTTTTTTGAAAAAGGTGCAAAGAGTTATAAAAGCAGTGGATCGTAGGCAGATTGGAGGGTATAATGTCATTAATAGAGGTATCTCATATTTCAAAGGATTATGAAGTAACTATGCCGCGTCCGGGAGCGGGAAATGTGTTGAAAAATATTTTCCGGCCGGAACGTAAGATCGTTCATGCCGTGAAAGACATTTCCTTTACGATTGAGGAAGGCGAACTGGTCGGCTTTATCGGGGAAAACGGCGCGGGGAAATCAACGACGATGAAGATGATGTCGGGCATTTTATATCCTACCTCGGGCAGCATTACGGCGGCCGGGATCTGCCCGTACAGGAAAAGAGAGAAAAATGCTGCCAACATAGGCGTTGTCTTCGGTCAAAGGTCAAGGCTGAATTGGGATCTGCCCATGCTTGACAGTTTTGAACTGCAAAAGGAAATCTATCGTATCGATCCTGCCGTATTTCAAAGAAATGTGGATATGTTCGTGGAAATGCTGCGTATGCAGGATTTTTACCGTACGCCTGTCAGACAGCTCAGCCTGGGACAGCGGATGAAGGCGGAAGTGGCGCTTTCCCTATTGCATGAACCGCCGATCCTGTATCTGGATGAGCCTACCATCGGCCTGGATGTATTGGCCAAGCAGCAGATCAGAGAGTTTATCAGAGAACGGAACAGACTGGACAAAACCACGACGATCCTGACTTCGCATGATATGAAGGATTTAGACAGTGTGTGCAGGCGGATCATTGTGCTGCTCAAAGGAGAGATCGTATTTGATGGTTCTATCGGGCGGTTTAAACAGGAATATCAGAAAGAGGCTTCCATGGATATCGAAGATATGGTCAGGAGTCTGTATGAGGCGGAGCAGAATCAGGAAAGGCATGGTTAAATATGACGACAGGGGAAAAAATTGCAGCGCTGCGCAAGAGTAAGGGAATCACGCAGGAAGAACTGGCGGAAATGCTGAAGATATCCCGTCAGTCGGTTTCGCGTTGGGAAATGGATGCGGTTTTCCCGGAGACCGAAAAAATGATTAAACTGAGTAAGCTGTTTGGCTGCAGTATTGACTTTTTGCTAAACAGTGAGATGCAGGAACAAGATGAAAAGACTGCGGAATTATCCGCCGGGGACTGCCTTGCATTTATCCGGGACTGTACGTATTGTTTTCTGGCGACGGCGGATGCTTCGCAGCCAAGACTGCGGCCGATGGGGATGCTGTATGCCGATGGACGCTTTTTATATATCGGAACAGACAGCCGTAAAAAGGTGTATTCCGAATTGCTGCGGAATCCTTTGGTTGAACTGGCAAGTTACAATCTGCATACGAGGCGTTGGATACGAATTGCCGGGAAAGCGCAGATAGAGCCTTCCGGGGGCGTACGGGAGCAAATGACGGCATTATATCCGATGATCGGACAGGAATATCCGGAAAAAGAGGAAATATTTTTTGTTATCTTCCGGATCGAGATAGAGAATGCCTGCGTGGATTAGTGTCGGATTCTAAAGCCGGATATGCGGCAGATTCCAACGGTAATGTGCTGCCAGCGTTCTGATCAGGATCACAAGGGCGGAGGCTATGATCATGGCCGGGATCTGTCCAAACGCCCGGTAGATCCAGACACAGCTTATAGCGCCTGCCACCGAAGCGCAGGCATAGACATGTTTTACGAAAATATACGGCGGCACGCCGGCCATCATATCGCGCAAAAGACCGCCGCCGACGCCCGTCAGTGTGCCGAGGAAAGTTAAAAGAAACGTGTTCTCCAGATAGCCGCTGCGGATGCCTGTTATCACGCCGATTACGGTAAAGATCCCGAGTCCGGCGGTATCCATCACAAACATGGTTTTTTCATAGAAAATGCCTATTTTTCCCTGTAAAAAAGTTTTTTTATAATATAAAATAAAAAATACGGACAGTGCCGTGCATACTGCGACCATGACATATACAGGATCTAGCAGTGCGCCCGGTACAGTTCCAAGGATCACATCTCTTGTCATACCGCCGCCTACGGCTGTGACGACGCCTAACACGCATACGCCGAAAATATCCATTCCGCGCCGGATGCCCACCATTGCGCCGGATGCCGCGAAAGCGACCGTTCCGGTCAGTTCCATACAAAATATGATAAAAAGCTGCATATCATCCATAACGTTTTTCCTTTCCGTCAGGAGCATTTGACCGACAACAGCGGCCTGATATTGTTGATCTGATAAGCGCATCATCACGGTAAAAGCATTGTCTTCTGCAAAAATATTACAAATCAGTTTGTTTTTCCTTATACAGAATACCATCAAAAGCCCGGACGATAAAGAAAAAGATAAAGTAAATTATGAAAAAAGGGAAAGTTCCATCCTGACATACATAAATGACGGCAGCATGCGGCATATACTATTCATGAGGTGATATCGTGTGAGAAAGTTAAAATGTTATGTCGTCTGCGGTCTGCTGTTTGTGCTCATAACAGGGACGCTTTTCCATTTTTTATATGAATGGACGGGAAACAGCGTTATCGTAGGATTGTTTTCTCCGGTGAATGAATCGATATGGGAACATATGAAGCTGGTATTTTTCCCGATGCTGCTGTATTCTTTTTTGATGATTCCCCGGTTTAAGAATGACTGTCCCTGTATATCTTCCGCCTACTGTTTCGGAATGCTGTTAGGAACGATTCTGATTCCGGTCTTTTTCTATGCGTACACGTTTCTGACCGGCCGGGATGTGTTTTTTCTTGATCTGGCGGATTTTGTGTTTAGTGTGGTGACTGCCTTTTTGGTTATATACAGGCTTACGCTGAACTGCAGGGCGCAGGCATATTCGCGGATCCTATTTGTTTTGACAGGTATATTTATAGTCTGCTTTATGATATTCAGCTGCAATCCGCCGTATGCGGCGATTTTTACGCCGCCGGTTTAGAATAAGATCCGGCATCAAAAAAATATTGACAAAATTGTTCGGCAAATGTAGAATGAATACATATTCTACATTTGCCGAATGTTTTGCCGAAAAACAAAAGGGTTTTGGGCAGACAAACAACATAAAAAGGCAAAAGATAAAGAAGGGGATAAAACATGAAAAGGATAAAAACAATTGTTTTCGTGCTGCTGTTTCTCGGTCTTGCAGGGGGATGCGGAAAAACAGGGACAGGAGAGAATGCAGCAGATACCGAATGGTCGGAAGTAGAAACCGGAACGTCAGACAGGATAGAGATTGTGGATGAGGATGCTGTATCCGGCGATAAAACCGGAATGACAGAGGATGCAGGCAGTTCCGAAACCGGAGAAGCGGCGGTTGATCAGAAAACGAAAGCCATGGAATTAGTAGAGGGCATGATAGCGGAACAGAGTTTTGAAGTGGAGCTGGATGATTGGGGAAACGTATTGTTTGTCTCGGCCGCGCCTGCGGATAACAAAGGCGAACCGCATTTTGTACTGGTGAAAGGCGGCAGCATCGTTTATACGTTCCCGGAAAGCCGTTTTCCAGGATCGGATGATTTCGTGGAAGTGAGCGCGGTGGCCTTTACGGATTACAATGGAGACGGAAAGAAAGATGTGATCGTGATCATAAAATATCAGAGCGGCACGGATGCATGGAATGAGGCGGAGGTCTTTTTGCAGGAAAATTCCGACAATATGTTTTACATGGATTATCCGGATATGGCGGATTACCGCATCGACGCACAGACGCAGGAGGGACCGGCTTTTTACAGAGACACTTTTCTGGAAGAATATCTGCACACACAGCGGCTTACGGATACCGTATCCGACATAACGGGGACATGGGCGGATTATGATTCTTATGTAGGGAGTCTGGTCTATGGTTATATCGATATCGACAGACAGATTGAATTATTGGCCGAATATCGGGATATCTGGGCCGGTCCCGTAGAGTATGCGGATGACGTCTACTGTTTTACCGTTACAGATCTGGATTATGACGGATCTTTGGAGGTGATCACTTCTAACATGGGCGGAACGGGATTCTATTCTGACAATAGATTTTACGAGCTGGACAGGGAAGGCAATCTGCGGGAACTGGAAACTTCTTTTACGGAAGACAGTTCACAGCCGGATCTCATATTTGATCCCGCGGATACGCAGGATCAGAGGCAGATGACGCTTTACAGTTCTTTTACGCCTGAGGGGATACGGGATTATTATATTGTCAGAGACTGGTGTAAAGTTTCACCGGACTGTTATGTGGAGCGTACCAGTTCTTTGTGCATGATGAACGATTATATTCTGGAAACGCCGCTTGCAACGCAGGTATACACCTATGAGGGAGAAGATTATACCGAGCATGTTGTCAGCGAGGACTGCAGCGGAAATGCACTTACCGAAGAGGAATATGACAATTTTGCGGATACCTACTACAGTAATATGGGATTGGAAAAGAAGACCGCCTCTTTTCTTTGGATCAGCATGAGCGAACTGGAAGGGAAAAGCGATGAGGAAGCGGCGGAATTGATCAGACAGGCGGAGCAGGGATTTGTGAGGTAAACGATAGAGTTTTTGAAACTCCGGAGCGGGCCGCGGAAAAGTTTCTGCTTCCGGGCACGCTTTCCCTCCGTTAAAAATGCAGCGGTACTAAGGATTTTGAACCGTAAACGCTCCAAAATCCAAGTGCCGGCATTTTTATAGGGCCCCTCAGCAGAAATCTTTTTCCGCTGCCCCGCTCCGGAGTTCACGGAGATGATGAGATAAACAGAAAGTGAGGAAAGGTAATGAAAAGACTGCCGGATTCGGAATTGGAGATCATGATGATCATATGGGATTTGGACAGACCGGCGACACGGTTTGAAATAGAGGCGCAAATGGAGGAAGATCGGAAGCTTTCGCCGACAACGATCCTTTCTTTTCTGGCCAGACTGCAGGACAAGGGTTTTGTGGAGGTAGAGAAAGCCGGAAAGAATAATGTTTATAGGGCGTGTATTGAGAAGGAACGTTATATGCAGAGCGAAAGCAGAAATATATTGAAACGTCTTTTTCAGAATTCCGCCAAGAATTTTCTTGTGGCACTGTATGATGGAAATCATTTAAGCGATGCGCAGCTGCAGGAACTGGAAGACTACATAAGTGAAAAGAGGAAAGAAAAGACGGACTAAAAAGGGAGGAAAACCGGGATGAGGGGAATTCTATTTGATATACTGGAAATAAATATCGGCATAACTGTCATTATTTTAATTATTTGCGTTATTGGCGGGCAATTACGAAAGCGGTACGGGGCCGGATGGATGAAAATGCTCTGGCTGCTTCTGGCACTCCGGCTTGCGGTTCCTTATAATATTTCCGTGCCGTTTATGGAGATCCGTCTGCTTGATCAACCGGGATTTGAACAGGAGACGGTGCATTCGCAGGGGACATCCGGACAGACGGGAAGCGGACAGTCAGCCGGTGCACAGGATCGCGGTCCGCTCTATTCCGGGAAGTCTGCCAATGGGGATATGGCCGGGCAGCAGACAGAAGCGGATGCCGGAGAATATGGAAACGGCGATATGGCTAAGCAGGATACCGGGTGGGATGAATCGGAGAAGATGAATGAAACAGAACACCTGGAAGGGACAGAGAGCGTTAATGGCATTTTGCCGGCAGCAGGTGTCAGTGCAGGAATATCGGACAATGGGGAATCCAATGATGCGGCAGGCAGTCCGCAGACCGCAGACAGACAAAACGGCAGGATTACGGATTGGACTCATTTTACATATGCAGATCGTATGCTTGTGGTCTGGCTGGCCGGTATGGGTGTATGTATATTTTATGTTTTCGGCGGCTGGCTGTTTTTTTGCATCAAATCCGGGAAGAGCATACGGCCTCTGAAAGACAAAGAACTGAAAAAACGGATTTTGGTAATACAAAAGAAACGATTAGGGAAAGAACGGATTCCGGTTTATCAAAGTTTCTATATTACCAGTCCTATGCTGGTCGGCATTTTTGCTCCGAAACTGGTCGTTCCGGTTTCCGGGAAACAATGGGATATGCGCGAACTGGAGCTGGTCATGGAGCATGAATTATGTCATTATCAAAAAAAGGACTTATTTTGGAAGTTTTTGATGACATTCGTATGGTGCATGAACTGGTTCAATCCGGCAGTGTATTGGATGAAAAAGCAATTTTTCTATGATATGGAGCTATCCTGTGACGAATCTGTTCTAACGGGGCGGGATGAAAAGGCACGGGAGGCGTATGCCAGGATGGTGCTTTCCGCGGCCGGAAACGGAAGGCGTATGCCTGTATTTTCGACGGGATTTACAGAAGATAAGAAACGGATGGTGAAGCGGATCGATTTCATATTTGACAGAAATGTCAGAAAAAGAGGCGTTTTCGGTATTGCGGCAGCCGGTCTGCTCATGCTTGTCATGAGTGTCGTAGTTTCCTGTGGATATCGGCCGGATGATGCGCGTGATGGTGATCCGGCCCGGGAAAATGCCGGTAGGAATGCTGCGGGTACGGATGAGGAAAACGGCGTTTCGGCGGATGATGCTTTACAGGAAGATAATGCGTCCGGGAATGATACCGGCCGGAACGGTTTACAGACTGTAGAAAATACAGCAGATGCAGCAGGAGAAGAGGCTGCGGCAGTCTTTGATCCGAATCATGAATACAACGAAATGATCCGTGTTTATGGAAAAGATGTTTATATTGCCAGAGAAGATGGTATTTACTGGTTAGAAAACGGGCAGGGAGAAGAAGAACTTCTTTTTGAGAATGCGTACACAGCGCGCAGAGGTATGGAACTTGATCAAAATTATCTGTATTTCTGTGGTTCTGCCGGAATTTTCACCAGTTCCGAAGAGGGGAAGGAGCGTGAAGCGGCAACGATATACCGAATGGATCTGGATACGCATAAAGTGACGGATTCTATGGCATTATTTAGTCAGGTTTTTGAAAACTTACACAGTATATCAATCTATGAGGGAAATCTTTATGTGGCGCAGGGAATGGGGCACAGGATCGGATTTGTCCTGACGCCTGACGGAGAACTCGGAAGAGCGCTTGATGAGGAAGCGGACGATTTTTTATATCGGGAATATAATGCGTATGAGGAGCTGGAGAGGCAGCTGATCTCTGTACAGTATGATTCAGAGGAATATTGGGCGTTGTCGGATGAGGAAGCTGCAAAGTATCAGGCGGTCATGGATGTGGCTTCCTGCAAAGAACTGCTGCACGGCAGGCAGCTGGTAAGCCGGTATAAAGACGAAATCAGCAGAGAAGTTTATTTTGAAAACGAGGATGGATCTTATGAATACCTCTGTGACGTAAATGGCTGGCCGGCGTTGGTAACGGACACCGGATTATATTATGCGGATGGCGTAAACGGCAATCTCTTGTATGTGGATTTTGCATCGGGACAGCCGGAAGTATTTTATGAGCAGCCGCGGGATTGGGCGTTAGTCAGTCTGCTTACGTATGATGCGGAGTATATTTATCTGATCACACACAGGACGGTCGGTTTCGATGAAGAGGACAGACAGGTCGGGGAAAACTATTTGCAGCGTATACCGAGAAACGGCGGTGCTCTCGAGAAGGTGTATCAATTTGAGTCGGATATGGCGGGTTTACCATATGGTTTTTTCAGAAAATGCGGCGTATATGATGGACGACTGTATCTGACAGGGCATGAAACGATTGATCTGGATCCTGCAGTAAACGGTATGCAGGCGCTGAATGCCGGGGAAGCATCTGAGGATGCCGTTTTGATACGGAATACGGCGGAAGGCTTTGCGCAGGCTTATTTTGCAAACGACAGCGAGGGCTGCAGGCAATATTTAGCGGCTGAACTTTCTGCCGCGCCGGAGATGTACGCCTATCCGGAAGATGCAGGACAGATTGAAGAAACGTATCTTTCCGGCCTGCCGGAAGGAAACGTGGAGACCGGTACGGAATGTATGATCTATTATGAGTTCAGCGGTCACAGGGAAGCGGGCGACGCTTTGTGTTATCTTGGCATGGAAATGCACAAGACGCCGCAGGGATGGAAGATATTCAGTTATGGACTGGAAATGTAGAAAAAATGAGCCATCGGGCGGCGCATTGCAGGAACACAGATAGCAAGCAACACCTTGAGGAAATTAAATACCCTGTCAGAAAAAGCGTGTGCGGTTGTGGTACAATATCGGCATTGAAACATTCAACAAACTTAAAGTTATAGAGGTGGTTTTTGTGATAAAAAAATTAAAATACGGCAACACACTATCATCCTGACCATATTGGCTTAGTAAGTGAATTGATGAAGCAGGGAATAAAACTTTTGTTAATTGATACACAGAAACCACATATTCATTTTGCAGATGAGATTTTCAGAAGAGATAAACGATTGGATTATGAATCTGTCAATACTGATCATTCAATTATTATCAGCAGTAAAAACAGTCGGGAATTTCTTGAAAATATGGGCATTGAGGGAGAAATTGTATCTACTCCAAGTCATAGCGAGGATAGCATATCTTTGATTTTGAATAATGGAACTTGTTTTGTTGGAGATTTAGAACCTATCGAATATCTTGAGGTTTATATTCATAATGATAAATTGAAAAAAGATTGGCAGCTGGTTATGAGTTATCATCCTAAAATCATTTACTACGCTCACGCAAACGAAAAAATATTGTAATAGAAAAACTCCTGTTTTGTCGGGAAAAAATCAAGACAGAAGAATGATATAAAAAAGGAATATTGTTTACCTTTAGGCAGCGATTATCTTAACAGACAATCAGCTGCCTTTTTTATTATCAGAAACTGCCAGCACAGCAAAAAAAGAGGCATCAGAAATGATTGAGAGCATGAATGACGTAAACAGAAACTAGGAAAAGGCATTGCAGGCATTGGAACAGACAAAACAGCGTGCGGCCAACGAAAACAGAAGCTGATGAGACGGACAAATGGGTAGAAGCGTATATATTTTGCATAAGACGGGATGGCTGCTTTCGTAATGTACCGGCCGATACAGAGGTAATGTATCGGCCGGCAGAGGTTCAGAGTATCTCCTATAGCAAACCTTTCAGAGATAGGATGATGAGGATGCAGGTGATGATGATAAGAAACGCGGTGCAGATGATAGCGGGATAAATCCGGGCCTTTGCGGCATCAGTCTCCGTGTCCAGCAGATGAGAGCGCCGCAGCGCCGTAACAACAGGCTTATAGAGCAGCATGGTTATAGCCGCATTTAGTCCGCCTTTTATCAGATTGAATGGCAAAAATGCGGGGAGCAGCAGCCTGACAATTTCCTCTCTTGGATATCCCATATAAATAGGGGCGATCAGATAGTTCCAGAGGAGCATGACTGCAGCCATGCAGACAATACCGCTGAGAAGTCCGGCCATAGCGCCTGAGAGCCTGCGTTTACGCCGATAAATGAAAGCGGCCGTGCAGGCAAACGAGCAGCTGGAGAGAACATTCATAAAAAAACCCAACAGGCCGCTTTCGCTGATCGTAAGCATTTGAATAAAAGAGACGATCAGCGCGATTACGAAGGATGTAAACGGACCGAAGATCAGGCCGCCGATGGCGATGACCACGTCTTTGGGATCGTACTTTAGGAAAAGTACGAGAGGGATACGCCCGATGGCTGTTGCCAGAAAAGCAAGCGCACAGAACATGGCTGTTGCAGTAAGTTTTTTGGTTTGATTCTTCATTGGTAATACCTCCTGTAAAATAATAATACCTGAAAGCATTAAGATGTCTTTCAGGTATTTTTCGGTGTATTATTCTACTATGTCCTCAAGGCAGGGGCAAAATGGACATAAAAAGAGTATAAAATGTCGGATATAAATATCCTGACATTTTTAATACACCTTCTTTAATCCAGACTCTACTGTCGGTTTTGGAATTGCACCAAATCCTGCGTTTGTTACGCCTGCGGACTGTTACCGCCGGTCGGGAATTGCACCCTGCCCTGAAGACATGTTCTGCTATTCGGTTTTGTATGATTATAGCAGATCAGGATGGAATGTGCAAGTGGAAGAGCAGGGCTGTAGGAACCGAGAGGCAGAGGATGCGCTGTAGTCAAGTTTTAGAACATGCATTAAAAAAATGCACAATACCATATCTAGTCCATATCGTTACATAAGTGCCTGTAAATAACTACATTTTGGGGATTCATAGAGAAAAACGATATTTCGTTCTTGCATTTTCTATGTGGTTTTTCTAAAAAAATTTTGCATATTTCGTTTATCTATGTTATAAAGAAGAAAAACCGATCAGAGACGCAGGATGTTCCTATCTGCGTTCATTCGTATTCTCTTTTGATTTTATCTTGTTTCAAGTATGCAGCATTCTAAACAGCTTCTATTTCAGATTACCCTGTTCTAAAAATTGATCTATTCAACTCTATCTTAAAAAAGGAGACACGTCTATGAATCACAGCCAATCTATCATATCTGTTACGGCACATCCTCTGCAGAATGCCAGCGGAGCCATTCCCTATGGTATGACAAATGACTATATGTTTCGTGCTGTCTTGCAGACGAATAATAAAGTTCTGCGCGGTCTTGTCAGCGCGCTTCTGCATCTTAAGGAAGAAGAGATTCTTTCTGTTGAGATCACCAATCCCGTTATTCTGGGAAATTCTCCCGAGAAAAAGGAGATTCGTCTGGATATTAATGTGGTTCTGAATAACCATACGTTTATCAATCTGGAGATGCAAGTTGCCAATCAGCTGAACTGGAACGACAGGTCACTTCTGTATCTGTGCCGTTCTTTTGACAGTCTGCATCGCGGAGAAGCATATGGAGAAGTTCATCCCGTAATCCATATCGGCTTTCTGGATTATCCGATCTCAAAGGAATATCCGGAATTTTATGCTACATATAAACTTCTGAATGTAAAAACACATCAGAATTATAATGACAACTTTATGCTGAGTGTGGTAGACTTAACTCATATAGATTTGGCAACTAAAGAAGATAGGGAGTATCATATTGACTGTTGGGCAGCGCTTTTTAAGGCTGCAACGTGGGAGGAAATCGCTATGTTAGCTGTTAAAGATGAGTACATTCGGGAAGCTTCGCATACGATGTTTGAACTCAGTGCAGATGAACAGATACGCAAGCAGTGCAGAGACAGAGAAGAGTATTATCAGGATCTGCGCAGATATGAGAAGGCTATTGTAGAGAAAGATGCACAGCTCCAAAAGATTGTCACAGAGAAAGATGCACAGCTTCAAAAGATTGTCACAGAGAAAGATGCACAGCTCCAAAAGATTGTCACGGAGAAAGATGCACAGCTCCATCGGGTATCTGTAGAAACAGAACGTTTGCGTGCTTTGCTAAAGCAGCATGGAATAGACGACTCGGAATGAGAGAGACAGCATATGGAATGGATACAATCAATTAACAGGGCAATCGATTATATAGAAGACAACATATTAGAAGATATCCATCTTGAAGATGTAGCGGAACAGGTACATATATCCCTGTTTCATTTTCAGCGTACATTCAATCTTCTGGTCGGGATGACAGCAGGAGAATATATCCGAAAGAGAAGACTGTCATTGGCCGGAGAGGAATTGACAAAAGAGGGAGCGAAAGTGATCGATATCGCTTTTAAGTACGGTTATGAATCTCCCGAAAGTTTTTCTAAGGCATTTACAAGATTTCATGGGATCACGCCAAAGCAGGCCGGTAAAGGGATGCAGATGAAAAATTTTAATAAACTGACAATCAGGGTTTCCATAGAAGGCGGCTCTATGGTAGATTATCGTATTGAAAAGAAAGATTCTTTCTCTGTGATCGTATATCCTGCAGTATTTACGGAAGAAAACAGTGCTGAGAAGATCCCGGCCTTTTGGAATGCATATTTTCAAGAGGGGTTAAATGAAAAAGTTTCGGGAAGCGTAGGGATCTGCTTTCAGGAGTCAATAAAGGCAAAAGAATTTTTATATGGGATCGGTAGTATACAGAGCGCTTCTGCACAAAGTCCGGACCGTATGGAAAGGATTCCCGCAGATTTTAGGCAGATTGTGATTCCGGCGCATACATGGGCCGTTTTTCAGTGTGTGGGAGTAATGCCGGATGCCATACAGAATATGTGGAAATTTATATATGGGGAGTGGCTTCCGGCGGCCGCATATGAACTGATACCGAACTACGATATTGAGTATTATCCGCCGGGAGATAAAGATGCGGCCGACTATGTCAGTGAGATATGGATTCCGGTCAGAGAGAAAAGTTAATAAATGCGCTTTGACTCCCTGAATCCGAAAGGCAAGGGGCGTCAAAAAGCATAAAAAAGATAAAATAAAAGAGGTTTTAACGGAGGTTTCGTGGAGGGAAACAATGGAAATACGAACGATTGATATTGTGGGACTTGGCGCGCTTGGTGTCATGTATGCGGATTTCTTTACAAGGAAGCTTGGCAAGGAACATGTACGTGTTCTGGCCGATAAGGAGCGGATCACGCGTTACCGGAATGATACGATTACTTTTAACGGGGAGGTCTGTGATTTTCATTATGCAGTTGCCGCCGAAGAAAAGCGCCCGGCGCAGCTTCTTTTGTTTGCGGTAAAATATGGCGCATTGGAAGATGCCATGGAGGAAGCGGCGCATCTTGTCGGCAGGGATACGATCATACTGTCTGTCCTGAACGGGATTCGGAGTGAAGAAGATCTGGGAAGACGTTTCGGCAGAGAGAAAGTGGTGCATTGTATCGCACAGAAGATGGATGCCATGAAAGAAGGCAATACTGCCACATGTACGAACAAAGGAGAACTGGCGCTGGGAGTATTGGATGGCGGCAGGACGGAGAATCTGGAAGCCGTAAAAACATTTTTTGACAAAGTGGGTTTTGCCTGTTCCATACCCGGCGATATGCGGCATGCCATGTGGGCGAAGCTTCTGTGCAACGTTGGCGTCAACCAGACTGTGTCGCTTTGCAGCGGGACATACCGGAGTGTGCAGACTGAAGGAAAAGAGCGGGAAATGATGAAAGCAGCAATGCGGGAAACAATCCTTGTTGCGAACGCGGAAGGCGTTTCATTGTCAGAAAAGGATATGAATGACTGGATCTCGATCATTGACAGTCTGAATCCGGATGGAGAACCTTCCATGCGTCAGGACAGTAAGGCCGGCAGAAAGACAGAGGTAGTGCTTTTTGCGGGTACAATCTGTGAGCTTGGAAGAAAGCACGGTATTGCGACGCCGGTAAATGATGAATTTCTGGAAAAAATTCAATAAAAAATTTATGGGAGGTTTACTGTTATGTTGTGCGACGACATTCGTTTTCTGACAGGCAGGGCGCTATGGGAGACCGAGAACCTGATAAAATGTATTCCTGATACGCTTTGGGAGAAACGCTATGACGGACTGCCAATGTGGAAGTATGTTTATCATACGTTATATTCTATGGACAGATGGTATATCAATCCCTGCGATCCCGCGTATCAAAACCCTGTGTTTCATACGGATACGCTGGCAGATTTAAATGTGATTCCGGCGAATGAGCGCATAAGCGCGGAACAGATCATGGATTATTATACCCGGATAAAAGATAAAATCGAGAAATATATTAATAATCTGACAGATGGAGACCTGGAGAAAATGCCGGATGGATGTGATATGTCCAGATTTCGTCTGATTTTGGGGCAATTTCGTCACTGGCATCGTCATATGGGGATTATATACGGTTTTCTGATAGAAGATACGGGGAAATGGCCGTATGTACTGAATATGCAGGGCCAATATCCGGCTGGGCCGATGCCGAATTACTATCCGCTGTAATTGTCCGGACGGAAAATGCCGATATATTATACATGGATAACAGGCGGTCTATGCCAAAAAGGAGGTATTCTGATGATCAGCATTAATAAAAGCGGCGGGTTGTTTGCCGGCCGGATGTTTGGCGCGAATTCGCTGATGTCTTCTATTCCGCTTTCGTCTTTGTCATCACCGGAAATGAAAAAGCGGATGAAAGCTGCGGGAATAGATGTAAACAGTAAGCAATATAAAGCGGTCATTAATGAGATGAAAAAGGGGCAGAACGGAAAAGAGTGTTATACCAATATTCTGGCTATTAGGAATATGATGCGTTCTTATGACAAAGACGGGGACTATATCTGCCCGACAAACGGTTTGGCAGGACTGCTTGTGACAGATGAAAACCGTGACAGCAGGAACAGGATCATAGATATTCCCGAGAGCAGTAAGGACGAAATGTTTGAGCTGACCAAAAAGGAGTTTATCAGAGAATACGGTGTCGCCAATGGAGATACGACGAAGCGTTCCGATGTATATACGAATCTGTATCACAAGATGCCCAAGAAGGAAAGACTGGCGGCGGGGCATACGTTAGAGCAGTATGAACGGCAGTACACGCAGGCCTTTGTGAATGCAGTAAAGGCGGCAAATCCGGGTTGGAGACCCGGTCAGCCGTTTGATGCAGGGGCGCTCGACGGTATTACAAGAGAATCCGTAGACAGTACGCTTGTACAAAGCGGTTCAAGTCTGGTAAGACAGTCTGTGGAGTACGGGATATAAGATGAGAGTAAGCGATCGTGCAATATGATCAAAAAGACAACATAGAAATACAGATTAAAAACAGATATTATATAGTATATAAAACAGAAAACAGGGGCTACTTGGCAAGATATTTTACATTGTATAAGACCACGGCCGTTTGCGGCCGTGCGGGAAAAATATTACTACCAGGAGGAAGCAAAATGATCACGATGGAGCATGTATGCAAGTCGTACAAAGTAGCAAAAAGAAATGCGGGCATGAAAGAAGCCTGTAAAGCGCTGTTTCGGAGAGAAACGGAAACGATTCGGGCATTGTCGGATGTCAGTTTTTCAATTGATGACGGAGAGATGGTCGGTTATATCGGTCCAAACGGCGCAGGAAAAAGTTCTACCATTAAAATTCTGAGTGGAATCTTGACACCGGACAGCGGAAGCTGCCTGATCGATGGCCGGACACCATGGAAAAACCGTATTGAGCATGTGAGGCAGATCGGCGTGGTATTCGGCCAGCGTTCACAGCTTTGGTGGGATGTGCCTGTTATAGATTCCTTTGCACTTCTGAAAGATATTTATTCCATACCGATTCCCGTTTATAAGAAGAATCTGGAAGAATTGACGCAAATGCTGCATCTGCAGGAATTGTTGAAGACACCGACGCGTCAGCTGTCTTTGGGACAGCGTATGCGCTGCGAACTGGCGGCATCTTTACTGCACTCGCCCAAACTCTTATTTCTGGACGAGCCGACGATCGGACTGGATGCCGTTTCCAAGCTGGCTGTCCGTGAGTTTATATTGCAGTTGAATAAGGAGCATAAGACGACGATCATTCTGACGACACATGATATGCAGGATATTGAGGCATTGACGAATCGTGTTATTCTGATTGGAAAAGGGCATGTGCTCATAGATGGCACATTGGATGACATGCGGCAGCTGGCGGCGGGAGAAGTTGGGGAGAGCGATGCGGAATCTCATTTGGACAATATTGTAGCAGAACTTTATCGGAAACTGGATATTTTATAGGAGGCGCCGTAATGAAAAGAATACAGAAATATTTCTCTTTTTTCCGTCTGCGTTTTGTAATGGGATTACAGTACCGGGCGGCGGCTATAGGAGGCACCGTGACGCAGTTTTTGTGGGGATTTATGGAATGTCTTGCCTTTCGGGCTTTTCTGGAAGCGGATCCGTCCGCGTTTCCTATGGATTTTTCTGCAGTAATGGCTTATACGTGGCTGCGGGAAGCCTTTTTTGCCCTTTTTACGGTATGGCATGCTGATAACGAGATTTTCGAGGGAATTGTCAATGGAAATATTGCGTATGAGATGTGCCGTCCTCTTTCTATTTATCATATGTGGTTTGCCAGAACGGTTGGGATCCGTCTGGCAAATGCGGCCGTCAGATGTGTGCCGATTCTGGCAATGGCTTTTTTGATGCCGGAACCCTTCCGGATGACGCTGCCGCATAATATAACGGCGTTTGTACTTTTTGTTCTGACGATGTTTTTAGGACTTGGTGTGACGGTGGCTTTTTGTATGTTCGTGTATATTCTTTCTTTTTTTACGATTTCACCGAAGGGACTGCGGATGACATTTACCTCTCTGGTGGAATTTCTGGCAGGAGCAATCATTCCCCTGCCATTTATGCCGGATGCGGTCAGAAAGGTATTGGAATTACTGCCGTTTGCGGGAATGTTCAATGTACCTCTTCGTATTTACAGCGGCGATCTTTTCGGCAGGGAGATGATACGGGCCATGGAACTGCAGTGCTTTTGGCTGGCAGTTTTGTATATTACGGGAAGAATGCTATGCCGTGCGGCGCAGTGCAGAGTAGTGGTACAAGGCGGCTGATGCGGAACCGGCCTTACATCGAAGAATGCCGTCAGAACAGGCATTCTCTTTATAGAAGGAGATTTGTATGGGACAAAGTATCAGATTGTATTTTCATTATCTATCGCTTGCATTGCGAAGCAGCATGCAGTATAAAATGTCGTTTTTTCTGGTCGTGGCCGGACGTTTTCTGGTGTCGTTCAATGCGATACTGGGCGTATATTTTATTTTTATGCGTTTTCATAAAGTAAAAGGATATGGGTTTGGAGAAGTGCTCCTGTGTTTTGCCATTATTCAGATGAGTTTTGCGCTCTGTGAAAGTGTTTCCCACGGGTTTGCCGTTTTTTCGGGAATCGTGAGAAGCGGACAGTTTGACAGGATCCTGTTACGGCCAAGGGGAGCAATTCTGCAATTGCTGGGGGCAGAGTTTGACGTCAGCCGGTTTGGTATGCTTTTGCAGGGAATCATTATGTTTATCTATGGAATCGTGGTTAGTCCTGTGGAATGGACGGTTTTGCGTATTTTGACGGTCATATCCATGGTATGCGGCGGAACCGTACTCTTTGTGAGTATTTTTCTTTTGGAAGCGGCAATCAGTTTTTTTACGCTGGAAGGACTGGAGGCCGTCAATATTCTGTCTTATGGGGCCAAGGAACATGGAAAATATCCGGTTGATATTTACGGAAAGGGCATGATGAAATTCTGTACATATGTAATTCCGTATGCTCTGGTGCAGTATTATCCGCTGCAGTATCTGTTGGGACGTACCGAAAGGTGGTATTACAGCCTGTATCCGCTTGGCACGCTTCTTTTTGCCCTGTTTTGTTATGGATTGTGGAGACTGGGGATCAGCCGTTATCAGTCGGCCGGTTCGTGAGCGGTTATCCTTCCGGCCTGTCCCTGTGTTTGGCGATTATCTGTATACATGATATGGAAAAAGGAATTGACAGCGCATGCATAAAATATTATACTATACCTAGTAATACAAAACATTATGTTTTCAAAAGAGGGGCAGGCTGTTATATGAACGATAAATACGAACGGCAGATGAAGAAGGGCGTTCTGGATATGCTTGTTTTGAAGCTGTTGGAAAATGATAAAAAATACGGCTACCAGTTAATCCAGGAGCTGCGGGAGAAGAGCGGTGATATTTTCTGCCTGAAAGAGGGGACTTTATATCCGATTCTGTATCGTTTGGAGGATGAGAAGCTGGTAGAGAGCAGCTGGTGTGAGCCGGAGGTAAAACAGGTTCCCAGAAAGTATTATATGATCACGCAGAAGGGCGAAAAGGAATTGGCGGAGATCTACGGAGTCTGGAGGCAGATTGCGGAGGGGGCGGAAGAAGTAATGCGTAAAAGAGACTGAAAACGGGATATGGGTTGATAGAAAAACATGAAAGGACAAAATAGCAGATGAGTAGAGAAGATTATGTAAAGCAAATTATAAAAAAGGTAAAATGCTCCAAAAATAAAAAGGAAGAGATTAAGAGACAGATTTTAGCGGACATTTCAGCGAGGATGGAGGCTGGGGAGAGCCTGGAGGAAATTGTGGCGAATATGGGAAAGGCGGAGGAGATTGCAGAAGAGTTTAATCAGAATCTTTCTCCTGAAGAGGTAAAGGCCTATAAGAAAAGCATGCTGTTTAAGAATCTGGCGTCGGCGGCTGTCGTGTTCGCCGTTTTGTGCGCCTTTGTCTGGTGGTGGCTGCCGAAAACATATGAAGCCGGGCACAGCGGAAAGTTTGTAAAGGAAAACGTGGAGAAAGAAGTAGAAGAGACGATTCTTTTGTTAAACGCGGATGATTTTGATGCCTTAAAAGCGTATGCGGCAGAAGAACTGCAGGCTACCCTGACAAAGGAAACAATTGATGAAGGCCGGGCGCTTCTTGGCGATGAGTGGGGAGAACTGCAGGAGATCGGAACGGTCTATATGGCGGAAATAGAACAGAAGGGAAAGACGTATATTTTTACTCAGGTGCATGTCACTTACGAAAATGTGAAGGTTATTTATACCATCAATTTTGATGAAGAGATGCGTCTGGCAGGCATTTTCTTTCAGTAAAGGCGATAGATTACCATGCATGTTTGGGAGGTAGGTTAAATGACGGAAGAATGGATCGGATTTATTATATGGTGTCTGGCAGGCATTTTCTTTATCGGCATGGGAATATATGCCGCATTTTCCCAAAAGCCAAAAGTAATGGGATTTTGGGCGAATGCGGAAATGTTCGAAGTGACGGATAGAAAGAGATATAATCGGGCGATGGCGAAATTATTCTGTATATTCGGGATGGTATTCATTTTACTGGGACTGCCGCTGTTAGCGGAAGATCATTCGGCATGGATCATTCTTTCCATCGTTGGCGCAATGGCGGAAAGTATTGCGGCCATGGTGGTTTATGTGGTTGTCATTGAAAAGAAATACAGGCGCAGATAAAGAAATATAAACGCAGATAAAGCAACGCGGATCAGGAAAGGACGGAGCGTATATGAAAGGAAAACCGGCACATGATTCTACGTATGCCGTTGAGGGAATCCTTCTGAAAATGGAGCGTCTTAAACAGGGCAAAGGCCAGAAGGAAGTTTGTTACGGCATCTGCGTACCGTCTTATTTGAGTAAGATAGAACACGCGGCGGTATGCCCGGAGCGGGAGATACTGGCGGCGCTTTTTGACAGGCTGGGCATTGCTTATGAGAAGGATGAAGCGGTTTTAAGCGACCTTGAAAAATTGACAGAGGATTATTTCTATCGTATGCGTTACTGGCTGGACACCCGGTCTGTTTATGACAGATTAAAAGCGCATGAGAAAACGCTGCGTTACAGCAGATATGCGATAGAATGGTTATTGATCAAGGGGTTTGAAAACAGGCAGCCGGACCCGCTGCTTAGGCAGATGCGGCCGCATATGGATGGCAGGCAGAATGCCTATTATCAGATTCTTTGTTCTATGCAGACAGAGGAAGCGGATGGGCAGGTGCGGCTTTGCGAGGAGGCTTGCGCGGTTTTGCAGGATTCTTATGCGCTTGGCAGTCTGTGCGAGGCATATTTTAATCGGGGAAATTATACGGCGATTCATGCGCTCGAACAGCGTTTTGTCGCAATTGCGGTGGAAGAGGGAAATACGGCCGGTCTTGCCAAATACTTTTTCCTGAATGGGACTGCTTATGCCTGTCTGCATGTGGAAGAGATGATGATGCTATACTATGAACGTTATATCAGACTTCTGCAGAATACCGGATGGAAAGACCGGAACCCGTATCTGTATTATAATATGGGGGCGGCATTAGTCAGTCTGAAAAAATACGATGAGGCTTTGGTTTATCTGGAAAAGGCCGGGGCGTGTGAAGGTTTGAAAACAGACATTTTACATAAAAAAGCGATTGCTTATCTGCGGATGGGCAAAAAGGAAGAAGGAAAACAGATTCTTGAAAAACTAAAAAAAGCAGTCTTTGACGCCGAACAGTCGTTCATGCCGGAAAATACGCGGTTTCTGCAGTTTGCATATCAGGAACTTGCGTTAGAGTACGCATACGAAGAAGATTTTAAAGAACGGCCGGAATACCTGTCTGTTTTAGAAAAACTGACAGATGAGATTAGGAAAACAAAGCATTTTGGGTACTTGTATTTCTATAAAGACCTGATTGTGGAAGCCTATAAAAGACAGCGGAAATATAAAAAAGCATTGGAATTTGAACAGGAAGTTTCCAGGATTGCCATAAAAAATATATTTTAAACCTGTAAATTAGACTAAAATTTCTCAAAAAGAATCCCTTTACAACCTCTTAACGCATTGTATACAATAAAACCCGAGAAAGCCGTCTTTATATGCAGACATAAGATATACGGTATTTGCGGGAAGCGGCGCAGGGAGGGTGTAAAGCGATGCATAAAGGTAAAAATAACGAAGCTGCAAAAAATGCAGAAGATATTCAAAAAACAGAAGTTCCGGGAAATCGCCGGGGAACGCTGTGGACGAAAGATTTCTCCTGTATCACGCTTGCAACGGTTTTGAGCGCGATCGGCGGAGAGGCCATGAATCTGCCTGTAAGTTTATTGATTTTTGACAAAACGGGATCACCTTTTTTATCCGCGCTGATCATGGTCTGCGGGATGCTGCCGGATGTTCTGTTTCCGGTATTTGTTGCGCCCTTTATCGATAAGGGAAGTAAGAAGCGTTGGATCGTGGGACTCGATATCCTGCTTGCGGCGATTTATCTGCTGATGGGATTTCTGGTTTCGGGGACGCGTTTTGTTTTCGCGGTTTATCCGCTTTTTACGCTCACGGTGGGGACAATTTCCGTTTTTTACCGTCTTGCCTATTTGGCATGGTATCCGGATCTGATTCCGTACGGAGCGGAGCAGAAAGGCTATGCGGTCAGCGGTACGATCTATCCGCTTATAACGATTGCCATGTCGCCTTTCGCGGCTTTCTTATATGCAAACGTATCGATAGAAAACCTATTTTTCGGGGTTTCGGCGCTTACCGTGGTCTCCGTGTGTATAGAAAGCGCCGTTCGGGAAAGGCGCAGAGAAAGGCATACGGTTTATTCGTTCCGTGCATATTGCGCCGATATCAGGGAAGGATTTCGTTATCTGAAACAGGAAAAAGGAATCCGCAATATTTACACCTATATGGGAATTATGCAGGGCAGTTCGGAAGGTATGGCGCTTATTACGCAGGTATACTTTCAGACGCAGCTTATTTTTAGCGTGGTGATGCTTGGTTTCTTAAAAAGCGCCGAGATGATCGGCAGGGTGCTCAGCGGTTTGATCTGGTATAAAGCGCAGATTCCGGTGCATAAGCGTTATACGTTTACCAGATTTGTTTATTTGTTCTACAGTCTTATGGATATGCTGCTTTTATTCATTCCGTATCCGGCGATGCTTATCAACCGGTTTGTCTGCGGGGGACTCGGAACGGCCAGCGCCACCGTCCGCGAGAGCGCGGTGCAGTCTTATCTGCCTGATGAAATGCGGGCCAGGGTGAATGCGCTTTTTAATGTGCTGTTTGCCCTGGGCGGGGTATTTTTCCAGTTCTTTGCGGGAATACTTGCGCAGGCACTTCCCTACCGGGCCGTTGCACTGCTTCTTGGAGGGATAGCGATCGGCAGTATGTTCTTTTTCATTGTTCTGCCGGCGAAAGACAACCGGCCGGTATACGAGGCAGTACGGGAATGTTCTGTCGGAAAAGACTGTTTATGAAATTCTGTCACAGCATTGTATTCTGTGATGGAATATCATATAATAAAGCGGATGACAGGAAAAGGGGAACAAAACCGCGATCATGAAAAAATTTACCATAAGCAGTGCTTTTTTGAAGAACATTGCCTATCTTTCAATGTTTATCGATCATTTTTTTGCCGTGGTCTTTACGGTATACATACAATGGAGTGCGGCGCAGGGAGTTTATATCGATTCTGCGCAGAGTATTTATTATACGGGAAGAGCGGTCGGAAGGGTCGCGTTTATCTTGTTTGCCTTTATGGCGTCGGAAGGATTCTGTCATACGCACAGTGCAGGAAAGTATTTGCTGCGGCTTGGGATCTTTGCCCTGCTTTCGGAAATTCCTTTTGATCTGGCTATCCATAATACTTTTCTGGAAACGGGCGGTCAGAATGTATATTTTACCCTTTTTCTCGGCGTGGCGGCGCTGTTTTTTATCGATAAACTGCGCGGGCATTTGATTCTGCAGATGCTTGGCGTGCTGTTATGCTGCGCGCTGGCGGTTTTCTTAAAAACTGACTATATGATCATGGGAGTTCTTTTGATCGTTACGTTTTACCTTTTCAGAGAAATTTTCTGGCTGAAGGCGGCTGCGGGAAGTATTGTCATTTATTTTGGCACGGTACTGTACTATATGTTTACTTTTCCGCATCGGTCTGCACTTCCGGTCAGCGTTTATTTTCAGGCGGCCGAATTGGAACTGTGCGGCCTTTTTGCATTTATTTTCATCTATTATTATAATGGAAGCAAGGGCAGACAGCTGCCGAAAATGTTTTATTATTCCTTTTATCCGCTGCATCTGTTGTTATTGTATGGGATTAAACTATGGTTATTCGTATGAGAGAGATAAGAGAACGTATTCTGCGGGATATGAAAGATTTTTGGCTGGCGGCGCTTGTAATCGTCGGCTATGGCGCTGCGGTCAATCTGATCTTCGGGGCTTTCTGTCCTATGGTGATCCTGACCGGTTTCCCATGTCCGGGATGCGGCATGAGCAGGTCCATCTTCTATCTTTTTACGGGACGGTTACAGCAGTCTGTTTTCATGCATCCGCTGGGACTTCCGATCATTTGCATTATCGTTTATTTTCTGTGGAACCGCTATATAAGAGGGAGAAGGGCGAAGGGAATTGTTTTTCTGATCGGCGTATCTGCAGTTTTTCTGGTCGTGTTTTATATATGGCGGATGGTTTTGTATTTCCCGCACAGGGCGCCGTATGTATATACGGAACAGAATATTCTGGCGGATCTTTGTCCGTTTTATGAGCAGATAC
>CAJTUZ010000026.1 GCA_910579735.1 uncultured Lachnospiraceae bacterium
TTCATAACCGAGCGTGCTCATCCCCGCGCTCGTTAGCAGTCCGTCGCATTCCTCATACGCTGTCTCTATCAGTCCCATTTTATCCCGTATGTCCCATATTGTAAACTCCGTATCCGCACGTTCCCTGAAATCTTCCGTTACCCCTTTTGTTTCCATGCGCCCTCTCCCCTTTCTTTCGCCTGTCTGCCCGCCATGACACGGTCGTTCGTCTCAAACGACAGGTTCATCGTATCGAGGAACTGCGCCATTTTCCCGTAAAAAAGACCCAACCTGTACAGATGTGTCGGCAGGTTCTGTAAAAAGGCCGCAACCTCCTCCTTCGCCTCGCCCTCATAACCTTCCGAAAAGTCATCCGCAAGGGACAGCGAATCACTGTATGCAAGGAACAGCTCCTTTATGATTTCCGTCAGTTCCATATACATTGCTTTTATCACTTCATGGTCGCAGACCGTACATTCCTGCTTTACTTCCATCTTATCACTCATCTTCTTTTCCTCCCAGTATCTGATAGAGCTGGCGCCTCATATATGCCGGGGAGATGTTTCTTATGCGCATCCTCTCCATGTTGAGCTGGTATCCCTCCCCGCTTTTCCAGTAAAACAGTTTTCTGCCTGTCAGTCCCGCATTTTCATATTCACACACCGGAATGCATCCTTCCATCCCATCCAATTCCTCCTGCCACTGTACGGTGCTGATACCATGCCATCTACCCCGTTCTGCCTCTTTTTCCTCAAGACACAGATAGTCCGACTGTTTCAGTATGGAGAGCATCAGTACTGCGCTGTCCATACAGCAGATCTCATACTCTCCCGCATCGTTTCCCGGCATATCCGTGCTCCCGGCACTTCCTCTTTCGCTGTCCGGGACCCTGCATACGGTGATCAGTTTCCCGTCTCCCAAAACAGCCGCCCTGATCCGGTTGACGATGACATGCTTACGGCAGTTACGGTACAGTTCCCATGACCGAATGAACATGGCCCCTTTCTTTGTCAGTTTCCGTTTATCGTTCAGAATTCCTTTTTGCATCAGGGACTGCATCGTCTCTTCGATAAACGCTTCCCTTCCGCCCTCTTCCGGCATCCGGTAACGAACTCCGAAGGGCGTCTTTCCTCTGGATACACTGGTAAAAAATACGATTTCATTGTTTGTAAAAAGCATCTGCATCCCCCTCCTATATGCCCATGAGATCCATATGTTTTGACCAACCTGTATAAAAGCTCTCCGCATCATCCAGATATGCCTGTAATGCCTCGCTGGCCATGCTCACCGGCCCATCTTTTTCCGGTGCCAGTTGCCCGTGGTACTGCACTACCAAATCCAAAAATGCGGTCCCTACTAACTGCGATTCTCCGGCCCAGATCTTATTGTCCTCCAATGTCTGCTGTACTGCCAGAATGCGAGTATAGGTGTCCTCCAGTTTTATCTGAATCGTATCCAGCGTTTCTTTTATCGTGCTGATTGCCTCTTCCGTTCCTTTAAAATCCGACATTGGCATTCCTCTCTTTCATCTCTTCTATTTCCGCCTGCATCTCCCAATATGTCTTGAGCTGTCCGGCTTCTGTCTTTCTGAGAACAAGCGTTATCATAGTATTCTTCATTGCCGAAAGAATTCCCTCATACTCGCCTTTCCAGACAGCCTCTTTGTTTATAAAGTCTGTCACTATCTTTCCCTGCGCTTCTCCCGGTCCGTTTGCCAGGGAATCATGCCAGCCTTCCAATCCCTCTCTGGCCATACTGTAATAGCTTGTGACTTCGTCCAGCTTTTCTCCCAGTTTCTCTTCCAGTTCTTTATACATGTTGGCTTTTTCCCTTGCTGCTGATGCGTTTCCCATACTTTGCTCTTTCCTTTCGTACTTTTCCTACCCTCTCGGTATCCTGATCATCACACCACTTCCTTTTTTATAGAGCAGTCCATCCTCTATCACAGCCGGCAGATCTTTTCCACGGATTGTTGGAAACGCCGTATTCCCGCCAAATTCTCCAAGAATCAATCCGTTCTCCGCAGCTTTTACCAATTTACCAGTCTCTGTCCGGGCAGGTATGTGCGACGCATGCCCGATCATCACGATCAGGATTCCCGTCTCAGCCGCCTGTAAGATGGTGCCTGTCACATCACTGCTCTCTTTGATCAGTTCCGCGAAATCGCTTACTCCGTTGATTAAGATACAATAACGCTCCAGCGTACGATAAAATTCCGCAATGCCCATCCGCCCCCTGCTTTGCCGACACTCTTCTTTTCTTTCTTCTATCAGATCCTTCAGTTCTTCCATACACTCTGTTACTGCCTCTGCGCTGTCTATATACACCACGTTGTCCTTTGAAGCAAATTCCTGATATTCAAAATCTCTGGCATCGAACAGGTACAGGCGTTCAAACTGCTTCGCCTGTTTTAAGACTACTCTTCCGGCATTGCTCTTGCCGCTTCTCACCGGACCCACGATCAAAAACGGCGTATCGGATGTAGTAATACCGAGTTTCACAACCTGTTGTTTCTCCAGACCAAGAACAATATCCGCAGCTGCACCGGCCTCGTATTCGGGCAGCATGGACAAGGTAAATTGTCCGGGCAAAACGGCGATCCCCTTGGCCTTTGTCTCCGTGCTTTCAGAAGTGATCCGGCCGATCAGCTGCTGCAGATTCCTGTTGTACTCCAAACCTGTCTGAAAATCAACCGGCGAATATATCTGCATTAAATTGATAGACTCGCCTTTTACAAGCGTTCGTCCTTTGATATCCGGCAGTTCATATTCGCTCCGCCCGACGATGTTCCTTGCTTCCATCGGTTCATAATTATAACCGGCTATCTTGGTCTTAATCTGGTTCATAAGCGCATACTTAACCACACTGCTCCGAGATGCCGTCATAGCCAGATATATCCCCAGATTAGCGCCATCTCTGGCAAGCTGAACGAAAAAATTCTCATCTATTCCCAATTCTTTTACCACATCATAATTATCTAAGAGTATCAAAATCGCTTTTAACTTTTTATCCGCGCTCTGGTTATAGATGTCAAAATTCTGCGCCATGGCATCAGCCATCATTTGTTTTCTCTCTTTCATTTCCTGGGCCAGCAGACGGATCAGTTTCTGCTGTTTTTCTACATCATCATAAGAAATATAATCGGCTACATGCGGCAGTGCTTTCAATGCGATCATAGCGTTATTACCAAAATCAAGAATGTATGCATTTAAATTCCTGACACTATTACATGCGCACAGACTAAGCAGTATCGTTTCCAAAAAAACAGTCTTTCCATATCCCGTAGAAGCAAAGAGCATAACATGACCGTTATGCAGAAAGTCTATCATGAACTCTTCCTGACTCTGCTCACTTGGAATATCTTCCATACCAAGCGCCACATTCAATGTAATTTTATCAAAAGATGATGAATCTTTGATATTCCGCAGATGCGGCGATACCATAACCGTACCAAGCGGGGGAAGCCACGGACTTTTTACCGGCGGCAGGGAAAGTTTATCAAAAATCTCAGAGATATGCTCCACTACGACATCGAGCTGTGTCTTACGGATCCTGTTGCTTTCCATGCTGCCGCCAAGATCCTGATTGATAAGCCTGCCCTGCCCGAGCTCATTGACCATCCAAACCCTTATATCCCGTTCTTCTTCTCCGCTTTCTTCTTCACTATAGGGTGCACCGCTGAATGCAGATTGAAATAATTCATAGATTTCGTTATTTCCCACCTGCAGATAAGCACGACCGGGCTGCGTTATCGCGGCAGCATCCGGTGTTTTGATCATCTCACGGCTGTCCGACTCATTTTGCACCTTCAGGCAGAGTTTGAATTTGGAATTCGTCCAAATCTGTTCGTCTACCACACCGGACGGTTTCTGTGTTGCCAGGATCAGGTGAATACCAAGACTTCGCCCGATTCTTGCTGCCGATACAAGTTCTTTCATGAACTCCGGCTGTTCTTTTTTCAGTTCCGCAAACTCGTCGCTGATCAGGAACAGATGCGGAATTGCCTCTGTAACTTTACCAAGTTTATAAAGCTGATGATAACCGTTGATATGATTTACGTTGTATTGATTAAATATTCTCTGCCGTCTTGCCAGTTCACTCTTGATCGAGACCATAGCACGGTAGCTTTCCGCACCGTCCAGATTGGTAATAGTCCCCAACAGATGCGGCAGTTTCTGAAACAGATTCGCCATACCGCCGCCCTTATAGTCAATCAGCAGAAAACCGACTTCATACGGATGAAAATTCACTGCCAGAGATAAAATATAACTCTGCACAATCTCAGACTTACCTGAACCTGTCGTACCCGCTACCAAACCATGCGGGCCATGCGCCTTTTCATGAAGATTCAGCTCTACGTAGTTATCCTGTTCTCTGACTCCAAGTGGAACAGCCAGAGACTTATGCGCTTCGTGGGAGGCCCAGCGCTTTGTGACATGCAGTTCCTCCGGTCTGGTGATATGAAACATTTCAAAGAAAGTAATGCCCTCCGGGATTCTGGAGACCATTCCTTTTTCATGGATAACAGACGCTGCTGTCCTGCTCATCTGCTCCACATCAACATTTTCCATGGAAACACACCGGAATGCCTGATTAATCCGGATTCCTTCCTCCATGAGTAAATGCCCCGTCTCGGAATTATCCAGCACGCATACTGTCCTGATGTTTTCCGGCAGTCTTGCAAGCTGCATAGTCGTATAAATAATACTGATAGACAATTCTCTGGAACGCCTGCCAAGGTATTCCATAATAGCATGATCCTGAATCAGCCGCGGTTCATCTATGACGAAAATAAAATGCGGAGAAAATGCAAGCCCCTTACTGCTTTCTTCAATTTTCTGTTTTCTGTCTTTAACAATCTGCAGAATACTGCCAAGCACCTGATCTCTGATACTGTCCGTATAGATACCCGCTACGACATTGACAGCCTGAATGCGCAGATGCGGATACCAGCGCAGATAGGCATACTTCTCCGCATTTTGTTCATTGCTGATAAAAACAATCTGCAGATCATGGTAACTATGAAAAAAACAGATCTGTGCCATCAGATACTGTAATTGATTATGTATCTGCTTCGCTTCCCCTACGATACCAAGATGTTCTTTTCTTAAATTCACAGTTACGGGAATCCTGTCAATCGTTTCAAAATCCTGTGCCGTCCGCAGCGCTTCTTCTTGCAGTTCATCTTCCTCAGTCCGTAGTTCATCATTCCTATAATTCACGATTATCGAAGACTCTCCACTGCGGTATCCTAACATCACCTGTAGAAAATCCTCATCTTCCGGACTTCGCTCATAAAGCCTGCTGTCACACGTTATCGCCATGCGCTCCAACATCTCTATAGGAGGCGCCTGATAGTCTAGTATTTCCCGCTCCTGATTTCGTCTCTTACGGACATGGGCGCGCAGTCTGACCAAATAATCTGAATACACCCGTTCCCTGGTTTTGTTTTTACGTCCGATTTCTTTTCTTTCACTGAAAAAACGCTGTATCGAAAAAATAGAAGTGACCAGAGTCATGCAGATACTGGCTATAACATATAATCCTCTTTTCATAAAAATGCTCATGAAAATCGTAACACCAAGCATGCAAAGCGGCGGCACGATGATTTGCACCAGGGACCCCTTTGCCATAGACTCTTTTCTAGGCGGTTCTTTTATTTCTATTATTTCACTGTGCAGTTTTCGATGAATACGAGGTGATTTTTTATAATAAGGAAAACCGGCAAATGGTTTTTCTTTATAGAAATAAGGCGGCAGCTTGCATATACATGCACTAAGTTCCCCTTCTATAACGACATAAGACGCAAACAATGTAATCAAAAAACCGGCCAAACGCAGTCTGTCACCATTTTGAAAGCGCTGTTCTTCCTGCACTTTTTTCTCCTCCAGGCAGATATCCGGCACATTTTTTACATAAAGTGTATTTTTTATAATCAGAACCTCGCCCTGCAACGAAGGAATCAGAATATCCCCTCGTTCCGCTCCGATCATTATTTTATTGTTTCGTATATAATATCGCTTTTCTATCATTCATTTACTCCTCATCTGTCGTATACTTCTCACCGATCGCAATAATTTCATTGCTAAGCTGCGTCATCCTGTTTTGTTTTTCTTCTCCGTCCATAGTTACATTACCTTCCAGATAATTCAGTTCCTTCATATAGGCATAGATAAGAAGTTTGTCATCTGAAAGCGCCTGTGCGATATTTTCTGCCCTGCTGTAAGAAGTCCGCCCTATGGCGATCCAATATTCCAGTTCGATTTCATTGGAATATATGCTGAGTTTGTCCAGTATGTTGCTAAGTTCCGCTTTTCCCAACGCCTCGCTTTTTGCATAAGAAACCGCTAAAATATATTTTGTATACGTATCCATCTGCTCCGGTTCAAGCTCTTTGAGACAGTCGATACACTCTACGTAATTCTGTATCGTATAGGCACGGCTTGCTTTGATGACCGCTTTATCCCGGGGCAGAATGATAAAAGCCTGATACCCCGTATAAATCATGGCAACAAGCAAGCCGATCAATATGCCGAGCGTAATCCGATTCCGTATCCGATAATTATGCTTATCCAGCCTAATTTTGTTTTTTCTGTTATCTTCATAGATTTCATCCGCCCGCTGCCTTATTTTTTCATACAATCCTTCTAAACTGTTCTCTTCCAGTACAAACGCGGCTTTTTTATCTTTTCTTACGGTTTCGACGCCGCTTTCACGTATCTGCGCGTAACTGTATTTACGATTCAATACCCCCGCTGTCAGCATACGGTATTCCTCCAAAAAGCTTTCCTCTTCCTTTTTTTCTTCCGGCAGACAGATATCTCTGAATGCTATATATGGCATGAAATTGCCGTCATAGAAAATATTTTCTTCTTCCAGGGAAAGATCATACGCAATCCACGTCTGATACAGACCGTACCAGTTTTGTAAAAAGCGGTATTGATATTCGGCTTCCTCAGATTTCAGTTCTACAAGCGAATGCATATTTTCTACTGAAAAGTACATAATAACATCCTCATCCTCTTCCTCTATGCGTAAAGGAAGCAGTCCGGCTGCAGGTCTTGTCAGGTATTCATAGGCAAAGATATCTTTGGCCTTTAAGTCGGATTTTTTCATTCGTTTTTCCATAATCTTGCGTTTCTCCTTTGTGTTAATTTTCTAATTGTCATATCTTTTATCATTTCTCTGTCGAATCATATTTTTCCACCAACGTTACTTCCATGGAATCAATCCTCTCATGACCGTAACTGCCGCCTCTATAAATTTCATGCTGCTAATGCAGTATGACAGTTTACATTTTTATTCCTGCAGATATTCCTGATATAATGCGTCATAATATGACTGTGCCATTTCGTTAATAATCCAACCGGTTTCCGTCCTGCATAAAAGAATCTCTCCTCTGCTCACTCCTTCAGGAAATCCCCACCATGCCATTTGTTCATTAAAAAACGGTAATTCCACTCTACACGAATTTTCATCAACCTGTATGATCTTTGCTCTTTCCAGCAGATCTATTTCCTGCCACTCTCCGTATGGCGTTCCTTCTGTGATATATTGATAGCTTCTGTTCTCTTCATTTCTATATAAACCACTGCACATAGTATAAACATTGATCACATAATCAATTGCTTCCTCTGAAAACCATGCAGACAGATAGTTTTGTAATTTTCTTTCATCCGAATATTCTCCCAAAGAATAAATCTGAAAAACATCTTCTGTTCTTATATAATTTTCTTCCTTTGCACAAATCACTTCATCTGCCATATGAAAAGCATGTATGATCATTCCCACTGCCTCTTCTTCCGTAAGTATAGTCTCTTTCATGCCTTCATCAGGGTATAAGTTTCCATACTCTTTTCCGGCTTCTTCTCCCAAACTTCCTTTTTGGATAAGCAATTCTATATTCGCTTCTTCAATCTCAGAAAGCGTTTCTTTAGAAAAAACCTTTTCATACGGCTTATACCACTCCTGTCTGTTAAAATATTGGCATAATATCACGTCACTGAATTTTTTCCCATGGCGGGCATATATTTCCTGTACAGCCATATACATCTCAAACTTTGATAAACGTTCTATCTCATTTTCCGTAAGCAAAGTCTCACTGCTTCCCGCAAGTATGAAATGTTCTTCATCTGTTGTAATAGATAGTAAAACCGGCCTGCCATCTACATCCGTGCCAAAGCGTTCTATCACATCCTGAGCATCTTGTTTTGAGAATGATTTTGGTGTAAATAGTTCGTCTGGCATATATTTATAACGAAAATCATTGTACCATTGACTGATTTCAGTAATTTTTAGTACATCCCCCTGCCGCTCTAACCGGACCGGCACCACGTCCTTATCCCACGACCGTTCCCAATGATGTTCAAATGTAACTCCAATTTCACAGAAATCATCCGCTTGCGTAACCACGGTCATTTCCACTTCCGTATCTATTGTAAAATTAGCAGCTCCATATCGTCTGTCATGAACAAACCCTCCTTCGACCGGTCTGATCCGATAAAGAAACATGGCATAATCCGTCAGACTTTCATCAAAGTATTGGCTGATACAGTCAGTAATTTCTTTTTCCGTTATAGGATATGTACTCTGTTCATCCAATTTGGCTGCCAGCTCCTGCATATCGTGATTCATATCTGAAATGAATGTTTTAGCTTCCTGCAGATCGAATATCTTCGCCTCTGTCGTTACGTCCCCCTCTGCGCCTGCTGTCTGGTCCTTCATAAAATCCTGCTCACATTCCTTCATCTGTTCTTTACTAATGTTTTGTTCCATCTCTCCGTTATCAATATCTTTCCTTCTGCCACAGGCACAAATACCTAATGTAATTGAACAAATCACAATACAGATGAAACGTTTGTCTAATTTTCCATTTTTCATATTCTTTACCACCCCTCTGTCGAATCATATTTCTCCACCAACGTTACTTCCTTGGAATCAATTCTGTCATCTTCCAGATCCATCACTACGTAATAGAAACTGCTTTCCGGAACAATAGAGTCCTGTCGGGTTAAACTGACAAAAGCAGACACACTTACCGTCTTCCCTGATTAAATTCCACTTGGAAATTTTCTTCTGTGTATTCTTTTACTTCAACTTACCAACATAAAGCCGCAGGCACCAACTTTTCTTATTCCTGCAAATATTCCTGATATAGTGCGTCATAGTACGGTACAGAAAGAGAGGTAATGATCCATCCGTTGTCTCTTTTTTCAAAAATAATCTCTCCCTGTTCCGTCTTATTACTACCATAATAATAAAATGACATCTCAACAGTCATCTTATTTTCATCAGCCTCTTGAATGACCGCTTTCCGAAAGAAATACGGCACATAAGCGTTTCCGCCGTATGTATATTCACGAGAAATCGTATACTTTCCATCATCTCCTTTATACAGGCCGTTCCATGTACTGTATATCACCATCAAATAATCAAACACTTCATTACTAAACCACTCTGACATGTATTCTTGCAATATCTCTTCGTCAGAATATTCTCCTAAAGAATATACCTGAATAACATCCTGAGATTCTTCCTCTATCAAATTCTTTTCATCGAAAGTAATTACCTGCCCCGCCATCTCAAAAGCATGATAAATCATACAGGCGGCTTCCTCTTCTGCAATCGCTCCTTCTTCCATGACCATAACCGGATATAAACTGCCATAACCGCTATCCGCTTCTTCTCCTAATTTTCCCTCTTTTACAAAAAGTCGTATATTTTCCGCTTCAATCTCTGAAAGAGTTTCTTCGGAAAAGATATCATGATATGGTTCGTACCAGTCCTGCCCGGTAAATCTCCAATATAACACCGGATCGGAAAATTTCTTCCCATGTCTTGCATATATCTCCTGCACGGCCAGAAACAACTCATATTTAGACAGCCCGCTTATCTCTTCTTCTGATAAGATTCTCTCGCTGCTTTGTGCCAGAATATAGCCATTTTCATCCGTATCTGCAATAAGCGAGGCTCCATTTTTTTCCTCGTCTGTTCCAAAACAGGTTATAAGTTCATGTGCCATTTCTTCTGTAAAATAGGGCGGATCAAACGAAATGTAAGGCATATATTCGTACCGGAAATCGTTATACCACTGGCTGATACTGGTAATCTTCCAACCGTCTTTCGTATTTTCTAATCTGACCGGCACAATTTCTTCATCCGTTCTGATCTGCCACGTATGTTTAAAAGTAACTCCTACCTCTATGGATTCCGCATTCTCCGATAGTTTTGTCATATCCTCAGAAACATCGACCCAATAATTGTTATATTCATCATATGGGTTATAGATATAACCGCTTTCGCTCTCTCTGATCTGATATACATACAAAACATAATGTATAAGAGATTCATCAAAATACTTTTCTAATTGTTCGTAAATCTCTTCTTCACGATAGACCGTATCTCTGGTATCTCCTGTTACTCCCATAAATTCATGAACCGCCGCGTCTGCTTCTATAATAAAAGAGACTGCTTCGTCATATGTAAAAGAATCCTCCTCTGACGGATTGTCCAAAGCTTCTGTTTCCGGCTCTTTGGACACTTCTTCAACCTGTTGCAGTTCGCTTTCCATATCCTGTATCTGCACGGTTCTTTCCCTGCTGCCGCAGGCACATGTACCCAATGTAATTAAAAAGATCATCATACAGATGCCGCTCTTGTTTATTTTTCTTATTTTCATATACTTTACCTATCTTTCGTTGATGCTTGTCCATATCCATCTGGAATCGTTCCAAATGAATTTCCTCCATTGCTTCCAAAACCATCAAAATATGAATTATAATCTCTTTCATTTAAAGCCACTTTGTCACCGCTATTCCCTTCTATCGTGTATATTTTATTGTTTTCTTTATCATAAGCAACTACTATCCCTGTATGCCCTTGTCCAGAGCCATCATGTTTATAATGAAAAAATAAATCTCCCTCTTTTGGTTCATATCCGGATGCAGCATCATAAAAGCGTCCATTCTTCTTATACCAATTCCCAACATTAATAACTCCCTCAAAATAATTACCCCGTATATCTTCATATATAGGTAAACACTCTCCATTTAACAGTCCTGTTTGATCCATACACCACATTGCAAATACCGCACACCACGAATCCTTAACTACTCTTCCATAGTACCAGTTATTATATTTCACCTCATTCGTATTACCTATTTCTGCTGTCCCAACTTCCCTGCTTGCTACATTAACCAATTCTTCCATTTTTGCCTGTATAAAAAGCATTTCTTTCGCTGTTTCCGAAGTTAACTCTTTAACATTTCCTTCTTTGTCCTTATACTGATATTTTCCTCCTACCATCAATACCGTATATCCTGTTATAGTAGTCATCGCCGCTTCTATAAATTTCCCGCTGCCATCAATATCAAACCTGCTTATTCCATTTTCATTCATGATCTTTATCAGACGTTCCACAACGCTGTCGCCGTATAATTCTTCTACCTCATTAAGATCTATCTGCAGTTCTGCCGCAAGTGTCTCTTCTATGAATGCTCTTATTTTCTCGTCCATTTCGGCATTGGCATCTGCAAGCGTTATTTTCCAGTCTAAACCCGACATCTCTCCCACGCCGGTTATCTCCACTCCCGCATCATTAATCGCCGCTCCCATTGCAAATAAAATTTGAATGGCCCCTTCAAACATTCCTTTTGTGCTAAACTCAATTTCCCTGAGTGTATCCAGCTTTTTCTGACAGTACTCTATAACCGTCTGAATCTTTTCTATTTCCGCCTGCAGCAATTGTATTTCGTTGTCGATCATATCACATGCAGAGTCAAATAAGCCGACAAACAATTTGTTCTTTGACGATTCCAGTTCACTGATCTGTTCCAAAAGTCTTTGTTTCTCTTCTTTCAGTTTATTGATCTGTTCTATTAACAGATCTTCATCCAATTCCTCTGATCCTACGCTCTGTTTTAATGTTTCCGCGTCTGTTACAATGCAATCCTGGGCTGATATCATTCCCTGCACGATAGCCTGATGATAGTCTACCGCTTTTGCTTTCAGTTTTTCCCATGTCTGTGTATCCATATCCGCACTTTCAGAAAAATTTTGTATTGCCGACAGTGCACTGCTGTAACTTTCCATAATATTCTCTAAAGATTTTTTTAGCAAATCTGCCCTTTGTGTCACTTCTGACGGTATTAAAAGCAATCCCATAGTCGCCTCCTACTGTATTCCCATACATTCGCTGAGTTTCTGATCAAATTCATCATACTCTGTTTTCACATCCGTAATTGCCGTTGCATCTTTTGACAATAGTTTCTTATACGCATCATTATTTGCCATGACCCCTCGTACCGTCTCTGACAGATTTCCGATCACTGTCAGATTTGTTTTACATCCATTCATGCTAAATGCCTGTGAAAAAGTCTCTCCTATAGACTGTATGTGTCTGCTATGTTCTTCTGCTGCATCGCCTTTGCTCAAAAAAGTATCTGACATTCTCCATTCTCCTTTGTGTCGTATCTTATCAATATACCGTTATTTCTTATGCATCAATCACCAATTCTGAACCGGAATAAATTCCCGCCTCTTCGTATGTACATTCTATTCTGATATGCCTTCCGCTCCTTTTTTCACGAACATTGTATATTGCATCCTTATCCTGAAAAAGGTGGAGATTATCCTGTAATACCTGCAATGTTTCCGATATTTTCTGGGTATCTGTCATTTGGATGTCATAAGATTCCCCTGTCTTAAGTATTGTAAACGTTACTGTTATCTTCATTCCTGTCTCCTTCCCCGGTATTTTCCGCTCCTGCCCTCTCAATTTCTCTCCGGCAATCGTCTATCTGCTGATCCGTCTTTTTCTTCATTTCATAAATACTTTCCTGAAGTTCCCGAAAAAAACTACGTCCTCTGACTGTTTTTTGTTCCAGCATCTCCTCTCTATCCAAAAGATGCCGCTGCATTTTCTGATCCTTTGGATAACATGCGAACAAATCGTCATTCAATTCTTTACTACATCTATTTTGCCAAATCATATCGTCTTCCAGCTGCTCCAGCTTTCGTTCCATTTTTTCACACTGCAAACTGCGTTCTTCTAAATCTTCCAGTTCTTTGTATAATTCAAGTTCACGTTCGCTTTGCATAAACAATTCCTCCTCCACCTGCGTGCATATTATATAAATCCCTTTTTCCTTTTAAAGTCAATTATCAACTACTTTGTTCCAAAAAGTTCCTCATAAGTATATGAAACTTCTTTGATATTCTCCTTTGACTCCTCTTCTGCCCGAAAGAATGGTTCCGTCAGTTCTTCAAACTGACTTTCTGTTATCCGAAAGTAGAAGCATTCTTCAGTTTCCGTATAATATTCTTGGATAACTTGTGAAAATGTAACGTTGCTGCTCTCAGTCCACCCGCTGCCGCCCCCGAAATAGCTCCGGCGTTTATCTGTGCTGCCTCTTTGCTGCTCTTAAATTTCCCTGTATCGCTCATCCTCTGTCTTTTCTCCTTCTGTCTCTTCTTTCTTTTTCTTGCGTGTATCCTCTATTCTGACCGCCAGACAGAGCACGCAGATACTTGCCGTGCCGCAGTAAATCCACCACCGCAAAGTACTGTCTCTTTTTTCGTTATAAACATCTTTGATATATTTTCCTGTGTCGGCCGCCAACACCAGATTGACCCATGTCTCATAATCAAAATTCTGCTGTGGGCAGGAAAGCACAAGCGCCTCCATTCCTTCCAGTCTTTCTCTATATGCCTGTTTAACGATCTGTTCTCTTTCTATAAATTCGTCTTGGAATACAAAAATTCCGTTTACATCCAATAAAGAGGACTTCGCCGCTGTTTTCTCTCTTACCGCATCTGCATCAAAAATAACCTCTGACGCATATACATTCATCATGCCAAATGTAAAACATAATACACTAACAACAATAATTACCCTTATTTTCTTTGTTCTGTATTTCTTCATCTATTATTTCCTGCCCTGTTTCTGTTCTTATTTCAATCCGGCTCCCACCGGAGTGCTGCAGGCAGGATACGCTGCCGCATCCTGCCGCCCACCTTACATCTGTCCTGCCATACCTGAATCGGTATCCTGGAAGTTTGTAGAGATCTGGTTCATCTGTGTAACCATATCGTCGATCAACTGCACCGCCTCTCTTAAACTGGGTTCCAGTTCATTGTACTGCTCTACATACTTTGTTCCGGTGTCCGCCTGCCAAATATCCGGAAGACCGTTCACAATATTGGTGATCTTATCGATGCAGTCACTCATTGTATCTCCCTCCGTCTGCAATTTGGTCGCCTCCTGGCTTATGGCATCGTAATCGAGCATTAATGTTCCAGCCATATGTTTCTCCTTTCTATCCTAATCTGTTTCATAGGATTCTTCTTTTTTATGAAAGTGGTATTTAATTGTATTAGCTACAATTATCACACATATCACCAAACATATTATGATACTGATATTCTGATAATCTGCCCGGCGCTTCGCCTGCACATTGACGCTGTCACTTTCAGTCCTGACTGAATCCTTCCTTATGCTGCCTCCTTGCCCTTGCGCAGCGGTGTTTATCGCACTGACCGGATTGACCATAAATTCATATGCCTGTACATATTCCAGGCTTCCTAAGCGTGTATAAGGCAATTTGGTAGAAAAATCATATAGAATCTGTTGGTTGATATCGCTGTTTGCGTTCTTGGTATCTTTCAGATCCTGAAGTCCCTCTTCTACTGCTTTGTCAGAATTTTCCTTGGCTTGTATGATGTTATCCTGCAAAGTAAATAAATCTTCTCTTGTCGCGGCATAAACATCTGAAACATATTCCATTTGCTGCATATCTGTGTCCAGGATCGCCGCTGAAAGGTTTGTTCCGTTTTCCATCATGGCATTTGTTAATATCTGTATCTCTTCATAATTGATATAACTGACAGGATTATAATCCATGATCGCCTCATTATAGTTAAGCAGCTGTTCCTGTTCTACCGCATATTGTGCCATAACCGCATCGGTAAAACTGTTTACGTTTTCCTGTATCGGCATCAGAATTTTCTCGTTGATGCAAGTCCGCAGTATACCGGAATTCATTCTGGTCAATGTGCCGACTTCTTCTTCCAGTATTTTCGTTTTTACAACAGGATCATTCAAATCTTTTCTGTATTTTTCAAGCAGGCTTGTCAGCAGAATTTTGTTACCGTCTGCATCTAAAACAATTTCCCCCTCTTCATCCAGAAGATAACCGCTGAATAAAAAGTAATTTTTTCCAAACTCCTGCAAAATTTCATCCTGTAGATCTTCCAAGGTTTCTTCTTCCGGTTTTGTCTCATCAGTTTGTTCTGTTTTACTTGTACAGTTCTGCACTTTGTATGCTTCAGAAATAGTCTGTGAACGGAGACTTGTTTTGATATACTGTTCTGTTTCTACGAACGAAGGCATTCCGCTTTCTCCCTGACCGCCTTCCGGCTGCGTGTCTCCGGTTTGACTTTTCTCCGCTTCATGGTTGCTTATGTCATCCTTACTTACATTCGCATCACCGCTGTTGTCCTCTGTACTATTTTCGCCTGCATCATCCCCGCTGTACACGTCATCCGTATCGGAAATCTTACCTGTATCGTCCGTTATATCTGTATTGCCGCTTATGTCTGCATCATCCATCCTATCTGTATTGATATTACTGTCCGTATTACTGTTTTCCCCTTCACTTTCCTGAAGTTCCATGATCATCGTCTCCTGTTCCGCCAACATTTCGTTCTGTGCCGCCAGTGTATCTTCCAACATCTGCATTTCTTCCGCAGATACCAATATATATTTTTTCTGATATTCTGCCAGAAGATCCTCCAATGCCTTTAACGTATTGTCGTACGCCGTCTTATTATCCGCAAGATAGGCTTCTATCGTTCTGTCATAAGCAGTCATATACAAGTTAATATCCTCATAAATTGCAAGAACGTTTTCACTAATTTCGGCCTCTTTTTCTCCCAAAGAAATATTATATTCTTCCAACAGGGTATCCAGTTCCTCCGCTCCCTCCTGGTAAATGGATGAACCATCTTCCCCCTGGCCGAAATTACTGCCTGCCATGATGCCGCTCATATTACTCATCTCGGCCATTAACAGAAGCGCTTCTTCATTGATCCGCATGTGGTCGCTTTGGCTTGCCATTAAATAATCTGTATATTTTTGACCCACCTGATTCGTAAACTTCATATTCTGCATCATATATTCTGAGATATCCACAGGTTCTATCGTATTTTCAACAACTGTAAGCTCAGTAACCGGAACAAGCGCTACCAGATCATTGGCCTGAACAGCGTCAATTGCTTCTTTTTCCTTCAAATCATTATTCATCACGGTATCCGCTTCGTCCTGTGCCGTATGAAAATCGTCCAATATGGAATGGACATACATATAGCTTATGCTGTCGTTAATGTCACTCATCAACGTAAGGACATCATAAATAACCGTTTCCTTGATATCTTCCTCAAGATTGTCATTGATCACGTATGATATTTCTGCCCTTACCGGCGTATGGTTCAAACTGACGACACTTTCAGAAAAGGTTGCCGGTATGATCAAATAGCCGGCATAGATACCGGTTGCGTACCCTTGCCTTGCATCTTCCAGCCCCGTAAAAAGGAAATTATCATCCAGATTAATGATAAGTTTTTCAGCATAATTGACTTTTTCATCGTGTATGGTAATACCCTCATCCAGATTAACAATTGCAATCTTATCTGTAATAAGGCGACTTGATCCGGTTCCGTCATCATGTTGCATCCCGAAATGCAGCGTATATTGCCACATACTAACCACTCCTACGGCAGAACCGAGTAGAAAAATGCAAAAGAATTTTCCGGCTTTTAGCAATGTTGCTATAAATATTTGTTTTTTCATTTGTATTTTATCTCCTTATCGTTTCATGATTTTTTTGCATACAAAAAAAGAGAATAAGTCGTTGAACTTATTCCCTTTTTTATCATCCTTTTAAAGAAGCGTACCGTTATTTCCATTCTCTGTCAAGTACTTTTTCGTCTATTTCGCTCCTTTTTTTAATGTTTTTACGAAACTTTACAAAAAAAGCAAATCTTACTGCAAAAATTGCAGCCTTTTTTCCCTGATATCGCCGGGGTTCTAAAGCAGTCTGTCATGACCGTCCATCACCTGTTTATTATATATCATATATTTTTATTTTTTTTCCCGCTTAATTTAAGTTTTTTACTGTTCGCTGCAAAGAATTTTTTGAAAAAAAACACAAAAACCCATCTTCAACGGCTACCTGTTCCAATCTGTCCGCCGGCAGGTCATAATAGTATTGATTGGTCTTTCTGTCAATAGACATGCTGTCTAACGGAAAGCCTTTCTGCCTGACTGCGCTGTGCGGCTTATCCGTCAGGATAAACGACTCGCTCTCCATAGAAGGTTCCATCGCTTCATAAACATGATGCTCATCCATTACAAAACAGATCGCGTTCTTATATCTTGCCGTAAGATTCCCATACTGTTTCACAAGTCCCGCATAATATGCCATCATTTCTTCATCCGATAAACATCTGCCGTTCACATTCCGCACATGCACGCCCGGCTGGACCGCATCCGGAACATTGTCAAAATACAATCCTGAATCGCATGAAAAAACAGGCATCCGAAATGCTTCATAATATGCAGCAGCTTTCTGTCTGGCATTTTCAAGCGGCGTATTCCCATCTTCGCATACCTGCGGAATGGCTTTTCCTTCCGCTTTCAAGTCGTTCAGGCCGATCAGTTCAATATCCAGTTTCTCAAGTCTGCTTTTCATTGACGCTAGTTTCGCCGGATTACCGGTGCCGTATAGTAATTTCATGTTCATTTTCTCCTAAAAGTGTTTCCTTTCTATTACATGCCTCTGTCGTCCGGCTGTAGTTTTTGTATATTGAATTTATTATACCCCTAATTCCCTGAAAAGTTAAGATAAAAACTCCGCAGGAAAAATCCTGCGGAGTCTATATCCTTGAAACTTTGTATTTTGTTTGCTTATCTCAAGAGAAAATCCCAGGGAATTATCTCTTGGAGAACTGCGGTGCACGTCTTGCGGCTTTGAGACCGTATTTCTTTCTTTCTTTCATACGAGGATCTCTTGTCAGGTATCCGGCTTTCTTTAATATCGGTCTGTAATCCGGATCTGCCTGCAGAAGCGCTCTGGCAATACCGTGTCTTACAGCGCCTGCCTGGCCTGTGTAACCGCCGCCCTTTACCGTGATGATTGCATCGAATTTATCTACGGTGTCAGTAGCTGTCAGAGGCTGACGAACGATAACTTTTAAGGTCTCTAATCCAAAATAATTATCAATGCTTCTTTTATTGATCGTAATCTCACCCTTACCAGGCACTAAATATACTCTGGCGATGGATTTTTTTCTTCTTCCGGTTCCATAATATTTTGCTGCTGTTGTTTTCGCTGACTTAGCCATTTTAATTTTCTCCTTTCAGTCCCTTGAATTAAAATGTTAATACTTCCGGTTTCTGAGCTGCATGATTGTGCTCAGGTCCTGCATACACATGAAGTTTCGTATACATTTGTCTTCCTAAAGGTCCTTTCGGAAGCATGCCTTTTACAGCAAATTCAACAACTCTTTCAGGATGTTTCTGCATCATTTCCTTTAATGTAGTCTCTTTCATGCCGCCTACGAATCCTGAATGATGGTAATAAACTTTCTGATCCATCTTCTTACCTGTTACTTTTACCTTCTCCGCATTCACGATGATTACATAATCACCTGTATCCATATGCGGTGTAAAGATCGGTTTGTTCTTTCCTCTCAAAACTTTCGCAACTTCGGATGCCAAACGTCCGAGTGTCATATCCGTAGCATCCACTACATACCATTTTCTATCAATCGTAGCAGGACTCGCCATAAAAGTCTTCATCAATATTCCTCCATTCTTACTGAATCTGTAATTTCTTCCGTTTGCATCATGCAGATGTCCGGCCACATGATGAAACCTGTCAAAATCTTTCTGGTACTTTATTCAAAATGTCTTTGCCGGGGCTGTGGCAGGACATTTTTAAACATTGTCACAGTTAAATATTATATTATACGCACCCTGGCGTGTCAACTGGTTTTTACAGCTTTTTACAGAAATTCGTATTTTATTAATGTCAATCCGCAGGCCGGCGCAGTGGGGCCGGCAGCCTCTCTGTCTTTTGCCTCCAGAATATGCTCTATTTCCTGCGGCTTTATGAATCCTCTGCCTGCTTCCATCAACGTTCCCGCCATAATTCTTACCATATTGTATAAAAATCCTCTGCCGATTACCCGAATGGTGATCATGTCATGTTCTTTCTTTACCGTAACATCCTCGACCTGCCGCACGGTGTTTTCTGCCTGCGTATCGGTATTACAGAAGCTTTTAAAGTCATGCGTGCCAATAAAGTATACCGCCGCTTCCTGCATCCGTCCGATATCAAAAGGCGTATAGGCAAAATGTGCATACAGTCTTTCCGTCGGCAGGGGAAACGCCGCATTATAGATTCTGTATTCGTATGTTTTCCTGCTGTCACATCGTCTTGGGTGAAAAGAGGCGTCGACTTCTTTGGAGCCTCTGATCTTAATATCCGCCGGCAGTCTTGCATTGAGGGCATAGGCAATCTTTTCGGGCGGAATACTCGTATTGGTGTCAAAAACAGCTATATTGCCGAGTGCATGGACACCGGAATCGGTTCTGCTTGCACCGATCACTTCTGTTTTTTCTCCCAAAAGCAGCGAAAGACATTCGTTTAAGACGCCTTCTATCGTCCGGCCGTTTGGCTGTACCTGCCACCCGTGATAATTTGTCCCATCATAGGCTACCGTGAGCATGATTCTTTTCATAAAATCACCCCGGGAATTACAAGCAGATTAGCGCCGATGCAGATTGCGAGATAACAAAGCAGCACAAAGTAAGCAAAAGCATCCCGCTTCTTATATATAAGCGGCTTCATTTTCGTTCTGTGATCCCCGCCGCGATAGCATCTGGCTTCCATCGCCATGGCAAGATCATTGGCACGGCGGAATGCGGATATAAAAAGCGGCACAAGTAAGGGCACAAGGCTCTTAGCCTTCTTAATCAGATTTCCGCTTTCGAAATCGGCTCCTCTGGCAATCTGCGCTTTCATGATCTTGTCGGTTTCTTCAAGCAGAACAGGGATAAAACGCAGGGCAATCGACATCATCATCGCCACCTCATGAACCGGCACTTTAAAGATCTTTAAAGGTCCCATCAGCCTCTCCATGCCATCCGTTAAGTTGTTCGGCGTAGTCGTCAAAGTCATTACGGAAGATCCGATGATCAGAAAGGTCAGTCTGATCGCCATAAACACAGCGCTCTTTAACCCCTCTTTCGTAATGGTGAGTTTCCAGACGGAAACAAGAGCCTCTCCCGGCGTCAGGAAAAGATTGAATATTACCGTGATCAAAAGCAGAAAGATGATCGTCTTCATCCCTTTTACCATAAACCGGAACGGCACTTTGGAAAGCTTAATGGCTGACAGCAGAAAAAGCGCTGCAATGATATAGCCAAAAGCATTTTTTACTACAAAAAGCGAAATAATAAACGTGATCGTCGCTATCAGTTTTACCCGCGGGTCCAATTTATGAATGACGGAATCCGCCTGATAATACTGGCCCAATGTAATATCGCGTAACATGTTTTACCTCCACAGTTTAGAAACTTCAGAATCTACGCATGTTTCCCATAGATCCGCAGGATCTCGTCTCTGGCCTCGGGAATCGTAGTAACTTCCGTGTTAACAGGCAGTCCCCTGGCTTTAAGCGCCTGCATAATATAGGTAACCTGAGGCGCCGCAAGACCGATCTGTTCCAGTTCCTTATAATGTTTAAACACTTCTTTGGGCATATCATCATAAAGAACCCTGCCTTTGTTCATCACAATGATCCGTTCCACATATTTGGCAACGTCTTCCATACTGTGGGAAACCAGTATGACCGTGATCCCCATTGTTTTATGAAGCATGGCGATCCTGTCCAGGATTTCATCCCTGCCCTTGGGATCCAGTCCGGCCGTAGGCTCGTCCAGAATCAGAATATCCGGTTTCATGGCCAAAACGCCTGCTATCGCCACTCTTCTTTTCTGACCGCCGGAAAGATCAAACGGAGATTGATAAAAGAATTCATCTTCCAGACCTACCTGTTTTAACGCTTCATAAGCGCGGAGCTCTACTTCCTTTCTGGAAAGACCCAGATTTTTGGGGCCAAAACATACATCACTGAATACATCGATTTCAAACAACTGATGTTCCGGATACTGGAAGACCAGACCCACTTTGCTGCGCAGCTTTTTCTTGTCAAAATCATCTTCGTGAATATCTTCTCCATTAAAGTAAATGGCGCCGCCCGTCGGTTTGATCAGGCCGTTTAGATGCTGCACAAGCGTAGATTTCCCGGAACCGGTATGTCCGATCAGTCCGATAAACTGCCCATCCGGTATCTTCAGATTCACATCTCTCAGCGCATGAACCGCCAGCTCCGTATCTCCGCCGTATATATAATTTACATGATCCAAAATCAAAGACATGTTAACGCCTCCACGAATTCTTCCGTTGTCAGGATGCCGGCGGGTATTTGCAACCCGTTTTTTTGCAGTTCATACGCCAGTAACGTTATCTGCGGCACATCCAGACGCAGTTCTTTTAATTCTTCTACACGGGAAAATATTTCTTTCGGCGTTCCCTCCATGGCAACTTTCCCCTGATCCATGACAAATACCTTATCGGCATGAATAATTTCTTCCATATAATGTGTGATCAGTACGACCGTAATATTTTCAGCGGCATTTAAAGCGCGGACCGCCCGAATGACTTCTTTTCGTCCGTTCGGATCGAGCATTGCCGTAGGCTCGTCCAGAATAATGCATTTCGGGTGCATCGCAATAACGCCTGCGATTGACACTCTCTGCTTCTGACCGCCGGAAAGTTTGTTCGGAGAATGCCTGCGGTATTCATACATGCCGACGGCTTTCAGGCTCTCTTCCACCCGCTCCCATATTTCGGCAGTCGGTACGCCCATATTTTCAGGTCCGAACCCCACGTCCTCTTCTACAACCTGGCCGATGATCTGATTGTCCGGGTTCTGAAAGACCATACCGGCATTCTGTCTGATCTCCCACAGATTCTTCTCTTCTGCCGTATCCATGCCGTCTACCCAGACCGTCCCCTCAGACGGATACAGAATGGCATTGATATGCTTGGCAAGTGTCGATTTCCCGGAACCGTTATGTCCCAGAACCGCAACAAAATCTCCCTGTGCCACATCCAGATCCACTTCATCAACAGCCCTGGTGATCCCTTCGACGTTTCCCTCTTCGTCACGTCTGATATATTCAAATACTAACTTATCTGTTTTAATGATTCCCATTGTCTGACCTGCTTTTACATTTGTTTGCTGTTCATAGACTGCATTGTAACAAATAACGGATAGAATTACAAGTCTCATTGTGGTACACTATTCTATAAAATAGGACAGGTATGCTTTTACACCCCGAAATATCACAGCTGCCCGTCCAAAATAAGCGTAAGAAAGGATTTCCGACATGAAAACGCCATTTACCAGACAGCTTTTAAAACCTCTCTTTTTTCTGGCCGTTCTGACTATCATATGCGCTTTCTTTGCACGCACCCTGACAGATTCAGAAACGCTCACCGATTACGCGGCCAAAAGAGAAACAGAGCAAAACGCATCTACGTCCCAAAATGAGGAGAATCAAGACGATTCTGTACCCCAAAACGAAACGATAAAAAACGAACCTGCATCTCAAAACAGGGAAGCACATAATGACTCTGTGCCCCAAAACGAGACGACATATGAAAAGACAGAACCACATATAAATAAAGAGAAAACTGTATCCGATCAGGAGGACGCTTCAATGACATCTGACGACGATACGAATCTCTCCGCTGAACGTACCATTTACAAGGAAGGTTTTTATTATGAACAATTAACTGATGAAGTCAAAGAAATAATCACCGGAATCTCCTATCCGGTCTCTGCCGCGGATGCGGCGGCTTCGGCTCTTCCTGCAGTCAACCTGTTAGCAGATGACGCTTCACCTGCCGTTTCCTATGACGATCTGCGTTATCTTTCCGTATTGTATTATGATTTTAACGGGGAAGTCCAGACGGGCGAACTCATCTGCAACAAGGGCATTGCTCAGGACCTTGTCGAAATCTTTTATGAACTGTACAGAAACGAATATCAGATTGAAAAGATCAAACTGATAGACGAATATCAGGGGGACGATACGGCATCCATGGCCGATAACAATACTTCCTGTTTCAATTACCGGGTCGTAGACGGTACAACCAGTCTTTCCAAACACGCGCTGGGCTGTGCGATCGATATCAACCCTTTTTATAATCCCTATGTTGTTTATAATCATGGAGCAGACGGGGAAACATACATTTCCCCTGCCGGCAGTGAAATATATGCCGACCGTTCCCGGGAATTTCCCTATAAAATTGACGAAAATGATCTGTGCTGCCGTCTTTTTAAGGAGCATGGCTTTATCTGGGGAGGCAACTGGAATTCCTGCAAAGACTACCAGCACTTTCAAAAAGTCCCGGAATGACCTGCTGTTGTAATCATAAAATCAAATTACTGATATCCGAATAATCTCGTTTACAAATATATCCTGCAGTGCTACCATGATGTCATCAGAAAAGCTTTCTGCACAAAATAGATACCTTACATCTATATAAAGCAAAAGGAGAACATATGATGAAAAACAACACTGCTACCAAAAAACTGACTGTTGCTGCCCTTTTCATGGCACTCAATATTGCGCTGAGCTCTTTCGGCGTTCCGGTTCCCGGCGGGCATTTCTATTTGTGCGATGCGGCGATCTGTACCGCCGCTATCTTATTAGACCCGTTCTATGCCTTTGTGGTGGGGGGCGTCGGTTCCTTTTTGGGTGATTTTTTCTTTTATCCGGCGCCCATGTTTGTCTCCTTGGTAACGCACGGTATACAGGCAGCCGTAATCTCGCTTTTTGCAAACCGCCTCTTTGCAGGAAAGCCAAAAACCGGAGCCGTGACCGGCGTTATCGCCGGAGCATTTATTATGGTCACCGGCTATTCACTCGGACGCGCCTTTATCTATAGTACGGCCGAATATGCGGTCATCAAACTGCCCTACGAGATTCTGCAGGCCTCTGTCGGCGCAGTAGCCGGCGTAGTTTTATGCTATCCATGCGGACTGCATAAACTCTATACAAAGCTCATGAATGAACAGCTTCCATAAAATACAGTCTGGAGGCAAAATCCGGGAAATACCGTACCTCACTGTTATACCCCGTTCCTCCAAAGGACTGTTTCAATCTGACTCCGCCATACATCAGCGCATCGCCGTATGCGCAGTATCTTTCCGTCTCACCGTCTAGTTTCACGAATCTGGAGATCATATTATGTACAAGCGAATCTATTCTGATATGAACCGGTGAGACGGTATTAACCAAATCTCCAAATTCTTTCATATTATATTTCAAATTTCGGTTGTAAAAATAATACAACCGGTCTGGAAGAAGTCCTTTCGGCTTATAACAGTCATACTGCGTATTTGGTATTGTCAGTTTCTGCATCAGAAATCCAACCGCTTTTTCTCCATCCTGCGATACGCATGTCCATTCCGTCACATTGCCTGCAGACTGGTACAGTGTACTCTCCGGTTCTCCGGAATTGTCCGCAAAGGTCCTGCCGCGGTAAAAAACGCCTGTCTGCAGTACTTCTCTCCATTCTTTGTATAGCGCGATCTGCGCCTTGATGGCCGTTAACTCTTCTTTGTCCATATCACAGAAATTGCATTCATATCCGCATATCCCAAAGCAAGCCGTCTGAAAACGCGTCTCAAGCGGCGTGTTTCGAAGCGTCTGGTGATTCGGGCAGGCCGAAACATGCGCGCCAAGAACCGACATCGGATAACCATAGCTGTACCCTGTCTGGATCTCACAACGGCAGAGCGCATCCGTATCATCGCTTGCCCATATCTGTGGAAAATAGCATAATATCCCCAGATCAAAACGATTTCCGCCCGCCGCACACCCTTCAAACAAAATATCCGGAAACCGATTTGTCAGTTCTTTCATGCAACGATATAATCCCAGTACATAACGGTGTGCGGTTTCTCCCTGACATTCCGGCGCCAGAGCGCTCGAATAATAATCGCTGAATATTCGGTTCATATCCCATTTCACGTAAGAAATCTCGGCCGAAGAGAACAAACGGCTCATTTCTTCTATTATATATTCCTGCACATCTTCTCTCGTCAGATCCAGTATCCGCTGATTTCTTCCCTCGGCGTGCGGCTTTCCCGGAATCTGCAGTACCCACTCGGGATGTTTTTCATAAAGACAGCTTTTAACATTCACCATCTCCGGCTCCACCCAGATTCCGAAATCCAGTCCCATAGCTTTCATCTTTTGGGCCAGGCCATTCACACCACCCTGCAGTTTCCGACGGTTCACTTCCCAGTCGCCTAACGACTGCGTATCGTCATCCCGTGTTCCGAACCAACCATCGTCCATGACAAAAAGCTCGATCCCCGCTTTTTTCCCCGCTCTGGCAAGCTTTAACAGTTTATTCTCGTTTATATCGAAATAAGCCGCTTCCCAACTGTTTAACAAAACCGGCCTGGCCCTATGCTTCCACTCTCCCCGTACAATATGTTCCCTGACAAATTCGTGCATATGCCTGCTCATGCCGTTATATCCTTCATGTGAATAACACATGACTGCCTCCGGCGCTTCAAAACATGCTCCCGTGCCGATAAGAAATACGAACGACTGCGGATTAATCCCCGTTACGATCCGGGTCTTTCCGAAACTACTCACCTCTACCGCTTCATAGTGATTGCCGCTGTAGATCAAGTTAAATCCGTAACAATCTCCGTTATCCTGTGATGTCTCCTGTCTGCCAAGCATCACAAAAGGATTGGCACGGTTAGAGGAAGTGCCGGTATAGGACGCATTCACGTGTTTGCCGGAGTGCATCCGCACATCTGTCCGTTTCATTTCCCTCGCCCATGCGCCGGTAAATGTCGTGAAAATAAATCCAGACGTATCAAAATCAATCTGCAGGCTCATCAGTCTTGTCAATCTGACGGGTTCTATGCTTTCATTCACCAATCTGGCACTGCGCGTAATCACATCGTAGTCTTCATAAACATAATAATGCAGTTCCAACGCGAGATCATATTGTGCATCCTTTAAAAACAGACAAAGATGCTCCACTTCTCCCTTTTCATCATAGGAGCCCGGTAAGGTCATGTATGCTTCTTTTCCCCTGGTAATCTCTGCTTTCTCAAACAGAAAATCTGAAGTAAAGCTTCCATCCGCGTGAATGATCTCCAGAAACGGCTCTCTGATGTCACCTTTCCCATAGGAAGACATCTCAAGGCAAATATCTTCCAGAGAAAAACAATCCGCGCCATGTGTTACATTCGTATTCCCTGGTGGAAAAGCATGTTTCTCCGTAAGTGCCTCCATATACTTTTCTTCAGGCAGCGTAATCTTTCTCCCATAATATAAATGCTCCAAATGTCCTGTATCCAACACGCGAAAGCAGTATACCGTTTGTTTTGTTTCCAATATAAAATGCCGGTTCTGTCTTTTGATCATGCTCCGTCCCTCTCCCTGCTGTTTGTTTCCCTTTTGCTCTTAATTTTCTCTGCAATCTCTTCCACTTTATCCTCCGTCAGGATAAATTTCTTACGGAACAGAACAAAGGCCGCCAGCAAACCTGCGATCGGAATTACCGTCATTGTCATGCGCAGGCCCACAACGGAAGATGCCGCTGCCTGCATGTTCTGCTGTGTATCGCCATTTAAACGGAATACAGACAGGCAGATAGAAGCGGCCAGGGCCGCCACGCCGGACGCCAGTTTCACCACGAATGTCTGCATGGAAAAAATAACGCTTTCGTCTCTCCTGTTGTTTTTTAACTCTCCATAATCAACCGTATTGGCCAGAAATACCGTTACAAGCACTGTCAGAATACCGTTTGCCGCAAAAATAAAAAATCCCGGAATAAACAAAAGATACACGCTCGACATATTGATAAAGGCGAGTCCCAGCAATATGACATATCCTACAACCGCCATACACAAGCCGACATAGAACACACTGACCGCACTGAAAATCTTACGCATCATCGGAAAAAAGAGCATCATGGAAAGAATCTGCACCGCACCGCCAAACGTATTAAATACTGTATAGGCATTATACCAGTCCGCTCCGCCAAAATCATATTTGAAAAAATAGATGACCAGATTGGATGTAATATAAATGGAGCAGTTGATCAGTACGATCGTCGCCACAACCGCCATAGCCTGATCATTTTGCAGCAACGCCTTAAACATTTGGCCGACAGAGGGCGCTTCCACATCCACCGTGGACTTTTCCTTAATATTGACACAGGTACATATAATAAACAGCATAAACAATACGGCGATGATCAGCGCAAACCATTGAAATCCGGCACGCTCATTTCCATTTCCCAGCATATATACGCATTTCATGGTAATAATGGTGACAATGGCGGAACCTACTCCCGCACACGAACGAGCCAACGTGGAAAGATTCTCCCGTTCTTTTCCGCCTTCGGTAAAAGCCGGAATCATTGACCAGTACGGAATATCCATCATCGTATACGTTACACCCCACAAAATATAGGCGACCGCCACATAAACAATCAGTCCGCTTCCGTCAAGTGCAGGCGGAGCCGAAAACATAAAATACAATACAAAAGAATTCAACAGGGTCCCGATAAGCAGCCATGGACGGAATTTTCCCCATTTTGTCCTTGTTTTAGCTACCAGAACCCCCATAATGGGATCATTAAAAGCATCGAATACCCGCGCCGCCATTAGGATCACTCCCATAGCGATTGCACTAACACCCAGAATATCCTGATAATAATACAGGACATAACCAGCGGAAAGCATATAGACCATATCTTTCCCTACGGCCCCCAGACCGTATGATACTTTTTCTCTTGTCGATAATCTCATTTCCATAACCATACCTTTCTCAAATTCTGCTCCTGTTTCCCGCACGATTTACATTGAATTTACCCGGAATGTATGTATCACTTCCTCTGTCTGCATGGAACGTATTTTCAAACTGCCATTTCCCGTCTTTCCAAGCGATCTGATATAAGTCCCGCTCATACCTCCCTGCAGGGAAACCGTTGCAGGACCAATGAGCCCGATATCGCCTTCTGTCTCAAAAAATACCGGTTCATTGTAAAACGAAAGCAAATTCCCGTTCTCATCCACCGCTCTGATCCTGACTGCAGCCACATCATATGTATTTTTTTCCGTCAGTTCATAATGATCGGCTTCCGACTGCAGCCGTACCGAAAATGCAGGCTCCTTGACGAGTCGTTTTACGACTTCGCCGTCTTTGACAGCTTCAAACAGATATGACGTGGCCTCTCCTCCCCAGTCGCCGACGTAGCGTGTATACAGCGGTACTGCCTCTTCCGGTTTCATATGGTATAGCAATACCAGCTTTGCGGCGCTAAAAAGCGCCGATTTTGGCAGATTGTTCAGCCCATATCTTGCCGTTGCATTCAATACATTCTTAAGTTCTTTTATCTGCTTGGGCGAAAAGTCCCCGCTCTGTTCGATCGCATCCCCTATATAATCGTTTAACAGCATCGGTCCATGCTGTAAGTTGCGGTATGGTGAGTCCGCTTTCGTATATTCTTTAATCAATCTGCCATTCTTATACATGCGCACACTGTCCGCGTTTGAGAAAATATATGTATTGCCACGGTCACATCCCGGATGTTCTCCGATATCCATAGAGGAGCTCAATGACAACACCGGCCTCCGATCCTGTTCACAGGCATAGACATCTGCCGCGAGTTTCGGATTGCGGAACATATCCATTACTCCATGATAACAGACTCTGTCGCCGCTTCCAAAATCTTTATGCGTATTATAATCGAACATACACCAGCCGAAACTCCCGGCTATATCGCTTTCTCCTGCTACGGCATCCAATACGTTAGCATGGCGCAGTGCCTGCTCTGTCCTGTGGTCCTCACTGTCATATGCTTTCGTCGGATACATATGTCCGTTATACTCGCTGATCAGATATGCTTTGTTCCCGTCAGAAGTAACGACAGATTTCTTATCGCATCCTTTCGTCTTCCCATCATGCAGGAAATCATTATAAGTATAGACATCTTCCAGCAAACTGCTCTTTTTGCAGGCCCTGACACCGCCTGTCGCCCTTGATGGATCAAGTGTATGCGCTGTAGCGTTTGTTATTTGATAAAACGCGTCATCGTCTGCCGACTCATTAATGCGTACACCCCACAAGATGATCGAAGGATGGTTGCGGTACTGCACTACCATCTCACGCACATTTTTTACCGCCTGTTCTTTCCACGAAGCGTCACCGATATGCTGCCAGCCCGGCATCTCCGTAAAGACAAGCAAGCCGATCTCATCGCATCTGTCAACAAAATACTGCGACTGCGGATAATGGGATGTTCTGACCGAGTTGACGCCCAATTCATTTTTTAGAATATCCGCATCCCTTTTCTGCATCGATTCCGGCATTGCATATCCCACATAAGGGAAACTCTGATGTCTGTTCAATCCCCGCAGTTTCACCTTTCTTCCATTCAGATAAAAACCATCCGCCCGAAACTCCGTCTTTCGGAAACCAAATATGACGGTTTTTCTATCTACAGCTATACCATTGTGTAGCAGTTCAGTCGTCAACTCATACAGATTTGGCATCTCGATATCCCACAGATGGATGTCTTCTGCCAGATACCGCATCGCATAGGTCCTGCTATCTCCTTCCTCCGATAACAATTCTCCTGCCTGTGCCGCCCTCCTCTTCTTCAAGCACACACAGGCCGATTCGTCCGCTCCTTTTTCCCTGACGCACTGGCGCAGCATATAATCGGCAGCTCCGCCATTTATCGTGATCTGCGAATATATAACGGCATTTCTATATTCTCTCCCTTCCCTGTCCATCTGCAGCATTTGCAAACTGTCTGCGGCAGGGAAACTGATATCCGTCCACACAAAGACATCCTCCAGATAGACCGGATTCCTGATTTCCAGATATACGTCACGATAAATTCCGCCGTAAGTCATATAATCTATCACAAAACCAAAGGGCGGTATATTTCCTTTCTCTCTACTGTCTACCTTGACAACAAGAATATTTTCCGATCCATAACGAAGCGTTTCCGACACATCTATGGAAAAAGCCGTATAGCCGCAATGATGCTCCCCGACCTTTGTGCCGTTCAGATAGACCTCGCTCTCGTGCGCAGCGCCTTCCAGTGTCAAAATGACCTTTTTCCCCTTCCATTCCGTTGGCGCCATGAGCTTTCTACGATAACCGCTTACCATTTGATAAACTGCTTCGTCAAAATAGTGAAACGGCGTCTCTTTACAGGTATGCGGCAGGCGTACTTTCTCCAGTCCGCTTTCGTCATACTCTGCCTGTAGCAGTGCCTCACTATACTGTTCTGTAAATCCCCAGTCATTATTTAAATAAATCTTCTCTTCCATTTCTTTTTCACTCCTTTTCCCATGCCGTTCTCTGCTTCTTACCTGATCCCTTTCTCCTTACATCACGCTTCTGCTTCCCTATGGAGTGTGATTCCCTCCATCAAAATATCAACTACTTCATCCAACGCATCCTGATAGGATACTCCGTTTTGAATCAATATATCTTTCTGAAAAAACTGTTCCAGCGCCGCTTCCAGCATCATCTTCAGGATCGGAATTCTGACAGGCTTTATGCAGCCTTCCCTCATTCCCTGTTCTATCAATGCGATCGTAGCCTCCCAGCCGGTTTCCAAACGTAGTTCCACCTGCCTGTATATTTTCGGATATTTTTCTTTTAAGGTATATAACTGCCTGAAATCCACATCCCGATATCTATCCGGAAGAACACCCAGAATCACGCGGATTTTTTCCACGGTACAAAGGCTTTCATTTTCCAGCACTTCTCGCTCTTCCTCTTTGATCTGATCAAAAAGACAATCCACCATAGCGAGGAACAATTCCTCCTTATCGCGAAATACTGTATAGATTGTCTTTTTACTGATCTTTAAAAGCGACGCAATATCATCCATTGTAAATTTCAATCCGTTTTGGTTAAATACCTGCAATGTTCCTTCTAAGATGCTTTCCCGCAAATTATTTACTTTTTTATCATCCACTGCTTTTTCCTCTCTTATGGAAACTACATTTCTTATATCAGTTTTCATAATTGTAGCATGATCACCGACTGATAACAAGAAACCAAATTACCAAAACCAGTTTCCGTTTTTTATTCATTTCTACTAAAAAAACAGAGTATGCATGAAAACATACTCTGCTTTATAATAAGTGATCTTATTTATATTTTCTATCGGCCTTTATACTAATTCCAGTACAACTTCCATAGCTGCGTCGCCCTTACGGGGTCCGATCTTAACGATTCTCGTATAACCGCCGTTACGGCTTGCGTATTTCGCTCCGTACTCATCGAAAAGCTTTGCAACAAGATCAACTTCCTTGGTGCCTCTCTTTCTGCCGGCTGCTGTAGTCGGAACTTCCGTTACCGGATATAAAACCTTTAACATCTGTCTTCTTGCATGAAGCCTGGAAGGCATATCTTTCTTGATTTCCTTCTCTACCGTGTCATATACGGTAACTTTCCGGCCATCAACCACTTCTTTGACTCTCTTGCCGTCTTTGTCTTTCTTCGGCACTTTAGCAGTTACTTTAACGGTTTCAAAGTTATCTTTTTCCTTAACAGCAAGTGCGATCAGTGATTCTGCAAATTTACGGATTTCTTTTGCTCTTGCTTCGGTCGTAACGATCTTTCCGTGATAAAGAAGATTGGTTACCTGGTTTCTGAGTAATGCTTTTCTCTGGTCAGATGTTCTGCCAAGTTTTCTGTATTTTGCCATAATAAACCTCCGTTCGGCTGCATTTGATGGTACATCCGGCTATGCGCTTTGGACTTACTTACCGGATGCTGTTAATAGTCCCATTCTTAGCCGGTACATGCGTGCTCTTTAGACTTACCTCATGTACCTTAAGCTTCATCGCTGGGATTCAGCTGAAGCCCTAATTCTTTCAATTTCGCTAAAACTTCTTCTAAAGATTTCCGTCCCAGGTTACGGACTTTCATCATATCTTCGGAAGTCTTATTGGTCAGTTCCTCAACGGTATTAATACCCGCTCTTTTTAAGCAGTTATAAGAACGCACGGATAATTCCAGTTCATCGATGCTCATTTCCAATACTTTTTCTTTTTCGTCATCTTCTTTTTCTACCATGACTTCCGCAGTCTTGGCATTTTCCGATAAATCAATGAAAAGGCATAAATGTTCGCTAAGGACTTTTGCAGCCAGACTGACTGCCTCGTCAGGAACGAGCGTACCATTTGTATGAACATCAAGCGTCAGCTTATCAAAATCGGTAATCTGTCCTACACGAGTATTCTCAATGGTTACGTTCACTCTTTCGACAGGTGTATAAATGGAATCTACTGCTATCACACCGATCGGCAGATCTTCTGTTTTATTCTTCTCAGAGCTTACATATCCTCTGCCTTTTGTAATCGTGAGTTCCATATACAGTTTGGTATCTTTACCGCTTAAGGTCGCAATAACCAATTCGGGATTTAAAATTTCAATATCCTGATCAACCTGAATATCCGCCGCTCTTACGATGCCTTCGCCTTCATACTCAATGTAGGCCGTTTTGACTTCATTCGTCTCACTGTTGTTTCTGATCGCAAGACTCTTAATATTCATGATGATTTCCGTAACATCTTCCTTTACGCCCGGAATGGAACTGAACTCATGTAAAACACCTTCTATTTTTACCTGACTTACAGCCGCACCCGGCAAAGAAGAAAGCATAATTCTTCTTAAAGAATTACCAAGGGTAATACCGTAACCTCTCTCCAGCGGTTCTACTACGAATTTACCGTATTTTTTGTCTTCAGAGATTTCCACAACCTCAATATTCGGTCTTTCAAAATCAAACACTGCAAATACCCTCCTTTACGAACAATACTATCCGCTTTCATGCCAGTCTTACTTGGAATATAACTCGACAATAAGCATTTCGTCTACAGGAACATCGATCATTTCTCTTGTAGGAAGATATTTTATGGTTCCTTTCATTGCTTCCTGATCTACTTCCATCCACTCAGGTACCAATCTTCCTCCTGTTATTTCAAGGATATCTTTATATCTCTGTAAGGATTTTGATTTTTCTCTTATTTCAATTACGTCTCCGGCCTTTACCTGATAAGAGGGTATCTGTACAGGTTTACCGTTTACAAGAAAGTGTTTATGTCCGACTATCTGTCTTGCTTCTCTTCTTGTTCTTGCAAAACCCATTCTGAAAACAATGCTGTCCAGTCTGCTCTCTAACATAACCATCAGGTTTTCACCGGTCATGCCTTTCATTCTTTCAGCCTTTTCATAATAGTTTCTGAAAGGTTTCTCAAGTACGCCATAGATAAATTTTGCTTTCTGTTTTTCTCTTAACTGAAGACCATATTCGCTGATTTTCTTACCAGCTCTTCTGGATGTTCTGTTCGATTTCTTGTCATATCCTAAAAATGTAGGATCTAAATCAAGGGATCTGCATCTTTTTAATACAGGAACTCTGTTTACTGCCATAATCGGCTCCTTTCTAAGAGGGGTTACCTCTTTGGGATTCTGCTTTTATCTGCAGAATCTGTTGTTTACAATACCGCCGCAGCGGCATTTTCTTCCAACGGGTTTCCTATTTATTAAACGCGGCGGCGTTTCGGCGGACGGCATCCGTTATGCGGTACAGGTGTTACGTCACGGATACTTGTTACTTCCAGTCCGCATGCCTGAAGCGCACGAATAGCAGCTTCACGGCCTGAACCCGGGCCTTTTACCATAACATCAACTGTTTTCAAACCATGAATCAAAGCAGCTTTTGTCGCTGTTTCTGCAGCCATCTGTGCTGCATATGGAGTAGATTTCCTTGAACCTCTAAATCC
>CAJTUZ010000027.1 GCA_910579735.1 uncultured Lachnospiraceae bacterium
AGCAGAGGACTGAAAATCCTCGTGTCACTGGTTCGATTCCGGTTCTGGGCATTTTGTTGACATATGGGGAGTTCGCAGAGCGTGCTGCCCGTTGTTTTATGAAATAATTATGGGCCACTAGCTCAGGTGGTAGAGCACTTGACTTTTAATCAAGTTGTCTGGGGTTCGAATCCCCAGTGGCTCATTGAAAAAACAATAAAGTAGAAAGGGGATTTGAACCCCTGTTCGACATCCCCAGTGGCTCATTAAAAAAAGCAATAAAGTAGAAAGGGGATTTGAACCCCTGTTCGACATCCCCAGTGTGTTACTTTAGTAAATATCCCGAAAGGCCAGAAACGGCTTTTCGGGTATTTTAGTTAGTGTCTGTTTTCTCGTTCAGATGTTACGGCAGCATGTTATCTTTGATATTCTCTATGGATTCGTTCGCTGTCGGGAACCTGGGCATCAAAGCGTTAAAATTTTTGTCTGTTGGTGATGTCCGAAACTCTTATAAAAATTGTCAGCATTGCCGTACTTACGATTTTTCTTCCGCAAATCTAAAAAATTCCTGGCTAATGTCGTCAATTTCCGCATTAATTAACTGTTCAAAGTTATATTTACCACAAAGATATTGAACGAACCTTGCTCCAAGATAATATCCAACATCTCCTTTTCCGCAATAATTTGCCCAATCACCGAAATACTTTTGATTGAACCTTGTCATCATTGGCAAATCAGATTGAAAATCCGTTAATATTTGCTGAAAGTGATTATCACACCAAGTTAGCCAGCCATTTTTGTTTTGGTGATAATAATGAAGGTCATTCATCAGAGTCTGCTCGAAGTACATTGCTATACCCTCAGTGAATAATTTCCAAATAAAGTGTAGACTACTGTTATCACTATATTGATTAAATACTCCATATTGTTTGTGATAGACATGTCCTAATTCGTGATAAATAAGTCCATGCATAGAATCTTCATCATACCAATTGAGTTCAAGTATCTTTTCAATTCCTAACAGTATTACATCCCGCCCATTTATGTTAGTTACCCATCCCGCCGCATTACAGAGTCCAACATATAAAACAATGTCAATATCCATTTCATGGTCGAAGCAACTAATTATTCTTTCATTCAGTTCATTTGTTACATTGATGAAAGAAGTATGTAAAGTTTCTAATGATGAATGACCATGTACAGTATTGATAATGGGCAAAATATCATTCTCATAAACATAATTTCCACTATCCAAATATTCTTTTAAATCATCCTCGAAAATACTGGAAGCTTTATCATAAATAGAATTGATATACTCTTTCCACATTTTTAAATGGAATGTTCCATTATTAAATAAAGAGTCAATTTGCGAAAATGTATCAATTATTTTTATCATATGGTTGTCCTGATAAATCCTATTGGGCTCCGGCTCCCATATAAGCAAGGGCAGCCTTCAGCATTTTCTTGTTCTCGTACATCATTTCGTCGGCCCTGCTTCTTGTCTGGTCGAGATTGTCATCTTTTTGGGCATCGTATTTGGCATATCCGGAAGCAATCTGCATGTGGACTGTTTTGGATTTTTTATTATAGGCGGCCTCTTCCTGCATCAGCTGTTTGATCAGACCCTCTATTTGATCTTTCGAGGTATTTTCCATAATGACACAGAATTCGTCACCGCCGATACGGTAGATCTTTCCATAGCTGTTAAAAATATCATTGATCAATGCTGCGGAGTCTGTCAGGTATCTGTCGCCTTCCATATGTCCTAAGGTATCGTTGCATTTTTTCAGATTATTCAGGTCAAACATGACCAGATAAGTATTATCTTCGTAGAAGGTTTTCTTGATGTCTTCATTATAGGCATTTCTGTTATAGCATTTAGTGAGCATATCTTTTTCGGCGAGAGTCTTATATATTTCGGCTTTCCGTCCTTCTTCCATTTTATCGAGAGCGCTGGCGCATATTTCCAGACCGAGTATAATAATGTAGATCAAAAAACCAAGTGTGCCGAAGACCTGAACGCCTTTAAAGTGTTTATAATAGGCGAAAAGTTCGATGGCAACCGAAGCGGCAAGCACAAGCAGGCCGATCAGGTTGAGATGGACTCTTCTTCTGTTCTTTCTTTTGCGCATTTTATCCCATATGATAATTAAAAGATAGAGGAGATCACTGACAAGAACAACATGTGTAAGGATTGCAGTCTGTTTGTAATCTGCGATGCCAAAACACTGTAAAAGTATGGAAATAAACATGGATCCAAAACTGTAGACGGCCAGAATCCTATGAACATACCGGTCTTCCGCGCCCAGAAAATGTTTGATAAAGAGCAGAAAGGATATGCCCATAAGCATTAATAAAGTGAATGCAAGGTAAGAGGCATACGGTCTGTTGGTAAGAAGAATGATAGAACCGGTTTCTTCTCCGAATAACCATGCGCCCAAAAGAACTACGAAAATGCCCATGTAAAATAATTCCTTGGCGATCTGCATCCGTCTGCAGATAAGGAACCAGTAGATGATCATACAGATCCCGAGCATTGTGATCAGAGCGCTGACACACATGGACAGAATCGATTCACGGATGGAGCGGCCAAGCATCTCGATGCTGTTACCCTGATAAAAAGTATATTCATGGTTTTCACCTGATGGATAAACCGACTTCATATATATGTTAAGTTCTTTTGTATCTTTTGGAAATTCTGTAATATTCCAGACAGAACCGACCGAATGTGTGAAAATTGTGTCTGTCCTTTCCCGGGAATAGATCAGTTCATCATCAGCATAGACCCAGACTTCCTGATGGTTTGTATAAAACATCAGACAGGTATCCATGTCATCTGCCTGCATTGCAAAAGTATACCGGCGTCTGCCGTCAGCGTCCTTATCTGTGCTTATCGGGGTGATCTCGGTCTGTGCTATTGTTTCAGAACGGTTAAAGAGGTTTTCTTTAACTGTTAATGCTCCTGTAACGATCATGATAATATTGATGATCAGAAATAATACATATACATTTTGTATGGTAAATTTCTTTTTCATTGGTTTTCAACGTCCATTCTGCTTCAATATATTCTCTTGAATATTCACATCCGTATGCAGGTTCATACCGTTTATTAAAATGTAGATAAAAAAGAGACTCTAACATTATATCAAATATCTGTTGGATCTACAATCTTTCAGAGTCTATTATATGATCTAAGAGTTCTTTGCCATATTGATGGGTGGATCTGATCTCCTGCAGAATGCTTTGGTAAAAAGAGACTGCGGATGCGCGGCGTTCCATGGCAATCTCTTTGGCCCGCTCCGTGAAAAAATGGTCGTATATTTTTTCCAGTTTGTATTTGTATTCCTGCAGAAAGGAAGGGGACGTGTCGCCTGTGCCGTCGGATACCTGTCCGTCCGGTAAAAGAGAATACAGCGGTTCCGACATCTGTCCCTGATAAATCAGAGTCCGTGCAATGCCGAGAACTCCGCTTACATCAATCTTATCCGCATCGAACAGAATCTGCGCCTCTATACTTTGCGGCGGATTGCCGCTTCTGTAGCGGTGGGAGCGGATACAGGCGCTTACAGATTCTGCATATTCTTTCGAAAAGCCGTTTTGTATCAGAAAAAGCAGAGCCTTGTCTGCACCGGCCTGGGCATGGCATACCTCAGGATCTTCAAACTGTTCTTTGCGTCCGATATCGTGGAGCAGGCAGGCGCAGATCAAAATGTCATAATCAACATGCTGCAGCGTCTGTGCGATGTCCAGGGCGGTGTATAATACGCGGTAAACATGATCTTTATCGTGTGCGCTGTCATCCATGCAGGAGAGCATATAGTTCTCAAGTAACAGATATGTGTCTTTTTTCATAGATAATTGCATTCCCCTTTTCATTTTTTTAAATCGATTTTGTCTTCTTTAGGGAAGGACAAAAGCGGCGGCAGCCAGCGGATGTTCTTTACGGTAAAGCCGGCTTGTCCGGGTATCATTATCATATGTGATTTTAGCAGGAAATTCAATGAAAAATAGCGAAAAGCTCTTTTTTGGCGTCAAAAAAGATCCATATATCTTGACATAAAAAGTTCTATCTGATATTCTAAAACAGATGTATTAAAACATATGTTTTAAATAAAGCCAATAGTTATAACCTGATTGCCTGATAGAGACGGGTATGAAGTCATCAATAAAAAATCAGGAAAAGATTGGAGAGGGATAAATGCCGCCTAAAGCGAAATTTACTAAAGAGGAGATCATAGAGGCAGCTCTTGCGATTACAAGGCAGGACGGTCTAGAAGCGGTTACGGCAAGAGAGCTGGGAAGCAGGCTGAACAGTTCGGCAAGACCGGTTTTTACGGTTTTTCAGAATATGGAAGAGGTGATAGAAGAGGTCAAGAACGCTGCCAGAGAACGCTATAAAGAATATATTTACGAAGGTCTGCAGGAGGAGCCTGCCTTTAAGGGAGTCGGCAGGGCCTATATCCGTTTTGCCGTGGAGGAGAAAAGATTGTTCCGGCTTTTGTTTATGAGCGAACAGGAGGAAAAAAACGGAATCGAAGGTATTTTATCGATAATTGATGAAAATTATGAAACGATCCTGGAATCTCTCATGAACGGATACGGATTGCAGGAGAAAGAGGCTTTGAAGCTGTATCAGAATATATGGATCTATACCCATGGCATTGCATCGCTTTGCGTTACGGGAGTATGCTTGTTTACACAGGAGGAGATAGATGATATGTTGACGGATGTTTTTATCAGTCTGCTTAAAAAGACAAAAGGAGTGTAAAAGGCTGAAAGCACAAACTTGCAGGTAAAGAAAGGAGCGAGGTTATCAGAATGATCAAGGCAGAACAAATTAAAAAATCATATGGAGGCAGGGAGAATAAGTTTCCGGTATTAAAGGGCGTTTCGCTGTGTATTGAAGAGGGTGACTTTATCGTGATCCTGGGCGCATCGGGTTCCGGGAAATCGACGTTGTTAAATATTTTGTCCGGTCTGGAAAAAGCGGATGAAGGAACGATCGATTATAACGGCACGGATATTACGCAGCTGTCGGAAGAGAAACTGACGAAGTTTCGAAAAGATCATATCGGTTTTATTTTTCAGCAATATTATCTGCTGCCGAATCTGAATGTGGATAAAAACGTGAAAATGGGCGCTGAACTGGCAGGAAACCGGGAGTATAAAGAAATGATCCGTTCAGTCGGTCTGGGTGAGAAGTTCAATAAATATCCGCATGAATTAAGCGGCGGTGAGCAGCAGAGAGTCTCGGTCGCAAGAGCGCTTGCAAAAAGACCGAAAGTACTGTTTCTGGATGAACCCACCGGCGCGCTGGATGAAGAAACAGGACGTCAGGTACTCGACTATATTGTTGCGCTGCAAAAAAAATACGGTTTCTCTATCTGCATGGTAACGCATAATGCGAATATTGCCGAAATGGCAAAAACGGTCATAAAAATGAATTCCGGTAAGATCGTAGATACATACACAAATGAGGTGCAAAAAGGCGCCTATGATATTGCATGGTAAACAGAGAGTGACGCGGATAAACATGATTGCAGGGCAATGATGTATTTCGGACAATGCCGGTTGATACGGTAATCGTTCAAAGTGTGACCGGCAGCAAAGAAGGGAAGGGTTGTGGATATGATAGTCGGGATAAAAGATGGGATAAAACTGGCGGCAATTTCTGCTATGACCTGCTGTGCGGTTTTGGTCTGTACGCTTTTTCTAAATTATAATATTGATTTAGGAAGCATGGAAGAGATGATCACCGGGCCGCAGACGATCGTTTTGTATGACGCGCTGATTTCTATGGGCAAAGTTGTCAGTGCGGTATCAGGCGGCTGTCTGCTTCTTACATCCGGTATTATGCTGCTTTTTTATATTAAGAATTATATTGACACGCATAAAAAGGAGCTTGGAATATTAAAAGCATTAGGATATTCCAATTTGCGGATCGCCAGGGATTTTCAGGTTTTTGCACTCAGTGTTTTCGTCGGAACCGGCCTTGGATTCGTCGGGGCTTTTCTCCTGATGCCGACATTTTACCGTGCGCAGAATGCAGAGGGATTGTTCCCGGATATTACGGTGCGGTTTCATCCGGTGTTATTGGTCTGTCTGGTTATCATACCGACAGCGGCTTTTGGCCTGCTGGCTGTCTGGTATGCCTGCCTGCAGCTTAAACGCCCGACAATTGATCTGTTGAAAGAGAAAATACAGATGCCTGCCGGTAAAGTAAGCGGAAAGTCAGATCATAATACGAAAGAAAATGATACAGACGGCGATTTTTTGCAGGATATGAAAAAGGCGACGCTTCGGAGTAAAAAGGTACTGCTGTTTTTGGTAGTGTTCGGGGCCTTCTGTTTTTCTTCCATGATGCAGATGTCGGCCAGTATGGATCTGCTTGCCAGTGAGATGTTTGCCGTGATGATCTTTGTGATAGGCGTCCTGCTTTCGGGAATCACGCTTTTTTTGTCGCTTACAAGTGTGGTGCGTGGCAATACGAAGACGATCTCTATGATGAGGGTATTCGGATATAGTGTAAAGGACTGTAAATATGCGGTCCTGGGCGGATACCGTATTCCAGCATACATCGGATTCGTGATAGGAACCTTTTACCAGTATGGTCTGTTAAAGATCACGTTGGATGTGATTTTTAAAGACTGGGAAGAGATACCGGAATACAGTTTTGACATATCGGCCTGTATCATGGTACTGATCTGTTTTGCAATCCTATATGAACTGCTCATGTACTTGTATATGAGAAAAATCCGGAAGATATCGTTAAAAGAAGTTATGTTGGAATAAAGAATGGAATAAAAATTCTCTTTTTAAGTCAGGCGCTCTTGCCTGACTTTTATATTGAACATAGAATAAAAGTAGATTACAATGTAAATGTGCGATTTTGGCATGAAAGGACAGATTACAATATGAAAAAGATCATGCTTTTTGAGGGAGATATTGAAACACAGGGATATTTTTCGATACAGTTGGCGGAAGCATTTCAAAAGATGGGGCATCAGACGTTTATCTTCGACTTGAGCAGACCGTGGGAGAGTACGGAACGGTTTTTCCATTTTTATGAAGAGGGGAATACGGTACTGATCAATTTTAATTTTCACGGCATGAGCGGAGAAGAGATTTTCCTGGATGAGAATGGCCGGATGATGTGGGATGCACTTCATATACCATGTTATAATATTGTAGTGGATCATCCGATGTATTATCATCATTTTCTGGAAAAACATCCGAAAGATTATCATCATATCAATATAGACAGAAACCACGAAAAATATATGAAAAGATTTTTCCCGGAAATTATAAACGGGCCGTTTCTGCCGCTTGCGGGCACGCAGCTCTATCCGAATAAGTCTTATGTTCCGGCGCAGTACCGCAGGTATGATGTGACGATGGTGGGAAATTATACGCCGCCGAAGCAATTTGAAAAATATATCAGGAGAATAGACGAGGAATATACGGCGTTTTATTTTGGCATGATCGATGATCTGCTTGCCCATCCGATGCGCACGGTAGAGGATGTGGCAGAGGAACATATCCGCAGAGAGATCCCGGAAGTAACACAGGAAGAGATCAAGAAGGTTATGAGTAAATTGACATTTATCGATCTTTATGTCAGGTTCATGACAAGAGGCCGTGCAGTTGCGGCGCTTGCCGACGCAGGGATTAAAGTGCATGTATTCGGCGGAGGCTGGGAAAAATTAGAATGTAAGAAGCCGGAAAACCTGATAGTCGGAAACAGCCTGGATTCGGTCGGATGTCTGAAAAAACTGTGTCAGAGCAAAATTTCGCTGAATGTGATGCCGTGGTTTCGGGATGGCGCACATGACAGGGTTTTTAATTCGATGTTAAACGGGGCGCTGTGTCTGACGGACAGCAGCGTATATTTAGATGAAATATTAGAAGATGGTGAAAACTGCAGGATTTATTTTGCAGCGCGTACAGAGGAACTGCCGGATATGGTGAGCGCGCTGTTATCGAATCCGCCGAAGTTGCAGGAGCTGATCGATAACGGATATGAAATGGCCAGAGCGGCGCATACATGGGAACACCGGGCGGCTGTACTGCATACTATCATAGCGTGAGCAAAGTTTGGGCAGCAGACTTTGCTCACGCCGAAGTTAAGGCGTTACACAAAAAGAGTAATAAAGAGGGGAAGAGAATGTCGGATAAGAGAGCACTCCGAAGAAGTGAAAAGATTAAAAGGCTTTATGAGAGACATCGCAGAATCCATAAGCTTTTAAGAAAATACGGAAATGACATCATTCATTCGGATAATTTTCGAAAGACGAAGCGGCATATCCAGCACGGAAATATGACAGTTAACGATCATTGTCTGAGCGTGGCCAGACACAGTCTGATCCTGGATAAGAAACTGGGCCTGCACTGCAACCGCAGGGATCTGATACGCGGTTCGCTGTTACATGACTATTTTTTATATGACTGGCACGATAAAGGCTATGTGCCGGAAAGGGGAAGACTGCACGGCTTTACGCATCCGAACACAGCGCTTCGCAATGCCGCGAAAGAATACGAATTAACGGACATACAACGTGATATCATTAAGAAACATATGTGGCCGCTGTCGGTTATACCGCCGCTTTGCAGGGAGGCATGGGTTGTTACGAGCGCTGATAAGTACTGTTCGCTCATGGAAACGCTGGGACTGCATAAAGGGCATGGAAAGCGTGTTGCACAGCTGCTGGAAATGACCGGGGACGACACGGACGGGGAGAGTAAAGCAGCAGATGCGGGCAGTGAGGCAATGGAAGAGAGCAGTGAAGGATAAAAAAGAGACATTATATGACAATCTTGTCACATATTGCGGGAGCGGCCATTATCCGTATCATATGCCCGGACATAAGAGAAAAAGTAATACTGCCGGGTTAGCCGATGCGTTTGGAATCGATATTACGGAAATCGATGGCTTTGATAATCTGCATCAGGCAGAAGGAGTGATCAAACAGGCACAGGAGAGGGCGGCCGCACTTTATGGAGCGGATGAGACGTTTTTTCTTGTAAACGGAAGTACGTGCGGCATACTTGCGGCGGTCACGGCGGCAACAGAGAAAGGCGATACGGTCATTATGGCAAGAAACTGCCATAAATCGGTCTATCATGCGGTTTTTCTGCAGGAGCTTCGGACGGTTTATCTTTATCCGGGACAGATCACAGAATATGATATTGCAGATGCGATCGTACCGGCAGACGTGGAAGCGGCGCTGGAGAACTGCCCGGAATGCAGCGCCGTAATCATCACATCGCCGACTTATGAAGGGATTGTTTCCGATATCGGAAAGATCGGGCGTATTGTGCATGAGAAGGGGAAGATTCTGATCGTGGACGAGGCACACGGAGCGCATTTTGGACTGGCGGGTGGAATGCCGGAGAACGCAGTGCGTCAGGGTGCGGACATTGTGATCCACAGTCTTCACAAAACGCTGCCGTCCATGACGCAGACGGCGCTTTTGCATGTGCGCGGTTCTCTGGTCAACCGCAGGAAGCTGCGTGCCTATCTGCGTATTTTTCAGTCAAGCAGTCCTTCTTATGTGCTTATGGCAAGTATGGATGCCTGTATTGCCTATTTGCAGGATAATGCGGAAGATTGTTTTGCCGGAATGAAGCAAAATTATGATTTTTTTATGAATCGAACGGATGGATGCAGACATATCCGTATCGGACGGCCGGAGAATATAATAAACGGAAATTATGCGTTTACGGCATGGGATATCGGCAAACTGCTGATTTCGGTAAAAGATGCATCTGTCAGCGGGCAGGCGCTTTATGATCTGCTGCGCGAGGATTTCCACCTGCAGATGGAAATGGCGGCGGAATCTTATGTGCTGGCCATTATGACGATTGCCGATACGAGGGAAAGCTGGCAGAGATTGGCTGATGCGCTGTTAGAAATTGATGATAGGATAATAAATGAAAAGATAATAGAAAATAAGGCGGCAGAGGGTCAGGGAAGGGACAGGATCGACAGCAGTGAAAGCGGCCCGGAGGAAAAGCCATATGGACATCCTGTGGTCAGAATGACGATTGCAGAGGCGCTGCACAGAGTTTATGAGGATACGGCTGCGGAGCCGCGCGCAGTTTTGCTTGAAGAAGCGGCGGGAGAATCAGCCGGGGAATTTATCAATCTCTATCCGCCGGGGATACCGCTTCTTGTGCCCGGTGAAGTAATAGAAGAAGGGATGATCCTGCAGATACAGAAATACAGGAAGAGTGGTTTACAGATCCAGGGAATATCTTCCGAAGGAAAGGTTATTGTGTGCTGAATTGTTTTATTTGCCGAATAAAATTGAAATTCCGCTTAAAGTGTGGCATTATAAAAAGAGAAGGCCATGGATAATTTTATGAGTTTACAGGAAGGCATCATATTTATATGGGAAAAATAGTGTGTCTGATGGGGAAGAGTTCATCGGGAAAAGATTCTATTTATAAAAAGTTATTAGAGCAGGACGCTGTCAGACTACAGAAGATTGTGCCTTATACGACCAGGCCTATCCGCGTGGGAGAGCGCGATGGGATCGAATATCATTTTACGGATGAAGAAGGATACAGGGAGCTTGAAAAACGAGGGGACGTTATTGAGTCGCGGATATACAATACCTGTCACGGTGTCTGGAGATATTTTACGGCAGCGGACGACGGGATCGATCTGTCGGCACATTCTTATCTGATAATCGGGACTTTGGAAGCCTACGAACATATCCGGCGTTTTTACGGCGAAGACAGGGTGCTTCCGGTTATGATAGAATTGGACGACGGCATACGGCTTCAGAGAGCTTTGGATAGAGAGATGGCGCAGGATACGCCCAAATATGAAGAAATGTGCAGACGGTTTCTGGCAGATGCGGAAGATTTCTCGGAAGAGAAACTGGAGAAGTCCGGTATTGGTGAAAAACAGACTTTTCACAATGGTGAGCTGGAGCATTGTCTTGCAGATATTATCAAGTATTTAAAAGAGTGCGGCGCATAAGTGCGCATGGAGGATTCGAGTGGATATTAAGGTAAATCAGGTACAACAGCCTGTGCAGGTGGAACAGACGCCGCAGGTGCAGGAAACGGACGGTACATTTAAATTTACGCTTGTCAGCAGAATAGAGGAGCAGGATCTGCAGAACGCCCTGACGCAGATGATGGAAGAGATCACAAGACAGGGGGATAAACTTGCCAAACACCGGGACATCAAGGATATGAAGCGGTATCGGACGCTGATCAAAGATTTCCTGAACGAAATCGTAAACCGTTCCCATGCTTTTTCCAGAGAAAACTTTCTGGACAGAAAGGGGCGGCACCGCGTATACGGCATCATTCGTCTGATCGACAAAAATCTGGATGAACTGGCACAGGAACTTGTAAAGGATGAAAAAGACAATCTGTCAATTTTGAGTAAGATCGGAGAAATAAGGGGATTGCTCTTGGATATTTTCACGTAGGGGGAGGTCATAAATGGCTAAATTTACGGATATTATCGGTCAGGAACAGTTAAAGGAACATCTGCAGAATGCGATCACGATGAACAAAGTTTCGCATGCATATATTATCAATGGAGAAAGAAGTTCCGGGAAAGAATTTATTGCCAAAGTATTTGCCGCCGCGCTGCAGTGCGGGAAGGGCGGACCGGAGCCGTGCGGAGAATGCCATTCCTGCAGACAGGCATCAAGCGGGAATCAGCCGGATATCATCTTTGTATCGCATGAGAAACCGAATACGGTCGGCGTAGAAGATATCCGGGTGCAGATCAATAATGATATCGGCATCAAACCTTACAGCAGTCCGAGAAAAGTATATATCATGAACGAAGGGGAGAAAATGACGGTACAGGCGCAGAACGCCCTGCTCAAGACATTGGAGGAACCCCCGGAATACGCGGTGATCCTGATTCTGACGACGAATGTGGACGCGCTTCTGCCGACGATCTTAAGCCGGTGCGTGGTGCTCAATATGAAACCGGTATCGGATCATAAGGTAAAAAAATATCTGATGGAAGAACTTGAAATTCCGGATTATAAAGCCGGAATATGCGTCGCTTTTGCCAGAGGAAATATCGGTAAGGCCAAGATGCTGGCAACCAGCGAAGAGTTTGAAAAAGTCAAAGAGGAAGCGGTTACGCTTGTAAAAAATATAAATGATATGGAACTTTCCGAGATTGTAAAGGCAATCAAAAAGATTTCGGAATATAAATTTGACGTTACGGATTATTTGGACATCCTTTCTGTCTGGTACCGTGACGTACTGCTTTTCAAAGCGACCAAGGACGCCAACAGCCTGATCTTTAAAGATGAATTACAGCATATCCGCAGGATGGCGGACAGAAGTACTTATGAAGGCATAGAGACGATCGTGAAGGCGCTGCAGCAGGCTAAGAGAAGGCTGGAAGCCAATGTGAATTTTGATCTGACGATGGAACTGATGCTCTTGACGATTCAGGAGAATTAAACGGTAAAGTACCGATATCGTCCATCGGCTGATGAAATTGAAAGAAAGGTATGAGGATGAAAATATGATAACAGTAATAGGTGTACGGTTCCGTGCCGCAGGGAAAATATATTATTTTGACCCGGGCAGGCTGACGATACAAAAAGGCGATCATGTCATTGTGGAGACGGCGAGGGGAATCGAGTACGGAACGGTCGTGGGTGAGGCAAGAGAAGTGCCCGACGATAAGGTCATTCAGCCTTTAAAGGCGGTTTTGCGCGTGGCGACGCCGAAAGATGACGAGCAGGAGGCGTCGAATAAACTGAAGGAAAAAGATGCCTTTCAAATATGTCTGGAGAAGATCAGAAAGCATGAACTGCCGATGAAGCTGATCGATGCAGAATATACTTTTGACAACAATAAGGTATTGTTTTACTTTACGGCGGATGGCCGTATCGATTTCAGGGAACTGGTAAAAGATCTGGCGTCGGTTTTCAAAACACGTATCGAACTGCGTCAGATCGGCGTCCGGGACGAGACAAAGATTGTAGGCGGTATCGGGATCTGCGGCAGGCCGTTGTGCTGTCATACTCATTTGTCCGAGTTTGTGCCGGTGTCCATTAAAATGGCAAAAGAGCAGAATCTTTCCCTGAATCCGACCAAGATATCCGGTGTCTGCGGCAGGCTGATGTGCTGCTTGAACCACGAGGAAGAGACTTATGAAGAACTGAACAGAAAGCTTCCGAATGTAGGTGATTTCGTCACCACATCGGATGGCCTGAAGGGCGAAGTGCACAGTGTCAATGTGCTGCGCCAGTTGGTGAAAGTCATTGTTGATGTGGACGACGAAAAAGAGATTCAGGAATACAAAGTGGATCAGCTCCGCTTTAAGAGAAAACATCACAAGAATCATAAAGTGGAAGTTAACGACGAAGAACTAAAAGAGCTTGAGAAATTGGAGAAACAGGAAGACAATAAATCAAAATTGGATGACAATTAAAAGCACGGCCATCAGGATAAAGTGCTGAGCGAACGGGAGATTGTTGTGGATGCTGATGAAGTGATCATGCTGAAAGAGGATGAGAGAATAGATGATTTACAGCGTAACGGCTATCGGATCATCCAGAACCCGAAGAAATTCTGTTTCGGCATGGATGCAGTATTATTATCCGGTTTTGCCGGAGTCAAAGAGGGTGGCAGCGTTTTGGACATGGGGACGGGTACGGGAATCATTCCGCTCCTGTTAAGCGCCAAAACGAAGGCGGCACATTTGACGGGACTGGAAATTCAGGAAGAGAGCGCCGATATGGCAAGGCGCAGTGTGATATTAAATCGTCTGGATGAGAAGATCACGATCGTTACGGGCGATATCAAAGAGGCAGAGCGTTTATTTAAAGCTGCTTCTTTTGATGTTATTACCTGTAATCCGCCTTATATGACGCAGAGCCATGGTCTTGTCAATCCGGAGGATGCCAAGGCGGTTGCAAGGCATGAGATTTTGTGTACGTTAGAGGATGTCATTGCGAAAGCTGCCTGTTTACTGAAGCCGGGCGGTAATTTTTTCATGGTGCACAGACCGTTTCGGCTGGCGGATATCATCACCTTACTGCGGCAGTATAAACTGGAACCGAAGCGGATGCAGATGGTTTATCCTTATGCCGACAAAGAGCCGAATATGGTGCTGATAGAAGCAAACCGCGGCGGAAGGCCCCGGATGAAGGTTGAGAAGCCGCTCATCATATACAAAGAGCCGGGCGTATATATGCCGGAAATTTATGATATTTACGGATACTAGTCTGAGAGAAAGGACAGGTTTGGAAATGACAGGGACTTTATATCTGTGTGCAACGCCGATCGGGAATCTGAAAGATATGACGCCCCGGGTTATAGAGACATTGCAGGCCGTGGATATCATTGCGGCGGAAGATACGCGCAACAGCCTCAAACTGCTCAATCATTTTGCAATAAAAACTTCTATGACCAGTTATCATGAATATAATAAAATAGAAAAAGCAGACTACCTTGTAGAACAGCTGATACAGGGGAAGAATATCGCGCTGATCACCGATGCGGGAACACCGGCGGTTTCCGATCCGGGAGAAATCCTTGTGCAGAAATGTATGGAGGCGGGAATCGCCGTTACCTCTCTGCCGGGAGCGTCGGCCTGCATTACGGCCCTGACTTTATCCGGACTTGGCACGAGACGTTTCTGCTTTGAAGGATTTCTTCCTTCCGACAAAAAAGAAAAGGCGGAAATACTGGAAGAGCTTCGGGAAGAAACCCGAACCATCATTTTGTATGAAGCGCCGCACCGTCTTGTGAAAACGCTGCGGGAAATATACGATACAGTAGGGGAACGGAAAATAACCTTGTGCAGGGAGCTTACGAAGAAATTTGAGACAATCCTGCCGACAACACTGGAAGGCGCGCTGGCATACTATGAGGAAGAAGAGCCTCGCGGAGAGTATGTCCTGGTGCTCGAGGGAAGAAGCCGTCTGGCGATAAAAGAAGAGGAAAGACTTGCCTTTCAGGAAATGACTGTCGAGGAACATATGGCATATTACGAGAAGGAGGGAATGGACAAAAAAAGTGCGATGAAACAGGTTGCGAAGGACAGGGGGGTTACAAAAAGAGAGATTTATCAATATTTCTTACAGAAGTGAATTGACAAAACTGATAAAATACGTAAAATAAGATTGACAAACATGTGAGCAAAGAATATACTTTGAATGTCAAACTATTTTTTGCCATGAAAATTTCTAGAATGGAAAAGGAGATAAGAAAATGTTAGAAAGAGTAAAAGAAATCATTCAGGAGCAATTAAACTTAGACGGTATCGAAATCACAGAAGAATCTTCTTTTAAAGACGATCTGGGAGCAGACTCACTTGACTTGTTTGAACTTGTTATGGCTTTTGAAGAAGAGTACGGCGTAGAGATTCCTTCAGAAGATTTAGAGCAGATCACAACAGTAGGAGCTGTTATTGAATATATGAAAAGCAAAGGCGTAGACGCATAAGCAGCGTACGTTTCAGAAAGAATAAGGATTTGATTATGAAAACAAAGATTACGGAGCTTCTGGGAATTGAATACCCGATCATCCAGGGCGGCATGGCATGGGTTGCGGAATATCATCTGGCATCGGCCGTTTCAGAGGCCGGCGGACTCGGAATAATCGGTGCGGGCGGCGCCCCGGCTGCTTTTGTCAGAGAGCAGATACAGAAAGTAAAAGAAATAACCGAGAAACCTTTTGGCGTCAATCTAATGCTGATGAATCCGGAGGCGGATGAGATTGCGCAGATCATCGTCGATGAGGGCGTTAAAGTTGTTACAACAGGAGCGGGCAATCCCGGTAAATACATGGCTATGTGGAAAGAGGCAGGTATTAAGGTGATTCCCGTTGTGGCAAGTGTGGCGCTTGCGAAGATGATGGAGCGTGCAGGTGCGGATGCGGTAGTGGCCGAGGGCACAGAGTCCGGCGGACATATCGGAGAAGCGACGACAATGACTTTGGTTCCGCAGGTAGTGGATGCGGTCAGCATTCCTGTTATTGCGGCGGGAGGTATTGCAGATGGCAGAGGCTTCGCGGCAGCGATGATGTTGGGGGCACAGGCGGTTCAGCTGGGGACAAGGTTCGTTGTTGCCAGGGAATCGATCGTGCATGAGAATTATAAGCAGAAAGTGATTGCAGCCAAAGATATCGATACTGCGGTTACGGGCAGATCAACGGGACATCCGATCCGTTGTATCCGTAACAAAACAACAAGAGAATATCTGAAATTGGAACAAAACGGCGCAACGTTGGAAGAACTGGAAAAGCTGACGTTGGGCGGTCTGAGACGGGCAGTCGTAGAAGGCGATGTAACGGAAGGATCCATTATGGCAGGACAGATTGCCGGTCTTGTAAAAAAGGAACAGACCTGTGCGGAAATGATCCAGGAGATTATGGCGCAGGCATTGGAGCTTTTGCATACTACATAGCAACAGCCATGTGATATAAATTTGATAAACATTTGCGTTAGCAGATTCAGGAAGCGCAAGCTGCCACGCTTGCGCTTTTCAATAATCAAATACTTTGAATATCAAAATATTAGAATCGAGGGAAATTCGTATGGGTAAAACAGCATTTATGTTCCCGGGACAGGGAGCGCAGTATGTAGGGATGGGAAAGGATTTTTACGAGCAGATTCCCGTTAGCAAAGAGATGTTTCAGCTGGCAGGAGCCGCAAGCGGCCTGGACGTGGAAGCATTGTGCTTTGAAGAGAACGAACAGATCAATATAACGGAATATACGCAGATTGCCATGCTTGCAGCGGAGGTTGCTATGCTGAAAGCGGTAGAGGAAAAGGGCATCAAACCGGACGTTACGGCCGGCCTCAGTCTTGGAGAATATGGTGCGCTTGCGGCTGGAAGGATCATGTCGCCGGAAGATGTATTTAAAATTGTCAGAAAAAGAGGGATCTACATGCAGGAAGCGGTACCAAACGGCGGCGCTATGGTAGCGGTTCTTGGTTTAGAGACGGAAGTGATCGAAAAAGTATGTGATGAAACGCCCGGAATGGTGTCTATTGCCAACTATAACTGCCCGGGACAGATCGTTATTACGGGAGAAGAAGAAGCCGTACAGACGGCGGTAGAGAAACTGACACAGGCCGGAGCGAAAAGATGTGTACCGCTTAAAGTAAGCGGTCCGTTCCATTCTTCACTGCTTGTCGGAGCAGGCGAGAAACTGGCAAAGGAACTGGAGACCGTATCGATCAATGACATTCAGATCCCTTATATAGCGAATGTGACGGCTGATTATGTAACAAAGAAAGAGGATGTGAAACCGTTGTTGGAAAAACAGGTATCTTCTTCTGTCAGATGGCAGCAGACGGTTGAGAAGATGATCATGGACGGTGTCGATACGTTTATTGAAATCGGGCCCGGAAAGACACTGTCAGGATTTATGAGAAAGATTAACAGGGATGTGAAAGTTTTGAATATAGAGAAAGTAGAAGATCTGGAGAAGTTAAGAGAGCTGTAAACGCTGCAGCGTTTAATCGTCCGGATCAGGTAAAAAAGAAAGGAGTATGCAGGAATGTTAACAGGAAAAGTTGCTCTTGTCACAGGAGCGGGACGCGGGATCGGACGGCAGATTGCATTGACGTTGGCGGGATATGGAGCGGATGTAATCGTGAACTACAACGGTTCGGCGGATAAAGCAAAAGAAGTAGTCCGCGAGATTGAGAGTATGGGCAGAAAAGCGGCAGCCGTACAGTGTACGGTAGCCGATCATGAGGCTTGCGGGAACATGATAACCGATATGCTTGCGGCGTTTGGGCATATCGATATTTTAGTCAATAATGCAGGAATTACCAGAGACAATCTGATGATCAAAATGACGGAAGAAGAGTTTGATACAGTCATTCAGACAAATTTGAAAGGGACGTTTAACACTATGAAACATATGTATCGTCCGTTTTTAAAACAGAAAGCTGGAAGAATTATCAATCTTTCTTCCGTATCGGGCATTCTGGGGAATGCCGGGCAGGCCAATTACGCCGCATCTAAGGCGGGGGTGATCGGACTTACCAAATCGATGGCAAGGGAGCTTGCCAGCAGAGGGATCACCGTTAATGCGGTCGCGCCGGGATATATCGATACGGATATGACGCAGGCTATGACTGCCGCGGCGAAGGAAGCGACATTGTCCCAGATTCCGTTAAGAAGGGTCGGGACGCCTGCAGATATTGCAGAAACGGTTGCATTTCTGGCAAGCGATAAAGCGTCGTATATTACGGGACAGGTAATTTCCGTAGACGGCGGAATGGCGATCTAAGGATAGTAAGGTTAAGCAGATGCTGCGGAGATATCCGTGAGCCGGGGAAAGGAGCAATAACAGAAATGAGCAGAAGAGTAGTAGTAACGGGTATGGGCGCTATTACGCCGATCGGCCTGAGTGTAGAGGAATTTTGGAAGAGTGTAAAAGAAGGAAAAACAGGTTTTGGTGAGATCACCAGATTCGACGCTTCGGAATATAAGTGCAGGCTGGCGGCGGAAGTAAAAGGTTTTGAAGGCAAAAATTATATGGATTTTAAAGCAGCCAAAAGAATGGAACTGTTTTGCCAGTATGCGGTTGCAGCTACAAAAGAAGCCATGGAAGATGCAGGACTTGATATGGAGAAAGAGGATCCTTTCCGCGTGGGCGTTTCCGTCGGTTCCGGTATCGGTTCTTTGCAGGCCATGGAACGGGCGCATTCCCGTTTGCTGGAAAAAGGGCCTTCCCGCGTAGAACCGTTATTGGTGCCGCTTATGATCTGTAATATGGCGGCAGGAAACGTATCCATTCAATTCGGATTAAAAGGGAAAAGTATCAACGTGGTGACGGCATGTGCAACGGGAACCAACTCCATCGGTGAGGCATATCGTACCATTCAGTACGGAGATGTGGAAGTTATGATCGCAGGCGGTACGGAAAGCAGCGTTACACCGATCGGAATCGCAGGTTTTTCCGCTTTGACGGCGCTTACCTCATCAGATGATCCGGCGAGATGCTCTATACCGTTTGATAAGGAAAGAAGCGGTTTTGTAATGGGAGAAGGTTCCGCAGTCGTTGTCCTGGAGGAACTGGAACACGCTAAGGCAAGAGGAGCCAAAATTTATGCGGAAGTAGTCGGATACGGATGTTCTTCGGATGCTTTTCATATCACCTCTCCGGCAGAGGACGGTTCCGGTGCGGCGAAGGCGATGGAATATGCGGCAGCGGATGCAGGAGTCGCTATGGAGGATATAACTTATATCAATGCACATGGAACGAGTACGCATCATAACGATCTGTTTGAGACAAGAGCGATCAAACTTGCTTTCGGCGAACACGCCGGCAGGATCAGGATCAATTCTACCAAATCCATGGTAGGACATCTTCTCGGCGCGGCAGGAGCTATTGAATTCGTGACCTGCGTAAAGGAATTGGAAGAAGGATATATTCATCAGACAGTCGGCTATCAGGTGCCGGACGAAGAATGTGATCTGGATTATTGTAAAGAACCGGTTACAGGTGATTTCATGTATGCGCTTTCTAATTCTTTGGGATTTGGCGGACACAATGCGAGTATACTTGTAAAAAAATATACGGATTGATGGCATATATGACAGTTCTGTCATATGACGGCTGGAAAAGAGAATGAAAAAAGGAGAATGGATATGTCGGTTTTAAGTGCAAAAGAAATTATGGAGATTATCCCGCACAGGCAGCCTTTTATGCTGCTTGATACGGTGGAAGAACTGGAACCGGGCGTAAAAGCGGTGGCCAGAAAATGTGTTTCTTATAACGAACCTTATTTCGCAGGACACTTTCCGGATGAACCGGTCATGCCGGGCGTACTGATTATAGAAGCGCTTGCGCAGGCAGGTGCGGTAGCGATCTTAAGTCAGCCGGAATTTCGGGGAAAGACCGCTTATTTTGCCGCTGTCAATTCTGCCAAATTCAAAGGAAAGGTAACGCCGGGAGACGTTCTGACGCTTGAAACACAGATCATTAAGGTAAAAGGACCTATCGGCGTCGGCAGCGCGAAAGCCTATGTCGATGGCAAACTGGTAACATCGGCGGAGCTTACATTTGCAATTAAATGAGCCGGATAAATGGCAATCGCGGTAGCAGAATGGAGTATAACAATGAATATAAAACCTCTTGTGATAGGAGATCTGACAGCGAAAATACCTGTGATACAGGGCGGAATGGGCGTAGGTATCAGTCTTTCGGGACTTGCGGGCGCCGTTGCAGCGCAGGGCGGTATCGGTATCATATCGACGGCGCAGATCGGATACCGCGATCATGATTTTGATAAAGATCCGATCGGATGTAATTTAAAGGCGATCAAAACAGAGATCGCCAAAGCGCGGGAGCTTGCAGGAAACGGAATTATCGGCGTCAATATCATGATGGCCACACGCAGATATGAAGACTATGTAAAGGCGGCCGTAGAAGCCGGTGTCGACCTGATTATCTCAGGAGCCGGGCTGCCGATGAACCTGCCTGCGCTCGTGCAAAATGTGAAAACAAAGCTGCTGCCGATCGTTTCCAGTGTGAAATCCGTACAGGTCATCATGAAATATTGGATGAAGAAATACCGCAGACTTCCGGATGCCGTTGTTGTGGAGGGGCCGCTGGCGGGCGGACACCTCGGTTTCTCAAAGGAGCAGTTATCGGATATTGAAAATCTTCATTATGATGAAGAGGTAGGAAAGATTATTCAAACGGTAAACGAGACGGCGAAGGAAAACAATACGGATATACCCGTTATTATGGCAGGCGGAATTTACACGAGAGAAGATATGGAGCACTATCTGGAACTGGGAGCATCCGGTGTGCAGATGGCGACCAGATTCGTCACAACTTATGAGTGTGATGCGGATGATGCCTATAAGCGCAGCTATATCAATGCCCGGAAAGAGGATATCGTTATTGTGAAAAGTCCCGTCGGAATGCCGGGACGGGCGATCTTAAATCCGTTTATGAAAAAGGCGGCGCAGGGAAAAATACCCCACGGGAAATGTCATCTGTGCGTCAGTACCTGTAAACCGGAAGAGACGCCGTACTGCATTACGGAGGCGCTTGTAAATGCTGCGGCAGGGGATGTGGACAATGCGCTTTTATTCTGCGGGGCCAATGCTTACCGCGCAGAGCGGATGGAACATGTAAAAGACATTATGGATGAATTTCGTCCTTAAAAATAGGATATGCGCGGGTCCGGCGGATTGGACAGCCCGAATTGCCATGCAGTTTCGGGCGCTCCGCGAGCCGTTAAGACATAAATGGATGCAGAGAGGATAGGATAAGAGGATGAGGACAAGAATAATAGGAACCGGAAGCTATCTGCCGGAAACGGTCGTGACAAATGATGATCTGTCAAAGATCATGGATACATCCGACGAGTGGATAAGCAGTCGTACCGGAATCAGAGAACGCAGACTGGTAAAGGAAGAGACGACGGCATCCATGTCTGTTGCGGCGGCAGAACGCGCCATGGAAAATGCGGGTGTTTCTCCACAGGAAATTGATTTGATTATTGTCGGCACCATTACGGGGGACTGTGTAACACCGTCTACGGCGTGTGAAGTACAGGCGCAGATCGGTGCGGAAAATGCTGTTGCGTTTGATATCAATGCAGCCTGTTCCGGTTTTATGTTTGCACTGCACACGGCAGATGCTTATCTTCAGACCGGTATCTATAAGACAGCGCTGATTCTCGGAGCGGAGACGCTTTCTAAAATAATGGACTGGAACGACAGGAGCACCTGTGTTTTGTTTGGAGACGGCGCCGGAGCCGCGGTAGTACGCGGGGATACAGCAGGACTGCTGGCGTACGATCAGGGCTCCGACGGAGCAAAAGGAAAGGTTTTATTATGCGAAAACAGAAAAAATAATAATCCTTTGGTGGAAAATCCTGCGGATTTGAGCTATACTCATATGGATGGGCAGGAAGTTTATAAATTTGCGGTTACGACGGTGCCTGCCTCTATTCAGAAGGTATTGGATCAGGCAGGACTAAGTGTAGAGGATATTGATTATTTTGCACTGCATCAGGCCAATATCAGAATCATTCAGTCCGTGGCAAAGCGTTTAAAAGTATCCGAGGACAAATTTCCTACCAGTTTGGACCATTGCGGCAATATCTCGGCGGCCAGTGTACCGATCCTGCTCGATGAAATGAACCGGAAAGGAATGTTAAAACCCGGTATGAAGATCGTGCTTTCGGGATTCGGAGGAGGACTTACCTGGGGGTCTGCGGTGATCGAATGGTAAGATAGAAAAAGTGCAGTGACCGGATAAAAAGGAGTACGGAATTTATGAGGCAGATCATACAAACAGATACAGCCATAAACAGAAAGAAAAAAGTGGTTATGGAGGTGGTTCTGTTAGCGGTCTGTCTTTTGTTTTATCTTCTGTTTCCTTTCTTTGACGGCCCCGTATGGTGTGCGGATTCCGCAAGTTATGCTTTTATGGATATATCAAGAGAACCGTTGTATCCTGCTTTTCTTGCGCTCACAAGGATCCGGGGGGCAGGAAATGCAGCGGAAGCGGAGGCTTATATCGTGACCGTTATATTGCAGAGCCTTCTGGCCGGATTTAGTGCATGGTATGCGGGATTGGTGATTAAAAGAACCAAAGATCAAAGTACCTTGCTGCAGATTGCGGCGATCGTATTTCAGTTTGCTGTCGTTTTGCTCTGCAGATTTGCAGCAGTCAGAGGATCCGTTTATACGGATTGCATCATGACCGAGGGACTGGGACTTTCCCTGTTCGTTCTTTTTATATTGGAATTGTATCTTTATGTGGCCGGCGGCCGGAAATGCCATTTGCTGTGGACATTGATTCTTTCTTTTTTACTGATCAGTTTACGAAAACAGATGATGATCACCATACTGATCATGGGCGCGGTTTTTGGGTGGTACATTCTGATACGAAACAGAAAAGTCAGACAATTTCTTTGCCTGATGCTGCTAATGGTATCGGTACTTGCAGCCTGTAAAGTAACGGACAGGTTATATAACTATGCTGTACGCGGCGTATGGATAGAGCATTGCCATAATTCCATGGGCGTTTTATGCACTTTGCTGTATTCTTCGGATGCGGAGAAAGACAATCTGTTGTTTACCGATGAAACGGTAAAGGAATTATATTTGGAGATCATGAAACAGGCGGACGAGCAGAAACTTTTATATGCCTATGCACAGGGTGATTGGCTTTCCATGTCGAGCCATTACGCAGACAGCTATGATGCGATCGGTTATGGCATCATCAATCCCGTTGTAGATGGATATATTGCCGGACATTATGATTACACAATTGTAGAAGCGGCGCTGAAATATGACGAGATTTGCGGAGAAATGACCCGTACGCTGTTTAAGCAGAATCTGATGCCTATGCTGCAGGTGTATTGTTACAATGTCCTGAAGGGACTGGTCAATTCCGTTGCGCGTGCCGGGCATCTGCTTAGTATTTATGCCGCTGCCGCGTATCTGGGTTTTGCGGCGGCAGCAGGATATCTGATATTGCAGAAGAAAAAGTTGAAGGAAATGGAAATGCAGATCGAGAGAAGCCTTGCATTTGCATTCATTGTCATGATGGGGATTGTGATCAATTCTCTCGTGGTGGGACTGATTATTTTCACACAACCCCGGTATATGATCTATAGCATGGGATTGTTTTATGCGGCATATGCTATGCTGCTTTATGATGTTGTGCGGTGCCATATTCTGCTTCATGGAAAGAAAACCAGCGTCTGCACCGGGATGTGATCAAGCAGGACAGTTCAAAATTATAATGAACGAAGCCATAATTTTGGGAATCATTCTGGAGTCTGCTCAAATGATCCTGAATGGAGGTTAGTAATGAGTGAAGATATGTAACGAATTCCATTTCACCCAAAATATTCTTTTCTAAGCGCGTTTTTTGCCAGGTCATAATTTTCAAATAAAAAATATAATTTCATAGTATCTGCTCACATATAATATAACTAACATCAAAAAGGGAACGGCGCGTTTATGATTTTTCATAGTCGTGCTTTTTATGTCTATGCTTAACTATATTTGGGCGTTTATGATTTTAATCGGGATTGTTTATGGGGCTTTCAGCGGAAACATGGAGGCCGTGTCAAAAGCGGCGCTGGATTCCGCAGGGGAAGCAGTCTCTTTATGCATCACGATGATCGGTGTCATGGCATTGTGGGTGGGCCTGATGGAGATTGCGCAGAAATCAGGATTAATCTCGAAGCTGACAAGGGGGATATCGCCTTTTATCACCTTTCTCTTTCCTAATATTCCACGGGATCATCCGGCAAGAGGTTACATATCCACGAACCTGATCGCGAATATTCTGGGACTTGGCTGGGCCTGCACGCCGGCGGGCCTGAAAGCAATGGAGGAACTGGCGAAGCTGGAAGCCGAGCGGGGGAATCCCGAGTATCTGCCGGAAACAGACAAAGGAACGAAAGGCGGCAGGCCGTCCAAAGCCGGTTTATCAGTTGTGGGTATGGGAAAAAGGGAACGGTCGGCTTCGAAGGAAATGTGTAATTTTCTGATACTGAATATTTCATCCCTGCAGCTTATTCCGGTCAATATGATCGTTTACAGACAGCAATACGGAAGCGTGAATCCGACGGCCGTAATTGCACCGGCGATTGTGGCGACGTTTATCAGTACGGCAGTGGCGGCAATGTATTGTAAGGTGAAAGACAGGAAGCGGAGAGCATGAAAGCTCTTCGCTTTTAAAATATGAAAATATGTTTTAAGAAAATACAGATACTGTTGAATTTCACTGTCAAATGAAATATGATAAACAGGAGAATTTGAATAGAATCTTCAAGGAGAGTAGAGAATGAGGGTATTCAAATCAAAGCTATCGCCGCTAGAAAAGGAACTGCAGAAAATCGAGCGGGAAGAAGGCAGGTTGATCCGATCTGCGCAAAAGCATAAAGATGCTCCGTCATGGAAAGCGGAACTGGAAAGCAAAATTCCTGAAAAGGTTATGTCGGGTTTGCAGAAAGCCTTTTCGAAAGCATTCTACCTTATTTTTGAGAAAGGTACGGTGATCATAGAGAAGACTTACGACAAAGAGTCTATTGCAAAAGAATTTCAGATCAATGATTATGCAATGGATATTAAAGGCAGTCGAAAAGAAATTGCAAGGATCCGCTCAGGAGCTTCCGGCAGTAATGTGCTCAATACCGTAGTTACGACTGTTGAAGGGGTGGGACTTGGGGTGCTCGGAATCGGACTTCCGGATATTGTGATCTGGCTGGGAGTATTACTGCGTGGTATATATGAAACAGCGCTGAAGTATGGGTTTGATTACGAGGCAATGGAAGAAAAGATGCGGATACTTAAATTGATAGAGACATCTATGGCATCCGGGGAGGAATGGATTGCCCTGAATGCTGCAAATGATGTGTCCATAGACTGTGCTGTAAACAGGATTCCCGAAGAAGATGAGTTAAAACAACAGATTGAGAAGACAGCGAATGCTCTTGCGACACAGATGCTGGTTCTAAAGTTTATTCAGGGACTGCCGGTTGTAGGAATACTTGGCGGTGCAGCCAATCCCATCTACTATCAGAGGATAATGAAATATGTGCAGCTTAAATACCGGAAGCGGTATTTGCTGGAAAAAAGAAATTCTACCTGACAAATATATGCAGGGTTGAAGAAAGGATATCACTTGTAAAATGGATAAAAAGCGGATACTTCTTATTGGGACGGGAGGCACTATCGCTTCGGAAATGGGCGATAGCGGATTGGTGCCGGAGCTGACAAGCAGACAGTTATTACGATATGTTCCGGATATTTCCGGAATCTGTACGGTAGACTGTATCCAGCTTTTTAGTTTGGACAGTACGAATATCCGTCCGGAACATTGGATACGTATTGCACAGGCGATACATGAATGCTATGAGAAATATGATGGCTTCGTGGTGAGCCATGGTACGGATACGATGGCATATACTGCGGCCGGTCTCAGTTATCTGATTCAGAACAGTCTTAAGCCGATCGTTCTTACGGGAGCCCAGAAACCTATAGGATATGAAACGACAGATAGTAAGCAGAATCTTCGGGATGCTTTTACGGTGGCGGCGTCTGCTATGTTTGGTGTGATGTTAGTCTTTAACGGTAAGATAATTATGGGAACCAGGGCCCGAAAGACTCGCAGCAAAAGTTTTGAAGCATTTTCGAGTATCAATTATCCGATTGTGGGGATGGTGCAGGATGGCCGTATATTTCAATATATCAGGCCGGAGAGCAGCGCGCCGGTCAGATTTTATGAAGCGCTGGATTCTAAGGTGGCGCTGTTAAAGCTAGTGCCGGGAATAGATTGCGGAGTCCTGGAATATCTTTTGGAACGAAGCAGCGCATTGATCATTGAGAGCTTTGGCGTAGGCGGATTGCCGGTTTATGAAACAGGAAGCTTTTATGAGACGGTAAAAAGAGGACTGGATGCCGGTAAGACAGTCGTATTGACTACCCAGGTGGAAAACGAGGGCAGCGATCTGTCCGTTTATCATGTAGGAAACCGAATCAAGCAGAGTCTGCCGATACTGGAAGCTTACGACATGACAACCGAGGCCGTGATAGCAAAGCTGATGTGGATTTTGAGCCAGACAACCGACCGGGCGAAGGCAGCGGAAATGTTTTATACTCCGATTGCCTGCGATATTTTGTCCGTTCTCTGATAGAAGGCTTTATGTACGGCGTATGCGTGAAAATTTGGAATGAGATGGGGACTGTCAGCGGAGCGGTCACAGACGGATCTGAGGGAATAAAGATTTGATATGCGAAAGGGAAATAAATGTGGTAGAGAAAAAATTATATCATAAACAGGATATACGCCTTAATTACTATGAAATAAAAAACGATCTGCAGCCCCTGGTCCTCATTCATGCGCAGGGAGTAGATGCTGTAAGTTTTAGAAATGTATGGGAGAGATTATCTAAACGCTATCATATTTATTCTGTAGACTGTTATGGGCATGGTGAAAGTCTGCACGATGCCGCACGGTATAATATAGTTGATATCAGTAAGGCAGTCAGCAGCTTTATTGAAGACGTGGTAAAGGAGAAAGTGTATCTTTTGGGCCATTCCTCCGGAGGATTGATTGCGGCTTACATTGCTTCTGCTACAGAACTTTGCAGCTTCCTGATCTTAGAGGATCCGCCGTTTTTCTCTTCACAGGGGGAAAGGCGGAAAGGCACTTTTAATTATATTGATTTGTCTACAATCTGCCACAGATTCATCAATCAGTCGGAAAGCAGGGATTTTGTACTTTACTATTTCAGCAATCAATATGCATGGAATTTTTTCCCTGAAAAATCAAGAGAAAAAGTAAAGCAGAAACTCACAGGAATGGCGGCTAAATACAGGAAGAAACATCCCGATAAAAATTTAAAAGTGATGTTCTGGCCGAAGTATGCGCTCAGCGGCTTTCAGGGCATGAACAACTATGACCCGCTGTTTGGGGAAACATTCTATAATGACAGCTTTCACAGCGCAGTACTGCATGAAGATATTTTAAAAAATATCAAATGCCGGACAGTATTTATGAAAGCAAAGACCAGTGTCAGCGAAGAGGGGATCCTGCTTGCGGCGTTAAGTGAAGAGGACTTGGGAAAGACGGCAGGACTTATTGCTGATTGTAAGATTGTCCGTTTTGAATGCGGACATGGCATTCATATAGAAAAGCCAAAGGAGTTTGTGGAATGCCTGCATCCTTTGTGATATTCTCCATATACCCCTTTCGTATTTCGTTTTACCTCATAGAGCGCTTCATCCGCACGGCGCAGAAGTTCTGTAATGCTGTTTTCGATGTTGTCTGTCAGGACAAAGCCGCAGGAAGCGCTGATTGTTTTGGACTGCGTATCGGACAGAAGAACCTCTTTTTTGTGCAGTGCTTCGTAAAAGGCATTCAGGCAGCTTAGGATCTCGGCGCTGTCGACACAGTCGTATAACAGCATACAAAATTCATCCCCGGAGCGTCTTGCATACAAAAAATGCTCTTCGGGCATGGATTTCATGACATCGGCAAAAGCTTGTAAGTAACGATCTCCGGCATCATGTCCATATGTGTCGTTTATGGACTTAAAATAATCCAGATCGATCATAGCAACGGCAGACAGCTTTTCAGGATTCGCTTTTCTCAATATTTCTGCGGATATTTCCTTAAAATAATCAAATTTATACAGTCCGGTCAGGGGATCATGGGTATTTTCATAATGCAGCAGTGTTTTTTGCCGGATATCTTTGGTAACATCGGTGATGACGCCAAGATAACCGTCGGAGGATTCCGATAAGTAGATCTGCAGGTATTTGTCTTGTGCGAACCGGTAAATGTTTTCTTCGCCTTTCATAGGATTCCGGGTAACGGAACGGATATAGTTGTCAAATGTCGCGGCATTCTGATAAAGCAGGGCCGCCTCTTTTTCGGATAACCCCAGCAGTCTGCTTAAGCCGGATGTGACGAACACGCGGTTGATGCTCCGTTCATATTCAAATGCCGCAAGAGGAATCCCGCTCATCTCTATAATGGCCGAGATGCGGTCAGAGAGATTGACGATACTTTTGACCATAGCGTTAATACCTGTGCTCAGGATTTCAAACTCACGGTTTCCCGACACATCTGCTTCAACATCAAGATTGCCTTTGGTTATGGAATCCAGAGTGCCTATGATGCTGTGAATCCCGTTTATGACTTTTCTTTTGATCAGGTAATTTAAAAGGAAAACGATTACGGTTTCAATGAAAAGAAGATAGAAAAAAGTTGCAGTCATATTTTTCCACAATTTCTGGAAAAGTACGCTGCGGGGCAGGGCGGCGCACAGCAGGACATCATCATAACGTCTGCTGACCACATACATGACCGTTCCATCAGTTCCTTCCCGGTATGCGCCTTTTTCGCAGTCAAGAAGTGAATCTAAACGGTAACAGTCGGCGTTTAAGTCTTTGTGCAGGCCGGCGGAATGCCCCAGAACGGTTTGCGTGGAAATGTCGACCACAAAGAGCTCTTCATCAATATCTGTGGGGAATTTGGAGAAAATGTAGTCATATGTATTTCTGGATTGTGCTTCCAGCTGTCTGGTAGGGGTAAAGCCTACCTGGACTACGCCGATCTGCCCCTTTCCGGCAACGCCTACATACTGCATGATTTTGTCTTCCGCTGCATTAGGCTGGGCTTCCTGAATCAGGTAGGTCTCTTCGCTGTCACCGCCTAAAAGGTCTAGAAATGGGCGCGTCTGTTTATGGTCAGCCATATCTATACCGACATATTGCGAAACTGATGACGAGGCGATGATGCCGTTTTCGTTAATGATATGAAGTTCATCTACATTCAACAGATCAGCCAGATACTGCATTTGTGCCACATCCATAGATACATCTTTCTGTCTGTCCAGTACATATGCGGCAGCTCTGGCTCTTGTCAGATAATCTTCATCAAGATTTTTTCTTAACAGATCAAGCTCCATCCGGTTATTTTCTAATGTATGTATCATCTGCTGCGTTTTGGCAAAAAAAGTGTTGAACTGTTGTGTTTTGAGCAAATTTAGATGAAACAAAAAATTAATGAAAAGAATTACGGATATAGCGATCGTTATGATAATGATGGTATATTTATTAAATGTTTTCTGCATAGTAACATTATATCATTTCAACAGGATTTCAAGTTTTCCGCTTCTACGCAAAAGGCAGGTAAAATTTCGCACGTCATCAGTCAAAATCAGCAAACAGTATGATCCGGAATAGATTGTTCTCACAGTAACAGTCGATGTTTGCGCCCAGCTTATCCGCAAAGGCCAGTACGCTCTGCATGCCAAGGCCATGGCTTTTCCCTTTTTCACTTTGAGGAAGTCCGGTCAGCGAATCAAAATGGATTTCTTTCTCGTATTCGTTGCTCATATCGATTAACAGATATTCGGATGTACAATGGATCTTTGCATGAATATATCTTTTACCCTGTTCCAGCTCTTTTACGCTGAATACGGCATTTTCCAAAAGATTTGCAAGAACAAGAGCGAACTCATACTCGTTGACCGGAAGCTGCCTGGATATCAGTATATCCGTGTTCAGTGTGATCTGAAAGGATTTGGCCTGTGCGGTCATTTTCAGAAGGATTGTGTTGACAACCAGATTTTCGCAATACCGTTCCACCTTATTCTCGTCCACGACTTCATTGATATGTCCCGCTATTTTTCTGATTTCATCATACGCCTTTTGGTCCAACAGGGAATTTATCATCATGGAGTAGTGCCGCATGTCGTGCCGCAGTATTTTCAGATTACGTTCGGCATGTTCCACGAGATAATTCTGGCTTTCCAGTCCTTTAATATAGGATTCAAACATTACATTTTTCCAATAGCCTTCTACCTTCTTGGCTTCGCTGTCCAAATAACGGAGTACTACCACATAGGACACGAGCATCGTGATCATCAGAAAGATACTGACAAGTATATTTTCCGGAAATTCATAAAGCGTAAAAGGGAAAAAGGAAAGGCAGGAAAAACTGCAAAAAAAGAATACGGGGATCAGGCATAACTCCCACCAGCTTTTTCCCAGATCACGTTCGAAAAACTTATGAAATATGTTTCCGATCTTAAAATGCAGAATCAGTAAAATAGTAAGATGCATCAGAATATTTCCGGCCAGGGCCAGATGTATACTGCCGGTGCATATATACAGAATAGATGCCGTTATACTCCCTACGATGACATAATTAGATGCACTCAGGCTGATAAAAAGCACTCTGCTGTCCCTTTTTTTCGAAATAAACAGTCCTGTGCACTGGGATATGACAATTTGTATGAGCGTCGAAAACAAGTAAATTAAGCGGCTGTCCGGAAACAGGTTCAGTTTAAAGAAGTCGAACAGATTCAAAACGGAACACGATATAAAGCAGATGCACAGCGTTGCTTTTTTAGAATAACGATGTACTAAAAACAGATAGATAAACACCATAAAAAATACATGGCTCAGCATATAAGATATATCTTTGAAATAGACCATTTTGATCACCATGCCTTTCTCTTTGCCTGTTATTTGTATTTTCCGGAAACAAAAAGAAGATATTCCCGCTTGACTTTGGCGGCTTTCGTTTTACTGACAGGAAGCTGTCTGCCGGACTCCATGATTATACTGTCAACCGTGAGTCGTTTTACGTGGTCGAGGTTGACAAGAAAAGATTTGTGGACTTGCAGGAAATTGCGCATTTGTGCGATCTCTCGTGTCTCTTCTTCAAAAGACTGTCTGATAAAGAGGCTTTTGAGTATTTCTCCGCTTACCAGATGCACTTCCAGTTTCCTGCTGGCGTTTTCAATGTATTCTATCTGGGAATAGGACGTTTGCACCAGTCCTTCTTTTGTCTTGACCAGATAGATCGGTTCATTTTTGACTTTCGTATAAGTCAGACTGTAATGCAGCGCCTCGAAAAGTTTCTCTTCATTGATCGGTTTCAGCAGATATCTTATTGCGCGTACTTCGTAGGCATCCAGTGCATAATCATCGGAAGATGTGATATAGATGATCGCGCTTTCACATCCGGCTTCCCGGATTTGGTGAGCAAGATCAATTCCCGTGCGCTTTGGCATCAGCATATCCAGGATATAAATATCGGACAATTTCCCTGCGGAAATAGTATGGGATAGTCTGGAAGGATCGGAAAACTTCTCCAGTTCAAAATTCCTGCCGGGGTAAAGTGTTTTATATTTCAATAATAATTCTTCTATTTTCAACAAATCTTCAATACTGTCATCACAAATCGTTATTTTCATATGGGAATCCTTTCATATTTGAACTGTGATTCATTAACTCTGCAGAAACGTGCCCCATTTTATTATTTACAGGAATAAAAATGTCACCGGAAATTATACCGGACTTAGGTCGTTTTATCAACTGCTTCGGCCCTTAAATTCCGAAGAGGCGAAGAATTAGTATCAATATGCGAAAAAAGTGAAATTGCTGATGAAATATCACTGGGATATAATAAATGATAATTCTGCAGTTTGTGCTGCAACAGCAGAAAACAGGAAATGATGTGAGTCCAGCTAAGAAATGTCAATAGGTAAAATGAAAAATGCTCAAGAAATTTTTTC
>CAJTUZ010000028.1 GCA_910579735.1 uncultured Lachnospiraceae bacterium
TTCTTACCAAAAAAGAGGTATTTTTTTCCAAAGACACAAACTATTTTACACTACCGAGAATCGAGAACCGGCTTCTTTTTCCTGTATCGTGGCATACTGCCGGATTTCCCGGATAAAGGTACGGACATCACTTTCCTGCTCATTGGAACGGCGCAAGGAGAGGGTCAATTCTTTTAGCTGCTTCTGGTTTTCCTCCTGTTCCCGCTCCATCGCCGCCGTCAGCTTCACAAACCGCTGTTTTCTTCATATTATACGTTCCTATTAAGCATTCTGATTTTTATACCACTGTGCCTGTGACATGAACAAAACATAATATGTGCCTTTTTTATTAATCAGCTCATCATGGGTTCCGATTTCTGCAACACGGCCATTTTCCATAACAACGATTCTGTCTGCAATTCGGGCACTTCCGAGTCTGTGAGTTACAAGCACCGTTGTTCTTTCATCGGATATCTCTTTGAACTTCTTATATATCTTTGTCTCCTCAATGGGATCGATTGCTGCAGTAGGCTCGTCCAACACGATTACCTTACTGTCTCTGTTGATACCTCTTGCAATAGATACCCTCTGCCACTGTCCGCCTGAAAGGTCGACGCCGTCAAACTCACGGGAAAGCATTGTTTCCAAACCGTCGGGATAAGACTGTGATTCAATATCCACATCTGCTTTCTTTAAGGTTTCCAGCAGAGTTCCGTCTTCCCTTTCCGTATCAAGATTGCTAATCATAACATTTTCACGAAGAGTCATCTGATATTTCTGGAATTTCTGGAATACACCGGACATAAGTCCGTAAAGGCTCGATGACTTAATATCCTTTGTGGGTATACCGTCTATTGTTACACTGCCACCGATGGGCTGATATATACCTGTAATCAGTCTCACGAGCGTTGATTTTCCGGCTCCGTTATGTCCCACAATTGCAACGGTTTCACCCTTGTTAATTGTCAGATTAACATCTGTCAGAGATTCCTCTTTTGCTCCCGGATATGTAAAGGAAACACTCTTAAGTTCAATCTTTTCACAGAAATCATTTATCTTTGTTTCACCGTCTGTTTCGGGCATATCTATGAAATCAAGAAGGTTGTTGATTGAACCGCTGTTTTTACCTATATCGCCCACAAGATTAATCATTTCTCCGACCATTTCCTGCATCTTTACGATTGCCGTGAATATTGCGGCAAATGTACCCGCCGTAATATCACCTGTAAGCAATGCTTTAACAAAAAGCAGAAGGACAACCAGATAACCCGCAAGGCCTATTCCTTTTCCCGCAAGATCAAACAGACAGGCTCTCTTTGCCACCTTAAGGCTTTTCTTATTCAGAACAACCATTGTGTCATAATAAAGCTTCTTAAAATAGTTCGTTACGCCCAGGATTCTCGTTTCCTTGAAATATTCCTTGGAGCAGATGGTGCTCTCATAATAATCATAGGATCTTCTCAGCGGAGCAATCTCATCCTCAAGATTAGCGTACATACTTACCTGCACAAGCTTTGTCAGAAGACAGGGCATCATGGAAATAACAATTACTATTGCCAGAATCGGCTTAATAGTAAAAATCCATATTCCCATAAACAGCACATAGGGCAGGAAAAATGCCATCATCATGATAAATGAAAATACCATGTTGAAGATATTATTGATTCCCATCTCGGCCTTGTTGATGCTGTCCAGAGTTGACGCATTTTCATATTCAATGGCTCCAATTTTAGATATCTTAAGATGAACCTTCTGCATCAATTTTCCGATAACCTTCTGGTTAAATGGCAGATACAGGAAATTGTTAAGTGCGTTAACAAGCTCTGCCAGAATAATAACCACGCCGTACACAATAAGAGAAATGTATATGGTCTTTATGCTTCCGCCTGTATTTATTACTTCACTGGTGGTATCATAAAACTTCTGCAGAAACAAAATCTTTACTGCCCATGACAAGCCATGGAGTATTGTAATTACAATGAACAATCCAAAAAAGAAGGGTGTTGCCTTAAATACAAGAGGCGTTATTCTCTTAAGTATCTTAATGGGACTTATTTTCTTTTCACTCATTGATACCATCTCCTCTGACTGTCATACATCGTATAGTAAAGCTGCTTTGCAGCCATTAGCTCATTATGCGTTCCCTGTTCCTCTACATGTCCGTTATCAATTACGTAAATGTAGTCTGCCAGCTTAACCGAGCCCAGTCTATGACTGAAGAACAATGTGGTTCTTCCTTCACAAAGCTTTGCAAATTCACTATAAAGGTTACTTTCCGCAATGGGATCCAAAGCGGCTGTGGGTTCATCCAGTACACGAATCGGTGCTTCACTTACAAAGCATCTTGCAAGGGCGATTCTCTGCCATTCACCGCCGGAAAGATCTTTGCCTTCTTGTGCCAGCTTACCCAGCAATGTATCCTTACCATTCTCAAGGCCTTCAATAACCGAGTCCAGTTTAAGGGCAGTTATGGCATTGTTGATTGCTTCATCATCCGATCCGCCAACGCATCCTATGGCGATATTATCCCAGATTGAAATTGAATACCTTGCAAAGTCCTGATAAACAACTGAATAAAAGGCTTTAAGCTGAGCTGCCGTATATTCTCTAAGGTCTCTTCCGTTAATAAGTATCCTGCCCTCATAATCCTGATAAAGACCTGTCAGAAGTTTGGCAATGGTACTCTTTCCCGCTCCGTTTGCTCCAACGAAGGCATAATGCCTGCCGGCTTCTATCTTCATGTTCATACATTTAAGAATATAGGTTTCCGTACCGGGATATTTGAAGGTTACATTCCTGAATTCCAAAGACTTAAATTCTATACCGCCTTCAGGCACGGCATCCGCATTATCATACTGTTCAAATGCTGCAAACTTTGTAATCTCCTTAAGGTATTCGATATGTGTGGATACAGCCTCGATTAATCTTGTAAGTGACCATGACATGGTGTGTACAAGATCAAAGGTTGCATTTATCAGTGAAAAGAACATACCGATTGTAATAATTCCCGTTGCAACAGGGTTGATAAGCATTGCTGCAATAAAGGTACACAGAAATGCTGTTATCATACTTCCGGATTTAAGCTTTACAAACCATTTGGCACGTGTTCTTGTTTCCATTTTTCTGGAAATCTCATACTGCTCAAACCACTTGTCATTAAGCTTTTCGTTATATCCGAATACCGTTCTCTCATCAACATTTTCTCTTCCCGTCATTACGGTAGTGAGATATTTGTATTTTCTCTGATATTTGGTAATCTCTTTATTGGCCTCATAGGTTGCCTTTCCGCTTATGAACGAAAGATAGAGAAGCGGTATGGCAACAGCTATAATAATCAGTGCAACCCAGGCAATCTGTGTAATAAGGACAATAAGAAGTCCCGCAATTGTCATAAACAGCGATATCAGATTGACTACATTTGTAAAGCCGTCGATAAACTTATGCTCCATTGTGTCGGCAACACGGTTCATTAAATCCATACTGTCCGTATTTTCAACATACTTAAACTCAATCTTTGAACATTTTTCAACATATGCGCCCTTAAGACTTCTCCTCATATCCATCTCGATTTTGTTGGCAAGATATGCCTTTATGGGTTCAACAAGCCATTGATATGCTATAATCCCGATAACAATCGCCAGTGAAATATATACCGCTCTTTTTGTTGCGGAGCCGTCTATAAGTCCCAGCGCATTATCAATAAATCTTGCATTAATAATAACCTGGTAGGTTGGCAGAATTGCAACAGCAAGAGACAGAATCAAATACAATATCGTACACACAGGTGAACTGATTATAGAAAATCTCAGGGAATCCAAATATGTATACTTTTTCTTCTCAAAACGTACTTTCTTCATTTTCCTCTCCTAAAGTTTGAGATAGAATTTCTTCTACAAATTTTTGGTCTAACTCTTTTAAATTTTTTATCTTATTTTCTACTCTGCTATATGACTTAGCACTATGACCTAATAATCTGTAAAAGTTTCAAAACGAGCACAACTCCCATTTTAATTTGTGCTAAATCTTGACAGAGGACCAAATCAGTAAGATAAGCAATCCTTTTTCTATCACTTCCTCGCTACAATATTAAAAGAATACAAAACATCCCACTTATTTCCTGTAAATTGATAATTTTCTTCCTTTCTGGCGTCTCCTTTTATTTGATACTCCCGCAGTTCCACTTCTCCCTCTTCATCCGTATACAATGCGGTATAATAATAAAACCGCTCCCTGTCTTCGCCCTCCTGTATTTCATAGGCAGTTCTGCCATATCCCGTATAGTCCAGCGAGAATCCATCGAGTATGGTCGGAATGAAATCGGTCTGGGATACAGGCGCCTCGGAAATCTGCATATCGGCGCCGGATGCACCGGCCGGTTTTACGAAAAAGATCGGCACGGCGGTCTTATGAGGCATATCCAGTGTCTCTCCGCCCCCCGACGAACCATGATCGGTCGTGATGATGACCATGGAGTCCTCGTAAACGCCCTTTTCACGCATCATATCCAAATATTCATAAACAATCTCAAAACTCCTCACTGCATAAGGGTACGGATTGCTCAGGTTTGCATGGGCGGAAGCCAGATGATAAAAGCGGAAGCATCCTTCCTGTTCACTGATCTCGATGCCGTTGTCAGTCAGCATTCCTGCAAACCATTCATCATTGAAATTCTGGTATATAGCCGCCTCATCCTCCAGATCACTGTCTTTTACGACCTTATTATTGATATCTGAAACATCATATTCAAAATAGTTTTTTAACAAATACGGCATATCCCTGTAAAGCGCCATCTTGCCGCAGGCGCTGATCACCTGTCCAAAATCCAGTTTCAGTTTTTTAAAAACATAATTACAGATCTTTGTTTTGGCGCTGTCTCCGATGTAGGTCGGGAACGTATATAAACCGACTTCGATTCCGTTATCGCACAGAGCCGGAATAAAACCGCTGCCTTCATATGCTTCATTTACATAGTCCTGCGGTTTTTTATCAAAATGACATACTTCACCGGTTAACAGATAGGCAATCGATGGATAGGTTCTGCTATGTACGCCGGTTGCATTCGGATAATAAGTAAATCCGTCCAAAGGCGACAGAAAATTTTCGTCTTCCGCCAAAATAGAATCCATTGTTCTCCCATCAAAGAAATCCAGAATGAAAACCACCACATTTTTCTCCTGTGACAAGGTGAGCATATTTTCATTGGATACATAGCTGTTTTTTTCTTCCGTTAAAACATCTGTCGTAAACAGCAGGGAAACCAACGCCACAAGCTGCACGGCCACAAGCGCCAGCGATAAGAAGCGAACCGCCTTAGTGACTTTCTCCTTTAAATAATGTTTAGCAAGAAATACAAGTGCAAATACGGCAATCCATACCAAAAGATTCGGCAGTATGGTCCGCTTTCCCCATGCGATCTCCTGTCCGACCAGAACCTGCATTTTGCCGTTCAAAAACATTGTCTGCACATAACAGCATAAAGTAAAGGCAAAAATAATCAGAACAGCCGCTTCACGCAGTTTATCCGGCAGCAGGGCCGCAACAAATGTTGAAACTGCCAGATATCCCAGGGCAAAAACGCATATCATCCAGCCAAAATCAGCTAAGGTAAACTGAAAATCCATAGAATTGGAAATAAAAATTTCCATTGGACCGAATACCAATATCGTAAATGCCAGAAACAGATTTACACAAAACGTATCAAAAAGTTTTTTCTTAAATGTACCCACTTTTACAACTTTGCCTCCATACCATTCGCTTCTTTGTATAACTTTCTATATATTCTTGTCAAAAGCCGCACTGCTTTACTAATCCTATCCAAATATAGCACACGCATTCCGGCGCGTCAACATAAGCGGTCATTCGATCCATCCTACAACTCCAATGCTCCGAACGCATCACTCTCATCCGCCCATTTATCTCTGCAGTTCATCAGAAACGCTTTCATTTCCGTGTGCCGGTCTCCCATATCGGAAAGTACCGCATCAAAATTATCTCTATCGATGCAGTCATAATCGAGCAAAAACTGATAATATGTTCTTTCGTCCCCATGTTCTTCCAGAACAACCTTCCATGTTTCCTCCGAGTCCGCGCCTTTCTTATGTGCCTGCAGATAGCAGAGCAGTTCTTTTTTTATTTCCGCAGGCAGCGCCGCATCATACATAAGCCTGAGCATGGCAAGCCTTACTTTAAACCGCCTGCGTTGTTCCACATAATAATCCAGATTGTTTTCCCTGCTGCCATAGTCTTCCTCGCCGCATAAAAGCATTTTAGAAAAACCTTCCTCATCTGCCTGCCCCATAAGCGTCAACATACGTGCATCCCATTGTTTGAACCACTCTGAGCTTCCCGCTGCGGCAGGATCAAACAAATAAAAGGCATCCAGTTTGTTTACCGCCGCCGCAAGCAAATAAGAAACCGTCCCGTCGGGATCCTGCTTTCCCATAACCGTCGGTTCAAACGCCTTTTCTGCATTCAGGGAGGTATCTGCCGCCGTCGGAACAACTCTTTGCAGGCCCATACAGTCTTTAAAAATCCCCTGCCCGGCGTCTATCTTCCTGCCCGGCAAAAACACGGTTTCCAGGTTCGTGCAGGATGCAAATGCCCACTCCTGTATCCGCACAAGATGCACCGGAAGAGAAATGCTTCGCAGGTTTTTGGCGCCCAGAAAGGTCTTTTTGCCAACTGTCGTTACCGGCAGACCCGACAGTTCATCCGGTATCGTCAGGTCAATATCTTTCCCTTTATAACCGGTTAACATAACTTCTTTTCCGGAAATTCCGCGATACGCTGTATCGACATCCGTATTTTCATCATTCATAATTGCATATTGCAAAATACCGTATTTTGTTTCCCACTCATACGTTTTCATATCAGCAGCGACCATGCCTTTCTCTCAATCAAATTCTATTCTGCCTTCGCTCTCCGCTCACAGGTCCAATTCTTCTATCTGCTGCATCAGCACATCCTGTCTTTCGGATATCATCATCTCTTCGTTGTGACGTTTATAATCCTCGCTGCCGTACAGCGCAATAAATCTGGCACTATCCCTGTTCACCGTACATTCCGTAAGCAGAATGAGCATCTCGTTGCCTTCTCCAAACGTATCCTCCACAAAAGCGAACAGGTAATGCAGTTTATCCCCGGTTTCTTTCGTTTCCTGTTTATAGGAATGCATTTCTTTATCATAACGTTCCTTCAGGAACAGAAACGCGGCTTCTGCATCCGCAGTGGTTTCAAGCCGCAGGCTTTTTACGCAGTCTTCCAGGAAACGAATAACGCTTCTTTGCCTGCGTTTCTCTCTCTCGGAAAGGGAACCTGCTTTTTGCAGCGCCTCCATGCCATTTTGTCTGCCTGCTATCTGTGTATTCAGCATGGACAGCACTTCGTCCGCACTTTTTTCTCCCTGTCCTGCAAAGTTTTTCACTGCTTTTAAGTGGTTTAAAATATGATTGATATAATCGAGTTTTTCGATGTTTTCGCGTATTTCATGCTGCATACGGTCGATCAGCATGGAAAGAAGCGACAATCTTTCGTCAAATCCGGCCTTTCTGGCCCTTTCACCTGCACTGGCGGGCGCATTTCCTGCCAGGATATCTTCGATACGGTAATCGTTTTTATATTTCTGATATAAGTCATAATACGCACAGAATTCCTTAACAACCCGGGGATTCCTAAGATACTGTTCTATCAGGGATTCTTCTACCTTCAGTCCCTCTTCTTCGTAAAGGAATATCATAACGGATAAGTCTTCCCAGCCTCTCGCCGTAATATAATTTTTCCCCTTTACAGTTGTTTCTACCTGATAGAAGTCTTCTTTATTCAGATCCAGATAATTGGTAATGGCCGTATGCAGATCCCTTTCCTTGGCATATTCTTTCCAGACCGCATAATCCGCTTCCACTTCCAGAATTTTCATTCTGTCGAGGGTCACGATGTCAAACTCCCGTACCGACTTATTGTACTCCGGCGGATTCCCTGCCGTAACGATAATCCATCCTTCCGGCACTTTATGGCGTCCGAACACTTTATACTGCAGAAACTGCAGCATGGAAGGCGCCAATGTCTCCGATACGCAGTTGATCTCATCCAGAAAAAGAATGCCTTCCCTGATACCGCTTTCCTTCATCACGTCATAGATCGAAGCGATGATCTCACTCATCGTATATTCCGATACATCATAAGAGTATCCTTCATATTCCCTGTGCGCGATAAAAGGCAGACCAAGCGCCGACTGTCTCGTGTGATGCGTCATGGAGTAAGAGACGATCGCAATGCCCAGTTCCTGAGCAATCTGCTCCATAACCGCAGTTTTGCCGATGCCGGGCGCTCCCAGCAGGAAAATGGGCCGCTGTCTGACGACCGGAATTCGGTACTCTCCTTCCTCATCTTTTTTCAGATACAACTTGACGGAATCTTTAATATATTCCTTCGCCTGCTTGATATTCATTTTCGTAACCACGCCTTTCCACAGTCTGTATATTTTAGCATTGTATTTTCACGGCATTCTTTCTGATTCCTCTCCGTTTGTCATGTAAACTGCCGTTCATCATTGTCCAGAACGATCCTGATCGCCCACGGCGGCACATCCGGCGCATCATAATCCTCGTTCAAAAAGATAAAAGCCGTATCATAGTCCGGCATCTGTCCGGGATATATCCCATAACCGTCCGTAAAATAAAGCAGTCCTTTCAAATTGTCAAACTCACCTTCCTGCTTTAACTTCTCCACATAATCAAAAACAGGGCGAAAATCGGTAGAGCCGAATCCCCGCAGTTTTCCGGACGACAGGAAACGGTCAAAATCTTCCGGACATGTTATTTTAGTATCGCTTTGCACTTCATTGTCGCATTGGATAATGTGTACATTGATCTTACTGAAAAAATTTTCTCCCTGCCGCATGATCTGATAGGTCTTTTTTAAAAAGGCCTGTACAAGTTCCCCACGACAGGATGCCGATGTGTCGATTGCAATGACAAAGTCTTTGATCTTATTGGCATCTTTATATTCAAGCGGTTCTACAAGCGGCATATTTCCGTAACGGGATAAACCGTACGTGTAATAAATATAATCAAATTCATCATCGCTTGTCTGTATCGTTTCTCCCATGACCATGAAGCGCCGCAGGAAATCCGTATAATCATATTTTTCCCTCGTAACCTCTTTTAAGTTTTCTTCCATGCTCTCCGCATTGTTTTTATCTTTGGAAAAACTTTTTAAATCCGCTTTTACCCGTTCGCTGATCTTTCTCCATTCTGTCTGTGAAAGCGTCAGTTCCTCTTTCCGTTCCCAGTAAATATGTTCGTCATAATGGCAGAGTTCCCGCCATTCCCTGTATGCCTTGCTCGATGGCTGCTCTATCCGGAAATGTCTGTAGAGCTTTTCAGCGGTAAGTTTCCCCGCCTGTTTTTTCAAAACGGCAAGCCTGTTTTGTAAAAGCATATCCGACTCCAGGGAGGCTATATGCAGACCCATGTCCAAAACAGTATGTTCCACGGCAATATCCGTTGCCAGATCCCAATATTCCCGTTCTAATTTATCCGTTTGAAAACTATGAAAAAAGACAGCGTGCAGCAGCACATGCAGATACAGCCTTACGACATATGCCGGCTCTTTTTTGTAGGCAGCTAACAATATCTGCGGATCATAATAAAGCGTTGCGCCATCAAATGCAAAGCCGCCCATTTCCCGTCTCTCTTCCAGTTTCAGTTTAGACAGTGCGACGTCCAGAAAACGCATATTCACAAGCAGTCCATCGTGTGCAAGTCTGATGACTTTATATGCCAGTTCCGAAATTTTATCCGCCTTTTCCATAATGATTTCCTTTTCATGATCTTTATGATTTTTTCTGCTTGATGCTGTCCTGTTTTCCCGTTTCTCCCTGATCGGATAAATACTGCTTCGCGTCCTTAAAAAATGCAGCTGTGATCAGGATAATAATAAACCCGATCGGAAATGCCGCTATGATCGCTACCGACTGTAAACTATACATGGAATTCTCCGCAAAGATCAGCGCAATCGGGAACAGAATAAACATAACCGCCCAAAAAGTACGGATTTTCTTATCCGGCTCCGCATCAATCGATAACTTTTTATAGGAATATGACGATACGACCATCGTGATCGAATCAAATGTCGTGGAATAAAAGGCGATCATCGTGAGCACAAGCAGAATGACCGCTAATTTCCCAAGCGGAAGCGTATCAAATATCTTTAATATCGCTTCGGCATAAGAACCTCCTTCCGCAATATAACCGGAGATATCCAGACCATCTTTCATCTGCTTGGCCAGTCCGTAATTGCCGAGAATGATAAACGACGTAAAAGTCCCCGCCAGTCCCCAGCCGTAACCTCCAAGCACCGTATTTCTCACTGTACGGCCTTTGCTGATCTTTCCGATAAAAAACGGTGTCGCCACGCACCAGACCATCCAGTATGCCCAGTAATATACCGTCCAATTCTGCGGAAAAGAATTTTCCCGCAGGGGGTCGAGCCATGTCGAAAGACCGACAAAATTCTGTATCATATTACCGAGTGCGGAAAATCCGGTTTCCAGAATGTAAATGGTCTCCCCGCCGGCAAGCAGAAAATACAATAACAATGCGAAAAATAAATACGTACAATACGCCGCCAGTTTGGAGATTCCTTTCATTCCAAACCATACCGTCACGGTATATACAAAAGCGATCAGCAACAGGATTACGATGGTCAGTGTCGTCCCATCGGTAAAGCCAAATACCCTGCTAAGAGATGCCGAAAGCAGCGGCGTTGCCAGGGAAAAGGTCGTCGCCGTACCGGCAATCAGCGCCAGAATAGCGATCAGGTCGATGAGCTTTCCCAAGACGCCATCCACCCGATCCCCCAGAAGAGGGCGGCATCCTTCCGAAAACTTCTGCTTATCACGCCCTCTGACATGCAGCATGAAACCGAATGCTGCCGCCAGCACAATATAAAAGCTCCATGCGATCGGTCCCCAGTGGAAAAGCGGATAAGTAGAAGCCCATTTCTGTATACCGCCAAGCTCTTCTATATAAGGTTCATTAGCATATAAAGCCCATTCACACAGCGAATAAAAAAGGATATCGGCCGCCATAGTCGAGGTAAAGATCATTGTTCCCCACTGAAAAGAAGTATACTCCACTTCCGTTTCTTTTCCAAGTCTAATAGAGCCGTATCTGGAAAAAGCCATATACATCGTACACAAAAAGATTCCCAGACCAAGTACCGCATAATAAATACCGCCTTCATCCCCCAGAAATCCCCTGACGGCCTGTATCAAAACGTCCGATTGTCCCGGCAGTATCATAAAGACAGCGCACAATATAATTACGATACATAACGGTACGATCATAGAAAACCAATCGATCTGATCCTGCAGTTTTTCCTGTTTTTTCATTTTCTTCCTATTCCTTTCCGTTTCCTCTGCGTTCTTTAGACGGCTGCAAAACGCTGCATCCCATAAAAAGTGCAGACTATATTTTCATACGTGACCGGTCATCGTAATACTTTCTTTCTCGTATGAATACGCATAGCGCTGCGCACCACATTGAAATAATACACCGATAATATCTCCGCTTCCGCTCTTTAACGGTTCCATATTCGTAAAAGCGCTTTCCGGGCAGCCAAAAGCCGCGGCAAGCTTTTCCATGATGCGGGAACCTGAATGTTCTATATAGCTGCTGTCAAATAAACGCAGTTCATCCAGAGAATCAAATTCATAGATCTGTTCTTTCGGATAACGCCGTATTTTCATAGGCAGTTCCCCGATATGTTCTTTGTAAATATCTTCCCACAGCTTGGTCTTCGTTTCCTCTTTATCATATTCTTTTTCCAGTATCCGCAGAAAACTTCTGCTAAACGTCTCACTCCAGAATGCATGTCCAAGCATATACCAGCACGCCCTTCCGCCGATCGCAACCTGCGTGATCAGATCGTCCGCATCTGTCGTAAGGCACCATTCACCAGTTTCTCCGGGTGAAAACACGGCGGCATAGTAAGCGCCCTGCGTCTCTTTTTCAAACGGATTGAGCGCAAAATAATTATCCGCCGAGCAGATATAGGTATTGCGCAGATATTCCCTCGCCGCATAAACAGACGAATGATTGTTCCTTACAAGGTACTCTTTATTTTCAACGATGGTTACCGGATACCGGTCGCGCAGATAAAAGAACTGTTCTTTTTGGTAGCCGACTACTATGATGATCTCATGAATGCCTGCTTCCAGCAGCTGCCTGATCTGCCGCTCAATCAGTACTTCTCCCCTTACTTCTATAAGCGCTTTCGGTTTTTCATAGGAGATCGGCGCAAACCGGCTCGATATCCCCGCCGCCATGATTATGGCATTATCAGTCTGATAGCTCATTTTATGCCCCTGTCTTTCTTCCTGTTTACTGCTTTCTACAGCTTCATTCTTCTGAAAAATCCTGCCCTGTCATGTCACAGACAATACGGTAGTATTCTTTCGCATATCTGTACTGCCGCAGGGAGTATTCCCCGAAATCCACGCCAAGCGCTCTCTTATATTCGCACCAATTGCTCCATAAAAGACCGCAGGCCGCAATATAACAATATATTTTGATCCGTGTTTCGACCGGACATGATTCTTTAAAATAAATGCCGATCAGCGCATCGATCTGTTCCTTTTGATAAAAAGAATAGATGCAAAACATCGCAAGGTCTACATGCGGGTCCTGCATCGCCGCATATTCCCAATCAATCAGGCAGATTTCTTCCTCCCCCTTCTCATTTCGGAAAAAAAGAAAGTTGTCCGGTACCGCATCTATATGGGTAAGCGACTTCCTGCCTGCATACCTGTCAATATATTTCCTTAATCCAAAAACATTCTCCTTCGTCTGTTCATAATCTTTATAAACGGACTTTGCTCCCTGCCACAGGGATTCATAAAATGCAATCTGTCCGAACAGATCAAATTCATGGTCCACCGTCAACTCCATCTGATGAAATGTCCTCAGTTTGTCCATACATTTTATAACGTCTTCCTGATGAAACGGATCGCAGACTCTGGAGTTTTCAATGAACTTAGTGATCTTATAGCCGTTTTCGGGATTCAGATAAAGATTTTCACCGCATATCCCCCGCCCCTCTATCGCCTTGTAAACCCCGGCTTCTTTACTCCTGTCGATCAGCTGTTCCGTTCCTTCTCCGGGAATCCGCATAATATATTTCCTGCCGTGACAGGCAAACAGGAACGAACGGTTCGTCATCCCCTTCTTTAATACAGTGATATCTGTGATCTCTTTCATGTTTACCTTTAAAACATCCGCAATAACGGCGATTGCATCCGACTTTAACTGATTGGAATTATCGTCTATGGCGCGCAGCTGTTCATACGTATTGATTTCAATAAAATCCCCGGACGATACCGTCCTGGCCTGCACGAGCATCCTTTCACCGCAATACAGCGCCTCTTCCCAAAATACCTTATCAAATGCCGGCTGACTGCACAACGCATGAATATTTTCCTTTACCGCAGCCGCTTCTTCTTTCAACAGATAGCAGATGCCTATCATGGCATTGCCGCCTGCATATTTATCCGTCAGAACAAGTTCCTGTTTTCTGCTTACTCTCACATTGCTCTCCGTGCTCTCCCTGTCGCCCACCATGTACCAGGAATACAGTTCATGACGGCTAAACGGTGAATATCTGCACCAGATATCACACGGTATGATATAAGTATTCGACAAATGTTCCAGCACTCTTTTCATCGAATGGAGATTGTTTTTTACGGCATATTCCGGATTGGTGATCAGCTCTACCTGAAATAAGTCGATCAGATACTCGTATTGTTCCTTTAGAAAACCGACCACAACGTATATTTCCCGTATCCCTGCCTCATGAAGCTGCCTGATGATGCGTTCAATCAGCACTTCGCCCTTTATTTCCAACAGTCCCTTGGGCGTCTCCGTATTGATCGGCACCATGCGCATACCGAAACCGGCCGCCAGGATCACCGCATTATGCGGCTTCTTCTCCTGCAGCTCCCGCTTTGTCTTTCCAGTCGGACGCAGATCGCTATCGAGATATCCTTCTGCCCGCAATTCCTGTATGCATCGGTTCACGATGCCCAGAGAATGGCCGCTTAACCGGGATAATTCCCGCTGACTGCTGCCGGGACTCTCCATGACTGCTTTCAAGATATCGCTTTGCTGTCTGTTCATTTATTCTCTCCTTTTTATTTTCGTGAACACTCAGACAAAAAATAACAGAGCTGATGCTCTGTTATTTATCCTATCAGGAAAAACGATACTTGTCAAATTGAAATGTGCGGATGTCTCTATAACTGCCTTTTTATCAGGACTTCGACATCTCTACCAGCCTGTTGATGATATAAGAGGCTCCCACGTCGGCGCTTCCTGATACATTATACAGATATTTACTGCGCATGTCCTTCATCTTCTCTTTCGAATAGGCATCTTCTTTCAGCAGTTTCTCAACTACGGACGCTATTGTTCCAATCTCGCTTACCTCCACAGAGATACCGATCTGGTTACGGATCTCAATGTCAAACGGCGTCACACCGATTTCTTCATAATCCGGATTCATGATCTTCATCGGCGTATTGATAAAAAGAGACGGCTTTAATGTCGTAAACGAATATTCATAAGCGATACCCGACCAGTCTGTCATTAGAATATCCGCATTGAAAACCGTATCATTGGATGAAAAATCCGTTTGCAGTTCAAAATTCTTATATTCTGCATATCGTTCCTTCATCATCTCCAATTTTTCTTTAAAGTGCCTTACATACTGCGGATGCGGACGCAGGATCACATGATATTCATGCGGCAGCAGATTATGCAGAATTTCATCCATGCAAAGGTCGAGCATATTATCTTCCTGCCAGGAAGGCGCTATCAGGATGATCTTCGGTTCATTGACAGGAGCTTCCGCACTTTCATAATCCGCTATCATGTTATCGATCAGTCCAAATCCGCATTTGACGATATTTTTGGTTTTTAAGCCGTATGTTTTTTCCTGTCCGCGAATCTCTTCACAGACAATATCATTCGATGCAAAGACCGTATCAAAATGATCCAGCGCATGTTTTCTGAGCATCATATTGATACTGCCAATCCCGTGATCCATGTAAATGTATTCGATATCATCTCTGACCATCGAACGCTTGATATGATATTTCTGCAGATCCGGCATCGTCATGACGACAATATCGGCATCCATTTTCATCATCAGCACGATCAGCTTATTTTCACCGATATAATATACCTGGAAATTCTCACTCTGGAGTTTCAGGACTTCATCATGCGGATCGGACGTAATATAGTGGATGATGATATCGGTCCTGCTTAAGATCCGTTCAATAACATCTTTAAAATATTTATAGAATCCGTTTTTCTCGGAATAAAATACGATCTGCTTATTCTCGAACCGTGAAAAACGCTTATAATCCTGCTTCTCCAGCGCGGCGAACTCTTTATCGCCCTTACTTCGCGACTTAGCCGCATACTGATCCAACTGTTCCAGCTCTTTCCTGCTTGCGCCAAGCGCTTCGTAATCGATGTACTTTTTCGGATCGATAAAATAATTTAAAATATACATTAAGGCAATTGACATCAGATTGCTGACGATCCAGTAGAACCCGACTCCCGCCGGCACAAAAAATCCCAGATATAAAGACAGTCCTACCGACAGAAGGAGCGTTACCGTCTTATTGGCCTTACTCTGCTCCGACTGCAGGACATTGGCTTTGTTCTGTGTAAAACACATCAGCCAGGCAGAAAGGGCTGCAAGAATGGGAATGCTTATTATCATCCCCCCCCTCTGCGCCGAAACCGGTATCAGTCCCAGATCCAATCCGCAAAATGTCAGATCCAGAGAAGTGATCCGATGAATAATCTCCGCCGGTAAAATGCTCTCAAATGCCGCTGCATGCTTGGGATCAGCCAGATAATCCGCCAATTGTATCTGTGCGGAACCTACTTCGCTTCCGATTCCGGTCAGTGAACCAAAGGCCGTAAGCGCCGCAGCAATATATTCTTCCGAAACACGCAGAAGATGTTTTAACGGTTTATATATGGCATCAATCACACCCATTAAAATGACCAACTGCAGGATAACCGGCAGAAGGTCTAACATGGGATGATAGTGTTCTTTCTTATATAACGCGTACTGCTCTTCGGAAATCATATCTTTGTTGCCAAAGCATTTGGCCTTGATGTGATTCAGCTGCGGATACATCCTGACCATTTTGATCGAGTTTTTCTGTACCATAATGGATACAGGCAGCAAAATGATTTTGGTCACCAGTGTAAACAGGATAATCGTAAGGCCGTAATGATGCGTGATCTCATAACAAAAATACATGATGCGGCCAAAAACATCTCCGATCGGTTCTATTATCATGACGTTTCTCTCCTCTAATGATCTGCTTTGGTATCCGCTTGCGTATCTTCTTTGATATGGATTTCTCTTTTAGCCGTTTTTTTGGAATTTTTCTTAAAAAAGGCCGCTATCTTATGACGAAATACTGTAGCCAGCGCGCCGAGTGCAATAAATACTGCCGCCACGGCCTGTATGATATAAGTGACTGCCGAAGGGTCGATATATGCATATGACGTATTCCCGAACAGGATAAAAAAACAGCTGAAAAAATAAACAAATTTTAAAACTTTTAAAGATCTTTTCATTTTCATAATGTCCTTTCTTGATATCAGTTTATCTCTTTTATTTATACACTATCATCTTCATTTGTATCATGTCTGTCACGACACAAACGGATTATACTTTTTCTCATGCCCGATATCCGTCACTTCTCCGTGTCCGGGGTATACTTTTACATCATCGGGCAGCAGGAACAGTTTCTCTTTAATGGAACGAACGATATCGCTCATGCTGCCTGTCGCCAGATCCGTTCTTCCCACAGACTCCTGAAACAGCGTATCACCGCTTATCAGGATACCGTCTTCTTCGAAATAGTAACAGCAGCTTCCGACCGTGTGCCCCGGTGTAGCGATCAGCTTACAGGCCATGCCTGCTATTGTAATTTCCTCTCCTTCTTTCAGATATCTGTCCGGTACCACCGTATAGGGTCTTCCGACCTGATCCGATACATTCGTCACGGCATCTTCACACAGCGCCTTTTCTTTCTCATAGGCATATATCGGCGCCCCTGAAAGTTCCCGCAGTTTGTTCGTTCCCCAGATATGATCGAAATGTCCGTGTGTCAGCAATATCCCCGCTACCCGAAAGCCTTTGTTTTGCAGCGTCTCGTAAATATAATCTCCTTTATCTGCCGGATCGAAGAAAATGACATCCTTCTCTCCCTCTTTGTATACAAAATAACAATTTGTCTGGCAGATGCCGAGCATTAATCTGCCGATCTTTATATTCGCCAATGAACTGTCCTCCGTTTCTGTATATATAAGCTTTTCCGTTCCCAGCCGGTACGATACCCGCTCTCAAACCTGTCAGCTCGTCGTTCTCTCGACGTCGATCACGCTCTCGATCGTTCTGATCTTATCGATGACACGATCCAGTTCTTCTCTGCTTCTGATCTCAAAGCTGACCGAGATCGTAGCCGTAGCATGTTTATTCAGTCTGGTATTTAACGAGTGGATATCAATATTTTTCTCTGTGAGCGCTTTGGAGATATCCGCCAGCAGGCCGTTTCGGTTATGCGCATAAATACTGATCTCCGCAATGTATTTCTCGTCTCCGCTTTCTTCCTCTGTCTGCTGCCATTCCGCATCGATCAGTCTGACACGGTCGATTTCCGGCAGATTCAAGATATTGATACAATCGGTACGGTGAATGGAAACGCCTCTTCCTCTTGTGACAAAACCGACGATCTCGTCTCCCGGCACGGGACTGCAGCATTTCGAATACCGGACAGCCACATCATGGATCCCTTTTACGGTTATACCGCCTGTATTCTTTCTGACCTGCATCCGGTTATGCTGTGCACTTTCCTGTATCTCGGCAAGCACTTCCTCATTGGTCATTTCCTTACGGTGTTCATTGTCGTATAACTCCTGCATCCGGTTAATGATCTGACCTTCTTTTAAACCGCCGTGCCCGACCGCCGCCAAGACGGAATCCCAGTCTCTGAAACCATATTTTTTCATAATGGCTTCTTCGTACTGCGGAATCAGAATATCCAATGTATTGATCGATTTCGCCTTACAGTAACTTAAAATCAGTTCCTTGCCTTTTATGATATTATCTTCTTTTAATTCCTGCTTAAACCACTGATTAATCTTATTTTTCGCCTGTGCGCTCTTTACCACGTTCAGCCAGTCACGGCTTGGCCCTTTGGAATTCTGGGACGTCATGATCTCGATCCGGTCGCCGTTTTTGATCTCGTAATCGTTGGTCACGAGTTTGCCGTTTACTCTGGCGCCGATCATCTTATTGCCGACCGCACTGTGGATACTGTAGGCAAAGTCGATCGGCGTGGAACCGGCAGGCAGATTTTTAACGTCTCCTGTCGGCGTAAAGCAGTACACATGATCGGAGAATAAGTTCAGATCGCTCTTTAAGAGTTTCATAAACTCTTTGTTATCTTCCGCAGTCTGCTGCCATTCCAGGATCTGCCGCATCCAGACTAACTTCTCTTCTTCCTGCGTCTCTACCTTCCTGCCATCGGACGCCTCTTTGTATTTCCAATGCGCGGCAATACCGTATTCCGCCGCCTTATGCATCTCATACGTACGGATCTGTATTTCGAACGGCTGTCCGCCGGAACCGATCAGGGTCGTATGCAGAGACTGATACATATTGGCTTTGGGCATGGCGATATAGTCTTTGAAACGCCCGGGAATCGGCTTATACATCTCATGGATCACACCAAGCGCCGCATAGCAGTCTTTGACCGAATCCACGATAATCCGCACCGCAAACAGGTCGTAGATCTGATCGATCGTTTTATTCTGGTTCTTCATCTTTTTGTATATACTGAAAAAATGTTTGATACGGCCGTCTATCTGTGCCTTAATACCGGCCCGGTTGATATGCTCGCTTACTTCGTCTACGATAGACTGGATATATTTCTCCCGTACGCTCTTACGAACTGCGATCGTATCCACCAGGTCATAATAAGCTTCCGGTTCCAGATATTTTAATGACAGATCGTCCAATTCCACTTTGATCCTGGATATACCAAGTCTTTGTGCGATCGGCGAATAAATGTCCAATGTTTCTCTTGCAACTTCCTGCTGTTTCTCGGGTTTCCTGTATTGCAGCGTACGCATATTATGCAGTCTGTCCGCCAGTTTGATGATGATGACACGAATATCCTTGGCCATTGCAAGAAACATCTTACGCAGATTCTCCGCCTGTCTCTCCAGTTTCTCGGAATCCTTGTCATTACTGTTATCCCCGTGAAAATTCAATTTATCCAGTTTCGTAACGCCATCTACCAAAAGAGCGACATCCGCCCCGAATCTCTCTTCGATCTCTTCATCCGTTATCGGCGTATCTTCCACCACATCATGTAAAAGACCCGCAACGATCGTCTCCTTATCCAGTTCCAGATCCGCCAGAACAATGGCTACGCAAAGAGGATGAATAATATATGGTTCGCCTGATTTGCGCACCTGATCCTTATGCGCCTCATAGGCCTCCTCATAGGCCCTTTCGATCAGGGAAATATCATCGGAAGGATGGTATTTGCGCACGCGATTGATCAATTCCTGATACAGCGCTTCAGGACTCTGAAATTCCTCGATCGATTCAATTCTTCCATCGTCAAAAACAACTTCTTTTTTTTCTTCGGTCTTCTTTTCTTCTGTTGCCATTCCCATCACCAGTCGCCTTGTTTTGATCGTGCTAATTTCCGTTTTCGTGTTCCGGATTATTGCTTAGTATTATATATTATACTTTCAGAATAGAAAATCTTCAAGTCCCTTTGTTTATTGTAAGTGTTTATCGGGATAAACAGACCTGAAAATACAAAAAAGGGGCACGGAAAATACTCTCCCGTGTCCCCCTTTATTATTCATAAATCATTTAATTTGAAAGAAAATTTTTACATCATGCCGCCCATACCCGGTCCGCCTGCAGGCATAGCGGGCTCTGCTTCTTTGATGTTGGCAACTACGGATTCTGTTGTCAGCAATGTGGAAGCAACGCTTGTCGCGTTCTGCAGTGCGCTTCTGGAAACTTTGGCAGGATCCAGAATACCTGCATCAACCATATTTACATACTCTTCTTTTAATGCATCAAAACCGATTCCGGCTTCGGACTCTCTTACCTTATTGATGATAACGGAACCTTCCAGTCCTGCGTTGGCTACAATATGGTAAAGAGGAGCTTCCAGTGCCTTTAATACGATCTGCGCACCAGTCTTCTCATCGCCTTCCAGGGAATCTGCCAGTTTGGCAACTTCTTTGGATGCGTGGATATATGCGGAACCGCCGCCTGCGATAATGCCTTCTTCCACTGCTGCTCTTGTCGCTGCCAGAGCATCTTCCAGACGCAGTTTCGCTTCTTTCATTTCTGTCTCCGTAGCAGCGCCGACACGAATAACTGCAACACCGCCTGCTAACTTCGCAAGACGCTCCTGTAATTTTTCTCTGTCAAAATCAGATGTTGTCTCATCGATCTGCTTTTTGATCTGTCCGATTCTGGCCTGGATCGCTTCTTTATCGCCTTCTCCGTCTACGATAACCGTATTCTCTTTCTGTACTTTAACGGATTTTGCATGGCCGAGCTGTTCCATTGTCGCGTCTTTTAATTCCAAACCAAGTTCGGAGCTGATCACCTGACCGCCTGTTAAGATCGCGATGTCTTCCAGCATAGCTTTTCTTCTGTCGCCGTAACCGGGCGCCTTAACAGCTACTACGTTGAATGTGCCGCGCAGCTTGTTGACAATCAATGTTGTAAGCGCTTCGCCTTCTACGTCTTCTGCAATAATCAGCAGTTTTGCACCGGACTGTACGATCTGCTCCAAGATCGGCAGGATCTCCTGAATATTGGAAATCTTTTTATCTGTGATCAGGATATACGGATTCTCAAGCACCGCTTCCATCTTATCCATATCGGTCGCCATATAAGCGGAAATATAGCCTCTGTCAAACTGCATACCTTCTACAAGGTCAAGTTCCGTTAACATGGTCTTGCTCTCTTCGATCGTGATAACGCCATCGCCGGAAACCTTCTCCATAGCGTCCGCTACCAGTTTACCCACCTCTTCGTCTCCGGAAGAAACGGCTGCAACTCTTGCGATATGCTCTTTTCCGTTTACTTTGGAACTCATCTTAGCGATTGCCTCTACAGCGATATCGGTAGCTTTCTTCATTCCTTTTCTTAAAATGATCGGATTAGCGCCTGCTGCCAGGTTCTTCATTCCTGCGTTTACCATTGCCTGCGCCAGAACGGTTGCAGTCGTCGTACCATCGCCTGCTACGTCGTTTGTCTTCGTTGCAACTTCTTTTACAAGCTGTGCGCCCATATTTTCAAATGCGTCTGCCAGTTCGATCTCTTTGGCGATCGTTACACCGTCGTTTGTAATAAGCGGCGCACCGTATGATTTATCCAAAACAACGTTTCTTCCTTTCGGTCCGAGGGTTACCCTTACGGTATCCGATAACTGATTTACGCCTGCTTCCAATGCAGCTCTTGCTTCTGCACCATATTTGATTTCTTTTGCCATAATATATGCCTCCTGCTCTTCTTTTTACTTCTTTTACAAATTCACGGTTTCATTATTTACCGTTTCCAAAGGGCCGGAATCCTCATTTTCCGGTTTCACCAAACGGCTTTTGGAAACGTATTTACTGAAGGATCGCCAGAATATCATTCTGTTTTACGATAATGTACTCGTCTTCCTCGATCTTGACTTCCGTTCCCGAATATTTGGAATAGATGACCTGATCACCGACCTTTACTTCCATCTTTACTTCTTTGCCATCAACCACGCCGCCGGGTCCTACTGCAATGACTTCCGCCTGCTGCGGCTTCTCTTTGCTCTGCCCCGGAAGAACGATGCCGGATTTGGTTGTCTCCTCAGCTACTAACTGTTTTAATACGACTCTGTCGCCAAGTGGTGCTAATTTCATAGTTCTGCCTCCTTAAAATAAATAATGAAATGCTATTATACACAATTTTACGCTGCATCCGCACGGAAAGTTCGGCGGACGCCGCTCTCTTGCTGTTTCCTTGTTAGCACTCATTCTAGTCGAGTGCTAATCGATAAGCCTATATTAATTTCATCCATTTTACTTTGCAACAGGAAATAATTCCGTATTTTATACTTTTTTATATGCCTATCTCTTTTTTTCTCTGTTTTCCTCTTATTTTCTTATCATTTCCCAAAATATTGAATTTAATACTTTTTTTATAATTATATTGTCCCGGCTTATTTGGATGATCTTTCTGCCTCTATCATGCCGGCAGCAACGCTTCATCAGCCGTCGGCGCTAAGGAAACAGGCCGGATCTCTCCTCCATATCGTCACAGGAAAGCGGGGATGAAGCCGCATCTGCAGTCCCATCCCCGATCGTATCTTCTGTCATATTTATTTTCTCTTTTCCAGACGTTCTCTGTATCCGGGTGCGTTTTTAATCTCGAACTTGTTGTCGAACATCTCATATTCCGCATCCGGCAGTTTATCCGCTATCGTTTCCTCTACATTCGTCTTATAGACGATACCGCAGGCAACGGAAGGCGCCAGGATCTCATCATCAAAATTCAGGCAGGCCGTCTGCACTCTTTCGCAGTATGCTTCCGCCTCCCCATCGTCCGCCATCGGTATCAGCACAATAAAGACGTCTCCGTCTACGCGGCCGATCACATAATCCGCTTTCGCTTCTTTTTTTAATATACCTGCAATCGTCTTGATCAGGCGGTCGCTTTCCTCATCTCCGAAATGATCGTTTACATATTTCCAGTCATTGATATTGGCATTGATTACCGCAACCGGAACGACTTCCGAACGATCGATGATCTGCATGCGCTCTTCGAAATAGAACTTGTGGAAAACACCGGTAAGCGCATCTTCTTTCTCCCCCTCTGCCGTTTTTATATGTTTCTCCTCTAACTTCTCTTCCAGTTCGTCCATATAAATAGCATATTCTCTGTGCTTATATGCTTCTTCTCCCAGACAGGAAAACATCTTCACTTCCGCATCCAGCATTTTCTCCACAGCCTGCACCCTTCCGGGTTCCACATGATCCATCCTGACATAGAGGTGCGCAATTGTCCTGTTGTGAATTCGTATTTTTTTCCCGGGTTTACCGATGACATCCGGTATAAATCCTGCAAAATTACCGACAGAAACTACTTTTTCACCGTGACGGTCCGTTAATAGAAGTTCCGCCCCCGTGATCGCCGCAAGCGCTTTTAAGTGCTCTCTTAAAGAGTCCACCGGATACAGATTTTCCATTGCATAATTCTTGATATTCTCTTTGATCCTCTTCTCAAAAGGAACTGCCTTATACTCCATACTACTCCTTCTCCTATCCCCATGGATTCTATTCCAAATCTGCATTAAGTATACCTTTTTTATAATAGTTTGTCTAGGGAGATGGGGTGCGATTTTCAAAGTTCTCAGCCGCAGTATTTCATCAATCTCAGAAGCGGTATCTTCATAATCATCACGGAATATGAGCAGGAAAACCGTATGCGCATTGCGCCGGGACAGGGAGGCTGCACCGCACAGGAAAAACATGCCATATTTTAAAAAATCTTCATTTATGATTTAGTATTTGCCGTTTAAACCGTAATATATAAATGACACCGGAAAGGAGAATGGATCATGATAACAGATGAAAAAATCATTGAAATGTTTTTTGAACGTTCGGAACAGGCAATACAGGAATTGGACGATAAATACGGGAAGATCTGATAAAAATGTATCTGTCCGCCTCACTTTTATTCGGCAGAAGCTAAGGGATTATTTCCTCTCTCCGGAGATGACCCCTATCTCTTTCTATCTGCGGATTACGAGGGGAACGGTGTGGTTTTCGTTCACGTGGAAAACAGGTCTGACAAAGACCTTCATTTTCAACCCACCCTCAAACTAATGCGTTGGAGTACCGGTGAAGAGGTGGAACCCCTTTCGGGAAAGGTGTCTTTCCGTAACACTAAGATACCTGCCCATTCAAGCGGCACAATGGTAATTGATCTTTCGGAGGCCTATGATATGGCGCTGCTGGAAACACCCCTTTCGGATAATGACTGGTATTATTTTGTATTGACAAACAACAACTTCATGTTCGGGCAGGACTGGATGTGTACCGTTAAGTTTGCACAGCCGATTCCAACCCAAAAGGATGACCCGGTACCAATTCCCCCTGTTAAAGCAGACCCGGAACTCATAACAAAAATCACAGAAGAATTAAGACCCTACTTTGAGAGTTATACCTTAGATGTCAGCGAGAGAAACCGGCTCTCTGACGAGTACCTGAAACTGTGCCGGCAGCTGCTTGGGCAGCTGGATGCAAATGTCGTTTCCTCTGTATCGCCTATGGAATTAAATTTGATTGACAGCGGCCAAAGCGTCCTTTTTGATCCCACCGTGCCTGAGGATATGCAGCTGCAGCTAACTGGTCTTCATCGCCGGCCGACAGACGGGTATGACAAAATAATCGGCTCCTCTGCCGGAGAAAATGCCATGGTTTTAAGCGCCTATATCCCGCAGCGCAAAGGTGAAATAGACGGCGGCGTTGACATTCCACTATGATGCCACCGATTTGTTCTATACGGATTTACGTCAATATGTAGAGAGTATGGTCAGCCAAAGAAGCGATGTCTATTTTGATGAGCAGATTTGGGAACGTGTGCAGAATATTTATAATTATTATCGGGAGAACATCGGAACGCTTCTTGGCTACAGACCTGACATATGATAAAGTAAGCCTCAAGACACCTCCGCCGATGAGTAACCCGATGATTCCGGCAAAACTAAAGGGACAGCGTGCAAAAGCTGTCCCTTTCATAAGCTGCGGCTCATCAGTCCCCCCAGTCCGAATCTGCCTGCCACTGACATTCCATGATCTGCATATCGGAAAAAACTGCCTTGTATGAGCCCTGTGTCGGACTGCAGGCATATATCCCGTATGTAATCTTTTCCGCACCTTCCCACATATGGAAGATCCGCATCTGTCTGAAAGAAATGCCATCCTCGCTGCATTCGATACAATAATCGCTGTTTCTGCGCGAAAAACGATACCACATGGTTTTGATATCGGAAGAAATGTCCGTTGTCGCCCAGTCAGAATAGCCATGGTTCGTAACGACGCTTCCCAAACGCTGTATGTTTTCATCTTCGTACTCAATGGATGCCTTGAACCAGTTATCGCTGTTTAAATACATGACCACACCGCACTGGTCAAACCGGCAGGCGCTCTCGAATTCCGTCTTTACGATAAATGAGAAAAATTTTTCGTCTGTCTCGATCTGCAGTACCGGGGCGTTGTCATTTTGAAAGCCATAATAAGTGCGCGCCCACAGATCCGTCCCGCTTTCCGTGATCATTTCCACGCTGTCCTCACCAATCAGTGCCTGTTTTGGTTCTCTCGTCCATTTCGGACTGCATTTTAAAAATTCCATCTCTTTACCTCTTTCTTTCTATTTTTGATCGGATGTCATTTCGGCAACCATTTTTATACCGGTTTTTTCATTGCAGATCACACAGCTCTCATATCTGCCAGACCTGCATCCCGGCTCATATAAGGCATCCAATCCCATGTCGATCATATCAAGCGTCAATCCATCCACATCCTCTTTTCGATTAACTGCAAATATAATGAAAGTAAGTCCATCTTCCCTTTTTTCAATTGATAATCTCCCATCCATTACGATCGCTCTCCTTTTGCTTTTCTGCATAAAATAATGCCGGTCAACAGCAGCACCGGGAATATGATCCCTGCCAGAACTCCCATTTTTAAGTTATCCCCCAATGCACCGGATACCATGCCGACTAACGTAGGGCCTCCTGAACAGCCGATATCCCCTCCCAATGCCAATAGTGCAAACATAGCCGTACCGCCCTTTGGCAGCGCCGCTGATGCCTTACTGAACGTTCCGGGCCACATGATACCGACTGACAGCCCGCAGACTGCACAGGCGATCAGACTAAGCTGCGGAATCGGTAAAAGCGCAATGCCAAGATAGGACAAAATGCACAGACAACTACTGTAAACCATAAAGCGCTCCAGATGAATACGGTCGCCATATTTTCCGTAAAACAGTCTGGATGTTCCCATCAAAACCGCAAATGCAAGCGGCCCGGCCAGATCGCCTGCCGTTTTGGAAATGCCAAGTCCTTTCTCCGCAAACGTGGAAGCCCACTGGCTTACCGCCTGTTCACTTGCCCCTGCACAGATCATCATCATAAGCAGGATCCAGAATAGTTTAAGCCTGAATAATTCCCTTAGCTGCAGGCCGCTTTCACCCTCTTCCATCAATGCCGCCATAGGCACTCTGGTAAACGCAGCCGCATTGCCGATCGGAACAATCGCCCATATACACGCCAGAATCTTCCAGTTTTCAATTCCCACCGCATGGAAAAACAGCGTGGTAATCAGAACGACACCCGCATGTCCCCAGCAGTAAAAAGAATGCAGCATACTCATTGCCTTCTCCTTATTATCCGAAGGACACGCCTCCACAACCGGACTGACAAGCACTTCCAACAAACCGCCGCCGATCGCATAGATCATAACGGAAATCAAAATTCCTGCAAAAGGAGCAGGCAATATCTCCGGCAGGATCGTCAGGGACACCAGCCCGGCCGCCGACAAAACATGTGCAATGACCATGGACGCCCGATACCCTATTCTGTCAACAAATCCCACGGAAAGAAGATCGACCAGAAGCTGTATGCCGAAATTAAAAGTTACAAGCAGCGTGATCTGAGAAAGCGGGATCTGATAACTTCTTTGGAAAAACAAAAACAATAACGGTGTAAAATTGTTGACAATGGCCTGCACGATATATCCTGTGAAGCAGGCGGCTATCGTTTTATTATATTGATTTTTCATACTTACTCCTCTCTGTCTTTCGATCGCATATTATTACTTATTTTAAGCGCCTTTCTTATGACAAAACACGAGAATGCATCATGCTTTCACCTCGACCGGCGGCTTACAAATAGGATTATATCGCATTAATATTTCGAAATCATTGCATATAATCACACATTTATGGTACAATATCTCAACATTTATTGATTCACAAATGAAATGGCTAAAGGAGCCGGAGTAACTATATGAAAACTTATAAGACTTATACTGATGAAACGCTGCGGGAAACGGTTCAGCATGGAAGCGACAGATATCCTTTTGCTTACTATCCGGAAGATATCTGGCAATTTGATTTCCACCGCGTTGAGTGGCACTGGCATCATGAACTGGAATTTATTTTTGTCGCCGAAGGAGACGCGCTCTGCCTTGTCGGAACAGATAAAATAGAACTGTCAAAAGGCTGCGGTCTGTTTATCAACAGCGGGATCTTACACCGCTTTGAAGCAAAAAGCAGCGTCTTTGTTCCCAATATCGTTTTTTCTCCGACCTTGTTAGCACCGGAGCGCAGTCCTGCTTATGAAAAATATATCGCTCCCATTATCAGCGCCTCTGTTCCGTACCAGATCCTGAAGCCGCAGATAACATGGCAGGACTGCATACTGCAGATTCTGCTGCAGATCTTTGCATTACAGGAAGCGGACGAAAAAAATGAGCTGCGCACGATATGTCTTCTTTTGCAGGCCTGGGATATTTTATCATCGCACCTGGAGGTATCATCCGACCTATCGAACCCGCATCGCTTAAACTATAAACAGGCAAGGCTTCAAACGATGATGCAGTATATCCATGATCATTACATGGAAGAAATCACCCTTGAAATGATCGCTTCTTCCGCATCCATTAGCAAAAGCAGCGCACTGCATATTTTTCAGACAGGCATTCATCTTGCTCCGGTGGCATATCTAATCGAGTACCGCCTGGCACAGGCCGCTGAACAGCTCTATACCACCCAGAAATCCATTACTTCCATTGCGGAAGAAACCGGATTTACAAGCGCAGGCTATTTCTGCCGAAAATTCAGGGAACACTATCATATGAGTCCCAATACATACAGACGAAAGAAAACCGAACGTAATCTATAATGCGGCTCATTCTCCGAATCAGTACATATGGGAATTATATATGATCCGCATCCTTGTACCATTCCAATTCGGATGCCGGTATCGTCTCGATATTATCTTCCCCTTCGCCGACCCGCAGGATCACATTTCGGATGCCGGCCTGAATGATCATCCGGGCGCACAAAGGGCACGGTTTCGCCTTATGCACGGAACCATCTTCCGGATTGATCCCTGCCAGATACAGATCAGCTCCCAGCGTCTGCTCTCTTGAACAGTTTAATAACGCATTAGCTTCCGCATGAATTGCCCGGCAGATCTCATAACCTTCCCCCTGGTGCATCTTCCGGGGAATGCGCGGACACGTCCCGATATCGCAGCAGTTCTCAAATCCTCTCGGAGAACCGTTATATCCCGTGGATATCACAGCGTCATCTTTGACGATCACCGCTCCGTATTTACGTTTAATGCAAGTGCTCCTGTAAGCAAAAGCCTCCGCACAGTTTAAGTAAGTATCACTTTTGGAAATTCTTTTATTTGCCTGCGGCTTTACCATAAAAACCTCCGTATTCTCTTAATCATTCCTGTCCAAAACCCACAAATATCCGCTTTTGATTATAGCACTTTCCCCCTTTATCCGCTACGATAAAATATAGAGCATCAGACAGAGTATGTTTTAAAACAGATTCATCATGAACCCTGCGATTATTATCAATCCGGCAATAAGATCGGAGCCGGGATCAACGACTATAAGCGTTTAAAAACCCAGACATTCGGATTCCCGATATGATAGATGTTGACACTGACAGGAAACGTATAAAAAAAGCGGTAAATCTGTAGTAGGTTTACCGCCGTCAGCACGGCTGTTATCGTGCCGGCTGTTTGTGTGTTACTGGAATCTGCACGATCTTGTTATTGTGTTTCTGTTAACTTTTGTATTGCTTCGTCTTTGGTTGAAACAAAAAAGAAATCATTACCATTATTTGATTCGTAAATAAAATCCTTCAACGGCTTGCTGGTATATTGTGAGTAGTCCCCATAAATGGCCATTCGAACATGATAATTGATAAACTTTTGAAGTATTTCGCCTGCCATTCCGCTGCTAAGGATAAAAAATTCATCACATACCGCTGATTTATTGATAACTATTTTGGCTGCACCTGTTTCATACTTTACAGTCATAGCCAAATCTAAAGCGGATTGTACATCAACAATCAGCTTTTCATCACTGGAAATAACTGCAATATCCATTCCGTTGTCTTTCAAGTGTTCAATATTCATAATATCCTCCTAAACCTCATTTGCAGTACAAATTCCAGTTGAATTCATATTCTACCTAAAATGCAATAAACTGTCAAGCTTCATATTGTTCCGCCAGAAAGGTGCTCCCCTGTTTTTTCTGTCTTTTCTTCATAATGCTTTATTTCCGCCCAATATCGTGAAGTAATCCAAATATATATGCTTTGTCAGAATCTAAATCACTGCACTCCTGCGCAATTTTTTCTGCGCAGTGAGCAGCAACACGACTATGATTCCCCATGCTCCCGGATTGCACTTTTCTGCTTCTATTAAAAGTTCTTCAGTCCGTTCTCTTGTTGGTAACATAAAATTAGATTTCCTTTCTATTTTCATAAACCTTCTAAGCGTTTGCGAAACGCCGAACCCCGCATAATTACGGGATTCTTTTTGTTACAAACTAAAATAACTCCTCACCGGATACAGTATAATAGAAAAGCTGACGTTAGATAACAGAGGCAGAAAAAGCCTTGCATACAAGCGATTTTGCGGGCGCATATCTGACGCGGCAAGGGATTTTACCTTATCCCTTATCAACCGGGAGAAGAAATACAGGCTATGGAATCTTGCCCATACCTTTTTCTCTTATAAAGGTATTTAAAAAAAATTTGAAATAGCTATTGACTCTTAAAGTTGGTGTTGTTACAATTCTATTTAAAGAAATTTTGAAACAGGAGGGCAAGAATGATTGGCAGTAAGTGAAGTATTAGCAGCTTTGGCAGATGAAACCCGTAGAAAGATTTTGCAAAAATTAAAAGAAGGCAGAATAAATTCTGGTGATTTAGCAAATGCACTGAACATGACACCACAGGCATTATCTTATCATTTGTCAAAGCTAAAAAAGGCAGACCTAATTTATGAAACAAAATACAAAAATTTTATTTATTATGAGCTGAACTTATCTATTCTGGACGAAGCAGTTATGTGGATAAACAGTTTACGAGGAGATCAATCATGAAAGTTAAAAAAATCGTGTTTTATGGGCTTATGTTTCTACCACTGATAAGTGCTTTAATTGCGTTACAGTTTTTACCGGAGCAAATTCCTGCCCATTATGGTTTAAACAATCAGGTAACACGTTGGGGCAGTAAATACGAGGCTCTTATTATACCCATTGTTACAGCCGTGTTGGGTTACTTTTTTCTAGGAATAGCAAAAACTGCCGCAAAACATGAAGAAAATGGAAACAATAATGAGAATGTATGTATTGTTGCGGGCATTGTTACACTGATTATTTTTAATACTATGACAGGGTACGCTTTATACACTAGTTTTAATAAAATTGAAAATTTATCATCCGACAAATTTGATGTTAATCAATTATTGTTTGGAATTTTAGGTATCGCTATGATTATCATAGGGAATATAATGCCAAAGTTAAGAATGAACGCGGTTACTGGGTTAAAAACAAAGTGGAGCATGAAGAATGAAGCGACATGGAAAAAAAGCCAGCGTTTTGGTGGAATCTCCTACATTATTGGAGGTATTGCTATCGTGGTGATATGTTTCTTTGTTCAAGGTATTTACTGCTTTCTATCAGCGTTAGGTGTAATTGCTATTCTTTTAGTAATTGACGTTTTTTATACTTATAAGATAGCTCAAATTTGTTAAGCAATAGGGCAATTATGTTGAAGTAATTAAGGGATGGTAACACGAGTTGAAAATATATCCAAATAACAAGGAGCAATACATACTGGAACAGAAAGTAAAAATCTCCGGCATGAAAAGTAAGTCAGCTTTCCTCCGCCGCCTGATCTTGTATGGTTTTGTCTATAACATTGATTATTCAGACCTGCGAGATTACAACTACTCGCTCGGAAAAATCAGCGGCAACCTGAACCAGATAGCAAAGCGAATAAACGCCGCAGGCAATGTGTTTAAAGCCGATGTAGCGGAAGTGAAAAAGCCAATGCGTCATTTGTCAGAAATTGAGCAACATATCATAAACCTCTCAACTAAGCGGTTCTTACCTTACGCCAATTTCACAACCAGTGTCACAAAGAACCACCCATTGC
>CAJTUZ010000029.1 GCA_910579735.1 uncultured Lachnospiraceae bacterium
GACATTGATATCCTTGTAAAAAAAGTGTCAACCGATATTGACAATATCAAAATAACTTTGGCTCTTTGCCCGCCGCTCATCTCCATGATGGGGCGGTCCAGCCCTATAGAGAGAAGGCCCAGGCCGACAGCTGTTTGCTCGATCTGTGTATCGATCGAATAAAAATCACGGATCTCAAGCTGTTCCTGATATTTGGCGGCCAGAGAGAGGCATTGTGTATGTCCGCCGGCAGCCCTTTCATAGAGCTTCGTCATTTCCTGTTCCAACTGGTATAAATCCCTGAATGCTGATTTTAAAAAATCCTGCATCGAAAGATTTACGTCTATTTCGGCATATTGGTCGAGATAGCCGACCGTTATTTTAGGCTGCCAGATAACGCGTCCTGTATCGGGCATGATCTGTCTTGTACAGAGTTTGATCAGGGTGCTTTTGCCGGTACCGTTTTGGCCGACAATACCGATGTGTTCTCCTTTGTTCAGTGTCAGACTTGCATTTTTATAAAGCTGTTGATCGCCAAAAGTGTGTGTTAAGTTTTCAATTTCCAATAAGCTCATGTTGTCAGATTCCTTTCCTTTATTTTCATAGCAAAAAAATAACAAAAAAGGCAGAAGGTGTTCATACACATCTGAATCTGTGTACTGTCTGCCTTCTGCCTTTGCAGTAAAAAGCGCATAACAAAAGGCTATGGATAAAACATTGTCCATAGCCTTACATACGCCTGATCTGCACACGGAAAATAAGCAATAAACATACCGATCTGCGGGGTAGTTTTATTGCGCTTATTTTCCGATGAAATCTAACTGCGCCGTTTATGCGCTATACTCTGTACAATGTTTCATCGGGATAGATTGTACAGAGATCAGTTCTCGTGTAAGTCTGTCAGATAAATGAATGTTCATGATAGCTTCCTTTTTCATCTGTTAATTCCTGATAGGATAATTTATGTTCCCAATTATACGACAGATATCAGACGGTGTCAATCATAAGAGGCGTGTGAAAAAATTTCTTGACAGAGTATGGCATTTCAGTATAAATGTATTATTTATAGAGAATATAACGAGAACTGAAATTTAGAGAGCACCGCTTAATACCCATATACTGCCGAAAGGAGAAAACAGTCAATGGAATGCACCTACACCATACAGGATGGAGAATTACTTCAAAACAACAGCAAAGAAAACATCATGGCAGTTTATACAATGTTTTTGCTGCGCTTTTTGAGATTTCTGGCACTGGTCCTGACATTTGGAATGACCATGTACTTGACTTATGTCATTTTCCGGGAATGTATTACGGAGGCAACGCTTGGAAACTGCATTCCGCTGGGGTCCATATTCGCCACGTTCGGGTCGGCGGTCATTTCGGTGCTTTCGCTTTATTGCAACAAACAGAAAGATTCTTTTCTGGAGAACCTTTCCGCCCTGCATGAACAGATACCGGAGCTGTCTGCCTGGAAACGCTGGCCGTTTTTTAAAAGATATGATATGGAAAAAACGGGATTGTGGAAGTTTGATTATTACATATTAAAAAATCCGCGGATCACGTTCCAAAGCGCTGACCATTTGCTGGCGATAGCGCTTCCTACGTGTACGGCCGATTTTTACGATCTGCCCATTTTGGCCGGTATTATTAAAATGACCGGCTTTGGCAGACATTTGTCAGGTATGGTCTTTTGCATGAAAAGTGTCGAGCAGAAGAGTATTTTATCCGTTTTCCACTGCACGATGATGATATATAGAAATATTATCCGTTACAAAGCGGGTGCGTTCTTTATGCTGATCGGCTCTGAATTTGTGATAGCAAGTATTATTTTCTCGTTCTTTTACCGGCCTGTCAGTGAGTTTATTTTACTGATGCGGCCATGAGATTTGGTGAACAAAAAGAGAAAGGCATGATTTGTAATATGACATCGCGTATTAAAAATATGACGGACGGCAGGCCGGCGTCACTGATATTGACTTTTGCAATGCCGTTAATGATCGGCAATGTTTTTCAACAGCTTTATACGGTCGTGGACACGATGGTAGTGGGGAAAGCGCTTGGCGTGACCGCGCTTGCCGCCGTAGGCGCGGCAGATTGGATGAACTGGCTGATGCTCGGCATTATCCAGGGGATTACACAGGGATTCGGAATTCTGATGGCGCAGGAATTCGGTGCGGGTAAATATGAGGATCTTCGTAAGACGATCGGCTGTTCCGCTGCACTGTCATTATTATCCTCTGCAGCGCTTTTGTGCATGGGACAGTTGATCGCGCGGCCCATATTGGAACTTTTGCAGACACCTGCTGAAATAATCGGCAATGCATTGCTGTATCTGCGCATTATGTATCTGGGCGTGCCGGTTGTCATGTCTTATAATTTGCTTGCAACGATTCTTAGATCGTTAGGAGATGGCAGGACGCCGCTTTATGCCATGATTGTTGCGGCCGCCGTTAATATTGCGCTGGATATTCTTTTCGTACCGGTCATGGGATTCGGAATCGGCGGTGCGGCCGCGGCAACTTTGATCGCACAGATTATTTCCGGCATTTTCTGTTTTTATCATATTCGCAGAATAGAGATATTAACGTTAACCGCATCGGATTTTACGTTACGGGAACACCGGCCGCTTAAACTGTTTCTGTTAGGAGCTCCCATGGCATTTCAGAATGCGGTTATATCGGTCGGCGGAATGATCGTACAGTCGGTCGTGAACGGTTTCGGTGTCATTTTTATTGCCGGCTTTACCGCTACCAATAAACTGTATGGTGTATTGGAAGTGGCAGCTACTTCTTATGGGTATTCCATGGTTACTTATGCAGGACAGAATCTGGGGGCCGGCAGGGTGGACCGTATCCGGCAGGGGATCCGTGCGGCGCTGCTTATTTCTCTGGCGACATCAGCGCTTATTGCGGCAGTCATGCTTTTGGGCGGTAAGGCAATTTTAAACTGTTTTATTTCGGGAACGCCGCAGGAGTTTGAACAGACATTACAGGTTGCATATTATTATCTTGCGGTGATGAGCGTATTTTTGCCGGTTCTATATGTTCTGCATGCGGTGCGTTCGACGATTCAGGGTATGGGAAACACCGTACTTCCCATGATTTCCGGCATTGCGGAGTTTATTATGAGAGCGGCAAGTGCGATCCTGCTTCCCATGCTCATCGGTGAAACCGGTATTTTTTATGCGGAAATCATGGCGTGGGCAGGTGCAGACGTGATCCTGATCGTCAGTTATTTTGCAGTGATGAAAAAAGCAGGAAAAATTGCGGAGGCAGGATAGGGATAGCAGAAACGGAGATCAGGTGACGGGTACATAAAATGCTTGACTGTACTGTTACTGGATGGTTTATACTAAAAAGCAAACAAATGAAAAAGAGGTAATACCATGGAGACGGATTATAAAAATAAGGGACTGCTGCTTTTGAAAAAGGGGCAAAAAGGACTGCTTCATGCGATTTTCAGCCGTTTTGGACTGTTTTTGGTGCTGCTTGTTGTGCAGGCGCTTATTTTGTTAAGTATTTTTCAGTGGTTTGAGGAATTCTTGCCGCATATTTTCGGCGGAACGATTTTATTTACGTTTATTATGGTGGTCTATCTTTTAAACAGCAGGATTAATCCGACAGCGAAGATCACGTGGCTGATCGCGATCATGCTTCTGCCGGTTTTCGGTGTGCTTTTGTTTCTGTATACGCGAAGCGATATCGGGCATAGAGCCCTGAAAGCCCGTACGAACCAGATCATAAGCGAAACGAAGGAGAGCATACCGCAGTCCGGCGAGGTGATGGAACGTTTTAAGAAAGATGATCCCGGCGCGGCGTCTTTGGCACATTATATTCATAGGAGCGGATGCCATCCGGTATATGAAAATACGGCCGTTACCTATTTCCCGCTGGGAGAAGACAAGTTTGAGGAAATGCTGAGACAGCTTGACAAAGCAAAGCATTTTATTTTTATGGAATATTTTATTGTGGATGAAGGCATGATGTGGGGCAGGATATTGGAAATACTTGCCAAAAAGGCCGCAGAGGGCGTAGATGTCCGCGTCATGTATGATGGGACCTGTGAATTTGTGCTTCTGCCGCGGGATTATCCGAAGCGTCTTAGAGCGCTTGGTATCAAATGTAAAGTATTTTCGCCCGTTTCGCCCTTTATTTCGACGCACTATAACTACAGAGATCACCGAAAGATCCTGGTGATTGACGGACATACGGCCTTTAACGGAGGCGTAAACCTTTCGGATGAATACATTAACCGGAATGTGAAATTCGGGCATTGGAAAGATACGGCTGTCATGTTAAAAGGTGAGGCAGTCAGGAGTTTTACGCTGATGTTCCTGCAGATGTGGGGAATTACGGAGAAGGAAAATGAATTTGCACGGTTTTTGGCTTATGATCCGATGCCGGTAAAAGAAGCGGGCGGCTATGTGATTCCTTACGGCGACTGTCCGCTTGATGATGATAAACTCGGAGAACGGGTATACATGGATATCCTGAACAGGTCGTTATCCTATGTGCACATAATGACGCCATATCTGATCCTGGATGGTGAAATGGAGACGGCTTTGAAGTTTGCGGCCGAAAGAGGCGTGGAAGTGATTCTGCTGTTACCGGGCATACCGGATAAAATCATACCGTATGCGTTAGCGAAAACGCATTATGCGTCATTATTGGAATCCGGAGTGAAAATATATGAATATACGCCGGGATTCGTTCATGCGAAAACCTGTGTCTGCGATTCGGCAGAAGCGGTCGTAGGCACGATCAATCTGGATTACCGCAGTCTGTACCATCACTTTGAATGCGCTGCTTATTTATGCCGCACCGAATGCATTCAGGATATCGAAGCTGACTTTCAGGCTACACTTGCAAAGTGCAGACAGGTTACAAGAGAATCTGTCCGCAGGGAAAAATGGTATATGAAATTAACGGGGCATTTGATGAAGGCAGCGGCGCCGCTGCTGTAAAAAGAATTGCCAAAGTTTGCTGATTGTTGTCTGTTATTGTGAACTTGATTTTATAGATACGATATTTTGTTTATATATGTTGCGAGGCCTTTTTCCGATATGTTATAATGATAAAAGTCTTATGAAAATCGGAGGAAAAAACAGAATGAGAAAAGATAATTTTGGAATATGTTTAAACTTTTATGCGGTGCTCGGATTCGTTCTTGCCCTGTTGGGACACACGACACTGGCGCTGCTGCTTCTTGGATTTGTAATTGTTGTACACAAAGACCAGTGGCTTACCATGCAGGTGATGCAGGCTTTTTTCCTGTCTATCATTTCGGGCGTTGTATCTACGCTGATCGGTATTATCAGTCCGATCTATGCGATTCCGATCCTGGGTGCATTAATATCCGGATTTTTCGGCATCGTAACGTCTGTCATTTCACTGATCATCCTGGTTATGGCGATTATGGGAATCGCCAAAACGGCAAAAGAACAGGATGCGGATCTGCCGCTTGTAAAAGGTTTCGCGCAGAAAGCTTTCGGACTTGTTAAAAATGTAACGTACACACAAGATTGATGAATACATATTTTCAATAAGACTGCCAAATTAGTAAGCATGAAATGCCGCGGTGCTGTAAAAATACAGTTTCCGCGGCATTTTGCGTGTTGTTTTGCCATTTTTCCGGCGCATGCGCGGAGCGGTCACGAAATTGTAACTTTCATATGTTATAATTATTTTAAAGACTGGTAGAAAGAGGCAGGGCCGATTATGATTGATTTATACTATATTGAAGATGATCCGGATATAGCATATGCCGTAAAAGAATATCTGGAACGAAAAGATTTTAAAGTAACGATATGCAATACGTTTGCCGGGGCGAGACTGGCTTTGCAGGCGAGGGTTCCTTCGCTTGTATTATTGGACTGGAATATGCCGGATGGACGTGGAGACAGTATGTGTCAGTGGATTCGCAGTAACTGGAAAGAACTGCCGGTTATTTTTCTGACAGTCCGCGGAGACTCTTCGGATATCGTTTCAGGTTTCAGGAACGGTGCAGATGATTATGTAGTAAAGCCGTTTGAATTAGAAGTATTGTATTCACGCATCCGGGCGCTGCTGCGCAGGAGCGGCAATGTGGCAAATCAGTATCTTTCCTGTGATGAAATTATGATGGATCTGAACCGCCGGACGGTTTTTTGCCGCATGGAGGAAGTGGGATTAAGTGCAGCGGAATACCAGCTGCTTTTGTATTTGATGCAGAATAAAGGAAAGACTGTTACCAGAGAAAAAATCCTGGAGCAGATATGGGATGTAAACGGTAACTATGTGAATAATAATACCCTGACAGTTACGATGAAGCGGCTGCGGGATAAACTTGACCAGCCGGCCTGTCTGAAAACGGTCAGGAGTGTCGGGTACCGTATGGAGGATACGATATGAGCGGATGGAAAAATAGTCTGGTTATTTTGGGATTTGCAGCATCCGGCGGATTGATCACAGCCGCCTTTGCTGTCGTGCTTACAGGCGGCAGTGTGTTGTTTGCGGCGATAGGATTTTTGACAGGACTTTCTCTTTTTATCGCTGCTTTTTCCTGCCGGAATAGAAAAGAGGCCATGCGGATCCAGGCTTTAGCGGAATATCTGGAACAGGTTAATACAGGCAAAGCGGTCATCCTTTCCGCCACCGGGGAGGATGATTTTTCTAAACTGGAAGATGAAATATACAAAACGGTGACCTTTCTTTATCAGACAAAAGAAACAGCGGTACAGACGAAGAATAATTTTGCGGAAAATCTATCCAACATCGCTCATCAGATCAAAACGCCCATTACCGCCATATCATTATCCGTACAGATGATCAGACAGGATTTTGCCGCCTGGCCTTTATGCTGTTCATCCAACAGGATCCCGGATCACCTGGAACAGGTGGAAAAACAGCTTTTGCGGCTTACACATTTGGAAGAGGCCCTGCTTATAATATCCCGGATCGATGCCGGTACATTGTTTTTACAAAAAAAGGAAGAGGATGTTTTTACTTTACTTGTCCTTGCGGCGGATAATTTACAGGAATTATTTGCAGGCTCCGGAACGGGCATTGATATACCGGAATCCGGGGAGATGCGGGTCGCTGTCGATCCGGACTGGACGATGGAGGCGGTCATGAACCTGATGAAAAACTGTATGGAGCATAATCCTGGCGGAACGGTCCACTGTTCTTATGCCCAGAATCCACTGTATACGGAGATTCTGATCTGGGACGAGGGGGAAGGATTTGTCAAAGAGGATATCCCGCATCTTTTTGAACGATTTTACCGGGGAAGGAATGCCTGCGGGGGCGGTATTGGAATCGGTTTGGCTTTGGCAAAAGAAATCATTGAGCGTCAGAACGGAACGATACGGGCAAAAAATAAAGCGGGCGGCGGCGCACTTTTTGAAATTCATTTCTACAGTCACTGAGTTGTAACTTTCACCTGCTAAGATATTAATTGTAAAAATGATAAGAGGAAAGCTTTATGAACCGTAGAAAAGGAGAAGAAAAATGGAGATTTTAAAATGTGAGGGAGTAAGAAAGGTATATCATTCCGAAAACAATCGGGTAGTGGCTCTGGATGGGATCGATCTGTCAGTACATAAGGGGGAATTTACAGCGATCGTCGGAACATCCGGTTCAGGTAAATCCACTTTGCTGCATATTCTCGGCAGTGTAGACAAACCCACGGAAGGGAAAGTGACGATAGCGGGAACCGATCTGTCCCTGTTGAACCGGACGCAGGCGGCGGTTTTCCGGCGCAGGAAAGTAGGATTGGTGTATCAGTTCTATAATCTGATTCCGACCCTCACAGTGCGGAAAAATATACTCATGCCGCTTGCGCTTGATAGAAAAAAGCCGAATAAAGAGTATTTTGAAAAGGTGGTTGCTTCTCTTGGGATTGCCGACAGGCTTGAGTCACTGCCGGGCCAGTTATCAGGCGGTCAGCAGCAAAGGGTTGCGATCGCCCGTTCATTGATCTATCGTCCGGCGCTGCTCCTGGCGGATGAGCCGACCGGAAATCTGGATCAGAAAAATTCCAAAGAGATCATAGATATGTTAAAACTTTCCAACCGCAATCTGGAACAGACGGTCATTCTGATTACTCATGATGAAAATGTCGCTTTGGAAGCGGAACGCATTATAACCATCGAAGATGGCCGTATTATAAGCGATGTGCGAAAGGAGGCAGGGGCGGCCCGTTAGATATGTGGAAAGATTATTCAGCAGACTATATTAAAAATAACCGTTCTTCGGGATTATCCATCAGGCTCTCGGCATTTATTGCCGCTCTGCTTTTATCATTATTGTGCGGGTTGTTTTATAATGCATGGAAATATGAGGTCGAGAGAATCGAATTGGAAGAAGGCGCCTGGCAGAGCCGGCTGATCGGAGAATTTGATCAAGAAGATATAGAAGCCATAAAAAACTTCGCTAGTGTAAAAAATGTGGTGATAACGGAGGATGCCTTGTCCGGAGAGAGGGCGGATATTTATTTTTACGATATGGACGCGGTTTTTTCAGATACTCCCCGTATTGCCGGATTGGTCGGGGTTTTACCGGAAAAGACCGTATATCACTATGAACTTCTGGCAATGTATCTGATCCGCGACGAAAAAGATACTGCGCCAAGATTGATATTTCCGCTGTTTATTGTGATAACGGTATTGGCGTCGCTGTCGTTAGTCATGATCATACACAATGCCTTCGCGGTATCCATGAACGCGAGAATCCATCAGTTCGGTATTTTCTCAAGTATCGGTGCGACACCGAAACAGATTCGGACATGTCTTTTACAGGAGGCAGCCGTTTTATGCGCTGTGCCGGTTCTGGTCGGCAATGTAACGGGGACTGCCGGCAGTATGGGACTGCTGGTATTGTCCAATGTGCTGTTAGGAAGCGATATTCCGGGACGGCACGAAGCGGTTCCCGGTTATCACCCGCTGTTCCTTCTGCTGGCGTTTCTGGTGACAGTGATAACGATATGGATCTCCGCATGGCTGCCGGCATGTAAATTAAGCAGACTGACCCCGCTTGAAGCTATCAGAAATACAGGAGAACTGCAATTAAAGCGAAAGAAGAATGCTTATTTGCTTACACTTTTATTTGGTGTGGAAGGTGAACTGGCGGGCAATGCGTTAAAGGCGCAGCGGAAAGCCTTACGGACGGCGTCCTTATCGCTTATTCTTTCGTTTATGGCATTTACGCTCATGCAGTGTTTCCTGTCTCTTTCGGTGATCAGTACAAAAGAGACTTATTTCGAGCGATATCGGAACGCATGGGATATTATGGTTACTGTGAAGGATGCCGGGACAGAGTTTTTTGAACAGACAGACTCAATTCAGGGACTTAACGGGGTGGACAGCGCCATCGTATATCAAAAAGCTATGGCCAAAAGGATGATTACAGAAGAAGAAATGAGCGATGAAATGAAATCTTTCGGTGGATTTACTCATGCGTCCGATCGTTATGTAAACAAAGTCGATGGCGGCTGGCTGGTAAACGCGCTGATCATGATATTGGATGATAACAGTTTTGAGGCATATTGTGAGCAGATCGGCATAACGCCGCGGCTTGACGGGGCAGTAATATGGAACCGGATCCGGGATGTGACAAATCCTGATTTCAGGCACCCTGACATGATGCCTTATTTAAGAACGCATGATGCCGGAGAAAATGACGTCAGTGTTTTAAAACAGTCGGGAAAGGAAGAAATGACGGCAAAGATTCCGGTTCTGTCCTATACAGAGGAAGTTCCTGTTTTGAGAGAAGAATATGCGGCGCTTGATCATTATGAGCTGGTGCATTTTATGCCGGTATCATTATGGGAACAGGTGAAAACACAGATCGGAGGAGTGGAGGAAGACATATATATTCGAATTCTTGGCGGTGAAAATGCAGCATTGGATGAGCTGAATGCATTACAGAGTGAAATCAGTCAGCTGATCGGACGGGAATATACCGTAGAATGTGAGAACCGCATTCAGGAATATGAAATAAATGACAGACAGATACAGGGCATGAAGATGATTTTCAGCGGTTTCTGCGTTCTGCTTGCAGTAATCGGGATCGGTAATGTGTTTTCCAATACGCTGGGATTTGCACGACAGAGGAAAAGAGAGTTTGCAAGATATATGTCGGTCGGTCTGACGCCGAATGAGATCAGGAAGATGTTCTGTATCGAGGCGTTGGTTCTGGCGGGACGCCCGATTTGTATTACGTTTCTGCCGGCAGTGACTGCCGTAGGGTATATGCTGAAAATGAGTTATATTGCAGTCGGAGAATTTCTGGAACAGACGTCGTTTATTCCCCTAATCATTTTCACGGCGGCAATTGCGGGTTCTGTGGCAGCCGCTTACTATTTGGCCTGGCGAAGCGTTCGACAGATCAGCCTTACAGAGGTTTTAAAGGATGATACGATGCTGTAAAGGCGATTGAATCAAGCTGGCTGGATGATAAGGAGAAGAAATATTTCAAATGAACTGACCTCCCAAAGTTAGACCTGACATCTAATGACTGGAGGTCAGTTTTATTTTCGGAAATCTGCCCGAAAACGTAATACGATGATACAAGTCAGAAAGTAAAATAAAAGTACCAAAAGCTACAAATTATAGTTTTGTTTTTATCATAAATGCTGTATAATGACATAAATGGTTCAAATATTATGAAAGAGAAGGAGAGGTCATGGGTGATCAGTTAGAATGGCAGGATCGTTTTAATATAGGAGTGAATTTTATTGACAGGGAACATAAGAAGCTTTTCAGTATTTTGAACAGATTGTTTGCAAACAGCAAAGATGAGACGAAGAGTCAATGGGTTTGTCAGGAAGGCATCAAATATTTCAAAGATCATGCAATGAAGCATTTTACGGAAGAAGAGGCCTATATGGTGTCGATTAACTATCCGGGGTTTGAAACGCACAGACGGCTTCATAATGATTTCCGGCAAAAAACGATTCCGGCGCTTGAAAAGGAATTGAACCAGACACTTTATTCACCGGCGGCTATCAATCATTTCCTGGGAGTCTGTGCCGGCTGGCTGATTGGACATACATTGACGGAAGACAGAGCGATTACGGGAAAAGGCGTCAGTAAGTGGGGTTCCCTTTTACCGGAAGAAGAACAGTTCATTATGAAACAGATCATTATACAGCTTCTGCAGGATATGTTTCAGCTCAATACCAAACTGCTCAGCGAAAGTTACGGCGGAGAGAAGTTCGGGCAGGGCATCTATTACAGACTTGTCTATGGCGCCGATAAGAATAAAAAGTGGGAGATCATCCTTGTTTTTGAAGAGAAGCTGATCTTAAATACGATCGGAAGCATGATGGATATGCAGGATGAAGCCGTCAGCGTTATGCTCGTGAATGCTGCGAGGTTTACGGCACAGCAGTTCGTGCATCGTATCAGAGAACATTTTCCGGATGAAGGCCTGTATGAGATGACGGAGGAAAACCTGCTTACATACGAACAGTTTTACAGAATATTCGAGCGGCAGAAACCGCAGTTCAGTCTGCTTTTTGATACGGGGGAAGGCTATTTTGCCTATTGCGTGATCGCGCCGCACCTGATCCCGAACAGTGAAGGAGAAACGCCGATCAAAGCGGAAAATGCCATGTCCGAGATCAAGAAATATCTGGATAAAGGAGAAGCAAACCGCAAAAAGAAAAAGAAGATACTCGTAGTAGACGATTCCGCTGTTGTGCGGCAGTCCATGCTGGAACTGTTCGGGAAAGATTACGATGTATCGGTAGCACAGTCGGGATTGTCAGCGATCAGATGTCTCACACTCGACAGACCTGACTTGATTCTGCTCGATTATGAAATGCCGGTCTGCGATGGCAGCCAGGTATTGGAAATGATCCGGGCGGAAGAAGACTTTGCGGATATTCCGGTATTTTTTCTGACAGGCAGAGTAGATAAAGAGAGTGTTCAGAAGGTGATCGCCTTAAAACCGGCAGGATATCTGTCGAAAACGCTGCCGCCTGAAGAGATCAAAAAGGGCATTGACGGATATCTGAACAAATAAAGGCCGGACCGGTCCTTTCGTATAAGGAGGTTACAGGGAATGATCCGATTATCCGGAAGCAATGGCCGGAGAATGTCCGGGATATATGAAACAGTCTTTGGAAATAGAAAAGAAAAGTTCTTTCTGATTTTTACTTTGCAGACATGAAAGGAGCATACGAAGTGAAAAAGTCCATTAGTCAATCAGTCTTATCATTTATTTTAAACGGGGTATCCATTCTCTCGCTGCTGTTTTTAATGATATCCTTAACGAAATACGGCAATGCAAACAGTCAGCTGGATAAAGCAAATGAAGACCGGTTTGCGCTGACTTATAATGCGAACCGCTTTATGAACGGCTCATCATATCTTACCAATGAAGTACGTGCTTTTGCGGCAACCGGACTGCAGGAGCATTATGACAATTATTGGAACGAGATCAATAATTTAAAAAACCGTGACCTGGGAGTAGCCGCAATGCAGGAGATCGGCATTACCGATGAAGAACAGGATATGATCGATGCCATGTCGGAACTGTCCAATACATTGGTTCCGTTGGAAGAAGAAGCTATGAACCATGTTCAGGAAGGCAATATGGAAGAGGCAGTCCAATATGTTTACGGAGAAGACTACAGCGCTTCCATAGCCCAGATTAACGCGATCAAAGAACAGTTTCTGGCTGATCTTGACAACAGAACGTCGACGGAAGTGAATTCCCTGCAGCATGAAACGGAAGTGATCAAAATGAATATGATCGCCGCGCTTATTGTGGTTGCGGTGATGCAGCTTTTAAACATGATCATTGTCAGAATCAGGTTGCTGCGGCCGATGATCGTTGTGAGAGACCAAATGGGCGAAATCTCACAGGGTAATCTTTCCGCAAACTTTCCGTTAGAGGCCAATACCTCGGAAATCGGTATGTTAGTAGCTTCCATACATGAAACAAAGGGAGAATTGAAGAAATACATCAACGACATTGATACCATTCTGTCACAGATGGCGGATGGAAAAATGGATCAGCTCATTGAAGGACAATACAGAGGAGAGTTTCTGCCGATCCAAACGGCCATGAAACAGATTCTCGATTCTTTGAACATGGCTCTTTCGCAGATATACAGAACAGCGGAACAGGTGTCGGATGAATCCAGGAAAATGACATCCGATGCACAGGTCCTTTCAAGCGGTGCGGTAAAACAGGCTTCGGCTGTAGAACAGTTGTCGGCAAGCATTCAGGAACTTTCCATGCAGGTAGACCGTTCTTCGGAAGACGCGGAAGATGCCAGAACATCTACATCGGAAGCGACTATGCAGCTTGAGATGTGCAGTGAAAAGATGGGCGCACTGACGGAAGCGATGAATGATATCTCCCGTTCCTCCCAGCAGATCGGCGGCATTATCAAGACGATCGAGGATATTTCATTCCAGACCAATATTCTGTCATTGAATGCGGCCGTGGAAGCGGCTCATGCGGGTGAGGCCGGAAAAGGTTTTGCCGTGGTGGCAGAAGAAGTGAGCAGTCTTGCCAACAAGAGCTCTATGGCGGCAAAAGATATTACCGAGCTGATCGAAAACTCGATCCGTTTAGTAAAGGAAGGTACTGTTTTGTCTTCGGATACCAAGCAGGCGCTCGTAAAAGGCGTGTCCGGTGCGCATAAATCTACGGAACTTGTCGAGCGGATCGCAGAATCGGCAGGACAGCAGGTACAGGCATTACACCAATTGACGGCGGGAATGAAACAGATTTCCGAAGTTGTGCAGACAAATGCGACTATGGCTGAAAAATCAGCTTCTTCCGCAGAAGAACTCTATACACAGGCAGAGGAATTAAAAGTTTCCGTTGAACGCTTTCAACTTCGTTAAGGTTACAGCTTGTTGAGTTCACGGAGCTGGCCTGATCTGATTATATGTATGCTTTATGGATAAAGAAAACGGCGTGGCTATGGCTATGCCGTTTCTCTTCTTAGACAGAGGAACAGGCCGAAACAGGATAGTAACTGTTCGGAAAATAGGATGAAACCCGAAGAGGAGTAAATATATGGAAAAAAATTTAACAACAGGCAGTGTATGGAAAACCGTTCTGCATTTCTCACTGCCGTTTTTTCTGTCGTACTTTTTACAGACGCTGTATGGTATGGCGGATCTTTTTATCATCGGACAATTTAACGGTGTAGAAAGTACAACTGCAGTCTCGATCGGCAGCCAGGTTATGCATATGCTGACGGTTATGATCGTAGGACTGGCTATGGGCGCTACCGTTATGATCGGACAGGCAGTCGGCGCGGGAAAAAAGAAACAGGCATCCGATGTGACCGGCAATACCGTGACCCTGTTTATGGCGCTGTCGTTCTTTTTAACGGCCGTATTACTGCTGGCCGTTAAATCGATCGTAAGCATTATGTCTACGCCTGCTGAAGCAGTGCCCGGGACCGTATCCTACCTGACGGTCTGTTTTATCGGAATACCGTTCATTACGGCTTATAATATTATCAGTTCGATTTTTCGCGGAATGGGAGATTCCAAAAGTCCGATGTATTTTATTGCCGCAGCCTGTGCCGCAAACATTGCACTGGATTATCTTTTTATCGGCATTCTGGGACTGGGCCCGACTGGAGCGGCTCTGGGAACGACCCTGTCGCAGACCATTAGCGTATGCATTTCTATGGTCGTTATCGTAAGACAAAGAAACGGTATGACACTTACAATGCAGAATTTCAGACCGCACCGGGAAACTATGGCCGGATTGCTTAGAATCGGGATTCCCGTTGCATTACAGGATGGCTTTATCCAAATTGCTTTTATCGTCATCACCATCATTGCCAATAAGCGGGGATTAAACGATGCCGCAGCGGTAGGAATCGTGGAAAAGATCATCGGCATCCTGTTTCTTGTACCTTCTTCCATGTTACAGACAGTGTCCGCGCTTTCGGCACAAAATATCGGAGCCGGCAAGCATGAACGGGCACGGCTTACACTGCGCTATGCGTCTGCCATTGCGGTTGTGTGGGGAATTGCAGTATCCGTTTTGATGTGGGCGGATACAGAACCTTTTATCGGCTTGTTTTCGGATAATGCCGAAGTCGTGCGGCTTGGAAGCCAGTATATGCGGGGGTATGTGTGGGACACGATCCTTGCAGGCATTCATTTTAGTTTCAGCGGTTATTTTTGCGCTTACGGCTTGTCCGGCGTTTCGTTTATTCATAATTCCCTGTCAATCATCTGCGTCCGTATTCCGGCTGCATATTTTGCTTCTAAATATTTTGCGGATACGCTTTTTCCGATGGGCCTTGCATCTCCTGCCGGATCGGGACTTTCAGTTGTTATTTGTGTGGGTGTCTTCTGGTGGATGGGGAGGCGGCGGAAACGTGTCGGCGGAATCTGTTGAGAATCTATGCAACAATGCGTTGTTTTACAGATCCTTTTACGCTTGTTATACTGAATTCACGATAACATAAGTAAAGGAGATGCGGAAATGAATAAAAATATCGGTGAGAACATGTGTCAATACAGGAAGTATAAAAGAATGACACAGGAAGAGTTTGCATCACGTCTTGGCGTTACGCCGCAGGCAGTCAGTAAATGGGAGCGTGGGACCGGACTGCCGGATGTGTCTTTAATTGAGGGGATTTGCAGAACTTTGGATATAAGCGCGAATACCTTATTGGGAATTGAAGACAATAAAATCATAGAGAATGACAATGTGACCATGAAACTGGAAATTACAAATAATATGTTCGCAGAACCCCTGGTTCTTGAATTCGGAGAAGATATGATTCCATGTGTTGTCTCAGGACTGGAAACCGATTATATCAATACGGTAAGAAGCGAATTAGTAAAAAGCACGGGTATATTAATGCCTGTACTCAGATTAAAGGATAATATTGCATTAGAGAAGTCAGCATACAGGATTCTCTCTTATGATAAAACCTTATATGAAGACAGAATAGACATCATTGATGAAAATACTTATAAAATCATAGTTGATCGAACGGCGGAAGAATGTCGGAAGAATTACGCTGCAATGATAAACAAGCACATTGTGAAGATTATGATGGATAACATAAAGGAACTTTACCCCGGATCAGCCGATGATCTGGTACCCGATAAAATAAGCTACTTACAATTACAGCGAAAGCTGCAGGATAAATTGAAAAAAGGGCAGTCCATAAGAGATATGATTCATATTCTGGAAGAGTTGGAAGAAAACTTGTAAAACAGCCGGACGGAAGGCAGAAAAACAGCCTTCCGTCTGATTATTGGTCTTTCGTAAAATCGATATCATATCTTGTCCCGTGGGAAAAGAGAATACCGTCTGTAAGTCTGATACACAAAATACAAGTATTTTCGTCATCAAAATTATTATGGCCGTTGTCAATCCAGGCACAAAAGGCTTTTTTCAATTTTTCAGCAATCTCCTTGTTCTCGGGTTTACCGAAATAACCAAGGTTGATTCCCTTTCCATGCGCTGTAAACCAATCTCCGGCAATCGCTGCGGCAGGATTTTTTGCCAGCTGTCTCATTTTATTGGAAAGTGCATAAGTAATGATATAAAAAGCGCCATCTTCATAAAAAGCGTCTACATTTCGAACATGCGGTATACCGTCGTCTATGGTTGCCAGTGCAACAATATTATCTTTTCCGAAACGTTCCTCCATGATTCTTTTTGATTCTAAAGTTAATTTTTCCATGTTTCCTCTCTTCCTTTTCCTGAAGTAATGCGGATGCTGTTACGGATTCTGATGATATTTTCATGCAGTTGTCGTGCAGTCATCCGGAATGTCTTCATTGTAATTCCATAGTCATAAAATGTAAAGCAATTTGAAAGTGCAGGATGTAAAGTTGAAAGTGCGGGATAATACTTTTTGGCAGGCCGGAGAAAGATCTCTGTTTGCAACTGGAAGTTGCAGAAAAGCACTTTGATGTTGGTGGTAAACCGTACTGTTATTTTGTATAATACAAAGTAATTAAAGGAGGCATGACAATGAAATTATCAGAAAAAATTACAGAACTAAGAAAAGCAAACGGAATGACGCAGGAAGAACTTGCCTCAATATGTAATGTCAGCAGACAATCCATATCGAAATGGGAAGCTGACATTGCATTACCGGAGACGGAAAAACTATTGATACTGGGAGAAACCTTTCAGGTATCTATGGATATTTTGTTAAAGGATGAATTGACATTAAGTGAGGTGAAAGATGTTCATAGCTGCGGCAATAATGCGATTCAAAAAAAGAAACGGGAATTGTATGAGGGAGTATTAATTAAAGAAAGCATAGCGGATGACAGTATCATTGACTGTCTTCATATTCATAAAATCGAATTGTGGAATACTGACGGGAACCCAAAATATTGGACTGTTTTGTTTTTTACATGTGATAAAAGAGATTTTCCGGAACGGATTTCAAAAGTCATGCGGTCCGATTCCGATACAAATGGGAATTGGTTTGTTGATTTTAAGGCAGGTAATGAAAAATACATTGTATTTAAAGACAGGATTTTAAAATATCGGATTGGAAATCAGGATGAAAAAGAATCTGTGTGCAATGAGTGCAGAAAATTGGGCATTTCCAATGAGCAGATGAACTGGCCGGAGTAGGAGGAAACATGAGGGTATTATTAACATCAGCGGGTTTAGAAACGGAAGAAATCAAAGAGTGCTTTGTGGATATGGCGGGGAAAGATATGGCTGAAGTAAAAGCCTTATTCATTCCTACAGCGGCAATAGATGCAGATGCGATAGGCGTTTTGCCCAAATGTATGAATGATCTGTTAAAATGCGGTATCTTAAATAAAAATATCGACGTATGGGATTTACATGCCGGAATGGATGTGAAGAAGCTGAAACAATATGATGTGGTTTATCTGTGCGGCGGCAATACACATTATTTGCTTGAAAGAATCAATGCGGTAGGGTTTGATAAGTCTTTGATGGCGTATATTTATGACAATGGCCTGGTAATCGGAGTAAGTGCCGGAAGTCTGGTTTTTACCAATAACTTGGAAAATAACCTGGGGTTTTTAGATACAAAATTGGATGTTCATTGTATAATGGGAGAAAGAAGAGGTAAAATGACATATCCGTTAAAAAATAATGTGCGGCTTACCAATACATGTGCGCTTGTTATACGGGATCTGCCGGATGGCGTGGAAATCATTGGAGAATAGAAAGAGGACGATAGGTTTGAGGGATTTAATGAATCAACCATAATGTTTTGTATTTCTTCTGCGTACAGTGATGCTCCCGGTACATAGACAATAGAAATTCAGTACAGTTCCAATTCTTGATTAGGAGTGAGAAATAAGTGAATAAAGGAAAAGAGGCATTTCATAACAATTTATATGCACTGCGGTTAATGTGGCAGATATGTCCCGGCCAGGTTTTGCATAAGGCCGTTACCCGGTTCTTAGGATATTTTGAGTGGTTATTTTACAGCGCTTTTTTTATGCGCTTTGTTGTTAAGGCATTGGAAATGGGGCGGGAATTTTCTGCGATTATGATATTTGTCGGGGTTACGGTGGCTGTATTTGCAAGCATCTCCTTATATAACAGCTATGTGGAAGGAACAGTGACACCTGTTACGACCATTATTGTGAACAGGGAATTGAGCAAAAAGCTGTTCCGAAAGTCCAGAAACGTAGAACTGTCCTGTTATGAAGATCATGAGTTTTATAACAAATACACGCTGGCCATGGAAAAGGCGGATGAGCGGCTTATAGAAACGGTGGATGTTATCTGGGGAATTGTATTTGGTGTGATGGCGTCCGCTGCAGCATTTCTTTTTCTTTTAGAAGTGGACAGGTATGCGGTACTGTTTGTAGGCTTTCCTATTGTGGGGAATTTTTGCTTCAATAAAGTACTGGGCAAGATTGATTTTGAGCGAAACAGGGAAATGGTTCCCTATAACCGTAAAATAGCGTATGTAAACCGCGTCATGTACATGACAGATTATGCAAAGGAAATACGCCTGACCAATGCGTTTGCACTAATGCAGAGAAATTACCGGGAGGCCATACAGGGGCTTATTCAGTGTACCCATAAGTATACGAAAAAGGGTATGATTTTCCACTGGCTGCGTGTCATATTTACGTTTAGCTTTATTTTTGAGGGACTATTGATATACGGAGCTTACAGAGCATTGGTAAGCCATACGATTTCGCTGGCGGAGCTTTCGGTGATTACCAGTATGATGGTATCTACTACGTGGATATTAATCGGGTTTACGGAATCTCTGATGAAGGGCTTTAAGAACGGACTTTTTGTATGGAATCTGCGTACCTTTCTGGAGTATGAGGAAGTGATACCGGAGGATTACGAAGGGGAAGACCCGGGAGAAGAAATTCAAAGCATTGCGTTTCGCAATGTGAGCTTTTGTTATAAGGACAAACAAGTATTACATAACCTTTCCTTTGAAATCCGGGGAGGTAAGACTTATGCCCTGGTAGGACATAACGGAGCGGGTAAGTCAACAATTATTAAACTGCTGATGCGCTTTTATGACCCCACAGAAGGAGAGATTCTCTGTAATGGCAGAAACATTAAAGAGTACAATCTGCAGAAGTACAGAGCGTTGTTTGCAACCGCTTTTCAGGACTGCCGCATTTTTTCTTTGTCGGTCATGGAGAACGTGCTGATGCAGAAAGCGGAGGAAGGCGACAGAGAACGCGTAGAAGAAGCCTTACGGCTGGCCGGGGTATATGATAAGGTGATGTCGCTGCCAAAGGGTATGGATACGGTTTTGACGAAGGAATTCAGTGAGGATGGCGTGGTGCTGTCCGGCGGTCAGTACCAGAAAATCGGTGTTGCCAGAGCCTTTGTGAGACAATGTCCTGTCAAGATATTCGATGAACCCTCCAGTGCATTGGATCCTGTTTCGGAATATCAGTTATTTGACAATATGCTGAAAAGCAGTAAGGAAAAGACGGTATTGTTTATTTCTCACAGGTTATCTTCTGTCCAGAATGCGGACTGGGTGTTCATGCTGGAAAACGGAATGGTCAAAGAAGAGGGGACCCATTACATGCTGATGAAGCGGCAGGGGATCTATGCCGATATGTATAAAAAGCAGGCGGAGAATTATCTGGCCGTATCCTCTTTAGAAATCGACAAAGGTATCTTTGCCATGACAAAGGAGGAGATGGTATGAAAAAGGTATTGGAAAATCATCTGTTTCTTTGGAGACTCTGTTTCCGTACAGCGCCGGGATTTATGTTATATGCGATATATGATGCTTTCAGAAGTCAGCTTCTTATCTTTTTGGAGCATACGATAGCTGTCCGTTATGTATTAAGATGCGCAGAATATGGAGAACCATTTTATAAAGCGTTTATCGTAGTGGGCATCGTACTGTTAGCATATATGGCGGCAATCATACCGGATGGGTATTATATTCATAATTTATCACTGCGTGCAAAACCGAAACTTTATCAGGCGTTAAAGGACCAGATGTATCATAAAGCGGCAGAGATTGATTTGGAATGCTATGATGAACCGGACTATTATAATGAGTTTGTTTTGTCTGTATCCGAAGCTGAGAATTCGATTGAACGTTTTCTTACATTACTCAATTCCCTTGTACAAAGTATTACAATTATGCTGACAACGGGAGCATTCTTTCTTGTCACGGATGCTGCGGGAATTTTATTCGTTTTGGCCTCCTTTGTACTTAATTTTCTGTTTGCAAAGGTATTGAACAGATTAAATTACGAAGTGCGGATGAAAACAAATCCATTGGAACGTAAGCGAAGCTATGTAAGCCGCATTTTTTATCTGAGTGATTATGCAAAAGAGCTGCGTTTATACCCTCGGACGGCGGATCTTTTGGAGCAGGACTTTGTGCAGGCTAACGGGGAAATGATAAAAGTGCAGAAAAAGGCCTGCAGGAAGCGTACAGGTCTGCATTTTGCACAGGGGTATTTAGCCGGAGATTTTATTTTGGATGGACTTTATATCACGTACTTAATTTTTCAGGCGGCAGTGTTACATACCATCGATTACAGTAATGCGGTAGTTTTGTTTAACCGTACGGGCAGTCTGCGGAAAGGCATGAAGGGATTTGCCGAGGTGGTGCCCAAGGCGGGCGAAAACAGTATGTACATCGACAAGATCAGATGTTTTCTTATGAATGAGCCGAAGATTAAGCATAATGTGGGAGACAGCTTACCGGCAGAGCCGGGCACAATACGTTTTGAGCATGTCAGCTTCCGCTATACGGAGGATTCACCGGAGACGCTGAAGGATATTACATTACAGGTTCATCCCGGTGAAAAAATTGCGATTGTAGGGTACAACGGCGCCGGAAAGACAACGCTTATTAAACTGCTGATGAGGCTGTATGACCCCACAGGCGGCAAGATTCTTTATCATGATAAAAACATAACGCAGTACGATTTGGGTGAGTATCATAAACGTTTCGGCGTAGTGTTCCAGGACTTCAAGATGTACGATGCCACGCTGTTGGAGAATGTTGTGCTGGATGACATAGAGAACGTAAAAAGGGAAGAGGAAGCCGTAAAGCAGGCTCTTTGCAGCAGCGGTTTTGGTGAGCGCCTGGAAACACTTCCGGAAGGACTATATACATCCATTACCTCGGAGTTTGACGAGAACGGCGTGAATCTGTCCGGCGGAGAAAGCCAGAAGGTTGCCATTGCCAGAGCCTTCTACAAGCAGGCAGACATTTTAGTTATGGATGAGCCTTCCAGTGCACTGGATCCTATTGCAGAATATAATTTGAATAAAGCGATGCAGGATGCCGCAAGAAATAAGACGGTATTCTATATTTCCCATCGGCTGTCTACGACAAGAGATGCAGACCGCATTATTATGCTGGAAAAAGGTGAAATTATAGAAGAGGGAACCCATGAACAGCTTTTAGAACAAAACGGAAAGTATGCAAAGATGTGGCATGTGCAGGCAGGGAAATATAGTGAATGAAAACAGGATCTGGAAACAAGAAGAATGACAGGGGCGAAACATGAACATGGCGCCATCCCGCACCAGAGAGCAGAAAATATCGGGAAAAATATAGTGTTTGGCTGTAATATATCATTACAGTGGAACAGGAAGGAGAATACTACTCATGAACAGTTGGAATGACGGTATACGTAATGCAATTTATTACATTGAAGAGCATCTGACCGAGGATATTGATATAAATGAAGTCGCAGGCAAAGCATTTGTGTCAAGTTTCTACTTTCAAAAAATATTCAATGTATTATGTGGATTTACAGTTGGAGAGTACATTAAAAATCGCCGTCTGACACTGGCTGCTCAGGAACTTTGTTCAACCGATATCAAGGTGCTTGATGTTGCACTGAAATATGGATACAGTTCGCCGGACAGCTTTGCAAAAGCATTCACCAAGTTTCATGGGGTAACGCCTTCACAGGCAAGAGAAAAGGACCGCAGTCTGAATTCTGTTGCTCCGCTGAAAATAAAACTTACATTGGAGGGTGGTACTATGTTGGAGTATAAAATTGTGGAAAAAGAACAGTTCACAGTTATGGGAGTTTCGCGTAAATTCAATTCGGAAACTTCTTATGAAAAAATTCCCGAGTTTTGGCAGGAACATATGAAAAGCGAGAATGGGAAAATCATATGCGGAATGTATGGAATCTGCATGGCCGGTGAGGGGCAGAACTTTGATTATCTGATAGCTGATAATTACAGTCCGGAAAGCGAAGTTCCGGAGGGATTGGAAACAAGAGTAATTCCAGCCGGGACATGGGCAGTATTTCCTTGCTATGGAGCATTGCCGAAATCATTACAGGATGTGAACACAAAAATATGGAGTGAGTGGCTGCCATCCTGTAAGGCATACAAACTCGCAGGGAATTACAATATTGAGATGTATACGAAAGATATGAATTACAGCGAAATCTGGATACCTATAGAAAAGAATTGATAACCGGAAATCCCGGTGAATCCTTTTCAATTTTCGGCTTATTCACTTCCCTATTGACTCTTGCTAATTCATCTGCTAATATGAAAGCGTGTACTTGCATGAAGGAGGAAGCAGATTTGGATGAAACAAGCCAGAAAATAATTGATGCAGCAATGACATTAGTCCGGGATAAAGGATATGTCGCAACAACTACGAAAGAAATTGCGAAGGCAGCTGGTGTAAACGAGTGTACCCTGTTCCGCAAGTTTGAGAGCAAAAAGGATATTGTTTTACAAGGGGCAAACCAGGCAGGCTGGCGGGCGAATGTCACACCGGAGATTTTTGAAAAGGCAGAGTGGGATTTGCAGGCAGACTTGGAAATGTTCATGAGAGCATATATTGACAGGATGACGCCGGATTTCGTCAATCTGTCAATCGGTCTGAGAGCGCCGCAGCTCTATGAGGAAACCAAACAGCTTATTATGAAAGTTCCACAGGCTTTTTTGGAGACATTTGCCGGTTACCTGAATAAGATGTGTGCAATGGGGAAAATACCGGAGAAAGACTTTAAGACGCTGGCACTGACAGTATTTTCGGCAACATTCGGCTACACATTTCTGAATGCATCGTTCGGAAAAGAGCTTACAGATGTTGAAAAAGAAGAGTACATTAAAGAAAGCGTGCAGATGTTTGTAAAAGGAATCTATCAGTAAAGTTTGGCTGTAGAGCGGCAAATTATAGTTTATAGAAATGCAATAGGAAACGACAAAAGTCGTTTCCTATAAAAATGAACAATATGCGTGCAAGCACACGCATTAGAAAATGGAGGAAACCATGAAACAGATTACAGGTGCAGAGTTGTTTGTGAAAGCATTAAAAGAAGAAGCAGTTGACACATTGTTTGCTTATCCGGGAGGGCAGGCAATAGACCTGTTTAACGCTCTGTATGGAGAAAAAGAAATAGATGTGATCCTGCCTCGCCATGAGCAGGGTTTGATTCATGCGGCGGATGGTTATGCACGTTCTACGGGGAAAGTTGGTGTCTGTCTTGTAACAAGCGGGCCGGGAGCTGCGAATCTTGTCACAGGCATTGCTACTGCGAATTATGACAGCGTTCCGTTAGTATGTTTTACGGGACAGGTGCCGACATACCTTATTGGGAATGATACCTTTCAGGAAGTGGACTTTGTAGGAATCACAAGAAGTATCTGTAAATATGCTGTGATGGTACGAAAAAGAGAAGATCTGGCAGAAACAATCAAAAAGGCTTTTTATATTGCAAAAACAGGAAAACCGGGGGTAGTAGTTGTTGATCTGCCAAAGGATGTCCAGAGGGCTTACGGCAGCGATTTTTACCCGGAAGAAATTATGGTCAGAGGTTATAAGCCGAAACTTTCTGTACATATGGGACAGTTAAATAAGGCGCTGGAGCTCTTGAACCATGCGGCAAAGCCTGTTTTCCTGATAGGAGGCGGAGTGAATATTGCCCATGCAAATAAAGAGATGACGCAGCTTGCAGAGCTGACAGGCGTGCCTGTTATTACGACGATCATGGGAAAGGGAGCAATCCCTACAACGAACAGCTTATATGTTGGCAATATAGGGATTCATGGGAGCTATGCCGCCAATTCAGCAATCAGCAACTGTGATGTTCTTTTTTCCATAGGAACACGATTCAATGACCGCATTACGGGGAAAGTAGAAGAATTTGCAGTAAATGCAAAGATTATCCATATTGATGTGGATGCGGCATCCATTTCCCGGAATATTGATGTGGACGTTCCTATCGTAGCTGATGCGAAAAAGGCGATTTGCGCTTTGCTTGAAAAGGCAAAGCCGCTGCATATCCCAGAATGGATGGATGAAATCAACCGTTGGAAAAAAGAATACCCAATTGATATGGGGAAAGACGGTCTGACGCCGCAAATGATCATTCAAACCATCAATGAAATGTTCAAAGAGGCTATCGTTACTACGGATGTAGGGCAAAATCAATTATGGACAACTCAATTTCTTGATATTGGTGAGAATAAGCAAATGCTGACATCAGGCGGTCTGGGAACAATGGGATATGGTTTTCCGGCAGCGATCGGAGCAAAACTTGGCAATCCCCATAAGGATGTCATTGTTATATCCGGCGATGGTGGTATGCAGATGAATATTCAGGAAATGGCGACTGCGGTTGTCTATGAACTGCCAGTCATTATCTGCATACTGAATAACGGATATTTGGGAAACGTGCGGCAGTGGCAGGAGATGTTTTATGACAGGCGGTATTCGAGTACCTGTATGCGCTATCGGAGAAGCTGTGAGACAGGCTGTAATCAGCCTGATCATTGCTGTCCGGAATATACGCCTGATTTCGTTGCACTGGTAGAAAGCTATGGTGCAAAGGGGATCCGTGTCACGAAGGCAGAAGATATAAAATCATCCTTGATCAGTGCGAAGCAGAATACAAAAACACCTACGGTTATTGAGTTTATCATAGACAGAGAAGTCAATGTCATGCCGATTGTTCCGCCGGGGAACTCCCTTAATGACATGATAAAATAAGCCTTGCGGTGGATTGTGCTTGCACAAGCCAACATAAGGCGCATGAACGCACCGAGACGCTAGTCGAGGTGGTTTTGGAAAGTGGGGAAAACAGAGAATGAAAAAAAGATGGATTTGTTTACTTGTTGAAAATGAAATAGGTGTACTCGCCCGTATCTCGGGATTGTTTTCCGGAAAGTCTTATAATCTGGACAGCCTGACAGTCGGAGTTACTGAGGACAGTACCATATCACGAATGACGATTAGTTTAACAAGCGATGACAGGACTTTTGAGCAGATCAAAAAACAGCTTGCCAGGAGTGTTGAGGTAATCAAAGTGGTAGATTATGCAGATACGCCTATTCATATGAAAGAAATCCTATTTGTTAAGGTGAATCATTGTTCAGATGCAGACATAACGGAACTGTTTCGAATCTCGAAAGTATTCGGAGTTACAATTATTGACTATGATGGCGCTATTGTTCTTTTGGAATGTACCCAGACAGAAAACAGGAATGATGATTTGATAGCTTTGCTGAAAAGAAAGTTTGCAAACAGGATTGAGATTGTACGGGGCGGAAGTGTTGCGGTTGAAGCAGTTAGTATGTCTGAAAGATGATGAAAGTATCAAAAAAAACCGCATGAATCTGGGGCAAAGTACTGATTGTGCTATCCGAAAAATGCAGTTTTAAGAAGGGATTCAGGATAAATGCATTTCAATATGTTTTTCGGACTGGTAATCTTAGGGAGAAATCAACATAAAGAGCCATGCCGCCCGAAAGTTTTTCGGAAAGCCTATTCCATTTGCTAAGTTAGCATTATATAATAAAAAATGGAAAATTGAAGTTAGGAATAGGTTTACGAAAAAGAGGGTTTTCAATTATGAGTGGCTTAAAGAAAACATTCCCCTATTTTGTTGAAAGAGAGTTGCTTCAAAAATGCAACATTTCTAAAGACCGTTTTCATAAGGTTCGAGGAAGTCAGTGGAAAGGAGTTTATCAGGCAATTACAGAAAAATTTGCAGATAAAACCAAGACATGGAAAAATGGATTACATTGGGCCAACACAAATGGATATAGTCCTAAAAGTATGAAAAAATTAGTGGGATGTTATTCTGTTGATTATGCAACATGGTTTTATCAACTGCCTAAAATCGTACCAGAAGATGATATGGTATATTTTTTGATAGATGGTGGAAGTTACTGGTATGAGGGTGAGCAATTTTGGATTTTTGAAAGTGGAATTTCAGAATTAACAAAAGCGCTTTCCGTTTTAACGCAAAGTGCCTTTTTAAATTTAGGATGGCCAGATTATTATATTGTTTCCAAAAAATATAAATGGATAATTGGCTTTAATCATCATGATATGGTTTCTCTTGTTGGAGAGGGATTAAATCCTGAATGTTTTCTTGGTGATACGCATGTCTAAAAAATTAACCATATTTTAAAAAAACGAAATCAATTGTGTTAGAGTAGTAAAAAGTGCGCCAAAAGCGGCAGAAATTAAAATTGCAAAGTGTATGCGGGAGAGTTTCAAGTTTTGAGTTTACACAAGCCTTGAAAATACAGGAAATAAGGGAGTTATAGCGTTATGATAAAAATTTTATTTGTCTGCTATGGCAGTATCTTAAATAATCCCCCAAAAGTTAGTAAAATCGATGGTTTTAAGAAAAACAAGGCGTTTACGACACTATAACTACACCATTTTTGAATGAGTCTTAAGATGACATTGCTTTTAGCTATATAAAGCGGATGGTCCCTGGGAAAGAAAAACAAAGTGTATTGCTATTGTGCGCACATGTTGGTATAATGAATTTGATAAATGGAAACACTTAGATTTTGGAAAGGAGTATCATTTTATGGCAGTAAAGTCAGCTAATTTGTACGCAAGAATAGAGCCGGATGTGAAAGAGCAGGCAGAAAGCATTTTATCCGCGCTTGGCATCCCGGCGTCCAATGCAATCAATATGTTTTATAAACAGATTATCTTAAACAGGGGGCTTCCGTTTGAAGTAAAAATACCTACGGCAAGACCTGCAAATGTGTCAAAACTGAGCGAAGCAGAATTGAATGCAGAATTGGAGAAAGGATATGCGGACATGAAAGCAAGCAGAACAAAACCTGCAGGACTGGCATTTGCAGATATCCGAAAAGATTATGGCATATGATTTATGAAGTAATTACCACGGATCAGGCTGATGCCGATTTAAGAGGCATATATGAGTATATTGCCTTTGAACTGCTTTCATCGGATCATGCGGCAGGGCAGCTTGAACGGTTAGAAGAACACATTGTAGGGCTTGGAGAATTTCCAGAAAAATTCAGACAATATGAAACAGAGCCATGGCACAGCAGAGGGCTGAGAGTAATGCCTGTTGACAATTATTTGGTGTTTTATATTCCGGACAAGGATGCAGGCATTGTGACGATAATCCGTGTTATGTATGCCGGCAGAGATATTGACAGTCAGCTTAATGCGAATACATTAATTTGAAAATAAAATATTATACTGCGCAATATGTTTTGCAATAATATGAACTTAGATAGATCCTTTAAGGCTTTCTATTATGTATAAAGAAAGGTTGAAACGGTAGGGAACGCGATCGAGCAAAGAGGACCGTTATATTTGGGTTTTGAAAGTGCATTGCCAGTTTATAAAGAAAACGGGGTATTGGAGGAAGATGAACCGGAGATACAGGAATTTAATGATATTATGGAATTCTTATATCTTGGAAGAAAAGAAAAAGTTAAAAAATATGCAATGAACTTTTATTTTTTATTATTAACATATTCTCCTGGCTTTAGGTAAAAAAGGAATAATCAATACAATATCAAGTGTGGAGAAAGTGATGTAACTGTTATGAGGACATATAAAAACTTTCAAAGGTATTATCAGCTGCAGATGGGTAAAAATCAGCAGTGTCTTACAGAAATACATAAAGAGAATCAGAAATTAAAAAAGAAATGGGATAAGGGTGACATTGGTGGCAGGGAGGATCTGCCAAGTGACTGTACCTGGCTGATGTTTGAGAATATAATGGCAGGTGCAGACCCGTTTGGGGCACATAAAGAGATAAAAGGCATTTCTTTCCACGGCTGTATTTTTGATGGCTGCAGGTTATCCAACAGCACATTTACAGACTGTTTGTTCAGCGACTGTTATTTCATCAATACTGATTTTACAATGATAATTTTTGAAGGCTGCATAATGGATAACTGCGATATCAGTTGGCGGGAGTTACAACAAGATCGGTGCATGCTGATGGCAGACTTTACGGACTGCAGGCTGGATAACAGCAGGATTGCCAATATTTACATAGAAGCTCGGTTTGAAAGATGCAACTTAACGAATGCGGTTTGGGATCATTGTGGTATAGTTGATTGTGGTATAACGGAGTGTGAACTTGACGGTTTCGGTATAGTAAATTCCGAGAAAGTCAATATTAAGTTTTCCGACCAAAGGCTCTCGACAGTCGGTGAAAGAACCTTTATCGACTATCGTATAAAAAAGCATAGTGTTGGGAAGTTGGATGAAAGGGAGAGGAATGACTATTTAGAACTTTTGAGAGATAAAGCGGCTACACTGCATGGAGTGGCGTCTGTTTTTGAAAAAAACGGGTTGGCAAACCATGCAGGGGAATATTATTACCAGGCAAAATCCCTGGAATACAGGACACTTTCCAAATGGTCCGGTGAAAAATTTGCTGACTGGATTAAGTGGGCGTTGTGCGGTTACGGGGAGCGCCCGTTACATACGTTTTTAACTATCGTGGTGTCAACCTTATTTTTCGCTGTCCTTTATTTCTTCGGCGGCATTGACGCCAATGGTTGTGTGATCAATTATAGCATAGCAAAATTAAGGGATACAGGCATCCTCCAGATTATGAGAGATTACGGGCATTGCATTTTTTTCAGTGTCACCACATTCAGCACGGTGGGGTATGGCAATTATGTGCCGCTTGGGGCATGCAGTTCACTGTTTGCCGCGGTACATATGTTTATGGGAGTTGGTCTGTGTGCATTATGGACAGGCTGCATATTCCGCAAACTTTCAAGATAGCGCGGTTCATAACAGCATTTGCGCAATACAGTTGTTAAGCCGGACTGAGAGAATGATTATGAATTGTACGCTATAATCTGGATTACAGGCAGGACAGGATATGGAAAGGGTCAACCGGGAGGATGCCACGGATGAGCTGCGGCGGATGGAGGATCTGAAGAATGCCAGAAAGGAACTGGAAAAGAACAAGGAAGAGAAGCTCGTTTCGCAGAAAGTGTTCCGGGCGATCTGAATAAAGAGAGTTTTGCGCCCTGCTTCGTCAGGGCTTTTTTTCTATGATTTTATGTAAGGGGCTGACTTGAAATTTTAAATTCCAGTGCAGAAGTAAATTCCACTGTAGTTTAAA
>CAJTUZ010000030.1 GCA_910579735.1 uncultured Lachnospiraceae bacterium
TGCCGCAAAATATGCGCTTTCTGAAATGTCAAACGACCTGTCATCCGTCGTACTGGCCATACCATCCAGTCCGCAGAATCCCATTCTCTTAAAAGAATATCTGTCTATAACGCCCTTGAGCGTATCCATGATTTCTTCTTCGCCGGTATCTTTCAGAGCGCCGATGCGTTCTGCAATCTCAGTCAGCGCATTCAGATCTCCCTCCAATTCTTTCTGTACAACGAGCACATTCTGGTTGGATACTTCTTTCAGGGTATCCCTTACCAGTTCCCGCAGCTCATTCTTCAGATTATTGGAATACCACGCAAAAACCATAACGCTGATCAATAATAAAATCACCACATAGCTTATCTGAAATACGGACTTCCTATCCTTCCTCTTCATGCCAAAAACCCCTTGCTTGCTTCCATCAGCTAGTACACATTATCATAATTATACAATGATTTTTGCATTATGGGTAGACTTTCTTGTTATTTCCCTATATTTTTGTTGTAAATCTGCAAATTTTATTGCATTTTTCATAAAAAAAGCAGGCAGAGACTCTTTATCCCTGTCTGCTTTCATTTGTTTCTATTTTATGAGCAATGATTTTCCTGTCATCTCTGCGGGCTGTTCTTTTTCCATAAGCTCGATCAGCGTCGGCACGATATCCGCAAGGCATCCGCCTTCCCTCAGCTTATAGGAGGGATCGGCATTGACTAAGATAAACGGTACCGGATTCGTTGTATGAGCCGTAAAAGGCGCACCTGACTCATAATCGATCAACTGCTCGGCATTACCGTGATCGGCACAGATAAACATCACGCCGTCAACTTCTTTGATCGCTTCTACAGCTTTGCCCACACATTCGTCAACCGCTTCCACCGCTTTGATCGCCGCTGCTTCCACACCGGTATGGCCGACCATATCCGGGTTGGCGAAATTGATGATGATCACATCATACTGGCCGGATCTGACAGCGTTGGTCAATTTATCGCACACTTCATATGCGCTCATCTGCGGTTTCAGATCATAAGTAGCAACATCTTTGGGCGAATTGACCAAAATACGGTCCTCCCCTTCATTTGGCTCTTCCACGCCGCCGTTAAAGAAAAACGTAACATGCGCATATTTTTCCGTTTCCGCGATTCTGGCCTGTTTCATATGATTCGCCGCAAGCCATTCTCCGAATGTATTGGTGACTGCAATCTTATGGAACGCCACCTCTTTATTCGGGATCGTCGGATCATAATCGGAGAAGCAGACATAAGTCACATCCAGTCTTTTGCCTCTGTCAAATCCTTTAAAATCATCATCACAGAAACTTCTTGTGATCTCTCTTGCCCTGTCAGGTCTGAAATTGAAAAAGATAACGGAATCACCGTCTTTGATCGTTGCAACAGGCGCACCGTCTTTCATGATCACGGTAGGCTTTACGAATTCGTCGGTCTCTTCTCTGTCATAAGAAGCCTGAATACCTGCCGGAGCGCTGTCCGCCTGCAGGCCTTCGCCTTTTGTCAGAGCATCATATGCTTTCTGCACTCTGTCATAGTTATTATCTCTGTCCATTGCATAGTAGCGTCCGGTCACACTTGCCACTTCGCCGACACCTATCTTTTTCATTTCCGCTTCCAGCTCTTCTACGAAGCCTTTTCCGCTTGCCGGCGGTGTATCACGGCCGTCTAAAAAGGCATGCACATATACTTTGGTCAGACCGTTTCTCCTGGCGAGTTCAAGCAGGCCGTACAAATGCGTATTATGACTGTGTACGCCGCCGTCGGATATCAGTCCGTACATATGCAGTGAAGAATCCTTTTTTTTGCAGTTGTTTACCGCATCAAGCAGTGCCGGGTTCTCGAAAAAAGTACCATCCTGGATCTCTTTCGTGATCCTTGTCAGTTCCTGATACACGATACGCCCCGCGCCCATATTCAAATGGCCGACTTCCGAGTTGCCCATCTGACCATCCGGAAGACCTACTGCCATGCCGCTTGCATTGCCCCTGACATAAGGACATTCCTTCATCAGTTTGTCCATGACCGGTGTTTTGGCCTGTGCCACCGCATTTCCCTGTGTTTTTTCGTTTAATCCGTAGCCATCTAAGATCATTAATACTGCCGGTTTCTTTTTCATCTTTCTTTCTCCTTTTTCCTATATTGAAGGCACGGTATCCGTGCCATTACCCTCTTCTGCTTCTGTCGTTTTCAGAAGAATACCCTTACATGATTACTATAGTCAAAGGTTTCCTTTTTGTCAAGATTTGTGCCTATTCGATTCTTCTCCATACCGACTGCACGATCCTTCCTGCCGCGGCATGTACCCCCCTGCTGCAAAGAAGCGTCAGGACAAGCGACAGCAGATACGTGCATGCAAGCGTCAACCGGTGGGGCACTCCCGCTTCTTTCAGGAATCCAAAAAGAAAAGACACCACCATGAGATTGATGGGAGTATGCACAAGGTATATCTCAAAAGAATATACAGACAGCGATCTGCATATTTTATTTTCCAGCAATGCCTGAATCTTTTTATCATAACATATAAAAAAGACAAGACCGAAAGATGCTGCGCCTTTCATGACATAGCCGGCATTTGTTTCCGGTGTCCTGACACAGAAACAGATCACGACAAGCAAAAGTGCCTTGATCACCCGTCTGGTCCATACGTTCAGCTCTTTTTCCCCGGACATGGCCAAATACAAAAGCGCTCCCAGCATGCAGACCGTATACCAGGCATAGCCGAGCAGATAAAAAATAAGTCCCGCAGCGCCAAAAAGGAGCACGGGTTTCACCTTTCCCCATTTCCCGGCAGAAGCGCCTTTATCCTTACAGACACCATGTAAAAGCATGACGATGACAGGCCCCGCAAACAGCATGAAATTTCCCCAATAAGTAACGACCACCTTACCGCCAAGCAAAAAGATATCGGATAAAAACATCTCATAATTCATATTCTCCAGTTTCAGATACCGGCCCGTTATTTCAGAAGACAGCCAGGCATCCACATTCACTGCTTTCAGGCAGATCATCCAAAACAACATAACCGTTTCGATCAAAAGCACCGGAACAGCCAGGCGCAGATACCGCTTTATCATATACTGCCAGGCCTTCTCTCTGGCAGCTTTCATCGCAAAATAACCGCTCATCAGAAAGAAAAAGCTGACGGCCAGTTTGCCTGTTATACCGTATAAAATATGTCCCCGCTCCCAATGCACCAGAAATTTGGGCGCATATTCTGCCAGAAAATGGGTGGAAAACACCAATAAAGCCGCTAACAGCTTAAGGGTATCCATCCAATATATTTTTTGATTTCCTGTTTCCAAAGTAACCGCCTCTTTTGCTTACCAAACTGCCTTAATAACTGGTCTCCCACTCATGTTCTCCGCCCCAGTCGCCGATTACGTCCGTAACCGTTCCTTCCTGTGTTGTTACCTGTGTCTTTAAGCGGTAATTCATCTGCACAAGCGTATCGTTTTTCAAAACATTACTGTATTCATACGTAATGATATATTCCGTATGCGGATAGTACGCACCGTTTTCACTCGCAGGTTCATAAGAGATACTCGTTCTTTGTATGCCGCCGTCAAGCTGTCTGCTTCCCCAGACCGTAATAACGCCCTGCGAATTCTCATACTCGTCAAATGTCAGAAAGGAAAAGAAAAAGCCATCCTGTGTCTTATGGATCACCATCTGTTCTTTATTGACCGGAATTGCCGCCGCACCTTCCCAATAACCGCTCTCACCAAGTATAAAAGCGTCCTGTATCTGCTGATACGTATCTCCGACAATAAACTCTTTGGCGCTTTCATAATTTCCCTGCTCAAATTCCGCAAACATGCCCGCAAAAATATCTTCTACCTCGACCGCGCGTGCCAGGCATGCAGACAGCTCTTTCACAGAAGGCTCGTCCACCACGCTGCCCACGTCTTCCAGCAATTGCCTGTATCCTGCAAGATGCGGAACGCTTAAATAAACATATTCCACATCGATCACGGCATAACGGGTCAATACGGCTTTTAACTGATCCGACGGCGCCTGTTCATACAGCTCTATGAGAGAACGCACGATCTGTTCGTATGCGGCATACAGACAGGTATCCTCCGCAGCATTTTCATCCCTGAAAAGCAAAAAGGTATTTTCCTCTTCACTCTCCGTAAAAAGTCTGTCGTAACACGTTCCCAAAAGCTCTATTGCGCGCGCATTTCCTACATCCTGCCGCAGGATCTGGATACATTTTTCTACCGTGGCAAAACTGCAGTTTTTATCATTGATCTCTCCTACCACTTCATTCAGGGCGATCGTACAATAAGAATCCAGAAGACCTTCATCCTGCGTGGTTTCCCAGCCGGTAAAAAGAATCTCTTTCGCCGCTCCGCTGTCATTCTGATTCAGGTTATTCTGCGCCAGACAATGGTAGGCTTCCACTGTAGTCGGATCGATCTGCAGAGCTTCTTCATAAGAAGCCTGTGCCATCTCGAAGTCTCCGTTTTCCGTATATTTTTCTCCGGCGGAAAGTTTTCTCGACAGTTTCTGCGATGGCAGATTAAAAAGAATCCCGAAAGCTGCTGCGCACACAATACATACGCCGGCAGCCGCTATGCCGATCCTCTGCATCCTGACCTTTTTTCGGCGTTTCGAATACATCCCTGCCCGCCTTGTATCTCTTCCCGCATCTATACGCCTGCCGCTTCCCGATTTCTTTACACTGCCCGTCCGCTTCATGCCGCCTGCCTTCTTCTTTCTTTTTACTTTCCCGGCGGCGCCTGCTTTTTTTGCCCCTCTTATCCGTTCTGTGCTGTCTTTTCTCTCTAAATTACTCATATCCACTCCTGCGTCCGTTTTCAACATTCATCACACATACTATCATAACTTACGCCTATTGACAAGCAAAATGCCTCTTGCGTTAATCGCGCGGGATGCCCGCCCGTTGCCCGCAGAGGCAGAATATGATACTATAGTAATCATGCAGACGATAATTACGATTACACACGATCAAACCGAATATACACTTCCCTGCACGATCCTAAGAAGCAGGCGCAAAACTTATGCCATCACAATAGACGAAGACGCAAACATTGTCTTCCGCGTACCATCACGCGCCACAAACAGGCAGATTATGCAGCTTGCAAAAGAAAAAAGCCGTTGGATCATCACACATTACCTGGAAGCCTGTGCAAGGAAAAACAGCAGACCCCATTCCGATTTATCCGACGTACAAAGAACTGCTCTGGAAAACCGCTATAAAGAAGCGGCCCGTTCCTATATACCCAGGCGGGTCGCTTACTATCACGCCGTAACGGGCGGCTCCTATAAACGCATTACCATCCGTGATCAAAAAACACGCTGGGGAAGCTGCAGCAGCAAAGGAACGCTTTCCTTCAGCTGGCGGCTTATGCTTGCACCGCCCGCCATACTGGATTATGTGGTCGTACATGAGCTTTGTCATCTGACACATATGAACCATTCTCCCGCTTTCTGGCAGGCTGTTGAAGCAGTATATCCGGACTGGCAAAATGCGAGAAAATGGTTAAAAGAACACGGCTGTGAACTGGTGCTGTAATACGCCGCAGCATGCCGTCGTGCACCTGTTTAACGGCCCTTCTTACTTCTTGTCTTTTTTCTTCGTTCTGATACGCAGGGCCGCATATCTGTTATTTCTGTCCGCTTCCCTTCTGTCGTACCCTTTTCCTTTGTCTGTATGGCCCTTATTACTCCTGTTTTTATCATAACTGCCTTTATCCGAACCATCTTTCCCTGCGCCGCTTCGGATCAAACCGCCTCTGCCCGGTCTGCCTTTCCCGTCCGCGCCGCGGCGTCTGTTTCTTCCCTGCGGAATCCAGTCCGGCAAAAAACGCTCCTGTTTGATATCTTCAATTTCGTCTCCGAGTTTCATCTTCATAAATGCTGCCGCATATTGCAGGATGCTGTATTCTCCCAGAGAACTGCGTTCTTCTATAAACTGCATGGCCCGGCCGATATCCTGTCCCGTGATCACTTCTTCCGCTTCTTTTAAAATCTTCTCTGCTTTTCTTTCTGTAATATCCGCAGCGGAAGGAATCTTGCGTTCTCTTATCTTTGTATGGCAGATTCTCTCAATATCACGGATTTTAAATACTTCTCTGCCCGTTACCAACGTAAAGGAGCGGCCCTTTTTACCCGCACGTCCCGTTCTGCCGATACGATGCACATAATACTCGATATCCTCGGGAACGTCATAATTAAACACCGCTTCCACGTTATCGACATCGATTCCTCTTGCCGCAACATCTGTAGCGATCAGGATATCCGCATGTCCGCTTTTGAACAGATTCATCACGGTATCGCGCTGTCCCTGTGTCAGATCACCGTGCAGTCCTTCTACCGCATACCCTCTCTTCTTCAGATGTTCCGTCAGTTCATCCACCATTCTCTTGGTATTGCAGAAAATAAGCGCCCGGCCGGGATCGTAATAATCTAACAGACGGCATAAAACTTCTTCTTTGTCCTTACGCTGTACCTGGTAATATGCCTGCTTGATCAGCGGTATCGTAACCTCTTTGGGTGTCATCTTCAAAAATACAGCGTCTTTTTGATAACGCTTCGTAATGTCTAAGATCGGCTTCGGCATCGTTGCGGAGAACAGACCGGTCTGCCGCATTTCCGGTACTTCCTTCAAGATTGTCTCGATATCTTCTCGAAATCCCATGTTCAGCATCTCGTCGGCTTCATCCAGGACCACCGTGTGAATGTGATTCATCTTGACCGTATGACGGCGCATATGATCCATAACTCGCCCCGGTGTACCGACGATAACCTGTACGCCGCCCTTTAAATTTTTAATCTGTTTCACAATATCCTGTCCGCCATAGATCGGCAGTACTTTGATCCCCTGCATGTACTTGGCAAATTTGCGCAGTTCATCCGCCGCCTGCATCGCAAGTTCTCTCGTCGGACATAAAATAACGGCCTGCAGATTTTTGTTCTCGGGATCGATCTTTTCCAGAATCGGAATCCCGAATGCCGCCGTTTTGCCTGTACCGGTCTGCGCCTGTCCGATCACATCCCTGCCTGATAAAAAGACCGGAATCGCCTGCTCCTGGATCGGCGTCATATGTTCGAATCCCAATTCTTCCACGGCCCGGATGATCCGCTCGTCAATGCCGGACTCACGATACGTAAGCGTTGCTTTATTCTCCTCCTGCGTCTGCATCTCTTTCATGTCTGTTCTCATTTCCTGATTTTCTTTCAATTTGTTAACCATATCCTTTCCTAAGTCTGTACCTCTCTTTGTGTACTCATTATCCAATCGATCCCTTTTGCCATATGCTCCGGCACCTGATCAAAATGGTTCCCGCGGTTCATTTCCAAAACGGTCGGAATACCGCCCCTGTGAAACTTTTCTTCTATCTGCTTCGTACACGTCAAAACATTCCGCATGATCCCTCTTGCAGATACCGCCTCTTTATCTCCTAATGAAAAATAAACTTTATCAGGGTTTCGCGCAACCGTATGTTCTTCCACATAGGACGTAAATCCGCCGTACCATAATGACCCGGATACGGAAGCGACAGCGTCGAATACATCCGTCTTATATAAAGCATATACGGCAAAGAGACCGCCTAAGGAATATCCTGCCAGATACCGCTTCTTCCGTGCAGGCAAAAAGGCCGACTCCGTTTCCGGAATCAGCCGTCCCGTCAATAGTGTAAGGTAATCATCCGCCTCTCCGGCAAACGATTCCCCTTTTGCAAAAACCTTCTCATGATACCACGGCGACAACTCTCTGTTCCAGTCCAGCCCATCGACTGCCGCCAATGCAAAGTCCTGCGTCGTCAGATTCCAGATCTGTTCCGCCTCATCTGCCGCCGTATGCAGATATACGATACGATCGGCTTTCCCGTTCTCCGGCAGATAACAGGTGATCCGGTACCGCCCTATCGTGGTATGCATATTTTCCGCAGTTCTCTCACCGCCTTATCTCTTATCAGGCATTCACCGTGTTCTTCCAGATACCGCAGTTTCTCTTCCGAGGGCGCCGCCAGTTTCGCGAACTCGATTGCCTGAGCGCTGATCTTGTTGAAGTTCTTCTTAGAGAGCCGCTGTTTCTCCAGCACGAGATAATATGTATCCTTTAACTTATACAAATGGCTCTTTACCGAAAGCCCGGAAGGTACTGCCGCGCAATAACGCATTACATGATTCATCGATGCAAATGCAAACATCCTGCACGTATCTTCCATCTTTTTCGCAGCCTGCGCCTCTTTCTGCACCAGTGCCTGCGCCGCCTCTTTCATGGTCTCCGGATCAAGACCCGACAGCACCTCTTTGATGTGCTCGAGCATATTCTGAAAACCTGCCATCCCCTCATCGGAAAACGTGATTACAAGTCCCTCGTCACGAATCGGTGTGATCTGCATGGCAATGTTATCGCCGTTTAAACGATATCCTACTTCGTCATGCGCTCTTTCCACAACGTCCCGCAGGAATCCTTCTCCCTTTTCATTCCGTTCAAAAATATCCGACAATGTCAGTCCGTACTCTTCCATATCCTCTTCGGAAATAATACACTGAACAGTCGCTTCATTGATTTTCTTATATTTCATTTATCCCCAACTACTTTCTGAATCGTGTTTTAGACTGCGTTCCTGCCGCCGAAGGCCGGTATCGCAGACTTTTGCTCCAATCACGGCAATCGGTACCGCGTATAGTATAACACAGAAATGATCATTGTGGAAGAGGTTGTTTGCCACATTGCAATAATTCCCATCGCGTGTGCATGAATGTTTTTCGCGCAAACACAGAATCCGCATCCGCACTCTGCTGAGCGCAGAGTGCGGATGCGGGCCGATGGAAAGACCGGCTTATGAAGCGTTACTTAAAAACTCATCCAGCGTTTTCGGCTCCGTCTTTAGCACATTTGTCTTTATCTCATATTCTGTTTCTATTGCCGGCCGTTCAAGTACAAAGGATCTGTCTCCAAAGGAGCCGCACCGTACGCCAAAAGAAAGCGGCGCCATTCCATGATACCATATCTGTTCTTCTCCCGAATCCGAACGCAGTTTTAACCCGACTGCCACATTTATCCGGAGTTCTTCGATATTTTGCCCGAGATCCCAGTATACGATCCTTCCATCCACGACAACTTCCCCGATCTTCTCCATCGCTTCTGCAGAAGCCGGAACGGTTATGGAACCGATCATACTGCCGTTATCATAAACATCGATGCGGCTCTCTTCTTCCATGATCTCATAAGTGATCCGCTCATCGATCTGGGAAAGATAGGTTTCCGGCGTGATTTCCTTTAACTCAATCGTTCCCGTATCATAACGGTCACACAGATAACAGTTATAAACTTCGCGGCGGTCATACATGCTCACCGGTATCATAAACGCAAATGTTCTCGGCATTCCATCTTCTGCAGACTCATAAACCTGTAAATATTCTTCTCTGCCGAGCAGGCTGCCATAACTGATATCCCATGGAATATCGAACTTGGCAGAGTCATCGGCAATCAGGATCGTAATTCCTTCACAGCCGAATTCCTTCGTATACATACCGTATATTTTAATATCCGAACCATCCGGGCCCTTCCTTGTATGCAGCAGGTACATTCCTTCGTCCAGCGCATCCCCGCCGTTATCAAAATAGGCCTGCACATAATCCGATGGCATCTTCGCATCCCGGAATCCGTAGACGCCCTCTCCGGAACCAAACACATCAATATCCGCATCATAAGAGTCTAACTTCATAAGTACAGCCTCTGTCCTTGCCTTCCGCTCTGCATCCGCTTTTTCTTCCTTTTCCGAGCGGATTTCTTCCATGTCATTTTGTACATCACTTTGTTTCGACAGCAGATCCTGCATTTCGTTTTCTTCCTGCAGGATATCCTGCATTTCGCCATCAGCCGGCATATCGCTCAAAGTACGCTCATTACCTGCATTTGCAGCGTTTTTATCACTGCCGATTGTTTTTCCCTGTACCGTACCGGAGAAAGTAATTGCAATAAATACTGCAACAAACAGCACAGAAGCCACAGATACTGCCGCAATATAACTGCGCTTTCCGACAATCCGGATGATCCGTTCCCTGATCCCGCTTTCCTTGCCGCTCATTGTAGAAGCAATGCCCGCTTTTCCCTTGTCATAAGTTCCCTGAAATGCAACAAGCTGCAGCAGGGTCGTTCCATAGGATATCCGTTCTTTTTCACCAAGCAGTCTGACTGCCGCCTCGTCACAGGAAAGCTCACTGTCCTGTTTCGATATACCGGCCGCTATCCATACAAGCGGATGGAACCAGTAAACAACACACAGCACGCAGCGGACAATGACCCAGACAAAATCCAGCTGTTTATAATGACAGTATTCATGTGCGAGAATATGTTCCAGTTTCTTCTCATCTAATGTCATGTCTGTCATCAGATAAATGCTTCTGCCAAAAAGGCATGGAGACGGCAGTCCCTTTACCGTATACACGGGCAGTTTACCGCGGTATTTTCCGCCTTCTCCGATGTTCTTACAGAGCTTTCTGTTCTTTTTCAAATAGCTTTTCCACTTCATCTGGTAAAAAAACATATATCCGCCGACAAGCAGCATGCCTGCCCCCCAAATATATGGCAATATACCGCCAAGATGGAAATCCTGCAGATATGTGCCGTTTAGCGTCTTTTCTATCGTTTTCCAGGAAACAGGACCCGCCTGTTCATGATTCCCATGCGCTTCCCTGTCCATATCACTGTACAGAACGCCATCCGTTATTTCCTCTCCCTGCAGAACCGGTGCTGTCATAGGATCAGACACAGGTTCCATATACGCCGTATCGGCTTCTCCCCATTCGGAGACAGCCATTTCCTGCGGTATATAATTCAGGATGCTGAATGGACTCTTCCAGAGCGGCAAAGGCAGGATCAGACGCAGAACCACCGGCAGCCAGAGCGCGTACTGCAGAGCAGGTTTCAATCTGCCCCTGGCCAGAAAACGAATCGTCAAAACTACAATGATTAAAATTGAAGATGTGATCACAATATCTCTCATAAGGTTTCCTCCTCCGCTCTTTTCAGTATTTCATATAATTCTTCGATTTCTTCTTTCGACAGCGCTTTCTTTTCCACCATGGTATTCAGCATCAGTCCCATACGTCCGCCGAACACTTTATCGAGGAACTCTTCGGTCTCCTGGATCACTGCATCCGTTTTCTCGATATCGGGATAATAGAGTTTGGCCCGTTCCCCCTCTTCAAAATGCACCGCGCCTTTTTCCTCCATACGGCGCAGAAATGTCATGACCGTATGTTTGGTCCACCCTGTCGATTCTTTGAAAAAGTTGGTGATCTGCATAATTGTCCGGGGCGCCTCATCCCACAGCAAACTCATCACTTTCCATTCTGATTCCGACAATTTTATCATATATCCGTGCCCCCTTTGTTCCGCAATGTTACATAATTTCTCTTTTCTCTCTTTTAATGCATATTTCGAAAATAGCATAATTAAAAGGTTTACATTTGACTACCTTTTGATATAGTATAAAACACTGGTAGTCATATGTCAACCTTTAATTTGCACAGTGAAAAAATTTACCGTAAAAGCTATCAGAAAACCTATTTTAGCCGATATATATAATAGAACATAAACAAAGTGATTTCCAAGGAGGGATACGACGCATACGGATATGAACAGCTTTATAAAGTTCAGGCGGTTGCGGTGATTCCGCGTCTTCGAAAAACATATTCCGAAGATCAAAAACACCAGTCCAAGCAAAATCAGTCGGGAACGCTCGTAAATAAGTTTTTTTCGGAAGTTCTTGACGAAGCATGTGAACGGGAACAGCAGAAAAATATCCATATCTATACAAGCGGATATACGAAAAATGCACTCCCCTATCACAATTTCATCAACATGCGGGAATACTGCTGACCCGGCATAAATAGCAGCAGCCGCATCATCATGTATATGAAAAGGGGCATCTTAGATTTATTCTAAGATGCCTTCCTGTTGTCCGGACTTTATCGTCAATCCGCCGGAGCCGCTTTCATCCGTTCCGTCTGCGCTGTCCGCATTTTCTTCTTCCTCTTCCATAAGCGTATCATATTCTTTCGGATCATCCTTTTCCTTCGCCATACTCTTAACCCGCATATAGATCTCACTGTTAAACTCCATAAGGAACTGCTCATCCTGCGCCGGTACAATATCTCCGTTTAAAATTCTCCTGGCGATTTCCAATGCTTTTGCCAGATCGGTAAACCCTTCTCCCTGTGCCTCGGCTGCCTCGTTTGCCTTTTCCAGCATTTCCTGATACATATCCCGCTCCATGGCTTCTTTTGCGGAATCTTCTTCTTCTTTTTTCTTCTGTGCAAGACCGAGTCCTTCTGCGGAAATTGCCACCGTAGCACCCTCCTCTTCCTCCTGCACGTTCGAAACATTGGTTTCTTCTTTCGGCCGGGCCTTTTTGTCTTCTGCGGATGAAACGGCAGAATGCGCCTGTTTCTTAAAGACATAAGCTGTATGCTTTGTTTCTTTCGTCTGTGTCTGCTGTGCTATTTTCATACCGTTTCCCCCTGTTTTCCTTTATTCCGGCTGTTCGGCCATCAGAACGACAACAGTACGCGGCGGAACTCTAAGCGTACTCTTATAGTGGAACTCCGTGAGCGCCTCCACATCCTGCCCATCTTCATACGGTACAAATGTATTGACGCAGATTTTCCATTTCAGGCCGTTTGGCAGCTCCGGAAGCTGCATATTCACAGACTCCCAATAAGCGTTCATACAATAAAAGATGATCTCGTCCTTTGTATCATGTTCGTCTCTTCCTGCATACATAACACCGATCAGCCTGCTGTTGTAATCCGTACCGCTGTTCCACGGATAGGTATTATGGATACTGATGCCCGGAAAACCGCAGGATGCCTGTGCTGTCGTCTTGCGCAGAACGGCATGTTTCTTCCGGAAAGCGATCATATACCGGAAAAAGTCGTGGATTTCCCGGTATTCGTCCAATCTGTTCCAATCTAACCAGGAAATGATATTGTCCTGACAATAAGCATTGTTGTTGCCAAACTGCGTATTACAGAATTCGTCACCAGCATAGAACATCGCAGCCCCCCGGCTGCACATAAGCGTTGCAAAAGCGTTCTTGACCATACGACGCCGCAGCGTCTCTACCGCAGGATCGTCTGTTTTTCCTTCCGCACCGCAGTTCCAGCTGTTTCCGTTATTATCGCCGTCCGTATTGTTCCAGCCGTTCTTCTCGTTATGTTTCATATTATACGAATACAGGTCATAAAGTGTAAATCCGTCATGACAGGTCAGAAAATTAACGGATGCGCCTTTTCCTCTTTTCAACGGATCATATAAATCATTTGAACCGGTAATCCTCGTGATCGCCGTTCCAGCCATGCCCGCATCCCCTTTTAGGAAACGCCGCATATCGTCGCGATACCTTCCGTTCCATTCAGACCATCTATTAAAAGAAGGGAAATTCCCAACCTGATACAATCCGCCCGCATCCCAGGCTTCCGCAATGAGCTTTACTTTGCCGAGGATCGCATCGCAGGCAATCTCGTGCAAAATAGGCGGTTCCGCCATTGGCGCTCCGTTCTGGTCCCTTGAAAGAATGGACGCCAAGTCAAAACGAAAGCCATCCACACGATACTCTGTTACCCAGAAACGCAGACAGTCAATGATAAAACGTCTGGTCGTCGGATGATTGCAGTTTAATACATTGCCGCATCCGCTGAAATTATAATAATATCCGCCCGGTGTCAGAATATAATAAATATTATTATCGATTCCTTTAAACGAAAAGCAGGGGCCGTCCTCGTTCCCTTCCGCCGTATGATTGAATACAACGTCCAGGATCACTTCTATGCCGTTCTCCTTCAGTTCATAAATAAGCTGTTTGAGCTCATCTCCCTCATGATTGTGCTCCACAACGGAAGAATAACTCGTATTGGGCGCAAAGAAACAGACCGTATTGTATCCCCAGTAATTATAGAGCTGCTCCCCATCGACGACTCTGGCGCTTTCCATTTCATCGAACTCAAAAATCGGCATAAGTTCCACTGCATTGATCCCCAGATCCTTCAAGTACGGAATCTTCTGTCTGAGTCCTTCATAAGTGCCTTTGGCGCTTACTCCGGAAGAAGCGTCTTTGGTAAATCCTCTGACGTGCATTTCATATATGATCAGATCTTCAACCGGATGCTCCGGCTGTCTGGTCTTTCCCCAATCAAAGTTATTCTCCACGACTCTGGCATGATACACGAAACCTGCGTCGCTTTCCGGTCTCTCCCCCCAGTCTTTCTGCCCTGTTACCGCCCTCGCGTAAGGATCAAGAAGCACATTATTTTTGTCAAAGAGAAGTCCCTTTTCCTTATCATATGGGCCATCTAACTGAAATGCATACTCAAATTCTTCAATTTTCAAGTCAAATACCAACATGGAATACGTGTTTCCGATATGATAGGAATCCGGAAACCGCAGCCTGGCATACGGCTCTTTCTCATGCGGATGGAATAAGAGCAGCGTACAACTCGTAGCTCCGAACGAATGAATCGTAAAACTGACTCCGCTTGGCGAAGCCGCCGCGCCATCCCTGTTATAAAATCCCGGACGGACTCTGAATCCGTCTATTATATCCAAAGGCTGTAACCGCTCTCCTCTTTTCGTTTTCGTCCTCCAAAAATCCATATGACATACCCCTTTCTGCCTTATTCATTATGACTGTCAATTTTATTTCGGATGTCCTGCATCTGATAGTCCAATGTTTCGATAGATTCCGCGCAGTTTTTCAGCTGTTCCGCGATCTCCTCCGCATTTTTCAGATCCTTCTTGTATTGCAGTTTGTGTTCCAGACTCGCCCAGAAATCCATGGCGATGGTCCGAAACTGCACCTCTACCTTCCGGTACTTTTTCGCATTGGATAAAAAAATAGGTATGCTTATGATCAGATGAAGACTCCTGTAGCCGTTTGACTTAGGATGTTTGATGTAATCTTTTTCTTTAAGCAGAATGATATCGTCCTGTCTGATCAAAAGCCTGGCCAGGCGGTAAATGTCGTCCGGAAAGGAACAGATCACACGGATTCCCGCCACATCATTCAGATGTTCTTCTATATTCTTGACCGTAACGGAATACCCCTTCCGGCTCAATTTCTCATATATGCTCTCCGCAGTTTTCAACCTGCTCTTTATCGATTCAAACGGATTTCTGTTATATTCCTGTGAAAATTCTTCGTTCAGAACCTTTAACTTCGTTTCTACTTCCATAATGGCACAGTGGTACTGCATCATCAGGTTATGAAAGGCACCGGCTTCTTTTAACTTCTCTGCCTGCATCTGAATGATACGGGATTGTTTCTTTAATTCTCTCGTCTGCTTTCTGACCTTCTGTTCAAGCTGATGTTTCCCGGCAAAAAAATCCACCGTATTCCGCACTCTGTTTTTGACGATCGAGGACTCGAACGGTTTGTGTATAAAGTCCGAAACCCCGAGACGAAAGCACTTATTTTCAATATCGACATCTTTTTCACTGCTTATGATCAGTACCGGTATCCTGTTCTGCCATCCGTTCTTCCTGATCGCGGCAAGAACACCGAAGCCATCCATGCCCGGCATCTGCAGATCAAGAAGCAGAGCCGCCGTTTCATCCAAATGCCGTTTCAGCTTTTTCAGCGCTTCATCCCCATCCTGCGCCGTTTCCACAATATATTCATCTGCAAGCATATCGCGCAGTATTTCACGGTTCACTTCCGCGTCATCTACTACCAATATCCTGTTCTGCATAGTAATTCCCCTCATTTTTCCTTTGTCACAATATAAACTCATTTTAGCACAAAACCCGCTCTGTTACTATGCCCAAATAACATTTTTATCGTTTATAACAATTTATTCCGGCAGAATATTCAAAATAGCGTACTATGTTTGTCAATAAGTACCAAAAAAGCCAAAAATACTTGCAAAAAAAAAAAAATAACGTATGATGATAGTAACAGGATAAATCTTATGAAAGGAAAGAGGATTTGTACATGGCACTCAATAAGGGAAAAAAGGTACTCATGCGGGCAGTTTCGGAATTAAAAGCAGCCGACTACTCCAAGGAACCGGAGCTAAACGGAATCTACAACAGATTATCGAAAGGAAGAGCGCAATTCGCGTCTGTCTTTGAAAAAAATATCAAAGCAGTTATGCAGATCAGTTCACTTGATCTGACGATGCAGCATCAGACTGACAGAATAATCGAAATAGCCCAGAAGGTGAACAAAGCTACGGAAACCATCTTCGGAAACGCTGCGGACAGAGCCAGCAACCAGCACGAGGAACTGACTAACACTATTGTAAAAGTTGCCGGAGAAACCGATGAAGTATACCGGAAAATTGAAGAAGGACAAAACGAACTGACGGACATAAAGGATCTTTCCACACAGACGATCTCCGTCTCCCGCGGAATGCAGACCGATATGGATGAACTCGTCAATATCATCAATCAGATAAGCGCCGTTATTTCAGGTATCGATTCTATATCCTTACAGACCAATCTGCTCGCGCTGAATGCCTCCGTAGAGGCTGCCAGAGCCGGTGAAGCTGGCAAAGGCTTTTCCGTCGTGGCAAACGAGATCAGAGATCTGGCAGAAGAAACACAGGCGCTCACCAAAAATATGGAAGAATTTGTGGACAGCATGAAAAGCGCTTCCAAGAAAAGCGTCAACAGTTCCACCGATACGATCAACTCTTTGCTTTCTATGGCTGATAAGATCAACAATGTATGGCAGCTTAACGATGAAAGTAAACGTTACGTTTCCGAGATCAATGAATCAGTCAGTTCCATTGCTGCTCTGAGCGAAGAGATCAGCAGTTCCATGACGGAAATGGAAAATCAGTTAAGAGACAGTTCCGACTTCATGCAGCAGGTCGGACAGGATCTGCGGCAGGCAACAGAACCGGTAGTCGATATCGAAAAAACACTTGACGACACGGTAAAACAAATGGGCGATATGACGGCCGACGCTTTCTTCCATCTGGAAAACGCAGAATTTGCGCAATATATGAAGACTGCTATATCTTCTCATCACACATGGCTCAGCAATCTGAAAAAAATGGTGGATGAAAGAACGATCATACCGCTTCAGCTGGATTCCTCCAAATGTGGTTTCGGACATTTCTATTATGCCATGACACCGGATATTCCGGGCGTGCTTCCAATCTGGGAAGGTCTTGAAGCCAAACACCGCAAATTCCATACATATGGTCAGAGCGTGATCAACGCACTCAACAGAGCAGACTATATGGAAGCTTCACGCATCTATGTGGAAGCAGAAAATTATTCCAGAGATCTTATCTCGGATATGGAAAATATTTTAACAAGGACCGAAGCTTAATCATTCGTTTTCGGCAAAAATAGAAAAAGGGCAGCGCCCGATCAACCGACTTGATCGTTTGGCGCTGCCCTTCTTTTTTCCTGTTTTAACTCTTCTCCGTATATTTTTCCGCCAGTCTGACTACCGAAATAACCGGCACGGTCATAATGCCGCAGACAAAGTTGCTGACGCCATGGATAAAGTCGAACGGAAGTCCCGCAACGATCCAGGCGATCATCCCCTTGAAGCTCAAACCATACAGAACCGCCTGCGCCGGTGCATACAATGTCCCAAATAGAAAACCGTGCACGGCACATACCGCCATATATACGACAGGGCGTAATTTCCCCGGTATATTTCCAGGCAAAAGCATGACTGCTCCCCAAAGAATCGTCCATACATACAAGTACGGAATCCACCATGCTGCAAAACCGCAGAAAATACCGTTCAACAGCACATATATATAAATAGGATACAGCGCTTTTTTCCTGTAAACGACCGTAAAAGCGATCGTAAAGACACCGAGCAGATGAATATTCGGAGCAATCTCCATGATCATCTTGGAAGCATACATCACGGCTCCCAGCATGGAAAAAACAGCGATTTCTCTCGTTGAGAGTTTCATGATCATTCCACCTTAAAGGCGTAGCTCTCTCCCGCTGTAACCGCGGTCGCATCCACACCGCTCTGTGCGTATTCGTCATTTACATAAAACGCCCAGTAAACGCCATCTGTGTCATAATCGGCCGTAATACCATTTACCGTCTTAACAAACAGACCGTATTCACTGTCCTCTCCTTCGATCAGACCAAGCTCTAAAAGAGCTTCTCCTACCGTCTCTTTATCCGTATGGATCGTAAAGTGTGTCTCACTGCCCTCTTGATCCACTACGGTAAAAGCAAATTCGGTACTGCCTTCTCCCAATTGTGTGTCATCTGACTGCGCATCAGACCCGTCCTGTACATTGTCCTGCGTCTGTACAGCGCTGTCAGACTGCGTACCGCTTTCCGTTTTTGGCCTGCCATTACAACCGGTTGTAACAAGTGCCATAGCCACAATAAGCACCATACAAAGGATGCATGACAATAATTTCTTACTGCATTTTGTCTTCATACTTCCTGTTCTCCTTTGAATCGTATTTCCTCTCATGACCGGCGCCCGCAGTCATATACTGATAAAACAGAGGACCAGTACCATCCGGATATTTCGACTCGGCACTCCGCATGTCGGCCTTCTCGGATTCTTTTTCCAATGGCTTATCCCGAAACTGTGGCTTTCGGTAGACAGACGGCAGATCAATATGCCTCACGGCGACGGGCTCGTACAGGATTTGCACCTGTTTCCCCGGACAGTCCATTTCTTATCATAAGCTTTTATAAAGAGTTCGTCAACAATATACTTTTCTAAATGGCATGCTTTTTAAGACACTTCGTTATAGCCCGACAAAAGCCACATCAGTTTTTCCAGATTCAGCGGTTTGGTCAGATGACCGTTCATTCCGGCGGCCTTTGTTTTTTGCACATCTTCTTCATACACGTCCGCCGTCATCGCCAGGATCGGTATTTCACCGGCATCCGCACGCTCCATTGCACGGATCGCCCCCGTAGCTGCAATGCCATCCATAACAGGCATATGTACATCCATTAATATGACGTCAAAAGAACCGGGCGGACTGCCGGCAAATATTTCCACGGCTTTCTGTCCGTTGTCTGCGGTTACGACATAAACGCCCTCCTCTTCGAGAATCGTCCGGGCAATTTCCAGATTCAATTCCACATCATCCGCCAACAATATTTTTAAACCTTTTAATTCCGTCACCTTCGCCTTTGCCTGTTCCGCGTGATAAAAACGCGTCAGCGTCCTGCAAAGGACATCCGCATCGACCGGCTTGGACAAATGCGCATTCATTCCGGCGGCCTGCGTATTCCGTATATCTTCTTCATAGGCATTGGCAGTCATCGCAAGAATCGGTATCGTCTTCGCATCCGCTCTTGCCATTGCACGGATCGTTTTCGTAGCCGTTATGCCATCCATAACAGGCATCATTATGTCCATGAGCACAGCATCAAACGTTCCGGGCGGATTGTTCATAAAGGTATTGACTGCTTCCTGCCCGTTCATCGCCGGCGTGATAACCGCCCCTTCTTCTTCCAGAATACTCTGAGCGATCTCCAGATTCAGTTCGATATCTTCCACAAGCAGTATCTTCATCCCTTTGATGTTGCTGCGGCTCTCTGGTTTTACTTCATCTTCCCCGATATTTTTATCAATGTCAATCCAAATCTCTATGACAAACTTCGTTCCGACATTCAAAGTGCTTTCCACCGTGATCGTGCCGCCCATAAGATCAATGAACTGCTTGGTGATCGCCATACCGAGTCCCGTTCCTTTATAGGTGGTTCTCGTCCCATCGTCTTCCTGTGCAAAGGCTTCGAATATATGCGGCAGAAATTCTGCTTTCATGCCGATCCCCGTATCCGCCAGTTCAAAATGATACAGTACTTTCTCGTCCGTACTTTCCTTTTCCTGCACACGGAAGAATATTTTACCGCCATCCGGGGTAAATTTCACGGAATTCCCGAGAATATTGATAAATACCTGGCGCAGATGCAGTTCATCCCCTACTACAAGCGGATGGGTAAATGCCGAAAACTCCCGTACCAGTTCGATATCCCTTGTTGCAAGCTGTCCGCCGATAATAGAAGCACAGTTATCGATACAGGTCCTGATATCAAAGCTCTCATGATTCACCTTGGTTTTCCCGGATTCAATACGGCTCATATCAAGCACATCATTGATCAGACCGAGCAGATGCTGGGAAGAACTGCTGATCTTTTTCAGACAGTCCAGAACCTTATCCTGATTTCCGATATTCTTCAGCGCGATATCCGTCATGCCCATGATACCGTTGATCGGCGTTCTTATGTCATGACTCATATTGGAAAGGAAATCACTTTTGGCCTGACTGGCGCTGTTCGCTTTCTCCGCCGCCTCCCTTAACAACAGATTGGCTTCATCCTTCTGCTGTATCAGACGTTTATTGGATCTGGCCATCAGCATTACCACGGCAATAACTACTGCCAACAGAAGAAATACGATAGAGACCACGACAAAAAACGATACCGTCCGGTCCAATAACAGCATTGTATTCGCTCCTAACACTTCCGTAGGAACAAACAGAAGAAGCTGCCAATTCTGAAAGGCAACCGGCGCATTGGCGGCAAACCATCTCTGCTTCTTACGCTCTCCATCGATATATTCAAACTCCACGGCGGAATTCTGTCCCTGTTCCAGTTTTCTCACAAATTCTTCATAACTTCCGCCGCTTACGATCGTATAATCTCGAAAGGCATCCAGTATATCGTTTCCTTCGATAAAATCATTTTCGTATGTATATTGATAAAGGTTTTCCCCTTCTTCGTTGATCAGATACGTATAGCATTTATCCTGAAACGCAAATATCGAAATTTTGTCCCGCACAGCTTCCGTTTCTACCGCTACGGCCAAATGCGTGATCTCCCTGCTTCCGTCAGCGAACACAATAGGTTCTTTCAACCGCTTCATAAACATAAAATATAATGCCGAATTTTCATGAGGCACTTCGGACACAACCAGCTGCATATCCTCCGTTTGAGCCGCCAATAATGCTGTCCACGGAAAACTTCCGGTATCCCGGTCCGAAGAATAATAACCGGCATTTTTATCAATTGCAATTACAAGGGTATTGTCTGCATCAATAAAATCAGACGTAGATACAAGAACATCGACTAACTGTTCTTCAGATATGATGTCGTCAGATTTAAGAACATATTCACACGATAAAACCTGCTGCCAGGAATGTTCGATCACACCATCGACGATCTCTGAGGCTTTATCCGTAAATTCCACGATATTGCTGCTGCGTTCTTCAAAAAGCTGCCTCTCCAGAAATGAGAAAAAATTGACTGAAACCGCTGCCAGGACCCCAACGGCTGCTGCTACGATAAGGATGACCGGAGTCCCTTTCAGACCTTTCTCCTGCCGGTCCATGTTCATAATTTCTTTTTCCATACTAGTCCCTCTAAATACATACACATTAATAACCGGCCGAATATGACCGCTGTTAAAGTCCTCCGCTATACAAACTGCACTATATTCTAACACATGTCCGACTAGAAATCCATTTCTTTTTTACGAAACCGTCATATACCGAAACGCAAAAATCCATCTCCAACATAATATATTAACAGATAGAAAATTCCCAGGAGAAAAGATAGCTATGAATAATCTGTCATATCCCGTCGTTCCCGATGCCATCGCCTCCATTCACGGAAGCAGTCTGTATCCCGATCTGTGCGGCAGTGTCTTCTTCTGCCAGATGCCCTGCGGTGTTTTTGTCAATGCACAGTTTCACGGACTTCCCGTGGTCCGCGGAAACAACTGCAGTCATTTTCTCGGATTCCATATACACGAAAACGGAGATTGTTCTCAAAATGCAGAAGCCGATTTTTATCAGACAGGAAGCCATTATAATCCCGACAACTCCCCACACCCCAATCACCGCGGCGATCTGCCGTCGATTGTAAGCTGTAACGGCTACGCATGGCAGGCATTCTTGATCGATACGTTTTCCGTAACGGAGATCATCGGGAAAAGCGTCGTTGTCCATGCCTCTTCCGACGATTTCAAAACACAACCCTCCGGGAACAGCGGCGCCAAGATCGGATGCGGCGTTATTAAATTAAACGTTTAAGTATACGTTTACTGATTTCTTAAATGCTTTCATAATAATAGTAGAATTATATAAAATTTACATTTTTTTCAAAGTTTTACTAGGAATTTTTTCTTGTTTGTGATATGATTACTAAAACGATTAAGTAACTCTATTTATGAACACAAGATCAATGAAATACTTACGAACGGGGGTTTCCACATGGCAACGAAAAAAAATGCACCAACCGGTACAAAACTGTCTTCCATTCAGACGAAAATCGCAGTAATTCTAATTTTATTCAGCACGATCGCCGTTATCGTCGCAGTCACGGTAAACTACAAATATCTGACTACGATTTCCAAAAATACGCTTGTCTCTTACACGGAAGATTCCTTAAGAGAGATCGTACAGGCCGAAGGCAGTTATATCGATGAATCCATTCAAAAATATAATGCCACTATGACCTATTTAAACGGTTCCGAAAACTTCTTTGCCTTCAACACAAACAAAGGCAATAAATATTCCAACGAAATCCATGCCACGTTAAAAAAATACCTGGCTGCCAACCCTACCCATGAAAGCATAAACTTCGTCTGTGCCGAAGATAACATTCTGCACGCCAGCACGGATACCTCCCTGGAAGGCGCTTCTTATGAAGCTGAACCTTTTTATCAGTATATTATGGAAAATAATACGCCGGCACAAAGCGACGTTTTCTTTGATCCCGAAAGCGGCGAACCCATGATCTCCATCGGAGTGCCGGAAAGCAGCCACTTTGATGAAAACACCTTGTCCGGCGTTCTCTTTACCAATATCAAAGTTTCGCTCTTTGCCGATACGCTTTCCGATATCCGCGTATTCGGCGACGAAGAGTCCAGCTATGCCTACCTGTTAGACAGCAACGGCACCTATATTTATTCTCCGGAGGAAAACCTCGTAGGAACGACTGCCGACACAAAGATCATACAGGATCTGTTAGCGGCAGTCCGTTCAGGAAACTATGAAAATACATCCGTCATCCATGATGCAGACCAAAACCAATATCTTGCTTATCACATATCACCGTTAAACAACTGGATCCTCTGCCTCGTAGCAGACAGCGCCACGGTTCTTAGTCCGATCGACGATATGCGGCGAAATGCTGTTTCCATCAGCCTGGTCACCTGTCTGATCATCATTGCGGTCTTTATGATCCTCGGCTTCGTTCTGGCAAGCTCCATTACGACTCCGATCAAGATCGTTACCAAAGTTATCCGCAAAACTGCAGATCTGGATATCTCACGGGATGACTCCTATCATCCGCTGTTAAAGCAAAAAGACGAAACCGGTGAAATGAGCCGTGCCGTTCAGAAAATGAGACAATCCTTCAGCTCCATGATGCGCGACATCGCTTCAACTTCCGAATCTATCAACGAAAGTGCGGGCCGCCTGCATGAAATCGCAACGACCGTAAATGACAATGCAAACAGCAATTCCGCTACGGCAGAAGAACTCTCCGCCAGTATGGAAAATACCGCCGCTAATACAGAGGCTATCAGCAATGAAATAGCACAGATCGAACAAAATACCTCTACGATCAATGACAAAGCCGCAGAAGGCGTCTCCTTATCCGTGGAGATCCTAAACCGTGCACGGCAATTGAAAACCGATACGCTGCATGCCAGCGCCAGAACAAAACAGATGTATGAAACCGTAAAAAATGACTCCGAAAATGCTATTGAGCACTCCCGCTCCGTGTCCAGAATCAATGAACTTGCCAAAAATATTATGGATATTGCCAGCCAGACTTCTCTCCTGTCCCTCAATGCCTCTATTGAAGCGGCCAGAGCAGGTGAGCAGGGCCGCGGATTCGCAGTCGTTGCAGACGAGATCGGCAAACTCGCAGATCAGTCTTCCCAGACGGTAAGCGGCATTACACAGATCGTTGCAGAAGTCATAAATGCCGTAGAAAAAATGGAAGCCAGCCTGACTTCCACATTGGATTTCTTAGATACGACCGTTCTTGCCGATTACAACAACTTCATGCAGATCAGTGAACAGTACTCTAACGACGCACAGTTCGTCAATCGTACCATGGCCGACATTAACGGTTCCATTGATGCGCTGAATCAGACCATGCTCAAAATATCGGATGCGATCAACCTGATCAACGGCTCCATTTATGAAACATCATCCGGCGTCAATAACGTTGTAGACAACAATATTAATATTGTTTCCCTGACTACGGACACTTACAATATGGTGGAAAAAACCCTCTCCTATACCAATACGTTAATGGAGATCGTAGAAAGCTTTACATTAGAATAAGGCGCCGTTTAAGATGTATAAAAAAATTCTGCCCGGTATTTTGCCGGGCAGCTGCTTTATTTGTCGTCTGCATTCTGCTTCGTTCAAATACGGAAGATTTACCATACTCTAAGCAGAAACCTCCCTCCTTATTTTTGATTTCTTCTTCCGTGTTTTATTATCCAATCCTGCGCTTTGCTCTGCCCTGTCTTTTCCCACTGTGCAATAATAAAATCTGCTTTCTCCGGGGCCTCTTTATACAAATCGTTGAGGTTATTTCCCACACTTTTTTGAACAAATTTCTCCGGATCATCTTTTAAATTTGTAAGAATATTCATATAACGTTCAAATTCATTTAATGCAGCAAATAATTTCGGCGACCAGGGCAGCCGTATTCTAACCCCCTCACTTGCAAGCCGCCTAACATGAACATTTTCATCAAATGTCCACTCAATTAACTCATCCATTACTTCTTTAGGATGTTCCTGCAGTAAAGGACGAACCGCAAACTCACCGGTAAACCTTTTCGTCAATTCCTTCAAAAAAGAAAGGGATAAACTCCAGTCCTCATTTCCATACCGTTCTACATATCTGCCAACAGGCCATAACCACCATCCAAACTGGAACATGCCTTCGGGCCGCGCCAATTCCGGCCCAAGCATATGGAAAAATGCCCGGATATTCCTTGAGTAATCACCGGTCATGCTTTCCTGCATGGCATCCACAATACAGTCAAACCTTGCAAATAATTCCTTATCATCCAATCTGCCGATGAGGGCATGACAAAAGTGATCCCGATCAAAGTCCGGCATCACGGAAAGTATCTTTTGAGAAAACCGAAAAATATAGTCATCATCATAATGGTCCTTATGTTTCATGCTTGTTCGCTCCTTATAAAATAGTACAGATCATATAGCATACAAACAGTGTGTATGTCTATTTGCTTTCAATCTTCACGTCATGACAGAGAAAACTTCTTTTGTTGAAAAGCGGCAAACAAGCACCTATTTTATGATCTGCCGCACGATGGTAAAGAAATAACGGGAAAAAAACAATCGCCTAAAGCCTGTGCTCTTTTTGCAGATAGGTCAAAAGAGCCTCGCATCCCTCCACGATATCGTCATAGGTAACGTCAAAATTATCCGTATACCAGGGATCAGCGATATCCCGCGGACGGCTGCCAAATGCAAGCAGTTTATACACCTTCTGTTCCGGATCGCTTCCCAAGATCCGCATCATATTACGGATATTCATCTGGTCCATGCCGATCAGAAAATCATATTTATCATAATCTTCTTTTGTCATCTGAACTGCCCGGTGCGGAACGACCGGAATGCCTACGGAACGCAGTTTACTGACGGTTCCATAATGCGGAGAATTACCGATCTCTTCGCGGCTTGTGGCCGCGGAGGCAATTCGGAAGCAGGAATCCAAGGCCCGCTGCTTTACGATGTGGGTCATGACGCTCTCGGCCATGGTACTGCGGCAGATGTTGCCGTGGCAGACAAATAGGATTTTTATCATTTTTCCATAACTCCTTAAATGTTCTGTATTTCTTCTCAAATGCTTGATTTTACAGGATTTTCGAACGATTCCAAAGCTATATGTTTCCAGAGTATTTTCTCAAATCGTTTCATACTTTCTCATATTTGTCCCTGCAAAATTGGTAAATACGTTGGTAAACTAAGCGGCTTTACCAACGGGCTTTTTTAAGAGGTCGCCACTCGCTGCAGTTCCTCCTTCGCATCATCAAAATTCACATGGGTGTAGGTATTCAGGGTTACGCTGATATCCGAATGCCCCATGATATACTGTAAGGTCTTCGGATTCATCCCTGACTTCGCCATATTAGAGCAAAAAGTGTGTCTGCATACATGAGGGGTTACTTTTGGCATCTGAATGCGGTAAATCTTGTTGTACTTTTCAATGATATGCTCCAAATACTTCTCCCAGTGAAGCGCAACCATAGGCATATCATTCTTGTCCAAACATAAAAAACGGATATAACCATCTACCATAGGCTCAACTTTCGGTGCTTCGCGATTCGCAATGATTCTCCGAAAACACGCTGCCACTTCTTCTGTCATAGGAACATAGCGGACACCGCTTTCCGTTTTCGGCTCCTGGATCACATATTCCATCCGGGATGTGCGCTGTAACTGATGGTCTACTTTAATACGCATTTCTCCAAACTCAATATCAGGTATTGTCAGTCCGCAAAACTCCGAAATACGAAGTCCCGTATGAAAAAGGATATAGATTGCGTCATAATATCTGCTAAAATGATTGTCTTCCCTGATAAACTTGAGCAAATCCCTTTCCTGTTTCCGGGTAATCGCTTCTCTGGTAACCGAATCATTGACAATAACCGATGCCAGCTCAAATCCAAACGGATTCTTGCGGATCAGGTCATCATCTACAGCCATCTGAAATGCCGGTCTGAGAACGCCACGGATAGAGTGAATGGAACTATATCCTCTGCCGTCCACCTGCTGAAGCTTAATGAGCCACGCTTTTGCATCTGACAAACGTACCTTGTCAATACGCTGTCTGCCAAATGCTTCCTTTTTCAAGACGTTAATGACTGTCTTATATCCGGCAACCGTGTTGTGCCGGACTCCTGTTTTCAGGGACACATATTTCTCCACCAACTCAAGCACCGTGTAATTGCCGCCATTGGTTACGATGTGGTCAAACAAATCCGCTTCAATCTGCTTTTCTTTCTCTCTCAATGAAGGCTCCCGTTTCTTGCCTTTCGGCCTTGTGTCATTCTTATCCAAACGCCAGCTGTAAACATTTTTCTCTTTTCCGTCCTCGTCAATATAACGGAACCGATACCTCCCATCTGAGCGCTGATACTCGCCCTCACGCAAAATACGATTACGGTTATCTCTTCTTTTCTCACTCATCGAATCTCTCCTTTCAAAAAAGGAGAGTCAGACTTGCAAAGTTATCATACCACAAATCTGACTCTCCGTACAGCTTTATCATAGGATACAGGTAATTTGCCGTTTCCTTTTTCAGATATTTTTATACAGCAGTTGCGCGGTCAAGATACCGTTCAAATTTCTCACGCTTAATCAAGACCCTGTTTCCATTCATCATATAGAAATCTTCATTGGGATGTGTGTCAATGAGCATCCGCAGCTTTCCCTCGCCGATATGATAATATCCGGCGGCTTCTTCAATGGTCAGCGTATACCTGCGCCAGACCGGAATATCTGAATATCTTTTTTCATCTACAATCATTTTTTTATTCGCCATAGGCAGTTGTCCTCCATACATGAAAACAGCCAGACAGGGAAGGTAGGCAACGAAGTCCGGCAACGGGCGCGGGAAAACCTTGAAACTAATCCTTGTCTGGCGGCTGGATTATTTTATACTTTTTCTTTTATTTTTCTGTTGCTTTGGTTGTTAAAGGGAAGAAAAGCCCGCAGTTACGGGATTTTGCTCGGCAACCGGCTCGGCAACGGGACAGCAACGGAGTGTGCAACGGCTGTCCTTGCCCGGATTTTTTCAGAATGGAAGCTCCATCTGCTCCGGCACTGGCGTAAATGAATATTATCCCCTTTGGGAGCCACCAGTTTCCCGCTTCAGAGCCATCCGGAAATGGTATTTTCCACCTTCAGAGCCACCACAACATATTGTGGCAGCACACATATTTGATTTCACTATAAATCTCCTTATAGTTATTCTTGGAGAACTGCAGATGCAGTATCACCAAATAATCTATAGGGAGGTCTTTTTATGTTTAAGAAGACAAAAGTCAGAAGTATTCTGGAACTTCTGGGAAAAAATCTAAGCGCAAGGGAGGTATCAAAAGTTTTAGGTGTATCAAGAAATACCGTCGCTGAAGTACAGGCGTTATTCTTACAATCGGACAAATCATGGGATGATATTTCTGAATGGGATGACGACAGGCTTTATGAACTGTTCTATCCGGATAAGTTTAAATATAAACCCAGATATGCTCCGGTTGATTATTCTTACGTCCATAGAGAGTTAAAGAAGACAGGCGTCACAGAAAAGCTCCTTTGGGAAGAATACTGTGCCAGATGTGAGAAAGACGGGGTGAATGCATGTTCTTATATAACATTTGCCAAAAATTACAAGAAATTTACGGCAGATAAAAACTATACGAGCCACATAGAGCATAAACCCGGATTAGAGGTTGAAGTCGACTGGTCAGGTCCGTCAATGAACTATATGGACCCTGATACCGGTGAGCGTGTAACGGCATACCTGTTTGTTGCAACAATGCCATACAGTCAGATGATCTACGTGGAAGCCGCAACAAGCATGAATGAAAAAGCATGGCTTTCCTGTCATGTGAACATGTTCCAGTTCTTTGGCGGCACACCAGTAAAGATTGTCTGTGATAACCTGAAAACCGGAGTGACCCTGCATCCTAAAAGAGGCGAGATCATACTAAATGAGGCCTATCTTTCCCTTGGCGAGTATTATTCCGTTGCCATCATGCCTACAGGTGTCAAAAAGCCGAAGCAGAAAGCAAGCGTTGAAGGTTCTGTGGGTAAGATCGCCACGGCTGTCATCGCAAAACTCAGGAACGATGTATTCACATCATTAGCCGCATTAAATGCCGGTATCCGGAAAGCAGTAAAAGAATTCAATGACAAGCCGTTCCAAAAACGCCCCGGCAGCCGCCGGAGCATCTTTGAAATGGAAGAAAAGCCATATCTGAGAACCCTGCCGCTTATCCCCTATGAAGTCTGTGAATGGTCTTATGGGCATAAAGTTGGCAGCAACTCCCATATATGGTGGAACAAAGGCCAGTATTCTGTTCCATACAGATATATCGGCTGCAAGGTGGATGTCAAATTTAACAGCCATGATATTGTCAATATCGGTTGACACTTTTTTTACAAGGATATCAATGTCTAAG
>CAJTUZ010000031.1 GCA_910579735.1 uncultured Lachnospiraceae bacterium
GCTTCTTTTGTTTCAATTCTATAATTCATTTCTGTCGCTCCTTTCACAGCAATTTTAAACACAATGGGAGAAAAAGATTTCACAGATACGCCCTCGTCCTTCACAGACGAGGGGGCTATCCCATGAAAAGACTGAAACGCTCTGTTAAATGCAGTCGGAGAACGGTAGCCGTACTTCTCTGCAATATCAATAATCCGTTCATCTCCGCCCCGCAAGTCTACCGCCGCTAAAGACATTTTTCTTCTTCGGATATACTCTGCCAGAGTGATTCCCGCCATATAAGTAAACATCCTCTGATAGTGATAGGCGGAGCAGCAGGCAATCCGTCCAAGCTGTTCATAGTCAATTTCGTCTGTCAAGTGTTCCTCGATATAATTCATGCTTTGGTTTAATCTTTCAACCCATTCCATGAGATACCCCCTTATCTCCACATATTGTGCTTTGTGAACATAAATTTGTCGCGGACATAAATATGTCTTTATTATTATAAGGCTTATCCTTAAATTTTTCCTCGCTATCCTTGCACAAAAAAGAGAGGCAGCTCCCCGCCAGCAACAACTAATGCAATCCAAAAATCCCGGGTTCCATAATACAGAAACGGTGCCGATAACAACTCTCCTTTTAGTATAATGGATCAGTGGATATTCTTCTATACGCTATCTTATCTGACATTTACCAACTTACTCCATTTCTTCGATAGATTCCTAATAACAGGATCATTTCTGTTTCACTTACATCGATGCCATTATTATAGATCGAATCTATTTTCTTAAGATAAACTTTTCTCCCTCATAAATCCGCACCGGATTTCCTCTGACGATACGGGTATGTTCCCGCCATGCGGCGCTTTTTACTATTTCCTCCTGTTCTTTTTGTAAATCTGCAAGTTTCTTCTGCAGCTTTTCCAGCGCCCTCTGCTTATTCTGAAACTGGCTCCGCTCCTCAGTGGACTGTGACACGAGTCCTGTCGGTAAATGGATGATCCGAACGCCCGTCTCCACCTTATTGACGTTTTGACCGCCCTTTCCTCCGCTGTGGAACTTTTCAATACGATATTCTTTTTCTGACGCTATCTCCTCCTGTTCCGGGACAATGCTCACATCCACATACCAGTTCTTCCTCTTATGGTTCTTGCGGAACGGACTTTTGCATATCCACAATACCGTTCCTTCAAGGCTGCTCAGATCATGCCCTGTCCGGATCCGTATGGAATCATAACAGCCTTTTTCATAACCCGCAGTATTTGATATCATTTCCAGGTCTTTATATTCTTTTCGTAATGCTTCAAACAGTTTCGCCACCGCCAGCTGACACTCGGATGGCCCCTGCCCTGCGCTGATCTGTACTATCATATATTTTCCGTCTCCTCTACCTTTTACTCCCTGCCTTATAATTATAAACAGGCTTCAATACCTCTGTTATCTCTACAGTATCTTTGATCTGTTCTGCGATCTCCGTTACGGGCCGATAGGCAAAAGGCGCTTCATCCAAAGTGTCCGCACTGACACAGCTGCTGTAGATACCTTTCATTTCCTTTTTAAACTCCGATACTGTATACTGTTTCTTTACATCTTCACGCTTTAATTTCCTGCCGGAACCATGCGGTGCAGAGCAGTTCCACTGTGCATTGCCCTTTCCGACGCCTAAGATGACTCCATCTCTCATATTGGCCGGAATGACCACCCGCTCTCCCTTTCTTGCAGAAATAGAGCCTTTGCGGAGTATCCCGGAGTCATCCAGATAATTATGCGGCACAACAATCTGCTCTACTGCTTTCCATTTCATCCCTTTTAGGATTTCTCTGACGATAATCTGCCTGTTCCACGCGGCATATCGTTGAATGATCTGCACATCTTCCAGATAAGCTGCCTTGTTCTCACCTTCCAGATAACTCATATAGTAGGGAACTTCTATCCCCTGTTCTTTCAGACAGGCCGCGGCAAGCTTCGTATAATACTCCGCTGCTTCCTCCCCTAAATGTCTGCTTCCAGTATGCACTACAAGATACAGACTGCTATCGCTGCCACGGTCCAGTTCTATGAAATGGTTACCGCCGCCAAGCGTGCCGAGGCTCCTGTCTGCCTTTTGCCTGTTCATATGTCGAAGACAGTGAAGTCCTTCGTAGGAAAATTCCTCCGCCATATAATGGGGCACTTTACGAATGTTGAATCCGGATGGTACATTTTCCCGGATGACTCTGTCTAATTTCTGGAATTCCACATTATTTTTATTCAGTTTTACGCAGGTCATGCCGCATCCGATATCAACGCCCAAAAGCTGTGGGATCACTTTATCCGTGACTGTCATGGAAAGACCAATCGGCGCAGCCTTGCCGGGATGGATGTCCGGCATCATGCAGATTGTACTGCCGTCTGCGATTTCGTTATCACATATCATTTTTACCTGTGCCTGCGCATAATCGTCCACATCGTCTGTGAAGATCTTTGCCTTTGCATAGATGCCTTTTACTGTTTTCATAATTCTTATCTTTTCCTTTTCCTGTAAAAATGGGCGCAAAAAAAGCACCCCAAAGGTGCCGGTCACAATTCCTCTTTCTATATACGGTCTGCAGGCAATAGAAATTTCTAAAATCCATATCGAAACTTTCTACCAGCATAATAAATAAAACTATCCGTAAAATACAAGGAGTGACATACCTTTGATTGTCAGTTGCATTATTCTGTTGCGGATCGTTATATTTTTCTGCATGGCATGACCTCCTTTCGCAAATCTATTCCTTGATTACCTGTTAATTGTGCCATAAATATTCCCAATTTGCAACAGGTATTTTCCCATCGCCAATGCTGCCGCATTGTTATCATTATTTAATACCGCTTAATATCTTTCAGTTCCTGATACAATATTTTATAGTTCTCATAACGCACCGCGCTGATCTGTCCGCGGGCCGCCGCCTCTTTGACACCGCAGTCCGGTTCGTTGATATGAGCGCATCCGCGGAAACGGCAGGAAGGCTCATACTGTGCAAACTCCGGATAATAAATCCCGAGTTCTTCTTTTTGAATTTCGGAAATATTTAAAGAAGTAAACCCCGGCGTATCCATGATGTATGTCTCATCTCCAAGGGCTATGATCTCAGAATGCCTGGTGGTATGCCGCCCTCTTTCGATCTTGCGGCTGATGCTGCCGGTCTCCATGTTCGCCTCCGGCTGCAATGCGTTGATAATCGTAGATTTCCCGACGCCGCTCGGTCCGGCCACGGTCGTTGTTTTACCCGCAAGCAGACTCTTTAGCCGTTCCATGCCATCCTGCTTTAACGCGCTGATAAACAACACGGTATAACCACATGTCTCATATGCCCGTTTAAGCGCCTCCCGCTCTTTTTCCGAAGCAATATCCTGCTTGTTAAAGCAGATTATACAAGGCAGTTTCTGCCGCTCCATACGGATCAGAAAACGGTCCAACAGATTAAAATTCGGATCAGGCTTCACAATGGCAAAAATGATGAGCGCCTGATCGATATTGGCTACTGCCGGGCGCATCAGTTCGTTTTTCCGCGGCAGGATCTTCGTTACGTTTCCTTCTTTGTCCCGCTCATCCAGAATATCGATGCAGACATTGTCCCCTACAAGCGGTTTCATATGAACATTTCTGAATATCCCTTTTGCCCGGCATTCATATACGCCATGTCCCTCCACATGCACATAATAGAAACCGGCAATTCCCTTAATGATCTTTCCTGTCATCTATCCTCACTCTGCCGTAAACGCAACCTCTCTTGTCACTTCCTTCTCTGTAGACGTACCGTCTACGATCGACGTTTCTCCGGTATTCGGGTCCGTCACGGTCGTTGGCGGCGATGTTACGACGAATTTAAACTGTATGGTCCCTGTAGCCGACTGAATCCCCGTATAGTTTACCGCAACCGGAAAAGAGGCTGTCTGTGTATTCAAAAGCTGTCTCCCATCCGCCGTGGTAACGATCACAGTCACGTTCATGCCGTTTTGATATTCCGGGTCTTCCGTGGGCGCCGCAATATTATCCGTATATTTATAAGTCGCCGTCGGAGGCCCTATGCTGACTTTCAGATCGATCACGGTTCCCTTATCCACATAGGAACCTTCGGAGTAGCTCTGATAACATACTTTGTCCAGTAAATTGGCATCCGAATCATTGACCTGTGATATGGTGCCGACTGCCAGCTCATTCTCGGTTAAGATCGCTACGGCATCCATTTCCGTCTGACCAAGCACGCTGGGCACTCTTACTTTCGTATTTTCCGCTCCCTGGCTTACACGGATCGTAATCGCAGAACCTTTCGGCGCCATTTTTTCCGCTTCGGGCGACTGCGAAATAACATAGCCGCTTTGTACGACGGAATCGTGGCTCTGCGTTGCCGTAACGACAAATCCCTGTTTCTCCAGGATAGAAGTTGCTTCCGCCTGTGATTTCCCGGTTACGCTCGGTACGGCGACTGCTTCACTTCCCTGTGCCACCGTCAGAATAACATTTTTATTTTTATCTACCATGTCTCCTGCTTTGACGCTTGCACGGATGACAATGCCTTCTTCATACGTGTCGGACTCTTCATATTCGATCTCCGGCGTCAGACCAAGATCGATCAGGGCGCGCTTGACTTCATCTAACGTTTTCCCGGCCACCTCGATCATCTGCACCTGTTCGGTCTCCGCTTCCTGCTCTGTCTGCTCTCCGTTTTCGTCAGTGCCGAATGTGAACACGCCGAATGTCCTGCCGACCAAAAAGATAATGATCCCGCCGACTAAAAGCGCCGCTACAACAGCAAGTACGGTCGTAATCTTCTCCATCTTCGGATCGTAATCATCGTCGTCGTCTTCGTCCTCGTAATATTCGTCGTCCTCATCTTCTTCGTCGTCTTCGTCCTCGTATCTGTCATAAGAACGATAGGCATTCTTTTTAAGGCGCATCGCTTCGTCCATGGAATCTCTCCTGTCAGACTGTCTTTTGATCTGCGCCATATCTTTATCGGTGATCATTCTCGTGGACGCTTCTTCATCCGGATCAACCACTTTTACAAAATCCTCGTCCGGGTTCATCAACGACTGTTTCAGATCGACGATCAGTTCGCCCATAGACTGATATCTTCTGTCCGGACTCTTCTGACAGCATTTATACACGATCTGTTCCACGCTTATGGGGATTTCCGATATATATTCCCTCGGCGATGGCATTTCTTCCTGAATATGCTTGATGGCAATAGCCACCGTCGTCTCTCCGTTAAAAGGAACGCGCCCCGTCAGCATTTCAAACATTGTAACGCCAAGCGAATAGATATCGCTCTTTTCATCACTGTAGCCGCCTCTGGCCTGCTCCGGCGATGTATAATGAACGGAACCCATGACGTTAGACGTAATGGTATTGCTCGTTGCCGCTTTGGCAATACCGAAATCCGTTACTTTGACTTTACCTTCTTTGGAAATGATAATATTCTGCGGCTTTATGTCGCGGTGAATGATATGGTTATTATGTGCCGCTTCGATTCCCATGGAAACCTGAATGGCAATACTGATCGCTTCCTTGACGGACAGTCTCGCCTTTTTCTCAATATATTTTTTCAGGGTGATCCCTTCCACCAGTTCCATGACGATATAGTAGATGCCGCCCTCTTCCCCGACATCATAAACATTGACGATATTCGGATGCATCAGACCTGCTGCGGCCTGCGCTTCTATTCTGAACTTGGAAACAAAATTCGCGTTTTCGCTGAATTCCTGCTTCAACACCTTGACCGCTACGAAACGGTTCAGTTTATGATCTTTTGCTTTATATACATCCGACATACCGCCTGTACCGATCTTTTCCAAGATCTCGTACCGTTCGCCGATTATCATTCCAATTTTAATCATGTTTCACCTCATCTGCTGACGGCTCTATAATAATGACCGAAATGTTATCTTTGCCGCCGTTATTATTGGCTGCCCGAACCAATGCCTCTGCTCTTTCTTTCAGGCCTTCTCCGCTTTTTAAAATCCGTTGTATCTCATCATCCTTTACCATGTTTGTCAGTCCATCCGAACAGAGCAGTATGATATCTCCGTCCCGTAATTCCAGATTGAAAAAATCCGCCTCTACCGTATCTCTTGCGCCGATCGCTCTGGTAATAATATTTTTATCCGGGTGATTTCTGGCGGATTCTCTGTCGATGCCTCCCATACGGATCATTTCTTCCACAAGGGAATGGTCCACCGTAATCTGCTCAATGTCTTCATTTACAAGATACAGCCTGCTGTCTCCCACATTGGCAACTTCCAGATATTTTCCCAGGCAGGTCGCCATGACGAGCGTCGTGCCCATGCCCATGAGCGCCCGGTCTTCACTGGCCTTCCGTCTGGTGTTGGCATTGGCCTTTTCGATCGCTTTCCCCAAAATGATGACCGGGTTTTTTTCAAACGAAGAAGTGATCTCCTCCACGATCGTCTCGACTGTATAGCGGGAAGCAAGCTCCCCTGCATTATGTCCGCCCATACCATCAGCCACAATAAATATATTCGGCAGATTGCCGACAGGCGTCTCCGAAAGGTATATAAAATCCTGATTCAGTTTTCTTCTTCGTCCGATATCTGTAATCGCATAGGATCTTAACACTGTACTTCCTCCCTATGACCGCTTAAGTAAATGACTTCGTCTAAGCTGTCCGCAGGCACCATCTATATCTTGGCCCATTTCCCTTCTTATAGTAACATTTATTCCATTTTTTTCAAGTTTATTTTTAAATACCGTTACCGCTTCTTTGCCGGATCTGATAAAATCCCGCTCTTTTACAGGGTTTATCGGGATCAGGTTGATATGCGCATGAAGCGGCTTTATCAGGGATACCAGCTTTTCTACGTCCTCTTTCGTATCATTAACGCCGCCTGCCAGACTGTATTCAAATGTTATTCTCCGCCCTGTCTGTTGAAAATAGTATGTACATGCCCTCATCAATTCATCCAGAGAATACTGATTGGCAATCGGCATCAGTTTACGTCTCTTCTCATCTGTCGCCGCATGAAGGGACAGTGCAAGTGTGATCTGCAGCTTTTCATCCGCCAGACGGTACATCATCGGCACGATACCGCATGTCGATACCGTCACGCTGCGCTGGCTGATATGCAAGCCGTTCTCATCCGTGAGCAGCCTGATAAAACACAGCAGATTCTCATAGTTATCAAGCGGTTCCCCGCTCCCCATCACAACCACGTTGGAAACTCTCTCTCCTGTGTAACGTGTGATGGCATAGATTTGATCCAACATCTCGGAGGGAAGCAGATTTCTTTCCAGGCCGTCTATCGTGGAGGCGCAGAATCTGCATCCCATCCTGCAGCCGGCCTGCGAGGAAATACAGACGGAGTTGCCATGTTTATACCGCATCCACACGCTTTCTATAAGATTGCCATCGGAAAGGGCAAAGAGAAATTTCTTCGTTCCATCAACTCTTGATTCCTGCACTTTTATCAGCTGCAATGCCGCGTAGTCAAAATGTTCCCGGCAAAACGTCTTAAGTGTCCCGGGCAGATTGGTCATCTCTTCATAGTCTCTGGCAAGCTTCACATGCATCCACTCATAAAGCTGTTTCGCCCGGTAGGATTTCTGTGACGCCTCTGTCATGACCCCCTGCAGTTGTGCGAGTGTAAGCGATTTGATATCCCTCTTTGTGCTGTCGGTGTCTTCCCTGTCCATTTCCATGTCTGTTTCCGTATTCCTCTCTGTCTTTTAACATCCGCCGTTTCGTGCGCTCTCACTTTGATCCATCTATGCGGCCGCCTTTTTTCAGCCTGGCAAAGAAAAAGCCGTCTGTTTCATGAATCCCCGGCAGGAGCTGCAGCATCCCCGCTTTTTCCTCTTTGCGTAAAGCTTCCGGGAGATTTCCGCACATACATTCCGGTGTAAAATCAAACTCCTTACAGATCCATTCCACCATGTTCTCATTCTCGTCCGGATTGATCGTACAAGTGCTGTACATCAAAATTCCGCCCGGCTTTACATAGGCGGCTGCATTTTGTATGATCTCTTTTTGTAAAACAACGATTTCTTTCAGTGACTGTCTGCTTACATGGTATTTGATATCCGGCTTTTTGCCGATAACGCCGAGTCCCGAACAAGGAACATCCGCAAGCACCACATCGGCAAGACCTGCAAATTTTTCCTGATAATTACGTGCATCGCACACTGCCGTTTCCATATTTTCCATGCGCATCCGCTGTCTGTTCTCTTCCAGACGCGCCAGTTTATTCTCTGAAACATCAAAAGAAAGCACTTTCCCGGAACCGTTTAATTTGGATGCTGCATGCAAAGACTTACCGCCCGGCGCGGCGCAGATGTCCATAACGGTCTGGCCTTCCTGCAGATCTGCAGCTTCTATCACCAGCATGGAACTGACGTCCTGCACCGTAAAAAGACCTTCCTCATAGCCGGGCAGATGCCTGATGCCCTCCGCTTTCTCTATCTGCAGCGCATAAGGCAGATAAGGATGCTGCCTGATGACGCATCCGCCTTCTTCCCATTTCTTTAAAAGCGCCTCTTTCTCAGGGCCAGACAGATGTTCCTCCAGGCGCAGCGTTACCGGCTGCCTTTCCAAAAAAGCATGAAATATCGTCTCGGCCTGTTCTTTCGGATAACTGTGCAGAAAATGTTCCGTCAGCCAAAGCGGCATGGAATACATGACAGACAAATAACCGGTACCGTCTTTGTCCGCATCCGGCCAAAACCCTGCGTCTGCCCCATCTTCCGATTGCTGTTTCTGCCTTGATACATTCCGCAGCACGCCATTGACATAACCCTGTAACTGCTTAAACTTTCTTTTCCCGGCAAGATTGACTGCTTCGTTACAGACTGCTGCATCCGGCACGTTTTCCATAAACAGAATCTGATACACGCTCATCCGCAGAAGCTGCCTGATAAGCGGTTTCATTCTTTTCACGGGTACTTTGGATATCCTGTCAAGCACATAGTCTATCTGGATCATCCTCTCAACCGTGCCTTCCGTGACCCTTTTGATAAAAGCCTTTTCTTTCGGATCAAGATAATCGTATTTCTCCAAAACATCGGAAAGAAGCAGATTCACATATCCGTCCGTCTTTTCCAGTTCCAGGAGCATTTCTAAAATAATTTCTCTTATATTCATCAATCAACGCCCGTTTCTTCCATGTTTTCCTAATCGTTCCTTCTGCTGTTGTTCCCGAACAAAAGAATCAGACGCAGAAGCTGTAAAATGGAAGAAGCCGCCGCCGCAACATACGTCAGCGCCGCTGCGCTCAATACCTTACGACAGCCTCTCGTCTCGTCGTTTTCCATAAGTCCGTAATTTCCGAGCATGGAGAGCGCTCTGCCAGATGCATTAAATTCTACCGGCAGTGTTACGACCTGAAACAATACCGCAATGGCAAAAACCCAGATACCGATCTGGATGAAGAGATGATTCATCCCGAAAAAGACACCCAGCAAAATGATCGGTATTCCCAGTTTGGAACCGATATTGGCCGCCGGTACAAGCGCGGTCCTGAAGCTTAAAGGTGCATAGCCTTTGTTATGCTGCAGTGCATGGCCGCATTCATGCGCCGCCACGCCGATCGCTGCCACCGACGTAGAAGCGTACGTGGCGTCCGAAAGCCGCAGGACTTTAGAAGAAGGGTCGTAGTGATCCGTCAGTTCCCCTCTGATATGCTCCACTCTCACATCATAAATACCGGAAAGCTCCAGTATCCGCTGCGCTGCCTGTGCACCGGTAAGTCCGCTCCTGCTTCTCACTTTGGAATATTTCTTAAATGTCATGCTGACACGCATCTGTGCAAAAATACAAAGCAGTGCACCGATAATAACAAGCAGGTACGTAGGATCAAAATACATGCCGTAATAACCGCCGTAATATCTCATGATCAAACATCTCCTTTCCGTTTCCGTTCATCTTCGTTCTTTATTTCGTTTTTATGTCAGTCCGTTTGCGTTTCTTTTTCCGGTCTTATTTGTCTGCCTTTTCGCCGAGCGTTTCTCCGGCCTTTAACGGATTTCCCAGCAGAAAATCCTTCACTGCCATTCTTTTTTTGCCTTCCAGCTGCACTACGGACACTTTGAGCGTTCCATCTCCGGTCTGCACGCAGAATGCCTCTTTTTCCATCGCCGTTATCGTACCGGGCGCAGCATCAGGAAATGCATTCGTCTGCACACTCAGACTGCTTTCCCATATTTTCAATGTTTTCCCATGATAAAAGGTATAGGCGCTCGGCCATGAATTCAGGCCGCGTACCATGCGTTCAATGCAGACGGCATCTTTTGCCCAGTCGATCTCTCCCATGGACTTGTGCAGCATGCCTGCATAACAGGATTTCGTATCATCTTGTTTAAACGGTGTAATCTCACCTGCCTCAATTTGGGCAAGCGCCTTCACGATCAGTTTGGCACCCTCCTGCGTCAGTTTATCATGCAGGCTGTCGCCGGTCTCTTTTTCGTCGATCGGTACGATGCTCTGCAGGAGGATATCGCCCGTATCGATTCCCTTATCCATCTGCATGATCGTGATACCGGTTTCTTTCTCTCCATCCAGAATCGCCTGCTGGATCGGCCCCGCACCGCGATATTTAGGCAGGAGGGATGCATGGATATTGATACAGCCGTATCTCGGCATTTGCAGGATCTCTTCCGAAAGGATCTGCCCGAATGCCGCCACCACAAACACATCCGCCTCATATGTCCGAAGAATCGATACGGCTTCGGATGCCTTGATCTTCACAGGCTGAAAGACCGGAAGATCATATTGCAGGGCACAGCTTTTTACAGGCGTCATCTGCATCTCTTTGCCGCGTCCTTTCGGTTTATCCGGCTGTGTAATGACTGCCGTGACCTGATGCCCGGCCGCTATAACGGCCTCAAGCGCGCCCACCGCATAATCGGGGGTTCCCATAAATACTACTTTCATCATGCTCCTCCATTCCCGTTCACGCTTCTTCCTCGGTATCCTCCACATCCTGCAGCGGCCCTTCTACTTTCTCGACATACAGATGGCCGTCCAGATGATCCAGCTCATGCTGGATCGCTCTTGCAAGCAGTTCCGTGCCTTCCACTTCAAAGGGTTCCATATTCCCGTCATAAGCGACTGCCTTCACATAATTGGCCCTCGTCACCTGTCCCGACTTGCCCGGCACGCTTAAACAGCCTTCATATCCGGTCTGTTCTCCGCTCATTTCCACGATCCTCGGATTGATCATTAAAATCGGATCTTCTCCTGTCGTATCAATCACGACAATCCGTTTTAAAATACCGACCTGAGGCGCCGCAAGACCGACTCCGTTCGCTTCATAAAGCGTATCGAACATATCGTCGATCAATTCCTGTACCCGGGGGGTTATCTCTTTTACTTCCTTACATTTTTTTTCGAGAACGGGGTCTCCCATCTCTCTGATCTTTCTAGTTGCCATATCTTTTTCCTTTCTGTTTATTTGTCTGCACAGGCGGTTGAGAAGTCCGGGGCGGGCGCGCAGAGGAAAAAGATTTCTGCTGAAGGGCCCTCTAAAAATGCCGGTCCTTGGTGAGAGGAACGCTTTGCGGTTCTCGAACCTAGTACCGCTGCATTTTTAATGGAGCGAAAGCGCGCCTCGAAGCAGAAACTTTTTCCTCTGCGCGCCCGCCCCGGACTTCTCAACCGCCTGTGTTATCCGTATCCTAAAATGTATTCATCGGATCAAAATCAAACTGCACGTTTTGATTTTTCAGATCATGTTCTTTCATGTATGTCTCCAGCATATCTTTTATCTGAACCAGTTTCTCGTAATCGGAATGCTTGAAATACAGCGTATGTCTGTACAGGTCATTGATCTTTGAAACGGCCGCAGGCGCCGGGCCGATAATATACAATCCCTTCTCCGGACCGAATCTGTCTCTGATACATCCGGCCATGCCGCTTAATACGGTTTCGCCCTGCTTTTCTTCCTTTGCCGTTGACATGACTGCCAGCATATGCGCCGCCGGCGGATACTGCAGCAATTCCCGGTACGTGATCTCCTCTTCATAAAAACTTTCATAATCCTGCCCGGCCGCATGGATGATGCTGTAATGTTCCGGCTGGTACGTCTGTATCACGACCTCCCCGGGCCGCTCTCCTCTGCCTGCTCTGCCGGCCGCCTGTGTCAGAAGCTGGAAAGTCCGCTCCCCCGCACGATAATCGTTTTGATTTAACGACAGATCTGCAGCCAGAATCCCGACTAAAGTCACGTTCGGAAAATCATGCCCCTTGACGATCATCTGTGTCCCGACCAAAATATCCGCCTTCCCATCGGCAAATGCCGACAAGATCTGTTCATAACTTTCTTTCTTCCTTGTAGAATCGGCATCCATACGCAGCACAGCCGCTTCCGGGAACTCCTTATGAACGGCTTCTTCTATCTGTTGTGTCCCCGCTTTAAAGCCGAGCAGATATTTAGAACCGCAGGAAGGACACAGTTTCGGTTTTTTCTCCTCATGTCCGCAGTAATGACATATTAACATACCGTTTCGGTGTTCGGAAAGGGAAACGTCACAGTGGGGACATTTCATCACATGCCCGCATGCCCTGCAGGAAATGAACCCCGCATATCCTCTCCGGTTCAAAAAAAGCATGATCTGCTCTCCTGCCGCAAGTCTTTCTTCCATAAGTTCTTTCAGTTTCCGGCTGAAGATGGAACGGTTGCCATTTTTTAATTCTTCCCGCAGATCAACGGTATATACCCTGGGCAGACATCCTCCCGTCAGCCGTTCGTTCAGCCGGTATAATTTATATTCTCCCTTGGCTGCACGATAATATGCTTCCAGCGATGGCGTAGCGGAGCCAAGAAGCACGCCTGCGCCTTTTAACGAAGCGATCTGTATCGCAGTCTCCCTTGCGTGGTATCTTGGCATCGATTCGCTTTTATAGCTGTTTTCATGTTCTTCATCTATCACGATAATGCCAAGAGCGGGAAACGGTGTAAAAAGTGCGGAACGGGGACCGATTATCACGTCCAGTTCTCCCCGTCTGGCTCGTTCCATTTGGTCGTATTTCTCCCCCATAGACAGGGTGGAGTTCATCACCGAAACCCTGTCGCCGAATCTTTTATAAAATCGAAGCAGCGTCTGATATGTCAGCGCGATCTCCGGAATCAGGACAATGGCCTGTTTCCCCATCGCGATCATCTGTTCAATGATTCCCAGATACACTTCCGTCTTGCCGCTTCCGGTAATACCATGCAGCAAGGAAACGAATGGCCTTCCCAACCGATAATCGTTCATCACATCTTCGACGATAAACTGCTGCCTTTCACTGAGCGCCTTCGCCTGTTCGCGTCCTGAGATTCTCCTGACCGGATTCCTGTAATAGCTTTCCGTTTCTATTGTGATGATCCCCTGCTTCTCCAGACTGTTTAACGTCGGAGCCGCTATATTCAATTTCTCTCTAAGCAGCGCATACGGCAGAATCTCTTCTTCAAGCAATGCGTATAGTACCCTGACTTTGGCCTTCTGGTGTTTCTTTTCACACACTTCGATCTGTCTTTGCAGTTCCTTTGTATCGACACATCTGGTAATCTTTTTTTTCTCCGGCTGTTTCAATTTGTGTTTGACCGGAATGACGGTCTTCAGAGCATTGATGACCGTAGAACCGTAATGACTTTTCATCCAGTATGCGGTCTTTATCAGATCGCTTTCTACCGTAGCGCCTTTTTCATCGATACAGGCGATCTCTTTCATCTTCTCCGCCGGATAATCCGCCTCTTCACATAGATCGACTACATAACCGGTCGTATCCCGGTTGCCTCTGCCAAACGGTACGCGCACCCGCATGCCGGGTACGATCTGCCCGGAAAGAGCGGCCGGAATCTTATATTGAAATGGTCTGTCGACTTTCTCATGTGAGATATCCACGATAATATCCGCATATCGTTCCTTCTGCACCGGCTGCCCGTCATGCACAAATTGTTCCTTCATTCACGTTCCTCGCTCTGCAGCCAGACGTCATTTATCTGCCTGCCAAAATATCCCGGATCAGGTCTCTTTCGTCCATTGGATATTTGACTCCTTTGATCTCCTGGTAATCTTCATGTCCTTTGCCCGCGAGTACAATAATATCTCCGGGTTCTCCATGTGCGATCGCATAGGCGATTGCTTCTTTCCTGTCACAGATCTCTATATACTTCCCGTCAGTCTTACCGATGCCTGCTTTGATATCTTCTATGATCGCCTGCGGTTCTTCAAAACGCGGGTTATCGGAGGTAATGATCGTTAAGTCCGCCAGTCTGCCGCTGACTTCTCCCATCTCATAACGCCGCAGTTTGGAACGGTTGCCGCCGCAGCCAAACAGACAGACAAGCCTGTGCGGACGATACTCTTTTAACGTGGATAACAGACTTTCCAACGCCATGGCATTATGCGCATAATCGATCATCAGTGTAAACGCATCCGATACGTTTACAGGCTCGATCCGCCCTTTTACTTTTGCCTGTAAAAAGGCCTGCCTGACCGCTTCTTTGGGCACATCGAAATGCCTGCAGATAGCAATGGCCGTCAATGCATTGTAAACACTGAATTTACCGGGCGCCGCCACTTCCACGGAGAAATCCACAAGTCCGGTCACGGCAAAAGAAACGCCGAGTTTTCCGCCTCCTGAAATCAATTGATAATCCACTGCCCGCAGATCGGCGTCCGATTCGATCCCGTATGTCTCCAACGTACAGGTATGATCTTTGGTCACTGCTTCCCAGTGTACATCGTCTTTATTGACAATCCCGACTCTGCACTGTTGAAAAAGAAGGCCTTTACAATGCAGATAATCAGCAAAATCCTTATGCTCATTCGGACCGATATGGTCCGGCTCAATATTGGTAAAAATACCGAAATCAAATACAAATCCCTGTGTCCGGTGCAGCATGAGTCCCTGTGAGGAAACTTCCATTACGACCGTATCGCATCCTGCATCCGCCATTTGTCTGAAATACTGCTGTATCAGATATGATTCCGGCGTCGTATTGTCGGCATGAATGTGGGTATCTCCGATAATGACCTCGATCGTGCCGATCAGTCCCACCTTACGTCCTGCCTGCTCTAAAATAGATTTTACAAGATAGGTCGTCGTCGTCTTCCCTTTCGTTCCCGTAATGCCGATTATCTTCATCTGCTTCGCGGGATGATCAAAATAGGCTGCCGAAATGAAAGCCAGCGCATATCGTGTATCCGACGTCTGTATCAATGTTACATCCGCGTCTTTTGGAAGTTCTGTCTCCTTTTGTACCACCAGTACTTTCGCTCCCGCCATGATAACCTGCCGGATAAAATCATGCCCATCCACATTGGCCCCCTGAATACAGACAAAAAGGCTGCCGGGAGACACTTTTCTGGAATCATAGACGACGTCTTTTACTTCCGTCTCCAGGCTGCCGTTTACCAGACGGTATTCTATATTTTCCAATAAATTCCTTAAATTTTTCACGAAACAAAACTCCTTTCCAAGTATAAATACTGAGGCAATTGCCTATTTTAACACTTGTCACGGTACGCAGACCCTACTAAATAAAATAGCACGAAACCCGCTCTTTTTCAACTTCTCCCATTTTCTTTATAGAATTTTATCGTTTTATTAAGGGAAATTTATAGTTTTATTAGAAAGAAAACACAGTTTGGACACAATTCCAAATTATGATATAAGCAAGATAGTTGAACAACTCACTATCTCCCCCCTCATAAGAAAATGCGAAAAGCCTGAGAATTTCTCAGGCTTTTTCGTTGTGTCTTCTATCTTGGTTTCTCTTCCTGTTTCACCCTTGTTTCCTCTGCTGTCTTTCAGCGTATTTTTTCTACGGTTATGCCCTCATATAATTCCTGTGCCACATCAAGCGGCACATCCGCGCTTTTCAGCGTCGAAGCATTGGCAGCCGAAATGGCCGCTGCCCTTCGAAGCGCTTCTTCTTTGGAATCGCCTTTTAAGACCGACATGGCAAATGAAGCCACCACACAGTCCCCGCAGCCCACCGTATTGACCGCCCGGACCGTACCCGCTTTGGCGAAATAAACATATCCGCCGCTGCTAACCGAGAGCAGTCCCTTTTTGCCCATTGATACGATCACGTGCGCAATGCCGCTCTTATGAACTTCCAGCGCCGCTTCCACAACAGCCTCTCTGTTAACCAGTCTATGCCCGGCAATATACTCTAATTCCTTTAGATTCGGTTTAATCAGATATGGTTTCGCAAAAAGCGCATTCCGAAGGCTTTCCCCGCTCGTATCGAGCATCGTTTTAATACCTTTCATGCGTGCTTTTTCGATCAGTGTCACATAAATATCATCCGGCAGTCCTCTTGCCGCGCTGCCCGACAGCACAACGATCTCACAGTCGGATAATAACGCTTCATACTGTGAAAGAAACTGCTGCAGCTTCTCTTCTCCGATCTCCGGCCCCGGCTCCAGTATTTCCGTCACATATCCGTTATCGGCCAGAATGTTCATATTGCTTCTTGTCTCGCCATCTACCCGGATGAAACGACAGTCTACCTGTCTGCCTTTCAGGTAATCTTCAATAAAGTCCCCCGCATATCCGCCCAAAAAACCGGTCGCACATACCGGAACCTCATACTGCCGCAGTACCTTCGTCACGTTGACGCCTTTTCCTCCCGCAAGCGACATAGCGCTGCGCATCCTGTTCACATGCCCTGTAATCAGTTCTCCTGCCGTATATGTTTTGTCCACGGCCGGATTTAATGTCACTGTCAGTATCATTCGAATCCCCCTGTTCTTCTGCAGTCTGCAGACCTGCCGTAAAGGGCGCGGCGCCTTGACAGACTTCTGTGTAAATAAACATTATTTTTCACTCTGCGCATAATCCTGCATCACGATCTGCAGGCTTTCTCTCCCCTGATATACGTTAATATCCGGATAATAGATCATCGAAATAACGATCTGCCTGCTGCCCTCCCGGTAAAGTCTCTCTTTCTCACTTTCTCCAAATGACTGCGCCAAAAAAGCATGCCACTTCTCCAGATCGCCAAAATAGATCATCTCATAAAAATTTCCCTGTCCATCCTGTATTCTATACTTTCCGACATTGCCGTTTTTCCCCAGAATCCTGCCCTGCAGAATACGGATATTTTTCTGGGCAAAAACAGGTTTCGGATTCCCGTTTCCGAATGGTTCAAGCACCCTTAGCTGCTTTACGAAGTCCATATGAAGATAGGATAACGGCATGGGTACGTCTATTACAATTTTCTCTATAAGATCATCATCGGACAATTGACAGTTTCTGTTAAGGCTTTCCCGGAATTCTTCTATCTTTTCCTCCGGCAGGGACAGCCCCGCCGCCATTTTATGACCGCCGTATTTTGTAAAAAGATGTTTGCAGAGGCTCATCTGCTCATACATATGGTAGGTCTCAATGGAACGTCCCGAACCTTTGACGCCTTCCTCTCCTTTGGTAAGTACAAAAACCGGTTTATAATATTTTTCCCTGATCCGTCCGGCTATGATACCGGCCAGGCTTTCATGGCAGTCCGGCAGATACAGAACAAGCACTTTATCTTCCGCATAAGGACCGTTTTCTATCATTTCCACAGCCCGCTCCGTTCCCTGCCTCGTCATTTCCTTTCGGCTGTCGTTTAATTCCTTTAATTCGCCGGCAATCATGACCGCGTCGGCAAATGATCCGCTCGTGAGCATACGAAGCGCCTTCGCCGCGGTATCCAGCCTTCCCGTAGCATTTAGGCACGGTCCCAAAACAAACCCAATATGATAAGCCGACAACGGCTTATTCTGCATCCCGTTTACTTCAATGAGTGCACGCAGTCCTATATTTTTCGTATGTACCATCTGCTCCAAACCGTAACGCACGATGATCCTGTTCTCATCCAAAAGCTCCATCACATCGCCTACGGTTGCAAACGCGGCAAATTCCAAGAGCTCTGCAAGCAGCGCTTCACGCCCCTTCGTATCCGCACTCTGTCCTGCGCTCTTACTGCTCTGCGGCTTTGCCTCTTTATCATATTCCTCCGTAATAACCTGTATGAACTTATAGGCCACCACCGCGCCGCAGATACCGTCAAAGGGATAGCTGCATTTCTCCTGTTTCGGATCGATAATCGCTTCCGCAGGCGGCAGCAGTTCTTTTCTGACGCCGTCTTCCGTTATTTCATAAGGCACTTCATGGTGGTCCGTTATGACGACGTGCATACCAAGCTGCCTTGCATAAGCGATCTGCTGCGCCGCCGCAATACCGTTGTCACAGGTAATGATCGTGTCGATTCCGGCTTCATGCGCTTCTTCTATCAACGCATCATTTAATCCGTAGCCATCTTTGATGCGGTGCGGAATGACCGTATCCACGTCCGCGCCGCAGTATTGCAGGCCGCGAAGCAATATGTAGGTCGAACAGATTCCGTCGATATCATAGTCTCCGATAACACGGAGCCGGACGCCTGATCTGATTCCGGACAGTATAAAAAAGACTGCCTTCTCCATGTCGTAAAGCAGCCGCGGCGCATGTAAATCTTCTAAAGTTCCGTTCAGAAAAAGATCGATCTGCGTTTCATCCACGATATCTCTGTTCCGGATAATACGTGCGATGACAGGATCGATCCGAAAGATTTCTGCAAGTTTTGTAAAATCGGCCTTCTTGGCCGATACCATCCATTTCGCCATGTTGAACTTCCTAAAAGTGGACCAGATGGGAGTCGAACCCATGTCCAAAAGCCTATTCCCTGTCCTTCTACTATCATAGTCTGCTGTTTCGGCTAAGCCTCATTCCCTCCCGTACCAGGAAGCAGACGCCCCGGTACGTTCAGTAGCTTCATCATACGCCCACAGGCTCAAAGCTTTGCCTGTGTCGTTTCCTGCATAGTCGATGCCCGGTTCTTAATGTGCAGGTGCACTAAGACGGACAGCTGCCATTAGGCAGCGTATGCTAAATTATCTTCAGCGTTTATATTTAGGTTTGCGATTTGACGATTCGCTGTCGGATAGCTTCTCCAGCTGCAAGACCCCTGTCGAAACCTTGACTGGCCCATATAAAATTATGATACTTTTGTATCGGCAGCGGGCAGTATATTTTGCAGACTCCCCGTGTGCTGACTATATTGTAACATATATCGTCTGATTTTAGTACCTTTTTTAGAGATTTTTGATCTTAAAATCCCGTTCGTGTTCTCTTCGCTGGTCTTTCCTGGCGATATCCTGTCTTTTATCATAAAGTTTCTTGCCTTTGGCAAGTCCGATCTCCACTTTGGCCCGGCCTTCTTTAAAATAGACCTGGAGCGGTACGATCGTATATCCCTGCTCGGACATCTTTCCCTCTAATTTGCGGATCTCCGGTTTATGCAGCAGCAGTTTTTTCACCCGCAGCGGGTCTTTGTTAAAAATGTTTCCCTTTTCATAAGGACTGATATTCATGCCGTAAACAAAAGCCTCGCCGTTCTCAATCCGGATAAAGCCTTCCTTGATGCTGCATTTCCCAAGTCTTAAAGACTTTACTTCCGTACCGTGCAGGGCAAGTCCCGCCTCATATTTTTCTTCTATGAAATAATCATGATACGCCTTTTTATTATTCGCGACAAGTTTCATCGTTTCTTTTGCCATACTAATAACCATGCCTTTCTCTCAACCTGAAAACTGCCATATCCGGCTGCTGTTTCTGCATCCTGTCTGCGTCTAACAGCCATCCTGCATTTCGTCGACCGGTATGGAGAAATCGATCGTTCTTGTAAGCCGTTCCACGCCATCTACACAGATCCGGATTTTTTCGCCCAGACGATATTTTCGCCCGGTATCCTGTCCTACCATTTCGTATGTGTTCTCATCATAGTAATAATAATCTCCCGGCAGCTTCGAGACATGGATCATGCCTTCTATCGTGCTCGGCAGTTCCACATAAACGCCCCAGGCGGTAATCCCGGAAATAATGCCCTCAAAGATTTCACCGATATGAGACTCCATATATTCTGCCTTCTTTAGCTTATCTGTTTCCCGCTCCGCCTCTTCGGCGCGGCGTTCCATTTTGGAAGAATGATTCGCCACTTCCGGCAGCTTATTCCAATAATGTTCTATGCGGTTTTCTTTCAGACGCCCACGCAGCTGTTCCTTGATGATGCGGTGAATCTGCAGATCCGGATACCGCCTGATCGGAGACGTAAAATGACAATAATACTGGCAGGCCAATCCAAAATGCCCGCTGCATTCCACCGTATATTTTGCCTGTTTCATACTGCGCAATGTCAGTCTGCTGATCAACGTTTCTTCCGGTGTTCCTTCTATCTTTCCAAGCAGCTTCTGTATTTCTTTCGGATGAATCTCTTCCCGCGACATCTTAATATGATAACCGAAATTGTTAAGAAAGGTCGCCAGTTTCATAACCTTCTCGGAATCGGGATTGTCATGCGTTCTATAGACAAACGGCAGTTCCAGCCAGTAAAAATGCTGTGCCACCGTCTCATTGGCGATCAGCATAAAATCTTCGATGATCTTAGTTGCCACATTCCGCTCATATGGCTTTACCTCTGTCGGATGTCCATTTGCATCAAGTATGATCTTGCTTTCCGGGAAATCGAAATCGATGGATCCTCTCTTATGTCTTTTGGCCCGCAGGATGGCGGCTAATTCTTCCATTAAGGTAAACATGGGCACAAGCGTCCCGTATTCCTGACATTCCGCCTCGTCATGATCCTCCAGAATCTTCTTAACGCTTGTATAAGACATTCTTTTTTCCACACGGATAACGGATTCCACGATCTCATAATCGGTCACGCTGCCTTTCCCATCGATCGTCATCATACAGCTGAGCGCCAGCCTGTCAACTCCCTGATTCAAAGAACATATTCCGTTTGAAAGTTTATGAGGCAGCATCGGAATAACCCGGTCCACCAGATAAACGCTTGTGCCGCGCTCCAATGCTTCCCAGTCCAGAGCGGAATTCTCCTGTACATAGTTCGATACATCCGCAATATGCACGCCCAGATGATAGAAGTCTCCTTCTTTGGTAAGGCTGACCGCATCATCCAGATCCTTGGCGTCCTCTCCGTCTATCGTAACCATACGGACATCCCGCAGATCTCTTCGGCCTGCCATATCCGCCTCCGATACCTCATCAGGGACACGCTCCGCCTGATTCATTACCTTTTCCCCGAAAGCAGTCGGCAGATCAAACCCCCGGATAATAGACATGATATCGACGCCCGGATCATTGATATGCCCCAGGATCTCTACGATCTTTCCTTCCGGTTTATGTTTTTCGTCGCCGTAACTTGTCAGTTCTACTACTACTTTATGCCCGTCCACTGCACCTTTAGAACGCTCTTTCGGCACGAAAATATCGGAAGAGAGCTTCCCGTTATCCGGGATCACGAAACCAAATGCCGACGCCTGCTCAAAAGTACCGACGATCTGTTTCGTACCATGCTCCAATATTTTGCGTACGACGGCTTCCTGCCTTTTGCCGCGCTTTCCGGGCAGCAGTTCCACCTGTACTTTGTCCATATGAAATGCATTGTTGACCATGGCTTCCGGGATATACAGGTCTTCTTCCCTGCCTTCTATCTCTACGAAGCCGAACCCTCTGGCATTTCCGATAAAAGTACCCGTCAGGAAACGTTCATCGGGTTTACTATACTTGCCCTTTGCGCTAAGCTGTATTTTCCCTTCCGCCAAAAGAGCGTCCAGCACTTTGCGGAATTCTTCCCGGTCCGCTTTGGATACCTGCATAAAAGCAGCAAGTTCTTTCTCCTTCATCGGTACATACAGATCGTCCTGTATCAGTTCACATATTAATTTTTTACGTTTTTCAAACAATTCGCAATCCATTCTAACTCCTTCATAAGGTAAAAAAAGCACTCTTTTGCAAGAGTGCTTCCACATCATCTAAAACAGATTCAGGTTCAAAACAACCGCCAACAGCATAAATCCGACTGCCAGACCGGTCGTAATTTTGACCAGTTTCCCTTCCATGGAACGGCCTTTGTTCTTTCCCCAATATGTTTCGGCTGCGCCGCTTACGGCTCCAAGCCCCGCGGACTTTCCTTCCTGCATTAATACCAGTATCACCAATGCGATACAAATTATAATATATATAACGGTTAATATAATCCTTAACGCTCCCATTGAAAACTGCTCCTTTCCCTATATCAAGCAGATTTTAGTGTAACATAGTTATTCCCGATATGCAAGACAAAATTTTATTTTTCTGCTCTTCCGTGTCTGCGTGTAACAATTTCTGCTATTTTCTCCCGTCCGTTCCCTGAAAGGAAGGCTCCTGCTGATAAGCATGGAACTTCTCTGCGATCTGTTCGGCGGAAAGCACGTAGTGATATATTTCAAGTCCTGCAAACTTCCCTTTAAAAGAGTTCTGGTACTCATCGCCGCCGATCATAAACTGTTCCGGAATTTTCAAATCCGGTACATGTTCTCTGCTGCCCACGAGCAGACCGTTAAAATAAATTTTAGCAATATGCGTGATTACGTCATAAGTTGCACAGACATACGCCCACTGTCCCGGAACCGCTTTTCTGCACGAGATATCATGCCATTCATTGGCTTCCCTGTCATCCTTGATACGAAAATAGAAATCGCCGTGTCCGGTAACCGGCATCAGACTCATAAACCCATCTTTGTACGAAACATAGATGATACTGGTCCATGGATTTTCCCCGCTCGGATTGATCCAGAAACAAATAGAATAACTGTCACTGTACATGATCTCCTTGGGCAGCACGACCAGATTCTCTTTCACACCGCCACCCGGAAAAACAAGCGCCTCCTGCGTTTCAACAACACCCTTCGTATACTGCAGTCCCGTTCCGACATAAGCGCCCGGATATTTTTCTTCCGCATCCGACAGATGTCCTGCAAAAGAAAAGATCTCCGGCTTCTTTTTTCTGACATGGAACATTCTGTCCTGATAACACTGAGCAAAACAATCGCTGCTGCAGGGCACGCCGTAAAAGTCACCTGTCCCAAACTGCGCGCCGTACCCGGTAAACGTCATGATCTGACTCTCACTTGTTACCCCCTGCACGACGATACCATAATGCAGATCCCGGCCAAGACTGATCACATTGCGCAGAATACACGCTACTTTCTCATTTTCCTGCGCTTCCGCAAGCAGCTTGGCATCCAGTTTCAGTACCCTTGCCTGAATGCGTCTCAAGATCGTAAGAGATGAAGCCGTGGCAAAATCATTGATCGCCACATAACATCCTGCATCGATCAAAGACTGCACGACGCCAAACATTTTCTCTTCGTTATCCCGGAATTCTTTTTCATCAATACATAACTTCAGCTCATCAAGCGGGAGCCGATATCTTTCGATACACTGCAAAATAGCCTGAACGCTTCCCTTCTGTAAAAGGTAACGGGCAGACATCCTTACATAAATTTCAAGCCCATACAGATCCGTATCCCGCCATCTGTCTTTCTGCCTGCAGGCTTCTTCCAGCAAATGCGCGCTCATCTGGGCATCGATCCCATATTGTCTGAAGATCGGCAGAAACTTTTCTTCCGGAATGATTCCTCTGCCCGGAAAATTCCATTGCAAAACCAATTCGGCTCCGATCACATCCGAAGTCTGTACATAGATGACCGGACGATACAGGATTTCTATCTCCTGCACTGCCATGCCGGACAATGCGCGTTCTTTGATCTCTTTTTCTTCCTCAATACGATCCTTGATCTCATCATAAACAATAAAGTGTCCTTTTCCATGTTTTTTCACATGGTACATGGCCACATCACTCTGCTCAATAATCTCCTGAAGTCCTACGGATACTTTCTGGTCAAATGTCACACCGATACTGAAAGAAAGCAGTTTCTCCACATTAGGATCAAATCCGCCGCTCCTGATCGCTGTCTGAAGATATGTCATCTTATCTTTGAGCATATCGATATCCAATGCTCCGTTGCATAAAACAGCGAACTCGTCGCCGCCCATCCTGACAATCAACTGGCTGTGCAGAATGTCCTGCAGCAGATTGCTGATATGAATAAGCAGTGCATCACCTTTCGCATGTCCGTATGTATCGTTCACCAGCTTAAAATTATCCACATCGACATAGATACAGTGGACCGCTGCATCTACCGGAAGATGTTTCCATATTTCGCCCAGTCCCCGCCTGTTGCATAATCCGGTAAGGTAGTCCCTGTTTGACTCTTCTGTTCCGTATTGCCGAAAAATACCTTCCATGTCCTCCCTCTTTTCACTATACGCGTAATCTGATACATGCTTTACCCATTTTAAAGAATTTGCTAAAATATTTTACTATTTATTATAATATCACATGAAAGCACTTAATACAAGCGGACGATAGCACTTCTATCTTTCATATGTGCCTTTTTATTTTCCTGTCATAGAATTGTCGAGGAATATATTGTAACCCTAAATCCAGGAATTGACAGCACTGTCAAAATTAATTATAATCATCGTTATATAACGAAAATTATGCAAAGAGAGTAAAACAAAGTACCCCCGAAAGCAAAGATTACAAAAGACATGATTATTGACGCTGCATTTGAAATTGTCCGTGAAACAGGGGCGGAAAACATCAATGCAAGAACAGTGTCAAAAAAACTGAACTGTTCCACGCAGCCGGTCATGTACCATTTTGCAACGATTGCATTATTCGCTCACGGCTATGCAAGCATCATTGCAAATAATTCGCTTAAGTATGACGAAACCGTTGTTGCAAACCATCTGGAACGAGCGTACCGGGGGGCAGTATCAGCATCGCACGAGGAAGGAAAATGAAAAAATGGTTCGATAATCTGTACGAAAAGAATGAACTTTATTTTGCGCTTGTATGGATTGGCATCTACTGCGCTGCCAACTCGCTGGCTAATCCTGTATCGGAAGCAATTGGTATCGACAGCTCTGCGTCTCTCCTATTCAATTCAATTCTTACAATGATGCTGTTTATGTCCCATAATCTCTGGTTTGGATTTGCCATAAATTTTCCGGCAGTGGACACAGCGTGTTATATCCTGAGTATGCTCTGCGTTGGCTTTTTGGAAGAAGTCATTTTTAGAGGATTCCTATTCAAGGCACTTACAAAAGATAATGTGAAAGCGGCAATCATCATATCCAGCGTTACTTTTGGTTTGGGGCACATACTTAATTTATTCAACGGCAGCGGCATGGATATGGCTGCAAATCTATGGCAAATCGTTGTCTCTATTGCCTGCGGTTTCCTTTTTGTTATCATCTTCTATCGCGGAGGCAGTCTGATTCCATGTATTATTACACATTCGGTAAATAATGCGGTCAGCGTTTTTGCTAATAATGTGGGATAGTGCGGAGGGGCGACAAACAAATATAAATAATAAAGGGACTTCCTCAATCCTTAAAAGGCTATGACAAAATCATTTTCAATGATTGATGGTTATAGTCTTTTTTCAATTTTGGAACAAAATTTGCGGTATATTACCGTATGAAATAAACCACTATTCCCCAAAGTGGAGAAATACTCAACAAGAATATTCCGCAATCCAATTTCCCGAGTTGAGGTAAGGCAGATGACGATTGCAAAGAATAAGGCAAAAGGAGATTAGGCAAAACTTAATGGAATTGTGTATGCGTTTGTGGTAAGATAATGACATTGAACAATTTGACAAATCGGGATTTTAGGAGGTAATTGAAGATGGATGAAATAACGGAAACAAAATGGAAAGTCTTAAATAGAGATACAATTAAATACATAGCCATGTTCACGATGCTTTTAAATCATATCTCAAAGATATTGATGGAAAGTGGTAACTTTGTATCAGAAGTTTTTCTGAATGTAGGGTATTTTACAGCTATTATTATGTGCTATTTCCTTGTTGAAGGGTATCAATATACTCATTCAAAGAAAAAATATGCTTATAGGTTGATAATATATGCTTTGATTTCTGAAATACCATATTGCCTTGCTTTTACGGAAAATGGAGTGTTGGAGTTCTGCGGGCTAAATATGCTTTTTACATTATTTATATGTTTTTGTATTCTTTTTGTAGTAGAAAGAGTTAAAAATACGCCATTGAAAGTTGTCTCTATTTTAATTCTAATCTTACTTTCTCTTGTTTCAGATTGGCCTTTGCTGGCTCCAATATTTACGCTCTTGTTTATTTGGGGAAAAGATTCAAAAAAGAAGTTAAAAGCCGCCTTTGTAATTTCAATTATATTGTTTGGTATGTTTAAGTTTGTAGGTGGTATTGGAAGATTTCCTCTAAATACAAGTATTCTTTATGCTTTAGGCCGTATTGTAGGAGTAACCCTTGCAGGAATTGTTATCATCTATTTTTATAATGGTAAACGGATGGAACGGGGAAAGACATTTTCTAAATGGTTCTTTTATTGGTTCTATCCGGTTCATCTCTTCGTGTTAGGTATAATAAGAATTTTGCGGCTATAATACAAATTCCAGTTTTGTGGAGGGGTGCAATGAATAAAATTGGTACAAAAATAATAGATACAGAACGTTGTATTTTGAGAAGAATTGTTCCAGACGATTATCAAATGATGTATGAAAACTGGGCAAAACTTGAAGAAGTTTGCAGATACTTTCCGTTCAATCCTGTAACGGATATAGAAATATACAAAGAAAAGGTCTATAAATGGGCAAATAATTATGAATCTGATACATATTTTCACTGGGTAATTGAATGGAAAGAAAATCATGAATTGATTGGAACGATTAATTTGGGAAATGTTGAAGAATCATGTTTTATGTCAGATACATGCTATATGCTTTCGCCACAGTATTGGGGACAAAGTATCATGACAGAAGTACTTCAAGCTGTATTAAAATATGCATTTGAAGAGATTGAATTAAATCGTGTTCAGGCTGAAGTGTTTGATGGTAATATTGCATCTGCACATGTATTAGTAAAGTGTGGAATGCGGTTTGAAGGAATTGCCAGACAAAAGTATTACAAAAATGGTAGGTTTATTGACACTGCGCAGTATGCAGTTCTTAAGTGTGACTTCAAAGAATAAATTCAAATTTGTGAGGATGAATGTGAAATCTTACAATGTGGAGATAGTTTTGATGGTTGCGCAGGTCTTGAAAATGTCCAATCATTTGATGAGTAGATTGACTTTGAGAGAAGATTAAGAGCAAAATATAAAAGCGGATATGTTTAATCAGAAGTGTTTTTAGCAGTAAGGCGAAAAGACGATTTTGTTGTTGGTATGATTGATTTTCGACACCCATTATCGGATTTTCTCAAAAATTTTGGATTTCAATATAGTGTCTTTCTCAACCATTTCCAGTTTGACATACTGGG
>CAJTUZ010000032.1 GCA_910579735.1 uncultured Lachnospiraceae bacterium
AGTTAGAGCAGTTGGTAAATGCACTGAAACAAATGGAAGCGCAGCATAAGCAGCTTATGTTCGGGGATGGAGATGCCGCAGCAGTATCCGAAAAATCAGCAATATATGCCGAAACGCAGAGAAAAGTTGATGAAATCCCCTATATGCCGATCGACGTAGCCGGAAGATTTAAAGTAACCGATGAAGACTTTACTTTAAATCAGGTGCATATCGAAGGCAGCGCTTTAAGAAATAAATATGACGAAGCCAGGGAAAAATACGAGACGCTGATGACTGCTCCAAGCAAAGAAATGGGTGACTCGATCCGGAAGGCATTTAGAAATGTGGATGACATTCTGGAAGATATGAAGCTGGAAACGACGGATGAAAACCGCCGCGCAGTACGGATTTTAAGTTATAATCGGATGGAATTGTCGGCGGAGAATATACAGGCCGTGAAAGAGAGCGACACGGAGCTTCGAAGCGTGATCGAAAAAATGACACCGGCCGTTGTACTGCAGACGATCCGCGACGGGAAAAATCCGCTGGAGATGACGGTACCGGAACTGAATGATTATCTGGATTCCATGGAGTATCATAAAGAACAGGAAGTTGAAAAGTACAGCCGTTTCCTGTATAAACTGGACAAAAACAAAGAGATTGATGCGCAGGAACGTTCGGCGTATATCGGTATTTACAGAATGTTCAGGCAGCTTGAGAAAACGGATGATGCAGCGGTCGGAATGATTCTGAACACCGGAGCGGAGTTTTCCTTTAAAAATCTGCTGAGTGCAGTACGCAGCAACAAAAAGGCCGGCATGGATTTTACGGTTGATGATGCGTTTGCCGGCATAGAAGCGGCAGCAAAAGGAGTATCCATATCCGCACAGATCAATGCAGGATTTAACAGGACTTATCAGGATATCGCCAGAGCGGCGGCAGACCGTATGGCGAAGCAGGACGCGTCTACGGAGGCGGATTACCAAAACGACAGGGTTCAGGAATACCGCCAGTTAAATGAGGTAGAGGATTCCGTTATCAACGAATTGCTGGATAATAAGCAGCCGGTAACAGCCAACAATCTTTTGGCAGCGGATATGTTAATGAACCGCAGCGGCGCTCTTTATAAAAAACTGAATGAATATACCAAATCTGCCGATAAAGATAAAGTAAAAGATGCACTTTCGCATGTGCAGGAGGCAATGACCGATAAGGACAGTCTGCAGGAAGCATATGGAGAAATGCAGGAGATTTATGAAGAGGTATTGGAAGAAGCCCAATATGACCCGGAGATAACGTATATCGATCTGAAGGCCATCCAGAGCTGCAAAAAACAGCTTACACTGGCAGGGAATCTGGCGCAGGAAGAAAATTACCAGATACCTGTCGAGATTCATGGTGAGATGACAGCGATCCATTTGAGAGTGCTTCATGACGAAAAAGAAGGCGGCAAGGTAAAGGCAGCATTTTCTACGGAAGCCTACGGCAAGGTTGCGGCGCAGTTCAGTATCAGAAATAACAAAATTACAGGATATATTGCCTGCTCCACTGCGGAGGGAACTGCAGGCCTGCAGGAAAGAGCGGAAAACCTGCGGACAGGGTTGGAGAAGCAGGTATCCTCTTTGATACAGAAGGAACTGGAACTTGACAATGTCAGCATCATTCATGGAAGTGATCTGGATCTGAATGCATTTACGGCGGGAGAGCAGTCAAATGGCGCCTCCGTTAAGACCGCCGATCTGTATCAGATAGCAAAGGCGTTTATTACGACTGTTACAGCATAATACATTACATGATTTACAAGGAGGAAGACTAAATGAGAATTAATTATAACGCATCTGCAATGCGTGCGAACAATGCATTGAATGTAGCCGATAACAGAGTGGCGGCATCGCTGCAGAGATTATCATCCGGCCTGAAAGTAAACAGCGCCAAAGACAACCCGTCCGGATATGCGATAGGGCGGAGAATGGATGCGCAGATTGCCGGCGTTTCCATGGCGACAAGAAATGCTAATACCGGAATCTCCATTATCGAAACGGCAGACGGTGCGCTGACAGAAGTACACGATATGCTGCAGAGAATGAACGAGCTGGCGGTAAAGGGAAGCACCGGTACACTGACTACGGCTGACAGAAAAACACTGAATGAGGAACTGATTCAGTTAAAAGAAGAAGTTACGAGAATTGCAAAAGATACCGAGTTTAACGGGCAGCCGCTCTTAGATGGCAGCTTCGATCTGAAAGGATATACCAATGATCCGCAGTTAAGAGCAAAAGTGGCTTATTACAGCGATGATGTACTGGCGAAGGAATATACTATCAATACGCTTAACGTGATCTATACCGATACCGGTAAGATCGATCTGGATCAGACGAACAGTCCGGCAAACTTTGTGCCGGGGCCGGAATTTCCGGCAGGCGCAAAAATCTCCGAAATCGGAGAAAACTACCTGACGATCACGGATGAGCATGGTTTTGAACTGACATTGGATATTACGCCTGATCCGGTGAAAGACGTGCTCGGAAATATTACAAGTTATAATCCCGTCAGCTTTACGAATCTGAAACTGGATATTACAGGAATCGGTGCAATGGATACACAGATCGGCGCCAATGAAGGACAGATACTGGAGATCAGAATTCCGACCATTTCCCTTCAAAGACTGGGTATTACCAGTGCCGAAGTGACGACGGAAGAAAAGAGCGATGAAGCAAACATTGCGATCAAAGCAGGAATTGCCTATGTGTCCGATGCAAGAAGCCGTCTGGGCGCTTATCAGAACCGTCTGGAGCATACTGTCAGCAGTCTTGACATTACAAATGAAAATATGACTTCTGCATATTCCCGTATCATGGATGTGGATCTGTCGGAGGAGATGACGAGTTATACGACGCAGCAGGTTGTCGAGCAGGCGGCTATCTCCATGCTGGCACAGGCCAACGAAAGACCTTCTCAGGTACTGCAGTTATTACAGTAGAAAGGATTTAATGTATGACGAAGGAATTAAAGCAGGAATTCACATTGCGCATCACACAGGCGAATAAGACACAGTTGATTACGATTCTGTATGAGATGGTTCTGCTTTATCTGAAAGAAGCGGAGGAAGCGCTTGATGTACAGGATAAACGGGCCTATAAAGACGCTATCCGTAAAATAAGAGACTGTATGAATGAATTGATGATGTCTCTGCATCTGGAATATGATCTGGCGAGAAATTTACTGCAGCTTTATCAGTTCATAAGCAGAGAACTGGTGCAGGCCAGTATACATTACGAAAAGGAAAATCTGCAGCATATCAGAAACATTATCAGGCAGCTTCACAAGGCATATAAGCAGATTGAGGGCCAGGATGCATCAGGTCCCGTGATGGGCAATACGCAGACCGTATATGCCGGTTTGACTTACGGCAGGAACACTTTGAACGAAAGCATTAATGACCCTGCAGGAAACCGGGGATTCTGTGTGTAATATCGGCATTTACATTTGTTTTATCTTTGCATTTGTTTTATCAAAGAAATATCGAATCATAAATTCATTCCCTGAACGGTGAAATCGTTCAGGGGATTTTTCTGTGATAGGAAATGCTGCCTGATGAAATCATGATCTGTAATCGATATAAAAAGTGATATATTTGTAACATTCTCATTGACATATAAAAATGATAGTGATATATTTGTCATATAAAGAGATAAATATATCACTATTGGAGAGGGTGTTAACGTGAAAAAGAAAGCAAAAACGGTTATTTTGATCGGTGTCGTATGTGCCGTATTTATGGCAGTATCTACATGGTATGCCGTCGTTTATAATGATGCAAGGCTGGTTGTACCGATGAATGCCGATGAGTATGTATTTCGGATACAGGATCTGCCGATGATCCTTTCTATCGCTTCTCTTTTGTTGTATGTATGTTACCTTTTTGTCTTGCTGTTTCAGGAAATTATCAAGAATAAGAAAAGGGAATTGTCTGTACAGACGACCAGAAAAATCAGTCCCAGGTTAGGGTTTCTTGGATTTCTCGGATTCCTTGGGTTTTTGGGATTCTGGAGTTACGGCGAGGGAAAAGGAATATCCCCCTTTTTATATTTTGTGTTTTTCGGTTTCTTCGGTTTTTTCTTTGAAGGAAAAATGTCAGGCACTTTTATGGATGAAAGATACAGGGAAAATAGAGCAAAGGCGCGCCTTAAGGCAAACGGGATCGCCATTGATATCATTTTTATTGCGCTGCTTGCGGTTGGATCGGGAAAGTTTGCAGGAAGTTTGGAAATTACGTTGATCGCATTTGTGATCGCTGCTGCGTTTGCGATAGCGCTGTCCGTATTCCTTGGAGAATATCTGCTGTATCGATACGACCATGACGATCAGACAGAAGAAAGTGAAGAATAAAACAATGCCGGACTTTGAGTGCAGATTAAAAAAATACCGACAGTTGAAGGAAATGACGCAGGAACAGTTAGCGGTGCAGGTGGGCGTGCGCAGAGAGACGATCATGCGCCTGGAAAAGGCGCAGTACAACCCGTCTCTGAAACTGGCAATTGATATTTCAAGAGCCGTTGACGCGCCCATTGAAGAAATCTTTATATTTAAGTGACCGGTTACAATGTCAGAGAATGATATGTTTCATCATAAGTTTCCGATGGCAGCAGGTTGCTTTTAGCGGCCTGCTCAAGTAAATATTTATATCGTTTCATGACAGCATTTACTTCGTAAATATAGCAGTCTATCAAGTCGGGATCTGTTACATTATCAAAACCGGAGTAGGCATTTTCCAGAGCATATTTTGCCTGCAGCAGTTCTTCGTGAATCGATGGCTTTCTGAGTTCTATCCCATCTTCTGTATCGATCCGGCAGGGACTATGGCGAAATAAAGTCTTCATGATTTCCTCCAATCATTTCATTAATTACCTGTTTTATACATTATAGACAAAAATTGGAAAAATATTCTTGTAATATTTCCAGGGGATGTTACATAAGATAAAGGGAAAGGTGGGATGAGCTATGGAACGATTTGGCGGTATGGCTGTCATTTTGGGTGTCTGCGTGATCGTGCTTCTGATCGGCGCATTCGGAAGAAAAATAGAATGGATCATTAATTTTGTACTTAGAGCGGTAATGGGGACCATCGGCATCTATTTCCTGAACAGCTTTTTGTTTTCAAGACAGATTGCGGTTATGGTCGGCATTAATCCCATGACAGTTTTGACATCCGGAATCTTAGGATTTCCGGGGATTATCGTACTTTACGGCATCAATTTTTTTAAGGTGTTGTAATAATTTCACAAAATCGATTTTTTTACAAAATACCTCTGGACAAGACAGAAAAAAGAATATATAATTCGTTTTATCGTATAGGAAATACAACTCATAAAATTCTTTATTATTCAAATTACGAATGCAGTATCAGGAAGTATCTTCCAAATGAATTCTTTGAGACAAACTTTTATAACAGGAGGTGATTGGTTGGACTGACATCATATAGTCAATATTTTCTATTTCTATTGCTCATTGCAGCGGTCTTTATGGATTTTAAGCATGACAGAATTGCAAATGGCTGGATCGTTTTCGGCACATTGACCGGCGCGGCTTTTCGTATCGGTGAAAATGGTCTTTACGGCGTATGCAGCGCAGCTGTGGCAATGTTTCTTTCTATCTGTATCTTATATCCTGTCTATAAAATCAATGGTCTTGGAGCGGGAGACGTAAAACTGTTTCTGATGATTGGCAGTTTTGTAACAATACAGCAGATGCTTCGGATCATCATCGTTTCGTTTCTGATCGGAGCCGTATTTTCCATCGGCAAACTGATTTCGGAAGCAAATTTCAAAGAGAGGATGCAGTATCTATTTTCCTATATGTGCGACGTACTGCGTGAGCGGCAATGGAAATTGTATGGTGATAACCTGAAAGAGGATCATGGGAAAGTTACGGGCAATAAAATACATTTTGCATTACCGGTCTGCATCAGCGTAATGTTCATATTGGGAGGGATCTATTGAAAGAAAAAATTTTAGCAGTCTGTGATCTGGAAGAAGCCTATGCTTTCCGGATGGCGGAATATATTGTAGAAAAGGTATCGATACCGTATACGATGCATCTTTTTACCAAAACGGAGGAATTGAAAATCTTCTTAAAGCAGCATGCGATCAGTATTCTGCTGATCGGAGAACGTGCGGTACGGCAGTTGGCATTTAAGCCGGAGATTCCGCATATTTTTGTCCTTTCAGAGGGCGGGGAGAAAACGGAGTCGTCTTATCACTATATTGATAAGTATCAAAATCCCGAGCAGGTAATCCGGATAATGGTGGAACATGTTACGGAGCTGCAAGTTTGGGACAGAAGGGAAAGGACACAGGAAGCGCAATGTAAAATAATCGGTGTTTATTCACCGGTCAGAAGGTGTCTGCAGACTTCTTTTGCCCTGACAATGGGACAGCTTCTTGCCAGAGAGCATAAGACGTTATATATCAATCTGGAATGCTATTCCGGATTCAGTCAGATGATGCGCCGGGAATTTCATGAGGATATGACGGATATACTTTATTATTTCAAATGTGCAAAAGAAAAATTATCGGGAAGACTTTCCGCCGTCGTACAAAATATCAACGGACTGGATTTTATTCCGCCGGAACAGGCAGGCTTTGATGTACAGTCGATTTCAGGAGAAAAATGGCTGGAATTACTGGAGACGCTTGAAACGATCAGCGATTACGAATATGTGATCCTGGATCTGACGGATGGAATGAACGGATTATTTGAATTGTTGTCACATTGTTTTAAGATTTACACGATCACGAAAGACGATGGTTTTGCCATGGCGAAAATGAAACAGTACGAGCAGATCCTGCAGTTAAACGACCTGCATGATATTGCGGGAAAAACCGTGAAGTGCCGGTTTCCCTTTTTTGAAAAGCTGCCATCGGATCTGAGCCTGATGACCCACGGTGAACTGGCAGGATATGTGAAAGCGATCATTCAAGAGGACTTATATGAGAAACAGGCCGGATGAATTAAAAATAAGGAAAGATTTAAAAGAAAAGCTGACGGCGGGTATCGATTATTCCAGAGAAATATCGGATGATGAAATGAAGGAGCTGATCGATGGACTGCTTACCGGGGAAGGGAAGAGAATACCGTTATCTTTATCCGAAAAAGAAAAACTGCGGAAAGAGCTTTTCTTTGCGGTCAGAAAGCTGGATGTGCTGCAGGAGCTTGTAGATGATACGCAGATTACGGAAATTATGATCAATGGGCCGGAACATATTTTTATCGAGAAAAAAGGGCGCCTGTCCCGGCTGGAACAGAAGTTTGAAAGCAAGGAAAAATTGGAGGATGTCATTCAGCAGATCGTAGCGGCGTGCAACAGGGTGGTAAACGAAGCCTCTCCGATGGTAGATGCAAGGCTGGAGAACGGGGCAAGAGTCAATGTCGTTCTGAGTCCGGTCGCATTAAACGGCCCCATTGTCACGATCCGCAGATTCCCGGACAAGCCGATCGCCATGGAAGATCTGCTTACATTTGGTTCCGTTACGAGAGAAGTCTGCGGCTTCCTGCAAAAGCTGGTGAAGGCAAAATACAATATTTTTATCAGCGGCGGAACCGGCTCGGGAAAAACGACTTTTTTAAATGCGCTGTCCAATTATATTCCGGAAGATGAACGGATCATTACGATCGAAGACAGTGCCGAACTGCAGATTTTAAATATTCCGAATCTTGTCAGAATGGAAACAAGAAATGCCAATGTGGAAGGCTGTCAGGAGATCACGATACGCGATCTGATCAAAACGTCGCTGCGCATGAGGCCCGACAGGATCATCGTCGGAGAAGTCAGGGGCGGCGAGGCATTTGATATGATGCAGTGTTTAAATACCGGGCATGACGGTTCCATGTCAACGGGACATGCCAACAGTTCCAAAGATATGCTGAATCGTCTGGAAAATATGATTCTCATGGGTATGGATCTGCCGTTAAACGCAATAAGACAGCAGATCGCCTCCGGCATTGATATCATTATTCATCTGGGGCGGCTGCGGGATAAGAGCAGAAAAGTGCTGGAGATCGTGGAAGTACTCGGTTTTGAGGCCGGTGAGATTTTGCTTAAACCATTATATTCTTTTACGGAAACGGGAGAAGATGAAGATGGAAAGGTACGTGGTATTTTGAAGAAAAAAGGAGAACTGACATATGTGGAAAAGCTTAAAAGCGCGGGACTCTATAGCGGTATCGGTTAATTACGGCGAATATAGTTTAAACGGCAGGGAATGGCTGCTCTATTTTACGGAAGGCGCCCTTGTTGTAGGGATCATCAGTTACTTTTTCTACCGTTCGATATGGGCGGCACTCTGTTTAAGTCCGGGAATATATCTTTTTATGAAAATGAAAAGAAGGGAGCTGGCGGCCAAAAAAAGGATGGAGCTCAGTGTGCAGTTTAAGGACGCGGTGTTAGCGGTATCGGCGAATCAGAAGGCGGGATATTCCGTAGAAAATGCTTTCAGGGAAGCCTACCGCGATATGGCGCTGCTATATGGAAGAGCCAGTCCGATTTGCCTGGAACTGTATATGATCGGCAAAGGACTGGACAATAATGTGGTACTGGAAAGGCTGCTTTATGATTTCGGCTGCAGAAGCCATGTACCGGATATTTTGCAGTTTGCCGATGTGTTCCTGATTGCCAAAAGGGGCGGCGGCAATATGACGGAGATCATAGCGGGAACCGCGGATATGATCGAACAGAAAACTGCGGTGGATAAAGAGATTCAAGTACTGCTCAGTGCAAAGAAAATGGAACAGAAGATCATGAATATGATTCCGTTCCTGATCATTTTCTATATCAGTCTTACATCAAAGGGTTTCTTTGATGTTCTGTATCACAATGCGGTCGGTATTGTTGTCATGACAATATGTCTGGCTGTTTATCTGGCGGCGTTTATGCTTTCCCGGAAATTAGTAGAAATCGAAGTATAGAAAGAGTTTACAGAGGATTCATTATGATTTATGTATATTTGGTCGTTTTGGGGTTGTATCTGTTCCTGTTTATCGTATCGTGGGGCGAAGATATTTCTTCCTATCAGAATCGACAGGAGAAAAAAAGCTATCCGGGAGAAGGACTGTTCTTAAAGGCCGCGGCCTGGTGTATCCGCTTAAAAGAACGGCTGCCGGGACATTCCGATGGAAAAAATGCGGACAGGATGTATAAAAACCGTATGATGAAAAGCCGGCTTGGGAAAAATCTGAAACTGCTGCATCCGGACAGGGCGGAAGCTTTCCAGGTGAGCGCATTTTATATGAAACAATACAGCCTTGCTCTGTTTGTATTGTTCGCCGGCACTCTTTTTTCATTATGCGCGGCGTTTGGCGGACGGTCTGAAAAAAACGTACGGGACGGTGTATACATTGACAGAAACGCCTACGGAGAAGGGGAGATAGAAGTTTCTTTGTTTGCACAGATAGAAGGAGAAGAGGGCCGGGAGATTTCCTATACGATAGAGGAACAAAAGTACGGACCGGAAGAAAGCATACGTCTGTTCCGGGAAGCGGCGGCTCTTTTGCCCGGGAAAATATTGGGAGAAAATACCAGTCTGGATGCGGTCAGGGAGGATTTGGAGCTTGTAACGGCCATAGAAGGCTATCCTTTTGCGATATCATGGGAAAGCAGCAGTTATTCCCGTATTCATTCGGATGGCGTCGTATGTAATGACGATTTACGGGAAGCGGAAGTCGTTACATTAAAAGCGTATTTCCGGTATGAAGATATGGAATTTGAAGAGGTATTTCCGGTGCGGGTGGAGCCGCCCGTCTGGTCGGAAGAGGAGATGCAGTTAAAACATATTGAAGAATCCTTATCGGAACAGGACCGGCTAAGCCGGATGGACAGTACCATGATATTACCGGATCAAATAGAATCCAAGAACGTTATATGGAAGGAGGTGATGCAGGACAGCAGCGGTTATTTCTTTTTTCTTATGTGTGCGGCGGCGGTATGCGTATTTCTTGCCCAAAACAAAGAAGTGGAACAGAATCTGGAGAAGCGAAGCAGCGAATTATTATTGGATTATCCTGAGATTGTAAATAAACTGACGCTTTATATGGGAGCGGGAATGACGGTGCGCAGCGCTTTTCAAAAGATGGGAGAAGATTATAAGAAGCAGAAGATTTCCAATAGAAAGCGGTATGTTTATGAAGAAATACTTTTATTATGTCATGAGCTGCAAAGCGGTATATCGGAAACCGAAGCATATGCACATCTCGGAAAGCGCTGCCGGCTGCAGCCGTATATGAAACTGAGCGCTCTGCTGTCTCAAAATCTGAGAAAGGGCAGCAATGATCTTCTGCGGATGCTGCACCAGGAGACAGCGTATGCTTTTGAAGAACGGAAAAACGCTGCGAAGAAAGCGGGAGAAGAAGCCGGAACGAAACTGTTACTGCCAATGATGATGATGCTGTGTATTGTTATGGTACTCATCATGGTTCCGGCGTATTTTTCCTTCATTTAATACGGCAAAGCGCTCGTAAAACGTCAATAAGACGCGTGCTTTGACAAAGGATAGGACGCAGTATAAAAGACCTGTCAAAGATAGTTATAAAATATAAGGAAGAAAAGGAGAAACATGATGAAAAAGAAAAAATTAAAAGATTTTAGAAATTTTCTGCAGGAAGAAGATGGTATGGGAACGGTAGAGATCATATTGATCATTGTCGTGCTGATCGGACTTGTCATTATTTTCAAAAACCAGCTTCGCGCGCTGGTAGAAAACGTATTTGACAAGATTTCTGCGGACAGTAAGACGGTAATGTCATGAGAAAAGGATACATAACGATCTTTCTGTCATTGTCCTTAACATTGATTCTGTCCCTTGTATTCACGGTAATAGAAGGGGCACGAATCAGTGCCATACGCATGAAATTTGAATGTGTGACGGATATCGGCATGAACTCTGTCCTGGCAGAGTATAACAGAGAGCTTCTGAAACAGTATGATCTGTTGTTTGTGGATATGGCATACGGGAGTGGAAAACCTTCCGTAGCAAACGCGGAAGAACACTTACGAAATTATGTACAGAAAAATCTGAATGGACAAAAAAACGGCAATTTCTTAAAAGTACGGGATTTTCTGAGCATGCAGATTGACAGTGTGGAGATCACGGCATGTTCGATTGCTTCAGATGAAGAGGGAGGCGTATTAAAACGGCAGATCAGCGATTACATGGATGATTATCCCACCGGCTATCTGATAGGGAAAATTACGGAAAATCTTGCGCAGATGGACAGCAGCGGTATGGAATCCCGTGATACGGCCGGGGAAAGAGAAGGATATCAGGCGCAGATCGAGGCGATCGGACTGCCGGAACAGGAAGTGGAAGAAGGCGTATTCGAAGAGGTGCCGTTGGACAATCCGGCGGATGCTGCCAATTCCACACGCAGCATCGGCGTTTTAAATCTGGTCGTGGAAGATGTGAGCAGCATATCGACGGTAAAAGTGCCTCTTACACAATATATATCCGGAAGAACACCTATGCGGGGAAACGGTATCTGCCGGGAAGCCGCGCAGATTTCCAGTACGCCGAACGATATGCTGTTTCTCGCCTATTTGTTTCAAAAATGCGGTTATTACGGACAGGAAAAAGAAAATTCCCTCTTGCAGTATCAGATAGAGTATATGATTGCCGGAAAAGACACCGACTGGCAGAATCTGGAACAGACGGCCAAAAGGCTGCTCAGATGGCGGGAAGCCGCCAATGTGCTTTATATTTTGACGGATGCGGCCAAAATAGCGGAGGCGGAAGCGATGGCTCTTGCGCTGACGGCTGTTATGTTAAGTCCGGCACTGGCGGAACCGGTCAAATATACGATCCTGTATGCATGGGCCTATGTAGAAAGTCTGCAGGATGTAAAAATACTGCTGCGCGGCGGCAGAGTACCGATTTTTAAAACTTCTGCAGACTGGCGCACGGGGATCAACAGTCTTCGTGATGTCAGAGGAAGTCTTACCGACGCCGGGGATAACGGCAGGGGGCTGAGTTATAAAGAATATCTGGAAATCATGTTGTTTTTGACAAACGACCATGACAGGACCTTTCGGGCGATGGACATTATGGAGATGGATATCCGGAAGACACCGGGGAACAGCAGTTTTCGGATCGACGGATGTTTTGATGCTTTTCGGGCAAAACTTTCGGTTTCAAGTACTTTCGGGTATCGTTATGAAATGGAACGGTTGTATGGATTTTATTAAGCGGAAAGGAGGCAGAAGCGGATGCCCTTTTTACAGTTACGTAATCTGACAAATAAAAATCAATCGATGGCAAATTCTCTCCGGGCATATCTACATGTTCTTACAATACGCGCAACGGTAAAAAGGGTGTCCGTTTCTGCCTCGCGGAAACTTAAGGGATCTATGACGGCGGAAGCCGCACTTGCTCTGCCGTTCTTTCTATTCTTTATTTTACAGATCATGTCTGTCATGAATATGATCGGTATGCAGAGCAGATTAAACGCGGCGCTTCATCAGACAGGAAACAAAATGGCGTTTGCAGGTTATGTATATGAAAAAACAGCCGGAAACATTCTGCCGGATGGCATTGCCTCTGTGGCGCTTACGGCATTCTATGCCGGAGAGCAGATCATTGCATATGCGGGAAGAGACTATCTGGACAAGTCCTGTATGAAAAACGGTGCGGCAGGGTTAGATTTTACGGGAACGTCTATTATGGGAAAGAACGATATGATAGAAATCTATTTGTCATACCGGATAGAGCCGGTGTTTCCGATTATGGGATTTTCTTCATTTTCTGCAAGTCAGTGCTATTATGGAAGGGCCTGGACGGGTTATGATGCGGCGTGTGCGGTCAGCGATTTTACGCAGGAGGACCCAATGGTTTATGTTACGCAAAGCGGAAGTGTTTATCATACGAACAGAAACTGCACCTATTTGAATCCATCGATTGAACAGGTGAGCGCAGAAAGCATAGAGGGTTACCGAAACGAATCGGGCGGTAAATATGCCGCCTGTGAACTATGCGGCATAAAAAAGACGGAAGGGAACGTTTATGTTACAGGGCAGGGAAACAGTTATCATTGTTCCATGAGCTGTTCTGCGCTGAAGCGGACGATCTATACGATACCGCTGTCGCAGACTAACGGAAGGGGGCAGTGCTCGAAATGCAGATAACGGAGAATGTTATGGAAGGGATATGTTTGCTTTTCCTGTGGCTGTGCGCCATATTTGATATCCGCAGCAAAGAAATACCTGCAGCGCTCCTTGGGGCGGGACTGTTTACAGCCCTTGCGGTCAACGTATGGAACGCGGCAGGCGGTAAAGGATCCCTATTGGAAACAGGTTTCTGCCTGCTTCCGGGAATATTTCTTTTACTCGTCGGTTTTTTAACAAGAGAAAAGGTGGGATATGGGGATGGACTGATGCTGTTAGTCGTCGGACTCTGTTCCGGTTTTTACGGCTGTCTTTTTGCATTATGTGTCAGCCTTGTCTTATCATCGGTTATATCGTTACTATTATTGGGCCTGCATAAAGTGAGAAGGGACAGCAGGATAGCGTTTGCGCCTTTTCTGGCCCTGGGAATGGGGGTGATGATGTTTGTATAAAAACAAACCAAAGCATCTGAAGGGATATATGACGGTAGAAGCCGGTTTTATTATGCCATGGGTCATTTTCTTATTTGTTTTTCTAATTTATGGAAGTTTCTATTTATATGATAAGTGCGTGCTGTTTCAGGATGCCTATACGGTCTGCTTCCGCGGCAGTATACAGAAGGATGAGAAAGAAGCGCTGCCTTATGTCGAGAATCATATGAAAGAGCAGTTTGGAAAGAAATATTTCGGTGTGGGTAAAGTAGAGGGGAGCGTCAGACAGGCAGGACAGGAACTATACGTGAACGGATCCTGCAGCGTAAAAGTGCCGATTGTTCATTTTATAACAATGGCAAAAGAAGACGGCTGGCAGATTCAGACAGAAGCATCCGCTTGTATCATGAATCCAACGAAGCTGATACGCAGATGCCGTATGGCGGAAAATATACTGCAGGAGCGGTGAAATTCCTGATGGAGAGCAGAATGCATTATCAGGAGGGATCCGTATAAGGGATAGAATGCAGCAGGGAGGCTTTAGCAGAGAAATGACAGAAGCAAAATATTTTAAAGACTATAAACATAATTATCTGATTTTAAAATGTGAATCCGGTGAAACGGAAGGAAATTATCAGTATCGTATGCTCGCATCCGGTAAAATAGAAAGAATCCTGAAATGTTCCGTAAGAAATATCAACGGGGCCGCTTATTTTTACTATGATATCAGCTCTAAAGTGACGCTTGAGAATCTTTACCGGGGTAAAAAAATAACATACGAAAAGGTAAAAGATCTTTTTTATCAGTTAAACGGTATCTATCATAGTCTGGGACAGTTTTTTATGGAAGAAAGGGGATTGCTGATAAAACCGGAAAATATATACTATGATCTGACAACGGGACAATATTTCGGTCTGTATTATCCGGGGACAGATGAAGGGGTTGAAAATATTTATGAATCCTTAATGGATTTTCTGATCGATCATATGGATGTCGGGAATCAGCAATTGACGGACATTGTTTACCGGCTCTACGAAATGTCGGACGAGAAATGTTTCTCTGCGGCGGATGCCCTTCCGTTATTCGAAGAAGAGGCGGAAAACGTATCTGCGGATTCCTGTATCATAGCGGAGGCCGCGGCGGCAGATGCTGCAGACCGGAATGCAGCGGACAATCATGCATTGACGAATGAAGATATTGAAGAATGGGGAGAATATCCCTCTTATCTGCGGGAGTATACAGGGGAAAAAGAAACGGGAGAACGAGAAAAGACAAAAGCTGTGCAAAATACTCCGTTTCGCAGAAAAAATATTATGTTTTATGCCTGCTTTGCCGTATTGTCGCTTGGCGGAATCGGCGCTGCATTGTGGATCTATATGCAGTATGAACTGACACAGCAGGAATTTATGATGGTTGTATGCTGTGCGGCGGTTATGGGGTTGTGCTTCCTGTTTTCATTGGCACAAACCATATTGTCTTTTATAAAAAATAAGGAAAATGATTTAAAGGATGAGGCTCTTAAAGCAGATATAGAAGATGAATTTCGGGATGTGCGGCCCGCTGTGCTGGAGGGCGTGCTGCAAAAAAATATGGATCTGCCAGCACAGAGAAGGCATTATGCGGAACTGCCGGCGCATGTCGATGAAGCGGAGATAGTGTATGGAGAAACGGTTTTTCTGGATGCCAGAAAGCAAAAGAGAGAATTTAAGCTGTATGCGCTGGATAAGAAAAATAAAAAGCATATAGAACTGACACAGTTTCCTTTTACAATAGGCAAAATGGCCGGCTGTGTGGACTGCGTTCTTGCGGATGATTCGATCAGCAGGCTCCATGCGCGGATTGAAAAGCAGGATGATAAAATTTTCCTGACAGATATGAATTCCACGAACGGTACTTATAAGAACGGCCTGCGCATGGAACCGAGCCAGACGATCGAGATAGAGCCGGGAGATGAGATCCGGTTCGGAAAACTGAACTATTGTTATCGCTAGAAAGAAGCGCATTCCTGTTATTGACGAAGTGCGCCGTGCTGATATACAATGAAATACGGAAATGATCAACGGCGGATGATGAGCGGTACGGTGATGGAAGAATGGATGATACAAAGCACAGACGGATCTGCAGAAAATGTCTGACAAGAGACATGGACCAGACAGAATATTTTGAGAATCTGCATGCTTATATTCAAAATTTGGATGAAGAGATTAAAGTTAACGAAGAGATTTATGAAGAACGTCTGACTTTATGCAAAGAATGCGATTTGCTGGCGGATGGCATGTGCAGAGCCTGCGGCTGTTTTGTAGAACTGCGCGCCGCTTTGAATAAAAATGCGTGTCCATACGATAAATGGGCGTCGCACATTCCTGTTTGACATGATAACATGAAAATGTTACTCTCAAAAGTAAAAAGAGAGGCATTACATTGTTATGGTATTTGCACAGTTAGAAAATTTATTGACAGAACACGGTTTTAATAAAGTACCTTCCAATCTGCCGGAGTTTGCTTTTTTCTTTCGCAAAGAAAGTACTTATGTGAATGTAGTGCATGTCATTGATTACAGGCAGGGAATTTATATTACAGAAGGTCAATATGAACATATTAAATCCAAAATTGCGGATTTTTTTCAGCAGAAAGGAATAAGTGAAATCCACATTTTGTCGCTGCTGATCAGCGAAGATACACAGAAGGCGAAAATCCTTTGCGGAGGCGATGCGTTCTGCTGGCTGATCGATCCTGCAGCGAACAGACTGCTGATCCATGAAGAGCAGGTTTCGGATTTTTACGGAATGAAAAAGATTCTGGAAGATTTTTTATATGATATTGCCGTGGGCAGAATAGGAAATGATACTGCAGATAATGCCCAGAAAGAAGAAAGATCCAGGCATTCCGGGCGGAGAGGATATCTTAGCGCGGGAGAAAGTGCAGCGGCAGGTTCGTGGATTAATATTTCAATTATTATATTAAATGTGATCTTGTTTGTGATATGTACATTTACAGGAGATCTGTTATATAATATAGGTGCTTTCAGCATATGGAATATTATAGAAGACGGAGAATGGTACCGTGTCTTGTCCAGTATGTTTTTACATGCGGACGCCGGGCATTTGATCAGTAATATGCTGATCCTGTATTATATCGGCAATGTGGTGGAAAAACATGTCGGGCATCTGTCTTATGCGGTCTTATATTTCCTGTCAGGTTTTTTTGGCAGTGTATTCTCCGCAGGATTTGAACTGATCACAGAGACTTTTATCAGTTCTGTAGGTGCGAGCGGAGCGGTTTTTGGAATCAATGGAGCGCTTTTAATGCTGGCGCTTTTGCATAAGGGTGAGCTTGCCGGTGTGACGGCGGGCAGGATCGTATTTACAATTGCATTCTCTTTATATTGTGGTTTCACGAGCAGCTATGTCAATAATGCGGCGCATGTCGGCGGCGTATTGGCAGGATTTTTCCTGGCAGGTATTTTTTGGCTGTTGTCGCCCAAACTAAAGAAAAAAAAGGGTTAGGGAAAGGATTACGATGAAGATTAATATTTATTACGGCGGAAGAGGACTTATGGATGATCCCACGCTTTATGTGGTGGAGAGAACGGCGGAAGTGTTAAATGAGCTGCATGTGAACGTGGAAACGTTTCGTCTGCATGAGCTGAAAAATAATATCACAACCCTGCCGCAGACATTAAAAAATGCGGATGGAATCATTCTGGCAACGACCATAGAGTGGTACGGCATCGGCGGTTTCATGCAGCAGTTTTTGGATTCCTGCTGGCTGTATGGCGACAAAGAAAAGATCAGCGAAATCTATATGTGTCCGATCGTGATGTCCACAACATACGGAGAACAGGAAGGGAAATTAAATCTGGCCACTGCATGGGAAATCCTCGGCGGACGCCCTTGCAGCGGGTTGAGCGGCTATATAGCCGATACAGGTGTTTTGGAGGATAATGAAGATTATCTGCGGATCATTGAGAAAAATGCGGAAAACCTTTACCGGACGATCAATCAGAAATTACCCTGCCTGCCGGCGAGCAATCAGGCGGTTAAGCAGAAGATATCCATTCCGAGAAATATTGATCTGACGCCGCAGGAATCCGAACAGCTTTCCCAGTATGCTTCCGACGACAGTTATGTACAGCGCCAGAAAGAAGATATTCAGGAATTGACCAGCTTGTTCAGAGATTTGATGGGAAGCAGCGAGAAAGAAGACAGTACTGCGGAATTTATCAGCGAATTAAAGGCAAGTTTCCGGCCCCAGGCAGGATTTGCCGCTAAATATAAGATTGTTATCGATGAGAAAAAGAAACCGCTCGTGATTGAAGTGAATGCCGTTCAGCTGAATTGTTTCTATGGGGAGGGACAGAACTTTGACGTAGAAATTCAATTGAGTCAGGATTCCATGGCAGAGATCGTTTCCGGGGAGACGACATTCCAACGTTCTTTTATGGCGGGCGATATGAAGATGAAAGGTGATTTTAAGATTCTCAGAGCATTGGATCAGATTTTTATATTTGCACCGATTTAAGAGACGGAAATATGAAACAGGAAGATGGAGGATGGAAATGAGAGACGATAATTGTATATTCTGTAAGATTGCAAACGGAGAGATCCCTTCTAAAACAATATATGAAGACGAGATGTTTCGTGTGATCCTGGATCTGGGACCTGCGGCAAAAGGGCATGCGCTGATCCTGCCCAAAGATCATTATAAGGATTTGTATGAACTGCCGGAAAACACGGCATCGCATGTGATGCTGCTTGCGAAGAAGATGGCGGCGCAGATGACAGATAAACTGCATTGCGACGGATTTAACCTGGTACAGAATAACGGCGAGACAGCGGGACAGACCGTGATGCATTTTCATATGCATCTGATTCCGAGATATAAAAACGATAACCAGAAGATCGGCTGGACGCCGGGGGAGCCTTCGCAGGAAGAACTGGAAGAGATCAGGAATCAGATCACAGGCTGAGGAAAGGGCATGGAAATATGCGTACAATCGATGTAGCGGAAGTAACAGGCATCATTAAGGAAATGTGTATCGAGGCAAATCATTTTCTGGCAGAGGATATGGATGAGGCCATGAAAAATGCGGCTGATGTTGAAAAATCACCGTTAGGAAAGCAGATCTTGTGCCAGCTTCAGGACAACTTAAAGATTGCCGGAGAAGATATGATACCGATCTGCCAGGATACAGGCATGGCGGTTATTTTTGTAGAGATCGGACAGGATGTTCATTTTACAGGCGGTATTCTGGAAGATGCGGTAAACGAAGGCGTAAGAGCGGGATATGTAGAGGGATATCTTCGGAAATCCGTTGTCAAAGACCCTATTATCAGAGAAAATACCAAGGACAATACACCGGCGGTCATTCATTATGAGATCGTGCCGGGAGATCAGGTAAAGATTACGGTTGCGCCGAAGGGATTCGGCAGTGAAAACATGAGCAGGGTATTTATGCTTAAACCCGCAGACGGGATAGAAGGCGTTAAAAATGCGATCCTTACCGCTGTTCAAGATGCAGGACCCAATGCGTGTCCGCCTATGGTGATCGGCGTGGGAATCGGCGGTACTTTTGAAAAATGTGCGCTGATGGCCAAAAAGGCGCTGACAAGACCGGTTGACGAACATTCTGCGATCCCGTATGTCAAAGAGCTGGAAGAGGAAATGTTGGAACGCATTAATAAAACCGGTATCGGGCCCGGCGGTCTGGGCGGAACGGTCACTGCACTGGCAGTCAATATCAATACGTATCCGACGCACATTGCCGGACTGCCTGTCGGCATCAATATATGCTGTCATGTCAACAGGCATGCGGTAAGAGTCATTTAAAAAGTATGAGCAGACATAAACATAGACAGCATCAGTTCAGAGCATATAAACCTGGATAAGGACGGAAGGAACAAAACAATGGAACAGCGGATACAGGCGCCGATGAGCGCGGAAGATACCAGAAAATTAAGGGCCGGGGATTATGTCTATATTACCGGTACAATTTATACGGCAAGGGATGCGGCACATAAAAGACTGTATGAAGCTTTGGAGAAGGGCGAAGCTTTGCCGCTTGATATGACAAATAATGTGATCTATTATATGGGTCCATCGCCGGCCAGAGAGGGAAGACCGATCGGTTCGGCCGGACCGACAACGGCAAGCCGTATGGACAAATATACGCCGGCGCTGCTGGATCTTGGATTGCTCGGAATGATCGGCAAGGGAAAGCGTTCCGCTGCAGTAAAAGAAGCCATTGTCAGAAACGGGGCAGTTTATTTTGCGGCCGTGGGCGGTGCGGGCGCCCTGCTTTCTAAATCGATCCGTGCGTCAGAAGTCATAGCATACGACGATCTGGGAACGGAAGCGATCCGCAGGCTGGAGGTTGAAAATTTTCCGGTGATTGTCGTCATAGATTCCGAAGGAACAGACTTATATGAGGCAGTTATAAATCAGGCAGATTTATAACTGCCTTTTTATATCCCATAAACCGGCGTACAGAGCATGCCGGTCTTTGGCTGACCGGGAGAGGACAAAAGTGTATAAGCGGCACATAAAGTAGTGGACAGTTTCTTTTTTGCTATGCTATAATATAGAAAATTTTCGTAAATTTTCGTAAAGGGGAGGAGAAACGAATTGAAAAAACAGGCGTATTCACTTTTTCTGGCGCTGCTGTTGTTCCTTGCACCGTTTTACACATTGTTTTCGCATGTAATGACAGTAAGCGCAGAAGAAAATCCTACTTTAAAGCTGCATTATCACAGAGAAGATGGCAGCTATGAAGGATGGGACGTTTGGTTATGGGATGAGGGAGGAGAAGGCGCTGCTTATCCGTTTGAAGAAGAGGAGGGTGAAATGGTGGCAACGAAGGAAATTACTCCGGATGCAACGAAGATCGGGTTTATTGTACGTACGCAGGACTGGACGAAGGACTTTGACGGAGATCAGTTTATTGATGTTTCCGAGATGGTTTCGGGAACCGTGCACGTGTATGTCGAATCCGGTGTAGAAGGATATACGAAAGAGTATGACGATGATGTAGTGACGGGGATCAAGATCAGGTCAGCCGTTTATGATGACGAAGAAAGGACCGTCATGGTTACGATGACGGGAGCCATAGAAGGAGACGTAGAAGGCGTTTTCTCCGTATCGGGAAAAGAAGGAGAAGCAGCCGTTTCCGGGGTGAAGGAACTTTCTGCCGGAACTTATCTTGTAACATTGGAACAGGAACTGGATGCAGCCAAAAGCTATAAAATTTCCTATAAAGGAACGGATTATGACATTTATCTGCCGAGCGTCTATTCTACAGCGGCGTTTGAAGATGCCTACACATACGGCGGCGATGACCTGGGAGCGGTGTGGAGCGAGGAAGAAACCGCTTTTCGTGTATGGGCGCCGACGGCGGAGTCAGTCATGCTAAATCTTTATGAGTCCGGGGATGCGTCAAAGGACGACTCTATAGAAAGACTGGAAATGACGGCAGATGTAAACGGAACCTGGACTGTGCAGAAGGATGGAGACATAAAGGGTGTATATTATACTTATTCGGTAACCATAGACGGCGTGGAAAGAGAGGCATGCGATCCTTATGCAAGGACGACCGGTGTAAATGGGGCGAGAGCTATGGTGATTGATCTGGATGGAACAGATCCGGAAGGATGGGCCGACGATGCCAATCCGCATGCGGGAAAAGCGATAAATGACGCGGTCATTTACGAACTGCATGTAAGAGACCTTTCCGCAGGAGCGGATTCCGGGATTGAAAATGCCGGGAAGTTCCTGGGACTCGCGGAAACCGGTACTACGACTGCGTCCGGCATACCGACGGGCTTGGATCATATGAAAGATTTGGGAGTGACGCACGTGCATCTGCTTCCTATTTATGATTTTGGTTCCGTAGATGAAACGGGAGCTTCGGGAAGTCCATATAATTGGGGATACGATCCTGTCAATTATAATGTGCCGGAAGGCTCTTATGCAACGGATCCCTACCAGGGAGATGTACGCGTAAAAGAATTGAAACAGGCGGTAAAAGGATTGCATGATAATGGGATCAGCGTTGTTATGGACGTTGTTTATAATCATGTATACAGTGCCGCGGATTTCTGTTTTAATAAGATCGTACCGGATTATTTTTCCCGAACGGATAAAAACGGCGCTTACTCTAACGGTTCCGGCTGTGGAAACGATACGGCTTCCGAGCGCTCCATGGTAAAAAAATATATTGTGGATTCGGTATCTTATTGGGCCGACGAATACCATATTGACGGTTTTCGTTTCGATCTGGTGGGTCTTTTGGATACGGAGACGATCAATGCGATCATAGAAGAAGTACACAAAGATCATCCGGATGTGATTTTCTACGGAGAAGGATGGACCATGTCAACGGCATTGACAAAGGGCGGTTATACGCTGGCGACCCAGGTTAATTCTGAGCAGACACCGGAATTTGCATATTTTAATGATACGATCCGGGATGGATTAAAGGGAAGTGTATTCGATGCTGCAGATTTAGGGTATGCTTCCGGCAGGACCGGCATTGAAAATGCGATTATGCGCTGCTTCCTCGGCGCAGATACGTGGTGCAGCTCTCCTTCACAGACAGTCAATTATGCTTCCTGCCATGATAATCTGACTTTGTTCGATCATTTGCAGACTTCCAGGCCGGAAGCCGACGAAGCGGCTTTGATAAAGATGAATAATCTGGCGGCAGCTGTCTATATTACTGCCGAAGGCGTACCGTTTATGCAGGCCGGAGAAGAAATGCTGCGTACGAAAGTAAAAGACGACGGAACATTTGATTCAAACAGTTATTCGTCCGGGGACCTGATCAATGCCTTAAAATGGAGTGATCTGGATAAAGAAGCATACGCGCAGGTTTATGAATATTATAAAGGGCTGATTGCATTCCGAAAAGCGCACGACGTACTTCGGTTAGGGAGTGCGGAGGAAGTGGCGGCGTCAGTTAAGACAGTAGAAGATCTGGATGCCAATGTGCTGGCTTTTGATATCCGCGGCGGCGAAAGTGCAGAACAGCTTTTTGTTATCTTTAATGCAAATGAGACGGAGACATCGGTGACGCTTCCGGATGGAACATGGAATGTTTATATTAATGCAGAAAAAGCGGGAACAGAAATTTTGGATACCGTTACGGGAGGCAGCTTAACGGTGGAACCTGTTTCTGCGATGATTCTGATAAAGACTGGAGATGCGGTTTCTGCAGCCGATCAAACGGCGGACACCTCAGAGAACACGGAAACGGAGTCGGCAAATGCGGCGGATGATACACCGGCAAAGCGTGCCGGAAGCAACAAACCGGCGCTGATCATCGGGATTGCTGCTGCGATCGCCGGAGGCGGTTTGGCGCTTGGTAGTATATGGAAGAGACGGAGAAAAGATTCTTAACGGGCATTGGATTTACTGATGCAATTCGGTATTTTGATGAATTGCATCAGTGAAATAATACTCAAAGTATTTCACAGAAATTATTTTCAGCGGAACCATTGACAAATATTTTAGCCTTATGTATAATAACATGTGCGTCGTATTATTGACGTGAACTTCATATTGGTAGAGGGATAGTTCAGACTATGGAGAAATACTCAAGAGGCTGAAGAGGCGCCCCTGCTAAGGGTGTAGGTCGCTTGCGCGGCGCGAGGGTTCAAATCCCTCTTTCTCCGTTTTATCTATTTGATAAAGAACCATTGAGAAAATAATCTACCGATAAAAATCCGGAAATGCTTTTGGCACTTCCGGATTTCTTTTGTGCATAAGAGCGGTTCGGGGAACGTACAGCGCACCTGTTGATTGATTATGCATAGAAAGCATGGTCTGCATTGTCCGGGTCATTTCCGAATATCTGCCAATACTTCCGCCGGTATTTCAAATTCTACGGCGCCCATATACATCGGGGCTACGTCGCCTTCGTTAAAACCGATCACCATATTTCCCTTTTCGTTCAGATAAAAAGAGGTTTCGTCCGTAATAGCCTTAAAGTTCCATTCTTCGATTTCGTCATGCAGCCAGTAATATACATTTTCGTCGGCGTCCATCTGTGCCTGCATCTGTTCTTTGATATTTTCGCTGATCGCCGTAATATAGTCGGCTCCCTCTATGAAAAGATCTTTCATGCGCAGACGTTCACCTGTTTTTAAATCGATTGTATAGTAATAGTTCCACTGGTAACCGCTGCCGGCGGCTTGGAAGCAGATAAGCTTTAAGGTGAAATAGTCTGCCGTCGTTGCCAGAACTTCACTTTTGACCGTAACATCCTGATAGCCTTCTTCATCGATGTTGGCCTCAAATTCTTCCACCAGCCGGTCAGTAATCTCCTGGATTTCCGCATTGATCTCATCGGCAGTCTGCTCCAGCTTTTCCTGCACGTCACTGTCCTGCGCCGCCTCGTCCAGTTTGATTTCAGGAACGGTGATGTCTGCCATATTTCTGTCTGTTTCATATTCATAATTACGGAATGTGACTACTTCGACCAGCTGTCCGAGAATCGGTATCTGCTCCATGGCATGTGCGATCGTGTATGATGTATTCGGCAAAATAATAAATGCGCCGATGAAGACAGCCGCAGCTGCAGTCCATTTTACGATATTTGATTTTTTTCTTTCTTTTTGATACATTCTGTCCGCCTCCTTTATTTTCTGCCGCAGTAGTTTAACCTGTTCTTCTGACATGTGCGGCTTCTGGTATTCGCTTTTTAATTTTAGAAGTTTATCTTCTGTTTTATTATATTGTTTTTCTGTTTCAGAAAAATTATGAATCATACTCATTACCACACCTTTCCGTTTTGACCATCCGAAAGAATCACCTGTAGTTTCTTCATGCTGCGATACAGTCTGCTTTTGATCGTATTCTCATTTTCATCCAGAATTTCCGCAATCTCCGATATTTTTCTGTCTTCAAAATATTTTAGAATGATTACGGCTCTGTCTTTATCTGCCAGTGCGTTCAGAGCTCTTTGCAGATCCACGTCTGCATAATGATCTTCCGTTGCATCCGCATGCCGTCCTTTTTCATCCTGCATGGCTTCATAAGAGAGATGCTTAGGCTGTTTCAGATATTGGAAACATTCGTTCAGCATAATACGATACAGCCAGGTTTGTACGTATTCTTCATTTCTTAAGGTATGGCTGCTTCTTATGGCTTTGCAGGCCCCGCTTTGTACGATATCGAAGGCATCTGCCTCCTCATGCGCATAGCGGTATGCCAGGCGGTAATATTGATCATATTTTGCCAAAAGAGTCTCTTCGACTAAGGCTTTTTTGTTTTTCTCTTTTTTTTCGAAAAAAAAGCTCAAGGCTTTTCACCTCCTCTGTGCCCCTATGAAAGATTAGATTGGGCATGCAGGAAAAAAGTTTCATATTTGAATATTTTTATATTAATTATTTTGATGCCGCTTCCGATACCTTGTGAAGACTATATCACAAAACGGGGGATTTCGGCGATGATGATATGGACAGAATTATATAAAAAGAAACGATTGAACTCCCGACAAATAATTTGGGATCATTGGATAAGATCATAAATGGGGATGAAATTATGAAAACAAAGATCGGATTAATGTTGATACCGGGACTGCTGTTGTGTCTTACAGGGTGCGGGCGTACGGAAACATCATGCGCCGCCGCGGCCGTGCGTGAGTGGGAGGCGCCGAAGAAGACTTTTGGCGTTATGCCGGAACCTGCCCCGGAAAAAGAAGCATATTTTCAGGCGTCTTACGAATTGTCATCTATAGAAATTCCGCTGTCCGAGTGCGTTTGTGAATATGCCGGTGAGGACTTTCAGATTTATTCCAGTTTTATCTATTATGATGAAAAGAATTTTCCTTATTCCGGTACGATGGTTTATATGCAGACGCCTGCGGATTCTCTGCAGATTTATTCACCGCATGATTATTGTATTGATCAAGAAAACGGTGTTATCTATTTTCTTTTCCGAGATGGGAACGATTCGTTTGGCAGCGTATACAAATACTTTGCCGAAGATATTGCCGGAACGGTCTCTATTTCCGGGGCAAAAGTCCTTTCGACTTATTTGGTAGAAGACTGGCTTAAAGATGCCTATGGAGCAGCATCGGATGAAGCACAGAGCAGTTTTTCGGATATACATTTGTCGATTACCTCTTTGGAATACAGAAAAGGAGATGTTATTATAGGTGGAGAGGCATCCGGTATTTGTATCGCTGCGGGAGAAAGATATTATATTGATTGGGAATGGAATGATACTACTAAGGAAGAAAATGTCGTACCGCATGCGTTCAGAACTTATGATGAAGAAAAAGATCCGGAAATTTATGCGGCCTGTCAGGAAGCATTTGACTTATTCGAGGGGGGAGACCGTTCCGTGCTGGTGCCATATGAAAATATGCGCTGCTGCACAGACAAGAATACGCAGACCGGACTCCGCATGGATGTGAACGGCGATGGACTGCCGGAACTGCTTTATGTAAATACCGATTCGGATGAGGAACGCCGGATACTTCCGATCGAATATATTTATACTTATACGGGCGGAATGACAAAAACGGTAGAGCTTGTATATACAGATCTCAATGACTATACGGAATTTTTATTCTCCGGAGATGGAATCAATCTGGTTTATGACTACAGCGATCATGGACAAGTGAATTACGGAAGCTATACAAGATATCAGTTTGACGAGAACTGGGAAAAGAAACCGCTATACAGGATATGGCTTTATTGCTTCTATGATATGGATTACTATGATGAGGAAGAAGATGCCTGGTATAAGGAAAAATTTCCGGATACGTACGGAAGACGGGGCGGCGGCTGTTATTTTTTCAAAGGCAGTCCTGTGCTCAATGCAGCTTCTGAAAGCGGCTTGCCATATGACTGGACGGAGGAAGAGATAACAGAAGACGAGTTTTTGGCACTATATTATGAAATGACAGGGTTTGATTTTCTGGAAGAAAATGAAGATTTTAGTTGGTAGGAAATCCGATCAGTGGAGAAGATGCAGTATGCACATTTTTATATGAGTTACTTTTTGTGAAAAAGGCTTGACAGATAATTGTAGTAAATGGTAGAATATAAACCTACCGCTCGGGTGACGGATTTAAGACAAAAAGTATGATTTTTATTTTTTTAAAAAAATTTTAAAAAACATCTTGACGAAGCCTGACGGACATGATAATATGTTAAAGCTGTGTGTCGGTAAGAACTGAATACAAAGCAAACTGCATACCAGATTATGCAGCAGTACCTTGACAAATAAACAGTAATGCAACCCTGAAAATTCAAAGAAAATTGAGTTTA
>CAJTUZ010000033.1 GCA_910579735.1 uncultured Lachnospiraceae bacterium
ATGCTGTCCCTCCCGCACCTCCGCTCCCATGATGCAACTTTGATGCATATTTGATGCAGGAATGATGCAAAGATTATGCCTTTATGATGCAAGTTTGATGCAGGAATGATGCCTTTCTCATGTAGCATAAAGATATGCATTATTGCAATCATATTCTCGCGGCATCACCGGACGTTGTCTTCACGGCCGCCAGGCTCATTACCTGCAGAAATAATGCAAGATCAAGAAAGGACGTGTGAAAAATGTGTCATCAAAGAACCAGAAAAACGAAAAAATATACGAAACTGCTGTGTCTCTTATCGGTACTGTTTCTGTTGACCGGCTATGCTCCTGCAGTATATGCCGAAGAAGAGGACGAAAATGAAGATAAAACCCGTTCTCCCTATTTTTATGTAGAAAGTGAAGAAGTCGGTGTAGACTGCCTTCCATTAAAAAGTACGGATGTAAGGACTACGATAGAGGGTATCATCGCCGACACCTATGTCGTACAGACCTATACCAACGAAGGAACCAAGCCGATCAATGCCAGTTATGTTTTCCCGGCCTCGACCAAAGTTACGATACACGGCATGCAGATGAGGATCGGCGGCCAGACCGTGACGGCCACGATCAAGGAAAAAGAAGAAGCCACGCGGGAATTTGAAACAGCCAAAAGCGAAGGTAAGAGCGCTTCCATGCTGTCCAAGCAAAGAGCCAATGTATTTACGATGGACGTCGCCAACATCATGCCCGGCGATGAAGTGCGTATCGAACTGCATTATACGGAACTGATCATGCCGTCTGAAGGTGTTTATCAGTTTGTCTTTCCGACCATCGCAGGACCGCGCTATGTCGGTCCGATATTGGACGATACAGGCAACCGGGATGAATGGACAGGCACGCCTTATCTTACCGAAGGCAGTACCCCGGCGGACAGTTACAACATCCATGTAACGCTTTCTTCCGGCGTCCCGATCGCTTCCCTGACCAGCAGCACGCACGATATCAATATCGGCTGGAATGAAAATACGAGCGCGGAAGTCTCTCTGGCCAATCCTGCAGATTATGCAGGAAACCGCGATTTCATCCTGGACTATAAGCTGACGGGAGAGCAGATAAATACCGGTCTTATCACCAGCCAAACCGAAAACGAAAATTGTTTCATGCTGATGATACAGCCGCCCGAGCGTTATGAAATAGAAGAAATCCCGCCCAGAGAATACATTTTTGTACTGGACGTATCCGGCTCCATGTCCGGCTTTCCGTTAGATACCGCCAAAAAACTGATCACGAATCTTGTTTCCGGCCTGCGGGAAACGGACACCTTTAACCTGATCCTCTTCTCCGGCACTTCCCTGCAAATGGCGGACCGCTCCGTCTCCGCCACGCCGGAAAATATCGATACGGCGATCCGTCTGATCAGTGAACAGACAGGAGCGGGCGGCACAGAGCTTGCAAGCGCACTGGAAAATGCCCTGCGTATTCCCGCAAAAAAAGAGTATTCCCGTAATATTGTTATTATAAGTGATGGTTACATATACGGTGAATCAGATGTGTTCAAACTGATCAATGACAATTTGAACAATGCCGACTTTTTTTCCTTCGGCATCGGTTCCGCCGTTAACCGTTATCTGATCGAAGGAATCGCCACAATCGGACAGGGCGAACCGTTTATTGTCACAGAGGAAGAAGAAGCGGCCGAGGCAGCGGAGCAATTCCGCACCTACATACAGTCTCCCGTGCTGACGGATATTAAAATATCATTTGAAGATTTTGACGCCTATGATGTGGAACCCGCAATCCTGCCTACGCTCTATGCCCAGAAACCGATCGTCCTGTTAGGAAAGTGGAACGGTGAAGCAGCCGGTTCGATCCGGATAGATGGTATGACCGGCAGCGGAGAATACTCCCAGACGATCCAGGTAGCCGATGCAATATCCGGTCAGAATCATGCCGTAGGTCTTCTGTGGGCCCGAAAACGTGTGGAACGTCTGACCGATTACGGCACAAACAACTATAATCCCGATGTACAGGCGGAGGTCACGCAGATCGGATTAAATTACAACATGGTAACCCCTTATACCTCCTTCATCGCCGTACTGGATACAGTCAGAAATCCCGGAGGCGACAGCACGGATATCAACCAGCCGTTACCGCTGCCGCTTGAAGTATCCAATCTGGCCGTCGGCTACCGCGTCGGTTCGGAACCGGGCAGTATCATACTGTTCCTCCTCCCGGCCGTTACGATAACATTCTCTGTACTATACAGGATGAGAAAAAGAAAAAGGATGGATCCGGCATGAAAAAAACGAAACAAAACTCACCGATAATAACAATATGGAAAGAATACCGGCCGCTTTGTGCAGCGGCCGGTATCCTCACATTGATCATGTACTATTTCAGCAAATCAAACGATGCTGACGTACTGCTCTGGATACTGACCCCCACCGCCCGGTGGGCCGGTATCCTCAGCGGCATCTCTTTTACTTATCTGCCGCATCAGGGTTATGTCAATCATTTTCATGAATTTTTGATTGCTCCATCCTGCGCGGGAAGTCGTTTTATGCTCCTCACTTTTTTGATGCTTACGATTTCTTTTCCGGTATCCGACTTCCTTTTATCGGAAGGCAGTCTGTGTGATGCTGCACAAACGTCTCTTATATGCAGTAAAAACAGGATACGCAAGGAATATCTTTGGTTTGGTTTCTGCATTCTCTTTGCCTACGCCGCCACCATCTTCGTGAACGGTATTCGTATTGCCGTTTCTATTTTCCTGCCTGTACGACTGGAAAAATGGCTCCTTATGGATAACTGGCTTACCCCCGGCAAATTGCATACGCTGATCGGAACCATATCGTATTTTACCTTTTTATGTGTAATCTATCTGCTTGCTTCTTCCATCCGCAGACACCTGTTCGCGCTGCCTGACAAAACGACATCTTCCCTGCCGCTTTCATGTCCGTTTTCTTTTTTTACTGCATACGGCAGGATGCTTGTACCCGTATTCTGGTATCTTCTGATCGTATTGGCTGCGCCGTTTATCAAAAGACTTTTCCGCAGGGAATGGGAAGGCTTCGGTCAGTACGCGGCATCCGTATTATGCGTGTGTCTTGCAGTCTGCGGGATATTTACGGCGGTCCGGCAGGTGAAAATGAAAAAGCCGCCTCAATCGTAAAGATTCCTTCCTCTTCTACTTTCCTTTTCTGATAAAAGGATCCCGCCAAAATACCAACAGCAATTCTGCGACCATAAAGCACCATATGACCGGTTCGCATATAATGACTGCCATATACTGCATCTTCGGGATAAAAAATGCCGTAAACAGGATTTTCCCGATCAGTTCTATCATCCCGGAAAATACCGGCAGTATCTTCTGCCCGATCGCCTGCAGGGCCCTTCTTGTATTATTCAGCACTCCGAGAATAAAATAGCTGGGCGCCACTACCCGCAGATACAGCGTACCGCTCTGCAGGACAACCGGCTCCTGCGAACCGGATATCAGGCGGATCATGGCAGGCGCAAAGATCCAGATGAAGATCGTAACCAAAACCGTAACGACGCCCGAAAAAATATAAGCATATTTCATGGCCTTCCGGATGCGCCCCGGCTGCCCTGCCCCATAATTCTGCGAAACAAACGTGTTGATCGTCTGCGACATCGCCGTAAACGGCATCATACAGAAGGAATACAGCTTTCTCGCCGCAGTATGTGCCGCGATCGTCAGATATCCCAATCCGTTGATACCCGATTGTAAGATCACACTTCCCGCCGAAACAAAGCACATCATAAAGGCTGACGAAAGTCCCTGCGCGGTCATTTCCGAATATAGGGATCTGTCAAATTTAAAATTGCTTTTTTCCGGTATCAGCGCAGGCACCGACCTGGCAATATAGAGCAGACAGAGTATAACGGAAAGTCCCTGCGCGATCACTGTCGCCTCGGCAGCGCCGTCCAGTCCTCTTCCCCAAAAGGCTATAAACACATAATCGAGCACTATATTGACAAAAGACGAAACAATCAGAAACAGCAGCGGCATAATACTGTTTCCTACCGCCCTTAGGATTCCCGCGCACAGATTATAGGCAAACATAACAACCGTAAACAGTGTAATGATAGAAATGTAACGGCATGCCGCATCCATAATTTCTGCCGGCGTATGTAAGATCTGCAGAAGCGGTCTCAGAATAACCTGTGACAGCACCGTGATCACTGCGACAACCACAGCGCCGATGACCATAGCCGCCGCAACGGAATCTTTCAGCATCTTATCATCATGAGCGCCAAAACACCGCGCCGTTACAATCGCCAACCCGTTCCCAAACCCCAATGCAAACCCGATCAGCAGATCATAGATCGGCGAAGCCGCACCGATGGCCGCAAGCGCCGTCTCCCCCAGCGTATGCCCTACGATCAGCGTATCTATCGTATTATACAACTGCTGAAACAGGATGGAAAAAAGCACCGGAACGGCAAACCTACACATTGGCACAAAAATCCGTCCGGTCAGAAAATCCGTCTCCTTATATTTTTTTAACATGACAATCTCCTATCTTCCCACTCTGATAAACATGAAAATGAACTTGTTCACTGATCCATCCATATTACCACATATTAAGCATATTGTATCACGAACCGCAGATTCATGATAGAATGAGCGTCAGGAGGAGAAGATATCGTTTTCGTCTATATAAAAGCAACCAAAGTAATCAGGAGCAAAGCCGGAATTTCTCCGCCCGCTTTATTCTCCTGCCGTAGACCCTCTTACCGTAATAGATGGCAGGGTACAATAAAACTGCATCTGCAGATTCGGTTTTTTCATTTTATTAAGGATCAGCTTCCCGGCCTGCATCCCCATATCATATACGTCAATATCGACCACGGTCAGTTTGGGGTCCAGAATCCTGGAGAACGGAAAATCATCAAAAGTAAGCACTCCCATATCCTCCGGAATTCTGATCATATTTTCTTTCAATGCATTAACGCAGCCATAAGCAATATAGTTATTTGCACATATCACGGCATCGGGCCGGTTGGGACTCTGCAAAAGCTGCTCTGTCATCCAAAAGCCGCTGTCACAATCCGACTCTCCATATTGGAGATGATGTCTGGGAACAATCACGTCATATTCCTTCAGCACGGAAAGAACGCCAGCCAGCCGATGGGCCGATATTTTATCTTCATCGGTCCCGCCGATAAAAGCAAGCGACTGATACCCGCACCGCAGCAGATAATTAGCCGCCATTTCACCGGCCAGTTTATTATCGATGTCCAGCCAGCAGAAATGACTGGCAAAATCCGGCTGTCCCAGAACGATATGCGGAATTTCCTTATATTTGATCAGTTCATCGAGCGCTCTGGAGATCACGGACGCATGGATTACCACGCCATCCACCATCTTGCTGTCAAACACTTCTTTTACAAATTCCGGCGCCTGCATGGGCGTAATACTTTTTACGCTGAGCAGATATCCTTTGTTTCCCAGCGCATGTTCCAGACCCGACATGATCTCAAACATATGCGGATTGGCAAATCCTACATTCTCTCCCAATGTCGTCAGAAATAAAATCTGTCTCGTACTTTGTCTGGCGAAATTTCTCGCCCGCAGATTCGGATGATAATGCAGTTCCTTCATTGCATTGTTTACTCTGTCTATGGTGCTTTGGGAAATCGAATAAGAACCGTTCATTACCTTACTCACCGTAGCCGTCGATACCCCCGCCAGCTTTGCAACATCCTTGATCGTAGCCGCCATTTAATCCCCGTGCCTTTCTGTTTTCATTTTATAGAATCACAACCGCCCACCCCATAGGCGCAAGCTTAGTCCCGTCAAGGCCTTCCTGCCAGAGAACTTTCCCCTTTTCAAATAATTCCGGAAGGCGGCTGGCAGAATCATCTAAGTTCAATGCGATCATAATTGTAACAGAATCCGTTTCTCTTGCATAGACATAGAGACGGCTTCCCTTTTGGGCCTGAACAGTCCTGTACTCTCCCTCTCTAAGCGCCGCATGTTCCCGGCGAAGGCCGATCGCTTTTTTATAAAAAGAAAAAATCTCCTCATTTCCTCCATTCCATTCCATAGGCGCACGATACTCTTCTTCCAGAATGCCGCAGATCCCTTTCTCATCTCCGTAGAATACGGAGGGAATCCCCGGAAACGTCATCTGGAACAGAACCGCCAGCTTATACCGCTTCCCGTCTTCGCCGCACAAAGACAAAAACCGGCTTACGTCATGGCTGTCCAGTAAATTAAGCTGCGCATATACGTTCTGCGCACGATACCGCATCCTCATATTCGTTACTCTGCCATCGAACTCGTAAGCATCGATACTTCTCTCTGCAAAAAAGCGGCGGCAGTGTTTTCTGAAATCATAATTCATGGTAGAATCAAATTTTTTGCCATCTAACCAGTGCCGCGCCGTCTCCCATACTTCCCCGATCAGGATCGCGTCGGGATTTATTTCTTTCGCCGCAAGCCGAAACTTCTCCCAGAATACGTCATTGATCTCGCTCGCCACATCCAACCGCCAGCCGTCAATCCCATATTCTTTCAGCCAATACTGACACACATGACAGAAATAATCTATGACTTCCGGATTCTGCGTATTTAATTTCGGCATCATTCTCTCATAACCGAAACATTCATACCCCGGATAATCTTCCCCGTTTTCCGGTCTTACCACCGGGAACTCCAATCTGTAGAACCAGTCCTTATAACGTGATGCTTCTCCGTTTTTTACAACGTCTTCAAAGGCAGAAAACTTCCAGCCGCAATGATTAAATACACCGTCAAGGATCACTTTCATACCGTTTTCATGATAAATGCGCACCAATTCTTTAAACTCTTCATTGGTCCCAAAACACGGATCGATATGATAATAGTCAAGCAGATCATATTTATGATATTCTCCTGCCGCAAAAACAGGATTGATATATATGGCAGTAAAACCAAGCGCCTTCAAATACGGCGCGTTTTCCGCAATTCCTTTGATCGTGCCGCCGCGTTTTCCTTTGACGCACTCTCCGGCAAATTCCTTTACGGTTCCTTCTCCCGAAAGATATCCCCGGCCGGTCGCAAAGCTGTCGGGAAAAATATTGTAGATCACCGCATCCTTCGCCCATGCAGGCACAGAAACAAGATCTGCTCTGTGATTATAAGGGAACTGATAATATTCCGATCTGTCATCCACGCACTCTTCCATGAAGCAGTCGCCGTAATACAGCACCCTCTCTGTTTCTGTTATGAATTCAAAATAATAATTGAGTCTTTTATAAGGATGTGCCAGCGTCGTCTCATAATAATCAAAATATTCATCCGAAGCTTTCAGCTGCATTTCCTGCTTCGTAAAGAGCACAGGCGTCTGTCTGCATGCCCTGTCTCCAAAATACAGATTGCACTGCAGCAGATCTCCTCTGCCGCATCTTATTCTGATCGTCACATGTTCTTCGTCTATTCCATAGGCATACTCCGACATCGGAATATGTAAAACTGCACCTCTGTTCATCCGGTTTCCCCCTGTTTTCTTTTTTTATCCATCCGTTTTCACGTTCCCCGGCTTTCCCCGCTCTTTGTCATCAGCGATATTTCCGCTATCCTTTTACGCCGCCCGACGTAAGACCCGACGCCATATTCTTCTGCATGGCAAAGAAAATGACCAGTATCGGCAGCGATACCAGAAGTGAAGCAGCCGAAAACACGGGCCAGCTTCCGCTTGTTTCATTCGCCTGCAGTGAATATAAACCTGCTGCCAGTGTATAAGTATTTTCTCCGGTCATAAAATTGATCGCAAAGATATATTCATTCCAGACGTAAATAAGTACCATCATTGCCGTAACCGCAACCGTCGGCTTTGCCAGAGGAAGAACGATCCTGCGCACAATCTGCAGGGGCGATGCGCCATCGATCATAGCCGCTTCTTCAATCTCAATCGGAATCGTGTCAAAATATCCCTTCATATTCCATAAGGCAAATACTGCCATTGTACCCGTATATACGATGATCAGTCCCGTTTTCGTATTGATCAGCCCCATCGGACTTAACAGTTTATATAACGCCGTCATGGATAGCAGCGAAGGAAACGCATATAGCAGAATCAGCATCTGCAGGATCGCATTCCTGCCCGGAAACCTTCTTCTGGAAAAAATATAGGCTGCCGGAATCCCTGTACCAAGCGATATCATCACCGTTGATACGGCCAGAAACAAACTGTTGCGAAACCACAAAACAACCGGCTCCTCCGTAAATACTTTCCGATAGTTCTCTAATGTCACTTCCTTTGGAATAAAAGAAAAATCGGAGCTGAGCAGGCTGTTCTGCTCGTTGATCGACACCGAAAAGGCATAAAGGATCGGCACGAAAGTCACGATACACACCAGCATGAGGACCAGATTGACAACTGCCAGTTTCACCTGCTGTTTTCTTTTTCTATGCTTCATCAGGACTCCTCCTTCGGTTTCATATTGATTCCATAGGAAAATACGATCAGGATCACAAAGATAATCATCGATACCGCCGAACTGTATCCGTAATTATTCGTAATAAACGCATTCTCATACGCATAAGTCAGGATCGTATGAATATGGGCGCCCGTCTTCGCTCCCGCCTGCTGCGTCAGCAGATAGATCACGTCAAACTGTTTAAAAGTCGTAAATATAGTAATCACGACCGACGGCGCAATGATCGGCCGGATCGCCGGAATGGTAATATACCATGTCCTCTGCATCCAGTCCGCACCATCTAAGAGGGCGCTCTCATAGTAACTTCTGTCAACGCTCTGCAGGGCGCCGTCTATGATCGTAATCATAAACGGCAGCGCCAGCCACAGATTCACAATAGTACAGCAGATAAATGCCGACATATCATCCGCCAGCCATTTCACAGGCGAAAATCCCATTTTCTCCATCCACTGGTTCAAAAGTCCAAACTGCGAATTAAACATTCCCGTTTTCCATAATAAGATAGACACATATCCCGGCATGGCCCACGGAAAGATCAACAGCGTTCTGTAACAATTACGCAGTTTCAGCCCTTTGGTATTTAACAGACTCGCCAACAGATATGCGGCCACAAGCTGCAAGAGCATATTCACCGCCGTCCAGACGACCGTTAAGAAAAGCGCCGAAAGAAATCCGCTGTCAAATACCAGAAGCGCCTCTTTGTAATTATCAAGACCGATCAGGTCATAGGTAAACCAGTGGTAGACGTTCATATTCGTCAAAGAAATATAACCCGTGTAAAAAATGGGAAATACCACGATCAGGCAGATCAGCAGAAGCGACGGCGCCGACCATAAATAGGCTGCCGCCGTACCGGCTCCCTTTTTCTTTTTAGTTGATTTGATATCCGATTTAATATCTGATTTCTTCATTGCCATCCCCGCTTCGTTCTTTACTGCATCTTCTTTATCAATTCCTCCGCGTTTTTCTGTGCCGCCGCACAGCTTTCCTTCACGTCCTGACCGCTCATATTGATATTGACCAACATATCCGCTGCCACCGTCCACATAACGTCCATTTCCGGTCTGTTCGGCATCGGAATCGTATTTTCGGCCATCTCCCGCATCGCCATTACCACATCGTCCGATGCTACTTCGTCATTCTCATAGCAGGCTTCTACCGCAGGCGCACACCCGCTGACCCGTGCCAGCGAAATGCCGACTTCCGGCTGCATCAGTGCATAGAGAACCTTTTTCACGGCTTCCGTCTTATTTTCCGCCGCAAACTTTAATACCTGTACTCCCTGCACACCCATATACGGCGAAATCGGTATCTGCGTCTCATCAATCACAGGCATCGGAGCTATTCCCAGATCCATTCCTGCCGCGCGTGAAGCCGACACCAACCAGGGGCCGCCGATCGTAGCGTGTGCTTTTCCTTCCTGGAAAAGTGTGTTCACCGTTGCATATTCACTCTCTCCGGGCATGAGTCCCACGAATTTCTTATGATATTCCAACGCCCTGACCGTTTCGGGACTGCTCAGTCCCACATTTCCGTTTTCATCCATAATGCAGCCGCCGAATCCGTGGATCCAGCCGGCACTGTAATAAGCCGTGCTGTGCTGTTCCACAAACCCGTAATGTCCGCCGCGTGTTTTCTCTTCCATATAGGCATACAACTCTTCTGTCGTCCCCGGAACTTTTTCGTCCGGCATGTATAAACGGTTATATAGAAAGAGCAGCGTCTCAAAATATACCGGCAGCTGGTAAAGCTCCCCTTTATAAGCTGCCGCATCCAGCGTCATATCCACACAGGACGCGGTCAGCGTCTCTTTGTCTATGAGATCGGTGATCGGCGCAAGGATTCCCATCTCTGCATAGACTCCGATCTTGTCATGTGCAAAAAAATACATATCCGGCGCCGCTTTCGGATCATTTCCTACCATTTTCAGCGCTTCTGTCAGGTTGCTCTTATATTCCAATTGCACGGTAACGTCCGGAACCAGTCTTTTCAATTCATCCGACAATGCCTCTGATACCGCCTCCTCCTTATCATGCCAGATGACAACGGTATTTTTTTCTTCTTCCGTCAAAGACGCCCCCTGTGCGCCGCAGCCGCATAATATGCATGTCAGTATTGCAATCGATAACAATAATGCCGTCAGTTTTTTCATTCTAATAAACCATGCCTTTCTCTCAGCCTGCGATATCCGCATTCATGTCATATTATTGTTTTTTCTTTTTTACAATAAAATACCCTACAAGTGCCATCATAACACAAACCACTACGATCAGCACGATAATCCCTGTGTTTGTACCACTCGCCTGAGTCTCTGAAGGTTCTGCTGATCCGCCTGCCGCTGCATCCGCGCCCTGCTCTGCATCATCCGGCGCCGCTATAGATTCCGTCTCATTTGCTGCCGTATCTGTGTCCGTTTGGCCCGCATCCGCGGGTTTTTCATAAAATACTTCATATGCTTCGGCATCTGTCACTACCAGCCAGATATCTTTGCCTGTTTCCACGGAAATATCCGTTGTCTGCACGCCGCCTTCATTGCCATTGACGATCACAGAATTGATCCAGCCGGGAACCTGCAACGTAAGCCAGCCTTCTTCCCCTTCCGCTAAAGCTTCTCCGGGCCATGCCGCAAACGCATTCGTTCCATCCGGCGCCGACCATGCCCAGAGACACGGAGCCGTCCAGTCAGCGGGCGCCTGCACGTTTACGGTAATGTCCGGCGCACTTACGGCATTCGGATCATCATAACTGAAATCATAGCTGCCGTCTTCTGCAATTGTAATCCACATTTCCGCAGGATCTATGGAAATATCTTCCGTCTGCACATCCCCTTCATTGGCATTTATGATCACGGAATTGACCCATATCGGTGCTTTTCCCGTATACCAGTCATCTTCGCCCTGCTTTAATGCTTCTCCCGGCCATGCCTCAAATGCGTTGGTTCCATCCGGCGCCGACCATGCCCAAAGACACGGTGTTTCCCAGCTTTCGGGCAGCTTTGCATGAATAACGAATTTTTCCACGTACTCGGGAATATCTCCCTCCGTCAGCGCTTCATAAGAGACCTCCGCATTCTCTGCACCTGTTACTTTAATCCACGCATTGCCGCCTTCCAGGATCAATTCCGCGGTCTGTACATTTCCTTCGTCGGCATTGACGATCACATGATCCGCCCATGAAGGAAGCCAGATATAATACCAGCCGTCATTTCCGGGATCTGCTTCCGTTTCTCCACCGGGCCATGCGTCAAACGCATTGTTCCCCTCTTCGTCCCATGCCCATACGCACGGTGCGTCCCAATCCTCCGGAACCTGCACATAAACCGCCGTCCGTTCTTCTTCTGCATTCGCATGTATAGGTGTAAGCAATGCAAATGCTATCGCAAACATAAAGAAAAATGCCGCCGTTTTTTTCAAATACTTTGTCATAATCGTACCCTCCTGTCTTTTTTGATCACTTCCTGTTTACAAGGAAAGTATAACATTGGGTTTTCTTTACGACAATTTCAAATTAAGTAACCGTTTTCCCGATTTTTTGCACGATTTCTACAAGATATGACCGGTGTTTTTTGTTCAAAAATGATATTTTTAAGGTTAATTTTGCCAGATTGTAAAATATTTGTGAAAAGTATACAAAGAAGTTTCCCTGAGTTTCCCGTTTTTTCCATGCAGTAAAACGGGTTCAGGGAAACACCAGAATTAGAAAAGATATATTTGGCATACTGGCTATCAAAATCTCGCAAGATGCTATGAATGCCCGGTAAAGCACCGCATTCCGTACGTCCATGATTCTCCAAGACCAGTACCGCCAAAATCCACATATCTGTCTATAGAAAAGATACCGTTATAATCATTTTCCCCCACAGTCCAGTTGTTCAGATATATTTCCAGACGGGCGTATCCCTCTCCTTCCATATAGCGGGCCTGTCCCCATTTTGTCGGGAACTCCCAATATGCCTCTCCGCCTTCCTGTTCCTGCCGGGTTCCGTTTGCTTTGATCTCCTGTACCGGAAGCATGCTGCACCAGTCTTCATAAGTCCCTGTCGGCGCGGGAACATGAATCTTACAGGATTCCAGATCCGACACCCTGTCAAACGAACTGTAAATACTGATATTTACAAGCATATGATTGTCAGAAATCTGGTTGGAATAGCTGATCGCAGGATAAGACACTGTCTCCGTATGCTGATAAAAGGATAAAAATTTTTGTTCTCCGCCATCTTCCGAAGATACATCGCTTTGCAGATCTCCGTATTCATTCATAACCGATGAATTTTCTAAATCTCTGCCACGGCCGGAATCCGTATCAATGGGACATCCGTATGCCGCACAGACTTCCTCGTAATGCGCCGTAAACAGATCGTATCCCATGATCGTAATATCCGACAGTTCAAACGTAAAATCAATGATATCAGCAGTCTCTTCTGCATCCTCTTCCTCCGGCCCCCGCGATAATTCCGCCTCTCCCGCCGTCTGTAAACTTATCTCCTCTATCCTCTTCTTGATACTCTCGCTTCCTGTCCGGCTATACCCTTCTTCCAATGTCTGCAATGCCATGTTCACATCGCCCATAGCAATATAGGCATCCGCCTTACCCAGATAAGCGTCTACGCTCATAGGATCGATCGCGATCGCTTTATCAAACTCAATGACCGCCTGTTCATAATTTTCTTTTTCCAAATATTTCCGGCCCAGATCGATCTGTCTTGCTAATCGATTGGCGGGGGTATTATAAATACCGATGCCCGCGATAAGCGCCAGCAGAATCACTGTGAACACAGCGAAAATCATTCGTTTCTTTCCGGCATATGCCCTGAAAGTATCTGATTCTTTTGCAAATTTTTCTTCTGTCTTCCTTTCTTTTGTCATATTAAAATTATCCTCCAATTCTGCAAACTCATTGTAAGCGTCCTGTCATAGAAATCCTCTGCGCCTGCCGTATCTTTCATCTTCTCTGCTCAATTGTCCTTGCTCCTATGCCTTTCTCCTATACCCTTCTTCAATGCTGCCGCTATTCCTATAAATTGTTTCACAAATCATTTCATTCACCCGCAAGATTCATCCACGCCTGAAAGCTATTGATAGACTACCACATTATATGGCTCTCCTCCCTCAGTGAAAGCTCCCGTTTCATCTATAAAATGATCTAGATCATATTCTGATTTCTCTATTTTTCCGTCAGTATACTCTGTCACCCAAGAGGAATGTTCTGTAAAACCGTCTTCAGTATATGCATAGGTATCTATTATAATAACATGTGCCAAATCCAGAGTATTATCCCCTGTATATACGTCATCCCAAATTACTTTACACAATCTTCCGTTTTCATCGTACTCATACTCTCTTATGCTGTTGCTGGTTCCTCCGCCATTTAGTTCTTGATATACTTCCATTTGCGCCAATTTCCCATCTTCCCCATATTGATATTTCACTTCGACACATGAAGCGGCAGCATCCGCTTCGTCATATCTGGATTGGCTATAAATTATTCTTCCATACTCATCATAAACATGATATCCATTTTCAGAATTACTTTGCCTTTCTTCCGACTTATAATGTTCATATCCATGTTTTTCATAAAGCCACTTTCTTTCTTCCAAGCATAATTCGTATTCTCCCAAAACATAATAATAATCCGGCAAATAAGAATACGGAGGCCAATTTTCATCGGGGAAATAAGTCCTGCACCGCTCAAGATACGCAGCATATTTTCTGCATATTTCCCTTAACGGTTCATCCGGGATATAATAATACCCTGAAGTATAAGTCGCGCACTGATTCATTACATTTTGCATTTCCTGCAACGTGTATGGGGAATATATCTCCATCTGCCTTAACGTTTCCTGTATTTTCTGATGCAGCTCTTCCCTGCCTGTCTTTTCATACCCTGCTTCCAGAATATCGATAGTTCTCTCCAAATCCGCCGCATCCACAGTGTCGTGCGAATTTACAACGCTTTGTGCATAGGCTAGATAGGTATCGGCTAAACCGGTGACAGCGTCCTCTGATTTCGGGTCGATTGCAATCGCTTCTTCAAATGCCAGCATAGCCTCTTCATACTCGCCGTCTTCCAGTAATTTATTCGCCGTTTCCAACTGTCTGTTCAGGCGGTTTTCAGGCATATTATAAACAGCAATGCCTGCTGTCGACGCAATCAGGACAACTGCCGCCGCTATGATACCGGCTATTATTCTTTTATACTTCCTCCCGGACGGACCGCCTGCTGGATCTTGCATCTTCGCTTTATCTTCTCTGCTCATTTGTTCTTTCTCCCACCTTTTAGCGTTTGGCATGGAATGCGCTATGTCGTTTGGAACATTATGTCGATTTGAAACGCCTACTCATACTCTCTCTTTAGTTCTTCACGAATCTTCCTGCCTGCCGTTTTCTGATAAATGACACCCACGCCAAACAGAATTACCGCCGCTCCTGTCAGAGCGATTCCCATGCCAATGATCACTGTTCCACTCATTTAAAACCAGCCTCCATCCACAAGTTCTTTCATCATATTATCGAGCATATCCATTTCCATATCCTGTTCTTTTCCCGCATATTTCTCTTTTGCCTGCTCATAGTATGCACGCATCTTCTGATAATCTCTGTCCTTATTTTCTTTCATCTGCTGTCTGTCCGCCTCCAGATAGGCAAGTCTTTTGTATACTTCGTACCGTTCCGGATAGTCCTGCGTCATCTGTAAAAGAAGCGTCTCCGCCTCATCGAAGCGTTTCATATTTTCATACAGAATGACCATATTCTGTTGGATTTGGAATGTTACGTAACCGCTGTCATAAATGCTCTGAAACAATGCAAGCGATTTCTCATAATATTGCTGCGCCGTTGTTTCGTCCGACTGCGCCTTTCGGGCATAGGCTTCCGCCAGATACTGTGTCATGACCAGAGCGCCGTTTCCCTCAAACTGGCTTCTATACTGTTCTAACAGCGCAATCTCTTCATCCACCGCATCATATCCTATCGTTCTATAGACATCGACACAAAGCAGAATGGCTCTTTTTTTCATCTGTATATCCGAAGTCGTGGCGATCGTCTGCTTAAAATATTCTGCAGCGCTCTCATATTCACCCTTTACGTGTGCGATCTCTCCCTGTGCCATATAGATAGAATCCTGCGCAATGCCAAGCCGGATTCCTCTCTCCAACTGTCCTTTTGCTTCGTCCACCTGTCCTAATCTGGCCAGCGTAATTGCATGATCTCTGAAATAGAGTCCGTTGCTTTCATTATAAGTAAAGGCATTCCGCAGGAGATTCTCTGCGTTCGGATAGTCTCCCGTCTCAAAATAGGCGTTTCCTACAATGAAATAAATATTGCCGAACAACTCCTTATCCGCCTCTGTTTCCAGCAAAAAAGGCGTGGTATTGATATAGGACTCCCCCAGATCGATACAATCTTCGTATGCCTCGTTTAAATACAACAGATAGACTTCTTCCTCGTATGCGTCGATCCGCATGGAAAAAATCTCTTTCGCTTCTTCTAACAGTTCTGCCGCCTGCTCAAAATCAGAATCAAGCATCTCTTCCTGCGCCCGATGCACCAGATTATAATAAGCGCTGCTCTTTTCTCTGCGTACCTGATACATCCCGGTAAAAATTGTCAGGATCCCGAGCGCCAGACAGGCAAGCGCACCACCCTGTATAGTGAGCTGTTTCCGGCGCATCGCCACATATCGGTGATCCAGTTTATGACAGTTTCGAATCGCCTTTAAAAATTCCCCGCCGTTCTGATAACGCCTGTCTGGTAAAAGATCTGTCATTTTCTCTAATATCAACGCAAATCCTTCACTGACAGGCACATTTAATTCATGAACCATAATCCTTTTTTCAAAATCCATCGGCGGCTCCGCACCTGTCAACAGAAAATACAGTGTAACGCCGAGGCTGTAAATATCCGACCTGGCATCGATTCCTTTCCCGAAGAGTTTCGTATACCCGGGAAGATCGCAGACAGCGCGGAATTCCATTTCCTCATCCGGCTGCTGTTGCAGCAGTTCCGTTTCATCGTCGTCTGAACACTGCTGCAGCAGTTCCGTTTTGTCGTCACCAGAGGTCTGTCGTATCAACTCCGTTTTGTCGTCTTCGGCAAGTCTCTGCATGGTATAGTTGTGTGTCACCTTTGCATACAATGCCGGATCACGATACTGTTCAGGCGGTGAAAAGCCTGCGCTGATACCGACGGCGGATTCCATCCCGCCGCCCATGGCCAGGGAAATATTAAAATCGATCAGGCAGATATTTCCCTCCTTCGTCAGCATGATATTCGCCGGTTTGATATCACTGTGGATAATTGGAGGCGTCTGTGCATGCAGATACGCCAATGCCTCTCCTAACTGCTCCGCCCATTTTCGTACCTGTTTCTGGGAATACTTCCCATGCCTCTTCACCGCTTCGTCCAGATTCTCTCCATGTATAAAGTCCATCACCGTATAAACGCCATCCTCAGTCTCTATAAAATCATAGACTCTCGGCAGGTACGGATGTTTCAATTTTTTTAGAATATCCGCTTCCTGCCTGGACCGGATCTTTCCGCGGACTTCGTCTTTGATCTTTTTGACTACCACATCGGTCTGCAGTCTGAGATGCCTCGCTTTATAGATAATCCCGCCGCCTCCGGCTCCGATCTCGTCAATAATCTCATAAGCATTTTCCAGAATGGTTCCTTTTGTTAACGATGACATTCTTTATCCTCTCACTCCCGTTTTCAAACTTACGGCTTTTATCACCATTTCATACTCCACCAGTCATTATCTTCCACTGCCTTATAATAACGCTGCGCCGGAATGATAACGCCGTTTCTGATTTCAAATACTTCCCATATAACGCCTTCTTTGTTGGTCGGAACATTAAATTCCGCCACCAGACCGTCATGCGTATATACGTGCACGCTGGCATTGGAAAAAGACATCGCATAGGAGTCATAATATTCCTGTGAGCAGTTCGTATAATCCGCCACATAATATTTATACAGTCCGTTCCTTTCCAGATTCGCAACGGTCACGGTCTCCGGTCCGTACCCGCTCGTAATATCGACGTCCAGGCTGTTTCCTTTCCCATCTTCCCGATGATAATAACAGATATGTTCCTCAGCGGTACAATAGGGCGTAAACAAATGGGAATCCAGGTCGTTCGGGTAATCGTTCCATGTCAAAACGATACGCATTTCACCCTCCGCCAGTTTGGGCGATAAGTGAAACTGTACGGTATTGTTACTCGTGCGGACGGTCAGCGTAAAGTAAGACTGATCATACCCGGCCTTGGAAATCTCCACCGTATACATTCCGGTCGGCAGATATTCATAAATATAACCATAGGAATCCGTCACGCCGGAAGCCACCACTTCGCCGTAGAAGTTATCGACTCCCCGTCTGATCGCATAATCGGCCCCTGCTACAACAGCCATTCCATCTCCGTATTCATTATAGTTAAGCGCGTCGTCGATCTGGACCGATATATCGCTTCCCGCTGTCGGTATCATGTAAACGGATGGCTGATATCCGCCCAAGGTCTGGTTATTCATCCTGATACTGTACATCTCGACATCATCGCAGTTCGCTTCTTTGAAAGCCAGTCTGTATTCGTTCACATCAGTCGGAACATAGATAGAATATAACCCCTGTTCATCCGTCTGTGTTTCATAGAGACATTCCGGATTGCCCTCCTCATACAAGGCTACATATACGCCCGATATCACATCCGAATCTTCGCCATATACATAACCCTGAATCATCGCGACGCCATCCGTATTCAAAACCGTATTGTATGTATTGTAGGCCATATTGAGCATTTCCCGTTCCTTACGATCATATGTCTCCTGTTCCTCCTGTGAAAAATCTTTCATATGTTTTACACTGCCTGCATTGGTTCCAACCGCGGCGGAATTCTCACCCAACACATAATTAGTCTGCACGCCGTTTAAAACAACGCGCCATTTCGTCATAATATCAGCATTAAAATAGTAGCGGTTTCCATCCCGGTTCGGCGTCGCATAAGAAGGAAAATAATTGGTATCCGCATAAACGTATATAAAATTCACTTTTCCTTCAGCCGTATAGTAATATTCCGTTATGTTCAGCCATTCTCCCACGTACTCGATGCTGACGATCTTATGCACCTTATTCGTTCCGGGATCGGTATAGATATCATATTCCATCTGATTTCCCGAATCGGCGTTCAACAGTTCTTTTCTGGAAATAAGATAGGTATTGATCAACCCATCCGCCATACTCTCTTTGTCTATATCTTCCAGTGTATAAAATAGCGTCTGATCCCATGCGGCATTGATATCGCGCTGTGCAGGTTCGTAATTAGGCGCGTCCACATCAATGGAAGGAATTGCATTCCTGCTCGCATTGAGTTTCTGCACCCTTTCCATGATCGTCTCTTCTCCTACTTCTTCAGGCTGCTCCTCCTGTTTTGACCCGCCGGTTCCCCCGACTTCCGTCTGCGTTTCTTCCTCCGAAGCGTCTGCCGACTCTTCATTCGTCCCAGCGTCGTCTGTCTCTTCATTTTCGGTTTCTTCCCGGTCCTCATTACTCTGCACTACCGTCGTATCGGCTTTTTTTGACAGAAAGCGAAAACCGGCAAAACCGATTCCGCCAAGCAGCAGACAAACCGCAATGATACAGCCTGCTATCAATAATCCTCCGGTATTCGTTTTCTTCGCGTCTTCCGCTTCCGTTCCCTGCGAAACGGCGGACGCCGGCATCATTTTCACCTGATTTCCACAATAAGTGCAAAACTGCACATGATCGGGAATCTCTTTTCCACATTTTACGCAAAACATAATATTCTCTCTATACTTTCTTATATTTCATATTTCTGTTTTTTACTCTTTTTGGCATTTCACGATGATCACTGTAATATTATCATCCGCCCCGTTCTTATATACTTTCTCTATCAGCTTATCCACAGCCGGTTCAGGACTCATCCAGTCTGTCTGCACACATGCCCTAAGCAGCCTGTCTGAACAAAATTTATATAATCCGTCCGTACACAACAGGAAGACCGCATCCGGTAATATGATATCCGTTATCACCCGGCAGCGGATCTCTTTCCTGATGCCAACGGCATTCACCAGCTTCCCCATGTTGGGGTGATTTTTCATCTTTCGCTCCGCACGGCTTAAACAGGACTGATTTTCCCATACTTCGTCGGTCGTAAGCTGTTCCCATTTCTCTTTGCGCCATAAAAAATTTCCATGACTGCCTCCCAGATAACATCTGCTGTCGCCTGCATAAACGACGGCGTATCTGTTCTGATAAATAAACAGCACTACAACTGTAGTGCCACATATTCCGTTCCGATTATAATTTTTATAGATTTTTTCATTTGCATACTCTATCGTCTGCTCGATCGCGGCGATCATTTTGCGAAATTCATACTCGTACATGTCCGGGGAAAAATCTTTCCACCAGTCCGCTAACTGCGCCACGACCAGCCGGCTCGCTTTCTCCCCGTCTGTATGTCCGCCCATGCCATCCGCTGCAACAAACAACCCGGCGTCTTCTTTCTGATACATCCCAAGCATGTCCTGATTGATCTCTCTTTTTTGGCCGATATCGCTTTTCCCGCAAAATTCCAGTTTCATATCAATAACCATGCCTTTCTCACAGCCTATCGTACCTCAAAACGCATTTTCAAACGACCGAACGTTAATGCATTTCCGGTAAAAATCTCCGTTTCCGTCAGGATCTTACTGTCATTGACATAGGTACCGTTTGAGGACTGTAAGTCCTTGATATAAAATCTGCCGTCCCTTACGATGATCTCACAATGTTTGCCGGATACGGATTTCTCGTAATCCAGCGCGATATCACACGATTCTTTTTTCCTGCCGACAACAATGGAGTTATGTAACGGCACCTGGAACGATTTTACCGGAGAATTGATATCCGTCAGCACCACCTGATACGTAACGTTCTGATTCCATATCATGACCGTGCTTCCATCATCATTATTCCTGTTTTGGAAAGAACCGATGATCTCCGTCCTGCCTTCCGAATCTTTGTTGTTATTTTGCAGTTCCCGCAATAAATTGTCGTCTATTGCCTCAAACTCCGGCTCCACACTGCGTCTCTTTTTCATAAGCAGCAGGATGCCTGTGATAACGGCCGCGATCAAGACTATCACAATAATACCCGCTATGATAAAAAGCGCAGGGATGGATTCGGGTTCTTCCACAGGCACGGTCTCCGGCTCCGGCATCGGTTCTTCTATGACAGGTTCTTCCACAATAACGGGTTCTTCCTCCGGTTCCTTCACGGACAGCTGCTGCGGCATCAGACTTTCGGTTGTCAGTACGCATCCGTCCGGAAGCGTTATCTTAACGCTTTTTTTGCTTCCATCCATCATTTCTTCCGATGGCGTTATCTGCAGACAGACGATTGTACGGTCCTGATTGAGCATACCGGTGATATCCAGAAGATTTTCCGTTTCCTCCATCAAAAAATAGGAAGCGCCGGTCATGCGGCTGAGCGCAAACATATTTTCCAGTTCCTCATTATTATTGCTGTCGGAACAGCCAATCGCATAAACCGGTATTTTGATCTCTTTTAACAGCGCATACAGTTCTTCTTTGGTATAACCAAGCGATTTATTGTCCACACCGTCGGAGATTACAATGATCCTGCAATAAATATCTTCCATGTTCTGCATATACTGCTGCGCCAGAAGATCGTATAAAACATCCGTCAGATAGGTTTCCTGATCCTGATACGTAATACTGTCTATCGCCGTTTTTAACGTTGTATAATCGGCTGTATAATCCGTCAGTTTATTAACGCTTTCACTGAACGTGGCAATACTGATTTCTTCATTTGCCAGTCTGTCCGAGATCAGGTTTTGCAGAAATTCCGCTATTTTATCCCGATCACCGGCCGGTATGGACAGGGAGTTGTCAATCATAACTAACGTCCTCATGGAGACGTCCCTGTCTGCTATGGACTGTACCGTCACGCCCTCCGCCTCGGTCGTCGCAATCTGGACGCTGATATCCTGCGCTGCCGCATCCGTCCCTTTTACATATACAGACAGATACGTCTCTCCGGTATAAGTTTCCATGATAAGCGCCGAACCATCGGCCCGGACCGTATTGCAAAAGATCATACAAAGCAATAAAATGCCCGCAATGCTTTTCGTCATCTTACTCATTTTCATTTTCCCGCGTACTTTCTTTATTTTCTGCTTCCATATCTGACAGCGCCTTTTCCAGTTTCATCTGAAATTCATGCTGCTTCAGATTTCGGAATCCCAGTGAAGTGATCACATCGATCTGCTCATGATCAAATAATGCGGTAGTATCCGGACTAAGATACCCTTCCGGATATACGCATCCCGCATAATCATAGATTTTACTCGTGTCGCCGCCCTTATACTTGCAGTAGCCGATGATCATGAGTCTTTTCTTTGCGCCCTTTAATAATACGATCGTCCCGATCGGCAGTACCTTTTCAAACATATCTACACCTCTTCTTTCCCGGCAGCATTTTTAAACTGATTCTTGATCTCGTTTTCTTTCAGATTTAACTGCATGATGAACCGGTGCTGTTCTTCGTCCTCATAGCCGATAAACTGAATCTCTTCTATCTGCTCCTTATCAAACTGAAAGGTCTGCGTTGTGTCAAGACACCCTCCTGGGAAAAGCACTCCCGTATAGTCCCACACATAATCCGGTCTGCCTGCGGTGATCGGAAAATATCCGGCGATCATCAGACTGTCAATCGAATCTTTCAGCTTCACTACCGAACCTAACGGCAATAAACCAATATACATAGTATCTTCCCTCCTGTTATCCGAATAATCCGGTAATGCCTGACCACGCATTGCCGGCAAAATCAGCTACGGCATCTACCGTTCCGCTGAAATCTATCTCTAATGATACACCAACGCCGATTCCAAGGGAAGCTCCAATGTCAAGCGAAAGCACGCCATCGCTGTACCCGACATCCGCATGCGCCCCGATTCCGACTTTCACGCTGCCCTTTGCATTGACAGACGTACCGGCTATGGTCGCTCCCGCAGTCGCGCTGGCTTCTATGAGCACAGCCTCCGCCGAGGCGCTCGCACTAAGCTGTGGATTAAAGTTTCCGTTTTCATCCACGAATCCTGCGTTGACTGCAGCTTCCGCCCCTACATGACCTACGTTGACTTCGAGGCTGCCATGAGCATTATAATATTCGTCTCCGATACTTCCCTGTGCACTGGCCGTAAAAGCGGTTACGCCAACGCCTATCTGTGCACCGACCCCATACGGACCGGCATATGCTGATGCCGACGCCTCGGCCTGTCCTGCCGCAATATGGTAGGAACCGGACGCCGCTCCATAAGAACCTTCATTTCCATTTTCCCATAAGGCTCCGGTTACACCTGTTCCGACGGAAGCCAGGGTTATTTCCGGACTAAACGGTTTATGTTTATCAAACTCCTTTGCCTCATCAGAATCATCAGGGGCATCCGTCACGTCATGCCAGCCATCTTTATCCTTATACCCCTTTTTAATATCTCTATTACTCTCTTCATTTATTTCATTCAGTTTATCCGCTGCCTTCTTAAACGGATTACTGTCCGGCAGATCCGAATCATGAATCAAATCAATCGCTTCGTCTGTTTTTATACCGGAGAAATCATCATCTTCTGCGTGAAAATTAAATAAATCAAGAATCGGCGAATCCGATTCGTCAATAGTGTGGTTGAGCAGATCTGTGAGCAAATGGTCTTTATCATCATTATTGAGTCCCAAAGTATGTAAGATCCAGGCAGGAACTATAAACTGCGGCGCCAGTATGCCTCCGGCAATAGCGGATATCGCGCCCGATGTTGACATTCCCAGCAGACCTTTTTCTGTTTTCGTATATTCTTTGTCAATTTCGTTCAGACTGCTCCGCATCTTTTTTAAAGAAATACGCTCATCTCCGACATCCGACGCCAGCGCCGAAAGGCTGTTCTTTATCCGGGCCGTCGCCGCACCAAGATGGAGCACGCTTTTTACTGCCGTAATCTCCATTTCCACGAGCGCCAGCTTCTGTATCAGTGCTTCTTCACTTTCGACAGTCTTTTTCGTTTGCTGTAGATTGATTGAAAAGTTACTCATTTTAATCCCCTATTCTTATTCAGCCTGCGAATACGAAATCCGCACTGCAAGACTTCGTATCCGCGGCCAATGGTCAGTCTATGATATCGCCTGCAAGAGCGCTTCCGGTTTCCATATTCGCATTCTCCGCCTGTTCGTAGCGTTCCGCCATTTCCGTTAAATCCGTTACATGCTCTTTGATCATGCTGTGCATTCTTTCCATATCATCTTCAAGCAGTGCAAACTGTCCCGTATAGCTTGCAAAAGCGTCTCCTTCCCATGACGCCTGCAGTCCCTTAATCAGGTCCAGCATATTTGTCGTCAGCGTATGGATCTGGGTTCCCTTTCCTTCGAAATCGCTCGCCGTATTTTTCAGTGTCTGGGTATCGACTTTTAATGTTCCTTCCATATGTACATTCTCCTTTTCTTTTCTATGCTTTACCGCTTTCCTCTACTGTCTTCCTTATCTGTGATTAATATGATCTGGTCGTCGCCGTGTTATAATTCTGATTTTCAGCCAGTTCATATTTTGATGCGATCAGTTCGAGCGCCTCGCAGTACTGATCGACTAACATGGCAAAATTGTCCATCTGAAGTTTGTCCTGCTGGAATGCCTTATCAAACGCATCCCTTGCCATGCCTTCCCACATACCGATTAATGAGCCTTCCTGTTCTGACAGACCCTCCACCTGCGTCTTGAACTGCCCGTTATATTCCCTGAGCGTGCCTGCCTTTGCTTTTAATTCGCTTGCTGTTACTCTAAAAGATGCCATATTTTTTCCTCCTGTTCTTTTTTGGCTTTTTATATAAATATTTTTGTGTAAAATATTTCACACTGCCTTTTTACATCAGGTACTAAACCATCAGTATGTTCTGTTCTGTGCAATCTCCAACGCCGCCATCTCCGCGTCGTAGATGCGCTTTGCGACCGCTCTGATATCGGAAGCCACTGCGTGCAGAGAATTCGATGTCCCATCCATTTTCCCCTGCAATATGCTTCCCTTCGACAGATACAGGGACGCGTTCTCTCCCTTCCAGCCCGCAGAAAGATTCTGCATGGCGTTTTCGAAGTCCGTACGGGATAATCCGCTTAAATTATCCGCTATTTCGTCGATCGTATCCGCCTGACTAAGCGCTGTCCTGAAACTAAATTCAATCGTTGCCCGTGTCGCCATTGTTTCTCCGTATCCTTTCTCAACCCGCTTTTGTGTGTATCTGCTTTTCTATGAAATGACGTCTCCCGGTAATTCCGCGGCGATGGCCTGTATTTCTGCCTCAGCCGTATCATATGTCTGAGCGATCGTTACCAGATCCTTCGGATGTTCCTTTAATCTTCTCATCATTTCTTCTATCTGTTCCTTCTGCTCTTTATACATATTTCTGTGCAGTTCTCCGGCCTCCCCGATCCAATAATAAGAAGTTCTGTTAATAATCGTCTCCAACCGGTCGAACCCTTCTTCCATCTGCCTGATACTGTCGGAAACGGAATCCGCCTTTGCCTTTAAAACCGTAGAATCTACTTTAATCTGTACGTCGCCTGTAATTGCCATTTCCCAACCATGCTCCTTTCAAAACCGCTTTATACGCCTATCGCGGAAATAATGCTGTTTACTTCGTTCTCACATATGTCATACTGCTCTCTCGCATATTGCATATTGTCAATAATCGACTGCACCGTCTTGCACATTTCCCTGGAATTCTCGTGATCATCGGCAAACTGCCTGTTAAATACCTCGTTTGCCGGTCCATCCCACATCGTGTCAAGCTCCGTCACATGATCGAACATCTTCTTTAACCGATCTTCCACTATTGCAAGCGCCTCCTGCAATTCGTTTACATCCGCTGCCAGAATCGCGGTATCAACCGTAATTTCTTTGATCTCCATAATTCCTCCCTGCCGGAATCATATTCCGCTTAAAATATTTGTTATATCAGAAAAGTCATTGACTTCTATCCCCTGCTTCGTATATAAAATGACATTTTGCTCACCGCTGTCGCAGATCCTGTTCTCACAGCTTTGATAATTCAGGATACTCTTGTTTAACGCCAGCATCATCTGATGCAGCCCCGCATACTCCTGTTCCATTGCCCGCCGGAGCTGTTCCAATCGTGCAGCAGGTTCTTCCATACCGGAAAGTCCCCTCACCGCTTTAACCGCCTGCTCCAGTTCCAGGATCTGATCCGACAATCCGGCTGTCTGTTTTTCCATATGGGCACATTCCTGTACTGCCTGGTCTAATATCATACTAAACATTGCCCGCTCCTTTGATCTGCTTCTACTATAAAACCAAACTACCCGTTTGTTACCGCTTTCTGACAGACGACCCGTTTATCGGGATGAACAACCTGTTTATACCAGAATCAGACTGTTTCCGTTCCGGATACCGGACGATGCCAGCGATAAGTTTTTAGACAGGATCTTTTTATCTTTGCCGGAACACAGCATCAGTTCCCCTATCTCTCCGACAATCTGACAGCGCTCTTTTTGTCCGATCAGTTCTCCGATCTCCTCTACGATAGTACTGATCTTCTCATCCTCATCCAGTTGAAAATCATAGGTATTTCCAACCGCCGGCACATAAATATCCACCAGAATCATAGCTTCCCCTCCTATTTTGACAAGTTTATTTCCGTTTCTTTTCTCAGCGCCTCGACTACCTTCCTGCCGGCATAACCATAAAGAGTTGTCCCATCTTTATCCGTCACGGCAAAATAATCGTTTAGTCCTTCCTTCATCAGCAGGTACTGCCTGATACACCGCCTGTTATCCGGTGAGACCACCCGCAGGCAGTCCGTTATGCATCCCGTTTCTTCCCTCCATATAGAAGGCGCTCTTTCAAATAATTCCTCTGCCTTTTTTTCCAATCCGGCATTTTCGATCCGTTCCTCTTTATATAATGACTGGTCATCGACGAATCCTTCTAACCAAAAGCCGCATGCACATATCTCTTCCGGCAGTTCTTCCCGCAGTACGCGCCTGATTCGGTATCTTCCGCCGGGAACCGTGCAGGCACAGACAAATACGGCC
>CAJTUZ010000034.1 GCA_910579735.1 uncultured Lachnospiraceae bacterium
CTTAATACTTCCTTATCGTCGGGGTCGTCGGTAAATTTTATCTGCGTACCGGGGGAACCACTTGCTGCGATATAGTTTATATCGCAGTCGGTATGAACCCTTACGGATATGCCCTGATTGACCATTGCCTGATACAGAGCGGTTATGATGAACTCCGCCGTTTCGCCCGTCGGGTAGGACACAATAACGGTATCACCTATTTCCGCACCCAGCTTTTTTGCCAAAAGTGTGGTCATCGCAATTTCGTCGCTGTTTTGGGGAGGAGTACCCTCTAAATATTCGTACATATCCATTGTTGTTCCCGTACCCTGAAGTATAGCTGCTTTGCTTTCATATTCACCGTATCCTATCATCGAATAAATAAAATATTCCGTCATACACTTTGCGGGCATACTGTTTTCCGCAAGGGTCTGCTCCATATCCTCAAGATATTTTTTAACCTTTTCATGTCCGTCCTCGGTCATAAACTTCATAGCTTCATCGCCAATGTCCGTAACGGCGTGGCAGTCCGTCATACCGAAATATTTCAGCAGCTTTCCGCTTTTAAGAGATGCCGTGGCATTGGAGAGTATGATCAGCAGAGACATACACAGAAAAAACGTAAAGATAATGACGGCGTAACGTTTTGGACTGCCTACAATATCGTTTGCGGCAAGGAAAGCCGTCGTGCCAAGCCGCGATTTTCCAAGGCTCATAACGCTCTTTTTGCGGAAGCGTTCCCCCGTCTGACCGTTTCTTACGGCGTCGATAGGGGACATTCTGCCCACCCTGCCCGTGCAGCCGAGACAGAACAGGAGAATTATAGCCGCTACCAGAACGGCGCAGCCGATATTGGCAAAAGCGTTACTGCCGCTGTCGATTATAATAAATTCCGTGGAACGATTTATAAGCATTTTCCCAAACGGGTAACTGAGTATCAGGCCGAGTGCTACGCCGACAACAGAAATAGCGGCGTATTTTGTAAGGTACAGTCCCCGAATTTTTATGCTGCGTATGCCTATTGCTTTCATAACGCCTATCTCGCGGAACTCCTCGGAGAGGGTAAAGGCTATGGTGAACCGCAGTACCGCAAAGGATATGATTATAAGAATAAGGCTCACCGCAAGGATAAGACCCATGATTATCATCTCAAAAATATAGGCTTGACCAAGCATCTCCGCATCGCCCGAAAAGACAAAGCCATCGGATATATCCGCTATCTGGGACAGGGTCTTGTCAAGGTCGGCGGTGTGTATGTATAAGAATTTTCCTCCGTACATATTTTTTACCGTCTCATCGGACATATATTCGTCAAAGTCCTCGCCGTTCAGGATAAACCTTTTCACGCCCATCAATTCCGTGCCGCAGACAGCGTCCCTGAAACTGCCCGCAAAGGTAAATTCGCGGCTTACGCCCTCTATTTCGACAGTAATTTTGTCGCCTGCCTTAAGTCCCATGCTTTTCTCTATGAAACGGGTAGCGTAAATTTCCCCTTTCGGTACGCTTTTAAGAATACTTTCGTCGTCCAGAAAATAATTCATCCCCATATCGCTGTCGCTCTGTAATACTAATATCTGATTGGCGTTGGAATCGTTAAGTGGTTCGCCGACCCGCGTAATATTGGACTGGGACATACGGACGAACTCCTCGATACGGAACTCGTCTATCGCGGAGGCGTTTTCAAGTGTCCCGCAAATGTCCTTGTCTGAGGATTTGTTTTCGCTCATCGCCCAGTAATCGGGTACGTCCGCCATTTCAAAATAGCTGTCCAGCGCAGTCGTCACGGTGATGATGTTGCTCACGCCGGAGGACATGAACATCGACGCGAGTATAATAAATACCAGCAGTATTACGTTCATTGCCCTTTTGCGTTTAAGGTCTTTTTTCAGTATTCTCCAGAACATAGTGTATACCTCTTTTCCCACGTTTTATTTTCTCTATGTTCTGAGTTATAACATATAAATTCTTAACAAGTCTTTAACTTTTGACGAAATACAAAAACGTATCATACAGTTACCAAAATAAAATAAGCGGAGCAGTTTAAATTGTTGAATTTTCACTTTCTGTTTTCCTCCCGTTTTCTTTTATCAGCAGGCTTTGTTTCCGTCCTCTGACACCCACAATCGAAATCGAAATGTATATGATCTGGAAAAAATATCAGGTCTTTTCCAAGGCTGCCGAAAAATTTTTGATGATGATGCAGGGGAATATAAACACTCTTTAAAAATATCTTCCCCTGCAGTTTTATTCATCACATATCCGCACTCCGCTTCCTGTACTCTTTCGGCGAACATCCGACCTTTTTTAAAAACTGCCTGTTAAAATTGGAAAGATTACTGTATCCGCAGGCAAAGGCAATGTCAGCGACCGGATCTTCACAGGAAGTAAGCTCCTCACAGGCCGCATTGATACGCACCTGTGCCAGATGTTCAATGGCGCCGATCCCCACGGCTTCTTTAAAACAGCGCATAAAATGACTTTTGCTAAGATGGACGAGCGCTGCCAGTTTCTCTACCGTGATATCCTCTCTATAATTTAATGCCATATATTCCAGCGCCGGACGAATGGCCTTACTGTACTGCGTCCCATCGTCTTTTTCAAACACAATATTTTCACTTTCTATCAACAGCCAGACAAACCGCATCAGTTCGCTTTTTAAAAGCAGATCTGTCTGCGGTGAATTCTCGTGTACACAGGCAAAAATGCGTTTTGTCACGGCTCTTAATTCACTGCACTGTCCGGCATCCATGCGGATATGGACATTGCTTCGGATCGTTCCGTTCACGATCGGCCGGATGCATTCATTCGTGCAGCGGTCTTTGCTGTTGCTTCCAAGCAGTACGGGATTAAAAACAAGCGCATCATAAATCAGCTCCCTGTCTTTGCACGGATAGGCGGTATGCAGCATATTCGGCGGTATCATTAGAATATCGCCCTCACAGGCCTCAAACTTCTGGCTGCCGCATAGGAACTCCCCTCTCCCCCGGCAGATATAATTGATCTCAAATTCATTATGCCAATGCATCGGCACATTCATAAAGTCTTCCGGGAGGCGGCACTCGTAATAACTGTAGGGGATCAAAGCCGTACTGTGCTGCCTCTTTTCCTGTGTTTCTTTATTTGTTACCTTTGTTGTCATTCCGCTCCCTCATGTTTACTCAATCTGCAGAGGCAGACTCGCGTGTGAGAAATTGATTTTGCACACGATTCTCCGCATTATTTTCTATACATAATACTATAGTACCACTATAAAGTAGTATTTCAATAGTATTTTTTATCACACAATAGTATTATATCATTATAGTGAGCATTTCCAAGGATCGGAAACCTATGGGAATGCCGGACGGCCCGAAACAAAATGAAAAGCAGGAGGTTACGTATGAAATTTGTTAATGATGGCGGTGCACTGGTATGCTGCCGCAACGGCGAAAAGCTGAAAATCGAAGCATGGGGCAGCGATTCACTACGTGTGCGTGCCGCTATGGCGCCGGAATTTACCGGAAACGACTGGGCATTGACCGAAACAGTCGAAAACAATGGCGCTCAGGTCCTGATCGAAGAAGAGGATCATTGGGCAGGCGATGGTACGATCGATAAAAGAGAGATCGCAACGATCATAAACGGCCGTATCAAGGCAGTCGTTAATTTCGCAGGTGTTATTTCTTTCTACAAAGACGATAAGCTGATTCTCCGCGAATATTTCCGCTTCTATGATGGCACGCTCTCCAAAGAAAGCAGATGCCTAAAACTGGTGAACCGTGAATGGAAAGGCATTATCGGCGGAAGCGAGTATTCTCTGAATCTGAAATTTGAAAGCAACAAAAATGAAAAAATATTCGGTATGGGACAGTATCAGCAGGACTGCATGGACCTAAAAGGATGCGTACTCGAACTGGCACAGCGCAATTCCCAGATTTCCGTACCGTTTGCGGTTTCTTCCATGGGATACGGATTTCTTTGGAACAACCCGGCAGTCGGCCGTGTAACATTCGGTAAAAACTACACGGAATGGATCGCAAGAGCCACGAAAGAAATGGACTATTGGATCACTGTCTCCGATACGCCCAAACAGATCCTTGCAAATTATACATCCGTAACCGGCCATGCGGCAATGTTCCCGGAAGACCTGATGGGACTATGGCAGTGTAAACTGCGCTACAGAACGCAGGATGAAGTATTGAGCGTAGCGCGCCAGTACCAGAAAGAAGGCATTAAGATCGATCAGATCGTCATTGACTTCTTCCACTGGACCCTGCAGGGCGACTGGAAATTTGACAAAAAGTACTGGCCCGATCCGAAAGCCATGGTCGATGAACTGCATGCAATGGGCATCAAAGTCATCGTATCGGTATGGCCTTCCGTTGACCGTAAGAGCGAAAACTTCGGCCCCATGATGGAACGCGGACTGCTCATCAGAACAGAGCGCGGCGCGGCACAGACTTATGATTATCAGGGAGATTGTGTGGAGATCGATCCTTTTAATCCGGAAACGAGAAAATATATATGGGAAGTATGTAAGAAAAATTATTACGATTACGGTATCGACGCTTTCTGGTTAGACAATTCCGAACCGGACTACGGCGTATATGATTTTGAAAATTACCGTTACTATAACGGCCCTGCTCTTTCTGTCAGCAACATGTATCCGCAGATGTTCAGCCGTGCCTTCTATGATGAAATGGCAAAAGAAGAAGGCAAAAATGTTGTCAATCTGCTCCGCTGCGCATGGGCAGGTTCCCAGAAATACGGTAATGTTGTCTGGTCCGGCGATGTACCGAGTACGTTTGAAGCTTTTGCCGATCAGATCCAGTGCGGACTGAATATGGGACTTGCCGGCATTCCCTGGTGGACGACGGATATCGGCGGTTTCATGACCGATGATGTAAATGACGAAGATTTCAGACAGCTTCTGATCCGCTGGTATCAGTTTGCGGTATACTCTCCCGTGCTTCGCATGCATGGCGACAGGGGGCCTTACAATATCCCGCCGCTTGATGAAAGAGACTGGGGGGGCGGCTATCTCCATACCGGCCAGCCGAACGAGCTCTGGAGCTACGGCGAGGACAATTACGCTATCATGAAAAAATATTATGATATCCGTATCTCCATGCACGATTATATCCGCTCATTATATGAAGAAGCGCATACGAACGGCTCTCCTCTTCTGCGGGCAATGTTCTACGAATTCCCGGAAGACGAAAAATGCTGGGAGCTGCAGGATCAGTATATGTTCGGCAATAAATATCTGATCGCGCCCATCCTGCATCTGAACGAATGGAAGCGCGACGTCTATCTTCCGGCCGGAAAATGGAAACTCACTTCCACCGGAGAAATCTTCGACGGAGGCTGCACGATCAGCGTAGATGCGCCGATCGATTATATGCCGGTACTGGAAAAGCAGGCATAATTTTCATAGTAACAACAACAGGGACAGTCACAGCGGCTGTCCCTCATTTTGCCTTTCTATCCGGTTTTGCCCGCTTCTACTTCTCTCCTTCCTTATCTGTTCTTGAAACATTTTTCTCCGCGGGATTTTCCGAGATTTTCTCCGAACGGTTCTCCATCTGTCTCATTGCCTTTTTCTTTTTTACTTTCCCGAAGGTCACTACGATCATCACTGCAAGAAGCGCTGTTACAGGAATTATGTAAACTAGATAATCCGTAACACCTTTTTCATGCACACAGACGGCAATCTCCAGATCGGTTCCTTCTGCAGTGAACAAATGATAGATTCCCATCATGCCGGTCTCTGCCTCACGCCAGTCACTGCCGCTCTTTATATAAATGCTTACCCCCTCTGTTTCTCCCTGCGGCGCCTGATAGCGGAATTGGTGTTCACGTCTGCCGTCTCCCGTAAAGCTGACTTTCCAGTGCTCCGTCCCATCTTCCAGAGCAACGCCATCGACACCAAGATCGGTAAGTTCCAATACCGCTTCCTTAGCAAACATCCCATCAACAAGAAGTATTGACTGCGCGCCGGGCCTTGTCCGCTCTGAAGCGATGGTCGTCTGATAACGCACATATTCTGCAGTAACATCTTCGTCCTGTGTAACGTCTATTAATTCCTTGGTGTCCCAGTCCGCATAAAATCCCTCTTTGACCGGAATCTCCGGATACATGCCGGTCGAAACCATACCGCCGTAAGGACACTCTATCGTTTTGACCGCTTCGTCGTCCGCATAGAACGTGACCGTCATCATGCGAAACCGCTCCGGCAGACCTTCTATATTCAATAATTCCCTGTAAGTAATCGGTTCCGCCTTATCACTGTAGCTGATGCGGTCGATTCCCGCGATCTCATCCGATACGAAGAAATTATTCTCCACCATTCCATCTTCATCTGTTTTCCCCGCTATTGCCCCGAAAAAGGCGGTCGTATCCTGTACCTGCACCATAGCGCAGCAGTCTGCGATGCTGGACGCGTATCCTGCGATCCCCGCAACATATTCTTCTCCCGACACATAACACTTTGCATAACTTGCTTTAATGTGGGAACGTGACTCTCCGACGATACCTCCTACATAGCTTCCTGTCGTACTTGTGATCCTGCCGTAATTCTCACACCACAATATCGTCCCCATTTCCTGCAGACCGGTTATGCCGCCCACACAGCTTTTCTGCGCCGTGATCTTCCCGGTATTCACGTTACCCCGCAGCACGCATTTGGTCTGAAATGTAGAGTTGAGTCTGGCATCTTCGATTCCCGTCACATCACTTTCCAGATCAAAATCATACTCGATCGCCATTGTCCCTGCAATCCCGGATACATTGATATCGCCCTTCACTTCACCGGCATTCTGACATTCGGCGATCGTGGCATCCGTACTCGTTTCGGCATCTTCTTCGGAATTGTCTTCATATATATTGGAATAATCCATATCCAGCACACCATCGACAGCATCCGTATAAAGCCGCATAATCGTGCTGAACTGGTCGTTGAGCGCCTCTAAATCCGCCAGCAGGACGTCATTTGTGGAAGACATTTCTCCGTTCAGATAACCGATATTTTCCGAAAGTCCCTGTAAATTGGACGTCAGACTGTTGGTCTTTGTCCGGTACGTATCACCAAGTAACGGCATTTCAATATCCGGCATATTGTTCAGGGTATCCGCTATATTTTTTGCCTCATCACCGGCCGTCTGCAGATTGCCCGAAGCGTCTTTCGTATAGCCGACCGCGTCTTTTAACTCATTTACAGCGCCTTCCGTCATCTGGCTCTGATGAGACAGGACAATGTCTGACATCGTCTCCAGATATTCCTGCATACCGGCCGTGTAACTTGTTCCGCCATGTGAAGCGCTGTATTGCAGATCCGCATAAGCGGATGCTGCCGTATCGATTGCGGAAGCATTGTCGGACATTCTGGACGCTGCATCGTTTCTCAACTGATCATCCAGTGCTGCCTGCTCCCCATCTGCCGCCGGGAAAGCGCTCTCTGTTCCTGAAACAGTATCATAATGTACCCAGTCTTCCACATCCAGATAGTCCGTATAGCTGCTGCCGCCGGGCCAGGGTTCCTGCACGGCGCCGCCGATACGCGGCCTCAGATCGTTCTCGCTGCACGTACCGTCCGCATATACCGGCTCCTTCCTGATCTCGTCAATATAGTAGTTTTCATAAGCCTTTACGGCTTTGGCATAATCTTTGGCATGCTGTGATGCCGCATTCTCCATATCCGCCTTGGCGCCATCGTATCTTTCCTTTTCCTCTTTCGTCATATACTGGTAAATATCCAGCGCCTGTACCGTATCTTCCAGCTCGTAAGCCGCATTTTTCACATTGCCGGCAGCATCTCTTGTCTGGTCCAGCATTCCGTTTTGTTTACCTGCTTCGTCCATAACATAATCCAGACGGTTAATGGCCTCATTGGCGGAGCTTACCATACCGTCCGTCCATGCCACGGTCTGATCCGCCAGATAGGCGGTATCGTCCAGCGCTTTATCCGCAAAATCCTGAATGACCGAAAGCCTGCCATATACTGCATCGGACTCCGTCCCCGCATCATCCAGCATCCGGCCTGCCAGATCGTGCATGATATCAATGTTTTCCGCAAGCTGGTATGCAATGTCCTTGGAAAGGTCGATCGCCACATACGGTTCCGTCTGACCGGCGATGCCGCCGACGTCTTTACGCCCGCATACAAGTCCTTTATTCTCACAGAAATAGACATATCCTGACTGTCGTCCTACGATACCTCCCGCATTATAACCGACATGTTCATACCCTATGGAACCGTTATTGGTGCAAAGCTGTATGATACCGGTAGAAAGTCCCGCGATACCGCCCGAATCGATCGTATTACTATTGAGCGACGCCTCTTTTTCATCCTGTCCGCCGCTTTCGCCGGATTCTAACAAATCGGCAGTATACTGGGAAAGTTCGTTGATATCTTCTATTGCTTTTTCCTGCTCTTTTCCTGAAATATTGACATCGGAATCATTCGTACAGCCTGCCACATTCCCCATATTATCGCCGACGATGCCGCCTGTGTAATGCGCGCCCGTTACCTTGCCGCTGCACACGCAGTTTAGCAGTACGCCGCTTATCTCATTCAACCCTGCAATACCGCCGACATAATCCTTTCCTTCCACAACGCCATCGAAGCGGCAGTTTAGAATGATCCCCCGGTTATCACCGACGATGCCTCCGACTATGATCTGACTGCCGGAAGGTTTCACGCTTCCTTTCACATTCAGATCCACGATCACGGCGCTTCTTTGCGTCTCGCAGAAAAGTCCCGTATACGACACGGCATCCCGTATGGACAGTCCGCTTATCGTATGTCCCTGTCCGTCAAAATAGCCGCCAAAGGTAGGGACCGACACAAAGTCACTGCCTGTCAGATCCAAATCGGCCGTCAGATATACTTTTTTATTGAAAGACCATGTATCCAACCAGCAGTCTTTGGAAAAATTCTGAAGATCCTCTACGGAATCTATGTAAATTTCCTGCCACTGCGTTTCCTCATCTTCATAAGAAGCCAGTGTCTCCTTGGCATCCTCCAGCGTAACAATTTCTTCTTCCAGCCCATCCGTCTTATTCGCTTCTCCACTCTCTCCTGTCCCCGCACCGCTTTCTTCTGCCCTTATCTCCGTGACCGGCGCCAACACAGCACACGGCAGAAGAAACGCCGCTATGATAAAAGAAGTTATTCTTTTCTTACGCATATCCCTTTGCCTCCCTGTCTGCGGTCTGTTCTTTCGTTTCTTCATTGATCTCATCCGTAAACTTCCGGTATTCTTCCTCCGTAAGCTCCGTCACGTCTCCGGCTTCCACATAAGCGCTCACGTTGCCTCTTACGATCGCCTTCATCGTACCGGTCACTGTACCCTCGATCCTGCCGCGCACAAGTCCATCCACCTTCATAAGGCCCGTGACATTCCTTGTACGGATCGGCATATTCATGACAAACGCAGTCTTTTCTATGATCGTATCCCCGACAAGTAATATCTGCGGCAGTACAAACATCGTAATAAAAATTGAAATCAATGTACCGCGTCCCAGACACTTTCCGATGCCGAAGATCGCTACATCAGAAGTCAGCCTGCCGATCAGAATACCCGCTACCGCAAGCATCGTACCGGAAGTAATGATCGTCGGAAAGGATAAATTCATTGTATCAATAATAGATTCTTTCCTGCCCATCGTCTTTCTTAAATCCGTATAGCGGCTTGCGATAACGATTGCATAATCGATATTGGCTCCCATCTGGATCGAGCTGACGATCAGATATCCCAGGAAGAACAGACTGTCATGCTGCAGCGACGGCACCGAGAAATTGATCCAGATACTTCCCTGAATGACCGCGATCAAAAGCACCGGCATACCGGCTGACTTAAAGGTAAACAGCAGCACCACCAAAACAACTAATATGGAAACAACATTAACGACCATATTGTCACGGGAAAAAGTCTTCTGCAGATCATACTGGCTGACCGATTCCCCGCAGACAAGCACTGTACCATCATAATATTTCCCCGCGATCTCATGCATCCTGTCGATAAAGGCAAATGTTTCCGCACTTTCCTCCGGCAGCGTCAGATATACAAGCATCCGGCTGTAATTTTCGCCCTGTAACTGATTTTTGGCGAAATTCATCTGTCTGTAGGCATCATCCAGCGTTTCCTGCAATTCATCATCCAATGTGACATATCCTTCTTCCACTTCCTCATATACGAACATAAACATATCAATGAGCGGCACCTGATAATCAGACAGTCCGTTGACCACCTTCGCATAATCTTCATCATTTACGGCATAAGCCGTATAAATCAGCTCTGCCGCCTCATAATCCAGATCGATCAGCTCCGAAAACTGTCTCGGCGTCAGCTTATCCGTCAAATGGCAGCCATCCATAGCTTCGATATTGGCAAGTCCCATCGTATGATCCACCTCAGCGCACAGATCCAGCTCCCGCAGCAGTGCTTTCTCGGCATCATAATCTCCCGCCGGCACGATAAGCGCCACCATATTAGAGGAACCGAAATTCGTCTCCTGCATCTCTTCCGCCTTCTGTACACTGTTTTGCAGGGGCGGCGTGACCGTACTGTAACCAAACACATACGGACAGTTCTTGGAGATCATATAGCCTGCCGCAATAGCGATCAGAAAAAGCGGCGCTACCACATGTCTGGACGCATACGCAAACTTTCCGACGAGCGGAATGTCCGGTATGAAATTCTTATGTCTGGTCGTATCCATTAATTTCGAAAAAAGCATGATCACGCCCGGCATCAGCAGGAAAACCGCGCACAGACTGAGTAAGATCGCCTTGATCAATACAACGCCAAGATCCGGCCCCATCTGATACTGCATAAACGTCATTGCGATCAAACCGCCGATCGTTGTCAGCGAGCTCCCCGCAATTTCCGGAATGGCTTTGCTGAGTGCAATGATAACGGCCTCTCTCGCTTCATAGGAAGCATGCTCCTCTTTATATCTGTTCAACAGAATAACCGCATAATCTACCGACAACGCAAGCTGTAAGACGATCGTAACGGAATTGGAAACAAAAGAGATCGTTCCCAATAAGAAATTTGTGCCCATCTGAATCACCGCCGCCGATAAAAAGGTGATCAGCAAAACAGGAATCTCCGCATACGCCTGTGTCGTCAATAATAAGACTGACACCACAATGACTGCGACCAACACCGAAATTGTATTCATCTCCTGTCCGATCAGCTCCGACTGCGTATTGCCAAGAGACGTCGTCAGATAATAATCATAATCCGCAAGAAACTCTTTGACTCTATCCAGGGCATCCAGACATACCTCCTCCTTCTCGTCATAATCAAAAGTAATATTGTAATAGGCGGATCCGTTCGTATAGTGTTCCTTAGAATCGTCAAAATCAACGGAAAACACGCCTTCTATTTTTTCCAGCCGTTCACAGACAGTTTCCGCCTGCTCACAGGATACATTGGCCACCATAACGTTACATGTCCCATACGTTATGAATTCCGCTTCCATAAGGTCAAGTCCCTGTCTTGTCTCCGTGGTTCCCGGCAGGTAGAAAGCCATATCGTTCTCCACGCCGACCCAGTTTCTCGATATAATCGAAAAAATAATCAGGAGACCGAAAAGCAGGAAAAAAAGATTTCTCTTATCCACAATAAACCCGCATATTTTCAGCATCGCCTGATTACCGTTTTTCTTTGTATTTAGTTCTTTCTCCATCGTAAAAGCGCCTCCTCATCCTCCACTTATCATGGAATTATAGCATCATGATAAATGGATGACAATGGCAAAATGCCCGTAAACGCTATACAATTCGACCATTTTGTATATCATTGAAAGGGCCCGCAGCCTTGCCGCGGTTTCCCGCTGTTACCCGGTCAGTTTTCCATACTGATACTTCTTCCTCTTTCCGAACAAAAACATCCCCGTCACGATTACTGCCATAGCTTCCGCCGCTGCAGTGGACACCCAGATTCCATCGAGTCCCCAGAAAACAGGCAGGACAAAAATAGCCAGACATTGAAACAAAAACGTACGCATAAAGGAGATCAGCGCAGACGTCATTCCGTCATTCAAAGCCGTAAAAAACGACGAGCCGAAAATGGAAAATCCCGACAATAAAAAGGAAACGGAAAAAATACAAAACGCACGTACCGTTATTTGTAACATGCCATCATCATAGCCGACAAACAGTTTGGAAAGCGGCGCTGCCAGAATCTCTCCCGCGGCAAACATCATTACGGAAAAGATGCCGATCAAATTCATGCTCTTATGCAAAAGTCCTCTCAGTTCACCGTAATTTCCTGCTCCGTAATGATATCCCGTAATCGGTGCGGACCCCACGGAATATCCAAGGAAAACCGCCTGAAATATCAAGCAGACATACATCAGGACGCCGTATGCCGCAACACCCTCTTCTCCGACATATTTCATTAACTGTACGTTGTAGAGCATGTTGACAAGCGACATGGAAATATTACTTGCCAGTTCGGAAGAGCCGTTCGCACAGACTTTTAACAGTGCCCGTACATCCATTGTGCATTTCGTAAGCCGCAGCAGGCTGCTGTTCTTACGCCCGAAATAGATTAACGGTATAGTGCCGCCGACAAACTGACTGAGTGCCGTAGCTGCCGCCGCCCCTTCCAATCCCCATTGGAAGAGCGCTACAAAAAGCGCATCCAGCACAATATTGGTAACGCCCGCAGCAATCGTCACGTACAGACCAAGTTTCGGTTTTTCGGCAGCTGCAAACAGACATTGAAACTCATATTGCAGAATGAAAAAGGGAATTGCCATCAAAATAATCCTGCCATAAACAATGCTGTTCTCCAAAAACGCGCCTTCCGCCCCCATAAGAGAAGCGATCGGGCGAAGAAACAGAAACCCGAACACGGCCAGAACAACGCCGCAGGCGGCTGAAACATAAACGATAAGGGAAAACAGCTCATTCGCTCTTTCCCTGCGTCCCACTCCCATTGTCAAAGAAATCAGGGCCGCGCCGCCGGTACCGAACATAAAACCGATACAGCCCAACATCATTAAAAAAGGATATATAAAATTGACTGCGGCAAACGGCGTTTTTCCTGTGAAATTGGATACAAAAAAACCATCTACCACCCCATATATGGAAGTAAATACCAACATGACAATTGATGGATACGTAAAACGCAGCAAACGTCCGTATGTAAAATGATCCGATAATTTAACGATCTCTTTTTCTTTTTTCATTCCCAGATTCCTGACCTTTATCATAAGCTTTCCGCTCTCTCTTTCAAATTATGTAAAAACAGTTCCGTCAGCTCCAGATATTTTCGTACATCCTCCTGCGGCCAGGATGCAAAAATCTCATTCTCGATCTGCAATACCCGCCTGGATGTGCGGTCAACCAATTGTTTCCCGTTTTCCGTCAGACAGACCGTTTTATTTTTGAGTCCGGCTGCTTTCAGATAAACAATATCCTCCTGCTCCATCTTGCGGAGCGCTGAATTCACCGTCTGCTTACTGAGGCCGGAAAGTCTGCAGATATCCTGGAGAGGACAGCTTTCTCCTTCATCGCAGATTGTATAAAGGATACGCGACGCACTGTCGGATAATCCCTGTTTCAAAGCCATTTCGTGATATACTGCGTTGATTTCACCAACCAGGTGATTGTAACGCTTCATTACATTTTCAATATAGTTGTTCATCATTTTCCCTCAACTTTTCATTCCGGCACATATGCATGTTCCTTGATTCAAAACCGTATTTTCTTATCCCTCTTCATTTAGTACGAAATCATACTATATAATGCATAATAGTACGATTTCATACTTTTGTCAAGAAAAAATAAACCTTACAAACATCAAAACAACAAACTGCTCACTCTGCGGACTCTCTTTATGCAGACAAAAGCAGCAAGACGCTTCCTTAAAATCTAAGGAAGCGTCCCGCTGCTTTTCTTGAAGGTTTCTATGAAGTGTGAACTTCTTTGATATATGCTAATTTATGCTGCCGGATTATTCCGGAAGAGATGTTGTATCTCCGAAAGTAGCTTTCCACTTCTCAGCGCGCTCATCCATAATAGCCTGACCGCCGGAGCTTAAATAATCAGCGATACCATCATCCCAAACCTTATCGAAGTCTTCAACCGATGCAGAAAGTGCGGTATCATAAACAACGTCTCTCTTGCTGGCAAGTGTCGGTCCCTGGCCTTCTTCTGCTGCGATTGCACCAACGTTTACGTTCTTCGCCGGTCTTGTATCGGTATTGCAGACTTTGTGTGCTGTCTCTACAAGTTCCGGATCGATGCCGCTGTAAGAATAAGCCATGGATTTCAATGTCAGATCATCATCTACCAGGTGCAGACCGTTACATGTGATCGTATAGTCGATATTGAAACCGGAGTTCTGAATATCTTCACCTGTAGCTGCAGTAATCTCTATTGTACCATCTTCTAATTTGTTGTGCGTAATGCCTTCTTCACCAATCTGCAGATATTCGATTACTTCCGGTGTACTGATGAAATCCAGATACATCATGGAAGCTAAAGGCTCTGTATTCGTAGTAGGGAAGAAAATCTTACGGTCGCCTGCGGAACTTGTGATGAACTTGTTGTGTCCGCCCTTGCTGTCTTCGAAGCAGTCAACTACAACGAATTTTGCATCCGGTCCTACCATTCTTTCCAGGTTCGTCTGAATGCTGTTTTCACCGTCTCTGTAAGGATAATCCCAGTTGTGCATGAATGCACCTACATATCCTGCCTTGATCATATCATCTTCTGTAGAGTCACCGCTTCCATACAGAGCGAAATCATCCCAGAGAAGACCTTCGTTATACCACTTATTCAGCAGACGTACAGCTTCTTTGGTTCCGTTCTGTGTTAATGCTCTGTCATCAAATCCGTTGACATAGTATTCATAATCGGAAACATCAGGATCGATAAAGGATTCGATCAAAAGCGCTGCTCTCCAGCCTACGTCAAAGCTTACGGAATAAGGAATCATCTTGTCTGCATCAGCGCCAAGCAGCGTTTCTGCATTGTCTCTGAATGCAATGATCATATCTTCAAATTCCTGACGGGTTGTAGGCTCTTCCAGTCCCAATTTGTCTAACCAGTCTTTACGAACGAAAGTATTGATACGGTTTGTAACCGCACGTTTTCCTTCGATAGCCCAAAGTGTTCCATCTACAGGATCTTTATCCCAGTAAATATTGGTTTCGCCAAGCCAGTTCCAAAGATTCGGAAGCATGTCTTTGTAATCGTCTACATAAGAACTTAAATCAAGTACACCGCCCATGTTTGCATATGTCTGAACGGTAGGATAGTCATATGTAAGACAGATATCCGGCGCATCGCCTGCCGCCAACAGGTTGTTGATCTGCTCAACTTCTGTCCAACGGGGAACCGCTACGAATTCCACTTCTACATTGTGCTTTTCTAACATCTGTTCTTTGATCCACTTCGTATAGTTGTTGTTGGTCGGATCGGAACCATCGTCATTACCACGGTCATAAACTTCTACCGTAATCTTTCTCGTGTCCACGAATTTGCCATCCACAACCTCTCCGTTTGTAGGATCCGCCACAGCCTCATCACCTGCGGAAGCATCCTCACTGCTCGTATCCTGCGCGGTGTCTGTAGATGTATCTGCAGCTGTATCAGTTGTCTGTGTCTCTGCTGAATCCTGTGCTGCATTACCGGAATCATCTGATCCACAAGCTGCCAATGAAATTACCATACAGCCCGCTAATAATACGGATAATAATTTTTTCTTCACTTTTTTTACCTCCCTTTTTCTTAAATGAATGATATATGAATGAACGGATCACCGCTTCTTAGACAGCTTTCTTCTAAATGAATCCTGCCTTTAGAAAGCCATAATCCGAAAATTCCTTATGTTCTGGTACTTCCGTCTTTTTATTCTTTTACTGCACCCATTGTAACGCCGTGAATAAAGTATTTCTGCAGCCACGGGTAGATGCATAAGATCGGTATCGTTGAGAACATAACGATGGCCGCCTTTAACGACTCGGTAAGTCCCGGCGTCGAGAAACCTTCCTGTGTCGCCACCTCAACGTTGTTGATGTTGTTCAGGATGTTATAAAGGAACAACTGCAGCGGATAGAAAATATCCTTGTTCACATACATCAGCGCGTCCGAATAACCGTTCCAACGTCCTACGGCATAGAACAGAGCAAGCGTTGCAAACACCGGTTTGGATAACGGCAGATAAATGCTGACCAGTATCCTGAAATAACTCGCGCCGTCAATCTCCGCCGATTCCCGTAAACTATCGGGGATGCCGTAGAAAAAGCTTCGCATGATGATCATGTTGTATACACTCATACAGCTTGGAATGATCAGTACAAGCGGATTGTTCAAAAGATTCAGGCTCTTCATCAGCAGATAGTTCGGAATGGTTCCTGCATTGAAGAACATTGTGATCGTTATAAAAATGTTGATAACGGAACGTCCTCTTAAATTTTCAAAGATCAACGGATATGCACAGAGCGTCGTCATCGTCAGAGACACCACCGTACATACTACCGTCAGGAATACCGTCCAGAAAAATGCTCTGATATATTTTACATCGCTCAGTACCATGGCATATGCATCCAGGTTCAGTCCTTTCGGCAGCAAATACACTTCATGCTTGATAAGCGCTTCTGTAGTACTTAACGATCTGGCCAGCAGGTTGATCATCGGCACGATACAGACCAGGCTGACGATGATACAGATAATGACGAAACACCAGTCGCCTATTTTTGCGGATTTTGATTTGATCATTCTTTTTTCCTCCTATCTTTCTTTTACCAGATTCCACGTTCGCCGAGCTTCCTGGAAATCCAGTTTGCCAACAGCAGGAATATAACGCATACGATAGACTGGAAGAATCCTACCGCGGTCGTCAGAGAGAACTGCAGTCCCTTGATACCGTTCTTATATACGAAGGTTGCAAGTACTTCCGCAACGTTCATGACAAGGTTGTTCTGTAACGCGAAAGGTCTGTCGAAACCGCTTCCCAGAATATTACCAAGACTCATGACAAGCAGTACCACGATAGTCGGTTTGATACCCGGCAGCGTAATATGCCACATTTTCTTAAAGCGTCCCGCACCGTCAACGGAAGCCGCCTCATACAATTCCGAATTGATACCTGCGATAGCCGCCAGATAAACAATGGAATTCCAACCGAAACTCTGCCATACGCCCAGGAATATGTATGTACCTACCCAATGAGCCGAATCATTCAGAAACGGTACGGAATCAAATCCGAGACCCGTCAGGATCATATTGATAAAACCGGTGCTCGGTGCAAATAACTGCAAAGCCAGACCATAAATAATGACCCATGAAAGGAAGTGCGGCATATAGGCAATCGTCTGTACTACCCGCTTAAATCTCTTGAATACAAGTTCATTCAAGATCAGCGCGAAAATGATCGGCGCCGGGAATCCGATCACGAGATCGAACAGATTCAGCACCAGTGTATTGCGCAGCGCATTGATAAAGTCTTTGTTCTTAAATGCCTTGATGAAATATTCAAAGCCGTGATTGCCGGCAAGCGGCATTTCCCATACGCTCTGTACAATACTGTACTTCTTAAAAGCGATCTGAATATAGATCATCGGTATGTACTTAAATATCAGCAGATAAAGCATCGGCAGTGCAAGTAAAACGTATAACTGCCAATATCTTTTCATATAAACTCCGAAGTCTTGCTTTTTTTGCGCCGCCGGCGCTTTTTTCCTTGCTTCCTTCATCTCACACCTCCATAAGAAAATGAAAAATACCTGTCTTTTCTATTATAAAATCATGCATTTCAGTTTTCTGTTCATATATTGCTATTTTAGCTTCATATTTTGCTTATTTCTTGTGCACATTTATGAATAAATTAATATATATCCCGTCCCTTTTCGTCAGAAATGCCTGATTTTCTGTAAAAATACGCATTGATTTGGTCACGCCACTCTTCCGCATTCTCCTTCTGCTCCATAAAACGTTCTACTATGCGTCGATATTTGACTTTATCCATTTTATCCTGCAATTTCATAAAACGTTCTATCATTTCATCCACCATTTCCACTCCTTCGAAATGCGTGTCATAGATATGCTGGATCACCGTTTTACCTGAACGCAGCATCCATGTATACGGAATATGGTGAAAGAAAAGCAGCAATTCATCAGGACAACGTCTCTTGTCGTCATAGACGGATGCGTTCGGCTCGTTGTACAAAAGTGCATACCCCGTTCCTTCATGACTTCTGTCCACACCGATCCCCATATGATCCGCCCGGTGGTATGTGCCCCATCTGCTGTATTCATACCCATCCACACTGGGACCGTAATGATAATTGGGGTTGACCATCCAGCCGATGCCAAGAGGCGAAGTGTATTTTTCGTATGCCGGCCACGAAGACATCAGCATAAACAGCAAAGTCTCTTCTATCTGACTGTCTTTTCCAAACGTCATAAAGATCCATTCTCTTGCGATCTCTTCCGCAGACAGCTCAGGTTCAAAAGCAAGTCTGCCGAAACCGTACAAGTTCGCCGCCGCCATGTCGTGTCCTGTCCAGTTCACATCATTTCCCGTATTGGCTACAGCCGCCATACCGCAGTTATGCTGTCGGAATGTCCTGCCGGATACGATATCTTCGACCGTGTCATTTTCTTCTTTTATATATGTCCGGAACTTTAAGATTTCCTGGAACATCGGGATCAGATAACACAGATGCCGCTGCTGTCCTGTGTATTCCTGCGCGATCTGTACCTCCAGGATCTGATTCGTCTGTTTAAGACCGCCGAAAAGCGGATGCACGGGTTCTCTTACCTGGAAATCCATAGGTCCGTTTTTGATCTGCAAAACAACATTGTCCAGAAACTTTCCATCCAGCCCCTGAAAGTTGTCATATCCCGATCTGGCACGGTCCGTCTTATAGTCGCGCCAGTCCTGCTGACAGTTATATACGAAACAGCGCCAGATGATATTCCCGCCGTAAGGCGCCGCGGCCTCCGCCAGCATATTGGCTCCATCCGCATGTGTTCTGCCGTAAGTAAACGGTCCCGGACGCCCTTCCGAATCAGCCTTGATCAAGAAACCGCCAAGATTCGGAACTTTACGGAATACAAACTCCATCCGCCTCTTCCACCAGCCGCGTACGTCTTCCGAAAGAGGATCCGCACTGTCCAGCTCTCCAAGTTCTACCGGTGCCGCATAATTTAAGCTCATATACATCTGAATGCCATAACCCGCAAGTACATCCGAAAGTTCTTTTACTTTGTCCAGATACCGTTCCGTGATCAGCCATGTAGCCGCATCTTTAACATTTACATTATTGATCACAACCGCATTGATTCCCACGCTCGCCGCAAGACGCGCATAAGTATCCGTTCTGTCATTCACCAGAATCGTGTTGTTTTCAAAAAAGAACGATTCTCCCGAATAACCCCGTTCAATGCTGCCATCCATATTATCCCAGTGGTTTAACATACGCATGGGCATAACGGGCGACTTCGTCCGATCAAGATCCTTTATCGAATTTCCTGTTTTCACCTGGCGGATCAGATCAAATGCACCGTATAAAATACCTCTGGAATCGGAAGCCTCTATCGTAATTCCGTTTTCTTCGGTATAAAGCCGATAAGATTCCGCCGGCATCCCTTTTTGCAGGACAAGCCGGATCTTATGCAGGCCGGCGCCGGCATCTGCCGCCGTATAAGCTGCTTCGTCACCGCCGCTCAGGCCTTCTTCGTGCAGCGTCAGCTTATGTCCGGTCAGGCCGGCAAAAGCATTCTGCAGCTCTTTTACGCTGTTTTTTATCACTTCATCCTGTTCTTTTTCCTGTATTTCCAGATGGATATAACTGATCTCATCCGCTCCATCACAGAAAACTTTCCCGGTATAGTCAAGCCACGCCTGTTCAAACTTCATCATCCAATCTCCTTTTTACTTCAGATCCGTTCCAACTATTTACAAAACAAAAGTCTCTTCCACATGCACCGGAATCATCGTCACTTTCCTTCCGGTCATCTTTTCACTGCGGCTATCCGGCTGCGCGCCTCCGACAAATACGAAATACTGCCCCGCTTCCACCTTGTTTACGCCCTGTTTATCATATAATGCAAATGCGTCTGCCGGAAGAGAAACCTCGATCTTCCTGCTCTCGCCTGCCTGCAGGGAAACTTTTCTGATTCCTTTTAACTGCGCATTCGGCGTTCCTTCACGGTCCGCTTTCACGTAAATCTGCACGGTCTCCGTGCCTTCCCGGTCTCCCGTATTGGTCAGAACCGCACGCACCGTAATCCCTTTGTCTCCGACGGTCTCTGACGATACTTCTATATCGCTGTATGCGAATGTCGTATAGGACAATCCGAAACCGAACGGATAAAGCGCCTCATTTTTCATATACCGATACGTCCTGTCTTTCATGGAATAATCGGTAAAGGCCGGCAGTTCTTCCAAAGTCCGGTAAAAGGTGACCGGCATCTTTCCTTCCGGATTTTTATCGCCAAACAGTACCCGTGCAATGGCCTTTCCGCCCTGTGCGCCCGGATACCACCCCTGTACGATCGCCGGTACGTGTTCGTCCGCCCAGTTGATCGCCAGTGCGCTGCCGGAAAGAACTACCAATACGACGGGTTTCCCGCTGGCACAGGCAATCTCCAGAATTTCCTGCTGTCTGCCAGGCAGGTTCAGATTCGGTTTGTCCCCGCTGGCATACTGATTACCCTGATCGCCTTCTTCTCCTTCCAGTCCGGAATCCAGTCCGAGACACATAACGACAACGTCACTCGCCTCACAGACTGCTTTCACTTCGGAATCCCTGTCTTTGCCCTGGCTCAAATTACTGATCTGATTCTGATACAGATGACATCCCTCGGATACCAGTACCCTGATCTCATCTCCCACATAGTCCTGAATGCCTTCGGCAATCGTAAAGTAACGGGATGCCGTGCCTTCATAGTTTCCGACAAGCGCCTTTCTGTTATTGGCGTTTGGCCCGATCACCCCAATCGTGCCGATACGGGAACGGTCAAGCGGAAGCAGACTGTCTTCATTTTTCAGAAGCACAATACACTTTTCCGCCGCTTCCAGATTTAATGCCTGCATTTCCTTTGAATCGACTGCCGTGTACGGAATGTCGTCGAAAGGCGTCTCTTTCTTTTCATCAAACAGACCGAGTTTCATCCTTGTTGTAAAAAGATGGACCAACGCCTCATCAACGCGTTCTTCCGGTATCATGCCTTTTTTCACAGCATCCGTCACATATACAAAAAGATCGCCGCAGTTCAGGTCGCATCCGTTGTTAACGGCCATGGCAACAGATTCTTCCGCCCCCGCCGTAACGCCGTGGCCCTGATGAAAATCTTTGATCGCCCAGCAGTCGGATACGACATGCCCCTTAAATCCCCATTCGTTACGCAGAATATCCTGTAAAAGCGTCCTGCTTCCACAGCAGGGTTCCCCGTTTGTGCGGTTATAGGCGCCCATGACCGCTTCTACCTTCGCCTCCTGCACACAGGCTTTGAAGGCCGGCAGATAAGTCTCATACATATCCTGAATATCCGCCTCGGCATTGAACTCATGACGCAGATCCTCCGGACCGCTGTGTACCGCAAAATGCTTGGCACAGGCCGCCGCTTTCATATAGTTCTCATCATGGCCCTGCAGTCCCTCTACAAACCGTACGCCAAGTCTGGACGTCAGATACGGATCTTCTCCGAAAGTCTCATGTCCTCTGCCCCATCTGGGGTCTCTGAAAATATTGACATTGGGCGACCAGAAAGTCAGTCCTTTATAAATATCATAATCATCATATTTCTGCTGTGCATTAAATTTGGCACGTCCTTCTGTAGAAATCGCATCCGCAACTTTCTCAATGAAATCTTCATCAAAAGATGCAGCCAGAGAAATGGCCTGCGGAAATACCGTAGCCGTACCGGCACGCGCAACGCCGTGAAGCGCTTCGTTCCACCAGTTATATGCCTTGATCCCGAGCCGCTCTATGGCAGGCGCACCGTTCAGCATCTGAAAGGCTTTCTCCTCCAACGTCATCTGTGCAACCAGGCTGCGGGCACGCTTTTCATACTCCGCATTTTTCACTTCGTTTTTTACAATCTCCATTTTGATAACCATGCTCCTTTCTCAACGGGCGAATCTGTGCGTTCAAGCACCAGTCTGCGGTTGAAAGAATACGGTTCTTTCAACCTTCTCCCTTTCTGCCGGGATGATATACTTCATGTCCAAACATTTTTCTGCATTATTTTCCATATTACAAACAGTATATAGCTGTCCGGCTCGATAGTCTCTTTATATTTTGCTTTTTAGTAATTGAATATTGCTATCATATGCTTTTTATAAAATCGTTTTACTATTCTTATCTTATAATTTTTTATCTATTTTTCCCTTTTTTTACAGCATTTTTTCCTGTTTTTATTACTTTTCCGCCGATCAGTATCGCAATATTTGATTTGACATACTAATCATTTTGTGCTAACACTATTATTAAGATACATCCGGAAGACATTCCGATATCTTCACAGCAGACCGGAACGCAGCGGCAATATAAACTGCGCCGGCACCGGAATAAAATGAGAAAGGCTTCGTAACCAAAATGATCAAAATATTAAACGGCATTCATGAAACGGTAGACTATGATCTGTTTTCCAGCATAAAACTTTATCATAACAGGCAGGCGGAAGATTATCCGCTCCACTGGCATACCGCCATGGAGATCATCATGCCCGTCAAGGATAACTATACCATTGTCATAGACGAAACGACCCACACGATCGGACCGGACGATATTTTCATAATCCCTCCCGGTACGTTACACCATTTAATAGCCCCCTCCTCCTCCTGTGAAGGGGAAAGACTGATCATGCTCTTCGACTATGGTCTGATCTGTAAGGTAAACGGAATCGATTCTTTAATCCACTCGCTTCATCCTTATGCCCTGATCAGCCGGGAAGAATACCCCATGCTCAACGGCGAACTGCGCAGTTATCTGAATGAGATCAGCCGGGAATATGACAATAAAATGCCTTTCACCGAAGCGCTGATCTATTCCTCCATGATCAGATTCTTCGTCACTATCGGCCGGGCCAATTTTAACGCCAGCGAAAAGTTTCCCGGCATCACCTCGGGCAAACAGCATGAATATATTGAAAAATTCATGGATGTATGCAACTATATTACCGATCACTGTACCGAAAATATAAATGTGGATGACCTCGCCGGTCTTGCCGGTTTCTCCAAATTTCATTTTTCGAGACTGTTCAAGCAGTTCTCCGGCGTATCCTGCTACGAATACCTGATGCAGAAAAGGATCGCTCATGCGGAAACGCTGCTGATGCAGCCGAATATCTCCATTACGGAGGTGGCGATGCGTTCCGGCTTCGGAAGTCTGTCCACCTTTAACCGTATCTTCAAAACAGCCAAACACTGTACCCCTTCGGAATACAAATCTCTGAACCGTCCGAAAAATTAACGGCACGATATGCGAAACGGCGTCATGGGAAACCCTTCTTCGTTATAGATCAGCGCGCCTTCATTCGTATTCCGGTAGCAATATCGTATCTCCCGAACCGCCGGCATATCGTCCCCGCATGTCAGAACCACTTTATGATCCAAAATCTGTACGCAGGCGCCGTGCAGCTTCCCGTTCTCATCCAATAGTTCAAAATCCGTAACCGCCGAAGCAGAACATCTGCCTGCCGCCAGGAAAACCCCGGGACCGGCCGCAATATCCAGATTCTGTCCGGACTGCTTATGTACCGCAAACATACCTGAAGCATGACTGAATGTGAGCGTTACCTTCCATGCCAGCTCTGTGCCTTCCGCGTCCGCAGCAGAAACATTTCCCCGACAGTCCTTCTCTTCACAAGGCTCCTTCGTACGTACTTTTTCTACAGATACGCTCTCAATCTGCGGTCCCTCACACTCCGATTCTTTTCCGTAAAGCCTCTTAGCCGCCTGCATGGCAAGCCGGAAGCCGATCCCCTCTTTATTGAGCGGATGCAGATCGTTGTCTTCCCCGATATCGATCGTCGTTATCATCGCAGTACCGGGAATCTCAAGCGCCCTTCTCTGTGCTTCTCTGACATATGGCCAGTCGCTGACCGTTTCGTCTCTGTCGGCGTCATAGCGTTCTACCCGGAAATTCGGAAGCTGCACATAGAGAAACGGCAGCTCTTCTCCCCATTTCTGCCGGTATCCCGCTACCATTCTCTTTGTCAGATCAAGATAACGGTCGGCCGTCTCATGTGTATTGGATTCCCCCTGATACCAGAGGATCCCCGCAACCGTATAGGGATGGCAGGGCGCCATCATCCCCTGATACAGTCCCGTAGGCTTCCAGCTCACGAAATCCGTCTCCCCGATCATGCCGCAGGATGCACCAATCCGATACTTCCATGTGCCTGTCAGGTCTATTTTCTCATTTTCCCGGAAAAGCATATACGGCTTATCGTCCGTAAATCTTCCCTGCCCGATCTCGCTTTTTACACGGATCACGATAACATTCTTGCCTTCCTGTAAAACGCCCTCCGGCACCGTA
>CAJTUZ010000035.1 GCA_910579735.1 uncultured Lachnospiraceae bacterium
TTCACGTCACTCATATGTTCTGGTATCTCCTTTCTCTGGTATAAAAAGGCGGCATACTGTTCAGTCGTCTGAATAGATGCCGTCTTTTGAATCTCATAACCGTCGATTTTGTCCATTGGACCAATCCTCCTTTCAGGAGAGTGGCCGGCACAGGAACTGTGCAGAAAGGTGTACATTGAAAAAGAGTATACAGAAAAAAGCCCGGCATTTCTGCCGGGTCTGGTTATGGACAATATTAAATTTTCATCCCGATATAAAAACTCAATTTCATATAAGCCCAAAATATTTCAGTGCATCTTCGATATACATCATTTTCGCAGGGGGACAGTGTTTTATCTCCGGGTTCTCTTTCTGGGACTTGTGGTGGTTTTCCCCCATTTCAAGCCCGCACATCCTCTTGACCTCCGCAATGTAGCGTGTATGCACATTTACGCCAAAGTTATCCTTAACATATTTTTTGATATTTTGGTAAGTGGCTTTCTCTTTAGGCCGGTAATTACTGTCCGCCGTTACCTCCATCGTGACCTCTATTTTAGGTGTATCATTTTTGAGGGATAATAAAGCAACCGTCTCAACGTGCACCGTCCCCCCAAACTGGTCCACCCCTCTTACCTTCTTCACCTCATACCCGCCATCTGCCAGCACCCGCAGGTCTCTTGCCAGCGTCGCAGAATCGCAGCTCACATACACTATCCGCTCCGGCCGCATCTTGAGTATCGTCTCCAGGCATTTCTCATCGCATCCTTTCCGCGGCGGGTCCACGACGATCACATCTGCTCTGATCCCTTCTTTTTCGAGTTTCTCCGGCAGAACTTCCTCTGCTTTTCCCACATAAAATTCGGCGTTATCGATTCCGTTGATCCGCGCGTTTTCTTGAGCGTCTTCAATAGCCTGCGGAACGATCTCCACGCCGTAAACCTGTTTCGCATTCTTTGCAAGAAACAGCGAGATTGTTCCGATACCGCAGTACAGATCCCAGACCGTCTCTTTCCCGGTCAGTCCCGCATACGCTAACGCCAGGCCGTATAATTTCTCCGTCTGCACGGGATTTACCTGATAAAAAGAAAGCGGGGAGATATGAAATATCACCTTATCTTTTTCCTTTTCCTGACCGGGCAGCCGAATGCTGTCTTCGATATAAGGTTTCCCCCAGAGCGTCCGTATTTCCTTTCCCATGATCACATTGCCTGTGTCGGTATTCACGCTGATCGAAATACTTGCGATACGCTTTTTGATAAAACGCCCGTTCTGCAGAGCGCTCCTGTTTTGGTCTGAATCATCGGCTTGTGAGAAATCAATCTGCATCAGCTTTTTCACAAGCACATTTTCCGCCGGCAATTTTTTGCCGTTTACTACAATACACACCATGATCTGACCGGAATCAAAACCTGTTCGGATCAGAATGTGACGGACCAGTCCTTTTCCTGTCTGTTCACGGTATGCCGGAACATGATTTTCTCTCATATAAGAAAGCACGCTCTCCAGAATGAGCTTATTTTCAGCGGCCCCAAGCAAACAATCCGTATTGGCTATAATGGTATGTGTCCGCCCTGCATAGAATCCCGTGATCAGATTATCGTATTTATCATATCCGACAGGGAACTGCGCTTTGTTCCGATAGTGCCACGGCTCTTCCATGCCGACGATCGGTTCCATGATCCGGTCGATCCATTCGGGCATAAATCCGCCGATGCGGATCAGATTGTTTCTGATCTTGTCCTGTTTGAAAACAAGCTGCCGTTCATAGCTCATTGCCTGAATCTGGCAGCCGCCGCATTGTCTGTGACAGGGGCATAACGGTTCGACCCGAAAGGGGGAAGGGGTGATGATCTTCTCCAGTCTCGCGTATCCGTAATTTTTTTTCACTTTTGTTATTCTGGCTTCTATCGTATCACCGATCACAGCATCTTTGACAAACAGGGTATAACCATCTACTCTGCCGATTCCCTCGCCGTCATTCCCGATGTCATTAATCTGCACTGCTATCACATCATTTTTTTGATATCCCATATAGTACCCCGTCACGATCCTTCTATCGTTATTCCATTTTCGTCGCTATCAGATTCGATTCAAACAGGCGGTTAAAACCAAGCCATCCTGTTTCGGTCGTACTGTTCATCAGTTCCGTAAAGGTCTGTAATTTGGCATCTGTATTATCTGCAAAATTTAACGCTACCGCTTCCATGATGGCCGGCTTTTTGGGGGAGCCGAATTCATATTCTCCATGGTGGGATAAAATACAGTGTTTCAGTTCGTTGGCAAGAACCTGCGGAAATCCTTCTATTTCACGGATCTTTTCACCGATCATTTCCACACCGATGATAATATGTCCCAGAAACTGTCCGTCGTCCGTATAATCATTCTGCGGGAAAAGCGACAGTTCTCTTGTCTTTCCGATATCATGGCAGATTGCGGCGCTGATCAATAAATCCCTTTGCAAAAGCGGGTAGCGGCTGCAGTAGAAATCACACAATCCGGTTACGCTTAGCGTGTGTTCGAGGAGTCCGCCTACGAAACCATGATGCACGGTTTTGGCCGCGGAAGATTTTGAGAATGTTTTCATAAACGGTTCATCCTCTATGAACAGGGCTTCCAGCAGTTTTTTCAGATAAGGATTCTGTATGCTGTCAATATAAGATGAAAGTTCTTTTATCATCGTATCTATGTTTTTGCTGCTGACGGGCAGATAATCGGCCGGATCGTATTCTCCCTCCTGACAGCGTCTGATCCTCTTTACATTGACCTGGAGAGCTCCCTGAAAACGGTTTACATCTCCGTATACTTCTATGTAATCCATAGCATCAAACTCTTCAATGCCTGCACTGTTAGGATCCCATATCTTGGCATCCAGTGTCCCGGTTTTATCCTGTAAGATAACATTCTCATAGGGTTTTCCGTTTTTGGTCACTGCGGACTGTTTATGTTTGCACAGATATACATCCGAGATCCGTTCGCCTTCTTTGTAATCTTTAATATACTTCATAACAATACCTATCCTTTCTCTCCGGTTGTGATCATTTATTCGCTTTTTGCCAAAGTTACGACTACTTTCATTTCCTGAAAGGAATCTATTCCCTGCCGCATCAGCGTCACGGTTATGGTGTCTTCAGGAGCGGCATTATATAATACGTTGAGCAGTTCATTATAATTTGTAATTTCCGTATCTTCTATCCAGGTAATCACGTCGCCGCTCTGGATGCCTGCCGTCATTGCGGGAGAATCCATTTCAATTTCCTTAATATATGCGCCGAGCGGCACTCCCAGCTCCGTGTTGGCCTCCAGCGGTACATCGCTTCCGTGTACCCCCATGTAGGCGCGCGGCTGATTGTTTGACATTTTGGTAATGGTTCTTTTTAACTCCGAAACACTGTAAGCGGAGATCAGATTTCCCCGGTCCTCGCTGTTATAGGAATTATCGATGATTCCGATTACTCTTCCCTTCAAGTTGACAAGTATGCCTGTCGCATTTCTGCTTCCATATATATCCGTTGATAATAATTTATATGCTGCATCTACCTGGTCGATGGTTGTTCCGGAAGAAGTCACGATTCCATAGCAGACAGAACCGCTTGTTCCCGTGGGACTGCCGAGCGCTATCACCGGTGTCCCGGTCAGGTTTGCCGAATTAGTGCTTCCGAGTGTTGCAATGTTGATAATATCCAGCGTTTCTTCTTCAATGGAAAGCAGGGATACCGACAATATGGCAAATCCTGTCGAAGTGTCTTTCTGAACGACTCTGGCGCTGACCTGTGCCTGATCACAGAAGGTCACGATGAACCGTTCCGCATTTTTAATGTTATTCATATTGGCAAGGATCAGCATGGCCCGTCCGTTATTGGCAATGATCAAACCTGAAGCGATCGCTTCGCTTTCGTAGGGGTTGTTAAACCAGTCCACATCGGATGTAACACCTGTAACCGTCACAATTGCACGGCTGACGTCTTTGGCAAGCGCAGAAAGGTCTTCATAAAGCGATTCATATTCTTCCAGACCGAAGGTCACTTTCGAAAGCAGTTCCTGTATCTGCTCGTCTTCCAGTTCCACAGGTCCCTGTTCCGCCTCTTCTTCTATCGCTTCCTCGGTCAGCATGTCTTCCGGCTTCATCTCTTCTTCTATCGCTTCTTCCGGAAACTGCACTTCTTTTGCCTCTTCTTCCGGATAAAGCCAGTTATTAATGACAGGCTCAAGCAGCAAAAAGGTCAGACAGGCCACGATGCCGAAAACAACCGCCATAACTGCCGTGATGATCGTCCTGCGCAGCAGTTTTTTCTTATTGACCGGCTTTTGTTTGATCTTCTCCCGTAGGAAATCCGGCTGTATTGACGGCGTATATTCCGCCTGCTCTCTTACTTCCTGTTCGGAGTTTTCTGTCTCTTCTTTTTTCATATTAATAACCATGCCCTTCTCTTTGCCTGCAGACTCAGATCTTCCCGTTTTGTTCTTACACACGTCTAAGTATATCTTTTTCATAGTAAATTTACAACCTTTATGGTATGATAATTAAAAGTCACGCTGTCTCCCGCCCGGTACAATTCCATATAAATTTCGTATTATGAAAGGATTATTATGAACAGCAAAGTACTTCGTGTATTAGAATATTACAAAATTATCGATCTTTTAACGGATAAGGCCACATCTGACCCGGGCAGAAAGCTCTGCCGGGAACTGATTCCCATGACCGATCCTGACGAGATCAACCATGCCCAGGCAGAAACCGCAGATGCGTTGTCCCGTCTTTTTAAGAAGGGTTCTACTTCTTTTGGCGGCAATAAGGATCTGGGCATGAGCATTAAGGCATTGGAAGTCGGCAGTGCGTTATCCGCCTCTGATTTATTAAAGATCGCTTCGCTGTTAGAAAATGTAAAACGTGTCAAGGCCTATGGAAGAAATGAGAAAGAGGATGCTCCTGCCGACACTTTAGACGAATATTTTAACGGTTTGGAACCTCTTGGTAATCTTGCGAACGAGATCCGCAGATGTATCTTGTCGGAAGAAGAAATTGCCGATGATGCCAGTCCAAACTTAAAGCACATCCGGCGAAAAATATCGATCACAAATGATAGAATTCATTCCGAACTTACTTCCATGATCAGCGGATCCTATCGGACCTATCTGCAGGACGCTGTCGTTACCATGCGGAATAACCGCTATTGTATTCCGGTCAAAGCCGAGCATAAGGGACAGGTTTCCGGTATGGTTCACGATCAGTCTTCTACCGGTTCAACATTTTTCATTGAACCGGCTGCAGTCGTTGCCTTAAATAATGAGTTAAAAGAACTGGCGATCAGGGAGCAGGAAGAGATTGAAGTCATTCTGGCTGATCTGAGCGCACAGGCCGGCGGGCACACAGATACGCTCACCACCGATCAGGCTCTGATGACGACACTGGATTTTATCTTCGCCAAAGCCGCCCTCGCTATGGATGAAAATGCGACGATGCCGATTTTTAATACGGAGCACCATCTTCGCATCCGAAAAGGGCGCCACCCGCTTTTAGACCGGCACAAAGTCGTTCCGATCGACATTGAACTCGGCGCGGACTTTGATCTGTTAGTCATCACAGGACCCAATACCGGCGGTAAAACCGTTTCTTTGAAAACGGTGGGACTGCTTACGTTAATGGGACAGGCGGGACTGCACATTCCGGCGCTCGATCGTTCCGAATTATCCGTTTTCACGGAAGTTTATGCAGATATAGGCGACGAACAGAGTATCGAGCAGAATCTTTCTACTTTTTCGTCCCATATGACCTCCATCGTTTCCATTTTACAGCAGGCCGACGAGAACTCGCTTTGCCTGTTTGACGAATTGGGCGCAGGAACCGATCCGACAGAAGGCGCGGCGCTTGCCGTTTCTATTCTGGATCATCTGCATACACGCGGTATCCGCACTATGGCGACTACACATTACAGTGAGTTAAAAGTATATGCCCTTTCTACAGACTTCGTACAAAACGCCTGCTGTGAATTTGATGTGGAAACACTGCGGCCGACATACCGTCTGTTGATCGGCATTCCGGGTAAGAGCAATGCATTTGCCATTTCCTCCAAACTGGGACTGCCCGACTATATTATTGAAGACGCGAAAAAACACATTACGGAAGATAAAGAAAGCTTTGAAGATCTGTTATCCGATCTGGAAAACAGCCGGATCACCATCGAGAAAGAGCATTTGGAGATCGCCGCTTATAAAGAAGAAATAAAGGCCCTGAAAACGAGCCTGGAATCCAAACAGGCAAAAATTGAACAATCCAAGTCAAATATTATCAGAAAGGCCAACGAAGAGGCTAAACAGATCTTACAGGATGCCAAAGATGTTGCTGACGAAACGATCCGTACATTCCAGAAAGCCGGCATCTCTTCTTCCATAAAAGACCTGGAAAAGACCCGCCGGAATGTAAGGGACAAAATTTCCGAGAAAAATGCGAAGCTGTCTATACAGTCTTCAGACAAACCGGAGCATAAACAGTTAAAACCCGAACAGGTCAAACCGGGTGACCGCGTCAGGATCGTTTCTATGGGCCTGACGGGAATCGTAAGCTCAAAGCCGGATAAAAGCGGCAAATTGTTTGTACAGTGCGGCATTATCCGCTCCCAGGTATCTTTATCGGATCTGATCCCGGTGGCAGAAGAAACCGTAACTTCCTCAGGCAGTCTGCAGCGGACCGGTTCCGGCAAAATAAAAATGTCCAAGTCCTATTCGATTTCTACGGAAATCAATCTGCTTGGCAAAACGGTTGACGAGGCGCTTTCCGAACTCGATAAATATCTGGACGACGCGTATCTGGCACACCTGCCAAGTGTCCGTATCGTACACGGCAAAGGCACAGGCGCTCTCCGCAAGGCCGTGCAGGATTATCTTCGCCGCTGTAAATATGTGAAGACCTACCGCCTTGGGGAATATGGCGAAGGAGATGCCGGCGTTACGATCGCTGAATTTAAATAATGCGGGGATTTTTTTATGCGCAAGGACGCATGCCGGGATAAGATTAAATATGAAAGGCAGGATTTCAAAATGGTAAATAAACAGAAAATATTGATCGTAGACGACGACAACAATATTGCCGAGCTGATCTCTCTTTATCTGACAAAGGAATGTTTTGAAACAATGATCGTTAATGATGGGGAATCCGCTCTTACGGCCGCAGAAAGTTTTGCACCGAATCTGATGCTGCTCGATCTGATGCTGCCCGGCATTGACGGCTATCAGGTCTGCCGGGAGATCCGCTCCAAATCTACCATACCGATCATCATGCTCTCCGCCAAAGGGGAAGTATTTGACAAAGTTCTGGGGTTGGAGCTGGGCGCCGACGATTATATGGAGAAACCTTTTGATTCCAAAGAGCTGGTGGCAAGAGTCAAGGCCGTTTTGCGCCGTTATAAACCTGTTGTCCCCACGCAGACTGCCTCCGACATCAAATGTGTGGAATATCCCGATCTCATTATCAACCAGACGAATTATTCCGTTATCTATATGGGGCAGACCGTGGAGATGCCGCCCAAAGAGCTGGAGCTCCTTTACTTTTTAGCCGCATCGCCCAATCACGTTTTTTCAAGAGAACAGCTGCTTGATCAGATCTGGGGTTATGAATACATCGGGGATACCCGTACCGTAGACGTACACATCAAACGTCTTCGTGAGAAAATCAACGATCACGAGAAATGGCGTATTTCCACGGTTTGGGGAATCGGCTATAAATTTGAAACGAAAGCTTGATAAAGGGTATACAATATTATGAGGAAAACTTTGTATTTAAAATTTATCCTGGCCTATATCATTTTCGGCTTTTTCGGTTTTATCGTGGTCGCCACTTTCGTATCCAGCATGACCGTCGACAACCTGAAAAAAGATAAGGCGGATACTTTATATAGAGAAGCGACGTTGATCGCCAATACCTACGCTTCTGACTTATACAACAGCGAAACGACGTTAGAAGCGGTAAAAAATGAACTGGATGCCCTGGAAACATATTTGAATGCCTCCATCTGGATCATCAATCCATCCGGACGTATTGTTTTGGATTCTTCCGCCCCGGTTGACGTTGAGAATGAAGTGGTCATTGAAAATTTCGATTCCACCATCACCGAAGGTTCTTATTATATCATCGGTGATTTCTTCGGCACCTTCACGGAAGATATGCTCAGCGTATTCGCTCCGATTACTTCCGACTTTAAAGTAAAGGGTTATGTCGTTATCCACAGCTCCATGAGCAGTCTGCAGGCTGCATCTGACAGTCTGCTCAATATCTCCTATATCACGCTGGTAATATTGTTTCTGTTATCACTCATCATCCTGATCTTTTTTACGGAGATGGTCTATATCCCGCTGCGCAAAATCACGGAAGCCACAGAACATTATGCCAGCGGCAATATGCACTATGAATTCACGGTGGAAAGCGAAGATGAAATGGGATATCTGGCCGCCACGCTCTCTTACATGGCCAGCGAAATCGCCCGTGCCGAAGACGACCAGAAGAAATTTGTTGCCAACGTTTCTCACGACTTCCGCTCTCCTCTGACTTCCATCAGAGGATATCTGGAGGCCATGCTGGATGGCACGATCCCGCCCGAGCAGCATGAAAAATATCTGACGATCGTTTTGAATGAAACGGAGCGCCTGACGAAGCTGACCAACAGTCTGCTCATTTTGAATAACCTGAATATGAAGGGAATTTTTCTGGATAAAACAGATTTTGATATCAATACGACGATCCGTAATGTAGCAGCGTCTTTCGAAGGCACCTGCCGGGAGAAAAAGATTGCGATCGAACTTCTCCTGACCGGAGAAGAAATGTTCGTCACCGCCGATATGGGTAAAATTCAGCAGGTACTTTATAACTTACTGGACAATGCGATCAAATTCAGCCATCACAACTCGATCATCAAACTGGAAACGACAGAAAAACACAATAAAATCTTTATCAGCGTCAAAGATTCCGGCATCGGCATCCCCAAGGACAACCTCAAACTCATCTGGGACCGGTTTTATAAATCAGATATATCCCGCGGGAAGGATAAAAAAGGCACCGGCCTCGGTCTTTCCATTACGAAAGAAATCATCCAATCCCACGGTGAACATATCAATGTCATCAGCACGGAAGGTGTCGGCACCGAGTTCATCTTCTCTCTTCCCAAATCCGATATGGAAGATGAAGACTGACCGGGCCGCATATCCTTTATTCCTTCCAGTGCAGTCTGTGCAGTTCGCCTTCTCTTTGCATATTATCGAATCCGTTCTGCCGCAGCGCCTCGTAAAGTACTATGGCAACGGAGTTGGACAGATTCAGAGAACGAATCTGTTCAAGCATGGGGATGCGGATGCAGTTTTCTTCGTTTTCTACCAGGATTTCTTCCGGAATACCGCCGCTCTCCTTGCCGAACATAATAAAATCATCCATGCCGTAAGACACTTCGGTATAGATCTTCTTTGCTTTTGTCGATGCCATCCAGATCCTGGCTCCGGGATGTTTCTCCAGAAATTCCTGGTAATTTATGTATCTTGTTACGTCTAACTGCTCCCAATAATCCATGCCGGAACGCTTCACGGATTTTTCATCGAGTCGGAAACCCAGCGGTTCGATCAGATGCAGACTGCTTCCCGACGCCGCGCATGTCCTTCCGATATTGCCTGTGTTTGCCGGAATCTCCGGTTGATGTAAAATAATATGCATTTCGCTATCAGCCGTTTCCTTTCCGCAGTCTTGCAACGAAATTCGAAAGCCTTTCCATGGCAATTTTCAGATTTTCCATGGACGACGCATAAGATATACGCAAAAAGCCTTCTCCGCAGTCGCCGAAAGCCGTACCCGGAACAATCGCCACCTTTTCTTCTTTCAGAAACTTCGTGGCAAACTCATCGCTTGTCATGCCAAACTCCCTGATGCAGGGAAATGCATAAAATGCGCCGAAAGGTTCAAAGCACTCGAGTCCCATCTCCTGAAAGGCATGCATCAGAAATCTTCTTCTCTGGTTATAGGCTTCTTTCATCTCCAGCACGTCATCGTCCCCGTTGCGTAATGCTTCGACAGCAGCATACTGGCTTGTCGTCGGAGCGCACATAATCGCAAACTGATGAATTTTGAGCATCTGTGTGGTGATCTCCTTCGGTGCGCAGGCATAACCCAGTCTCCATCCGGTCATGGCATATGCCTTGGAAAAGCCGTTGATTAAAACAGTTCTTTCCTGCATTCCGGGAATTTCCACGATCGATACATGTTTTTCTTTATATGTCAATTCGGAATAAATCTCATCGGAGATCACAAACAGATCATTTTTGATGATCACATCGGCAATCTCTTCCAGATCTTTTTGCTCCATGATTGCACCCGTCGGATTATTCGGGAACGGAAGAACGACCACCTTCGTCTTGTCAGTAATGGACATCTCCAGATCCTGTGCCGTCAGGCGGAATTCATTCTCCGGTTTTAAGTCAATGATAACCGGAACACCGCCTGCCAGTATCGCACAGGGTTCATAGGAAACGAAACTCGGCTGCGGTATCAATACTTCTTCTCCGGGATTCAGCATGGCGCGCATTGCCACATCGATTGCCTCGGAACCGCCTACCGTTACGAAAATCTCATCCTGCGGATGATATTCCACTCCCTGTTTTCTTTTTAAATACAGTGCGATCTCTTCTTTTAATTCTTTCAGACCTGCGTTGGAAGTATAAAAAGTACGGCCTTTTTCCAATGAATAAATGCCCTCATCCCTGATATGCCAGGGTGTGTCAAAATCCGGTTCACCGACACTGAGCGAGATTACATCATCCATTTCCGTTACGATATCAAAGAACTTTCTGATACCGGAAGGTTTTATCGTCAATACTTTATCTGCGAGCGGGCTTCTCATGGCGTCACCTTCTCTCTGATATCTTCATAGTTCTTATTTAAGATCGTACCGTGGTCTTTATATTTTTTCAGAATAAAATGTGTTGCCGTACTGAGTATGGTATCCAATGTGGAAAGCTTATCCGATACAAAACCGGAAATTTCCTTTAAGGATTTCCCTTCCAGTGTGACAAGCAGATCGTATCCTCCGGAAATCAGATAAACAGACGTCACTTCCGGATACTTATAAATGCGCTCTGCGATATTGTCAAATCCCTGTCCGCGCTGAGGCGTTACCCTCACTTCGATTAACGCCGTCACCTTTTCGATAGAAGTTTTCTCCCAGTCGATCAGCGTATGATAACCGCAGATAATTCCTTCCTCTTCCAATGCCGCGAGTTCATTCACAAGATCGATCTCTTCTTCTCCCATCATAACAGCAAGCTCCTTTAAATCGATGCGGCTGTTCTTTTCGATCATTGATAATAATTTCTCTCTCATATATTTACCCTATGCCTTTCCTGTTTCCACGGACACCTCTCCGTGGGATCCATTTTTATTTAACTGATATATCTGATCCGTTTTCGGCGGTTCCAGATAACGCCTTTCTTCCTCATTCAAAAGCACTCTGTCATTTCCGGCAGTCGTTTTTCCCACGACCACTGCGGGAATGCCTTCCTTCTCAAGCGCCAGAACAAGGCCGTTTCCATCTTCCGCCGTCATTAACAGGCATCCGCCTGACAACAGTTCATACGGATTCAGATCAAAAAACTCACATAACTCTATCGTTTCCTGCCTGACCGGCAGTTTTCTCAAGTCAATTTCCAGTCCAACGTCAGCTCCATGTGCAAGTTCCCACAAGGCGGCAAAAATACCTCCCTGCGATACATCATGTATTCCGCAGGCGCCGGACTTAACGGCGGTGGCGGCCTCCGGTATAACGGAAAGGAACCGCTCGAAAGCAGCCGCTTCCTCTATCATGGCGGAAGGATATCTGGTAAGCAGATCCTCTTTATACTCCCTTGCGATCCTTACCGAACCCTCCAATCCGATCCATTTACTGATAACGACATCCTGTCCGGGTCTTATATCCCGGATATTCCGGGTATGATCCCCTGCTCTTTTCCCGACACAGGTTACAGTCAGTACCGGCATGGTAAGCGCCGCGCTACATTCCGTATGTCCGCCGATCAACTGTACATGAAAACATGCGCAGATATCCTCGGCCTGCTGCATCATATCCTGCAGCCGTTTCTCTTCCAGCTCTTCCGGCAGCATCGCGGAGATCATCACTCCCACGGGTTCTCCCCCTGCTGCCGCCACATTATTTAATGCCCGGTGAAGCGCATACGCACACACCATGTCCGCAGGCGCGCTGACGGGATTGGTAGAAAGCACAGTTTCTTCGTTTTCTGCAAACGCTAAAACGGCGCAGTCTGTCCCTACACCTGCGCCGCATTTTACTTCTTCTCTTTTGGTTTTTATCCGTCTGAAAACGGAGCGTATCAATACGTTCTCCGAAATTTTTCCGGTTCTCATAGCATTACATCCTGTGCCTTTATATGATATTTTATGGTGCCGGCGGAGGTGTCTGCGCCGCTGCCTGTGCCTGTGCGGCCGCATCCGCTGCTGCCTGCGCTGCCGCTGCATCTGCTGCCGCCTGTGCCGCTGCCGCGTCCGCTGCTGCTTTGTATGAGCCGGCTACCGCTTTGACCTGATCGATACTGTTTGTTCCGATCGCCGCCATAATCGCATTATAAGCCTCCGGGTCGGCAGTTGCAACCCCTACGGTGGCGCTTCTGGGCGATTTATTATACGTACTGCTGTTGACCTGGTCTCTGCTCACCTCTACGCCATCAACCTTCACTACTTTCCAAAGCTGTGCCTTGCAGCCGACATGCGCCGACTGTACCGAACAGTACCCTAACGGCTGTCCAGGATCCGCAAAGATAACTTCTTCCTCCGGTACCGTTCTTTCCAGAACAACACTTTCATAAATAACTTCTCTGTTGCTCTCTCTCGTTTCCACACCGTAGATTGTAAATGTGATCTGCTTTTCCGGCGTGGCGATACCTTCAATATAAATGGGATATTCCGTATTGTTCACAAACTTAAAATCTTTCCCGGACGACTCTGCAATAGCCGCATCCGCAGAAGGATCGACATACGTAACGATCATGGAGTGGTTGTATCTTTCGACCACTTCCAGTTCGGCACGCAAAACCGCATTGTACAAAGTTGTGGACACCTGACAGATACCGCCGCCCAGACTGTCCACTACCTGTCCGTTCAGATAAGAACCGGCCATATAGTAACCGTTATCCGAAGTAAACGGAGATACGACCGCATAGGTAGAAAACTCTTCTCCCGGATACAGCGTACACCCGTTGATCAGATTACACCCGTTGGCAACATTGGCGCTTCTGGAAGAACCTGACGTCGTATAACTGGTGGTAAAGGTGCCCAGGACATCCGTTACTTTAGACAGGTCTTCTGCATTTCCCCGCGGTTCCTGTACTGTTACTACCAGATCCACATCACACGCCGTTCCGTTCCAGTTACTTACCAGATAATCATAGACCGCATCTGCAGATGCCGAAGCGTCCACTACGATCCCTTCCTGTCCTTCGGTGATCTGAAAAGCGCCATCCACTCTTGTCAGTACTGCATCAACAGCCTCCACACTGTATTGCGCACCCTCTTCTTCTACCAGGGTTCTGATCGTATTTTTATCAAAATCAAATTCCACTTCATAGACCTTATTGGCATATTCCAAATCCTTCAGCGCTTTATAGCACTGGACGATATTCCCATCTTTCCCAAGGCCTGCGGCTTCATCGATGATTTCCTGATTGCCCCATTTTAATCCGAGAGCTGACGCCGTGGTCTCGATCGTCTCCTCCTGTGTGGCATGCAGAATAATCTGCGTATCGCCGAAACTGTCCACATAGTCCTGTACGGCCTTCTTCGCCTCGGAAACCGTCATTCCGGAAAGATTGATGTCATTCACATAAATTCCCGATTCAATTCTCTCTTCTTCTGCCTGCGCGGTCATGCTCCATGAAAAGACAGCGATCCATATGGCTGCCGCGGCAGTTAAACTTTTCCATATCCTGTTCATAACGTTTCCTTCCTGCTGCATTGCTTCCTTACTTAAAATATGTTACACTTAGCATTGGTTACACGGCTGCACTTAAGAAAAGCGGCAGTACCATTGCCAATACCAACATAATTATAATAACTGCGGATATGATCCGTCTTGTTTTTTTATGATGCCATGAAAACATAGGTTCAAACCTCCCTGCTTACTGAAAGGATATTATATATGAAATTTCCTCTTTTTGCAAGTTTTCTCATCTTTACCGTATGGTTTACAATCAACCTTGCGAGAACCAATCGTAAGGAAGAAGATATGAAACGCGCTTTCTGGGAAAAGGAAAGGCGTGCAAACAATACAAGACGCAAACCGTTAGACAATCTTCCCTATATTGAGATCCCGCTCGAACGCTTGTCCATGCAGCTTCTTCCGGAAGATCCGAAGGCCATGGACTGCAAAGAAATTTTCCGGTCTTTGAGTGAGGACAAAATAGTAAATTTTACCGGTATTACCAACACTGACCTCAAACTGCAATACGGCGCTCCCAACATCGATCTGCTGACCAGGTATGACCAGAATTTCACGGTCCTTGTCAGAACGCTGCAAAAGTGGGCATCCTGTTTATATGAAAACGGTTATGCAAAAGAAGCCTGTGAAGTTTTGGAATATGCAGTCTCCATCAGAAGCGACGTAAGCGCTTCCTATAAGCTTCTCTGCCGGATCTACCGGGAAAACAAAACCCCGGAGAAAATTCAGGCACTCTATCCGGCCGCCGAATCTTTAAACTCCATTCTGAAAAATGCTATCGTCCGTATTCTGCAAGAAGCTGAGTCATAATACGGCTCGCTTCGCTGCGGGTGAGTTTCCCGATATCATACTCTACTTTCAGTTTATGCCTGTCTATGAATTTATATAACTGTTCTTTTTGCGGAATCGTAATAGGCGTCTCTCTTTTGGCATGATAGAGCAGATTTGCCGGTTCAAAATCGGCCTCATGCCCTGTTAAAAAAAGTTCCGTCAGTTTTCCGTATAGCGCGGAAGTTGCTTCTGCATCGGCTAATGCCCTGTGCGCATTATGCGCGATTCCAAAATGTTTACACAAAAATGTGAGACTCCTGCTCTCTAAACCGCCCAGAAATTTTCGTGCGATCTTTAACGTATCGATCCCCTTCTTTTCAAAAGTCAGTCTCTGATTGACTGCCGCCTTTTTTACAAAAGAATAATCGAATAATACGCCGTGCCCAAGCAGAATATCTTCCCCGATAAAGTCAAGCAATTCCGGCAGGACTTTCGTAATGTCCGGTGCGTCCGTAAGCTGGCTGTCACAGATGCCGGTCAGCTCCACGATTCTGGATGGCAGCATTCGTCCCGGATTGACCAGCGTTTCCATCCGCTCCGTAATCTCTCCGCTTCTTACTCTGACAGCGCCGATCTCGATAATCTTATCTTTTTTAGGATCCAGTCCTGTAGTCTCCAAGTCCAGACATACGTATGAATCAGTCATTGCCGTATCCGTTCTCCGTTTCTTTATGTTTCTGTTTATTCCTGCCCGCGCTTTTTATTCCGATGCCGCTTTTGGTAATCCGCACAATGCTCCTGTAAAAAACATTCTTCGCATTTCGGCGTAGGCGCTTTACAGATCTGCCGCCCAAGCGTAATGATCTGAATGTTCCAGAGGATCCAATGGTCTTTGGGCAGGGCTTTCATAAGCTCCATTTCCACTTTGACCGGATCGTCCTCTTTTGTAATACCGAGTTTCTTGGAGATCCGCTTCACGTGGGTATCCACCACCACGCTTGGTTCGTTAAAAATATTTCCCCGTATGACGTTGGCCGTCTTTCGTCCTACCCCTGCCAAAGATGTCAGATCCTCTATGGAACTTGGCACCTCTCCGCCGAATTTATCCCGTAAATCACGGCAGCATGCGATAATATTTTTGGCTTTATTATGATAAAAACCCGTAGAATGAATGTCCTGTTCCAGTTCTTTTAGATCCGCTCCGGCAAAATCATCGATGCTTGTATATTTGCGGAATAAATCCTGCGTCACAATATTGACCCTGGCATCCGTACACTGCGCGCTTAACATCGTGGCAATCAAAAGCTGCCATGCATTATCATGGTGCAGATAACAGATATGCTCTGTGCCGTAGCGCTCGTCCAGCAGATCTAAAATCGCTTTTGTATGTTTCGTCATTTGTCAGCTCCTTTTAACTTCATTCATCCGATATGATGAAATATCCCGCCTCATAAGTCAGTGCATTCCTGATCTGGTAATCAAACACTACCATGACCGGTTCTGCCAGTCTGTGCATACGTTTCCTGATATCCGCCTCCCAGACAGGATAATCAAAAAGCTCTGCATGCGTCATTTTGGCAAGCTGCCTGCCGTCATAGGCCGCATAATCCGGCAGATACGTTCTGCATATTTCTTCTTTTAGATAAAAATCACGGATACGGGCCTTATACTTCGATAAATCTTTGGCAAATACCGGTCTGCTCTTACTATTTTCTCTCAAATATAAATCAAAAGTCAAGACCTGACGCAGCATTTCTTCCTCTTTTATCAGTCCTTTTTCATGATTATAATCAAGCAGCGCCTGATAACGGTAACTTCTTGACGGCGTAACAAGCAAATAGCCTTTTTCTCTATAAAAATCCGAAAGACACAGATACATGGTAAATGCATCCGGAAAAGCCGTCTGCAGAACCGGCAGCGTATAGGTGAACTGATTGCTGTTATAATACAGTTCCACCATTTCTTCTACCTGCTTTAACAATAAGATCTCTTCATAAGAGATCCATTTACTTGACAGTACTTCATACGGCGGCTCCTGCGTATATCGGATATCATAAGTCTGTGCCTGCTCACATAAATAAGATCCCTTTAACACCTTCAGAAATCCTAACTGCAGCTGCTGCGGCCTCATGTCATACACATAAAGGAACGAGCGGATAAAACTTTTATAATCCTCAAACGGAAGTCCGGCGATCAGATCCAGATGCACGTGAATATTTCCACGCTCAATGATACGTCTTACATTTTCCCGCAGCCTGTTCATATCGGTCGTGCGCCTGATCTCCCGCAGCGTCTCCGGGTTTGCCGTCTGTACGCCGATCTCCAACTGTACAAGACCGGGCCGCATGCCGGCGAGAATATTCATCTCTTCACTGGAAAGAATATCTGCCGCGATCTCAAAATGGAAATTAGTGATACCATTGTCATTTTCTGACAAGTACCGCCATATTTCCCGGGCATGCTCATGGCTGCAGTTAAACGTCCTGTCTATAAATTTAACCTGCTTCACCCGATTATCCAGAAAAAACTGCAGTTCCTTCTTGACAACGGCAAGATCCCGCAGCCGCACTTTTTTATCGATGGAAGAAAGGCAGTAACTGCATCTGTAAGGGCATCCCCGGCTGCTTTCATAGTAAATGATCCTGCTTTCAAACCTGCCCAGATCATCATATAGAAAAGGCAGTCTTGAAATATCTGTCAGCGCCCTTTCTTTCGTGCGGTGAAATCCATCCCGTTTATATACGATACCGTTTATCTTATCCAAATCCTCCGGCCGGCCTTCTGCCCCGCTGTCCGTCTCTCCTTCCGCCCCGGCACAGTAATATGCCGCAAGCTCCCGAAACGTCGCTTCTCCTTCTCCGATCATGATCCCTGTCACCATCGGGTATCTCTCCAGTATTTTCTCCGGGTCATAGGATACTTCCGGCCCGCCCAGCCATATGCACACGCCGGGCAGGACCTTAGGCAGTTCTGCAAGAAGAGACGTGATCACCTTCCAGTTCCAGATATAACAGGAAAATGCAATCACATCCGGTTTCTGCCTGTAAAGCTGTGCAAGAATTTCCTCCGTTCTGTTATTGATCGTATATTCCACGATCTGAACATGCGGTTTTAAAGAATCCTCCACACAGGCAGACAGGCTGTATACGGCCGGATTGGAATGTATGTACTTTGCGTTTACGGCAGTTAATAAAATCTTCATTCTAAAAATCCTTTCGCCCTATTATAACACACTTTATCCTTTTTATCTGTTTGATTCCGTTCATTTGAGACTAATTTGGGACTAATACGTTTCTTCTCTTACCATTCTTTCTTTATTCATACTTTTTTGGCATCAAATATTCTCTACAGAATATGAAACATGCAAATTTTGCCAAAAAACTTACTAAAATTGCCATTTTCTTCGTAATTTCCTATTCAATAGTGAATAAAGATTCCCTATCGAATATCCCAATTAAAAATTGGAATACTCTCCCGCGGAAAAAAGAATACAATAGAAGAAAGGATATTACGAATGAAAACAAGAATCAAGGAATTACGATTAGAAAAAAAATTAACCCAAAAAGTTCTCGCGGAATATCTCGGCGCCAATCAGACAATGCTCAGTAAGATCGAAACCGGGAACAGTATTCCAGACGCTTTATTGTTAATTGACCTGTCACGTTTTTTTCATGTCTCTACTGATTACATTCTTTACCTTTCAGAAGAGCGGACGAATGCGGATTCCCTGCTCGCAGATAATATGCACAATCTCAAAAAATATCAACGACTTATATCCTTATATCAGAAAATGAATAACGAACAACAGGGAGACTTTTATACGTTTCTCTCCAGCATGCTTGGTATATCCAGTGAAAGATAATACCGATATATCATACTGCCCATCTGCCTGTCCACAGATATTTCGTATCTGTTTTACGTAATGAGATTACGTGTCTGCAAAAACAGGGGCATCCGTTAGGAAACCCCTGTTTTGTCTATTCTATGCTTTGTCTTATATCTTTTCAAACCCCATCTGCGGAAGTTTTCCATTAACCGTTCAAAGAAGCCATAAAGCGGTCAAACGCCGCCTGCCCTTCTTCGGTCCGTTTATAGACGCCGGCATCTTCCAATACCTGCATAAAAACACCGCCGATCTCTTTATGCAGAATATCCATAATATTATCGCGGTTTACTTCCTCATATCCCGGCAGAAATTCATCAACCCAATCCGCATGTTTTTCAAGGACTTCGTCGCTTCGGATGTCTTTCCCTGTCAGAATCGCCTCCGCGAGCTGATCCATCTCTGTTTTTAATCTGGCCGGCAATACTGCGAGTCCCATTACTTCGATCAGGCCGATATTTTCTTTCTTGATATGATGCAGTTTGGCATGCGGGTGATAAACGCCGAGCGGATGTTCCGCCGTCGTTATATTATTGCGCAGAACCAGATCCAGTTCAAATTTGTCTCCGCGCTTTCTGGCAATCGGTGTGATCGTATTATGCGGTTCTCCATCCGTCTGCGCCAGAACGAAAGCCGATTCGTCGCTATAGCCTCTCCACTGATCGAGAATCACATCTGCCAAAGCGATCAGGCGCTGCGGATCCTCTGCGGCAATACGGATAACCGACATCGGCCAGTTCACAATACCTGTCTCCACATCCTCAAATCCTTTTATCACAAACGTTCTCTCAACGCCTGCTTTTGCCATGGCAAATTCATAATGCCCGCCCTGAAAATGGTCGTGGCTCAAAATGGAGCCTCCCACGATCGGCAGGTCGGCATTGGAACCCACGAAATAATGCGGGAACTGCTTTACGAAATCAAACAGTTTGCAAAATGTATCATGTTCAATCTTCATCGGAATATGCTGTGAATTGAATACGATACAATGTTCATTATAATAAACATACGGTGAATACTGAAATCCCCACCTGCTTCCATGAATGGTCACAGGGATCACCCTGTGATTCTGTCTGGCCGGATGATCGACTCTTCCCGCATATCCTTCATTTTCCATGCAGAGCAGGCATTTCGGATAACCGCTCTGCTTCGCGTTTTTGGCCGCAGCGATCGCTTTGGGATCCTTCTCCGGTTTGGACAGATTGATCGTAATATCCAGATCGCCGTATTTCGTGGGCGCCACCCACTTCTGGTCTTTCTTTATCCGATACCTTCTGATATAATCCGTATCCTGACTTAATTTATAGAAATAATCCGTCGCCTCTGCCGGACTTTTTTCATACGCCGCTTCGAATTCGGCAATCACTTCACTCGGCCGCGGCACAAGCATGCTCATGATCTTCGTGTCGAACAGATCTCTGTAAACAATACTGTTCTGCGTCATAATACCCTGTTCATAAGCGTAGTCCAGCATTTCGGAAAGTACCTGTTCCAGGTCTTCCTCCTTCATTGTGACATTCGTGTCGTCTTCTTCCAGCTCATCCAGCATAAACAATTCCAACAATCTGTTCGTTGTATAAATTGTATCGGCCTGTCGAATCAGTCCGGTCTGCAGTCCATATTGCACCAATTTTTTAATATTTTCCTGAATCATAATATGTGCACCTTCTTCGCTTATCTTATTTTTCACACGATTAACCATGCCCGTCCCTCAGCCTGCAGGCTTTGGCTCTTTAAAGCTTTTATAGCTTACTCGGTCCATCGCCGATCTCCACCACATAGAAATCAGCCTGCTTACCGGTTTTCTCCTGATAAGCCGCTCCAATTTTTTCCTTAAATTCCTCTACGGCTTCGTCTTTTACGATACTGACCGTACAACCGCCGAATCCGCCGCCTGTAATACGGGAACCGACTACTCCCGGAATCTTCCAGGCCTCTTCCACAAGAATATCGATCTCCCCGCAGGAAACCTGATAATCGTCACGAAGAGACACATGAGATGCGTTCATCAATTCGCCGAAAAGTTTGATATCATTATTTTTCAGCGCTTCCACGGCACGGATCGTCCTCTGGTTTTCATATACCGCGTGTTTTGCCCTGCGCACCCTTACTTCATCTTTGATTGCGCTCTTATATTCTTCAAACTGCTCTTCCGACAGATCGCCCAGACCGCCTATACCGATGACCATCTGCAATTCCTCTAATGCCTTTTCGCACTCGCTTCTTCTGACATTGTATTCGGAATCCACCAGCTGATGTTTTACCTTGCTGTTGGTTACGATAATCTTTGCCCCTTCCAGAACAAGCGGTGCATATTCGTAAGACAGATCCGCCGTATCCAGGAAAATCGCATTGTCCTTTTTTCCCATCGCAGAAGCAAACTGATCCATGATCCCGCAGTTCATACCGTTAAAATTGTTTTCGGAATACTGTCCGATCAGCGCAAGATCTACATTTGTCACATCAAATCCGAACAGATCCCGCAGTAGATATCCCGTCAGAACTTCTAACGAAGCAGACGAAGAAAGTCCGGAACCGTTCGGGATATTGCCGTTTAATACGATATCCAGTCCACCGGGCATCTTGAACCCTCTTTTTTCAAACGCCCACATAACGCCCTTGGGATAATTCGTCCATCCGGCTTCTTTCTCCGGCTTCAAATCCACGATAGAGGATTCGATCACTCCCAGATTTTCAAAATTCATGGAATAAAAACGCAGTTTGTCATCTTCTCTTTTTCTAGCCGCCGCGTAAGTTCCGATCGTCAGTGCACAGGGAAAAACATGGCCGCCGTTATAGTCCGTATGCTCGCCGATCATATTCACACGCCCCGGTGCAAAATATACGCTGACCCCCTCCGTATCCCCAAAAACTTCTGCAAACTTTTTTAAAACTGTTTCTTTCATACCCTGGTCTCCTTTACCCATATGATCGACAGATACCGCCAAAACCCGGAAACTGCTTACGCATATCTATCATATTGTTATACTATATCCCCTGCAGAAATGTTCCCTTTCTGCTTTTCTTTTATTTGCGCACTCGGTTGTCTCTCTTTGATTAATAACTTTATCATATATAAAAAAAGTCTCGTATAGAATATCCGTTTGTTCTATATATCTGTCAAAATGTTAACTGTTCAGGCGGTTGATCTGACTGATGAAGTTTTCCACCTGTTTCAAATGTTCTTTGTTCCTTCGACTCTCTCCTTTCGCCATTTCCTTCCGGTAAGCGGTCGGAGACATCTTCTTCATCTGCCGGAATGCCTTGGCAAACACCATCGGATCACTGTATCCGCAGGAAAATGCAATACTCTCCACGGGAAGCGATGTCAGCTGCAAAAGCTCCGTGGCTTTCGTAATACGAAAAGTTGTCAGAAACTGCTGCGGCGACATATCCATGGATTTTTGAAAAAGTGTGTATAAATAACTTCTGTTAATGCAGACATAATCCGCAACATCCGTTACTTTGATCGGATTGCAGTAATTATTCTGAATAAAAGAAACTGCCTTCCGCACATACGTATTGGCCCTGTCCTCTTCACTTTTCTCCGTCACCGCGGCGCTCTCTGCGATCACGGAAAGAAAAATGCCGAGCTGGCCGTTTCTGCGCAGCTCATTTGACATACCAAATGTATTATGTTCCATCATATCCTTTACGATCTGATATAATTCCTCCGAGCGTTCGGATCGAAAGACAGGCTGCCGGACCGACAGTCCCATGCTGCCGACATACTCCGCCGCCTGCACGCCGCTGAATCCTACCCACACATAAGTCCAGGGTTCCTCTTCATCCGCCTGATAAAACGCAAGCTCATCCGGCGTGATCAAAAAGCCGTAACCTTCCTCCAACGGATATTTTTTTCCGCCGATCGCAAAATTTCCCCTGCCGCTTATAATGTAATGGATCAGATAGTGCGGCTTTAGCGCCGGCCCGAAGCTGTGAAGCGGCTCCGTCTGTGACATACCGCAGCAGTTCACATACAGACTGCCGCTCTTTTCCCCGGCAAATTCCAATTTATATGCCTTTTCCATACCTGACTCCTATCCCCTCTCCCTATTCCCGGTGGATATCAAAAGGACATGCCTCCTGTAGTCCGCTCCGCAGCAGCTCTTCCATCTGTCCGTCCCATTCATCGGAGGGATTATACAGCCTGACCATACGCAGCAGACGCCTGATTTTCTCATCTTCCGGTTTCTTATCCTCATATTCCCGCAGAACGCTCTCCCGCATTTCTTTCAGATTCGCGGCTTCTTCCGGCAGAGAAATACCCGCCTGATTCATCAGAAATCCGACCGCATAAGACAGCTCATAATTTCCTGTTATAATACTGGTATCATTTCCGCACTTGATAATGACGGCCTGCCTCGCCAAAGATGTGACCATACGAATGCCTCCTGATTTATTTTCTCCCTTTTCGGGAAAGTGTTCCCGGTGCATAAATTTTTCTTTTTAAAATATATTTCTATGCAAAATCTGCAA
>CAJTUZ010000036.1 GCA_910579735.1 uncultured Lachnospiraceae bacterium
CTTTTTTTCCTCGGCAACTGTCGGCTGTTTTGTCTGTTCCTTTGCTTTGGCTAACCTTGCCTTTATGGAATGGTCACGCTCGGTCAGTTTCCGTCTTTTGGTGGTGGCTGTCAGTTCCGCACACGTTTCTTCGGACAGAGAATTTAATTTCTTTAAGGTGGTACTTACTATTTGCTTTGTGTTATCGTCTTTTATCTGCGGAAGAATAGCGGACAGACTTGCACACGTTTCCGCTTTGCTCTGTTCCCCAAACTGATAGATTAAATTGATTTCATCAGCATTAAAAGGTATCTGAACATTTGCGCCTTCACATAAACGCTCCACGCCCACGCACTTAGGTAAATTTCTTGTCAGTTCGTAATTATCCCTCGCTGTAATTATTCCATGATTGTCGGTCTGCCTTACCTCGACTTCGCACTGGCTTCTCTGCTCCAACACAAGCCACTGGTATTTGTCGTTTTCTTTGGTAAATACGCTCTGATGCGCATTGGAATGTGTCTTACTGCGGATATATTTGTCGGTGGTACTGTAATAATCTAAAATCTGCTGTTCCTGCTTTTTATTCATGGTCTTTGCCCTCCTGTGATATGGATTGATATGATTGATTGGTTTCGGTGCTGATATATGGTTTTCTTCCGTTAATTGTCGGGTGATTGGATTGCGGAATATCATTGACGGGTATTTATCCGATTGGGGAAATAGGGGTTCATTTCATACAGTAATTACCGCATGAAAAAAGACTATAACCGTTACTGTCATAGCCTTTTAAGGATTGAGAAAGTCCCTTTGTTTATTTGTATTTGTTTGTCGCCCCTCCGCACTATCCAACATCATCGGCATTGATCAGGCCGTCTATATCCTTACGGTGTATTAAGTTTTTGATTATCCGGAACTGCCGTTGTGACTCAGGGATCACTTTCAGGCTGTCTGAAATATCAAAATCTTCAGTAGCACCTATTACCTTCGCTATATCCTTTTGCCGATTGCTTCTTACTCATTCACCAAATTTATCAATCAAATGTAATCGTTGCGGAATCTATCGTTACCCCTTCTGTTTTGTTGCATATTAATTTATAGGAATTGATAGTACCGCAATATGGCAGCGTTACTGTATTATAATGATCAGAATTCCCCCCTGCATGACAAGGTGAACTGGTAATGTAAACCTCAAATTCTGCATTACAGATGCTACACTTATAACGTATATATTCCCCATTGCAGCATCCTAACGACCCTGATCTTGTCCCTATAACATTACAATGGCCACCACATTTTTCTCTCATAGTACACAAATCTGTAACATGCTGATGATATCCTTTATAGCATCCGGTCCCTTCACCGCTTTGTTCACCGGTATGTTCATGATATACATAACTGATCTTCGCATTTTCGACTGTATAATTCACCCCATCAATATATCCCTGAGAATAGGCAATGTTTACATCATTTCCGTTCCCGGTAAGGTATGTACCATTGACCCAGGCTCCTTTATCTTTTGAAAGATTGTCCATTGTCGTTGCTGTATCCACCTCCTGGGATAAACTGATTCCGTTTATAAGATCCTCAAATTTGGGAAAATAATCTGTATCACTGGAATCAGCGTCGTGCGTAACGGATCCGTCTGCAGTCAGATAGGTATTGATTCCATTGAGATATTTTAAAACAATCTGCTTATAGGTGTTTTCCAGTTCATCGATCTGATTTGCCATATAAATAAAATCAGAAGAATCAATCACCACTGTTCCGCCTGCATAATCGATGATTCCTTTAGATTGTATATGGTTCCGCCGGGTGTAATCAATCACCGCAGTATCCGACTGTTTGTCCACGTCCGGAATTTCATCAAACAAGGTATCCAATTCATTTTGCAGATAATTGACATCAGAAGCATATATCGCCATCTCTCCGTCCTGATATACGATATTACCCTGGCTGCCGGCATTTAACTCCGCGTAAGCAGGAAATCCTATTGATACTGCCCCCGCACATGCAATGCCTACTGCAGTTATCGCTAATCTCTTTGTTACTTTCTTTTTCATCATCAGCCGATTCCTCCTTAATTGATGTGTACTGTAGTGACGTTATATTCATCCACTGTTGTCGTGATGATATAAGTCCGGTAAATCTGCCAGTTGCTATATGCCGCATAATCTTTCGGCGCTGCAGCGTCATCTGTGATACATGTGCCCACATATCTACTTGTTTCCGTTGGTGTCAGGGAAAAACCTGTCCCATTTATATCATCTGCATATGCGATGTATGTAGTCTTCCCATTGCTGCCATCTTTACCGTCGTTTCCATCCTTACCATCACTACCGTCTTTGCCGTTTTTTCCATTCATTCCATTTTTTCCATCCTCTACCTTTCCATAGTTTTTCTGTATCTCGGACGTTACCTTAGTTAATAGCTCTCTCTCCAATTCTGTGATTTTATTTTCTAACTCTTTATTCAGATTGTTATTATAGGTATTTAGCAGTTTCTGCAGATCTTCCATAGAAAGTCCGAAAGACTCTGCCAGCTTCTGTAGTTCTTCATCACTCATGCCGTCGATCGCGTTCAGTAATGAATCTGTATCAATTTCCGCTTCTACTGAAGAAATATCCGGATCATTTTTTATATTGGCATGTATTGTTATTTTCATCTTCTGATCTTCCAGCGCATTGATCTGTTTCTGGATGCTTTCAGACAAATATAAATACTCTTTTTCATAATCCGTCACAGTGCTCACAGTTTCTATCTGGCTCAATATGGCATTCCAGATGATCTCTGCTATGCCGGAAGACAGGCCGTCAAGGTCATCATCTGTCAATGATGCCGCCATATCCGTATCTAACAAAGTTACCAGTGCCTCACGCATCCGCTTCTTTATAAGGCTGGTATGCTCATCGTTGACTACATCCACGTCTGATTGCAGGATTATTCTATAATTCTGCACAGCCTCATCCGCTGCCTGGGCAGATACATTCTCCGGCAGATCAAGATATAGTGATAAAAATGATTTAACTTCATTTGCTATCCGGCGTTCCGTTTGGTCGCTGTAATTATATATAACAGTTCCCGGATCCGAGTTATTACGAAAAAACCCGACATACACTGCCGCTATAGTTGCTGCTATAACTATTATTATCGCAATACCTGCAGCTTTCTTTTTCCCTGACAGATCAAGATTATTCAAAAATTTCATAGTTATACTTCCTCCTCAAATTCCCCATCTTCTATATCATCTTCGTCATTCAGCGCTTTCAGGATATCCGTTTCCTCATCATCTTCAAGCTTAAAATCCGACATGTCCAGTTCATCAATTTCTGCAGATGCAGATGCATATTCTCCCGGATCAGCGTCAAATAGTCCTTCGTCATCGTCATTAACCAACGCTTCCAAGAACTTCTCTTTCTCTTCATTGTCAAAATCAAATTCTTCCTCTTCTTCCTCTTCAGGTTCAAAATCTTCCATATCCATAGCATCATCTATGATATCCATGGATTCCTCCTTTTTGTTCTTATATATTTTAAAGTAATAATATACTCCGCCACCGATCAAAACGATAAAAATCACTATGATCAGGTTGCTGTTAGAAGACTTCCTTCCGTCGCTTTCTACGATTTCCTCATCTGCAGCGTCTTCTTTAGACAGCGCCGCCAGAAGATTATCTTCTTCTTTTTCTGCAGGCGATGCGCCGCTGTCTGCCAGAACAAGCAGATCTGATGCCGACACCGTATCAAGCAGATATACATTATCCGCATCCTGCCTCTGATCGATGACCATATAAAGGGTCTCGCCTTCTTTTGTTGTAAAAGTGTAAAACACTTTTTCGGAATCATCTGAACCGTCCGTTTTGACCTTCTCGGCTACTGTTCCGGTGCCGGGTTCAACCGGTTCATCCGTATAATATTCATAATCACTATATTCCGTTTCAGCAGAACTGCTTTTATCAATATCCAGTTCTATATTGATCTGCTGTTCATTTCTATTTGAAGATGCCGATTCACTCTGTTCCTGACCAGACCGATCGGCTGAATATGTCTGGGAAGTAATGTTCCCGGCAGCATCACGTACATAAATTGTATGATCTGTCCCGGCTAAGACCGTGAATTCGTTGGAATCTGTAAATGCTGACGGGTCATCGGTATCCAGAGCATATTGCAGCATTCCGGAATCATCCGTCGCGTCTACAGAGATCGTGATATATTGTTCTCCGTCAGATGCTGATGCACATATTCCTGTCTGTGAAAGCACAGATACAATAATGCACACCGCACTCAATACCTTAATTTTTCTCATTGTTCAGTTGCCTCTCCTTCTTTTTCGGTAATTTTGATAATGACCGGCGCCTGGGTGTCTATATTATCTACAGCAATTTCATGTTCCGTCACATTTCCAGCAGCGTCGCGTACTTTTACCTTCCATGTGCCGTTCCTTTTGACTATGTATTCATTTCCGGTGATCCATCCGCTCTCTTCTCCGGTTTCCGTACAGGTAAAACAATATTCCATAGACAGAACGTCTGTTGCCTCCACAAATATCTTATTCTCCCGGCACCAATCAGTTTTCTCTAAACGCAGCGACACTTCCGGCGCTTTATCATCGATTGCTATGATTTCTTTCTCCGACGTAGCTATATTCCCGGCCTGATCCCGGCAGTATGCCATCCAGATTCCGTTTTGTGCAATTTCTTCATGAAATGATGGACTGCTTTTCCAGTCCGTTTCTTCCACCTTTTTTCCTTTCGGTAAAAAAGCATATACAAGATCCTGATATGGAGTACAGTTATCCGATGCCTCTATCATTACTTTCACCGATACAGGCTTATCAGCTGTATTACTCACGGTCAGATCATCTACCGTAAATCCGGATATGACAGGCTCTGTCGTATCCTCTCCTTTCATCCTGACAGGCGCTCCTACAGATGTTTCTCCGGTTTTATACCTTATGGACAATTCCTGTTCTTCAGTATCCAGCCACGCGTATTCATAAAATCTGGTTACTGTCGTCACCGTTTCCACTGCATTCCCCGATACAGATATTGTTTCCTCAGATGATGTTTCTTCATTAATAAAGGCAATTCCGTTTAATCCGGTAATTGTCTCTTTGCTTCCATCTCTGTACGTGACATCAACAGGAATATCCATTGCATGGATATACTGTCCTGATTCTGCAGTAAAATCGTCAATCGATATATGCGAAACAGCCTTATCCAGTACATGTAAGGTCGCCATATCGGTTACGGCCTCTTTTCCTATGAGATCTATCGTACAGCGGATCATAAGATTGTCGTTTTCTTCCGATGCGGTGACTGTATAGGCAGATATTTCCCGATTGATCTCATCAACCTGTTGTGCGATTTCTTCTGCAGGAATTTTTACCCATTCCTGGATCGATTCATTGAATGTTTCCCACGTATATAATTCCGCAGACGGATAAAAAGTCTTAAAAACAACAATGGAATCCTTCTCTGCATAAACATCTGACAGGATGACCGGCTGGTCTGTTTTATGCGACGTCGCATACGCATAAAAAAATGGCTTTTTCTGTTTTTCCGCCGGCGCTGCTCGTTCCTTTGTATCCGCTTTTCCGCTTCCTTTCGCTTGATCTTCAGAATCATTTTTCGTAAACTGTACGATATTAGCGACACCTTTTTCCTCTGCCGCTTTTACAGGATACAGTGTCAAAAATGTTGATACAAATACAAAGATCAGGATTACGGATATTGCAATCTGTTTAAAATGCCGCCGACAAAAAAGAATTACACGAAGGATCCTCTTTATCCATTCAATCCTCTTTCTCCGCTTCTCTGTCTGCATTCTGTATCGCCTCCTTTCCACTCGCTCCTTCAGCTTTCTCACTACCGGCATCGATCTGTAATACGATATTGGCTGCTTCTATCACTGATTTTTTACCGTTTCCTAAAAGTTTCAGAAATTTGTCATATTCTGTTCCGGTCATATTTAACGAATTTATTTTCTGCAGAACAGTTTTTTCCGTCTGCATTTTGATCTGTTTTCTTATGTCCATAGCCTTTTGTTTATGCTGATCAGAAATCTGCATTTCTTTTTCGTAAATAGCCTCAAGCTGTTCTATACTTTTCATTTCTGTGCTTATTCCTCCTCTCCTGTTGCTGCACATGTCTGCGGAATGATAAAGATAGGATTAACCGTATTGCCTTCTTCATTTTCGACCTGCAGATGCAGATGCGGGCCTGTAGAATTTCCTGAATTCCCGCTAAATCCAACAAAATCTCCCTGTTCAATAATATCTCCTGCAGATACTGCTCTGGAATCCATATGCATAAATGTTACCTTCCATCCGGAATCTGTCTGAATAGTGACCATATGGCCGGCAGAATCTGAATAGCGGGATGTGACTACAACGCCTTTCACCGCACTATACAGCTTTGTTCCTGTGGGAACTGCAATGTCAACCCCTTTATGAAATGTTCTTACCTTGGTGATTGGATGAATACGCTCCCCGTAATTAGAAGAGATCAGGTTTGTCCAGTCCTCACGCATGACCGGTGAATACACCTGTTGACCTCCGGTAGACAGATGATAAGCATTATATTGGAACTTTAAGTCCTCCGGCAGCCTGCTCTCAACAACCTCTTCCAGTTCCTTTTTCTCTAATGTGACATAGCATATCTTTTTCTGCATAGTGACAGTATCATACTCAGCAGTATCCGGATTGTATACCTGAATCTCCCGATCTTCCAGTTTGACTTCTATTGTCAATGTATACATCTCGTTAAAAATACTCTGCAGTTCGGCCTGAATATCTGCCAGGCTGAAAGAACCGTACATTGCAGAAAGATAGGCAATCAGTGTATTGGCAGAAAATCCAAAATCCGCCAGGCTGTATATGTATTCATATATATCCGGCCCGTATGCCGCCTCCAGATCTGCCTCCAGTGCATCTCTGTCTGCATTTAGGTATTCATCCAGATCTGTCTCCAGCTTCCGAAAATAAGATGTTGCATCCGATATGGTACTGTAATCATTCTGCGTCACTGCAGAAGCATAATATTCCGCGCTTCCCTCCGTAAGCATCAGTATGATCAAAAGCAGGAACATCAGAAGCATTGCACCGATAACCACTATCACTGCAGCAGACCATATCGTTGATAATGTACGTTTAACTACGCGGCTTCGGTACTCTTTTGCAGTCTTTTTGACCATAAACTGGTGCTTCGTTCTTTGAAAGAAATTTCCTTCTTCCCGTACACGCCGCTGCGCCATTTTCTTTTTCATTTCATGCTTCTGCTTACGCGTCTGCGCCTCTTTCAGCTGTTGTCTACGCATTGCCTTATCGGATTTGGCATATATCTTTTCCCGTTTATTTTGCAAAACCTGATTTTTATGTTTTGCCTGTTCGTATCTTGCATATACGTTATTCTGCAGCCGGAGCGTTTTGATGCTCTGCCTTACATTCAATGTTGTTGCCCTGCCTGTTCTGAGCGCGGCACGCTTTAGCGATGCTATGTTTTCATCTTCCTCGATGCTTTCATCGTTAAGCAGGGCATATCCTTTACGAAATAAGAGTCTGCCGGCGGCTCTGCGTTTAAAGGCCTTTTTTTCTTTTTTGGCTCTCCGGTCATTGTAATCTTTTCGGTTCATCTTTTCACGGACAACCTGACCTTCGTATTTCAGTCGGCCGATGTGCAGCAGTTCGACTCGGTCTTCCGACAGCCGAATCTTCCCGTAATAATTGAATTTCAGCCTCGCTTTGGTCGCGATTTCTCTATGCTCAGTTTTAAGACTAAATCTAGTATATCCACGCTGTACAAATTTTTTCTTATTGTCCAGACTTTCAGTCTTTTGGGCATTTTTTATTATTTTTTCAGTATTTGCCCATAATTCCGGCGCTTCTGCAATCCCTATAGAAATTCCGTCGTTATATTTATGTGATATCCCGCTTAACAGACCGTCGGAAGACGGTGTTGGGACGCTTGGCGGCGGCCCTCCAGGCAGTCTGCCCGATGAATCGCCAGTCAGCCGGCCGACTGGATCCGGAAGCGCTGCTGTTTGACCGGATGATTGCGGCTGATATAGCGCGGCCTCATCTTCCGTTATCTGCGAATAGTCATTAAATGCTGCTTCTGTATATTTATTGTATTCTTCATTGTAGGAATACTGCGTTCTTTGATAGGTTATGTGATGATCGATCGCATCATATGCCAGTTCTTTAATAATTCCGCCGCCAAACTGCTGCTCTTCGTTTGTGTTGTTCAGTTGGAAATTCTCGCTCTGCGGCTGTACTTTTTTCTGATCAGCCATCGTCGCCGCATCTTTTCCCAACTGCTGCAGTTTACTCATTCTGGAACCTCCCCTGCCTTATCTATGAGATCTTTTTCTTTTTCCGGATAGCTTCCTCCGGTTTTGTTGTCATGACTTTATAGCAGATCGTATTGCGCGGGAACTCATCTTCAAACGGTACTTTGGCCTGTTCTACCCACAACAGGCCTTTCCCCGGTTCTCCTGATTTGATATAGGCCTCTTCTTCCTCCGACAGATCCAGATGTTCCGCTAAAAGTTTTGCATCGTCCCCGGCCTGGTTTAACATGACAATAAAGTTGGTAGTGTCCAGTATGTTCTGGATCTCAGGCGACCGGAAAAGATCCTTGATATTTTGTGTAATGCCGCTCGGTATGCCGCCCCATTTTCTAAAGCGCTTCCAAATCTCCACGGAATAAGCCGCAGTGATAGGACTTCTGAGTAAAAGGTGAAATTCGTCGATATCAACCCATGTATATTTTCCTTTTTCCCGGTTATCGGCCACCCGGTTCCAGATCGTATCCTGTATGATCAGCATAGTCAGATCACGCTGGTTGGAATTCATCTCCTTTAAGTCAAAACAGACTAACCGGGAATTAATATCAACATTGGATCGATGGTTAAAATAAGACAGGCTGCCGGTTACATATCTCGATAATGCGATCGACAGATACTCTCCGATGGACTTTTTTTCCGCTTTCATGCTTCGAAGTTCGTTATATAAGTCCGTCAGTATAGGCATATTTTCAGGAACCGGATTTTTTTCAAATCTACTGTAGATGTTCTTACAGGCCTCATCAATGACTGCAACTTCATTTTTTCCGAGGCTGGCATTATTCCCAAGGATCAGCTCACACATCGAAACTATAAAGTTGCATTTTGCTGATATTGGATCATAATCCCGGTCCTCATCATTCTGTGCCGTAAGATTGATTTCCATTGGATTAATATAAATATTGGAATTAAGCGCTATCCGGATAATCTGGCCGCCAAGCATCTTGACGAGCCATTTATATTCACCTTCCGGATCAATGATCAGTCTGTCATCCGATGTCTTTAAGAACATGTCCAGAATTTCCCGCTTAATAAAAAACGTTTTTCCAAATCCCGGCATCCCAAATACCAATCCATTCGGATTGACCAGATGTTTCCGGTTAACCATAACTACGTTGTTACTCAGCGTATTCATTCCATAGTACTGTCCGTTACTCGAAAACAGTTCTTTTGTTGTGAACGGAATAAAAATCGCCATGTCTGTCGTGGTAAATGTTCTTTTGACATCGACCATGTTATTTCCAAGCGGCAGGGAGCTCATATATCCCTGCTCCTGCCGGTTATCCAGCCGGATGAGCCGGCACTGATAGGATGCAAGGATACCGTTTAACTCAAAAATGTTATTTTCAAGCTGTTTTCTCGTTTTGGCTGTCTGTACTACTGTGATAACCGCATTAAACAGCTTTTCATCTTTCCTCTGCAGATCGCTGTACAGCTTATCTCCTGCACTCTTATAAGTCTGCAGTTCCGGCGGCAGAAGATCCATGTCATAGCCTTTTTTCACAGCATCCTTCTGTTCACTTTGGATCATAGCCTGAAGATTGATTACGTTATTTTTTGCTATATTCAAAGCATCTTTTCGCGGAATGTTATCACCATGGATCGTGATCCAGATATTGCTGTTTAAATTGAGCATATCTGCTATGATACGGTCTTCCATATCCGAGGCAAAAATTTGGATATAGTTGACTGCTCCGATGCGGTCGCCTACGCGGAAATATCTCGCAGCATTTAGTTCCGGCCCGGATTTGAAAGAAAAGCTCTCCGGCGCAATAAAATCCTTACTGGATAATCCGGTTTTTACCGGCATGTCCCAGTTCCAGAGCAGTTTTTCCGTTGTCGCCGGGTGGAATATGCGGAAGATAAGCTCCAGCCTCTCATATCCATTCAAAAGCCGCGAACGGCTGTTAAGCCGCTTCAATTTGCTTTCAATCTGCTTCGTGATCTTATTCAGTTTAACTTTGGCGCTTTTATAATCCGTCGCATGGATGCCGTACGTTAAATACCGTTCTTTACTGAGATTATTTGTTCCCTTTGAAAACCTCTCTATCTGCATGTCGGAATACTCCTTACGGACCATATCATACTTATCATCCTGCATCGGAAGTTCAAAATTACGAGAATAACTTCGCTGATCGAGTTCCATATTTCCATAATTAAACTCAAAATGGATATCCGGTTCAAAATAGTTTATTAAAGAACACCATCGTTCAAAAAGGATATTTTTTGGATCATTGTCCAAAAGCTCATAATTGATATCCTCATACATAATCGTCTGCGTAAAATATCCATCCGCAGACTCAAAAATACCATCCTCGTACGGTATTTTGTACGGGATGGTATCCTGTGCTGATTCCGGTATGCCGCCTTTGATCTTGGCTTTTTTAACGGCCTTTTCCAATTCTTTTTTGACTTCCTTGTCAATCGGACCTTTTAATGGTATCATGATTTTTTTATTTACAAATTTTCTTCCGACACGAATCTCTGTCGACTCTCCTGATGCTCGGATCCGATTGATCTCTTCCTTTGACTTTCCCCGGAACACGATCTGCTCCACCTCCTGTTTTAATTTTTCCTCTTCCTGTAGCAGATCATACAGGTTGTCAACCTGATAAGGGCGATCAGTGTTTCTAACGAAATGACTTTCGTAGAAGTACTTGATATGTTTTTCCATTCCCAGGTTGTCCTTTTTAAATAATATGATAAATGCTGCCGGCCCGCCGCTTATCATGATTCCAAGAACTGCTATTGTGAGATCTGCTCCAATTTTATAACGCAGCACATAAAACACTGGAAGTCCGATAATTGCGGCCACTGTAACTGCTATTAACTGTCTTTTGGTGATCCGCAGACCAGGTATGTTCATTTTGACATTGGAAAAGTCCTTTGTCATATTAATATATGCCATAGTAATCCTCCTGTTTAATGGGCATTAAAAATGCTTGCCGTGATATTTCCAACTTTAAACATCATCATTGCCAAACCGAGGCCACAGCCGATTATCATGATAAACGCCTGCTTAAAGTCTCCCGCTGTACCAATTCCAGAAACAACACCACCGTATAGAGCAAACAACAGCAGCATAAATGGCCCTTCAAACGCTACCGCTAACATTTTTCTGGTATAGTTCATTCCAACCTGTGACCATTCTCTGTTCATCCATGTAGCATTTGGTATACTTGCTGCAGAAGCATAGATTAAAAATTCCAGAAACCACATGGCCACACGGATATAAATAATCGCGCCAATTGCAAGGATTACAACATTTCCAACGGCTAGTAAAATCAGATCGCCAAGTAATTCAAATATCATGCCGAGAGAATAGTCTCCATTGGGTTGCGGAATAAACTGGTCTAAAGCAAGTCCATTTCCAAATGTCCCAACTGTCGTTCCTGCTATATTCCCGGTCACTTCCGCTCCCAGCTTAAAAAACCACATTACAATTTCAAATGATTTGCTACATAAAAATACACATATCACGCAAGTAAACAACAATACGATGAGTTTTTCAAAGATCTGCCCTCCCATCTGATTGCTTTCTTGCAAAAGATGCACAAGCTCCCATGCTAAAATACAAGCTATAAAGCAAGCTGCTAATGGAACAAAAGCGCTTTCTGCAATATTTTTTACTGTGCCATAGGCATTCGAATTCCAAGCCTCAGGAGTCTGAATTAATGTCTGGGAAGAACTGGTTATATTATTATTTAATCCATCGAACATAGTCATAAATAGTTTATTACACAATGAATAAAGACCATTATACATGCCCTCTAAGATTTTTTGACCTAATTCATGCGCAAATTCTGATATATCTAACATTTTGTCACTCCTTTATCAGATTCCTGCAAATATCTGCGGAACTAATGTCATTCCAATTGCAACTATTCCGGCCCCGCCAATCGCTTTAATAATTCCTTCTGACATTTTTCCAGAACTTTGATTTGAGTATCCGGATAATGCATCTACTACTCCAACCACTGCTATAGCTCCGCCTACGATATAGATAAGCGTCTGTATTGCATCCTGAATAACTGTATACATTTATTTTCCTCCTATCTTGTATCCGGTCTTGTCCGGATTTTCGCAATAAAAAAATCTCCCTGGTTTATTCCAAGAAGATTCGTTGACAGTACCATATTCAATTTTAAATTTATGCGATATCGCATAAAATTTTTGTCGGCGGCCGGGCCAGATTAATTCTTTTTTTCATCGCTTTCCCTCGCTCATATATATGCGACGTCGCATTTCTGTTTTTTTCTAAAATATAATAACTTTGTATTGGTCATGTTTATGGAATGTTATATTTACAGACTCTTTCGCTTTTAATTTTTTTCTATACTTAGCAAAATCAAAAGTATTTCTCTCATCATAGTCTGCCGTATACTTATAATTAGGATGCATAGTTGTGTCATATTTATCCGAAAAAAATGGCGGCAATCCGGAAATCCTTACTATACATTTATTCCTGTCCATCGTGCTTAGTTCATATATATTTTTCAGTTCCCGTCCGGTTTTGTTATAATTCATGCCAGTACTTTCGTTTTGGCTGTATGTTTTTGATTCGTTCCAGAGGTCTATCGTCTCTTTTCCGAGCATTTCTTCCAGATTTTTTAACGTTGATGTTTCCTGACCGCCTAAAAATATCGATGTATCACAGTTACCTGTAATCGTTTCGGCCGCATCCTTATAGTTATCTTTGAGTTGGCTTTGCGTCTGCAGCATCATGACAACACTTATCAAACGGCTTCGGATAGTCGCAATCAAAATTTTAAATCCGGGAATCTTGCCAATATTAGCAAATTCGTCAAGGATAAACTGTACCGGCGTTCCTAGTTTTCCCTTCATTTCCTTATCTGCCTTATAGCATAGAACATTGAACATCTGTGTGAACATGATAGCCGGAAGAAAGTTATAAGTCGTATCTGTATCGGAAATGATGACATACAGTATTGACTTCTGTTCGGCATCTCCGTATGTATCAAAGTGAAGTTCATCAAAAGAAACAAGTTCTGCAACCTCCGGAATATCAAAAGGCGACAAATACGAACCGACAGAAATTAGTATACTTTTTGCCGTTTTTCCGGCAGCCTTCTTATATTTTTTTCGTTGTTTTACTGCAAAATGTTTCGGATTCTTCTCTGCGAGTTCACTGAAAAGCATATCTACTGCATTTTCAAATGTTTCATCCTCCTCTCTGACTTCATCCGCTTCTAACAATTCCAATAAGGTTGGAATATTTTGTTCTTCCGGCGGTGCCTCATACCATAAATATCCAATAGCTGCCTGCAACCATAATAAAGCTGCCTGATCAAAAAACGGATCCGGCGGCGTACCGCTATCCGGCGGCTTAAGATTCGTGTAAAGCGTATTAGCCAAAGTCAGAATATCTTTAGGTTCTCTAATATAATGAAAAGGATTGTAGTGCATGGAATTTTTCATATCTATTGTATCCAGGACAAATATCCGGTAGCCTTTCTTTTCAAACAGATTTCCGGTTTCCGGAAGTAAGGTGCCCTTTGGATCAGTCAAGACATAGCTGCTATGTAGCTGATACAAATTTGGTTTAACAAATCCGAAAGTTTTTCCAGATCCGGTTCCTCCATATACTACTACATGCTTATTTCTGTTCAAATTGAACTTTGCCATACGCGGACTCATAGAAAGACGCTCTGTTTGCGATAATATAATGTTATAGTATGGATCTTTGTCTATAAAAGGTTCTATATCTTCTTTGGTTCCCCAGCGGGCCGACCCGTATTCTTCGCCAAGCCTTTCGTTTTTACCGTGTATCTTGTTGTACCACTTAAAAAGCCAAACTATAAGCAGTCCTATCGATATTCCTATGATCAAATCATGCAAAGTAAACCGTGGAAACACTTTATACAGATATGCTGTGTTTTTTATAAATTTATTCAGATTACCATCGCATAATCTGTATAGTTCTGCAATTCGGCTCATAAAAAGACATGAAATGAAATAGGGTAGCAAAATCATCATACGCTTTTCCAAAGGTTTATTCATAAAGTCTTTTACGTAGTCTTCTATTTTTTTAGTCATATAGATCCTTTCTTTTTATGCGACGTCGCATAAAATGTTTTTCGACTCGGGTTGCTTATCTTTGTATATCAGATCGGTTACGATGTTTTTCTACCGCATCCCGTTTTCTATCCCGATCTGCAACCCTACGCAAAAAAAAGCGAGTTTCGCCTTAACACTTTCCCGCTCCTTCTGCTTGTTTTTTAAACTCCGCTTATTCGGACTTTTATTTTTCTTTTCTTTTTCAGCATTCATATAGCTTTTACAAGATTCCTGCAGAACATGAAATATCATATCTGTATCTTTTCCTTCAAAAAAGACCATGTAAGCAGGCTTGTCCGGATTATTGTCATCTTTCATAGCAGAGTATTTAACGCCATATTTTTTACATTGTTCATCAAAACTTTTCATAACTTCGGCCGTAAGCACCTCATCCAGTTTATGTACCTTCCCGGATTCCCGAAGTTTTGATATATCAATGTTATTTTTTGAATATTTCACATCTCGGGTTTTCTTAAATGCTACACTTTTCACTGCTTTCATGACGTTTTCAGTCGTAAAATCACCGCCGTTAAGAATCAGCAGACAGATTCCTTTAACTACAGTTTGGCTTGTTTTAAATGTTTCTTTAGCGATCTTATTGGCTGCCTTTAAAGAGTTTCCCGCCGCTTTTACTCCATCGTCTATCATTTTGGACGTTAGTTCGTCGCTCATACTTGGCATATCACACCTCCTGATTATTAATTCTACCGTGCATAGCTGTCACGCTGCATTTCTGTCTTTTCCCGTTGCATGTCATTCTTTTCTGCATTCCGAAATTCAACAATCTTCTTGTTATCTGCAAGTTTTTCCCTAACGGAATCACGATTCCTTATACTCTGAGCCGCTTTCTCCAAAGCATCAAGTTTTTCAACAGCCTTATTGAATTTCTCATATTGTTTGGCATATTTTGCCTGGAATTTTGAATACAGTTTTTTCAACATAGCAAAGAACTTGTTTTCTTTACCACTGCCTTCTGTCAATGCTTCTTTTCCAGACATTATCTTGACCGCATTTCCGGCATGAAACATTGCTGCTCCGAGCTCTGATTCTACTCTTTCAATCTTTTCAATTGCTGTTTTCATTGCCTGCTCATTACTCCTGGCATCATCCCTCAGTTGTATCATTTTTTCCTTAATACCAAGAAAAGTACATACATTATTCAACGCAGATATCCCGATTTCCTTAAATTTCTGAATGATCTGCTTTGCCGCAGTATCAAGACTCTTGCCTATACTTTGCAGATTGTGATATCGTCCTTCTATCTGCGTCCTGATCTCTTCCACATTATTTTCCAATTTCGCAGCCGTAGAAAAAGGAATGATATTATCCGCCTTTGTTGTCGTCTGTGATAAATTATCAAGCTGCATCTTATTTAATTTCATTTTAACGCTTGCTAATTCCTGCTGCATAGCCTTATAATTCTTCTCCATCTCCGTCATCTGATCCAATAACATATGAATCTGTTGTTCCTCCATTGTCATGCTGTGATCTTTCAGGATGTTCATGAGTTCTTTTACATTGTTTGAATTTTCTCCTATAATGTTCATTTTTGTACCACCTTTCTTTTATTTTTTATGCGACGTCGCATATTTTTAATTTAATAGTTTTTCTGCACTTCTTTCGATTTTTTCAGCTGCCATTTTCATTACCTGCTCATTACTTCGGGCATCATCCTGTAGATATATCATTTTTTCCTCAATACCGAGAAAGATGCATACATTATTCAGGACAATTCTTCCTATATCCTTATATTCCGTAACAATCAGTTTTGCACCAGCATTGAGGTCTTTCCCTATATTTTGCAGATTTTGATACATTTTTTCAGTATGTATTCTGACTTCTTTCATATTGTTTACTACCTGTGCAGCCTCCTGTGTGGCTTCCATTATTGGAATAATATTGTTTGCCTTTATTGGAGCCTGTGTTTGTAACAGACTGTCAAGTTGCATCGAATTTAGTATCATTTCAGCACTTTCCAATTCCTGCAGTAGGGTCTGGTAATTGTTTTCCATCTCATCTATTTTTTCTAACAACATATGAATTTGGCATTTTTCCGTTGACTTATTGCACATTTCCAGAATGTTCATAAGTTCCTTAACATTATTTAAATTTTCTCCTATAATGTCCATTTTTGTACCGCCTTTCTTTTATTTTTTATGCGACGTCGCATATAGCCTATTTTTGTCTTTCACTGTTATCATGTTGTTTCTCCGCTCTATTCTGCTGCATATTTTCTGCGGAGTTAATAATCATCGTATTATGAGTTAATTTATCTATTATGGAATTTCTTGTTGTCTGCTTTTGTTCCTGAGATAAGTTTCCAGTCTCTTTAAATCTCTTATATTCTTCAAAGTGTAGAAAATCATCCAACAGAATATTTCTATCCCTGTTATTTGAATATACTTTGATCTGTTTTTCAATTGCTTCTTTCGGTGCAAACCACTCAGGCGTATGATCGGAATATTTTTCGTATCCGTTAATATATGTTCCCTCAGGAGAATCAATATAAAAAAATCCTTCTCCGAAAAAAAGACTATCCTTCATCTCGGCAAAATACTTTGCCGACTTTATATCCAAAAATCCACCTAACGGCTTCATTCCCTTTTTTTGAGAATACCACCCTACAACATAATCAAATTCCATATATTTTTTCCTTTCCGTTTTTTTGCGATGTCGCATATTTTTTTATGCACATTATTTAGTTACCTAAAATTTCCTTTTCTAATTCATTAAAATCATACTGGTTCTGCGGAAAATTATTAAACGCATTATGCCCTCGAATAGTTGTCGGCCCGATACCGCTACCATCTCCCGCTGCTTTAATTCCAAGCATGATATTATTCAGATATGTATTGATCAGATTAGGAAGCATTCGTATTGGTTCCTTCTTCTGTTTATCCATTATTGACCGGCAGACTTGTTCCATGGCTCTAGCATTCATAATACGGACAAATTCAGCATTTTTGCATATTTGACAAAAAACTGCCTCAGCCAATTCACATGAATATTTCTTTGCAATTTGATCTACTTCAAAACGCTTCCGGAGTCTGTATTTACTTTCCTCATCCAGAATCAGATTCTTCTGCATGGCTTGCTGTACATCATCTGACGAGGAAGAATAAGTATTTAATTCTTTAGTATTTAATATATTAGTATTTAATTGTCTGCCTTTTCCGGTTAACCGTTTTTCCGTTTGCCGTTTTGGGCCTAACGGTAAAAATGCCGTATTTTCAATACTTTCAGCCGTTTGCCTATTTTGGCATAACGGTTGATTATTGTAGTCATTCAATTCTTTTTCCTGTTCCTGCAATGGATCTGTTTCTTGTTCGACTGGCTGCTCATATATAGTGTAGCAAGTTATGCCAAAATGACCATTTTCACCTCTCAATTGTTGGCGAACAAGATAGCCGTATTTCTCAAGTTCGACCAAACCGGAATTTGTTGCCTTGACACCATCTTCTGACAGTTTGGCAAGACCTTCGATTGAATAATTCCAATTTTCCGGAAGCGACAACATAGTTGATAACAGGCCTTTAGCTTTCCATGACAGTCTCTTATCCTTAAAATGATAATTACTCAACGTAGTATAGTTATTATTTTTTACTACTCTAAAGACAGTTGACACGATTTTCCCCCTATCATTCAAAATTTTACGCTGCCTTTCAAAAATCTTACAGAAGCATACCAGCATCAAAATCTTTTAAATTAATAACCAAAAGCAAATATATTCCAATGAGAATTACAAAAAAGCCAATAGCTATTAATTTAGTACCAGATCTCCTTCCCTCTTCACTGATTACAAAAATTATAAATCCTGCTACAAATGTTAAAATGCCAATAATAAAGATTATAAATGTGAATATAAATGCTATCGTTTCCATTATTTTTCCTTCCTTTCTGATATTTTCCAAAGAAAAGGCAGCTTTTACGCTGCCTTTCCTCTTTCTGCCCAACCAAAACCTTAGCAGAAATGTATTGATTTGCCTTGTTACGCACAAGCTCTGTACGAGGAGTATGCGCCATATTTTCCACCAGACAGGACACGGATCCTGAAAATATGGATATATTAACAGAATTTTTCTGTTAATTCCTTAATAAGTAATAGAATAACCAAAAAATACAAATATACATAACATAAATGGGATTAATGGGAAAATTATAATACCCATTTGAAATGCCTTTGAATAAAATAATTTGGGGTATAAACAAATTAAGCATAATGCAATCGCATATATAATGGACATAGTTACATCAACTATAATCACATCTTTAGTAGTTTTGTAATGAGCATCTAACAAACTCAATACTATAGCACAAATAAGAGTTATTTTTTCTTTTTTGTATTTCAATCTTACACCTTTTCTGCCCTCTTTCTTTTTGTCACCAAAAACTACTAAATAACCCAAATAACTTACTACTGCTATTAAAAATAATAAGCCAATTATTATAATCTCCATTATATTCACCTCTTCTCTTCTATTGTTCCTCCAAAGAAAAAGAGGCAGTTATTAAACTGCCCCTTTCTCTTCCTGTCAAAATTGGAGGTTGACAGGAATATCTATATTGTGCGATTGCAATATAGGCTAACTAATCATATCATATCTAATAATTTTTCAATCGCATTCGTTAGCTTTAAAGCATTTTCTTTTGCATCAATAATCTCTTTACGTGCTGCATGAGGCATTTTCTTAGCTGCACTCCACGCCCAAAATACCCTTCGTACATCATCTGCCAGTGATTCAATTTCATCCCTTAATTTTCTTTCTTCTTCGATTTTTATATATTCATCATCTGACATTTTATGCGACGTCGCATATTCTTCCACCGGTTCTGTGACCGCCTCATTAGGTTCATATGGCTCATCCACCCAGCCACATCGACTATTACAGTTATGATTCTGCCCTTTTTCACACTGTGTACAGCATTTTACTCCATTATAGCCGCAACAAGAGCAATGTTCAGGATACTTACTCCATCCAGTCGTACACCTATCCGGAATCTTGTTTGTAAGCTGTCCTTCACTGTTTGTCTCAATTACCTCCACTACCTCTGATTTCACGTATATATCACCTGGCATATATTCCGGAAAATCTTTTTCAATACTTGTCTGCCCCGGAATATTATCCTCTTCAGAAACATTTTTTCTTTCCTGGTCATCCGGAATTGGAATCAGCTCATTTACCCTATTAACAAACCTTGTCCATGTTATTTCATCAGAAGAATTGATCCTAATACCACGAGGTGAACATTCAAAATCCGGATTAGGGCCGCCACCGGAATGAGATTTACCATAATGGATAGACATGTATTCTTTTAGATTTTTTCGATCATCTGCACTGATATTTATTAAATGTTTTGCATAAAAAGAGCAAATTTCTTTATCAGCAGGCACACCCTCATTTTTTATCTCCCTGATATCCTTGACTGTCATGTCCGGCGTAACCTGATCTTTTTGTTCCTGTTTCATCGGCAGCATTTCAAAAAGCTGTGATACGCTAAAATCCAGATATTTTTCATCCAGCTCCGGAGAGTCATGTCCAACAGAGAACTCATTGCATAAATTGATAAATCGCGTAGCCGTTGATTGCGATATGTTAAATTTATCATGTGCAAATTCATATATATTTGTATATCCGTCTTCCCTGTACATTTCTGCAGCGTTGATATGTTTTAAGTACCAGCCGATCTTAATAAAAGACTTTCTGGTTTTTTGTAATTCATCATAAATAATATCAATGGAATCCTGATACCCTACTTCTGCAGGTTTTATGATACTTGCCTTAGTGAGCGCAGTGACATCGAATGTCTTTATACCTGATTTTACTCCCATCTTCTACTTCCCCCTTCATTTCCAAGGAGATATTCGGCCGTAAATTTTCGATAAGCAACTGACACTTTACCGGCATTATCATATTCGTAGATACTCCTTCCATACGTAGGTGCTTCTTCGGCCCGGACGCTACGGGGAATATAATTTTGATAAATTCGTATATTACAACCATATGATCTACTAAGTATCTGGTGAATTTCTCTGAAAGATGTCGTTTTATCATTGACGCAAGTATATAATATTCCCGCAATTGTCAATGATTCGTTAAGATCATTAGATCTAACGGAATTTATTGTCTGAACGAGCTGTTCTAATCCCTTTACACTATAGTACTGCGTATGCAGCGGAATGATTACTTCATCCGCCGCTACAAGCGCATTGATTGCTATAAGATTCAGGGACGGCATGCAATCAATGATGATATAGTCATATTCATCCCTGATCGTATCAAGATATTTCTTTAAAACTTTTTCTCTCCCAAAAAACATAGAGATTAGTTCCGTCTCTAACACAGATAGTTCAATATTGGCCGGAAGTAGATCTATTCCTTCCAGATGCTTCAATATACCAAATTCTTTTTCTATATTGTTTTTAGAAATTACTTTTTTAAGTATGGTTGTTATTGTGATTTCTAAAGAATCCGCATCAAATCCCAATCCCTGTGTGGCATTTCCCTGCGGATCCAGATCCACCAGCAAAACTCTGTTTCCGTTTCTTACTAAACCAATTCCTAAGTTAATTGCTGTGGTAGTCTTTCCGACTCCACCTTTTTGATTTGCAATCGCTACAATCTTACTCATAAATTTTCCTCCATAAAATTTAATGAATTATTAATAGTTACATATATTCAAAAGGCCTATAACCTTTAGAATCTATATTAAATATCCTCGCATTAAAAAAAGAACCATTTTCATGATTCTTTTTCCGGATATTGGTCTATTTCCTTTCTTTTAAATATGTAGTTTTTACAAATGTGCAGCAGAGCAAAAAGCACGTACCACTTACGATAATATTCTCCGTCTTGTCTGCGATGAACCGGATGTCTATGAACCGATCAAATTCCTGCGTGCAAGGGAAATTGTGCACTTCCAGAGATTCGGTGAAGCAAACCGGGAAGATTGCAGTAAATCAAAACACACAAAATACAATCACTAAGACGCATACCCACACGCCCTCAAAGCTGTGGACTTCGGTTTTCACACTAAAAGAAAGGACAGCCAGTTTGACTGTTTCTTATCATTCTTTTTGCAGCTCAACATCTGTATTCGCACTTTCC
>CAJTUZ010000037.1 GCA_910579735.1 uncultured Lachnospiraceae bacterium
AGGAGGAATCATTGTGAAAAAGAGTACAGTTTATATGTTGGGAATGATCTGTCTCATGGGTTTTACAGGGTGCAGTGCGCAGGCGGATAAAACGGGGGACGCACTGGAAACTGATACGGAACAGAACAATGCAGCGCAGAAAGAGCAGGAAACGCCGGAGGCCGTTGAAGAGACTGAGGCAAAGGAAGATCTGACTGAAGAAAACGGCGCAGGAGAGAAGCAGATAGAAAACGAGCCGGCGCGCGGGACAGATCCGGCCGGCAAAACGGTAGTGTACGGGCAGGATGGCCTGTATTTGTCTATCGATATTCCGGCTGGCTGGGACAGTGAGATTAAAACGAAAGAAGATATGGAAAAAGAGGACGGCATGCTCACATGCGCGATTGATTTCTGGCCGGAGGAGTATCCGGATACGGTTTTTGAATTCGGATATACGCCATCGTATGGTATCTGCGGTACCGATGTGAGGATAGAAGAATATACATTGCCAAACGGACTTGGCGGTTATCGTTATACGGAAACTTATAATTCGGAAAATGTACTTTGGATGAATATTACAATAAATAATCCGTTTGATGCGATGAGCGCAGGAACTTATCTGATTCAGGGATCACCGGAATTATCTGTGTGGGAGAACATTCAGCCGGAATTTGAAGAGATACTGGAGACTGTATGGGCAGGTTCATTATCAGGTAAAAGGGCGGCAGAAGGGTAATATTTACCAAGACTGATCACTGCATAATGGAGACCGAATATATAGAAGGTATGGAAAGCAGCAGGAACGAAAAACATGGAATACAAGATAGCAATTTGTGATGACGAAGAGACTCAGCGCAGTTATCTGGCGTCTCTTGTAAAGAAATGGGCAAAGCAGGAAAAACATACTGTCAAAGCGGCGGCTTATGATAGTGCGGAAGCATTCCTTTTTGCCTATGTGGATGATAAAGATGTCGATATTCTGCTTCTGGATATCGAAATGGGTGATATGGACGGCGTCGAGCTGGCGAAAAGGCTCCGGGCCGGGAACGATACGATACAGATTCTTTTTATCACGGCGTATCCTGATTTTATAGCGGAGGGTTATGAGGTATCGGCGCTGCATTATCTGATGAAGCCGGTAGAGAAAGAGAAGCTGTATGCGGTATTGGACAGAGCGGTCTGCGCGTTAAAAAAGGCGGAGCGCTTTGAAGTTTTTTATACAGATGGCGAAGCGCTTCGTATACCGGTAGACGAGATCATGATCGTGGAAGCATTTGCTCATTCGGTCGTTATGACGACAGTAAAAGAAGAATATCGGTTACATGAGACGATATCCAAAATAGAAGAGCTGTTAGGCGGTGGTTTTTTGCGGTGCCATCGCTCTTATCTTGTCAATATAAAATATATAAAAAGAATCGCCAAAACAGAAATAATAATGGATAACAATGCGGCAGTGCCGATTTCACGCAGAAGATATGATATGGTGAATCAGGCGTTTATCCGATACTATACAATTTAGAAAGAGAGAGGATCATGGGACTGTTTTCTTTATTATTTGGCAGAGCAATCGATAAGCGCATCGCAGGGTATCAGAACGAACTGATGACAAAACATTGTGATGAAGTGCAGAATATTTACCGGACGATGCGTGGCTGGAGGCATGATTATCACAATCATATCCAGGCTATGAAAGTGCTTACCATACAGATGCGGGAGAACGGCAGAAACGACGAACCGTTAGAGCAGCTTGAAGAATATCTGAATAAACTCAATGATGATCTGACAGCGGTAGATACGGTAGTGAAGACAGGAAACGTTATGGTGGATGCGATTCTAAACAGTAAACTTTCTTTGATGAAAGCGAAGAAACTTCCTGTGAATGTCAAAGCGTCCGTCCCGGCATCCTTTCCGATATCGGAGGTGGATCTTTGTGCCGTGATCGGGAATCTGCTCGATAATGCCATGGAAGCCTGTGAAAGGCAGCAGGCGGAAAATGAACGCTTTATCCGTGTTTATATCGGCGTGTTAAAACAGCATTTGTATATTTCCGTTTCCAATTCCGTAAGCGGCGGCGTAAAAAAAGCAGGAAAAAGATATCTGTCAACGAAGCGGAGTGCGAATCATGGATATGGTCTTATGCGGATTGACAGGATCGCAGCCAAATATCATGGTTATGTAAACCGACAGAATGAAGAAGGGGTATTTGTCACAGAGGTTATGCTGCCGCTTTAGCCGGCGGATGCTTACTTTTTGATGCTTTCGGATTATGAAAATACCGTTCGTGTTTTCAAAGCGGCCATTCATGCAGAAAATCGTCTGTTTTCGTAAAATATGCGACAATCATATGGAACGACAGCGCTTCTGCAGGGAGGAGAGAAATGGATGGAACAGAAAAAAGAAAGGAAAACGGAAGAACATTCTGTGATCAATAATGTTGCTTTTTTGTTAGGAGATATCAGGAGGACGCATCCGGTACTGTTCGTGTTTACGATAATGCAGTGTATCTTTTCGGTACTGGAGCCGCTGCTTGGTATTTTTTTCCCTAAAATAGCGGTCGAGCTGGCGGCGGATGGGGCAGGAATGACGGAAATTCTAATACGGCTTGGAGGACTCGGCATGCTTCTTGCTGTGTCCATGGCATTATCCGGAATGGCACGCAAGGGCAAATATATGCTGCTGAACGACATGCGGACTCATTATCAAAAAAGATTGTATATGAGATCTTTATATTGTGATTATTCACAGATAGAGAGTGCGGAAGGACAGCGGAAATACACACGTGCAGTGACTGCGTCAGGCTGCGGCGACTCTTCCGGGATCATGGTCATGACGGAAGCCCTGATCGCGCTTTTTATTAATATAGCCGGATTCATGGTTTATTCTGCGATCATTTCAACATTGCATATCGGTGTGATCCTGTTTCTGACCGTGCTTTCTCTGATCAATTATTTTGCGGTCAGATATGCACAGATGTACGAATACAGAAAGCAGGACGAACGGGCCGGAATTAGAAACAGACTTCTCTATGTGGAATATACCGCAGAAGACGTGCAGTTTGGAAAAGATATCAGGCTCTATGGCATGAAGTCGTGGTTAGTCCGTTTACAGGATAAGATTCTGGCGGAGTATGCGGCGCTTGATTCCAGGATAAAAAACCGCTTTTTCCTGGTGGATTGTGTGAATGCGGCAACGCTTTTTATCCGGGATGGCGCGGCATATGCTTATCTGATTTTTTGTGTGGTAAACGGAAGTATTACCATAGGAGATTTTGTTCTGTATTTTGGTGCGGTAACAGGTTTTTCAGACTTTGTCAGTAATATTATTGGCAGTTTCAATAATATGCATAAAGCCAACCTGCATATGAATGATATACGGTCGTTTTTGGAAATGGATAATGAAAAAGAGGAAAATGACCTAAAAACTGTACCAATAGGGGAGAGTATAGAGATTGACTTCGAACATGTGACTTTTTCTTATGATGAGCAGTCGGAACCTGTTTTGTCGGATTTTGATCTGCATATTGGCAGGGGAGAAAAAATTGCGCTCGTGGGTGTGAACGGTGCGGGCAAAACGAGCGTGGTCAAACTTCTATGCGGTTTTTACAGACCGCAGCGAGGGCGTATCCTGATCAATAAAACGGACATCAGAGAGTATGGAAGGGAAGATCTGTGTGCGCTTTTTTCGGCAGTATTTCAGGATATTTTCATTCCCCCTTTTGACGTGGCCGAAAATGTCTCCATGCGGCCTGCACAGGATACGGATATGGACAGGGTGGTCTCCTGTTTACGACAGGCAGGACTCTATGACAGGATCAGTACCTATCCGGGAGGTATTCATGCACCGATGACGAAAGCCGTGGAGGATGGCATTGTACTTTCCGGCGGGGAACAACAGAAACTGCTGATGGCAAGAGCGCTGTATAAAGATGCGCCCATACTGATATTGGATGAGCCGACGGCGGCGCTTGATCCTGTTGCGGAAAGTGAGACTTACGAGAATTTTCATGCTTTCTCCCAAAATAAGACGGCGGTCTATATTTCACATCGTCTGGCCAGTACACGTTTCTGTGACCGTATCGTGTTTCTGCATGACGGCCGTATCGTAGAAAGCGGTACGCACGAAGAGCTTATGGAACGCGGAGAACGATATGCCGGGATGTATGAAATACAAAGCCGGTATTATAAAAAGGACGTCGGGGAAAAGCAGTCATGCAGTATGCAGTGTGCAGGCGGGGAAGGAGCGTGGGAATGATCATGAGAGCCTATGAAAGAGAACGGGAAGAAAGCACAAAAAGGGGAAAACAAAAAAAGAACATTGCGATTGTCAAAGACATTGCGGATGCCGTCAGGATGATGTGGCAGTTTGATAAAACAGTCGTCATTACGGCGCTGCTGCGCGCACTGCTCGAGGCGGCGCTTCCGTTTATCGGGATCTATCTTTCCGCATATGTGCTGGATGGTTTACAGGCCGGTATGGAGATCGGCACATTACTTCGGACGACGGCAGCAGCAGTGGCGCTTGCTCTTGTCATGGGAGTTTTGAAAAGTTATTTAAAAAAGGTGTATTCCGTTCATGCTTACAGCTGTTTTATGAAGTTTGAAATGCAGCTTGGCAGGCAGACGCTTGCGCTTGATTATGAGCTTCTGGATAACCCTTCCGTCAATGAAATCCGTACGCGTATCCGAAATGATCATAACTGGGGATCCGGGTTTTACTCGGTCATAGATTTTTTTTCATGGTCCATAAGCAGTCTGTTTGAACTTAGTATTGCGGCAGGGATAATGGCGCCTCTTTTTGTGCAAAGCAATTTATTTAAGGAACCTTCCGCACTTTTCCTGCTGGCAGGCTTTTTAGGAATCATTCTGTTTTCTACATGGTTTTCAGCCATAAAAAAACAGAGTGCACACAGGATCATGGATGAAGCTTCAAAGGTGCGCTTTCATGCCGAGTATTTTTTATCAGGTCAGGCGGACTACAGGCAGGGTAAGGATATCAGGACGTATAAAACACAGAAACTGATAGAAAGCTATTTGTGCAAAATGGATACGCTGATCGGGAAATGGCTGCGCGATTTTACCGCAGGAGAAGCGCAGAGCGGCGCTGTGAGCGGTCTGGCGCTGGGGATATTACAGACTTTTGCCTATTTGTTTGTCGTATTCCGTGCAGTCTCCGGAGCGCTTACCATTGGTCTCGTGCTAAAATATGCGGCGACGATCTACCGGTTCTGTACATCTTTATCTTCCTCCTGTCTGGCGCTGTCCGAATTTTCGATTTCAGTAAGACGCCAGCAGTCCATGTTGGAATACCGCAATGTGAAGGATGTTTTGTACAAAGGCAGTCTTCCTGTGGAGAAACGCTTTTTCTGTGAAGAGAGAGATAACGATTATGAGATCGTATTTTGCAATGTCAGTTTTCGGTATCCCGGATGTGAGCAGTATGCCCTGCGGAATTTTTCGTTCCGTTTCAGGACTGGTCAAAGACTTGCAGTGGTAGGAATGAACGGGAGCGGTAAGACGACTTTTATCAAGCTTCTCTGCCGTTTGTATGATCCTGACGAGGGAGAAATTCTGCTAAACGGTATCAATATCAAAAAATATGATTATGAGGAATACCAGTCTATTTTCTCTGTGGTATTTCAGGACTTTAAAATATTTGCCTTCTCGGCTGCGGAAAACGTGGCGGCTTCGATGCACTATGATGAGAAGAAAGTCGATACCTGCCTGATCAGGGCAGGATTCGGAGAGCGTCTGGCATCCTTGCCGGAAGGTTCCCGTACTTATTTGTATCATCACTTTGATAAAAACGGCGTCGAGATATCGGGCGGTGAGGCACAGAAGATCGCTCTCGCCAGAGCGCTTTATAAAGATGCTCCGTTTATTATTCTGGACGAACCGACGGCGGCCCTCGATCCGATCGCAGAATTTGATGTTTACAGCAGATTTAATGAGATCATTGAAAATAAGACGGCTGTTTATATCAGTCACAGACTTTCTTCCTGTCGTTTCTGCGATGATATTGCGGTGTTTGATAAAGGCCGGCTTGTGCAGAGGGGCAGACACGAGGAACTGGTGGCGGACAAAAACGGGAAGTATTATGAATTATGGCAGGCGCAGGCGAGGTATTATGATGAAAAGAGCGCGGCGGAGGGGTAAATAAATTCGGTAAGAGGCAGAGCCGGTCCCCGGAATATAGCTGCCTGGAAGTCTGGTTCTTCGGAGGAGAATTTTCTAATCGGGTAAAAACCTCCATGGCTGTATACGGGACGGCATTCAGACACATCCATGTGTCCTAATGCCTAAACCGCACATCCTTGTGCGGTTTTCCCTGTTATCATGCATTACCCGATAAGAAAATATCATCCTCCTCCGCTACAGACTTCCAGGCAGCTATATTCCGGGGCCGGGCTCTGCCTCTTACCGGATCGGAGTATCGTTTGGAAAGGATAAGATGGTTACCCGGCGAAAATATGTTTGTTCTTGCAATGAGACAGAATCTATTTTATAATAAATTTCACATTACATGGAACAGTTCTGTGTGAGTCTTATATTCCGTCAGGAATAACGGAGATGCATTCTGGCATTTTCCGAATAAACCCAATGATGAATGAAACAGACAGCAGGAAGACAGGGGAGGAAAGTTCGCCTTTTGGAGATTTTCATGATAGCCGTATGTGCTTCTTACTGTCTAGGAAAGGAGCAGAGCAAATGGAGGAACAGAAAAAGGGGCAGACAAAAGAAGTGCAAAAGGAGAGTGGACGAATAGGGAACAGCAGGATGTATGACAGCGGCAGTAAGCTCATTTTCGGGAATGCCGAGTTATGTTCGCAATTTCTCAGAAATTATGTCAACCTACCGATCTTAAAGAATGTAAAGGCAGAAGATATTGAAGACGTTTCGGAAAGGTATGTACCGATGTTTACGGAAGAAAGAAATGCGGATACGGTAAAACGTGTAAGAATATCTGAAAATAATACACTTTTTTTCATATCGCTTATTGAACATAAGACGAAAGTAGATTACAATGTAGGTATGCAGATGCTTCGCTATATGGTCTATATATGGGAAGATTATGAGAAGGAAATGGAAAGAAAACATAAAGGGATCAGTAAGACCAGAGATTTTAGATATCCTCCGGTTCTGCCTATCGTGTATTATGAAGGCGCGGATGGCTGGACTGCTTCCCGGAATTTTAAGGAACGGATTCTGTTTGAACAGGCTTTTGAACCGTTTACGCCAAATTTTTTCTATAAACTGATCCAATTAAATGAATACAGCGTAAAAGATCTGGCAGAAAAAAATGATGAGTTGTCTTTTGTCATGCTTATGAATAAATTGCAAAAGATAGAAGATTTTCATGAATTGGAACTGCCGGATGAATATCTGGAAAATCTGACGCAGAATTCTACAGATGAAACAATGGATATCGTTGCCAGAGTGGTGGAGACGATATTGCGGCATATACATATTTCGGAAGAGGAAATAGCAGGATTTATGGGACAGGTAAAGGAGTGGAAGATGGGAGAATTATTTGAACATTTTAAAGACTTTGATTTGCCGGCGGCACGAAAAGCAGCCAAAGAAGAAGGCTGGATGGAAGGAAAAGCGGAAGGGTTGGAAGAAGGGAGAAAACAGGGAAGAAAAGAAGGAAGAAAAGAAGGAAAAAAAGAAGGCATTGAGAAGGGAAAAAAAGAGATTCTCATAAAAAGTGTGGAAACCCTTATGGAAACGTTTCATGTAGATTTACAAAAAGCCTGTGAAGGGATCGGAACAACGGTAGAAGAATACCGGAAGGCGAAAAATATCGAGTGAGAGGAGAGGAAACCGGCAAATGCACAATGAATTGACGCAAAAAGACATCGAAAAAATGCAGGAAGAAATAGAATATCGTAAACTGGTGGTGCGAAAGGAAGCGCTGGAGGATGTGAAGGAAGCAAGAGCGCACGGCGACCTGAGCGAGAATTTTGAATATCATGCGGCAAAGAAAGTCAAGAACCAAAATGAAAGCCGTATCCGTTATCTGGAGAGAATGATAAAAACGGCTGTCATTGTTTCTGATGAGTCTGCGGAAGATGAAGTAGGAATGAATAATACGGTAGAAGTTTTTTTTGAAGAAGATGGGGTGACGGAGAAATATAAATTGGTAACGACTGTCCGGGGAAATTCTTTAGAGGGACTGATCAGTACGGAATCACCGCTTGGTAAGGCGCTGCTTGGACACAAAGTCGGCGAACGGGTCTATGTGGCGGTCAGTGCGGACTATGGTTATCATATCGTAATCCGGTCGATTGAAAATACGGTGGATGATGGAACGGATAAATTAAGGAGCTTTTAGAGACGGCATAACTTTTCTGAAACAAGCATAGAGTATAATGTGAAGAGAAGTTCTAGAACTCGCACCATTGGGTGCTTCGTTAAGAACTTCTAAGTCTGCATAGGCAGACTTTCTTCACTTGGGTTTGTGCTTTGCCCAAACTCGCAGGCTGAGTGGGGAGCAGTGCAACGGAGACACGGGTGTCTTAGGTGAAAATGCTTGAGGAGGAAGAAGATATGTATGAAATGAAAACGGCGGCGGAGACTGTCAGGCTGCTGCAATCCGACAGAGAAAAGGGATTGGACAGGCAGGAAGTTTTGGAGAGAAGGGCGAAACAGGGGGCCAACCGGCTGAAAGAGCAGGAGTCAAAAAGTATCGGGCAGATGATACTCGGGCAGTTAAACGACCCGCTTATTTTGATTCTGATCGCAGCTATGGCAATTTCGATCCTGCTTGGAGAAGTCGGTGATGCGGTCATTATTGTTACGGTAGTCGTTCTGAATGCGGTGATCGGTGTAATTCAGGAAGGCAAGGCCGGAAAAGCGGTAGAGGCATTGAAAAAAATTTCCTGTCCGCAGGCGATTGTGATTCGGGAAGGAAAGAGTGTGAAAGTATCTTCCGAAGAGCTGGTTTTGGGCGATATTGTATTGCTCGAAGCCGGAAACATGGTGCCTGCAGATTTGCGTCTGCTGGAAGTACAGGGGATTCAGATTGAAGAGTCTGCCCTTACGGGAGAGTCTGTTCCGGTAGAAAAAAATGCGGATTATATAGAAAAGATACAGGGAAACAACAGTTGTGAGAATATGGCATACATGTCTACCTATGTGACGCGGGGAAGAGGAAAGGGCGTCGTAACGGCGATCGGCATGGATACCAAGATCGGACATATCGCAGGCATGCTGCACGAGACAGGCGAAAAACTGACGCCTTTACAGGTAAAACTGGGAGAACTCGGTAAAGTGCTCAGTATTCTGGCAGTGTCGATCTGCGCCCTGCTTTTTGTGATTGCGGTTCTGCAAAAACGGAATGTGGGAGAGATGCTGCTGACATCCGTATCATTAACCGTTGCGGCAGTGCCGGAAGGACTGCCGGCAATCGTGACGATCGTTCTTGCGCTAAGCGTATCGCGTATGGTACGGGCCAAGACGATCGTAAGGAAACTGTCCTCCGTCGAAACGTTAGGGGCTGTGGATATTGTCTGCTCGGACAAAACGGGTACGTTGACACAAAATAAGATGACGGTAACGGAATGCTATGTGGATGGCAGAATGGTAGAGGGAGAAAAACTGTCCCTTTTTTTCCCCGGGCAGATATGGCAGGAGTCCGGCTGGGATAAAAGCAGTAAAGCGCATTTTCTCTTGGGCTGCGTTTTGTGTAATGACGGCACGTTTTCTACGGACGGAGATTTTGGGGATCCGACCGAAATGGCGCTTCTCCATATGGCGCAGAAGTGTGGTACTGATGCGGAAACGTTAAGAAAGCGTTTTGAAAGAAAGGATGAAAAAGGTTTCGATTCCGAGAGAAAGATGATGACGACGCTGCATCATATCAGAACAGAGTCGGGGAGCCGCCTGATTGCCTATTCCAAAGGCGCGGCGGAGAAAGTAATAGAACAGTGTGCGTTTTTTTATCAGAACGGACATAAATGCCGGATGAGTCAAAACGACAGGACATCGCTTGTGAACGTGCTGGAACACTTGATGAATGAAGGCAGGAGAGTCCTTGCGGTTGCGATAGAACCGGACGGCAGAATGGCAGAGAAAGATATGGTGTTTCTCGGACTTGTCAGCATGCAGGATCCGGTCAGGGCAGAGGCTGTGGAGGCGGTAGGCGAATTTGAAAGAGCAGGCGTGGATACGGTGATGATCACGGGGGATCATATCAATACCGCTTTTTCCATAGCAAAAGAGCTGGGCATTGCTTCCAGACCTTCGGAATGTATTTCCGGCAGGGAGTTGGATGGCATGGATGAACATGCTTTTTTAAGAAGGCTGCCGGGCCTGAAAGTCTTTGCCAGAGTTACGCCGGAACATAAAGTCAAAATTGTGGAAGGCTTCAAAAAACTCGATAAGACAGTGGCGATGACCGGAGATGGCGTTAATGATGCTCCTTCCCTGCAGGCAGCGGATATCGGTATTGCCATGGGTATGAACGGAACGGATGTGGCAAGAAATGCAGCCGATTTTGTCCTGATGGACGATAACTTTGCAACGATCCATCTGGCGATCAAAGAGGGACGGGGCATCTATGAGAATATCAGAAAGTCTGTGCTATTCCTGCTTTCTTCCAATTTGGGGGAAATTATGACGATGCTTGTGACGATCATCGCCGGTTTTCCAAGTCCCTTAAAAGCAAGTTTTATTTTGTGGATCAATCTTATTACGGATTCGCTTCCGGCGCTGGCGCTTGGGGTAGACGATAATGAAACGGATCTGCTGATGAAAGAAGCGCCCAGAAAAAAGGGAGAATCTCTTTTTGCGAAGGGAGGATTGCTATGCGTCATCTGTTATGGCCTGGTGATCGGCGGAGTGAGTCTTGCCGCTTTCCTAAAAGTACCGTATGACAGGCTGGTTGCCGAAAATCTTCCAATTAGTTTACATAACATAGTTGAAAGTTACCGGATTTCAGCCGTATTGCTCAAGGCGCAGACACATGCCTTTACAGTACTCGGAATCAGTCAGCTTTTTCATGCGATCGGCATGCGGGATGTGAATCGTTCCATTTTCCGTATGGATCACAGGAAAAATCCATATATGATCTTTGCCTTGGTCATCGGTATTCTTTTGCAGTTTGCGGTAACCGAAATAGAGCCGCTCATTGTATTGTTTGGTACGATGCGGCTTGAATGGATGGAGTGGATGCAGCTTCTTGCACTTTCGCTTACACCGGTGATCGTTCATGAACTTCTCGTTGCGGTATATTACGGTGCGGGGAAAAAGGAACCGAAAGAAGAAACTAAAGAAGCGTACATAGTGCAAGCAGCAGAAGAAACAGGCCGCTGAGCCAGGACAGATCGATGGAAAATTTCCTGACTACAAGAAGACCGAGCATGTAACCCGACAAAAAGAGCAGAAAATGAAAAAGAGCCGCAAGTACGAAAAAGAAAAACAAAGAGGATACCTGGCAGGAAAATGCCATGCTCGCTAAAATACTGTCTAAGGACAGGGCGAGGCTTAAGAAAAAAGCCTCTTTGGCGCTCAAAACCTGTACATCCTGTTTGTTTGCATCTTCCGGTGAAAAATAGATTGTAAAAATAATATTAACCTGCTTGATTTTGTATGCCCAGTTACCGACATTGTTGGGGTATTTTCCGGCTAAATGGCGTATCAGACTTTCGATGAGTTTCTCACAGCCGAGAATAAAGAGGAGTACGAAAGAAAGAATCGAAAAAACAGGCCCCGGAATAAAGGAAAAAAGCAGGGATCCTATTCTTGTCATTAACGTGATCGCGGCAGTGGGGATAAAAACGAGAAAAAGTGCGGCGAGCGGTTTGATATGCACCCTCGAAGTGCCGTAAGAAAATCCTGCAGTCAAAGAGTCGATAGAGACGGCAAACATAAAAAGCAGCACAGGCATCATCGAAAAAAACATAGTGCTACCTCGTGTCGTATTTTGTGATCTTTTATTTATCATATGTAAATCTTTATAATTTGACTGTACGGCAATTTAGAAAAATGATATGATAAAAGAAAAGATAGATCCTTCCCCTGTGAGTTTACTGAAGTGTGTGAAATACCGTGCAGAAATGACGCGGGGGAGTATAGATGAGGAGGATTTGCGTATGGAGCTGATGTTTATTGGGGCAGATCATGAAGTGACAGGGAGCTGCCATTATCTTCGGGTCAATGAGACCAATATTTTAGTCGATTACGGAATGGAACAGGGATCGCAGGTTTTTGAAAACTGTCCGCTGCCGGTAGATCCCGCAGTGATCGATTATGTTTTCCTGACGCATGCGCATATCGACCATTCCGGCTTACTGCCGTTTTTATATGCAAGAGGATTCCGGGGCAGCGTTTATGCGACTGATGCGACGGCGGATCTGTGCAGTATCATGTTAAGAGACAGCGCTCACATTCAGATGCAGGAAGCGGAATGGAAGAACCGCAAGGCCAAAAGAACTGCGGACAATGCGCTGATTGAACCTCTTTATAAGATGGAGGATGCCGATGGTATTATTAAAAGGCTGATACCCTGTGAATATGATCAGAAGATAGAAGTATGTCCGGGCGTCGTTATTCGTTTTACGGATATCGGGCATTTACTCGGGTCGGCCAGTATCGAGGTGTGGGCGACAGAGGATGATGTGACAAAGAAACTTGTTTTTTCCGGCGATATCGGCAATATGAACCAGCCGCTTATCAAAGATCCGAAAATCACAAAGGAAGCCGATTATGTGATCATGGAATCAACATACGGAGACCGGAATCATAGTGAGACGAAAATAGATTATGTCGGAGAACTTGTAAAAATTCTGCAGTCTGCCTTTGATAAGGGCGGCAACGTTGTGATCCCGTCCTTTGCAGTGGGACGGACACAGGAAATGCTTTATTTTCTACGACAGATCAAGGAAGAAAGGCTTGTGAAAGGACATGAAAATTTTCCGGTTTATGTGGACAGTCCCTTAGCAGTCGAAGCAACCGGTATTTTCCAGAGAAACAGTGTGGAATGTTTTGACGAGGATGCCATGGAACTTGTGCGAAAGGGGATCAATCCGATTACGTTTCCGGGACTGCATCTTGCCATAACAAGCGACGAATCGAAAGCGATCAACTTTGAACATACGCCGAAGGTCATCATTTCGGCATCCGGCATGTGTGAAGCCGGACGTGTCAGACACCATTTAAAACATAATCTCTGGCGGCAGGAATGTACGATCCTGTTTGTCGGGTATCAGGCGAACGGTACACTCGGCAGGGCGATCGTAGAAGGGGCAAATCAGGTCAGGCTTTTTGGTGAGACGATCGAGATCCGCGCAAAGATCGAAAAGCTGGTCGGTATGAGCGGTCATGCGGATAAGGCGGGACTGCTTCGCTGGATCGACGGATTTGCCGTCAAACCGGAAAGAGTTTTTGTCGTACATGGAGAAGACAGTGTCTGCAAGCTTTTTACGGAATGCCTGAAGATCGAACATGGATTAAAGGCATATGCGCCGTACAGCGGCACAAGATTTGATCTGCTGCAGGATACTTTCATTTATGAGGCGGCGCCGGCCGTTCTGAAGAAAAAAGCGCATGGCATATCCGATGTCTTTGCAAGACTGGTGGCGGCCGGACAGCGGCTTGTTGCAGTCATCTACAAAAATGAAGGCAGCGCCAATAAGGACATGGCAAGGTTTGCGGACCAGATCAATGCGCTTTGTGATAAATATGACAAAGATAGATGATAAGAATACGAAAAAAGAAATTAGACAGACATGACGAGGGATCAAAATGAGCTTGGCAGACAATATTTTTATTGCGATGTGTAAGGATATCATAGAGAACGGGACAAGTACGGAGGGAGAGAAGGTCAGACCGCACTGGGAAGATGGCACGCCTGCTTATACGATCAAAAAGTTCGGCGTTGTCAACCGGTATGATCTGTCCGGAGAATTTCCGATCATTACGCTCCGTAAGACTGCGTTAAAGAGCGCTACGGATGAAATGCTTTGGATCTGGCAGCAAAAATCCAACAATATACACGATCTGCACAGTCATATATGGGATGCATGGGCCGATGAAGACGGTTCCATAGGAAAAGCGTACGGTTATCAAATGGGGGTAAAGCATCCGTATAAAGAAGGCATGATGGATCAGGTGGACAGAGTGATCTATGATCTGAAAAACAATCCGTTCAGCAGACGGATCATGACGAATCTTTATGTGCATCAGGATCTGCATGAAATGAGACTTTACCCGTGTGCATACAGTATGACTTTTAATGTGACCCAGAAAAAAGGAGAGGAAAAACTGATACTGAACGCTGTCTTAAACCAGCGTTCACAGGATGTTCTCGCAGCCAATAACTGGAATGTTGTGCAGTATGCGGTACTGGTCCATATGCTTGCGCAGGTCTGCGGCATGAAAGTAGGAGAGCTTGTTCATGTTATTGCAGATGCGCATATATATGACAGACACATTCCGGTCGTCAAAGAACTGATCGAAAGACAGACATATGATGCGCCGACATTCTGGTTAAATCCGGATATTAAAGATTTTTATCAGTTTACGAGAAATGATGTAAAAGTGGAAAATTATGTAACCGGTCCACAGATTGAAAAAATACCGGTCGCCATATAAAGGAACCGCAGGGAGAACAAGAGAAACGCAGCTGGAAAGGGCATGGGCAGATAAGATGAATTTAATCGTTGCAGTAGATAGTAACTGGGGTATCGGTCTGAAGGGAGGACTTCTTGTACGCATTCCGAATGACCATAAGGCATTCAGGCAGGAGACAATGGGCAAAGTGGTCGTACTTGGCAGGAAAACATTGGAAACATTTCCGCAGGGGCTGCCGCTTGCCGGCCGGACGAATATCATTCTTTCGTCCAATCCGGATTATAAGGTAAAGGACGCCGTTATCGTACACAGTAAAGAGGAACTTTTGGAAGAACTGCGTAAGTACAAAGAGGAAGAAATCTATATCATCGGCGGGGAAAGTGTTTACCGTATGATGCTGCCCTACTGTGATGTCGCGCATGTGACCAGGATCGAACATAGCTATGATGCGGACGCTTATTTCCCGGACCTGGATCAGATGGAGGAATGGGAAGTTACCGCAGACAGTGAGGAACAGACCTATTTTGATATTGCGTATCGTTTTGTAAAGTATGAACGCAAAGATAAGAAGGGAGGCGCTGCATCGTATGAGTCATGAAACGAATCATCATGCGCCGGAAGAAAAAGGACCGGAGAAAAAGAGCGGATTTACTTCCAAATTGGAAAAACAGGCAGTGTCTTTGCTGCTTGCCAAAGACGAGTTGGAGAAAAAAAATATTGAACTGGAAAATGCGATGCTGGACGCCAGAAAGGCGACCCGGGCAAGAGACTTATTTCTGGCAAATATGTCGCATGAACTCAGGACGCCGATCAATACGATCCTTGGTCTGAATGAACTGATTCTGCGGGAAAGCCAGGATGAGACGATCAGAGGCTATGCGCTGGATATCAAACAGGCGGGCGGCATTTTGGTTTCGCTTGTCAGTGACATTCTGGATTTCTCCAAAATACAGTCCGGCAAGATGGAGATCGTGGAAGGAACTTATGATATCAGTTCCCTCTTAAACGACCTGATCAACAGTATTTCTATTCCGCTTCGAAAAAAGAAACTGCGCCTTGCGCTTGAAATTGCACCGGATATCCCCTATAAATTATCCGGAGATGAGATCCATCTGCGCCAGATTATCGGTAATCTCCTGTCCAATGCCGTAAAATATACGAAGACTGGCACGGTAACGATGCGTCTTTCCTGGAAAGAAGCGGAAGATGACAGGATCATCCTGGAATTTTCGGTAGAAGATACCGGGATCGGCGTCAAAGAAAAAGATATTGCCAGAATTTTCGAAACATTTAACAGACTTGATATGGAGGCCAGCAGTACCGAAGAAGGCAGCGGCCTCGGACTGGCAGTGACCAATCATCTGGTGAAAATGATGGGCGGGATACTCGAAGTTAAAAGCGAGTACGGAAAAGGCTCTGTCTTTTCTTTTGAGATTCCGCAGAAAGTTATTAATAGAGAACCGCTTGGGGACTTTCAGGAACAATATAACAGGAGTGTGAAAAATTCCATCAGTTACAGAGAAAAATTCATTGCGCCGCTTGCCAAAATACTGGTAGTGGATGACAATGCAATGAATCTGGCCGTGGCGCAGGATCTGCTGCGAAAGACGAAACTGCAGATCGATGTGGCCTCAAGCGGGGAGGAATGCCTGGAGATGCTGAAGCGGAAAGCCTATCATCTGATCTGCATGGATCATATGATGCCCGTTATGGATGGGGTTCAGACGCTGCATGCGATCCGGGACATGGAGGGCAATCCTTCCAGAAATATTCCGATCATTGCCCTGACAGCCAATGCGGTCGTAGGAGCAAAAGAATATTATCTGAATGCCGGCTTCGAAGATTACCTCTCCAAACCGATCGAGCCGGAGAAGCTGGAAGATATGCTGATTACTTATCTGCCAAAAGAACTGGTATATCTGACGGGAGAAACGAACAATTCTGCGGCCGAGGAAGAGAGCCTGCATGCCATAAATGAAGAAAGCCTGATCGACATGGGCATCAACGCGGCGCAGGGATTGAAATATATGGGCGGAAGCCGTTTCCTGTATGAGCAGGTCCTGCGCGATTTCCGTGAAATACTGCTTGAAAAGGAAGAGCAGCTAAAGGTTATGCTGAGCAAGGAAGACGTATCGGGATATGCCATTATCGTACATGCCCTGAAAGGAAATGCGCGCAATGTCGGAGCGGACGAGCTTGCGGACGAGGCTTTTGAACTGGAGAAAAAAAGCAAGGCGGGCAGTCTTGAAGAGGTGGAAGTACGTTCGCCGATCCTGTTTAGTATGATGCATACGTTAGGCGAAAATCTGGACAGGTATCTGACATCGGACGTTTTTGCGAAAGAGATGCCGAAAGAAGAGACGAAAACCAAAGATTCCATTTCGGATGAGGAATGGAAAGAAAAATTGCAGGTCTTAAATACGCGTCTGGATGATTTTGACGGAGATGGCATAGCGCAGAGTATACAGGAATTAAAACAATTTGCGCTGTCCGAGGACAAGCAGAAGCTGCTTAGGATATGCGAAAAAGCGGTGAATGATTTTGCCTATGACGTTGCTATGGATATTGTGTCATCCGCTCTGTAGTATTGACTTTTGCCGATAAAAGTTTATAATGTGAGAAGATTTATCTATTTTCCCGTGTCCTGCGGCACGGTTTACACAGTGAGGAAGGAGACAGTAAAGGTATGGAAAAGAAAAACATGGACTGGGCAAATCTGGGATTCGGCTATCACGAGACAGATAAAAGATTCGTATCAAATTATAAGAACGGCGCATGGGATGAGGGCGCGCTTATTTCGGATGCATCGATCACGATCAACGAATGCGCGGGTGTGCTGCAATATGCGCAGACCTGTTTTGAAGGCATGAAAGCCTATACAACAGAAGACGGACATATCGTCACCTTCCGTCCGGATCTGAATGCAAAACGTATGGAAGACTCCTGTAAAAGACTGGAAATGCCGGTATTTCCGGCGGAGCGGTTTATACAGGCTGTTACGCAGACTGTAGCGGCAAATGAGGCATATGTACCGCCGTATGGTTCCGGGGCGACATTGTATATCCGTCCGTATATGTTCGGAAGCTCTGCCGTTATCGGTGTAAAACCGGCAGAAGAATATCAGTTTCGAATTTTCACGACACCTGTCGGACCGTATTTTAAAGGCGGTGTAAAACCGCTTACGATCAAAGTCAGCGATTTTGACAGAGCAGCGCCAAACGGTACCGGACATATCAAAGCCGGACTTAATTATGCGATGAGCCTCTATGCGATCGTTACCGCGCATGAGGAAGGGTTTGACGAGAATATGTATCTGGATGCGGCGACAAGAACCTATGTGGAAGAGACAGGAGGCGCTAATTTCCTGTTTGTTACCAAAGACAATAAAGTGATAACACCGAAATCCGAAAGTATCCTGCCGTCCATTACGCGTCGTTCTCTGATGACCGTTGCCAAAGACTATCTGGGACTGGAAGTGGAAGAACGTCCGGTAGCGTTCGAAGAGATCGCGGAATTTGCCGAATGCGGTCTGTGCGGTACGGCTGCGGTAATCTCACCGGTGGGTAAAGTAGTCGATCATGGCAAAGAGATTGTGTTTGCAAGCGGCATGAACGAGATGGGACCCATTACCCAGAAGCTTTATGATACTTTGACCGGAATTCAGATGGGACGTATCGAGGCGCCGGAAGGTTGGATCCACGTGATAAAATAGCTATGGTCAGGAATGACGACCGCGGGCAGTTTTCATAGGATGAGGGGACAGGTTGCATTGTTATGAACATGCGATTCAGTCCCTTTTGTCATTGGAAAATCCGGAGACGGTTGAAAACGTTACGGACGGTCTGAATGACAGTGAAAAATAACAGGCTCTGAGAAAGGCTGGGAACAGAAATGTCTGATAAGATCAGGGAAACATATCCGTATTTATATGAAACACATCTTCATACGGCGCAGGGAAGCGCCTGTGCCCGCTCTGCGGGACGCGAAATGGCAAGGGCCTGCAAGGAATACGGTTATACGGGAATCTTCGTAACGGACCATAATTGGGGCGGCAATACGGCAGTTGACAGAAATCTGCCATGGAAAGAATGGGTAGAGAGATTCTGTAAGGGGTATGAGGATGCCAAAGAAGAAGGTGACCGGATCGGCCTCGATGTCTTTTTCGGATATGAGGCCGGATTTGATGCAACCGAATTCTTACTGTACGGTATCGACAAAAACTGGATGCTTGAAAATCCTGTTCTGCGCCATGCGGGCATTGAAGAGCAGTACCATCTTGTCCATCAAAACGGCGGTATGGTCATTCATGCACATCCATACAGAGAGGCCGGTTATATCCCGGCTGTCCGCCTTTTCCCGGAATGGGTGGATGGTGTGGAAGGCATCAACGCCGCGCATTCCAATTCATACAGCGGTGCACATTCTAACAGGATATTTGACGAAAGAGCGATCGCCTATGCAAAGAAAAACCATCTGCCCATGACGGCCGGTTCGGATATTCATCATACGGATCTGTTGGGCGGGGGCATTGCTTTTAGGAGAAAACTGTTTTCCGCGGCGGATTATATTAAGGCAGTTTTGTCGGATGAGGATTATGTACTGACAAACGGTCAAAACTGGTATAATAAAGAGGGAAAGCGACTGGATTGATACACGTGACTGTTCAGATATAGAAAGGTATATGGAACGATATGATAAAAAGGAAAAAAGCCGCTGCATGTCTGCTTGTTTGGTGTATGGCAGTATCTCCCCTGACAGGGTGCGGCGCAAGAGATTCTGATGGCGTTAAGGTGGTACTGACGACGGGATTTGAAAAAGACGAAATATTCCGTATCGAAACAATGTCGTGTACATTGCCGGAAATCATGGTCTATCTGACCAATATTCAGAACCAGTATGAAAGCGCCTACGGGACGGAGATATGGAACATTAATCTGGGTGACGTGACTCTTGAGCAGAATGTAAAAGATATTGCCCTGGCACAGATCGCACAGATCAAGACAATGAATCTGATGGCGAAACAGTACCAGGTGGAGCTGACGGACGAAGAACTGGAACAGGCAAAAGACGCGGCCAAAACCTATTATGCTTTGCTGAACGAGACAGAGATCGAAGCGATGGGAATCGATGAAGAGACGATCAGGGGACTGTATACCGAATATGCCCTTGCGGAAAAAGTGTACCGATATATTATCAAGGACATTAACCCCGAGATCAGCGATGATGAGGCAAGAACGATCACCGTCCAGCATATTCTGATCAAAACATATGCATTGGACGGTACCGGTAAAAAAATCGAGTATACGCAGAAAGCCAGGGAGGATGCTTATCAGACCGCCTGTGAAGTGTTGGAAAGCGTGCAGTCCGGAGAGGATTTTGATGAACTGATCAGACATTACAGTGAAGATGAAAAAAGCACCTATTCTTTCGGCAAAGGAGAGATGGATCCTGCATTTGAAAAAGCGGCGTTTAATCTCGGTACTGGTGAATGCAGCGATATCGTGGAAACGGAATCGGGTTATCATATCATCAAATGTATCAGTACGTTTGACAAGGAAGAGACCGACAGCAATAAGATCAAGATTGTCGAGCAGCGCAGGGAAGAAGTATTCGGGCAGGAGTACGATGCTTTTGTAAAGACACTGACCAGGAAACTGAATGAAGAATTGTGGGAGAGCGTCGGTTTTATCCATGATGAGAACGTGACATCGGCGAATTTTTTTGACATTTATCATGCTTGTTTTGATGCATAAAGGCTGATAAGGGATCAGACGGCGGTGAAATACAGGAGGGAATATTTCCACCAGTTTAGAAAAAATTTAGAAATCTTCAACGCTTGATAATATCAAGAATTTACGTATGTTGTTAGCACTCAAACCTATTGAGTGCTAATTTTTTCTTGACTTTTGGATGTGGGCGCATTAAACTGTTTTCTAGATTGTATTTGCAAGAAATTATTTTATGGAAAAAAGAAAGGAATGTGATAAACATGGCAGGAAAACATGGCAATTTATCTATTAACAGCGACAATATTTTTCCGATCATTAAAAAGTGGTTATATTCGGATCACGACATTTTCTTCCGCGAGCTGATATCGAACGGCTGCGACGCGATCACCAAACTGAAAAAACTTGATATGATGGGCGAATATACGATGCCTGATGGCTATAAGGCAAAGATTCAGGTCATTGTGAATCCGGAAGAAAAAACATTGAAATTTATCGATAACGGAATCGGTATGACCGCCGAAGAAGTAGAAGAATACATCAATCAGATCGCCTTTTCCGGCGCAACGGATTTTATTGAAAAATACAAAGACAAAACAAATGAGGATCAGATCATCGGGCACTTCGGCCTGGGATTTTATTCCGCTTTTATGGTAGCCGATGAGGTACAGATCGATACGCTTTCTTATAAAGAGGGTGCAGAAGCGGTACATTGGACATGCGATGGCGGTACGGAATTTGATATGGACGAGGGGACAAGGAGTGAAGTCGGTACGGAAATCACCCTCTTTATCAATGAGGACTGCCTGGAATTCTGCAATGAATATAAGGCGAGAGAAGTCATTAAAAAGTATTGCTCTTTCATGCCGATGGAAATCTATCTTTCCAAAGCAAACACGACAGAGACACAG
>CAJTUZ010000038.1 GCA_910579735.1 uncultured Lachnospiraceae bacterium
CGAAAACGCGGATTCTTCCATCTCCGCCTCCAGTGCCGGCAGCGTCGCAAAGCGGAAATTATCATGGAGACGTTTATGAGTATCATACTCACTGTAGGCAATAGAACGCATATATTCCTCTTCATGTTCAAAGTGCTCTTCCGTATGATTTTTGATATACTTGACACCCTCACGGCATACCCACTCACTTTTCTCTTCGTTCTCGCTGATCGTAAGCAGCTTGTTCATCCTTGCAAAAAGCTGCTTATGTTCTTTATCAATAAAATCCACACCGATTTTATAACTGTCCTTCCATACGATTTGATTCATAATTATTGCTCCTTTATTTATCAATTTTTCAATTCAAACGATTTCCATACAGTCATTTTCACAATCATTTCCGAAACTAAGGTAATTGCTAAATTCCGATTATCTTCTTATCTTCACAATTATGATGCCTGCAATACTTATCACTCCGGCGCCTGCGATGGATGCAAGTATTATGCCAAAAGCCTTATCTCCGATAAGACGGGGAGAAGCGTAAACGCTCTTTATCATCTCCTGATCTCCTGCCGCCGCGACAGGCTGTATCGTTTCCGTACACTCCTGTTTCTCCATGTCCCCGGAAAGCTGTTCATTGTCAGATACGATCATTCCATCTTCCTCCGGCTCTATCTTTGGTTCCGCATCCGGCTTTCCTGTTGACGGTTCCGTCATAGCCGAACCCGCCTCCGTTCCCGCTTTCGTCGTATCCGGTATTTCATTTTGTACAGGTGCCTGCGTTCCGGATGGCACTGTGGCTGCCGACGAATTGTCCGGCGCCTTGGCTGCAGGCTCCTGCGTACTCTTTTGTCCGTTTTCCGTCTTTTGAGGCGTTTGAGACTTCACAGAAGTTCCCGACGCTGTCTGCGGCTGCGATTCCTGCTTAGGCGCCTGTGCGGTAAATTTCACATCCACAATATTTTCGTCATAAACAAGGTCATCATAAGAGAGTTTAATATTCATGGAGCGGCTGTCCGTTATCGGCAGTTCCTGTCCTGACAGATTAACACTGCTCAGGTAATACCCCTCTTTTGCTTTCACAGTCACAACCTGATCCGGCTGTGCCTTTCTCAGTTCGATGATCTTCTCTCCTTCAACTTCTCCACCTGCAGAATTTAAAAAGAGCACTCTCTTGACGACTTCCGCATTATCATCATCTTCTACCGCAACCACTGCATACGGACTGAAGGACTTACAGGCTATTACAAGGCCATACTGTGTCACGACGCATCCAATCTCTTCGACATCGGCAATCTCGCCGTTTGGTCCTTTAATAAAGTGGTATGCTTTATATACCACGCCCGGTGTATCCGCTCCGTATCCTTCCGGAAATCCGACTGACAGTCTGATGCTGCTGCCGGTCTTTACAACGCTCGTATTGCACATCAGCAAATCAATATTATAGGTAGAGCTTGCCATGACTTTATTGCCCAAGTCTTCTATTTTATCTATCATTTCCTTGTTCTGTCCGGCATCCGGCGTCGTTACTGCAAGTTCCGGTTTTGATGCTACAAGTACCAGATTCGATACGACATCGCAAAGATTTGCTCCGCTGCTTAACTGCCAGCCGTTATAGGAAAGATCATTTGGCTCTATCAGCTCCGGTTTCCCGGCTACATTCCAAAAATAACCCTGCGGCCGGTATGCGCAGACAGATATCTTTTTCTTCACATCATAAGAAAAAGCGTCCGGCTCTTTCAGGCTTCCTTTTCCCCGAAGTCCCGTGATCGTAAACTGATAATTGGCATAGTTATCCGCGAGCATCATACTGGGCGTAAAGTCAAACGTAATGGTACGGTCTCCGTCCCAATGGAAGTTTTCGATCTTGCTGTTTGCAGCCGCACTCCAGCCGTCCTTCACCGTAAGTTTATATCCTGCCTTCTGTCCGTCATATTCTTCAAGCTGCTCATTATATACGGCAGTTATCGAATATGTTTTGCCCATGAACAGAAATCCTGTCGAACCGGGCGTGAGTTTTTTCGCAAAAGGTGAGGGCACAAAATTGCCTCTGGGATTTTCCAATTGTCCTGTGGATACCAGAAAATCATCTGCCGTTCCCTGGAAATTCCAGTTATTTTTAATGTCCTCCGCCGAAAGTCCATCTCCATATAAAGGTCCTTTAGGCGGTACTTTGGTAACTGCAAATTCAATGAATTTACTATTGGAATTTGCCAAAACAAGCGCATCTTTCAACTGCGGCATCATAAAAGGCGCCGGATCCGAATATCCCCAGTTGCCCTGCAAATACTCCCCTGTCCCCGGCATATATTGATAAAAGCGGGAAAGAATATAGACGCCTTCTTTATCAACCGCCTCCTGATATCCCATGCCCTTATAGCTTACTTTAAAAACACCGGTCTCTTCTTCAAATTCCGTACCTTCTCTGTATTTTACAAGCAGTCCATCCTGCTCAAAAACTACTTTGTAACCTTCACTGTCTGTACTTCCCGTATCAGGGTTCTCATCTCCGCCCAAAGAACCGCCTTCTTCGGAATCCGAAGCAGCAAGCTGCGGATACGTAAACCGAAAACCGGCTCCCGACATTACACCATCCGGTATATGATGTTTTCCCATAACTGCACTGTCAACTAACAGATAGGCATCGCTTCCGGCGCCGTTTGCCATGCCATCGTCAGCAGTGGCATCCAAACCGTACCATTTGCCGTCAATCTGTACATAATTCCACATATGCAGATTTCTGCTGCCGTTCGTTTCCTGGTAATATCCCTGTACCAGTACGCTCGTAATCCCCATGGAATCCAATACTGCCTTTACGGCTCTTGCATATCCTTCACACAGGCTTTCCCCTTTCACAAGCGCGCCGTATGAAGTTCTAATATGCCCTCCGTTTCCCGGACTGCAGTTACTCTCAAGCCGGTAGACAGTGTTTTCTATAATGGCGTTATGTACATAGATCACCTGCTCTCTGACTGACTGCGCATTACTTTTTGCACCCTGAACGATCTCGTTCACTCTGTTCTCATGTTCATTGACCGCCGCTTCTACCTGTTGACTGTCCGTAAAGCCTTCTACGAAATAGGTACTTTTGTCTTCTCTTGTTCCAAGATAAGCCTTATAGCCTCCCTGTCCGTCTCCTTCCACACTAATGGCCAGATTAGAAAAGTCCACATAAAACAAATCCGGGTAATCCGCATAAAAGGCATCTCTTGCCGCTCCAAACGCAGATAAAAGGGCATCATATTTTCCTTCATAAGCTGCAAGCTGTTCTTTTGTCAGATGACCGTTTTCTACAAGATCATAGCTTTGCGTGCCTGTTTTCAGGATCCCCTGTCTGTACATTGCGTACATGGCATCGTAAATTTGTCCGGACTCGGCGGAGAGCTGTTGATAATAATAGCGGACATCATTCTGATTGGCCGCCTTTACGCTGCTCCCAACACCTGTCAGACAAGATGACAGCATCAAAAATACTGCCAGCAAAATAACCCAACTCTTGTTTCGTCTCATAACTCTACCCTCTTTAAGTGTCATATTTTGTACTTTATAAGAAAATATCTTTTATGGTCTGTTCAATTTTCTCTGTATATTATACACGTGCGTATCGTCATCATCCGCCAGTCTTTGCTGTGCGGCCTTATTCCTGCACCTGTGCGCGATCAGCATCAGCTTAATCTGTGCCGATTCCTTGTCATACAACAGGGAGGGAAGAATGACTACCTTATAATTAGAAACATTTCTAAGATAACGCTGTAATTCCTCGTTCTCTTTTAGCGTAAACTGTCCCGTCATCTGAAATGCAAAATCGGATACATCCGAGAAATCGATTCTTGCAAGCAATTGCAGAATATCGTCCAGATCTCCCTCAAACTGCCAGTACTCCAGACTTCCTCTTTGAAGCCTGTTATGCGTAACGTCAATATCCATCACTTCCAGAAATTTTTCGAAAGTAAACGTCTGCAGTGTATTTTCCGTCAGTACCGGTTTTAGAGCATATACCAAAGCACAATAGTCCAACGGCAGTTCAACCATAACATTATGGATCTTTACTTTGCTGCGGATAAATGCAACCGATTCATTCGCCATAGACGCCGGTACATAGTCACGCATCCAGTCAAGGTTTCCGTCCGCTTCCGCGCCGGTCTTTCTATCCGATGCGTCTTTTTGTTCCGCGCTTTTGAACACTGCCGGCTCCCTGCCTTTACTCTCCGTTATAACGGAGCGATACCTGTAATTCTCCAGCATATCGATATCCGATGACGTCAAAGGCCGGTAATTATCTCCCCTGATACATTTTAAAAATACAGCCGCAATAAATTCCGGTTCATTTTCCAATCTGCGGTATTCTAACAGTTCTCTCTTCTCATTGACAGAAAGAGACGAGTTTTCGACAAGAATCTGTAAAGAATCCGACATGGCTGTATAATTTTGTATACCGATCTTATGCAGTCTTGTTATGATATCTTCCCGGGAAAGGCCAAGCAGCTCCACCTGGAGTTCTCCGTTTAACGCTTTTTTCCCTTTGGCATAATTGGAACAGACAGAATCAGACAGGAGATCTTCTCCGTTTTCTTCCAAATAACCATCTTTTAATAACATATTAATGCAGATTCGCTGTTTCAAATTGGTAAACCGCTTGACGCCGCATGTATAAAATGTCGCGAACGTAAGCGGCATGACTCTTTTGTCCGGCACTTACATCACCTTCTTTCTTAGTCATTATAACACCAAGAAAAGTTTTTTGCAAGATTTTGACAAAAGTTTTTATATTTTTTTCATTTTCTTTGAAAAGTTGTTGTTTCTTGTCAGCAACTGCCTAAAAGGTTCCTCTTTCTATCTATCATCTCATCAATTTTGGCTATGTATAAGTCAACATCTTTCACCGTGTCGCATCTTTCGATCCGGCCTCCTTCATAGACCCGTTTGGTGACCGTTCCCGCGCCGACAGCTGCAATGGTCTGTTTCTCCTCCATGATCAGAATATTATAGATTCCGAATTTACCGTCTTTGGCATAACCGACATTTTCAAAATTACCGGACATATTTTTCTGTCTGTAAAGATAATACGGCAGCATCTGCATCCGTCTTGCGCCCTCTTCCGCGATCTTCATTGTCTTATCCGTATTATGAAACGCGGTCGTCCCGTTTTCCAGAATCCACTGCGCAAGTCTGGACGCACGCTTTATAGCAAGAGAATGTACTGTCAGTGCATCGGGCGAAAGCTTTTCGATTGCCTCAATGGTTGCCTTTACATCGTCTTCCCCTTCTCCCGGCAGGCCCAGGATAATATCCATATTAATATTGTCAAATCCGATCTCCCGTGCCAAATGGAATGCATCATATACCTGATCCACCGTATGGCGCCGTCCGATAAAGCGCAGCGTCTCTTCTTTCATCGTCTGCGGATTGACAGATATCCTCGTGACGCCGTGCCGGTATAATACGCGCAGTTTTTCTTCCGTAATACTGTCTGCGCGCCCGGCTTCCACCGTAAATTCCTGTACCGCCGAAAAGTCAAACGTCTTTTTGACCGCGGAAAGCAGCCTGTCTAACTCTTCCGCGGACAGGGAAGTCGGCGTGCCGCCGCCTATATAAACGGTATCAAGTATCTTGTCGCGGCAGGCGTCTGCAACGTACGCCATCTCTTTTTCCAGAGCGTCCAGATAAGCTGCCGTCCGCTCTTTCCATGCACTGATCGGAAAAGAAGTAAAGGAGCAGTATAAACAGGTTGTCGGGCAGAAGGGAATGCCGATATACAAACTATAGCCGTCATCATAATGCAGGCTGCTGAGAATCCGCTGCTCTCTTTGGGCTATATCGATACTGAGCGCCGCCTTCTCTCCGCTCACCAGATGCCTGGTCCTTAGAAAGGCTTCAATCTGCGCAGTATTTTCCCCCTCCTCCAACATGTTCATGGCAATCTTAGTCGGACGGATCCCTGTCAGATTTCCCCACGGCAGGGTCAGGCCGGTTTCCTTTTGCAGGGATTTATACAGGAAACGTTTAAAGGCATTTTTATACTCTGTTCTCTCTTCTTCATCCGGATGCCACGTATACAGCCTCTCCGGCTCCCTGCGTCCCGGTTCCTCATCTTCTGCCGCCAAAGAGCCGTCTGGTTCCGCGATCCGCAAAGTTACCGGTTCGCCGTTCTCACCAAAAGTCAGTTCCATTGTGTGCGGAAGCGCCAGGATCTTTTTATCTTTTATCACAGAGTACGGCGTCAATATCCTGACTTCCGCCTCCGGATAAAATGCTTTCACGAGCGAATGAATATCGTATTCATATTGTGCTTTGTCCAGTTTTATGATGATCATGTGCAGGATTCCTTATCGTATAATTTCATTGCAGTTTCGTTTTATCTCTTTTCTTTCTAAGACTCTGCACTTATTGTATCATATCCTTTTTTATATCTCTACTGTAATGCCGTTATGATTTTTCACTTTTCCGCCCGTTTTTTCCATTTTCATTATCTGCGTCGGCACGTCCATCCGCTGCTTTTAAATCTTACGGAACGGCTCCATATAACAGGCTGTGCTTCCAAGTTCCTCCTCTATACGCAGCAGCTGATTATATTTGGCAACACGGTCCGTCCTGCAGGGTGCGCCGGTCTTGATCTGTCCTGCATTCACCGCTACGGCAAGATCTGCGATAAACGTATCTTCCGTTTCACCCGAGCGATGGGATATCACCGCTTTATAGCCGTTTTTATGCGCCATTTCAATGGCTTCCATAGCTTCCGAAACCGTACCGATCTGATTGACTTTCACAAGGATCGCATTGGCAACCTTCAGCTTGATGCCGGCATCCAGTCTCTTGGTATTGGTAACAAAAAGATCGTCCCCGACAAGCTGAATCTTCTCTCCGAGCGCTCCCGTCAAAAGCTGCCAGCCATCCCAGTCATCTTCAAATAAACCGTCCTCAATAGAAATGATCGGAAAGTGTTCCACCAGATTTTCGTAATATGCAACCATTTCAGATGCGCTTCTTCTGACTTCCTGCCCCCTCATCTGAGATTCTCCCGGAAAATAGTAAGTGGCCAATGCCTCGTCATAGAGTTCGCTCGCTGCGGCGTCCATTGCGATCTTAATATCCTGTCCCGGCGTATATCCCGCCGCTTTCACGGATTCCACGATCAGTTCCAGTACTTCAACGGCGTCCGATAATGAAGGGGCAAAGCCGCCCTCGTCCCCGACTCCTGTAGAAAGACCTCTCTGGTTACAGATCTGTTTCAGATTATGATAAATCTCTGCGCAGATCCGTAATCCGTCCGCAAATGATTCCGCCTGCACGGGCATGATCATAAATTCCTGAAAATCTACCGTATTATCCGCATGTTTTCCGCCATTTAGGATATTCATCATCGGAACCGGCAGAAGTCTCGTATGCGCGCCGCCCAAATACCGGTACAGCGGAATCCCGAGCGCCAGAGAACTTACCTTGGCACAGGCCATAGAAACACCGAGCGTTGCATTTGCCCCCAGATTACTTTTGTTGTCCGTTCCGTCCTGCTCGATCAAAATCCGGTCGATCAGTCCCTGATCCAACGCATTTATACCAAGCAGCGCCTCTCTGATCTTGGAATTTACATTATTGACCGCCTTGGTCGTTCCGAGTCCGAAATATCTTGTTTCCCCATCACGCAATTCTACGGCTTCAAATCTTCCGGTACTCGCGCCGCTTGGTACGGCTGCCCTTCCCGTTATGCGCTTCCCGCTCTCGGACTCTATCGTCACTTCCGACTCCACCGTAGGATTTCCACGGGAATCCAGAATTTCTCTTGCATGCACTTCTACAATACGCAGCATTTTTTCCATAAAAAAACCTCCTTTGAACATACCTTTTTTCCTAGTATGTCCAAAGAAGGCGCATCTTATTTATTCCGTACGGATCGCTGCAAGAGGACTTAACCTCATGGCACGCAGCGCCGGGAAAAAACCAGCCGCCATACCGACAAAGACGGCAAATACAAGGGACAGCGCGGCAAGCCACAGCGGTATAAAAGAAATCGAAGAAGATGCCATAAATTCCTGCGCGTTTGCGGCAAATTTATTAATGATAAACGAAATCGAATAACTTAGCACAAGTCCGATAACCCCGCCGATAAACCCGATAAACCCTGCCTCCAGCAAGAACAGGGAACGAATATTGCGCAGATCGCAGCCAAGCACTTTCATAACGCCGATCTCTTTCGTTCTTTCATAAATAGACATCATCATCGTATTGGTAATACCAATCGCCGCAACAAACAAAGATACCGCACCGATCCCGCCGAGTACCGCCTGTACATAACCAAGCGTCTTCTGCTCGGATTCTATCCACTGTGCGTTACTGTCCGTCTCATATCCAAGTTCGGTGATCTGTGTCTGCACACCGGTCACATGATCCATTTTATCCACATTGATAATGAGCTGGCTATAGAATATCTCTTTATACGGTTTGCCCGCTTTCGTTGAAGGCTGTCCCGGAATCACTTTATTTTTGAACACCTTTTTCAGTTCCGGAATCAGCTTCTCAATATCGCAGAACGTGTACCAGCCGTTACGCGTCCAACCATCATCTGCCGGTGCCGCTTCAATCCCGCATGTTTCTATCAGATACTTTTTCGGCGGCTTGGCCGGCGCTTCTTCACCGCCGCCGGAAGGATACTGCGACTGCCAATAGGCCTTTGTATCAAAGATCAGGAAAATCGGATCGTTCATCAGATCAATATCCGGCAGCTCCCCGGTCGTCCAGTATCCGGCGCCGGTCTTTTCATTGGAAAAATCCTGCAGCACCTGATAACCGTAAAACAGTTTTAACTGTTCATCCGTTTCCGAAGGCAGACTCCCTTCTCCGACTATGATATCACGGTCTTCTATCGCACCGACCGGCATACCTAGTATCTGCAGATAGTTCGTATATGCGCCGTATTTTGCAATTGCCTGTGTCTGCAGAATAGGATATACTTCCGTCACATATTCTATTCCTTTAATGGTCTGTATCAGTTCATCATCCAGTCTTTTCTGCTCTTCCGAACTGCCTCCATCATAATTATAAGATTCATAAACAGTAATCTGCGTCAGACTGCCGTATGATTCATACTGCTCCAATAATGAACGGCTAAGGCCAAGTCCCAGAGAAATCATGACCACAATCGAAGCAACGCCGATGACAACACCGAGTACGGTCAAAATGGTCCTGACTTTTCTTTTCCAAAGGCTGCTGCTGCTCATTCGCAGTAGATCAAGGAATTTCATCGCAACCTCCTTTCTTTTCCACTATCGCACTTAAAAGCTGTTTGTATTGTCATCGTCAAGAGATTTTAAATCATCCGCCAGAAGAAGCGCTTCTTTTTTCTTCTTTTTAAGACGCACAAGCAAAATAATCCCGGCTCCTGCAGCAACGACTACCGCTGCAACAATGCCAATGATCAGTCCCGTCCGGGGTTTGCTTTCTCCCTCTTCTCCTTCTATGCCCATCATCATATCATCATCCATTACGAAATCGTCGTAAAATTCTTCCGAAACATACAACATGATCGTCTTTGTTTCCGTTGATACATTACCGGCTTCATCTTCATAGGAAATGTCCACATTGATCGTTCCGTCATCCATAGTCGCGTTCGCACCGGTTATCATCGAATCAACATTCCCCGTCGCACCGGAATTCAGATTGCCGACAAAAGCGGTCGCTTCTTCGATAGAATCCGCATAAAACTTCACCTGCACGTTATAGAGCGTTGTTTTACCGGTATTATATATACTGAACATTACGTTCGACTGCGAACCGACCGTAATATCTCCCGGCATCACTTCCGGCGTGCTGATATCAAACCGGCTTTCCTGATTGATCGGAATCGAAACACTGGCCGTATCGGTCAGATCAAACATGGCGCCCGCATCATATTTCATATTCACTTCCAGAACATATGGTTTCTGCGCCAGATCGGCCTTAGCCGTCATTTCTATCTCAATATCTGCCGCCGTATCCGCAGATATCTTATCCATATAGACGGAACTGGAACCGGACGTCGGCAGAAACGCCGCATACGTATTCGTTTTATCTTCTCCCTCTACCGCCGCCTGCATATCAAACAGCAGATTGGTGACCGCCATTTCTTTGGATGTGTTTTTCACATGTACCGTTAATGTAAATGTATCTCCCGCAAACACCTGTGCCGGATTCGTCTCAAATCCGGTAACAACGATCCTCGGTTTCGCGCCGCTCGTTTCTTCACCGCTTCCGCCGATCGTACCGCTTCCGGGTTTGCCGACCGTACGCACATAAACCGTCAGTTCCGCCGGTTCTTCACAGCGGATGCCGGATTTGGTGTACCAAATATGAAACTTCAGCGGATAAAAACCGCTCATCACGTCGTCTCTGGCCGTAAAATAAAAGGTGAATTCCCGGCGGTTAGCCATAGCCGCATCATAGGTCTGGTTTCCCGGTATATAGGGTTCCGTCTGCAGATAGCTCGTCATACCCGGTACAAAAGGCCATTCCGATACGATCGTAGACGTCTGCGGCTCAATGATGAGATCATTGAGTTCTTCCGTACCGAAATTGATGACCGGCAAAACAATCGCCACCGACTGCCCATAACTGACCGTAGGCGTCGCCCAGTTATCGCCTACCTGCAGAAATTCGCTTGTCGTTACGCTGACATTGGCTACTGCAGTGGATTCCATGCTCCCTTTTGTGGATGTAACATAAGCTTCCAACTCGGCCACCGTCATATCCGTATTGGCAATATAATATACGGCGCTGTCAAATACTTTCCGCAGATTTTCCATTACTTTTTCATCCAGACGATACCGGACTTCCAGACTTTTCATATAATTCAGCAAGTCTTCATCCGCATCCGCCCTGTCGTCGTTGTTGATGATACGGTCCGGGTTGTCGCTTTTGATGTTGGGATTGTCGGAAGAGGAATTGTTCTTACTGTTTATATAAGCATAAGCAACGTTTTCCAGAGCAGACATTGTTGTGACAACAAAATCATCCAGATCATCTGCCGTTCTTGTTGCATCAGCATCTATATTTTGAACTGCATTATTATACACACTCTCAAGTCTTGTCATTCCCGCGGCATCCAAACTATACAAAGACTTCAGATCATTCATACGATTCAAAAGCCTCGTTTTTGCAGCCTCTTTTTCTGCGTCCGTTGCCGGCGTCCCTGCAGTTGGAGACACTGGCCCGGCCAAAGATCCGGCCGCCGGCGCCTTAGGCGTTGTATCTGCAGGCGGCGTTACTGCCGCATCCGGTGTTCCAGGTGTCGAATCCGCCCCGGGCTGATCCGCCGGATCGGCCGGTGCAGAAGCAGCCGGCGGGTCTCCTGCAGGAGCGCCCTCCGTCTGTGTCGCATATGCTCCTGACGGCACTGCCAGAAAACATGCCGCCGCAAGTCCTACCCCAAGTATCCCTTTTTTCCACTTGTTTCTTTTACACATATCCTTTATCTCCTCCCAAGAAATAAATTATATTGCCTCAATCTCTCCGCGATCTTCTTTTCCTCTGTTATCCTCGATCTCCACGATCTTTCCATCTTTAATACGCAGGATCACATCTGCAAATCCTGCCAGATAATTGTCATGTGTTACCATAACGAGCGTCTGATTCTTCTCTCTGACAATTCTTTTCATCAGATTCATGACTTCCACCGATGTATTGGAATCCAGATTACCGGTAGGTTCGTCCGCAAAAATAATCTCCGGCTCCACCACAAGCGCACGCGCAACGCCGACTCTTTGCTGCTGACCTCCGGACATTTGATTCGGCCGGTGTTTTTTGTGCTTTGTCAGCCCTACCAGATCCAGCATGTCTTCTGCTTTCCTGTTCCTGGACTTTTTGTCCATTCCCTGAAACGTTAACGGCAAGGCTACATTCTCTATTGCATTCATCGTACCGAGCAGATTAAAAGACTGAAAAATGAAACCGATATGTTCCCGCCTGAAAGCGACCAATTGATTCTCCGTTTTGCGTTCCATATGTTCTCCGGCAATGATGATCTCACCCTTTGTGGGTTTCTCCAGTCCCGCCATCATGTTCAGCAGTGTAGATTTCCCGGAACCCGAAGTGCCCACGATCGAACAGAAATTGCCTCTGTCTATTGTAAAATCCACACCGTTTAACGCCCGTACTTTTGTTTCACCTACGCGGTAAATTTTGTATAAATCTTTTACGCATATTACGGGTTCTCCCTGTCTCATCTATCCCGTCATACTCCCTTCCGTTCATGACAATAGTCAACCTATCGCCCGTAGTCATTATAAACCATATTGATGCAAAATGATACTGTTTTTACCTAATATATTTTCCCGATTTTCTTAATATTTTCTTAAAAGATTTTTCCAGAAACAACCGCCGCACAACAAGCGGCGGATCCCCGAACTGCATATCGCTGCAATTCGAAGATCCGTTCTTTCATCTGATCTCTCAGTCTTTATAAGCCGTTCTTTCCACTACGAAATCAGGCACTTCTCCGCTTAAAAAATCATAAGAATAGTATCCCAGGCCATATGGATATTCTGTGTCTGCCTTAAAGCTGATTACAACATCATAATTGTGGTCAAGCGCCTCTCTTTCATTCCAGTACAGGTCCATATAAGAGGGATAAAGTCCTTTGATGATCTCGGCGATCTCTTCCGGATCCTCAAATCTCTCAACAACACCGCCCTCATCGGTCGCATACGCCGTCAGTATCGTTTCTTCCCCATCCGGGATAGCTGTATCCGAATCGGCAAATAAGTTTCTCTGATCATCATAATGCCAGTTTGTAATCTCCAGCCCCGCAATGTCTTCCGCCCGAAGCGTTATCGGATAGTATGCGTTGTTTTTCTCTAAAAAAGCGATTGTGCTTGCAAAGCTCTCATATACAGGCAGTTCCCAGCTCCTGTAACTGCTTTTCAATTCCAGAATAAGCATGCCGCACGGTCTGTTGTCTCTTGCGAAGGAATAATCAAACTGTTCCATATCCCTGATCCAGGCATCCCGCAGTTCTTCCGCTTCCGAAACCGCTATCTCTGAAGTTATGGCGCCATTCGTATAAGAAACGGCAACTTCTTTTCGCAGGGATGAAAGTGTTGTTTCGTCTTTGACGATCTGGTATATGCCGCTTCTGTATTCTTCTGTTCCGATAATTCTGTTAAGCAGCTCCGCACTGGCAGGATTATCCAGATCAACGCCGACATATCTGCTCACTTCTTTCCCGGACTTCATCCGATATAAGATAGAAAACCCGAGATAGTTTGTGATCGTATCAACATCCGTTCCGACACTTTTCTCTGCCAGCTTACAGACAGCTTCCACATCCTTTAAAAACATATTGTCTCTCAGGTACTGACTGCTGCTGATATAAACAGTCCCCTCCTCGGTATACTCCCAATAACTCTGGTAAGGTCCGATATCCACTGCCACGCTCTCTACTTCGTCCGCATCCGGCACCCAGGAATCATAACCGAAAAGATCAAAATGGTAAATGCAGAATACAAAAATAACCGCCACGGCCGAAATTCCCGTAGAAAACAGATGCTTAAACACCGCACGTATATCAAATTCATAAATGATTTCCATAAGACCGCAGCACAATAATGTTCCGCCAACCATCCCCAGTATCACGACCGGCTTATTGTAATACGTAGCATCATAAAGTATATAGCAGACAAAAATACCCATTACAACCGAAATAATGATCTTCACCACCGGTTTGACCGGCTGTATCGCGATCGCCTTCCCCGCAGCCTCCGAAGGCCGTTTCCTATAACACAGGTATGCAAGAGCCAGAACAACGATGGATACTGCAAGCCACTTTGCGCTAAGCAGAAATACTTCCGGCGCAATTTCCGATAAAAGCGGTGTATTCTTTAACAAGGTGGTCCGGTTCAGATATTGCATTACAACACAACTTCCATCTCCCGGCTGTGCAAAAGTATAGTCCACCGAATCAAAAAAATTATATCTCATGACGGAAACAAGCTCTTTTATAAAAAATCCGATAAACAGCATCGTTACCGCGGCAAATCCGGTGATCACCATATTACCGGTCAGCATAACCGCCAAAACAGAGATCGTATAAACGACCAGAAAGTACATAAAAGTCATCAGAAACGCCAGTCCGCCCTCTGCAAGTCCTCTCGCGGTAAGCGCCCCCTGCGCCGCTCCCATGATAACGCCAAGCAGGGCCGCACACACTGCCGGCAGCAGATAAATGACCAGTCCGTTTCCATAGATCACGACAAAACGCCGTCTGGCCGAAACCGGTACACTGTGATATAAGTCTATTTTTCTTCTACTGTGCAGATATGAAAAACCCTGCACCGCAATATATACCGCCAGAACCATGATCGGAACAGTTGCCAACGGCTTGAATCCGAGCGCATCCGTCACCGCATTCTCAAGCGCTATTCGGTATAATTTTTCCAACGTGTAAGCGCCATCCGCATTCCAGAAGTGAATCCGGCTTAAATAAATCGTCATAATGCCCGGATAGACAGCAAGCTGCACCAAAATACTGACGATCCATGCCAGGATTCTTCGTCTGTGATTCTCTTTACTGCTAATTAAGAATAAGCTTTTTGATGTCATAACCGACTACCTCCGTTTCACTGATAAAGATTTCTTCCAAAGACAGAGGAAGCACTTCGAAAAATACGGTATTGACCGTTGCAAAATGTGCCATGATTTCCTCTTTGGTACTTCTGACCGTAATGGTAGATAAAGAACCCCTCTGCTCCTTTTTCAGTATTTCCAGTCCCTCCAGCGCTTTCGTTTCGTCTCCCAAAGAAGCAAAAACACACTGCACTTTCTGGATATTGCATTTCATATCTTCTAAATCTTTCGACAGCAGGACACCGCCTCTATGTAAAAGTCCTATATGGTCGCAGATATCTTCAAGCTCTCTCAGATTATGGGACGCGATAACCGGCGTCAGGCCTTTTTCTTCCATCTCTTTGGCCAAAATGCTCTTGATTCCCTGCCGCATGACCGGATCGAGTCCGTCAAAAGTCTCGTCACACAGAAGATATTTCGTATGAGCGCAGATTCCCAGCAAAAGAGCCAGCTGCTTTTTCACTCCTTTTGAAAAAGTATTGATCTTCCTGCGCTTATCCAGGTTAAAATTCTCCAGATATTGATAAAACTCTTCCGTATTAAAATTCTCATAGATTCTGCTGTAATAATGTTCCATTGTCTGTGCGCATCCGTTTGCAAAAAAATACGGTTCGTCGGCAATGAAAAACATTTTTTTCTTCGCATCCACATTATCATAAACCGGCATATTATCGACTGCAATCGTCCCTTCGTCCGGTTTTAAAACGCCTGTGATCATGCGCAGTACAGTGCTTTTCCCTGCACCGTTTGTTCCAATCAGTCCAAAGACTGTGTTTTCTCTGATCGTAACGCTGACTTCATCCACCGCTTTTATCGTATCGAAGCATTTGGTCACGTTATATATTTCAATCATATATCTCTCCTCTTCCTCTTACGATCTGATTCCGTTTTCAGTTACATCTTCCGTATATGTTCTATGATCTCTTCCTTGGTGATGCCGTATTCTTCCGACTCTCTGACCAGCTGCAGTATTTTTTCCATACATTCCTTCTTCCATTCTGTTAAAAGACTGTCTGTACCCAGTACAAAGTTTCCTCTCCCTTTGACCGTATAAATAAATCCTTCCCGTTCCAGTTCGGCATAGGCTTTCTGGATCGTATTGGGATTGATTGACAGTTCCATGGCCAGATTCCTGACAGAGGGCATCTGCTCATCCGGCGTCAGAACGCCTTTCAGGATCAAAGTCTTAAACTTCTCGACAACCTGTTCATAGATTGGCCTGGTATCCTTATAATCTATGATAATCATATTTACCTCCCTTCTTGTATGATGAGCCTTAGTGAACTATGTGAACTAAGTGTATTATATATATTAGTACACTTAATATATAATAAATTCGGAACTTTGTCAAGCGTAATAAATGACAAAATTCCGAACACTGTTAACATTTCATATGTCAGTATACGGCTTCCCAAAACCGTTTTCCCGAATTTAGAATTTCTATACCATACGTTCTTCAAACTCCTGTTCCGGCATCGGCCTTGCAAAATAATATCCCTGAATGGTATCACAGCCGATATCCTTTAAGAATTCAAACTGTTCTTTCGTTTCTACACCTTCCGCGGTGATGCCGATTCTCAAGTCTTTTGCCATTTGCATGACACAGCGTATGATCTGCTCGCCTCTGGCATCATCATAATCGTCTACAAAGCTCTTGTCCAGCTTCATAACGTCTACCGGAACCGATTTCAGCATCATCAAAGAAGAATATCCTGTTCCGAAGTCGTCCATCAGGATCATGAATCCCAACTGGTGCAGTTCTTCCATGATTTCAATAAATTCTTCCTGCTTCTCAAACATGGCGCTTTCCGTAATTTCAAGCTGTATGTACTGGATCGGCACTCCTGATTCATCCAGAATACGCTTATATTCATATATAAATTCCGGATTGTCCAGGTGTCTTCTCGAGATGTTGACGGAGATCGGTACGATCTCAAGTCCTTTATCCAGCCAGCGCTTCTGTGCCAGACATACTTCTTTGAATATGTACTCATCCAGCTTACAGACGAATCCGCTCTCTTCCGCCAGAGGAATGAACAGTCCCGGCGATATCATCTGTCCGTTGGGTTTCTGCCAGCGCACCAGCGCTTCCGCACCGACAAGTTTCTGTGTTCTGGACTCATATTTCGGCTGATAGTAAACGACGAATTCGTGATTATCACAGGCATGCTCGATCTGGTCGGAAAGCTGTTTTTTGTTGACGATCCTTTCTTTTAGAATGTTGGTATATATTTTATAGACGACATCTCTTTCCTGTTTGGCCTGATTATGCGCAAGCGTAGCACAGTTAAGCATATCTTCCATATCATCATCATATTTATCCACATAATAGATCCCGAATACCGGATGCAGAATATATTCCGATGCATTGGATATATAGCACCTTTGAATCTCCTGCGTCATATTGAGGACTCTCTCTTCAATCTCCTTTTTGGCATCAAAATACAGCAGCATATAGAAATGGTCACCGACGCCTCTTCCCAGACATTCTTCTTTTCCGCAGTTATTCCGGATGGTTTCAAAAATATAGCATAATACCTTATCGCCTTCATCATAGCCGAAAAGCTCGTTAACCAGCTTAAAGTCATCCAGATCCATCATGATAAAAGCTGACTTATCATGATATTCATTGACCTTTATCTCCGCATCCAGCTTAAATTTCATCAGCGTACTGCCGCCGGTCAGATCATCAATATATAAAAGATTCTGCATCTGCCGCTTCTTCCGCCATTCTTCCCAGAAAATCAGGGCTGCGATCACGATACAGACTACCGCCAGTATCGCACAGACCATATACGTTCTTTGTATGATATAGTTGGAAGTGCTCTCCATAAAATCTACCGGTACGACATCGATCAAAAACCAGCCGTTGATATCAAGCGGCGTGGCATACATATATTTGCCGATCTTATTATAGAAAATAACATATCCGGTCTTACCGCCCTCCAACAGGCTCCTTAAATCCTTGACCGCCTGGGTATTGCGCGCGTCCGCCTCCTCCATGGATTTATAAATATTGGTCATATTCTGGAAACTCGTCGGATTGATGGAATCAACGATTTTATCGCCGCTGCTTTGTACGATATAGGTATAACCTTCTCCCTCAAAAGAAGTCACGGAAAGGATCTCTTTTAAACTTTCCACACGATATGCTGCAAAAACAACGCCGAATATCTCGCCGCCTTTCTTCACAGGTGCACTGAAAACAATAATCTCATCATTGTCTGACGGATCGATCAGCAAAGCCGAAATATAAGTCTCACCTTGTATGGATGCCGCAAAATATGCGCTTTCTGAAATGTCAAACGACCTGTCATCCGTCGTACTG
>CAJTUZ010000039.1 GCA_910579735.1 uncultured Lachnospiraceae bacterium
TATACCGACATATAAGAACTTCTAAAGAGATAATCTAAATTCACCATAAATTTTGACAAAAAACTACAGGCAAAAAAAGATAACGAATGGTGCTTTGTTAAGCTGTTTGATGTATTGTATTTTGAGTCTGTAGATAATCGTACCTTTTTATATACCGAAGATGATGTAATGGAGGTTAAGCAACGGTTATATGAGTTGGAAATCATTCTTTCAGACAAAGATTTTATTCGAATTTCAAAATCGCAGATAATCAATATAAATAAGGTTAAATCACTTAGACCGGAAATCAATCGCACAATTTTAGCAACAATGTGTAATGGGGAACAGCTTTTCATATCAAGAAAATATGTGCCTGCAATACGCAGTCTGTTATCAATATGAGGAGGAAGGTATGCGAAATTTCAAGAGAGAAATTATTCAATTTGCAGTATGGATGAGGAATGGAGTTGCTTTTTGTACTACTTGGTTTCTTATTCTCATTTTGGCCTATCATTCTATTTTTAATATCCAGACTATTTCAACAAAAGGTTTGATGAAAGTAGTGCTTTTGATTATAGGCGGTGTTTTGATTTTCAATTTGACTTTTACCCGTATCATTATAAAAAAAATGAATTTTATGATGAGATTAACTTGTTTTATGTGTGCAATCAGCCTGTATGAATGTCTTGGATTTTATTGGCTTGGATTCTTTACGGGTAAAGGTACGGCAGTTCAATGGTTAATATTCATTGGAATTATTCTTATTTTTTATTTTATCTGTACAGTATTGTATCAGAAATACAGTAAGAAGCAAGGCGAAATTTACACCAAAGGATTGCAGAAATATCAAATGGAAAGGAGTATGCAGCATGAAAGATAGAGAAATGTTATGCCTGGCGCTGCAGGAATTAAAAGCAGATTGTCGGAAGAAGCAGAAAAGGGGATTGCCTTTTATTCTGGCATCTGTCCCGTTATGGTTGATGATTTCGGTTATTCATATATCGTCTTTGCCTATTCTAACCAAAAACCTATACACATTTTTCTGCTCTGCACCTTTGGTTCCATTAGCTTATTTGATCTCTAAGGTAATAGGGGTGGATTTTCAAAATAAGGATAATCCCCTTACAAAATTAGGATTGATATTTACGGTAAATCAAATATTTTACCTTTTAATAGTAATGTGGGTATATGCAGCTATACCGGATAAAATGGTGATGGTCTATGCAATGGTTTTTGGGGCACATCTATTTCCTTACGGTTGGCTGTATCAATCAAAAACATACTATATACTTTCGGTAATCGTACCGATTGGAGTTTTGATTTTGGGTTTGCATTACAATGCTGCCATTATAGCGATATTTATGGTAATTATTGAAGTAATATTTTGCTTTTCTCTAATTATTGAGAATAGGATTGAAAATCAACAGGAAGAAAAGTTACATATTATAATAAAAACCAGTTATCGCATAAAGGAAGAATGAAATATGAAACGATGCGTTCCGTTGGAATCCGCTGCAGAAGCTGTCTGCAATCAAAGCTCTGTGCCTCCGCTGATCTTTCAGATGCCGCCGGAGCAAGGCAGGAGGGCATTAGAGGAAATGCAGGATACGCCGGTATATAAATATCCCGCAGATATATCCTCAGTTTGTGTCAATACTGGGATGTGGGGGAATATTCCCGTATATTTCATTGCGCCCGGAGATGAAAAAATCAGAAACATTATATTCTATATCCATGGCGCAGGCTGGGTATTTGGCAGCTTTCATACTCACGAAAAATTAGTCAGGGAGCTTTCAGCAAGGACAAATTCGCTGGTCGTATTTCCCGAATACAGCCGGTCGCCGGAAGCAAAATATCCGACAGCGATAGAACAGTGCTATTTTCTCCTTTCCCATATATGGGAAATCATCGGGGATTGTTTTCCGATGGCAAACGGCGCTGCGCTCACAGTGGCAGGCGACAGTGTTGGCGGGAACATGGCGATTGCCATGGTTCTGATGTCATCCATGCGGCATGGCCCGTGTATCCGCAAGCTGCTATTATATTATCCGGTAACGAACGCCTGCTTTGATACGCCCAGTTACCGCCAATTTGCATCGGACTATTATCTGTATCGGGAAGGAATGAAATGGTTCTGGCGGCAGTATACAGCATCTATGGAAGATAGAAATCAGATTACTGCATCTCCTCTTCGAGCGGATATAGATTGTCTAAAGTGTTTTCCGCCAACGATGATCATAAACGGCCAGGCGGATGTTTTACGCAGCGAAGGGGAAGCCTTTGGCGAAAAACTCCGGTGTGCAGGCGTGGAAGTGACAGCGTTACGGGTGCAGGGAACTATTCATGATTTTGTAATGCTGAATGCTCTGGACCAGACGAATGCCTGCCGTACTGCTATGGATGCGTCAACCGGATGGGTGAACCGTCTAAGTTAAGATCCAATGTGGCGAAAAGGTTCTGTTTTCAGGCACTTTGGATTTTGAATTGCTGCAATAACAACAGAATAGTCACAGGAGGAATGACATGAAACAGAGCATTATATTATGGTTGGCAGTTTCGGCGGCAGTTATGCTGGCGCTTCCATGGATTGCGGTTACTTTTGTAAAAGGCGATGCAGGAATGGCTGTATGTTTTCTATTATTTTTTGCAGTTAATCCGTTATATTCCATGATAATCGGGGCATTTGCGGGAAAAGACATCCGGCATTTATGGAGCCTTCCGCCTGTTTCCGCCGTGCTTTTCCTGATTGGCACATGGATATTCTTTGACATGGGGGAAACGGGATTTATCCTGTACGCGGCGGTCTACCTTGCCTTGGGGATAGCGGCTATGCTAATCTCCATGCTCATCAGAAAGACAACACAGAGGCATATTTAAAAAAATGATTAGCATAAAACAGAGAAAGAGAGCTGCAAGGCTCTTTTTTTCATATCGGCTATTTGCAGTCTTTCGGGGATTGCGCCTTGTAAGGGAGCATGGCGGTAGGAAAAGAATAAGAATTACGGGAAACTTACAAAGCCTGTTGCTTCTGTATTTTTTATGATATAGGATTATGATAAAAAACTTTAAAAAAGTTTTGATCATTTAGGGTTAAAGATTCGTCATTATTTATATACAGATTATTTTACGGAGAGGAGTTGATGGCGTTGTGAATAGGGAAGGGACGTATTCCGATGATGATTTGGTAGAACGGATAAGGCTCGGTGATGAAAAAGCGGCTGAGGAATTGATAAAACGCTATTATTCATCCATCCTGTTTTATTGTAAAAGACATTGTTTCAATTCGGAGAGAGCAGAAGATCTGACGCAGGAGACTTTTCTGAGACTGTTTCGGAATTTGTCAGGATATAAAGGGAAAAGAAAATTTAAGGCCTATTTATATACGATAGCAAATCATTTGTGTATTGATGAAAGCCGGAAAATAGAAGTTTACCCATTGGAAAATGAGGAAGAAATCACAGATGCAATTGATGAGATACGCCGAATAGAGGATCGATCAGAAGTAGATTATCGCTTAAAGGTTTTATCACCGGAGCAGAGAGAAGCGGTTATTTTACGGTTTGGAGAACAGCTTTCATTTTGGGAGATTGCCAAAATAATGGGATGCAATATGCGGACAGCACAGAGCAGGGTTAGGAATGCCCTGAAAATTATGCGAAAGGAGCAGGAAAATGGGAGATAAGGAGTTAAAGAAATATTTGCAGCAGTCCTTGCAGCAGAGGGCAGAACTGGAAGAGAAACTTGATAGGAATGGCATCAGGCTGACAGAAACGATAAATTTATGTACTGAAATGATGCAGGAACAGAAATTGGCACAAAAATCGCAGGAAGAACCGAGAACAGGTTTTGTTCAGTATTTATCAGATATTTTCCGTTTTGAGGGGATATCTATATTTGGATTACAGGCGCTTGTGTTATTTATCGTGTGTCTGAAAATTTCTGCCATAGCAGATATTCCTCAATATATACCGGTTTTCATGCCCCTGTTTGTGCTGGCAGTCATGCCGGTTATGTTCAGATGCCAGTATTATGGGATGAGTGAAATTGAAGCTGTTACAAGGGCTTCCGCTTCACAGATTGTACTGGCAAAGCTGGTTTTGGCAGGAGCAGCCAATCTTGTATGTATGACTGTGCTTATTTCTTTAGAAGTACATCTTCAAGATTCGTACAGGGAAATAGGACGGATGATTTTATACTGTCTGGTTCCCTATTTAGTCTGCATGGTCAGTATGCTGCGCCTGATTCGAATGCGCAGGAAAGAAAACATACAAATAGGCACGCTATTAATGCTTGCTTCCTGCGTATGCTGGGGAGTACTGGCAAGGACTTTGCCGTGGCTGTATGAAGCCTCTGCTTTTGGTATATGGATTGCAGCTTTTTTGTTTTTCGCGTTTTTTTTCATAAAGGAAATTTATTTTATTATAGCAACGAGAAGGGAAGGGAAATTATATGGAATTATCAATTGACCGTTTGACAAAGCATTACGGAAGTAAAATAGCAGTAGATTGTGTCAGTGCAACCCTGAAGAAAGGTGTCTATGGGCTTTTGGGAGCCAATGGCGCGGGAAAGACAACCCTCATGCGGATGTTGTGTGCTATTTTGGAATCAACCTCCGGCGGGGTGTTTCTGAATGGAAAGGACATCATTGAAATGGGCGCAGATTATAGAAATGTATTGGGATATCTTCCACAGGATTTTGGATATTATCCTGGTTATACTGCAATGGAATTTTTGATGTATGTTTCCGCCCTAAAGGGGATACCAAAGAGTATTGCCCGAAAACGGACGGTAGAGTTATTGGAGGAGGTAGGTTTGGGCGATGCTGCTGACAGGAAAGTAAGGACTTTTTCCGGCGGCATGAAGCAGAGGATAGGAATTGCACAGGCATTACTTAATCATCCGGAAATTCTGATTCTGGACGAGCCGACAGCCGGATTAGACCCGAAAGAAAGGGTACGTTTCCGCAATCTGCTTTCTGATTATGCCGGAGACAAAATCGTTATTCTGTCTACACACATTGTTTCTGATATAGAGGCAATTGCAGATGAAGTACTGTTTATGAAAAAAGGAAAATTTGTATTACAGGGCAGCGTTCCCGCGTTAATAAAAAAAGCGGGCGGAAGAGTATGGGAGCTCACGGTGCCCCAGGAAGAAACAAGAAAGTGGCAGGCGAAATCAACCGTTGCAAATTTAAGACATGAGGGACAGCAGGCGGTGCTTCGTATTATTTCAGAACATATGCCGGACGAGAGGGCTGTTCCGTGTGAAGCAACATTAGAAGACTTGTACCTGTATTATTTCCCGACAGAGCAGGAAGGGGTGTAGTAACTATGGAACTATTTTTACTGGAACATAGAAAATTATGGCGGAAGGCAGGCACCAAAATAAGCGTTTTTATTTGTTTTCTGTATGTGGTAGTATTCGGGAGCATCCTTTCTTTTCAGTGGTTTAATTTTGGAAGCAAGGTTAATTTTACAAGCTCTAATTTCGGAAAAAATTTCGACGGGTATACCGCTATAAGAGACAGGCAGGAGTATGCGCTTTCATTTGGTGGAGTGCTGAGCGATAAGTCCATACAGCAAATAGTTGGGGATTATCAGAGAATGGAATCGGCTGATGCGAAAAAGGCGTGGGACTTAACTGATTGGATGATTATCAATGATTGGCTGGGAAATTTGTGGCCTGAACTTCAGGAGGCCGGAAGTTATCAGGTAGGTATCAGCTATTTTGAACCGGAAAAATTGACTGATTTTTATGGAAGAAGGCAGCTGGTTCTTGAAAAATATCTGGAAAATAATAATCAGACAGGAAAGGAAAAGGAGTATTTACTGCAAATAGATGAAAAGGTGATTAGACCATTTTATTATGGATGGATACGAGGCTGGCAGACACTTCTGAGTATTACGATTGACACATCGGCGGAGTCAATGGCACTGTTTCTTGCAATTGTTTTGTCCACGCTGTTTGCCGGAGAATGGCACAACAATACAAGTCCCTTAGTATTGACAACAAAAAACGGCTGGGAAATAATTGCTGTTGCCAAAATTATTACCGGTTTGGCATTTACAGTGGAATTATTTGCAATCATTGCGATTTGTGATATTGCATCGCAGCTTTTCTTTATGGGAACTACAGGGTGGGATATGCCCGTTCAGCTGATCAAGCTGACTGCAATTGCACCTATGAATATGCTGCAGGCAGAAATTTATGAATGGGCGTTTACACTGCTTGGGATGGTCGGATTTGCCGGAATTGTTATGCTTATATCTTCGGCTGTAAAAAGTAATGTACTGGCATTGCTCCTTAGTCTTGCAGTTGTATACGTTCCAACGCTGATCGATCCGTATCTTCCCTGCGGATTACAGAAAGCACTAAGCTTAATTCCGTTAGTGGGAAGTGGAACCGATATTTTCCGGACATATACGTTTCATATCTTTGGGAAATACGTGTGGTCGCCATATCTGTTGATCACTGTTCCTGTGCTGATTGGTATTGTGTGTATGCCGTTTGTCGTAAGGAAATGGTCGAGCAGGATTAAGGCATAGGAGAAGCGGCGGAAAATAAACGGGAGGCATAAAGGATTAGAAATGGCAAAGAGCGGGCGGCCTTGCCGGGGACAAGTGAACATATCCAGTATCAGTTACTTTTCCCGGACGGTTGAGAAACCTTTGGATTTATCTCCATTCAGCCATTGCCATTGTTCGGAAAGTTCTATTTTTCCATCATCCAAAAAGTGTGGTATACTATGACATTTTCCGGCTTTTATATCATTGCTTTGATTTATGTGCTGATAGTAAAAGTCTAATTCTCCATTCGAATCAACGATCCCGATCATAGTACCTTTTTTAATTTCTCCACCGTAATATTCTGCCCATAAAATATTTCCGTTTTGGTGATATGCAAATAGTGTTTGATTATCGACTTCCCCATTTTCTGTATTTGTAACAGGCGCAAATAATTTCCCCTCATAACATATGCTTGTGCTGCCAACTGTTAATGTTTTTTCCATTATTCCATACACTAAAGAAAAGCCGCTGGCGGTTGATAATTCATTATGTGAAACAGTCTTATATCCTTTATGTTCGTAAAAACAGGTCGCACAAAGTGAAGCGTCCAGTATAACTAAATTATGCTTGGCAGATATTTCTTCTTCAAGACACTGCATAATATAACTGCCATATCCTTTTTTTTGAAAACCGGGAAGTACAAACAATCTTGTAATATGATTTTCTGAAAAAGTTCCCGTGCCGATCAGACAGTTATCTAAAAATAATGCTCTGACACAGCCGCTTTCAATATCAGCAGCAATTTTTTCTTTAGAGTGAAGACTGCTGAAAAAAGCTACTATTTCATGCGGATAATATTGAGGGTATACGGTTTGGATAGTATCCTGTACTAATTGATAGATTTGTCCTAAATCCTCTTTTTTGGCTTTTAAATATTCCATAAAGTACGCCTCCATTCAGTTGCTTATTATACCTTTGCAAATAAAAATAAACAATAGTAAATATATTAATGATAATATAATGTTTGAAGCGAACAGTGGGACTGTAAAAAATGAGATAGAGCGGCTGCGTGAAATAGAATATAAGGTTGCTTTGGAACAGTATTTGGAAATATCCGTTCCAAAATCATACTGCTATAATTCTTTTGAGAACATTAATTGAAGCTCTAAAATCTCATGCATAGGTGCGGGCTTAGTCGAAAAGCCGGTTTTACATTCTTTTGTCCAAAGCGGCGGGATACAGATCATACCTTGTGTAGAAGAAAGCATTGCGGAATCTTCTGCCCAACCATCCCAACGAAATGTTTCGTAATATTTATCCACCCGTTCCTTAATCATTGCCCAATGTATAAACTGACTATACGTTATATCAAGACTTTCCCATTGTAGCGAATCTGGGGCAAAGTAATTGATAATGCCATTGTTATCTAACGAAAAAAGTCCGCCGACAATATCTTCAGCGATAATCATTGCACCCCATTCTGATAAAGAGGTATTTTTCTTGTAAAAATCATATTTCCCGGAACCGTATATGCGAATCCAGTCGTCAATTACAATTCCGCCTGTTTTGGATAAAACAGCACCGAAAAATGTTTCCTCATTAAACGGGTAAACCTCTTTTTGGCGGATTACAGCCTGTTCATCCGGATGGATTAGAGAAACCTTTGTTGTTGCGCCATCTAATACTGCTTTTAAATCTTCAAACATTGTCATTTTCTTTTCCTCTTGATTCAAGGAACGCACATATGCCATTCGGTTTTTTTCCATTCTACCACGATTCCGGGAGCGTGGAAATAGAGAGTTTTCCGGACCTATTTTCGACCTTTCAAATGCCGTTCACTTCATTTCACAGGTCTTTCATTCCACATATCCCAAAATAACAGAAAATCTGCCGATAAATAAAGCGACGGAACATAATGGAGTCCGGGGTGACGCATGAGGGGCGTCGTTAAAAAAATATCTTAAAATCAAGGAGGGAACTTATGGGAGTTTCAGGAATAGGAAACAAATACGATCATGTGTACGGGAGTACATATGCAGCACAGAAAAAAGAGACGGCAAAGAAATCGGAAACGAAAGAGGCCGCGCCTGCACAGGCAGGATATATGAAAAAAGCCGGAACAGACAGCGTGGATATTTCCGGGGAAGGCCGTAGAGTTTTAAGAGAAAAAATGTCCGCAGAAAGAAGAATGGAACAGTATGGGGATATCGGAAAACTCCCGTCCGTAAACTCCGGTGCATATGGCATGATGAATGATTTTGAAAAGATTATGTCGGAGCTTGGAGGCGGTTCCGTATCTGACGAATTTGTGACAAAGGACTACTCACAGGCAGACGTAGACGCGCTGAAAGAGAGGTTTGAAGGAAAGGAAGGAACAAAGACAGATAGCTTTGACAGTTATGTGAATAAAATGGCTTCCGCCTATCAGCTGCTCAAAGACCGTATAGAAGAAAAATATGCGGCATCAGACGGCAGGAAGGAATATTATACTGCGCAGGATGGAAGCATACAGGAGCTTACAAAAGAAAAAGAACTGGAAATGTTGGATAAAGCCTATGAAACACACAGCAGGTTCATGGCGGTAAATACACAGATATGGAGTGAACTGCGCGATTTTAAGGCACAGACGGTATATCATTCCGGCGGTTCTAAAAAGGAAACGGCTGCTGTGAAAAAGCAAAATGCAGATATTAAGGGGCAGGCGTATCATGCGTTCATGTCTGCGGTCAATGAAGAAAACAGGGGATTATTAAAGCAGGAAATGGGCAGCCTGAATCAGGTTCGTCTGAATCTGGGAATTTCAACTTCTGTGAGGAATGCCCTGAATGGTATTTGGGATAATTATGCAAATTTGAAGCATTGAAAAGTATTTTAAAGAATGTTATTTGGAGGAAGATAAGAGATGAATGTTAATGCAGCAGGGCGTAATGCAGCAAGGGACTATGCAGCCGTATATACTAACAGGACGGGACTGCCCGGCACAAAATCAGAGGACGCAAAAGAACCCGTAAGGGCCGGCGGGGCAGCGGGGAAGTACCGGAGAACGGATTCCGCCGCAGTCTATGCAGAGCAGCAGGCGTGCCAGAGCAAAACAGCGTCTGATAAGGATATCGGGACAACGTTTCCCATGCCGTCAGGCGTTTGCAGATTAATAAAATATACGAAACTGCTCAATGAGCATTATGCAAAAGTAAATGAAGAAAATAAAAGATTTGATAATCCTCAGCAGCATATATGGGATAAATATCATAATCCGCAATCCCCCTATTTTGTAAGAGGACTGACGAATAAGGAGCGTCAAATATGCGAGGATGCGGAGCTGCGTGTCCTGGATGGCTTTCCGGCGCCGGTTAGCAGCTATGACCCGGTTATACAGAAAGCCTTCGGAGGCGGGATTATGAGCGAAGAGGAATGGAATGACGAGGTGCGCAGCGGTATAAACGATTCCATCAACCGGATTTTTGAGGAAAACGGGATCGTTATACCTGAGGATGCCGAGCTGCGGTTAAAGGTGGACCCATATGAATATAGGATCATTGCAGACGGCGTGGACGAGGCGTTGGCAAGGCGGATTGAAGAAGTGCTTAACAGAGGGAATAACGGGAAGTATTTGTACGGACATCTGCGCCAGTGCAATCCTGCAGATCATGGATTTGAACAGCCGGAGCAGTATCTGTATGACACAGCTTATCAGGAAAAAGCAGTCATGTGGCATTTTGTGAATGATATGACGGGGTTGGATATGAGAAAGCTGGAAAACAGGGATGGAATCATCTATACACCGGACGGACGGAATCTTTGGGATGCCGTGAAAGAGGGGTACAAAGAAAAACTGGAAAAAGGAGAAATAAGCGCTTTGCCCATGTCATCTTTGTATGATGTGTATCAGGTCTATGTAAAAGAAGGATGGGATCAGGAAGATGAGCGCGGACTTACTGTCGGATATAAAGACGGCAGCCTATATGACCTTGACACAGATTACGGGTATGGCCCCGGGCAGAGAGAGTGGTTTGATAAATCAAAAGAAAGGCATCGGCAGTTCTGGGAGAATTATCGAAAGGAGCGGGAGGAAACGCTGCGCAGGGAAAAAGATATTCCGGCGGGATATGAGAAATGGCAGGCGGAGATGGCGCGTACGGAAGAAATTATTGCAGGACTGAATGACAGCACATACAATAAAACGGGGAAATTGTTAGACCAGCCGGATTTGAAGGCGATGCAGATTTTGTTGGACTATGCAGTCGAAAATGGAAGGGTGATACCTCTTACAAAAGAAATCCTGTCTCTTTCAGGCAAAAAGGCAGCACAGGATGGTTTTGACATGCGGGCATAGAAAGTATCTTACAAACCGGTCTGCCGGTACGCCCCAAAGCAAGCATTCATTGACTTTCACACGGATATTGCCTATACTATGAGAAGTGATTTCTTATTGGGAAGACGGCAGATCGGAGTGAAAATAAATGCACAATGGAATTTGTTATGTAATAGGCGCGGGTGAAAATCACGGCCTGGATTTTACACCGACCGCGGAGGATTTCGTAATAGCTGCTGATGCCGGATTATGTTATACGGAAAAGGCAGACATCAGGACGGACCTTGTAATCGGAGATTTTGATACCCTGCAATATGTCCCGCAGCATTCCAATGTCATTGTGTTAAGCGCGGAAAAAGACGATACGGATATGTTTGAGGCCGTTCGGCAGGGCATTCAAAGAGGGTATACGGATTTTCACATTTATTGCGGAACGGGAGGGCGCATAGATCATACGCTTGCCAATTTGCAGATGCTTGCATACCTGTCCGAAAACAATATGCGCGGATTTTTATTTGACAGGGATAACATTGTTACCGCAATTACTGATAAAAGACTTTGTTTTGAGAAAATCCCGTGTGGCTATGTTTCTGTATTTTCATATTCTCCAAAATGTGAAGACGTAACTTTATGCGGATTGAAATACGAACTTGACCATGCGGTATTAACCAATACCTTTCCTATCGGAACAAGCAATGAATTTATCAATGAAAAAAGTATAATATCCGTTAAAACAGGAACGCTGATCATTGTTTTTCCCAAAAGTGCAAAGGAAAAAATCATCTGATGAAAATACAATGTTTTATTCTGCATTTCATTGACAGTATGGTCTGTTTTCGTTAAGATGAACATATAAATAAGCCAGTGATGTCACTGACAGATGTTGATATAAAGGAGTATAAGCTATGGGAAAAATATTAAAAGTAATTGTTGAAAACTGTCCGCAGAACCATCCCTGTCCATCCGTTAAGATCTGCCCTGTGGGCGCCTTGACACAGGAGGGATTTCACGCGCCGGTAGTTGATACGGAAAAATGTATCAAATGCGGAAAATGTTCCTCGTTTTGTCCTAAAATGGCATTGGTTTTGGAACAGGAGTAAGCTGTCCAAATTAGTTTACATAATTTCTGACACGGCTTTACCGGCCGGAAACACCTTATATATTTTACCTGTCTGCGGACAGGTAAAATATGCCGACAAATCTTTCGTTTTTCTTTTCCAATTACGACTAAATTCGGTTGAGAGCAATCCCATTTTTACATATAAGACTATATATTCGGGGGAAAATATGATATGATGAAACCGTCATAGATCCGGCAGGAAAAAGCCGGGATGCAATTCTTACGAAGATAGGCAGAATAACGAAAATGAAACAGGAGATATATATGGGATTATTTGAAAGAAAAATCACGGTAAATACGGCAATCAACATTGTACGCACGTCGGAAAATGCGTATTTGATCGACTGCAGGGAGAAGACAGAATATGCGGCCGGCCATGTTTCCGGTGCGGTGAACTGGACGATCGATAAAATGACCCCGGACCGCGTAACCCGTAGATTCCCGGATAAGACCTCTATTATTTATGTGATCGGCAATTATATGCAAAAACCCGGAGCTGTCGTGAAAAAGTTTAAGAAACTTGGGTACAAGAATGCGAAGGATGGGGGATATATGGAAGAACATCACGGGAGGCTTGTGAAGTGAGGAAATACAGATGAGTGAAAAGAAAACCGATCAGATATCCGACCGCGGGATGCTTTTGACGATTCTGGCTCTTGCATGGCCGACGATGTTAGAACAGTTTATGCAGACAGCCGTCCAGTATATCGATACGGCGATGGTTGGATCGTTGGGAACGCAGGCAACTGCGGCAGTAGGTTCGACAGGGACCATTAACTGGCTCATCGGCAGCACGATCTCTGCGGTGGGCGTAGGATTTCTTTCTTACATAGCAAAATCATATGGAGCAAATGATCAGGCCGCCGCAAAACGTGCAGTTGCACAGGCGGTCCTGCTTACGTGTGTTCTGGGTGTTCTTTTCACGGTACTGACGGTATCTCTGAGCGGCATGATACCTGTATGGATGCAGGTGGAGGAGGGGATACAGGAGATGGCTTCCATGTATTTCTTGATCCTGTATCTGCCGATGCTGCCAAGAACGGCAAGCATTATTTTCGGAACGGTGCTGCGCTCGGCGGGGGATACGAAATCGCCGATGAAGATCGGACTGTTGGTGAATCTGGTTAATGTAGCGCTGAACTTTCTTTTGATCTATCCGTCCCGTCAGGTTATGTTGTTTTCCGGGACTGTTACCATATGGGGAGCAGGATTTGGGGTGATCGGTGCGGCGATTGCCAGCGCTGCCGCTTTTACGATAGGTGGAATCTGCATAACCATGGTTCTTTGGAAACACAAAACGATCTCACCGCGCGGTCAGAGATTTATGCCGGATATGCAGATTTTAAAGCCGTGTATGAGTGTGGCATTGCCGAATATGCTGCAGCGTTTCGGCACTTCCCTTGGATATGTGGCATTTGCGGCAATGATCAATTCCCTCGGAGAAGTATCTACGGCGGCTCATACCATTGCCAATACGGTGGAATCGGCTTTTTATATTCCGGGGTACGGAATGCAGACAGCGGCGGCCACGTTGGCAGGCAATGCTTACGGGGCTGATGATGGAAAGCGGATGAAGCAGCTTGCGTCTATTTTTATACCGTTGGAAATGGTTCTGATGGCAGGTTCCGGGGCAGGTCTTTTTTTGGCAGCGCCGGCTCTGATGAGGCTTTTTTCCGTTCAGGAAGCAGTCATCGCACTTGGAGCGTCTGTTCTGCGTATGGTGGCGGTATCGGAACCTTTTTTTGGATTTTCGATCATTATTGAAGGTTTTATGATGGGCGTGGGAAAGACAAAGGCGCCCTTTGTGTATAATATGATCGGTATGTGGATCGTCCGTATTACAGGGACTTTTATCTGCACACAGATTTTCGGTTTGGGACTTGTATCTGCATGGGGCTGTATGATCGCCCATAATCTGCTGTTGTTTGTATTGTTTTTGATCTGTTACATACGGGGCGTGTGGAACCCGCTGTATGTGAAAGAGGATAAGCAGAGGCGCAATGAAAAAGCGGGATGAAACGTAAGACGCAGGAGTTTAAAGTACAGGTATTTCAATCTGCACAATATAATCTTCGATCCGTTCAACGACCGTTTCATTGATTCCTTTTTCATAGGAAAAACCGGACAGTGTCAGGCCATGATTTCCGGCATATTCTATGATTTCCTGATACCGTCCCGGAAGGCCGTCCCAGTTTCCTTTATAGAACGTCCTTAAATAGGTCCCTTTTGGCTGTATGTGCAGCTCTGAGTTCCGGTCCAGAAAGGGAATTTCGATAAACAGCCTGGTGTAATCATCAAAACGTCCCGCCAACAGACTGGAGACAGGGATCATGGAGCCGTAAGAGGCATCGTGCAGGCGGCCGAGCTTATATCTGGTTGTTTCTGCCGTAATCAGTTCCACTTCTTTTTCAAAGGAAGTGTTTTTATCGATATCTACCGTTACAAGACATCGTTCTTCTTTTTCAATCATACGAATTTCCGATAAGTCTATGGTCAACAGGGTATCCATATTCTGACGGTGGTTGCATAAAGTTTTTCGGACTGCCTGTAAGTGCATGATCTGTAGATCCAGGCCGGCTATCTTTTCGTCCAGAAGACATTTCATATTCCCGGCGGAGCGGTTTTTCATAAAATCCTGGATTTCCGGTATGGATACATCCAGTTCCCGCAGCAGAAGGATCGTTTCCAGTATAGGACTTTGCTGATAATGATAATAGCGGTATCCGTTTTCGGGATCGATGGAGGCAGGTTTGAACAAACCAATCTCATCATACCACATCAGCGTTTTTTTGTTGATGCCGTGCAGGGCGGCAAATTGACCGATCGTAAGCAGTTTTCTTTTTTCTTCCATTGACTGTTCTCATACCTTTCTCAACATGCTGCATTTTCTCTATTGACCGTACAGTAACTGTATGATTTATGATACTGTATAAAGTAAATAAATGCAAGGAGCATGATGATATGAAAGATCAAAACGTATATTTGAAACCTGTGACATTAAGAAATATTTTGAAATTTGCGGTTCCGACCATTGCCATGACCATGTTCATGTCTTTTTATACGATGGTTGATGGTCTGTTTGTATCCAATCTGATTGGAACGGACGCACTTTCCGCAATTAATCTGACTGCGCCTATAATCCAGCTGGTTACGGCCATTTCTACGATGCTTGCCACCGGCGGCAGTGCGGTTATTATGAAGAAGATGGGACAGCATAAAAACGGGGAAGCAAAAGAAGACTTTACATTTCTGATTTTGATAAACGTATTTGTGGGAATCGTGATGTGTGCGCTTGGATATCTGGTAATGGATCGTATTTTTGCCGGAATGGATCTTTCTGCGGATGTGGAAGGATATTGCGTGGCGTATTTAAGCCGTTATCTGGTGTTTACGGTACCGATTCTTCTGATGAATAATTTTACGCTTTATATGATCGCCGCCGGAAAAGCTGCGCTTTCTCTCGTCTGTTCCGTTTCAGGCGGTATTCTGAATATGGCGCTCGATTATTTGTTTATTGCGGTCCTCCATATGGGAATCAGCGGCGCAGCGATCGCAACGGGGCTTGGATATTCCGTAACGGCGGTCGTGGGATTATTTGTATTTAGCCAAAAGAGAAGTCTCTTACATTTTAAGAAGCCTGTATTTCGCTTTAGAGTTCTTGTAAATGCGGCGGCAAATGGCTGTTCGGAGATGGCGACTGCGCTTGTTACCGGCATCATCACGATGATGTTTAACTGGACGATGCTTCATTATGTGGGAGAAGAGGGGATTGCGGCTGTTACGATCATCATGTATGTATTGATGCTTGCCAGTTCTTTATATACGGGGTATTCCTATGGAGTGGCGCCTATGTTAAGTTTCTATTATGGAGAACAGAATCATGAGAAGTTAAGGAAACTGGTGGCAGTCAGTTTAAAGGTAATCGCATTGATCTGCGTGGTAACGGTTGCAGCTTCCTTTTTATTTACAAAGCCGCTGGTATCCGTCTTTGCCCGTCCGGATAATCCGGTGTACGATCTGGCAGTGACCGGAAACAGGATCTGTACGATCGCCCTTTTCTTTATCGGTTTTAATATTTTTGCCAGCGGGATGTTTACGGCTCTGTCAAACGGCGTTGTTTCCGCGGTTCTTGCGTTTTCACGGTCGTTTGTATTCATGCTGATCATGATGATCGTGCTCCCGCTGCTGCTTGGCGTAAACGGTATCTGGCTGGCGATGCCGGCAGCGGAGCTTATGGCGCTAATATTGTCTGCATTTATGTTTGCAAAATACAGAAAGCGATACGGGTACTAAAATATCAGGCGGCTTTTTAAAGCAAAGGGTCAGGCTGAGGAGCCTGATCCCTTAGTGTGAACTTACGTCGATGACTCGCCCTGCCCATTCTTTGTAGAAAGCCGCTTCGTGTGAAACAAGAAGGACCGTTCCGGGAAATTCCTGTAAGGCCGTTTTCAGAGCCTCCTTTGCCTGTACATCCAAATGGTTTGTCGGTTCATCCAGGATGAGAAAATTGCAGGGTTTATGCATTAACAGACACATTTTTAATTTGGCCTGTTCGCCGCCGCTTAATGTGCCGACTGCCTGCATGGCATGTTCGCCTGTAATCCCGCACCGCGCAAGCGCTTTTCTGATTTCCTTTGCCGGTATATCAGGATAAGTGTCGGAAACGATCTGTATCGGTGTTTGTGAGAGATCTCTCCAAATAAGATCCTGTGCAAAGTAGCCGATTGCGGTCTGTTCTGAAAACTGATAGATCCCGTTCATGGCCGGAATCTGTCCCACCAGTGTTTTGAGCAAAGTAGATTTTCCGATTCCGTTGAATCCCGTAATAACAACTTTTTGACCGCCCTTCATCATAAAATCAATATTGGATAAAATCGGATAGTGATAACCTACTGACAAACGTTTTACGATCAAATGTTCCGTACCGGAAAACGGAAGATACGGAAAACGGAAACGAGGAACTATTTCTTTGAAAGCGATCGCTTCTATTTTGTCCATGCGTTCCAATTGCTTTCTGCGTCCCTTTGCCATTTTTGATTTTCTGCCGGCGATATTTTTACGGATGAATTCCTCTGTCTTTTTGATCTCTCTTTGCTGGGCAGAATATTGACGGATATAATCTTCCCGCATAAAGGTCTTTTTTTTCAGGAATTCGGAATAGGTTCCATAATATTTTGTTATAAAGTGGTTGTCAATATCGCAGATACGGTTTGCGGTTTTTTCCAGAAAAGCATGATCATGTGATACGACCATAAAGGCATTATCGAGATTTGCCAGATAGTCGGCAAACCATGCAATATGCTCCTTATCCAGAAAATTGGTCGGTTCATCCAGCAAAAGAACGTCCGGTTTGGTCAATAGCAGTTTGGCTAAAATGATGTTGTATCATTTTAGTTGACACCTAATACACAAGGATATGATGTATAAT
>CAJTUZ010000040.1 GCA_910579735.1 uncultured Lachnospiraceae bacterium
CTGTATCGGCTGGGTAGTTGCTCATACACAGACGGAAGATCAGGCGATTGCCGGAAAGACGATCAGCAAATGGACCAATATTCCGCACGAAGAAGAGAAGAATGCACTCGAAGTAACGATCACCCAGGTCCTTCAGGAGATCTTTCACTTAAAGTCCAAGATGATCAGCGAACAATACGCCGGAGAAGACTTCGGGAAAATGATCTGCTGCCGATTCATTTTCCGCGACGATCATAAGAAAAAATGGGAAGCTACGCTGATCTTTGAAGAACGGCTTCTGCTCACGATCGTAGGCAGGATATTGAATTCGGATTATCCGCGGGTAGACGATATGGTCCTCAATGTTACGAGATATCTTTCCCGCCAGTTTCTGGAGAAGATCAAAGAGAGTTTTCCGGCCATTGGTTTCATGGAGTTAGAGAAGGAATGCCTGTTGACGCATGAACAGCTTCTAAATTCTTTTGAACGTGACAATCCTTCCTTTAGTCTGTTGTTTGATACCGGCGAAGGATACTTTGCATTCTGCGTTGCCACATCGGATTCAATCCGCGGCAAGATTTCTGCAGCGATCGATCACAGTAATGCTATGGATGTAATCAAAGACTTTCTGGTGATGGAAAAGGAAGAGCAGTCCAAGAGGAAGAAAAAGATTCTTGTAGTAGACGATTCCGATTTCATGCGTATGAAAATGGTACAGCTCCTGGAAAAGGATTACGATCTGATAGAAGCCAGTTCCAGTATATCTGCGATCAAAAAAATAGCGGTGAACCGGCCGAATCTGGTACTGCTGGACTATGAAATGCCCGTCTGCGACGGCAGGCAGGCTTTGGAAATGATCCGTTCCGATAAAGATATTGCGGATATACCGGTCATCTTCTTAACAGGCAGAGGAGACAAAGAAAGTGTGAAGAAAGTCATGTCGTTAAAGCCGGAAGGATACCTGTTAAAGACAATGCCGGAAGAGAATATTAAAAAGATCATAGACGATTTCTTCTTAAAAAGAAACGAGTAAAATGCTGCCACACAGTTTTGAGAAAGACTGTGTGGTATTTTTCTGTGTCGGCCGATTATAGATGAAAAGTGCTGATATCGGGAAATGTTGCATGGAAAGGTGAAAAGAAGGTTGAAAAAGAAGTAAAAATAAGGTAAAATATCTAAGTTCAAATACAGGCAGATAGAAAGGCATGGTAGGATAATGGCACTCAGCAAGAAACCGGTTACCGGTATGAAGGATATTTTGCCGGAGGAAATGGAAATTCGTGATTATGTCATGAATGTGATCAAAGAAACATACGGAAACTTCGGATTTACTTCTATGGAAACGCCCTGCGTGGAAAATATTGCAAACCTGAATTGCAAGGCGGGCGGAGAAAATGAAAAACTGATCTTCAAGATTTTAAAAAGAGGAGAAAAACTGAAATTGTCGGAAGCGGAAACGGAAGAAGATCTGGTCGATGGCGGCCTGCGTTATGATCTGACGGTACCTTTGGTACGTTATTACTCCAATCATGCAAACGAACTTCCTTCGCCGTTTAAAGCGCTGCAGATGGGCAATGTATGGAGAGCGGACAGACCGCAGCGCGGACGTTATCGTCAGTTCATGCAGTGTGACATCGATATTTTGGGCGAGCCTTCCAATCTGGCGGAGATCGAGCTGATCCTGGCAACGACGACGACGCTTGGGAAATTAGGCTTTCGTGATTTCGTGATCCGAATCAATGACAGACAGATTTTGAAGGCAATGGCAAATTACAGCGGCTTTGCAGAAGACGATTATGACAAAGTCTTTATTATTTTGGATAAAATGGATAAGATAGGAATAGAAGGCGTACAGGCGGAGCTTATGGAAGCAGGATATTCCAAAGAGCAGACCGGAAAATATCTCGGACTCTTTCAGGGAATGGAAGATGCGCAAGATCCGGTAAGCTATATTATGGATGCTTTAAAAGATGTCCTTCCTGCAGGCGTACAGGAAAACTTTCGGGAGATCCTTGAAAGTGTGGAAGCGACGAAAGGCGATTTCTTCAAGCTGCAGTTCGATCCCACGTTAGTACGCGGCATGTCGTATTATACAGGGACGATTTTCGAGGTGGCCATGCCGGAATTCGGCGGCAGCTGCGGCGGCGGCGGAAGATACGACAAGATGGTCGGGAAGTTTACGGGAAATGACGTTCCGGCGTGCGGTTTTTCGATAGGATTTGAACGGATCATTTTATTGCTGATGGAGAACGGCTTCAAAGTGCCCGGAAAAGGGAAGAAAGAAGCTTATTTAATGGAAAAAGGACTGCCGACAGAAGAATTGTGCAAAGTACTGCGGCAGGCGCAGGCAGAGCGCGAGAAAGGCAGCCAGATACTCGTGGCCCGTATGAATAAAAATAAAAAATTCCAGAAAGAGCAGCTTTGTGCACAGGGATATGAAGCGTTTCAGGAATTTTATAAGGAACCACTGAAAAACAACTGACATGAGGAGGATGAAATAATGGCTGAGTCCATGCTGGGCTGGAAGAGAACACATCGCTGTACGGAGCTTTCCATAAAGAATGCGGGGGAAGAAGTCACCGTAATGGGCTGGGTACAGAAACAGAGAAATAAAGGCGGTATTATATTTGTGGATTTGAGAGACCGCTCCGGTATCCTGCAGGTCATTTTTGAAGAAAGCGACTGCGGCGCCGGGAGTTTTGCCAAAGCTGAAAAGATGCGGAGCGAATTTGTCATTGCGGTAGTCGGGAAAGTCGAGAAACGCTCCGGCGCCGTTAATGAGAATCTTGCAACCGGTGAAATTGAGATCCGTGCAAAGCAGGCCCGTATCTTATCGGAGTCCGAGACACCGCCGTTTCCGGTGGAAGCAGATTCGAAGACCAAGGAAGAGCTTCGTTTAAAATACCGTTATCTGGATCTGAGAAGACCTGATATCCAGCAGAAAATGATGCTGCGCAGTAAGATCGTTTCTAAAATGAGAGACTTTATGGCCGAAGAAGGATTCCTGGAGATCGAGACGCCTGTTTTATGTAAGTCTACGCCGGAAGGGGCGAGAGACTATCTGGTACCCAGCCGTGTGCATCCCGGGAATTTTTATGCACTGCCGCAGTCGCCGCAGTTATATAAACAGCTTTTAATGTGTTCCGGTTATGACCGTTATTTCCAGATCGCCAAGTGCTTCAGGGACGAAGATCTGCGTGCCGACAGACAGCCGGAATTTACGCAGGCGGATATGGAGCTGTCCTTTGTAGATGTGGAAGATGTAATAGAAGTCAATGAAAGACTGATCCAATATATCTGCAAAGAAGCGATCGGCCTGGAAGTTTCCCTGCCGCTGCCGAGGATGACCTGGAAGGAAGCTATGGAACGTTTTGGTTCGGACAAACCGGATACGCGTTTTGGCATGGAACTTGTGAACGTTTCGGATGTCGTTGCCGGCTGCGGTTTCGGCGTATTTAGCGCGGCGCTTGAAAACGGCGGTTCCGTCAGAGGCATTAATGTGAAAGGCCAGGCGGCAATGCCGAGAAAGAAAATAGACGCGCTTGTTGATTTTGCCAAAGGATACGGCGCAAAGGGGCTTGCTTATTTGTCCGTGCAGGAAGATGGAACTTATAAATCCTCTTTCGCCAAATTTATGACGCCGGAGCAGCTTACTATGCTGGCGGATAAAATGAACGGTGAAAAGGGCGATCTGCTCCTTTTTGCGGCGGATAAGAATGATATCGTTTACAATGTACTCGGCGCGCTCCGTGTAGAACTTGGGAAACAGCTTGGACTGATTGATGAATCGATATTCCATTTTCTTTGGGTAGTAGAATTCCCTCTGCTTGAATGGAGTGAAGAAGAGAACCGGTTTATGGCCAAACATCATCCGTTTACGATGCCTATGGAAGAAGACTGGGGGTATATTGATTCCGATCCGGGAAGGGTACGTGCCAAAGCTTATGATATCGTATTAAACGGTGTGGAGCTTGGCGGCGGTTCCGTGAGAATCCACCAGAATGATATCCAGGAGAAAATGTTTGAAGTGCTCGGCTTTACGAAGGAAAAGGCATGGGAGCAGTTCGGCTTTTTGCTGAATGCGTTCCAATACGGCGTTCCGCCGCATGCGGGACTGGCCTATGGCCTTGACCGTTTTGTTATGCTGCTTGTGCATGCCGACAATATCCGGGAAGTAATCGCGTTTCCGAAGATTAAAGACGCATCCTGTCTGATGACGCAGGCGCCCGGCAGTGTGGACGACAAGCAGCTTGCGGAATTGCAGATAGCCGTTGCAAAGCAGGAGCATGCAGAAGCGGAAGAGAAGGGGGAATGAGTATGGGACTTCAAAATCCGACATCTATTTTTCAGATGATGAACCTGTGGAACAAATTTAAACAAAACCATCCGAAATTTCCCAAATTTATGAGCGCCGTTTACCAGAACGGCATCAAAGAAGGAAGTATCGTGGAGATCAATGTGACGACGGCAGATGGGCAGAGTCTGAATTCCAACTTAAAGATCAGTGCGGAAGATATGGAACTGATCAGACAGTTGAAAGAGCTGATGATGAATCCATAAGCCGCAGATAGACAGACAAAATGAATAAAAAAGTAATTGTCAACCATTAACATAAAATGGTTGACAATATTGAAAAACCCCTTTATACTGTAGAAAGAACAGACGACGTATGTCTGAAAATACAGCAGAAGGGGTTTTATGCCATGAATGAAAAAGTGAATCAATTGACAAACAAAGATGCAACAGAAAGAAAAGCAGGAAAGATCGCTACGAAAGAAATTGTCTGTGTCGGCATGTTTGCCGCAATTCTGGCAGTTCTTTCACAGATTTCCCTCCCGATGCCATCAGGCGTTCCGGTAACATTGCAGACATTTGCAGTAGCGCTTACGGGAGTAGTGCTTGCATGGAAACTGGGAACGGTCAGTACGCTGATCTATATTCTGCTCGGAGCAGTCGGCGTGCCGGTATTTTCCGGTTTCAGCGGCGGGGTTCAGGTGCTTGTAAATTATACAGGCGGATTTATATGGGGATTTATTGTTATGGCGCTTCTGTGCGGTATCGGCATACAGAGGAAAAATAAGGTTTTGGGCATGGCGCTTGGACTGGCGGGACTGGCAGTCTGTCATCTGTTTGGTGTGATACAGTTTATGGTCGTTTTGAAAATGGGATTTGCAGAGTCTTTCCTGCTCGCGTCTATGCCTTACATCATAAAAGACGTGATTTCCGTCGCACTTGCTTATATTGTGGGTTCTCAGATCAGAACGCGTCTGATAAAGGCCGGACTGCTGTAAGGACTGCGGTTATGCAGGCATAAAAGAAAGGCATGGGACTTGGGATGAAGTTACGGGTACATCATTTATTGTGCAGTGCACTGTACCGTGGTAAGGGGTATAGCGAAGCGTTTTGTGAAAATATGGAAAGGACAGTGAACTGGCTGTGGAGAAACGGGCCGGAGCAGCCGCAGCCTCAGAAGGGGGCTTCTTCCAGCGTGGCATGTGCAGAAGATGAGCGGATAGTAGAGCTGTGTATCTGCCCGGATGCGATCTGCCAGGCATGTCCAAATCTGGCAGATGGAGCCTGTACCCTGGATGATAACCGTGTGGTTCCGAAAGATGCCCGGCTGGCAGAAGCGCTGCATTTACAGACCGGACGGACTTATTTGGTGCAGGAACTGCTTTTACATGTAAAGGAAAATCTGACGGAAGAAATTTTTGAAGCTTCCTGTCGTAAATGCGAATGGTATCAACAGAAATTATGCAGTTATAAAGAACTTGCAAAAAGATATGACGGATTCCTATAAGGGGTCCGTTTTTGCATGATAATATAGCAAAGGGATCCGTTTGGCATGATCGAGATATCCGCTGTTTGTACTTTCCTAACAGAGCGGATTCTGTTATACTATAAAGGCATGGTTATTAGATTAAAAAAGGAGTATGAAAAAATGATAGATAACAAGTTGTTGGAAACAGCCGCAGGAGAATTTGTAAAAGACAGAGACAAAGATAGTTTTGTAAAAGTGATGGAGCTGCTTGAAAAAGCGGTAGTGTATCTGCCCGCACTGATGCCGGAGAACCTGGATGAGGAGACAAAGAAAAACATCACGGAAGGAAAAAGCGCAGCAAAACTGCCAAAAGATGCTAAGATCACGCCCTGTCTGCTTAGAAAAGAAAACGGAGAGCAGGCTCTGCCGGTATTTTCCTCCAGACAGCATATTCCGGAAGACCGCAGGAGTCCGGCGCTTTTGGCGATGCCGTTTGCCACCTGTGTCGCTATGGCGATAGCAAATAAAGAAAAAGTACAGGCAGTCGTTTTAAATCCTTTTACGCAGAATATCACAGTGCCGCAGCAGATTCTGGAAGTGGCGCTGAAACGGAGTCAAATGGGGAAGACCAAAACGGTGAAACTGACGGAGAAGCAGTTTCATCAATTGGCAAACAGAAGAGTGACATTTGAACTTCTGCCGGTTTTCTTATATGAAAAGCAAAAAGAGGGATTAGAGAAAATGCAGCAGGAAGAGGGAAGATTTATGCATTCGCTGTATACTTCCATTTATCCGAAGGAAATAAAGGTACCGTATAACGAAGATGATTTTTCTTTTATGACCTTAAACATTACGGAGGATCTGCAGATCACAAGGATCGATATGCCGGATAAGAATCTGGCAAAAGGATTATGCAGCCGAATCTATGTCGTATGGAAGATGGACAGCGGATCGATGGAATATTATACGATCGAGATAGCGGAGGAAGGGAATGTAATCGGCCGGGTCTATGCGGACAGAAAGCATGAAGTAATTGAGAATGCGCCGGATAACGGTGCCGAGATCGAAACGATCATGAATCTGGCTAGGGCTGCGGACTGCTAGAATAAATGACCAAGATGAGAAGAAACGAAACAGAAAGGGAATCCGAAAATGATAAGTACCGTTATATTTGATCTGGATGGGACATTGCTCAATACACTGGAAGATTTGGCAGACAGCGTTAATTATGCGCTCAGACAGTCTCATTTGCCGGAAAGGACGCTGGAAGAGGTAAGAAATTTTGTGGGAAACGGCGTTGCGAAACTAATGGAAAGAGCCATACCGGAAGGGAAAGATCATCCTTTGTATGAGGAAACGCTTCAGACATTCAGACAATATTATGCAGTTCATTGTAAAGATAAAACAAAGCCTTACGAAGGCATTATGGACATGCTGGATGTTCTTTGCAAAGACGGATATCATCTGGCGATCGTTTCCAATAAATTTGATGCGGCGGTAAAGGAGTTAAGCGCACTCTATTTCGGAGACCGCATTCTTGCTTCGATCGGAGAGAGTGAGAAAGTTAGAAAAAAACCGGCGCCCGATACGGTGTATCAGGCGCTGGAAGAATTGTCCGTGTGCGCAGAGCAGGCTGTTTATGTCGGGGATTCCGATGTGGATATCCAAACGGCTGCCAATGTGCCGATGCCCTGCATCAGTGTGACATGGGGATTCCGCAGCCGCGAGAGGCTGTTGGAAGCCGGAGCAGACGTATCCCGCATGATCAGGCGTCCTGAGGAGCTTCCTCCGCTTCTTCATTCTCTTTCGGCGGAATTGTGATCATTACTTTTAAGATACGATTCTTATTGATGCCCTGAGCCTGCAGCAGAATGCCGTTTTCAAGCCGGATCGCTTCTTTATCTTCCGGCAGGCGTTCCAGCTGCTCGATCATCAGACCGCCGATGGAATCAAAGTCTTCCGAGCAAAGATCTGTCTCCAGGGCGTCGTTGATATCGTCGAGCTTCATGCCGGCTTCTACAAGGAATTTGCCGGGTTCGGTTTCTTTGATCAGTTCGTCTTCGTCATCATCATATTCATCGCGGATTTCTCCGACGATCTCTTCAATTAAGTCTTCCATTGTGATCATACCCACGGTAGTGCCGTACTCGCTCAGTACGAAAGAGATATTATGCGACTTCTCGCGCATTTCCATCATCAGATCGGCAATTTTTTTGAATTCATAGGTATAATAAGCGTTACGCAGTATTTTTTTAATCTGGAACTTTTCCGTATCTTTTACCAGAATGAAATCTTTGATATTGATAATACCGATGATATTATCCGGATCACCATCGAATATCGGGATACGCGTAAACATCGATGCGCGGAACGTTGTCAGCACTTCCTTGTAAGTGGAAGTAAGCGGAAGACTTGTCATATGTATCCTCGGTACCATAATATCTTTGGCGACCGCATCACCGAAATCAAACACGTTATAAATCAGTTCCCGCTCTTCCGATTCGATCGCGCCGCCTTCGTGGCTGACATCGACGTAGGTCTTTAATTCATTTTCCGAAATGCTGATGGCTGTGTCTTTGGAATTGATATGCAGCAGCCGTAAAATGCCGTTTGAAAATTTGTCGATAATATAAATGACCGGCGTAAGCAATGTCATAAGCATTCGTATAATGCCGCTGTAAACAAGAGAGATAGGCTCGGAACGCAGCATTGCCCATGTTTTCGGAACGATCTCGCCGAAGATCAGGATGATAAGCGTCAATAAACCGGTCATAAAGCCGACCGCGTAGCTGCCCCATGCACGGATTGCAAATGTTGTTGCAACAGAAGAAGCCGTAATATTGACAATGTTATTTCCGATCAGGATCGTACTAAGCATTTTGCTGTAATTATCGAGGATGGATAAAACTCTGGCAGCGCGTTTGGAACCTTCCTGCGCCAATGTCCGGAGACGCACCTTATTTACGGTCGTAAAGGCTGTCTCGGCAGAAGAAAAGAATGCTGACAGTAAAACTAGAATCAGTAATGAAATAATTTGTATGACACCTGTGGTATCCAATGAAAAATTCACTCCCCTTTGTTCATTTTATTTCTATTGAAATGATTATAATATACATGAAAGAGAATATTGTGTCAAGTTTTTCCTGCGCCCTGAATATATATTTAATAGCATTTTAAGAAATTTATATTTTTTTAGCAGGGAAGGTTGGAAAGGAGAAGTTGTTTTATGGAGAAAAAACTGATAGACAGCGGTAAGGTCATTTTTGTGATGAAGTGTATGCTGGCCGCCTATCTTCTGACGGCAGGACTTTTACTGCTTCTGGCGCTGATGCTGTATCGTTTCGGGTTATCAGAGAAAGTGGTATCGGTCTGTATCATCATTATTTACATAGCGGTTACTTTTCTGGCAGGATTTATTGCCGGGAAAAAGACAGGAGAGAAGAAGTTTCTGTGGGGACTTGCAATGGGATGTATCTATTTTCTGATTCTTACGGCGGTATCTCTTGTCGTGAATAAGGGAATGCCGCAGGATATGGGGAATCTGACCACCGTCTTTTTGCTTTGCGGCGGCAGCGGCATGCTGGGCGGTATGTTAAGCTGAAGCGGTAAAAAAACTCTTTTCACCAAAGGAAATATATGTTATACTAATTCAAGTTATAAAAGGAGGCTATCAGATGAAACATATTAAAACATTGAGCACGAGAGATTTAAAGGAATCCATGAAAAAAGGCGGCTGCGGTGAGTGCCAGACATCCTGTCAGTCGGCATGCAAGACATCCTGCACAGTTGGCAACCAGAGTTGTGAGCAGGCCAAATAGGTTTTACAATATTGTCACAATAAACGAGAATGAAATGATGTTTTAAGCAGCGATTCGCGTCGCTGCTTATTATAGTGCGTCCTGCGGACGTATGTACGGAGGAAAAGGAGCGTTTTGATTGATACATCAATATAAGAATAATGGCTACAATATTGTACTGGATGTTAACAGCGGCAGCGTTCATGTGGTAGACGATATTGTTTACGACATCATTCCTGCAGTAGAAAAGCAGCTGCTGCAAAAAGAGCGGAAACCGGAAGAAGTCTTTTCCAATATAATGCGGGAATATGAGCAGGGCAGTATCCGGACGGAGAAAAACTATACGGAAGCTGTATTAAAGGAAGCCGTAGAAGAGATTCTGGAACTATATGCCGCAGGAATGCTTTTTACGGAAGATATTTATGAGAAATATATTGCAGGATTCGGGGAACGTCAGACTGTCGTTAAGGCGCTCTGTCTGCATATTGCGCATGACTGCAATCTGGCCTGTCAGTATTGCTTTGCACAGGAAGGAGAGTATCACGGCAGACGCGCGCTTATGAGTTTTGAGGTCGGCAAAAAGGCGTTGGATTTCCTTGTCGCGGCTTCCGGAAACCGCGTCAATCTGGAAGTGGATTTCTTTGGAGGAGAACCGCTGTTAAACTGGGATGTTGTCAAACGTCTGGTGGAGTATGGCCGGAGCATTGAAAAAGAGTATCATAAAAAGTTCCGTTTTACGCTGACAACGAACGGTATCTTATTAAATGATGAGATTCTTGATTTTGCGAACCGCGAAATGAGCAATATAGTTTTAAGCATTGACGGACGTAAAGAAATCAATGACAAGATGCGTCCCCATCGCGGCGGACAGGGCAGCTATGATGAGATCGTACCGAAGTATCAAAAGACGGCAGAGAGCAGAAATCAGATGAATTATTACGTGCGCGGTACGTTTACCCATTATAATCAGGATTTTGCGGAGGATGTGAAACATCTGGCCGATCTTGGATTTGAGCAGATTTCCGTAGAGCCGGTAGTTGCGAAAGAGGATGCGGATTATGCGATACGTGAAGAGGACATGCCATATCTTTTGCAGGAATATGATAAACTTGCCCTGGAATATCTGAAAAGAAGAAAAGAAGGAAAGGCTTTTAATTTCTTTCATTTTATGATAGATTTAGAAGGTGGGCCGTGCGTGGCCAAAAGACTTTCTGGCTGTGGTTCCGGTAATGAATACCTGGCCGTTACGCCCTGGGGAGACTTTTATCCCTGCCACCAATTTGTCGGTAATGAAGATTTCCTTATGGGAAATGTGGATGAAGGGATCACGCGGACGGACATCAGGGATACATTCAAAAGCTGTAACGTATATACGAAAGAAAAATGTAAAGACTGTTTTGCCAAATTTTATTGCAGCGGCGGCTGCGCTGCGAATTCGTATCAGTTTCATGGAAATATCCATGATGTATATGATCTTGGCTGCACGCTTCAGCGCAAACGCATTGAATGTGCAATTATGATAAAGGCTGCGCTTGCCGACACGGATAAGCCGCAGTAAGACAGGATAAGAAAGGATGAAAAAGATGAAAAAGAACAGAGCCATTGTATACCTGCTCATTTTTTTATTGGCACTGGGCGGCCTGAGTTATGTGGCAGTCTGCGGCGTCGGTGCTGACAAGTCGGGTTCCGCTTCCAGCATCAAACTCGGACTCGACCTTGCCGGAGGTGTCAGTATCACATATCAGGTAGTAGGAGATAAAGAACCTGATAAGGAAGACATGAGCGACACGATATACAAATTGCAGCAGCGTGTCGAGAATTACAGTACGGAGGCGCAGGTTTATCAGGAAGGCAGCGACAGGATCAATATTGAGATTCCGGGTGTGACGGATGCCAATGCGATCCTTGCGGAACTCGGACAGCCGGGAACGCTCTATTTTATCGCACAGACTGACAGCGCAGGAAATGCCAACTATGTCAGTGCATATGGAATCGATGCGGATGGCAATCTGGAGCTGCAGTATCAATTGAACAAAACAATCGATGAACTGCAGGCGGACGGTTCCATTGTCTTGACGGGGACAGACGTAGTCGATGCACAGGCCCGTACGCAGCAGGATCAGCTCTTGAATAATACGCAGAATATTGTAGCGCTTACATTGACGGATGCAGGTGCCCAGGCTTTTGGCGAGGCAACGACGAAAGCTTTTGCAGCGGGAGAATCCATTGCAATTTATTATGATGGCGAATTTATCTGTGTACCGAATGTACAGGCAGCTATTACAGACGGTAACGCAGTGATCACTTTACAGGGAAGAAGTTTTGAAGAGGCGGAAAGGATTGCCTCTACGATCCGGATCGGCGGACTCAAACTGGAACTGCAGGAACTGCGTTCGAATGTCGTAGGCGCACAGCTTGGTTCCGATGCGATCAGGACGAGCCTGATCGCGGCAGGCGTTGGTTTTGCGTTAGTCGTGATCTTTATGATCGCAGTATATTATGTGCCGGGTATCGCAGCAAGTTTTGCGCTTGCTTTATACACCGCATTAATGGTTATCTTACTGGATGCTTTTGAAGTAACGCTGACGCTTCCCGGAATTGCAGGTATTATCCTTTCTATCGGTATGGCGGTGGATGCGAATGTTATCATCTTTGCCCGTATCAGAGAAGAACTTGCTACCGGCAAGACCGTTCAGTCAGCCGTTAAAATTGGTTTTTCCAAAGCGTTTTCCGCAATCTTTGATGGTAATATTACGACATTGATCGCGGCGGCGGTGCTTGCATGGCTTGGAACCGGAACGATTAAGGGATTTGCCTATACGCTTGTACTTGGTATCGGTTTGTCGATGTTTACAGCCCTGGTCATTACGAAATTCCTTTTAAACGTTTTATTTGCGTTGGGCGTTCAGAGTCCGAAAGCATACGGTGTGGCAAAAGAATCCAAGATTTTACAGATCTTAACGAAGAAGAAAGCCTTTTTCTTCCTGTCCGGTGCGGTAATTGCCGCAGGATTTATCGTTATGGGCGTTTATCAGGCGTCAGGCGGTTCCGCGTTAAATTACAGTCTGGAATTCGTAGGAGGTACGTCGACAACGCTGACACTGAATGAAGATATGCCGATCGAAAAGATCGATGCGGATATCGTACCTTTGATCGAAAATATTACCGGAGACGGCAATGTACAGACGACCAAAGTGGCAGGTTCGAATCAGATCATCATTAAGACGAGAACCTTGAATGTGGAAGAAAGAGAAACATTTGCCGATACTATGATCAATAACTTCGGCGTGGAGGAAAGCACGATTACTGCGGAAACCATCAGCGCGACCGTAAGCTCCGAGATGCAGTCTGATGCCGTGATCGCAATTATCGTAGCGGCTGTATGCATGCTTCTTTATATCTGGCTGCGTTTCAGTGATATCCGGTTCGGCGCCAGTGCCGTGATCGCATTGCTGCATGATATCCTTGTTGTACTTGCATTTTATGCGATCGTCAGAGTACCTGTCGGCAATACTTTTATTGCCTGCATGTTAACGATCGTCGGTTATTCTATCAATGCAACGATCGTTATCTTCGACCGTATTCGTGAGAATATGAGAGAGATGGGAAGAAAAGACGAATTGGAGGCAGTAGTCAACAAGAGTATTTCACAGACGCTTTCCAGAAGTGTATTTACTTCACTGACAACGTTCTTTATGGTGGCTGCGCTTGAAATATTCGGCGTTTCCTCTATCAGAGAATTTGCGCTGCCGTTGATCGCAGGTATTATCTGCGGTACGTATTCTTCTATCTGCCTTGCAAGTGCATTTTGGTATCTGCTGCGCACGAAAGCAGGTAAAAAGGAAAAGGCAGCAAAATAGCAGAGTATTGAGAGTTTTATGTATAACATTGATATTCAAAGGCTGGTAAGGAATTCCTTAGCGGCCTTTTTGTCTGTCCGTTTAGCGGTTATGCAGTTTTTCTTTTTCCGGTTCGGGGCGGATTCGCAGGAGTGCTGATCGAATTTTCAGAAAACAGTTAAAATTGACAGTATCGTTCAAAAGTACTATAATATTTTAAGAAAAGTCAAAGGGGAATTAACTATTTGTATAGTTGATATCATTGATTTTTCAATAATATTAACACGCTAAGGAGAATACAAGATGCAGGTACAGTCAATTAAAAATGAAGAAAAACTTGTAAATAGCATTATGTTTATTTACATTCTTGGAGTGGCAGTTTCAGGTTGGGGATTTGTTATGCTTCTGTTAAACGGGGGAGTGCGTGAATGTATCTTCCTTTTATCCGGCGTATGTGCTATTTTGACAAGGGTTTTTGAGAAACAGTTAGGCAGTAAGGCAAAATATGTATATGCCTGTATTCCGCCTGTGGTCGGCTCTATTACGGCGGCAGTCTGTACCACCCCGGACTGTGCCGGATATGTATGTCTGACACATTATTATTTTGTGGCGACATTGCTGCTTGTTCCTTATTATGAGCAGAAAATTCTTAAAGTCAGCACGATAGTAACAATTGTTGTAAATGCAGGAATGATGATCATATTCCCGGCCGGATTTTTAAAACTTCATCATCCGATCGGCTGGCTTTTTACAGGAATCGTATACATAGTATTATTTGCAGCATGCTGCTTTATCGTACATCGGGCCACGACGTTGTTTAATGTAGTGGAAGAGAAGGGAAAAGAAGTGGAAAATGTTCTGGACTCTGTACAGATGCTGTCTGACAGGCTGTATACTGCAGGCGCAGCCCTTTCACAGGTCTCAGACAGCGAAAGCGCATCGGCAGAAGAACTGGCCGCGACCAGTGAACAGTTAGTGGAAAACAGTAATACACTCAGCGCCAAAACCGATGAAAGCATGAGCAATCTCGGGGAACTGCGGGAATGGGAAAATGTTGTTGCAGACAATGTTCAAAAAGTAGAAACAACATCCAGGGACCTGCTTGATAAATCAATGGAAAATGAAAAGCTGCTGAATGATCTGCATAAAATTAACGGTGAAGTATCAGAATCCATGAGCCTTACAACGGATGTAGCCCAAAAGCTTTCTGATGCGGTTCAGGAAATCGGCGTGACGTTAAAGCTGATCAGTGATATTTCCTCTTCTACGAATTTATTAGCGCTGAATGCATCAATTGAAGCTGCGCGGGCGGGAGAAGCCGGCAAAGGATTTGCGGTTGTGGCAACGGATGTTGGATAGTGCGGAGGGGCGACAAACAAATACAAATAAAAAAGGGACTTCCTCAATCCTTAAAAGGCTATGACAGTATCGGTTATAGTCTTTTTTCATGCGGTAATTACCGTATGAAATGAACTCCTATTCCCCCAAGCGGAGAAATACCCAACAATGATATTCCGCAATTCAAACTCCCGACAAGTAACGAGAAAAAATCATATATAAGCACCGAAACCAATCAATCATATCAATCCATATCACAGGAGGGCAAAGACCATGAATAAAAAGCAGGAACAACAGATTTTGGACTATTACAGTACCGCCGACAAATATATCCGTAGCAAGACACACTCCAATGCGCATCAGACTGTATTTACGAAAGAAAACGATAAATACCAGTGGCTTGTGTTGGAACAGAAAAGCCAGTGTGAAGTCGAGGTAAGGCAGACCGACAGGCATGGAACAATCACAGCGAGGGATAATTACGAACTGACAAAAAATCTCCCTAAGTGCGTGGGCGTGGAGCGTTTATGTGAGGGCGCAAATATACAGATACCTTTTAACGCTGATGAAATCAATCTGATTTACCAGTTTGGAGAACAGGGAAAAGCGGAAACGTGCGCCAGTCTGTCTGCTATTCTTCCGCAGATAAAAGACGATAACACAAAGCAGATAGTAAGTAGCACCTTAAAGAAATTAAATTCCCTGTCAGAAGAAACGTGTGCGGAACTGACCGCCACCACCAAAAGACGGAAACTGACCGAGCGTGACCACTCCATAAGGACAAGGTTAGCCAGAGCAAAGGAACAGGCAAAACAGCCGACAGTTTCCGAGGGAAAAAAGCACAGAACCCACAGCAAAGGAAAGGGGGATATGGCACTATGAAACTTTCCCGATACGAACAGGAAACGATTGTCAATTATAATGCAGGAGAAAAGACCGCCACCCTCTATACAAGGGATAAAGCGGTTATGCGGAAACTTGACACGCTTGTTGCCGACTTCCCCGACACATACAAGCTGACAGGGCAGGACGAGGTATCTAAGACCTATTCTTTTCCAAAGTCATACGTCTGCTACCGCAAGCCGAGGGCGTTCAGTACAGAGCAGAGGGAACGGGCAAGGCAGATGATGATTGCAAATAACAAGGCAAAGGGAAATTAAAGAAAATTTAATGGAATTGTGTATGCGTTTGTGGTAAGATAATGACATTGAACAATTTAACAAATCGCAAATTGTAGAGGTGAATGTAATGTGGTTTTGGTGGTTTATGCTTTG
>CAJTUZ010000041.1 GCA_910579735.1 uncultured Lachnospiraceae bacterium
AACTAAAAATTCCTTGAAAAATAAGGAAAAAAGACTTGACTAAATAGGGAGGATAAAAAATAATGGAACGGTATTACCAACAGGAAATTGAGACTGCAGACAGAGAGCAGATCCTTGCATGGCAGAATGAACGTCTGGTAAAGCAGGTGCGCCACGTATGGGATAACGTGCCTTATTATCGTGCGAAGATGGAAAAAAAGGGCGTTGCACCCGATGATATCCGGGGTGTAGAGGATCTGTGCAAGCTGCCGTTTTTGACTAAGGACGATCTGCGGGAGGCTTATCCTTACGGTCTGCTGGCGAAGCCGCTGAAAGACTGTGTGCGGATCCAGTCTACATCCGGCACCACCGGACGCAGGGTAGTTGCTTTTTATACGCAGCATGACGTGGACCTGTGGGAAGACTGCTGTGCGCGTGCCATTACGGCAGCAGGAGGTACCAACGGGGATGTCTGTCATGTCTGCTATGGATACGGTCTGTTTACCGGAGGCCCCGGCCTCAACGGAGGCAGCCACAAGGTGGGATGTCTGACGCTTCCCATGTCATCGGGAAATACGGATCGTCAGCTGCAGTTTATGGTGGATCTGGAATCTACGATTCTCTGCTGTACACCTTCTTACGCCGCTTTTCTGGCAGAGAGCATTCATGAGAGGGGACTGCAGGATAAGATCAAATTAAAAGCCGGCATCTTCGGGGCGGAAGCATGGAGCGAAGAGATGCGTCAGGACATTCAGAATAAACTGGGAATTAAGGCGTATGATATCTACGGACTCACGGAGACAAGCGGACCCGGCGTAGCATTCGAGTGCAGCGAGCAGTCCGGCATGCATATCAATGAGGATCACTTTATTGCCGAGATCATCGATCCGGATACGGGAGAGGTTCTTCCCGAAGGCAGTAAGGGAGAACTGGTATTTACGGCCATTACCAAGGAAGCGTTCCCGCTTCTGCGTTACCGCACCAGAGACATCTGTATTCTTTCCAGAAAGAAGTGCTCCTGCGGCCGTACCCATGTGAAGATGAGCAAGCCTATGGGCAGAAGTGATGATATGCTGATTGTCAAGGGAGTCAACGTCTTCCCGTCCCAGATCGAGACAGTGCTTCTGGAGCAGGGATACCCTGCAAACTATCAGATCATTGTGGACCGTATCAACAACTCCGATACGATCGAAGTGATGGTGGAAATGACGCCTGAAAACTTTTCCGACAATCTGGGTAAGATCACGGAAATGGAGAAGGGACTTGTTTCCGCACTCAAGGCAATGTTGGGAATTTATGCCAAAGTACGTCTGGTGGCGCCAAAGTCTATCACACGGAGCGAAGGCAAGGCAGTACGCGTCATCGATAAGCGAAAAATTTAGGGCAGGGAGGAGAAAAAAATGACAATACCTCAAATTTCTGTATTTTTGGAAAATAAGGCGGGACAGCTGGCGGATATTACCGGTATTCTTTCGGAGAATCAGATAAATATGCGGGCGATCAATATCGCAGAGACGGCGGATTACGGCGTTTTGCGGCTTATCGTGGATGATGCGCCAAGGGCATCTTCCATTCTTTTGGATCAGGGATTTATTCTGACGATGACGTCGGTTGTGGGCGTGGCAGTTCCGGATACACCCGGCGGACTTAGCAGGGTGCTTGAAGTGATCTCCCATGCCAGGATCGATGTGGAGTATATGTATTCCGTTTTCGGACAAAAGGACGGGCAGGCCTGCATGATCTTTCGTGTAGAAGATACGGATGGACTGGCATCGGTGCTTGAAGACAACGGGATCGGCACCATTTCCGGAGAAGATCTGGGACTCCATTGACGCGTGTAGTCGTTTTATCATTGACGACTGCCGGCTGAATACCTGTGAGCCATAGATGATCAGATAACCGAGGCCTCGTCTGGCGGCAAGAAATTCACCGATAATGACGCCTACGAGGCAGAGGCCGATATTGACTTTCATATTACTGAGGATCAGAGGGACGGAGCTTGGAAGAATAACCTTGAACATGGCGTCTTTCCGGCTTCCGCCCAGGGTATAGATCAGTTTCAGCATTTCTTTATCCGCCTGGCAGAATCCCGTATACAGATTGATGATAGAGCCGAATACGGCTACGGAGATACCGGCTACAATGATCGTTTTTGCACCTGTGCCGAGCCATACGATAAGGAGCGGCGCCAGTGCGGATTTGGGGAGTGAGTTGAGTACGACCAGATAAGGTTCCAGAATTTCGGACAGACTCTTATGATACCAGAGCAGCATTGCGAAAAAGAGGCTGAAAGCGGTGACAAGCAGGAAACTGACGATCGTTTCTAACAGAGTGATGCCGGTATGCCTGAAAAAAGAGGCGTCTAGGAACATTTGGTACAGGTATTTTATGATAGCGGTCGGAGAACTGAAAAAGAAAATATCAATGTATCCTGCCCGTGTCATACATTCCCAGAAAATCAGAAAAACGAGCAGGATCAGCAGTCGAAAGACCGCGACCATATGATGATGTTTTCTGTGGGCAAGGATATATGCCTGCTGGCTAGTTGGTTCGGTTGGGTGTTTCCCCATATGAAAGATCATCTGATAACTCCTTCCATAAAAGATTAAAATATGTCTGATATTCGGCCGTATTGCGTATGGACAGAGGCGAAGTGCGGTCAATATCGTAATGGACCGGCAGTTCATATTTGATGGATGCCGGACGTTTGGACAAGACGATGACTCTGTCGGCAAGCGTGATCGCTTCTGACAGATCATGTGTGATCAAAATGGCTGTTTTACCGGTATTGCGGATAATACTGCCGATATCGGCCGATACGGTCATTCTTGTCTGAAAGTCGAGTGCACTGAACGGTTCATCCAATAACAGCAGTTCCGGTTTTATTGCCATCGTACGGATCAGGGCAGCGCGCTGCCGCATACCGCCGGAAAGTTCCGAAGGTTTTTTATCTTTAAATGCGTAAAGGCCGTAATCGTTTAGAAGCTGTAATACGTAATCCGTATTTTCTTTGGTCAGGTTCTTATTTAATTCCAGTCCCAGAATGACATTTTGATAGATCGTTCTCCATTCAAAGAGATGATCGTGCTGCAGCATATAACCGATTGAGGAACAGGCACGGAAGAAAAGAGAGCCGCTTTCCGGTTTTAACAAGCCTGCAATAATGGAGAGGAGCGTTGATTTGCCACAGCCGCTTGGACCTACGATCGCCAGAAATTCACCTTCCCTTACATCAAAAGTGATTCTGGAAAGAGCCGGTGTTTCCCCGTTTAGATTATGGTAGGAGTAAGAAATATTGTCTAAGGATAAAATGGGCTGCATGTTGTTCAATCTCCTTTTGTTTATAAAATATTTTATGAAAGATATGTAAAATTGTGTTTCAAATTGCGGTGAAAATGGGGGGTTTTACGAAAATGGCGGTTTTGATTGAAAAATATGGTGTTTTATGGTATCATCAAATTTAGATTTAATAAAAACTGTTACTATTGGGCCGTAACAGTCTGGAGGATATATCACATGGCACAGCTTTGGGGTGGACGATTTACCGGGAAAACGGATGAACTTGTATATGAATTTAATGCTTCCGTATCTTTTGACAAAAGATTCTTTGGTCAGGATATCGAAGGAAGCATTGCACATGCCGTTATGCTGGAGAAACAGGGAATTCTGACAAAAAAAGAAAAAGACGATATTGTAAAAGGGCTGACCGGCATCAGAGAAGATGTCGAAAAAGGACTTTTGCAGATCACAGGCGAGTACGAGGATATTCATAGTTTTGTGGAAGCCAGTCTGATAGAGCGTATCGGAGAGGCCGGCAAGAAACTGCATACCGGAAGGAGCCGCAATGATCAGGTGGCTCTGGATATGAGACTTTATACGAGGCAGGAGGTCCTGTGTGTGGATGGCCTCATAAAGGAACTGCTGCAGACACTTTTGCAGATCATGACGGAAAATACGGAAACTTATATGCCGGGATTTACACATTTACAGAAGGCGCAGCCGGTAACGCTTGCGCATCATGTCGGCGCTTATTTTGAGATGTTTAAACGTGACAGACTGCGGTTAAAGGATATTTACGGCAGGATGAATTACTGTCCGCTCGGTGCAGGCGCACTTGCCGGAACGACCTATCCGCTTGACAGAAATTATACGGCCTCCATGCTGGGATTTGAGGGGCCGACGTTAAACAGTATGGATTCGGTTTCCGACAGAGATTATGTAATAGAATTTCTTTCGGCGCTTTCGACGATTATGATGCATCTCAGCAGATTCTGCGAGGAGATCATCATCTGGAATTCCAACGAATACCGTTTCGTGGAAATCGACGATTCTTATGCGACGGGCAGCAGTATCATGCCGCAGAAGAAAAATCCCGATATTGCAGAACTGATCCGCGGAAAGACAGGCAGAGTATATGGTGCGCTCATGTCCATACTGACTACCATGAAAGGCATTCCGCTTGCATATAACAAAGATATGCAGGAAGACAAGGAGCTTACTTTTGATGCGATCGATACGGTGAAAGGTTCGCTTGCTCTGTTTGACGGAATGATGAAAACGATAAAGTTCAATCGTTCCATGATGGAAAAGAGTGCAGTCAAGGGATTTACCAATGCAACGGACGCGGCGGATTATCTTGTCGGAAAGGGTGTGCCTTTTCGGGATGCACACGGTATCATCGGCAGACTCGTATTATATTGTATCGATAAAGAATGCAGTATAGACGATCTTTCCATAGAGGAACTCAAAAGTATCAGTCCGGCGTTTGAAGAGGACATATACGAAAAGATCAGCTTAAAAACATGCGTGGAGAAACGGCTGACGCTCGGGGCGCCGGGGGCCGCGGCGATGCGCGAAGTGATTCGGATAGAGAAAGAATATCTGGATAATAACTGAGGAAGGAGCATATGAAAAAATGAGTGAAAAATTAAGGGTAGGTATCTTAGGCGGAACAGGTATGGTAGGCCAGCGGTTTATATCCCTGCTGGAAGATCATCCGTGGTTCGAAGTGACGACGATCGCGGCAAGTCCCCGTTCGGCGGGAAAGACTTATGAAGAAGCGGTAGGCGGCAGATGGAAAATGACGACGCCTATGCCGGAAGCCGTTAAAAAATTGATCGTTTTGAATGTGAATGAAGTAGAAAAAGTTGCCGCAGAAGTAGATTTTGTTTTTTCGGCGGTAGATATGACCAAAGAAGAGATCAAACAGATTGAAGAAGCTTATGCCAAAACGGAAACACCGGTTGTTTCCAATAACAGCGCACACAGATGGACGCCGGATGTCCCTATGGTCGTACCGGAGATCAATCCGGAACACTTTGATGTGATCGCATCTCAGAAAGAAAGACTCGGAACCAAAAGAGGCTTTATCGCCGTGAAACCGAATTGTTCTATCCAGAGCTATGCGCCGGTTTTGACAGCATGGAAAGAGTTTGAGCCGTACGAAGTGGTGGCAACGACTTATCAGGCCATTTCAGGAGCCGGTAAGACTTTTAAAGACTGGCCGGAAATGATTGAAAACGTTATACCGTATATTGGCGGAGAAGAAGAAAAGAGTGAAAAAGAACCGCTCAGAATCTGGGGAAAAGTAGAGAACGGAGAGATCGTTCCTGCTGCGTCGCCTGTGATCACATGTCAATGTATCCGTGTCCCGGTATTGAACGGACATACAGCAGCTGTTTTTGTTAAATTTAAGAAAAATCCGACCAAAGAACAGTTGATTGAAAAACTCGTAACGTTTAAGGGACTTCCGCAGGAACTGGAACTGCCGAGTGCACCGAAACAGTTCATTCAGTATATGGAAGAGGAGAACAGACCGCAGGTAACCTGTGACGTTGATTTTGAGAACGGTATGGGCATCAGCGTAGGACGGATCAGACCCGATCATGTATACGACTGGAAATTTATTGGTCTGTCTCATAACACGGTGCGCGGGGCTGCGGGCGGTGCGGTCTTATGTGCGGAAACTTTGAAGGCGAAAGGTTATATTACGAAGAAATAAAAGGGGCAATTGCCGCCCGGAAGTTCCGGGCGTAAAGGTGGATATATCATGAACGAATTGAAGGCGCAGATAGAATTACTGAATGCCATGAATAAGAAACTGATGCAGGATGCAAAAATACTGCGCCTGATCTGCGAAACTTCCAACAGTGCATTTTTGTATTATAATTATGGGGAAAATACATTACAGACGATTGCCAACTGGGACTATTTCTTTGATTTCCGGCTGACAGACATGAATGATTTTCCCAGGTTTTATGAGTGGGCGGAGGCAAGATATACGGCTCCGCTGCGGGAAGTTCTCTTTCTGGAAAAAAGGGGAATGAAGACCGCGGCGATTGAAGTTAAGGCAAGAAACAGCAGAATGTGGGTGGAGATCGAGACAAATATCATCTATGATGATATGGGAAAACCTGCAGACAAAATCGTCCGCTTCAAAGATGTGACCAAATTTAATTCGCAAAACGATGAATTGTCGTATGTGGCATATTATGATCTTCTGACCGGATTATATAACCGCAATTATTTCGTACGGCTGCTTGGAGAATTTGTCTGCCGTGCCAAAGAAGAAAAGAAAACGGTTTCCGTGATGTTTATCGATCTGGATGATTTCAGGCTTTTAAATGATGGATACGGAATCATTGTCGGCGACGAGATCGTGCAGATGTTCGGACAGTTTTTATCGGATTTTGAAAATGAAGATGTGATCGTTTCCCATTTCAGTGCGGATATCTATTGTATCGGTATTTATGATCCCTGCGGGGAAAGAAGCGTCGGGGCAATTTATGACAAGATTTCGGCGGGACTGCAGAAACCGTTTAAACTGAGCGGCGGGTTGGAAATTCCGATTGCCGCAAGCATCGGTGTTGCGGAGTACCCGGAAGCGGCATCCAATACGCTGGAGCTGATCAATTGTGCGGAGATCGTCATGTTTAAGGCAAAGGCATCCGGCAAGGGGAAAATGCAGAACTTTGACGGATCCATATTAGAAGATTTTCTGCAGAATGTAAATATAGAGAATAAGTTAAAAGGCGCCGTTTTTGATCAGAATTTTATGATGTACTTCCAGCCGCAGTTTCATACGAGCGACAGAGTACTGCGGGGCGTGGAAGCGCTGATTCGCTGGAAAGATAATACGGGAAAGACGATTCATCCGGACATTTTTATACCGATCGCGGAGAAAAACGGTACGATCGTGCCGATCGGCACATGGGTCATGGAAGAAAGCATCAGGCTTTATGCCGGCTGGAAGGAAAAGTATCATTACCCGATGCTGATATCTTTAAACGTTTCGGCGATTCAGTACAAACAGCCGGATTTTGTCGATAAAGTCATGCAGATTTTACATAAATACGATGTGTCGCCCGAAGAGATCGAGTTAGAGATCACGGAGACCATATTGATCGACGATTTCCAGGAAATTACGGAGAAACTGGAGACTTTAAGAGGAATGGGCGTCAAAATATCTCTCGATGATTTCGGTACGGGATATTCTTCGCTTTCCTACCTGAAAGGTCTGCCGATCGATACATTAAAAATTGATAAATCGTTTATCGATACGGTCGTGACGGACGAAAATACGAGGATCATTACGGAATCCATTATTTATATGGTGAAAAAACTCGGTTTTGAGACAATCGCGGAAGGTGTGGAGACGCAGGAGCAGTTCGATTATCTGACAGAGATCGACTGTGACAATATACAGGGGTATTATTTAGGAAAGCCGATGCCTCCGGAGGAAATTGAGGTATTGATCCAAAAAACGCTCGCATAAATACATGTGGAGGGGCTTTATGTTAGCAGGCAGGATGTCAGAACTTGAATATCTGAATCAGTATTATGAGCAGAAGGGGAGCCGGATGTTAGTTGTCTACGGACAGAAACATATTGGCAAAACAACGCTTGTCAGGGCCTTTGCGGAAGATAAGCCGAATTATTATTATCTTGCAAAACCCTGTTCGGAACGGGAACAGATGTATCAATGGGGGATACAGCTGAAGGCTTATGAGAGAAACGATCCGGACAAAGACGACGGGATCTGTTTACCTGACGGAAAAGATTTTCCGGAATTTGCGGATATTTTTAACGCAGTAAGCGTCAGCACGGGCAAGCGGGTCATTATCATAGATGAATTTCAAAATATTGTCAAAGTCAGCGAGAGTTTTATGCAGGAGCTGGTGGCATTTATTCGAAAACAGGAGGAAAAGGGCGGCGTAATGGTGCTTTTATGCAGCTCTTCTATCGGATGGATCGAGAACAGCATGATCACGAAGATCGGGGAGGCGGCCTATGCGCTTTCCGGACTGTTAAAGATCAGAGAACTGTCTTTTGGAGACATTGTACACCGTTTCCCGAATTTCCGAATCGAAGAGTGTGTAGAGGCATATGCTATTTTGGGCGGCATACCGGGACTCTGGAACCAGTTTGATGATAAACTGACGATACAGCAGAATATATGCAGGCATATTTTGAACCCTGACAGCCTCTTATTTGAAGAAGGGGAGCGGATGGTAGCGGATCAGCTTCGGGAAACAAGCGTCTATAATACGATACTGGCGGCGATCGCGGCAGGAAAACACAAACTGAATGACATTTACAGACATACGGAATTTTCACGCGCCAAGATCAGCGTTTATTTGAAGAATCTGATGGAACTTGAGCTGGTGGAAAAAGTTTTCTCTTATGATGGAGCCGGTAAAGAAAATGCGCAAAAAGGAATTTACCGTATTATCCATCCCTTTGTGGAATTCTATTTTACGTATATGTATCCGTATATGAGCATGCTGCAGACCATATCGGTTGGCGAATATTATAATACCTATATTTATCCGAATTTCAGAAAATACGTTTCCGGCTGCTTTAAAAAGGTCTGCCGCCAATATCTGGAGAAACTGAATGAACGCGGGAAACTGCCGATTCATTTTGAAAGCAGCGGAGAATGGGTCGGAAAAGACGGCTCGATCGATCTGATTGCCAAAGACGCGGAAGGAAGGACGCTGATCGCACTCTGCAATTGGGAGAAACCGATGATGACTTATGCGGATTACGAATGGGTGATCTCCTGTGCGGAAAGAGCAAGGATCAAGGCGGATTATATTTACTTATATACGGCTTCAGGTTTTGATGAAAAACTGAATCTGGAAGCCAAGATCAAGAAAAATCTGAAACTGGTACAGGTTTCAGACGTCTGAGCTCAGACGGTAAAATATATATGGTGTATGATGAAAAAAAGTTTATTTATTGCGGAGAAACCGAGCGTTGCAAAGGAATTTGCAAAGGCTTTGAAGTATCGTATGAGTAACCGGGATGGTTATCTGGAATCGGAGGAGGCCGTTGTGACCTGGTGTGTAGGGCACCTTGTAACAATGAGTTACCCGGAGGCATATGATGAAAAGTACAAAAGATGGTCGCTTGAGACGATTCCCTTTATACCGGATACCTTTAAGTATGAGGTTATCGACAGCGTAAAGAAGCAGTTTGGCATTGTAAGCGGACTGCTCAACAGAGAAGATGTAGAAACGATCTATGTCTGTACCGACTCCGGCCGGGAAGGGGAATATATCTACAGACTGGTAGAACAGCAGGCGAATGTAAGCGGCAAGATGCGCAAAAGGGTATGGATCGATTCCCAGACGGAAGAAGAGATCCTGCGGGGGATCAGAGAGGCAAAAGACCTGTCGGCCTATGATAATTTAAGCGATGCCGCGTATCTGCGCGCCAAAGAAGATTATTTGATGGGAATCAATTTTTCCCGTGTTTTGACATTAAAATACAGCAATCCCGTGAAGTCTTATTTGAAAGCAGACAGAGCCGTTATATCGGTAGGCAGGGTCATGACCTGCGTACTCGGCATGGTGGTCAACAGAGAACGGGAGATCAGAGAGTTTGTGAAGATTCCGTTTTATCGTGTCATAGCGGAAATCGATATCAGGGGCAGGAAGTGCAGCTGTGAATGGAAGGCCGTAGAAGGGTCGCGTTATTTTGCCTCTCCCCTACTTTATAAAGACAACGGGTTTCTTAAAAAAGAGAACGCCGAAGAACTGATCGGATTTTTATCGGAAGAACCTGCGGCGGCGCCTGTTCTGCAGAAAATCGAAAAAAAGAAAGAGACGAAGAACCCGCCGTTGCTTTATAACCTGGCCGAACTGCAAAATGACTGTTCCAGGCTCTTTAAGATCAGTCCGGATGAAACGCTTCGGATTGTACAGGAATTATACGAAAAGAAGCTGACGACTTATCCGAGGACGGATGCCAGGGTCTTATCCAGTGCAGTCGCCAAGGAAATTCAGAAAAATATAGGCGGTCTGAAGCAGTATCCGCCTGTAAGAGAGCTGGCGGAAGAAATACTTTCGAAAGACAGTTATAAAAATATAGCCAAGACAAGATACGTGAATGACAAACAGATCACGGATCATTATGCGATCATTCCAACCGGACAGGGTTTTGGCGCTTTAGGAAATCTGCATCCGACTGCGGCCAAGGTCTATGAATGTATTGTCAGAAGGTTTTTGAGTATCTTTTATCCGGCGGCCGTTTATCAGAAAATAGCGTTGACGATAGAATTAAAGGGAGAGCGCTTTTTTTCCAATTTCAAGATACTTGCCGACAGCGGTTATTTAAAAGCGGCCAAATATTCATTTACAGCCGGCAGAGCAGAAAAAAACGGGCCGCAGGAAAAGAAAGACGATGCGGAAAACGCACAGCCTGAAGAGGCCTGTGACGAGTCTTTTATGGATATATTAAAAGATTTGAAAAAAGGCGAACCGCTTTTGCTGCAGTCTTTTGACGTCAAGGAAGGAGAGACTTCTCCGCCCAAGCGTTACAATTCGGGAACGATGATTTTAACGATGGAGAATGCCGGACAGTTCATTGAAGACGAAGAGCTCAGGGCGCAGATAAAAGGGAGCGGTATCGGCACATCCGCAACCAGAGCCGAAATCTTAAAGAAACTTGTACATATCAAGTATCTGGATCTGAATAAGAAAACACAGATCATCACACCGACGCTGCTTGGAGAAATGATCTACGAAGTCGTTTCTTCTTCCATTAAGCCGCTTCTCGATCCAAGACTGACGGCAAGCTGGGAGAAGGGATTGAATCTGGTAGCGGACGGCGCCATATCGGCAGATGAATATATGATGAAACTGGATGATTTTGTTACGAGAAGAACAAATATCGTAAAACAGATGAACAACCAGTCGGTTTTGAATACAAGGTTTCGTTATGCTTCACAGTTTTACAAAAAATAAAATGAAAACAATGGGAAAGGAAAATGAAGAAAAAAGATGGCAGAAGGATTAAAAGATGTTATAATAAAAGAGCTTTATACATTGGATGAGACGATCGCAAAGGAAATTTTCGAAGGGGCGGTCTATCCGTGGGAGATCTTACCGAAAATAGGAGACTTTATCATCAGATTAGGCAGTACGCTCCCGGAAGAAAAATTTGAAAAAAGAGGAGAAAATATCTGGATCGCGAAGTCTGCCAAAGTATATCCGTCAGCCTGTATAAACGGTCCGGCGATCATTGATGAAGAGGCGGAAATCAGGCACTGTGCATTTATCAGGGGCAATGCCATTGTCGGGAAGGGAGCCGTAGTAGGAAATTCCACGGAACTGAAAAACGTTATTTTATTTAATAAAGTACAGGTACCTCATTACAACTATGTCGGAGACAGTATTTTAGGATTTAAGGCGCATATGGGAGCCGGTTCGATCACTTCCAACGTCAAAAGCGATAAGACTTTGGTCGTGGTGAAAGCCGGCAGTGAGTGGTATGAGACCGGTCTGAAAAAATTCGGTGCAATGCTTGCAGATCATGTGGAAGTCGGCTGCAACAGTGTTTTGAATCCGGGAACCATTATCGGAAAAGAAACCAATGTTTATCCCGTTTCCATGGTAAGGGGATTTGTTCCGCCGAACAGTATTTTTAAGAAACAGGATGACATTATTACCAAAAAGCAGTAAAATTTCTTTAGGACGGCACAGGATATTTTTTTAAACGAAACGAAGTCATCACAGAGAGAAAAGTATTGGGGAAAAAAATATGGCTATTGAAGAAATGAATGTTGAAAATTTTGGGTCGATGATCAATAATATCATCGCCGGTATTTGTTTTTTTGAGTATGAAAATAAAGAATTAACGCCGGTTTTTGCCAATGACGGTTTTTTCCGTATGCTTGGGTATTCCAAAGCGAGTGGAATGCAGTATCTGAAAAATGCAAGAATGAGCATTATTCCTGACGATATACCGATTTTTGAACAGGCTATCAAAGATGTACTAAAAGATGATGGTTCCGTCGAAGTGGAATTCAGAACGGTTACGGCAAGCGGCGGACTCAGATGGCTTCAGGTAAGAGGAAACCTGTATGCAAGACAGGGTACGAGGTATACGATCGTAACGGTCATACAGGATATTACGGAAAAGAAAAACATAGAAGAGGAATTACATCAACAGGCGGAGCGTCTGCATATTCTCATGGAAGTGGAAGGCGAGAGAATCATAGACTATAACGCCAAGACGGATGTGCTTATTATCAGAACTTCCGGAGATTATGCGTCTACCGGAGAAGTGATCATGAACCGGTATATGCAGAAATTTGAGAGCAACACCATATATGCGGAAGATTTGGAGAATTACCGGACGGTCTGGGAGGCGCTCTTAAAATCACCCGGCCATAACACATTGGAGGTCAGAACGAAGAAATTCGATGATGATTATACCTGGTATCAGATGAATTTGACGTCGCTTCTCGGCGCTGAAGGTTATGTAACGAGGATCGTAGGAAGACTGATCAATATCCATGAAAAGAAATTGCAGGAGATCAATCTGCAGCTTCGTTCCAAGAGAGATGCGCTGACAAGGCTGCATGAAAAGGAAGCATCCATACAGCTGATCCAGAATATTCTGACGGAGGAAAGCGGAAAAGACGTATTAAATGCCCTTTTTATTATCGATATGGATAATTTTAAGAAGGTAAGCGGTCTTCTGGGACAGGCGCAGTGTGATAATATTCTGGTGGAGACCGGTATCTTTTTGAGTAAGATCATCAAAGGCATTGATGTGGTCGGCAGGATTGATGTAGACAGATTTGTCGTTTATTTAAGAAATATGCCCAGTTTGTCCGATGCGGATAAACTGGCGGAGAATATTATAGAAAAAATAAATTATACGCTGCCGTACGGCAATGAGAATATCCGCATAACGTGCAGCGTCGGCATTGCGATATTCCCTTATCACGGCACTGCATGGGAAGAACTTTATGCCAAAGCCAACAGAGCGTTAACAAGAGTCAAAGCCAGAGGTAAATATGGCTATCGTATTTATGATGCAGCCGTTACTTTGGCTTATCATGCGATCAGAAGACATAACAATATTGCCTATGATGCGGAAAAAGGAATGGAACTTGATTGGAACATCGAAGATATGGTCATGCAGGTCCTTTTTGAAGACAAGGCGTTGGAGACGGCGCTGCAGTCGGCGGTCGAGCTGATTACGGTGCACTATAAGTTCCACAGGGGTTTTATCTGCGGAAGTGAAAAAGGAAGCCTCCCGCTGTCCAAAGATGTGCATTTCTCTGTCCATGGATATGAAATGGGACCGGAGAGCAAGGAACATTATGAATTCCGGCGTGTTGTTTATGAAGTATTGTATGATTCTTTCAAAAATTGCAGCATCATTCATGAATATGATATGACGATAGAGGAACTGCGGTATTATTTCCAGTCGGAAGGCATTAAGAGCATGCTGTATTATCCGATTACTTCCAAAGGGGAATTCAAAGGGGCCATCATCTTTGAAAATCACGAAGACGTACAGCTTGAATTCGAGAATAATATCATGGAGGAACTTCGTTCTTTATTCAGAATTCTGGAAGCGCATGTCCTGCAGATCGGACTTATGGACCGCTTACAGGACTTTGCAACGCAGATTGAGATGCTGGATAATCTGGACAGCTTTGTGTATATCGTGAATGCCGATACCTATGAATTGAGTTTCGTTAATAAAAAAGTGCTGATGCAGGCTCCGGATGTCAAGATCGGCGACACATGCTATAAAGCGATTCAGCATAGGGATTCGCCGTGTGAAAACTGTATTTTTAATCAAATGAAGAGGAATCCGCATGAAAGGCATACGGAGGAAATGTTTAATTATTCTCTGCGGTGCTGGTGCAGATGCAGCGCAGCCTGGCTGGAATGCAAAGACGAGAATGCGCTTGGACTGCTTAACTGCATTGATATCTCGGAATATTTTATCGGATAGAAATTCATTTGAATTTTATAGAAAGCACTGGATTTTTTGACCGTAATATGCGAAAATAAGAACAGCGGTTATGACAGATTCTGGAAGGGTGCCTGCAGCGGTACCGGACGATCTGTTATCAAATATTATTACATAATCGAAAGGAGTTATCACATGATCTATTCAAAAGAAGTTGAAGAAATGTGTACTGTAGCACAGGGCGTACATCATGGCTGTGCTCCAATCCCTGAAGAAGCAAAATGGGTTCAGGCGAAAGAAGTAAAAGATATTTCCGGTTTAACACACGGCGTAGGCTGGTGTGCTCCCCAGCAGGGCGCATGTAAGCTGACCCTGAATGTAAAAGAAGGTATTATTCAGGAAGCGCTTGTTGAGACGATCGGATGCTCCGGTATGACGCACTCAGCGGCTATGGCATCTGAGATCCTGCCGGGACTTACTGTTATGGAGGCACTCAATACAGACCTTGTATGTGATGCTATCAATACGGCAATGAGAGAGCTGTTCTTACAGATCGTTTACGGACGTACACAGTCTGCTTTCTCAGAGGAAGGACTTCCTGTTGGCGCAGGTCTTGAAGACTTGGGTAAAGGCTTGAGAAGCCAGGTAGGTACGATGTACGGTACTTTGAAAAAAGGTCCTCGTTACCTGGAAATGGCAGAAGGTTATGTAACAGGCATTGCACTTGACGCAAATGATGAGATCATTGGTTATAAATTCGTAAGCCTTGGCAAGATGACAGACTTTATCAAAAAAGGTGATGATCCGAATACTGCATATGAAAAAGCGTGCGGACAGTATGGACGTGTTGACGATGCCGTTAAGATCATTGACCCCAGATGCGAATAAAAATAGAGCGAAGCTCGATTGCGGGATTAGCTGCGAAGGCAAAGAGAAGCTTTGCTGCAAACTCGTAAGTTACTGAGAAATCTCTAAATATAAACAGGAGGATTAAGATAAGATGGCTTTATTTGAATCATATGAAAGAAGAATTGATAAAATCAATTCTGTATTAAATAATTACGGCATCTCTTCTATCGAAGAAGCTGAGAAAATCACAAAAGACGCTGGCTTAGATGTTTATGAGCAGGTAAAGAAGATACAGCCTATCTGTTTCGAAAACGCTTGCTGGGCTTATACGGTAGGCGCTGCGATTGCTATCAAAAAAGGCTGTAAAAAAGCTGCGGACGCTGCGGCTGCGATCGGAGAAGGTCTTCAGGCTTTCTGTATTCCCGGTTCCGTTGCAGATACCCGTAAAGTAGGTCTTGGCCACGGAAACCTGGGTAAGATGTTATTAGAGGAAGAAACAGACTGCTTCGCATTCCTGGCAGGTCATGAATCTTTTGCAGCAGCAGAAGGTGCGATCGGTATTGCTGAAAAAGCAAACAAAGTTCGTCAGAAACCTCTCCGCGTTATCTTAAACGGTCTTGGTAAAGATGCTGCAAAGATTATTTCCAGAATCAACGGTTTTACATTTGTAGAGACCGAATATGATCCTTATACGAACGAAGTAAAGGAAATTGAAAGAATCGCATACTCCGAAGGTCTTCGCTCCAAAGTAAACTGCTACGGCGCAAACTCCGTTCCGGAAGGCGTAGCGATCATGTGGAAAGAAAACGTTGACGTTTCTATCACAGGTAACTCCACAAACCCGACAAGATTCCAGCATCCGGTTGCAGGTACATACAAGAAAGAAAGAACAGAAGCAGGAA
>CAJTUZ010000042.1 GCA_910579735.1 uncultured Lachnospiraceae bacterium
TTTCTGCAGCCATCTGTGCTGCATATGGAGTAGATTTCCTTGAACCTCTAAATCCAAGACCGCCGGCACTTGCCCAGCTGAGAGCATTACCTTCGTTATCTGTCAGTGTAACGATGGTATTGTTAAAAGAAGACTGAATATGTGCCTGTCCATGTTCAACGTTTTTCTTTACACGCTTTTTTGTTACTTTTTTTGCAACTTTTTTAGCCATAATAAACTAACCTACTTTCTCATAATAATTATTTCTTCTTATTTGCAACTGTACGCTTCGGTCCTTTTCTTGTTCTTGCATTGGTCTTTGTCTTCTGACCACGAACAGGAAGACCTTTTCTATGACGGATTCCTCTGTAGCATCCGATTTCCTGAAGTCTTTTGATGTTCAAGGCAACTTCTCTTCTCAGATCACCTTCCACCATGTAATCTTTTTCGATTACTTCGGCAAGTCTTTTTACTTCATCATCCGTCAATTCTCTGACACGAGTGTCAGGATTCACATTTGCCTCCGCCAGAATTTTGTTTGAACTTACTCTGCCGATACCATAGATATAAGTCAAACCAATTTCAATACGTTTCTCTCTGGGTAAGTCAACACCTGCAATACGAGCCATTTACGTTTCCTCCATTTTTCCGTGCGCTGACGCGCACTTTTGTTACTAATTGATTGGGATAAGCCGAAACTCGCGTATTTCTCAACCCGTGAGTTTGTATGCGTCAGCGACAAACTCACAGCTGAAAAATCTCCGATTTTTCAGCTTCTCCAATCGGACCAGAATCCGATCTTTCCAAACATATGGTATCAAAAAGTAATCTCCTTCAGGCTCTTTCCTTTATATGATAATCAGTATCATCTCCCTGCCGGATAACCGTCCGGGACTATGATACTGCAGCCGCTCATAATAATCTGGACAAGAACCCCTTTTATCAAAATAAATCTGATAAAATGTCAGGGATTAGCCTTGTACCTGTTTATGCTTCGGATTTTCACAGATAATTCTGATCTTTCCTTTTCTTTTAATGATTTTGCATTTTTCGCAAATCGGTTTTACTGATGATCTAACTTTCATGTTAAACCCTCCTTTCAAAAAAGACCGTTTTACATTATAACACGGAAGTCCTTTCTATTCAAGCACTTTCTCGCATTTTTTACACATTTTGGGAAGAATCATTTTACTGTCTGAAGAATCTCTTCCCCTTATTTATCACGCCAGATAATTCTTCCTTTAGAAAGATCGTAAGGGGACAGCTCCAAAGTCACCTTGTCACCGGGTAAGATCCTGATAAAATTCTGACGAAGCTTACCGCTGATATGTGCCAATACGACATGCCCGTTTTCCAACTCCACCTGGAACATGGTATTAGGTAACTTTTCGATTACTGTTCCTTCAATTTCAATCACATCGGCTTTTGACATCTGTTACCTCCTGTTTTCTTTCTTGATCATCCACGTCTGATCGATACTGTTTCAAAATCTTCCGGATCTGCGCATCATCGGCCTGCCCTGTTCTGATCCTTTCGGCCAGCCCCGGATCCGTACCTTTTTTTATGATCTGAATATGCTTTTTATTCTTCTTTTTCGGTTTCTCTATCGTTCTTAATCTGCCGTCTGTCAGATATACATATTCCGTTTCTTCTTTTATAATGACATAAACGCAGTTTTTATCGTGACCGGCTTTAGAACTGGCAAGCATCCCTGTCATTTATCATCCACGCTCCTTTCTTACTCCGGGAGCGTCAGAATCTCCGGCTCGCCTTCCGTGATCAGAATCGTATTTTCATAGTGTGCCGAATATGCGCCGTCTGCCGTTACAACAGTCCATTTATCATCTAACCAGACAACGTCTCCCGTTCCCATATTGATCATCGGTTCTACCGCAAGCGTCATTCCCGGCTGCAGCCGTAATCCTTTGCGGTTCTGTGCAAAATTCGGTATCTGCGGATCCTCATGCAGCTTCGTTCCGATACCGTGCCCGACCAGATCTCTAACGATCCCGTAACCATGCGCTGTTACATAAGATGCGACCGCATTGGAAATATCATAAAGATGATACCCGGCTTTTGCCATCCTGATTCCTTCAAAAAAGCTCTGCTTTGTAACCTCGATCAGTTTCCCGGCCTCAGGACTGATCTCCCCGACCGCATAAGTCCTTGCGGCGTCCGAATGATATCCTTTATAAATAAGACCGGCATCCAGGCTGACAATATCACCTTCTTTTAATATATGATCCGCACGTGGAATTCCGTGAACCACTTCCTCGTTGACCGATACGCAGATTGATGCCGGATATCCATGATAATTCAGGAAATTAGGAATGCAGTCAAAACTCCTGATCAGTTCCTCTCCCAGCTTATCGATGTCTTTCGTAGAAATACCCGGGCGGATCGCCTTTCCCAATTCATCATGTACAATACCGAGCAGTCTTCCGGACTCTCTCATGAGTTCGATCTCTCTGGCGGATTTAATGGTAACAGCCATTTCAAACCATACCTTTCTTACTTTCGAATTTTCAATGTCAGCATCTTAACTTTCCAAAATAGCAGTGATTGCAGCAAAAACATCCTGCATATCCTGCGTTCCATCAACCGTTTTCAAGATATTTTTCTTTGTATAGAATTCGATCAGAGGCTGTGTCTGCTCATGATATACGCCGAGACGGTTCTTCACGGTCTCTTCCCTGTCATCATCACGAAGAACAAGTTCCTTCCCGCATCTGTCGCAGATTCCTTCCTGTTTCGGCGGTATATGCTCCACATGGAAAGTTGAGCCGCAGGAGAGGCATGCACGTCTTCCGGACATTCTTCTGATAATGTTTTCATCCGGAACGTCTACATCAATCGCATAATCGATTTTATCTCCGATTTCCGTGATCTCCTTATCCAATACTTCCGCCTGCGGAATCGTTCTTGGGAAACCATCCAAGACATAGCCGTTTCTGCAGTCATCTTTTGCCACTCTGTCTAACAGGATCCTGACTGTGAGTTCGTCGGGAACAAGCTCCCCTTTATCCATGTACTTCTTGGCTTCCATACCAAGCTCCGTACCGTTTTTGACATTTTCCCTGAAAATATCCCCTGTCGAAATATGGGGTATCTTATATTGATCGGCAATCATCTGTGCCTGTGTGCCCTTTCCGGCTCCAGGCGCCCCGAGCATAATAATCTTCATCTTTTATCCTCCCTAACATTCCATTCCTGTACAGCCTATAAGGCAAGAAGAACCGCAGAGGCGATTCTTCTAGTCATTTAGAAAACCTTTATAATTACGAACCAACATCTGAGATTCAATCTGCTTTATTGTTTCCAGAACAACGCTGACGATAATAATAAGGCTTGTTCCGCCAAAGGACACGCTTGCACCGAAGATACCGTTAAAGAAATACGGTACGATACATACGATCGTAAGACCGGCTGCTCCGATGAAAATGATATAATTCAGTATCCTTGTCAGATAATCACTGGTCGGTTTGCCCGGACGAATACCGGGGATAAAACCGCCCTGCCGTTTCATATTATCGGCGATCTCAAGTGGATTAAACGTAATGGAGGTATAGAAATAAGCAAACAGAATCACCAATACGATATATATCACCAGACCGATCGAATAAACCGGCTGTCTGGGATTACACCAGTAACTGGAATTCAAACCTTTCATGATCTCAGCCCATACGCCTGTACCGCCGATCGAAAACAAAGAACAAACGAAAATCGGAAGCTGCATCAGGGAAGAAGCAAAGATTACAGGAATAACACCTGAAGTATTTACTTTTAAGGGAATGCTCGTGCTTTGTCCGCCGACCATTTTTCTTCCCTGTATCTTTTTGGCATACTGTACCGGAATTCTACGCACGCCATCATTTAATATAATGACAAGTATAACCATTCCGATAATGATCGCCAGAATAATAATCGCCGCTACAACTGCTTTTGCAATCGATCTGCCGAAAACAAACTGCTCAAATAACTGCGTAATGTCCTGCGGCATGCGGGAAATGATGTTAATGACAAGCACTATGGAAATACCGTTTCCGACACCGTTCTCGGTAATCCGCTCGCCAATCCACATCAGGAATGCACTACCGGCCGTCAATGCTGCAATAACTGTAATGATATTAAAAACATTATAGGTCTCCAACAGTCCCTGACGTCCGAAACCGATCGCCATAGCCGACGACTCTATTAATGCAAGACCAACCGTCACATATCGTGTGATCGATGCAATCTTCTTTCTTCCGTCTTCTCCGTCACGCTGCATTTCTTCCAATTTCGGAATTGCAATCGTCAGAAGCTGCATGATGATAGACGACGTAATATAGGGTGTAATATTAAGCGCCAGAACAGACATATTCAAAAAAGAACCGCCCGTAAAGGCATCAAAGAAATTAAACGCATCGCTTGTCTGTGCCTCAAACCATCTTGCAAAATAGGTTCTGTCAACACCGGGAACCGGAAGCTGTGATCCGAGACGGATCACAACTAACATCGCGAATGTAAAAAATATTTTCTTTCTTAATTCTTTGATCTTGAAAGCATTTTTTAGGGTTGTAAACATTACATCACCTCTGCTGTTCCGCCAAGTGACTCGATTTTCTCTTTAGCAGATGCACTGTAAGCATTTACTTTTACATCGAGCTTCTTAGTCAATTCTCCGTTTCCAAGGATTTTTACGCCATCAAGGGAATGTTTGATGATTCCTTTTTCCTTTAATGCGTCAATGTCAACTGTTGCGCCATTATCAAATACTTCCAATGCGCCCAGATTCACCGCAACGATCTCCTTAGAGTTTCTATTCTTGAATCCTCTCTTCGGAATACGTCTGTATAACGGCATCTGACCACCTTCAAAACCTATTCTCGGTGCGCCGGAACGAGCCTTCTGACCTTTATGTCCTTTACCGGCTGTCTTGCCGTTGCCTGAACCGTGGCCGCGACCCCTTCTAAAATTATCACTGTGTTTGGAACCCTCTGCGGGTCTTAAATTTGATAATTCCATCTATTATTGTTCTCCTTTCCTAAGCCTGCGAATATGCCCGCTTATGCTTCTTCTACCTTAACCATGTGTCTTACCTTCTGAATCTGACCCTTTGTTGCATCATTATCAGGTAATTCCACAGTCTGGCCTATTTTTCTAAGACCCATTGCCTCTATGGTAGCTTTTGCCTTAGGAATCTGACCAATAGTAGACTTAACTAATGTTATTTTCAACGTTTTCGTTTCTGCTTTTTTCGCTGCCATCTTAATATCCCTGCTCCTTTCTCAGTCTAATTCCGTAACTTCCGGTTTAAGACACTACTTCTTCAACAGATTTGCCGCGGTTCTTTGCCACTTCTTCCGGAGTCTTTAACTGAGAAAGACCTGCGATCGTAGCAAGTACTACGTTCTGTTTATTGTTAGAACCTAAAGATTTTGTACGGATATTTGAGATGCCTGCAAGTTCACATACGATACGAGCAGGACCTCCGGCAATAATACCGGTACCTTCCGGAGCTCTCTTTAATAATACGGAAGCAGAACCAAACTTTCCGATAAAATCATGTGTGATACTATGATTCGGGTCAAGAGCAACGGAAACAAGATTCTTGATCGCATCTTCTTTTCCTTTACGAATAGCCTCCGGAATTTCGGTTGCCTTTCCTAAACCTGCTCCTACATGCCCGTTGCTGTCGCCTACAACTACCAATGCTGTGAAACGGAAGTTACGACCACCTTTTACAACCTTAGTAACACGTTTAATAGTTACAACTTTTTCAGTCAATTCCAACTGACTGTGATCAATGATTGTACGTCTCATGTGATGTTATCTCCCTTCCTAGAATTCTAATCCAGCTTCTCTGGCTGCATCAGCTAATGCTGCAATCTTACCATGGTAAATAAAGCCGCCTCTGTCAAAAACAACGGTATTAATACCTTTTTCAATCGCTCTCTTAGCAATTACTGTTCCTAAATATGCTGCTGCATCAACGTTATTGGTTTTCTCGATCTCAGCTTTTACGGCTTTTTCAAGCGTGGAAGCTGAAACTAATGTATTGCCAACCGTATCGTCAATAATTTGAGCATACATATGATTATTACTTCTGAATACGGCCAAACGCGGTCTTTGAGCAGTACCGCTTAAATGGTTGCGGATTCTTCTGTGCTTTTTCACACGAACTTTTTGTCTCGATTCTTTACTAACCATTTTTATACTCTCCTTATCTGTTATTTTTTACCGGTCTTACCAACTTTACGTCTGATCGTTTCATCAGCATACTTAATACCTTTGCCCTTATAGGGTTCCGGTCTTCTCTTATCTCTGATCTCAGCCGCGAATTGTCCGACTTTTTCATTATCTATTCCTTTAACGATGATGACATTCTGTCCTTCCAAAACAGTCTCAATGCCTTCCGGATCAGTCATCTCAACCGGATGAGAATATCCCAGATTCAATGTCAGGATTTTACCCGCTTTAGATGCTCTGTATCCGACACCATTTACTTCCAGTTTCTTTTCAAATCCGTCTGTCACACCGATAACCATATTGTTTAACAATGATCTGGTCAATCCGTGTAAAGACTTCATTTTCTTTAAATCATTCGGTCTTGAGACAGTGAGTTCGGTACCTTCCACTTTGATTTCCATCTCAGCCGGAAGTACTCTTTCAAGTGTCCCTTTAGGACCTTTTACAGTCACTTTATTATTTTCTGCGATATCCACAGTAACACCTGCGGGAACCGCGATCGGCATTCTTCCTATACGTGACATGCCCATGCCCTCCTAATCTTATTTGTGCGCATCAGCGCCGTTTCTACATACTTCTATCCGGTTGTCTGCTTCCCAACCCGACAGAATTACTCTGTCATTCTGTCAGCCAAAACATAGTTTTTCTTAGGTGCAGTCCTTTCGCACCTTCGTAAACATTTCGGCTTTACCATACAAAGGCTAAAACTTCTCCGCCAACCTGCAGCTCTCTTGCCTTCTTATCGGTCACAACACCCTGATTTGTAGAGATGATTGCAATACCGAGACCACCGAGAACTTTCGGCAGATCCTCTTTACCAGCATATACACGAAGACCCGGTTTGGAGATTCTTTTAATACCGGAAATAATTTTTTCATTCTTGTCCTCGCCATATTTTAAAGAAATATGGATCGTTTTAAAGCTTCCGTCTTCAATTATATCAAACTTTTTAATATAGCCTTCATCCAATAAAATCTGCGCAATAGCCAATTTCATCTTAGATGCCGGCACATCTACTGTATCATGTTTTGCAGTATTTGCGTTACGGATTCTTGTAAGCATATCTGCAATAGGATCGCTCATTGTCATTTGAATTGCCTCCTTCTTAATTTTATAACGATGCTCTTTCCTCAGCCTGCGAGTTTGAAATGCGAATGCTGCAAACTCGCGGTTGAAAGACGTCAGACTTTCAACCTTTACCAGCTAGCCTTACGAACGCCAGGAATCTGGCCCTTATATGCTAACTCACGGAAGCAAATTCTGCAAATTCCGTATTTTCTTAAATAAGCATGTGGACGACCACAAATTTTGCAGCGGCTGTATTCTCTTGTGGAGAATTTCGGTTTGCGCTGCTGTTTTATCTTCATTGCTGTCTTAGCCATGAATTTACCTCCTTTTATTTAGCAAATGGCATATTGAATAATCTCAATAATTCGCGAGCTTCTTCATCTGTTTTCGCCGTTGTTACGATAATAACATCCATACCTCTTACTTTATCGATCTTATCATATTCGATTTCAGGGAAGATAAGCTGCTCTTTAATTCCCAGTGCATAGTTCCCTCTGCCGTCAAAAGCATTGGCATTCACGCCTCTGAAGTCACGTACACGAGGTAACGCAAGGTTTACCAGACGATCCAGGAACTCATACATTTTGTCGCCTCTTAATGTAGTTTTACAACCGATTGCCTGGCCTTCTCTGATCTTGAAATTCGCAATGGAGTTCTTTGCCTTGGTAATGATCGCCTTCTGTCCTGTGATCGTTTCCATATCACTGACTGCCGCTTCCAAAACTTTAGCATTTTCTTTTGCTTCACCAACACCCATGTTGATTACGATCTTATCTAACTTCGGAACTTCCATAACATTTTTATATCCAAACTTTTTCGTCATAGCATCTATGATCTCGTCTTTATACAAACTTTTAAGTCTACTCAACTTTTTAGACCTCCTTCCTTAGAATTAATCAACGATATCGCCTGTGGATTTCGCAAAACGGACTTTTTTACCGTTTTCCATCTTGAAACCGATTCTGGTCGGTTTTCCTTTGTGTACATACATAACATTGGAAATATCGATCGGAGCTTCTTTCTGGACGATACCGCCATTCTGGTTGGCTGCCGAAGGTTTCTCATGTTTTGTGATCTTATTGATTCCTTCTACTAAAACCTTGCTCTTTTTCCGGTCAACGGAAATAACTTTGCCTTCTTTGTCTTTATCTTTACCGGCAATAACCTTTACGGTATCGCCCTTTTTAATCTTTACTGTTGACATACCCGGCACCTCCTATAATACTTCCGGAGCCAGTGAAACAATTTTCATAAACTGTTTATCACGAAGCTCTCTTGCTACTGGTCCAAAAATACGGGTTCCTCTCGGAGTTTTGTCATCCTTGATAATAACAGCAGCATTTTCGTCAAATCTGATATAAGAACCGTCTTTACGACGGGCACCTTTTACACTACGAACAACTACGGCTTTTACAACATCGCCTTTTTTTACAACGCCGCCTGGTGTTGCATCTTTAACAGTAGCAACGATAATATCACCAATGCGCGCATATCTTCTTGTAGATCCACCCATAACTCTGATACAAAGAAGTTCTTTAGCACCAGTGTTATCAGCGACCTTAAGTCTGCTTTCCTGTTGAATCATGCTTTTATCTCCTTTCAACTCTTCTGGAAGAATGTCTGCATTCCTCCGGGTAAAATATCGATTTTACGGGCAACGTTCTTTATTGCCTCAGCAGATTTTTACCCTTTTATTTAACTTTCTCAACAATTTCAACAAGTCTCCATCTCTTGTCTTTGGATAAAGGTCTTGTCTCCATAACTTTCACGGTATCGCCAATGCTGCACTCGTTCTTTTCGTCGTGTGCTTTCAGCTTATAGGTTCTTTTTACAATCTTACCGTAAAGCGGATGCTTAACATGGTCTTCGATCGCTACCACGATTGTCTTATCCATTTTATTACTGGTAACTTTACCAGTACGGGTTTTTCTCAAATTTCTTTCCACGACTCATTCTCCTTTCAATTCGCCGCTTTCGCCTTCTGGGTGATCACGGTCTGAATCCTCGCAATATTTTTCCTTACTTCTTTAATTCTTGCCGTATTGTCCAACTGATTTGTTGCGTTCTGGAATCTCAAATTGAAAAGTTCTTTTTTAGCATCTACCAGTTCCTGTGCTAATTCTGCCTCTGATTTTTTCTGTAAATCCTCAACATACTTATTAGTTTTCATTTGATACACCGCCTTCCAAGTCTGCTTTAGAAACGATTTTACATTTACATGGAAGCTTATGTGTTGCAAGACGTAACGCTTCTTTCGCTACTTCTTCGGGAACTCCTGCGATCTCAAACATTACGCGTCCCGGCTTAACAACCGCTACCCAATATTCCAAAGTACCTTTCCCGGAACCCATACGTGTTTCCGCCGGTTTTGCTGTTACCGGTTTATCCGGAAAAATCTTGATCCATACTTTACCGCCACGTTTGATATAACGAGTCATTGCAATACGGGCAGCCTCTATCTGATTCGATTTGATCCAACATGGTTCTGTTGCTATAATACCCCACTCACCGTAAGTAATCGTATTACCACGAGTAGCTTTTCCGGCCATAGAACCACGGAACTGTTTACGACGTTTTACTCTTTTTGGCATTAACATTATTTATCGCTCCCTTCCTTGTTAGATTTTGTAGGAAGTACCTCGCCTTTGTAAATCCATACTTTGACACCGACTTTACCGTAAGTTGTATCTGCTTCCGCAAAGCCGTAATCAATATCAGCTCTTAATGTCTGAAGCGGAATCGTACCATCGCTGTAGAACTCTGTACGAGCCATATCAGCGCCGCCAAGACGTCCTGAACAGGCTGTTTTGATACCAAGCGCGCCTGCCTTCATGGTTCTGCCCATGCAGGATTTCATGGCACGTCTGAACGATACACGGTTTTCAAGCTGCTGTGCGATATTCTCTGCAACAAGCTGTGCATCTCTGTCCGGTCTCTTGATTTCTTTAATATCTACCAGTACTTTCTTGTTGGTTAATTTGGAAAGCTGTTTCTTCGTTACTTCGATCTCTGCACCGCCTTTACCGATCACTACGCCCGGTTTTGCAGTATAGATGATTACTTTTACTCTGTCCGATGCTCTTTCGATTTCAATCTTGGAAACACCGGCACTGTATAATTTTTCTTTCAGGTATTTTCTGATGTTATAATCTTCTACTAAAAAGTCGGAAAATTCTGCATCAGCATACCATTTGGAATCCCATTCTTTAATTATGCCGACTCTGAGGCCGTGAGGATTAACTTTCTGTCCCATGTTTTTCTCCTTCCTATATCATTCCTATCTCTCATCCAGAACGATTGTAATATGGCTCATTCTCTTTTCGATCCTGTAAGCTCTACCCTGTGCTCTTGGTCTGATTCTCTTCATGGTAGGCCCCTTATTTGCATAACACTCTGCAATATAAAGGTTTTCCGCATTCATTCCGTTGTTGTTTTCCGCATTTGCAACAGCGGACTCCAATAACTTCTTAATAATACCGGACGCGTATCTGGGATTATATTCCAGAATCGCCAATGCTGTAGTTACATCCTTGCCTCTTATGGCATCCAATACGAAACACGCTTTCTGTACAGACACTCTTGCATAAGATAATTTTGCTGAAGGTCTTGTATCTTTGTTCGCATTTCTTTCTCTTTTTATCTGGGATCTATGTCCTTTAGCCATAGATAAAACCTCCTTTCAATTTAGCGAACTTTGGACTTTCTTTCGTCCTTATCATGTCCTCTATAAGTTCTGGTTGCAACAAACTCACCGAGTTTGTGTCCAACCATATCTTCCGTAACATATACAGGCACATGTTTTCTTCCGTCATGAACAGCAAAAGTATGTCCGACAAAAGACGGGAAAATAGTAGAACGACGGGACCAGGTCTTAATAACCTGTTTCTGTCCTGATTCATTCATAGCATCTACTTTTTTCAATAAACTTGCATCTGCAAATGGTCCTTTTTTCAGTGATCTTGCCATGATTTCTCCTCCTAATAATTTGTATGGCTTCTATTACTCTGAAAGAATCGCAAAGCGATTCTTTCGGCTAAAACTTAGATTTTCTTAGAGACGGTTTTTTCGTCTCTTACGAAAATCTTTTTAGCCTAGCCTATTATTTAATGGCTCTGCCGTCTCTTCTTCTTACAATCAGCTTATTGGACGCTTTTTTCTTCTTACGCGTCTTCAGGCCGAGTGCAGGTTTGCCCCACGGTGTACACGGGCCCGGGCGTCCAATCGGTGCGCGTCCTTCACCACCGCCATGCGGATGGTCGTTGGGGTTCATAACAGAACCACGGACTGTCGGACGGATACCCATATGACGTTTACGTCCTGCTTTACCGATCTTGATCAGGTTGTGGTCTACATTGCCGACATTCCCGATCGTTGCACGGCATACAAGCGGAACCATTCTCATTTCGCCGGAGGGAAGTCTCAGTGTTGCATACTTACCTTCTTTAGCCATTAACTGTGCGCCGTTGCCTGCGGAACGAACAAGCTGTCCGCCTTTACCCGGATACAGTTCAATATTATGGATCACTGTACCTACCGGAATCTCGGATAACGGCAGGCAGTTTCCGATTCTTACTTCTGCTTCCGGACCATTCATAACTTTCATGCCGACTGTCAGGCCTTCCGGTGCCAGAATATAGGATTTTAATCCATCTTCATAACAGATCAGTGCAATATTGGCAGTTCTGTTCGGATCGTATTCGATACCGATCACCTTTGCTGCAATACCATCTTTATTTCTCTTAAAATCAACGTTTCTATATAATCTTCTGCTTCCGCCGCCCTGATGTCTGACTGTGATCTTGCCCTGATTATTACGTCCTGCATTCTTCTTAAGAGAAGTACAAAGTGACTTTTCAGGTGTTGTCTTGGTAATCTCAGCGAAATCAGAACCGGTCATATTACGCCTTGAAGGTGTATATGGGTTATAAGTCTTAATTCCCATGATCTTATCTCCTTTTCCTCAATGATTTTCGCGCAGCACATTTTTCATTCTTTCGTTGTTACTCTCCTATGCCGCATACATTATCCCAACATCCATCCGGATGTTCTCTTAAAAAACTCCTGGTATCTCCATGTTACCTCTTCCGATACCCCGACAAAATCGCAATGCGATTCTGTCAGCCGAAGCCTTAAAAATTCTCTTCGGCTTATCATAGTCCTGTAAAGATTTCAATATCCTTACTGTCCTCGGTCAACTGTACAACCGCCTTTTTGGTCTTTGCGGTCTTGCCGTATACCATGCCTCTTCTTTTGGTCTTACCGTCAAGATTCATCGTATTGACTTTGGCTACCTTCGCGCCTTCGAACATCTTCTCTACGGCTTCTTTGATCATTGTCTTGTTAGCTTCCGGATGAACCAGGAAAGTATATTTCTTGTCACTCATACCTGCCATACTCTTCTCTGTAATAACCGGTTTGAGGATTACGTCATAATATTGGATTGCTGCCATTATGCATACACCTCCTCGATCTTTGCTACCGCGTCCTTGGTAAGAACAAGTGTGCCGCCTTTCAGGATCTCGTATACGTTGATTGAATCAGCGTATGCCGTATTGATCTTGGGAAGGTTTCTTGCGGAAAGTACCGCATTCTCATTTTTCTCACCTAAAACAACCAGTGCTTTGTCAACTTTCAGGTTATTCATAACTGACTTAAAATTCTTTGTCTTGATCTCGTCAAATTTCAACTCATCAACAACGATCAGTTTGTTTTCCTGCACTCTGCTTGTTAATGCCGATTTTAATGCGGCTCTTTTTTCTTTCTTATTGATCTTGAATGAATAATCTCTCGGAACCGGAGCGAATACAACGCCGCCGCCTTTCCACTGAGGAGCTCTGATAGAACCCTGTCTCGCATGACCGGTTCCTTTCTGTCTCCAAGGTTTTCTACCACCGCCGGAAACTTCTGAACGCGTTTTGGCTTTCTGTGTTCCCTGACGTTTATTTGCAAGATACTGGACAACTGCCATGTGTACAAGGTGTTCATTCACTTCTACACCAAACACCGCATCATTTAAGTCCATCTTGCCGACTTCTTTGCCTTCCATATTATAAACAGATACGTTTGCCATCTGAATGGTCCTCCTTTCATCTGTGACTCATGTCACTATTTCGCATCGACCTTAGTTGTTTCTTTAATGGTTACTAAGGCTTTCTTCGGTCCCGGTACAGCGCCTTTTACAAGGATCAGATTCTTTTCCGCATCAACTTTTACTACTGTAAGGTTCTGTACTGTTACCTTTACACATCCCATATGTCCCGGCATGCCTTTTCCTTTGAACACACGGCTCGGAGAAGAACAGGCGCCGTTGGAACCCTGATGGCGATGGAATTTGGAACCATGAGTCATAGGGCCTCTGTGCTGACCATGTCTCTTGATCGCACCCTGGAATCCTTTACCTTTGGAAACTGCCGTTGCATCCACTCTGTCGCCCGCTTCAAAAATATCGGCTTTGATTTCGCTTCCGACTGTATACTCCTGCGCATTTTCCAACTTAAACTCTCTGACAAATCGCTTGCAGGAAACGCCGGCTTTATCAAAATGGCCTTTCTCTGCTTTGTTCACACCATGTCTGTGAATTACTTCTTTTTTGCCGTTTTTGTCTTTGTTGACAATCTTTTCTTTCTTGTCTACATATCCGACCTGTACAGCGCTGTACCCGTCGTTCTCAACTGTTTTGATCTGGGTTACCGCACACGGTCCTGCCTGAAGTACGGTAACAGGTGTTAAAGTGCCGTCTTCATTAAAAATCTGGGTCATTCCGACCTTTGTTGCTAAAATAGCCTTTTTCATTGTTTTACCTCCTTTATTCTACAGCGGGTTCCGGGGAACCATACTAGTAGGGGTCTTATTTGTTCTTCATTTTGATATCGATATATACGCCGGCCGGCATTTCCAGTCTCTGCAGCGCATCTACAGTTTTCGGTGTCGGAGCAATGATATCGATGAGTCTCTTATGAGTTCTCTGCTCAAACTGCTCTCTGGAATCTTTGTACTTGTGAACCGCTCTAAGAATCGTTACTACTTCCTTTTTCGTAGGAAGGGGCACCGGTCCGCTTACCTGAGATCCGTTCTTTTTAACTGTTTCGATAATTTTTTTGGCAGATGCATCAACTAACTGATGATCATAAGCTTTTAATGTAATTCTCATTACCTGACTTGCCATAAAAA
>CAJTUZ010000043.1:0-3861 GCA_910579735.1 uncultured Lachnospiraceae bacterium
TAATCGGCTTGTTTCTATCGGAAAGTAAATTAAAATTTAGGAAAAGAGGAAAGTGGAAATGAATGTAGAGAATGAAAAATGTGTGATTGTTGTCGATGAAAATAAAAGGAAATACCGAGATACTGAAAAAATTCAGAACAAAGTTGTTTGAGCCGTAATTTGCTGAATTGACAGTTGTTGATTTTTCTGATTTAGCACAAGGGTGTAAGACTTACAATGAGTTCATTGGTAAAATGGCGAATACCTCAGAAAGCAGAGGGCTTATCCCTTTTGTTTCCTCTTTTTCCTTACATAGCCGATGTGGAGAACTTTCGATATGTGTTCCGACTATTTTAGAGATGTGCGTTCTATTTCTTGGCGGTAAAAATCAATTCTGAAGAATCTATGATTCTCGCTGTGCTGAACGCAATCTGTTGTCTGTTTGTAAATGAAAAAATATCATGAATTTGATATTTTTTTCATTCATGTAATATAATAAAGAATAAAAATATTCTATAATCTTTTCAGGTAAAGTATGATGAGGAAAAATTATAATTGTTCAATGAGAATTTTATAGTTATAATTATTCGTAAGATTTTTAATCATAGGAAGAATTAGACGCAGATTCGATAAAATCTTTTCGGATTATCAGAAAGAAATGATACGAAAGGGGATAATACTATGGGATATCAGGATGAATGGCTTCTCTTGGAAGCGGAAGATGATATCGATGAAGTAGAGCACAGACAACCAACAGAAGAATTTTTATTCTATCAGGCAGTAACCAACGGCGACATGGAAGCAGTCAGGAAGAACTGTGAGCAAGAAAGGTTTCTGGACAGCGACGGAGTCGGCGTGTTATCGAGGAATCCGGTTACGAATTTAAAATATCATTTTGTTATTACAACAGCGATGATTACCCGTCTATGCAAACAAAAAGGCATGGAATTAGAACAGGCTTTCAGAATGAGTGATTTTTATATCCAGAGACTGGATGACATACACACGGTACAAGGGGTACGGAACCTTCATGACGCTATGGTTTTGGATTATACGGAGAAGATGTGTAAGATATGCCATAGTGATACGAATTCCAAACATATCAGTGTTTGCAAGGAATATATTTATTCTCATATAAAAGAACGTATTACGATTGAAGATTTAGCAGATGAGCTTGGAGTATCTGCTAGCTATCTGTCTCGATTGTTCAAGAAAGAAACTGGTGATTCGGTCAGCGCTTATATACGCAGACATAAAATTGAGATGGCAAAAAATCTGTTACAGTACAGTGAATATTCAATGATTGATATTGCAAACCGTTTGTCTTTTTCTTCACAGAGCCATTTTATACAACAATTTCGGGAATATGTCGGCATGACTCCGAAGAAATACCGGGATCTAAATCATACGATCCAATGGGATACTGAGACAGATTTACAAGAAGATATGTAAAAAACAGAAGATAAAATAAATAAGAGGACGCAGTGTACAGAATGCTGCGTCCTTTATTTGGGTATTCGCTTATATAGGTTAGAGGATCATCTGAATATGATTTCTATCCTTAAGGCAATCGGCCGGGATATAATTACTGTCAAGTTCTGTGCCATTTAGAATAAGCTTTTCGTGACCGGTTTCTCGCTTGTTCGGATTTTCGATAAGAATATGCAGATGTTTTCCGCGAAAATCTTTCTCTATTTCCAAATGTGTCCAGCTTTTTGGAATAGCCGGAGATAGGGTTATACCATTCAGATCAGGACGGAGCCCCAGGATCCCCTCCACACATCCAACCATCATGGTCGAGGCAGTTCCGGTTAGCCAGTGGACATGAGAACGTCCGTGATGTTTGCTGGCACGTCCTTCTGTAAATTGTCCGTAACAGTAAGGTTCCAAACAACGGAGTTCCGCCTGGTTATTCCAAGCGGCAGGTGCATTTTCTATGAAATAGGTAAAAGCACGTTCTCCATGTCCGCATAGAGCTTCTGCCAGGATCAGCCAACCCTGAGATTGCGAGAAGATACCGGCATTCTCTTTTGTTCCCTGATTATATATGACGGCAAGAGCGCCGTCGAAGGCATTGGCATGATAGGGCGGATTCATCAGAAGAGCTCCATATTCCGTATTTAATTGTTTATAGACATTTGTAAGCGCTGTATCGGCCTGATCGGCGGCGGCAAGTCCGCTGATGACAGACCAGCTCTGTGGATTCAGCCACAGATTAGCTTCCGGGTCTTTCGCAGCGCCGATCCGATCTCCGGCTTCTGTATATCCGCGAATAAAGCGATCCTGATCCCAGCATAATTTTTGAATTATATCGCCTGTCTCTTCCTGTCTTTTTTCGAGGTATTTTTCATATTCCGTATCCTTCATGTACCCGGCAAATTGCTTTAAAACAGTCATTGCGTAGTAGAACTGCATCGCAACGAATGAGGACTCTCCGTTTGCGCCCAGACGAAGGCAGTCATTCCAATCCGCATAAAGTCCTGCGGGCATTCCGTGGGGACCAAGGTGATCAAATGAGAATGTAACCGCACGTTTCAGATGTTCGTAAACAGTGGCTTCACCTTTATCTGCGAAAGGTATGACTTCATTTAGAAATTCCGTATTTCCGGTCTCGGCAATATATTTGTATACGGTTGGAAAAAGCCACAGCGCGTCATCGGCACGATAGGCAGGGTGGCCGGTTTCCTGCCTGTAGGAAGCGTCGTCCGGCGTATCCTCATGTCCTGGATTGTGTGTGAATTTAACAAGGGGAAGTCCGCCGCCGTTACTTACCTGTGCCGAGAGCATGAAACGGAGCTTCTCTGCTGCCATCTCTGGCGCAAGATGAATGATTCCCTGTATATCCTGTACGGTGTCACGGTAACCATAGCCATTGCGAAGACCGCAGTAAATGAAGGAAGCGGCACGGGACCAGATAAATGTCATGAAGCAGTTATAAGCATTCCAAGTATTTATCATCGTGTTAAATTCCGGGCTGGGCGTATTTACCTTCAGGCGGTTTAATTTTTCATTCCAGTAGTTTTTCAGTTCCAGTAATTCCCGATTTATCATTTCTGCCGGATTTATATAAGCGTCAAGAAGAGCGGACGATTCATGAAAGCCGCCTGTTCCAAGCAGAAAAGCAATATCTTTCGTTTCTCCCGGAGCCAGAGTAACGCTGCAGGAAAGAGCGCCGCAGGAATTTTCGTTGTAGCTGGTTACATTTCCAAGATTGCCTGACAGGATTCCCTGTGGATTGCTATAGCTGTGATATCTGCCAAGGAAATGTTCTTTTTCACCGCAATAGGAGGATATTGGAGCGCCTGCAAGGCCAAAGAAACGTTCTGTTACATTTTTGTCATCTACTTGCTCGTCTTCTGGCAGGACGTCCAGATTGCCATGAATCTGCTGAATAATCTGGTTCTTTTCAAATAATGTTTTTGTAATGAACAGAGAATACTGTAGATTCACCTGATCCTGCTCATAATTACTATGATTTGTAAATTCGGCATAGCCGCTCAAGGTAAGGCTTCTGGTACGTGCAGAATCATTTGTTACAGAAAGTCCCCACACTTCGTAGGATTTACCCAGAGGAACATAGTAGCGGGCTTCCGAGCTGATCCTGTCATAACTGGAGGTCATCCTGGTATAGCCCATACCGTGATAACATTTACTTTCATAATTGTTAAGGTCTTTGCCCACCGGCTGCCAGGAGGCAGACCAGTAATCCTTAGACTCGTTATCACGGATGTAAAGATATCTGCCGGGCTGGTCAAAGCTGTTGAAAATGTAACGCAGAATCCGTCCGTTTGCGCCTGACTTTGCAAAACTGTAACCGCCTGCATTATTGGAAATAATTGCTCCATATTCCGGAGAACCCAGATAGTTTACCCAGGGAGCGGG
>CAJTUZ010000043.1:3961-10331 GCA_910579735.1 uncultured Lachnospiraceae bacterium
TCTTTTCAGGAGCTTACAGCAGATTTATGATGATGGTGTGCATGCCGTCTGATAATGCAGTAAGCATATTTCGGGAAAGACTAACAAAAGAATCTTCATTTACTGCAAGTTCATTCCCATCACATGAAGCAGAATCAATAATATAAGCTCCAAAGTCTTTGCTGTTTTTATTTTTATAAATAATAGTAAAATTTTTCCCTGCAAAAGGAATGGTAATGGAAGCGGCGGCATTTTCATCAAACTGGCAGGCCAGAAGTTTTGGATACAGGATAAGGTCTCCGGCTTCGCCCCGGACACCGAAGACTTCTGTAATCATCGTCAGCATAAACCAGCTTGCGGCGCCTGTCAGATACTGGTACATTCCCCGTCCGTCAGAACGGAAATATTCCGGAATCCCTGGATAGATATGGCTGGTATTAAAATCCAGGGCTGTATCGGCAAGTGTCTTAAGCGCTTTCCATCCTTCTTTTACAAATCCTCTGTGATACAGGGCGTTGGCATACATAACCGCCATATGGGAGAATACCGCTCCGTTTTCTTTTTCGCCATATGCAAATCCAAACATACGCCCCATATCAAATTTCAGTTCATGGAAATCGGTATTCAGGCGGTAACCGCCGATTTCTTTTTGATAAAGATAGCGATCGGCGCTTCTTGTAATCTTTTCAATCTGGCTGTCTTCCGCGGTTCCGCTCATAATAGCAAAAACTTGTCCGGTCAGCATCATACGCACATGGTCTTTGAACACCCCTTCAACGGCGCGGCCATGGTTATCATAATAGCTGTTAAACCATCCTTCTTCACCCGGACCGTCAATCCATTCCTGGGATCTCAGACGCTCCATGAGCCAGTTCGCTTTTTGAATCAGATTTACAGCAAGAGCCGAGAGTGAGATGCTGATACGTTTACCGCTGACGGTATGTCTGCAGCAACCCATGTAGTCGGCTATTATTTTGTGCTTTTTTCCGATATCGTCAAAGACATTTACATCGTTTTCCAATAAAATCTTTATTTCTTCCAACAATTCTACCGTATGCGTGGAGGAATGGCTGTCCAATAGACGGATCATTGACGCAAGATTCAACAGGTTACCGGCATAGGCACAGGTAAAAGCAACGCTTTCGCCGTGTTCTGACGCCATATCCAGTGCATCGTTCCAATCGGCTCCGCGGAGTCTGTAGATGTTATGGTCTCCTACTTCATAAAATGCAGTCAGCTGCTGGATGAGAAGATGCTCTAAAATACTTCCGGTATAGATGTCATTTTGGGCAGTACGTTGTTTGTCTCCCTGTTCTGAATTCCACAGAACATCAACCTCAGTTCCGCGCATAGTCTGAGCGTCTTTAAAATAGGAAATAGATTTATTTAGTATTTGGGCGTCTCCTGTTTGGTCTATATAAAGTTTTGTCGTCATTAACGGCCAAAGTGCATGATCCATCCATACCCTGGAGATTCCATTTCGATCTGCAAGGAAATTACCATCTCCATTTCCGATAATTGTTGCGTTGGTTCCATCAATGCGGACGCCCCCATAATTCATGGCAATCATATGACTGACGCTTTCAGGTTCTATCAGCAGCAAAGAAAGACAATCCTGCCACAGATCTCTCCATCCACGGCCGCCTCGTCCGTAGTCATGATGCGGAAGGAAAGAACAGCCGAATAATCGGCGGAGGAACGGCTGAAAGCAGATCCATTTCATTAGATGGTCAAAATCCGCTTCCTTCGTATGGAACTTCACGTTTACTTTATTTTGCCAGTAAGATTTTGTATCCGAAAAAGCCTTTTGTACTTTGCCGTCGGTATTATATTTCTCAAACAGGTCAAGAATCTTTTTTTCATTGTCTTCCACGCCAATAAGAAGAATATAATCTGCTTTTTCCCCAGGCGCAAGAGAGACGGTTTCAAAGCGGAAGGCGCCCATTGCTTCCTTTCCGGCCGCATGCCCGGGCGCTGTAACCCCAGGGTGTTTTTCATATATGGCGCGGGGATGCGTAAAGGTTCCCCCTTCGCCGACGAAATCTTCGACAGTGGGATAGAAACTCTTCGGTGCATTTCCATTACCCATACACCCCATAACATAATAAATATGTTTATTGGGACGGTGCCCTTTTTCATCAAAGGACATGGTGGGGCAGATAAGGACTCCGTTTTTATTCGTATCAATCCTGTGCAGCATGGATGTGACATTCCTGTGGTCGCGGATGTTGTCTGCACTGCGCCCATAGATCGGAATCGCGGCATAAGGAGTTAATTCCTGCGTAACTTCCGATTGATTCTGCACGGTTACATACATGATTTCTACATTGTAATCTTTTGGAATAAAAGAGGTAATCGTAGACTTTAATTGGTGGACTTTGGACAATCTTGTCAGTGTTTGCCACATAAATCCTGCTTTCAGTTCACTTTCATCCTGCATTGCAGTAAATTTGACGCTTTCCTGCTTGGCGGACGCTCCAGCAGCTGAATATGCATCTGCGCCGTCTTTTAACAGCCAAAAGTTACGGGTGGAACGATTATTATGTAAGTTTTCAGAACTTACTGGTTCTAAAAGGAAGGTTTCCTGATCAATCTTGGCATCGCCCCCAAGATTTGGCGTTACGGCGCTCTTCAGCCCCATTTCCGATGCCAGGGGAAAGTATAAATAACTTGTATTTTCCGGTTGCCTTATTGAAAAGCTGCCATGCTCATCGATAAATTTTAAATGCTCCAATCTTTATACTCCTTTCATTTATATATTTAGATAAAGAACATCATAGAGGAAATCGCATATGAAAAAAATAAAAAACATGTGAAAAATATCAGATTCATGACCTAAAATAAGCGAGGCAGTCCCCATTGTTTCGCTGAAAATTTAAAATGTGTCATGAATCTGATATTTTGGTAAGAACTCTAATATAACTGAAAAAAATTATATATTATAATCCATCCATCAATAAACGTGAAGCTAATGCTTCACAAATATAAAAGGAGGGTTTTATCAATGAAAAAGAGAGTAGTCAGTATCATGTTAATTGCGGCGATGGCAGCAAGTCTGGCAGCAGGCTGCGGGAAGTCGTCTGGTTCTGATTCTGGAAACGGCGGTTCGTCAAGCGGCGGTTCGTCAAGCGGCGGTTCGTCAAGCGCCGGTGCGTCAAGTGGCGAGGAAGGAAAGGTTATTAATATTTATAGCTGGAATGACGAATTTCGTGAACGTGTGGAGGCAGTTTATCCGGAAGTAAAGGAAACTTCTAAGGACGGCACGGTAACTGTTTTAAACGACGGTACGGAGATTCACTGGATTATCAATCCCAATCAGGATGGCGTCTATCAGCAAAAGCTTGACGAGGCGCTGATGCAGCAGGCAGACGCCTCAGCCGATGACAAGGTCGATATCTTCTTGTCAGAGACGGATTATGTCAATAAATATACGGATGCAGATGCGGATGCGGCTATACCGCTTAAGGATCTTGGAATTGACCCTGATAGGGATCTGGCAGATCAGTATGATTTTACGAAAGTTACAGCTTCTGATGTAGATGGCGTTCAGAGGGGCTCTACATGGCAGTGCTGTCCGGGACTGTTAGTATATCGCCGTGATATCGCCAAAGAAGTATTTGGAACAGATGATCCGGAAGAAATCGGTCAGAAAGTAAAAGACTGGGATACTATAAAAGCAACGGCAGAAGAGCTAAAAGCAAAAGGATATTATACATTTGCTTCCTATGCAGATACATTCCGTCTGTATGGCAACAGCATTGAAGAATCATGGGTAAGTCCTGGTGAAACGACGATTAAAGTTGACCAGAAAATCATGGATTGGGTAAATAGTTCGAAAGAGTGGCTGGATGCAGGTTATCTGGATAAGAATGTAAAAGGCCAGTGGAACGATGACTGGAATAAAGCGATGAGTTCTGCTTCCAAAGTATTCGCATTCCTGTTCCCGGCATGGGGAATTGATTTTACTTTGAATCCAAACTGGGACGGTGAAGACGGCGTATGGGCTGTTACCAATCCTCCGCAGGAATATAACTGGGGCGGTTCTTATGTACATGCATGTACGGGTACAGATAATCCGGAGCACGTAAAAGACATTATTCTTGCGGTAACGGTAGACAAAGATAATCTGCTGAAAATTTCAAAAGACTATTCGGATTTCACGAATACAACAAGCGGTATGAAAGAAGCGGCAGAAGATGATTCTTTCGCTTCAGAATTCCTTGGAGGGCAGAATGCATTTGAATACTTTGTACCGGTTGCAGAAAATATTGAGATTGCTCCGCTTTCCGCATATGATCAGGGATGTGTGGAATTAATCCAGAATTCGTTCAGCGATTACCTGCAGGGGAAGGTTGACTATGATAAGGCGAAAAAGAATTTTGAGACGGCGATCATAGAGCGTTATCCTGATATTACCGAGATTCAATGGCCGGAATAGATAAAATGACTGCGGGGCATTGATTGCCCTGCGTCATATGGAGCAGAAAGGAATGATAGTTTATGAAATCAAAACATAAAAAAGTTGACTATTCAAAATGGGGATATATTTTTATTCTTCCATTTTTTGTAAGTTTCTTCATTTTTTCCTTTATTCCTTTGGTGGATACCATCCGGTATAGTTTTTTTGAATATTACCGTTCAGGAATTAAAGAGATCGGACCGAATTTTGTCGGAATGGAAAATTATATCAGCCTTCTGGGTTCGGATATGCTGAAATATGCAGCGAATACTCTGATTTTATGGATTATAGGATTTATTCCGCAGATTGTGATCGCGTTGGTACTTGCGGAGTGGTTCGTAGATGCAAGGTTAAAGATTCACGGGACACAGTTTTTTAAGGTTGTTATCTATCTGCCGAACCTGATCATGGCGTCTGCATTTGCGATGTTATTTTTTACGATGTTCTCTACGAACGGACCGGTTAATTCTATTCTTATGTCCATAGGGCTTACCAGTCAGCCCATTGATTTCCTGGGTTCTGCGATGGGAACAAGATCATTGGTTGGGTTTATGAATTTCCTGATGTGGTTTGGAAATTCGACGATTATGTTGATGGCTGCAATTATGGGAATCAGTCCTGATGTATTTGAGGCGTCTGAACTGGACGGATGCAACAGTTTCCAGCGGTTCTTCTACATTACGCTGCCGCAGATACGGCCGATTCTTGCATATACGCTGATCACAGCGATCATTGGCGGCCTGCAGATGTTTGATGTGCCGCAGATCCTGACGAATGGACAGGGTACTCCGGACCGTACCTCCATGACTTTGATCATGTTCCTGAACAGCCATTTGAAGAGCAGAAATTATGGTATGGCAGGTGCGTTGTCTGTCTATCTGTTTATTGTCAGCGGTATTCTGTGCTTCTTTGTATATCGGATGACGAATAATGATGACCCGGACGGTTCGAAGGCAGCAGCGAAAAAAGCGAAAAAACAGCAAAGGAGGGGATAGATTTATGAAATCAAAACAACCAAGTCATTTACGGAGTATAGTAGCGCATATTGTACTGATTATCCTGTCATTCATGTGTTTGTTTTTCTTCTATATCCTGTTCATCAACGCGACACGGTCGCATGCAGACCTGCAGAAAGGTTTTTCCGCATTGCCGGGAAACTATTTGTTAAAAAATCTATCTAATGTCGCCAATGACGGAACCTTTCCGATGTTGAGGGGTATCTTAAACAGTCTGATCGTTTCTGGCTGCTCTGCGGCAATTTGTACATATTTTTCAGCATTAACGGCGTATGGTCTGTATGCGTATAACTTTAAACTAAAGAAGGTTGCATTTACATTTATTATGGCGATTCTTGTAATGCCTACACAGGTGACTGCAATGGGATTCCTGCGGTTGATCACGAATATGGGAATGTATGACTCTCTGCTCCCATTGATCCTGCCTTCGATTGCGTCTCCGGCTGTGTTCTATTTTATGTACAGTTATCTACAGTCGTCACTTCCGCTGTCACTTGTGGAAGCGTCAAGAATTGACGGCTGCGGAGAATTCAGGACTTTTAACCAGATTGTACTTCCGATTATGAAACCGGCGATTGCGGTGCAAGCGATTTTCAGTTTTGTAGGATGTTGGAATAATTACTTCGTTCCGGCTCTGGTTATTCAATCGAAAGACAAGATGACCGTTCCGATTCTGATCGCGACACTTCGGGGCGCCGATTATATGAACTTTGATATGGGTAAGATCTATACAATGATTCTGGTGGCAATTGTGCCGATTATTATCGTATACCTGTGTCTTTCCAAGTTTATCATTGCAGGTGTTACACTTGGCGGTGTAAAGGAGTAATAAAACAGGTTTAAAAACGACTGCTATATGTAAGCCTTTTGAATTACAAAAAGCTGGCTGTGGCAGTCTTTCTTTTTATATTACTTT
>CAJTUZ010000043.1:10431-13035 GCA_910579735.1 uncultured Lachnospiraceae bacterium
ACACTGAAAACAAAGCTTTCCAAACGGGAGCTTGAACATGCAAGATTAGCAAGAAAAGCGTCAGCCGAAGGTATGGTTTTATTAAAAAATGAAAATTTGCTTCCGCTTGGGGTTCCAATGTCCATTGCATTGTTTGGCGGAGGCGCTGTCTGTACGGTTAAGGGAGGAATCGGTTCAGGCGATGTTAATAATCGAGAGAGTATATCAATATATAGAGGTTTAAAGACGGCAGGCGCAGTGATTACAAGCGAAGACTGGATTGCGGATTATAAGAATCGTTACGAAGCGGCCAGAACTGCATGGAAGGAAAGAGTTTTAGAAGATGCCAGGCATGTAGAAAATCCATTTGACGCTTATTCAGCCAATCCATTTTCCATGCCGGACGGACGAAAAATTATGTTAAAAGATTTAGGAGACGCTTCAGCAGCGGTATATGTGATCAGCCGTATTGCGGGAGAGGGTAAAGACCGCCGGAAGATAGAGGGAGACTATTATCTAAGTATAAAAGAGCGGGAAGATATTTTATACCTGAATCAGACAGATATACCGATTATACTACTCTTAAATGTCGGATCGCCGATAGAGCTAACCGATGTTTTACAAGAAGCCGGAAATATTAAAGCGGTTTTAAATATTTCCCTTCCCGGGCAAGAGGGAGGCCATGCAGTTGCGGATGTTTTGTTTGGCCGTGCGGCGCCAGGAGGCAGATTGACTGCCACTTGGGCAAAGCATTATGAAGATTATCCTTCGGCAGACAGTTTTGGTTATTTGAATGGAAATTTAGAAACGGAGAAATACAGGGAAGGAATTTATGTTGGATATCGGTATTTTGACAGCTTCGGTATACAGCCATTGTTTCCATTTGGTTATGGCCTGTCCTATACGGATTTTTCTATAAGATATGAAGGGCTTCAGAGAACGGCTAGAGGCATGGATATCATGGTTTCTGTGACAAATACTGGAAAATCATATTCCGGACGGGAAGTCGTACAAGTATATGTGACATTACCGCAGACAATTTGTGCAAAAGAATATCAAAGGTTAGTTGGGTTTGCAAAGACAAACACTTTAAAGCCGCAGGAAAAACAAAAACTTGTGATATCTATAGACCAGTCAAATCTTGCCAGTTATTCGGAACAGCTGCATGCATGGTTCATGGAAGCCGGAACATATGGTATATGGATTGGGAATCATTCCGCATCGTTGCAGCTTGCAGAATTGTTTACTGTTCATCAGCAGACGATATTGGAACATACAAAGGGAGTCTGTTCCCCAAAAGAATCTGTTGAAGAACTTGGCATAGCTAAATTTGCCAAGAATAGAGCTGGGGAATGGCTTAAGAAGACAGAGGAACAAAAGATTCCGATTTCTTCATTTATACCGCAGGAAGAAAAGAATAGTACATATCAGATAACTTTTGCAAAAGAACAGCCTGTTACAGAACTGATACCACTCTTGTATGGAAATATTACTCAGGGCGCCAGCACTCTTGGATCGGCCGGAATTCGAGTGCCTGGTTCTGCCGGAGAAACAACAGAAACACTGGAAGAAAAGTATGGCATACGTTCTTTGATTATGGCGGATGGTCCGGCAGGGCTTCGTTTAAGGCAGAGCTATGAAGTAGATTGTGATACGAATTCCGTATATGGCGTCGGCGTCTTAGGAGCTTTAGAGAATGGTTTTTTGGAAGAAACAAAACATCATGAAAATGCAGATACTTATTATCAATATTGTACTGCATTTCCGGTAGGAACAGCATTGGCGCAGTCATGGGACACAGGTTTGATGCGGGAATTTGGAGAGGCTGTTGCCGTAGAGATGGAAGAATTCCATGTTGATCTGTGGTTAGCGCCCGGTATGAACATTCACAGGAATCCATTATGCGGACGTAATTTTGAATATTATTCGGAAGATCCTTTTCTGTCAGGGATCATGGCGGCATCTGTGACGGATGGGGTACAGAGTCACAGAGGATGTGGTGTAACAATCAAACATTTTGTCTGCAATAATCAGGAGGATAATAGAATGGGGGTGGATGTTTGTGTTTCTGAGAGGGCTCTCAGAGAGATTTATCTGCGTGGATTTGAAATTGCAGTAAAGAAAAGTAAGCCGATTGCTATGATGTCTTCTTATAATTTAATCAATGGTGTTCATGCGGCTAATAGTAGAGAGCTTTGTACGATAATTGCACGTGAAGAATGGGGATTTGAAGGCGTAATTATGTCTGATTGGAATACAACTGTTCCAGAAAATGGAAGTGTGCCATGGCAATGCGTTGCTGCTGGGAATGATATCATTATGCCCGGAAATCAGAAAGATGCTGCAAATATCCGTGAGGCCTATGAACAAGGAAAATTATCGGAAGAAATGATACGGTGCAGCGCGGGGCGGATACTTAAAATGATTCAAAGATTGTCAAATTAAAAAATCAGCAGGAGGCTATTCAATAAGTGAAAGAGGTTTTCGCCTGCTTGATGATGATTTCCTTACAAAGTGTTTTGAGGGAGATACGGCAAGCATAGAACTGGTATTGCGAAAAGTCGGATTTAAAGGCGCTGGACGTTCGTACCCAGGTATTTGTGGAGAATCTGCTGAACCGTTCGG
>CAJTUZ010000044.1 GCA_910579735.1 uncultured Lachnospiraceae bacterium
CTCAACCTTCTTTCTTGGAATTCCCTATACTTGAATTATACAGGAAGCTCCTTTTAATGAAATAAGTACCGGCAGATAAAGATTTCAGCCAGACATACAACAAGTACAATTACACCTGCTAAAAGTGCGTATAATATTTTTTGATAATTTCTTTTTCCTATTTCCTGTTGTGTTTCATCGTGAGTTAATTGTTTTCCATCAATAAATGCCAGAATTTCTTTATAAGTTTGAATGTCATGATTCTTTTTAAACTTTTCAATCTTACTTGTTGTATAAAATGTTACAGCAAATAAGCACAGCCAAATAAGAACTCCTGTCTGCCCATCCATACTGAATAAAGGATAAGCACTTATTGCTAAAGTAATCAATTCAGCCAGGAAAATATAACTCATCACATTAAACTTTTTAATTGTGTCTTTTTCGACAATTTCCCTCATCTCCTTTATCTCTTCTTTTATAAAATTATCTAAAGATACATTGAAGATATTAGATAGTAAGATTAAACTTTTAACATCAGGACAACTTTTATTTGTTTCCCAGTTTGAAATTGTTTGTCTTGAAACAAATATTTGGAGAGCCAGTTCTTCTTGAGAGATCTTTTGCTGTTCTCTAAATTTTTTGATTCGTAATCCAATATCCATTTTGAATCTTCTCCTTTATTTTATAAGATTATATTTTATTTGTCTGTCAAAAGTCTTTGACATTAGGATTTTCTTTGAAAAACAGGCTTCCGATAAAGCTTTTTTGCCTGTCAAAAACCTTTGACATTGCCCTTTTATGTAAAAAAATACTGTAAGATAATAAAAATAGATCCAACAGATCATTTTTACAGAAATAAATTATATACTCGGGAAGGAGTAAGTGCAATATATCATTATATTATTTCGCCGGCTATGTTTTTGATCATAAAACAGCCGTCCGAGAGGGACGGCTGGAAATTTTCTTAATTTTTTTCATCCAGATAAATCAAAATTCTATTATACAGCTCCGTAATCGCCTCTTCCGTTTCGGAACAGGGATAAAGAGAACCAAACAACGCTTCCATATGACTGCGCTCATACGTGATCTTTTCATAACCCGATTCTTCATATGGGGAACGATCCGTTCTATCCTCTATATCACTGATCTGTATATTACATTCTTCCAGATTCTCAATCGATGCAAACATGAGCGCCGCCTCCAAAAAGAGGGTATCCGGGTCAGTCTGGGCCGGGTTATCCTCTTCCAGCTTATAGTAAATCGTCACGGCATACGGCTGTGTAGCCGTCTCAAGCTCCACATACTGATAACTCAACCCGGAAGCTCCCGGCAGTACGCCGGCAATTCGGGACGTCCGGCTTGCATCCCCTACGTAAGGAGTCCTGTTTTCCACCAAAGTCTGCAACGCTTCCTGCACGGATTCTCTGCTTAAAAATAAAACTCTGACGGAATCCGTTAATTCTGCCAATTCCTGACTGACTTTTGAGATCTCGGCCTGCATATCAGGCGCAGCATCCGTATTATCAGCCGGAATATATAAATAACAGGGTGCTTCCGGGTTTAAAGAAATATGTGTTGTCGTTATTTTCTCATCCGGGAGGTATACACGGTTATCTTCCTCATCCACGCTTTCTTCCTCATAATCGTGGTAAGTAATGCCCAGACCGTCTTCTTCCCCGCTTTCTGCATCGGAAGGCGTAAATGAATGTGTCTGCCCATCCGCCCTGTCCGGCATGAGAATCTGTTCATTTGCAAGATAATCCTGCTTTTCTTCCGGTATCGGAATAAGTTCGGGTGTCTCTGCGGCATTCTCTGCCGGCTCATCCGACGGCCATTCTTCGGAAGCGATATCTTCATATAGATAAGTCGTTTCTCCGGTGTTACTATCCGTCCCCGGCACACCGCTTATTTCTCCCGCGCTGTCCGCCCCCAGTACGCCGCTTATCCCCTGCACATCTTCTTCCGGATAACCCTCATAACCGTGCATGGCTGTAACGAGCGCTCCATTGGAACCATACTCTCCGATCATTACCACATCACGTTCTTTCGCGATTTCTACCGCCTCTTCCCAGAACATCATGCTAAAGCGTCCTATCTCTCTGTCGGAATCCTTATGATATACAATAATATCCGTGCCGTTTGCTCCGCCGAAATATACTTTCTGTACCAGATCGTCCGGAAAGGTTACCTGAAAGCATTCTGTCGTCACAGTCTTTGCACTCTCTCCTTCCAGAACATAAACACCGTCCGGATACTCTTTGGACTTTGTAAAAGTAGATGTGATCATCATTACTGCTGCTGCTATCGTCAAAAGAAGCACCGCTGCCAGTCTGCGGGGTTTGTTGGCGATCCTGCAGATCCGCTCCTTCATCCCTTCCGAGCCGGCAGTCATGGTCGTCGCCGCACATATGAGATCGGAGGCCTTGGTTTTCCTGCTGATCAGAACGAGCAATGTCTTCCCGTAAGCGATCCTCTCTTCTTCCCCAAGCATTTTAATCGCCGCTTCGTCACAGGCAAGTTCGCAATCCTGCTTTGATAGGACTGCAGCCATCCACACGAGCGGATGAAACCAGTAAACAGCCGTCAAAGCGCAGCGAAGCACTGACCAGAAAACATCCCTGTGCTTATAATGGCAATATTCATGCGTCAGAATATGGCGGACTTTTTCCTCATCCTCTATCATATCCTCCGGTATATATACCGCCTGTCTAAAGAAAGCTCCGTACAGACAGGGCGAAGAAATCTCTTTTGTCAGGTAAACCGGCAGCCTGAAATCTTCTTTTTCATATCTTTTACGACTTTTACGAAGACATTCTGCAAACCGGATATTTACCAGAACGATCCACAAACATGATGCCGCCATGCCGATATACCAAATAGCTCTGAAAATATCTCCCCAAGTCCATGTGATACGTCCTGCATAAAATACCGCCGTAGGACCATCTGCAGAAGTTGTTGTGATAAAGGGCAGATTGCCGGCGGGGACTTCGATCTGCCCGGGGACTTCCCCATCATAAATATAGTCCTGTGCCGCCCTCTCCATTTTATTCACCGCATTCATGATGCTGAAGCTGCTTTCCGGCACAACATCCGGGAAAATCAAAGCGATACCGGGCATGATCAGTCTGACCGCCACAATAAGCCAGAGCATATACTGTATGCCGGCGCTGATTCTTCCCTTGCACAATCTGCGCAGAAGCATAACCCCTAGGATCAATACGGAAACTGCTATGACCGTCTCTTTCATTTACATTCCTCCCCTGTTGTTTCTGCCTGTTCCAGGATCCTGTACAGCTCTTCGATATCTTCCCTGGTAAGCGCCTTATCCTCCACCATGGCATTGACCATCATACCGATGCTCCCTCTGTATACTTTATCCAGAAATCCTTTCGTTTCCCGAATGGAAACCTCGCTTTTTAACAGCAGCGGATAAAACTGTTTGGCCCGCCCCTTGATCCGGAAAGCAACAGCCCCCTTTTTCTCCATTCTGTTCAGCATTGTTATCACGATATGTTTATCCCAGCCGGTATCTTCCTGCAGCGCAGCAGTCAGTTCCGTTATGGTAGCACACTCCCTCTCCCACAATATATTCATGATCTTCCATTCCCCATCGGATAAATTTACATTGGTCATACAATCCATGCTCCCTTCCATACAGCCTGAAAATACAGTCTGGTATAAACTTACACAATACGATTGCAAAATAGCGCCGTTTCATTTATGTAAGGTATACTTTCGTATACCAAATATACCATATAGGTATACACGTGTCAACCATGTAAATGTTACCAATACAATACCAGCATAAGAATTCCATGCTTCGTTTATCATGTTACGGCGCCCCGGCATTCCAGACATCTGTATCAACAATCCAGAGAGGATCGCCTGCAAAAGACTGACTCTCTGTATCATAATTGGCGTCATACATGGGTATCATCACTTCGTTGCCGTCCGCAAACCGGTAACGCACCATAGCCTGATAAGAATAGTTCGCTTCAACCCTGCCTTCCCCGCCCGACAGATTCAATATATATTCAGCCGCATGCTCCGGGGTCTCATATACGGTGTTATCTGTTGAAGAAGTCCCTTCATTCCTCTGAGAATTAATTGCCTCAACGAAACCGCTCTGTACATAATCGACGAATTGATATTCTTCGTTTATCCAATAGGCTCTTTCAAATTCTTCCACGGATGAAATACTGTCCAAAAACTCCACAGCGCACTCACGAATCCGATATTCTCCTTCGTCTTCCGCATAGTTTAGCCGCATTTGCCACACGCTGACATGCGGATCGGAAGTATATGCATAATAACGGATATCCGCCTCTGCCTCTCCCCATATGATTTCGTATCGGTAAGAATCCGGCCAGGGACTGGAAAATCCATAAGAATAACCGTCCCCGGTCTTTTCCAATAACATATTTTCCTCATTCTCCAAAGCCGTCACTTCATCCGGATACAACGAAGCAATCACATCTCCTTCTCTGGCACAGCAGGCATCCGCATATGCTTCTATAAGCGCCCTTATCTTCTCTTGTTCTTCTTCGCTTACCTTCTGTGAACCGTTCTTCTTTGCCGGATTCAGTAGAAGTCCCGCACCGACTGCCGCTAAAACGGCACCCGCTGCCACAACAGTCAGAAACGTCCGGTTTTGATAAGACAATATATTCCGTATCCGGTGCTTTACTTCTCCTTCGCCGAATGCTAACGGATTGCCTCTAAACACGCTCTTTTCCGTGGATAAAGATAAGAGCGCCAATGAATATTCTTTTTTACTGTCCATGCCGATTTTTTTGATGACTGCTTCGTCGCAGGACATTTCCATGTCACTTTCCATCAGTACAAACGCCAGCCACACAAGCGGATTGAACCAATGAATACATACCGCTCCATATGCGGCCGCTTTTACCAGATGATCTTTTCTTGCAATATGAACACCTTCATGTTCCAGGACATACCGTTTATCCTTCTCCGTCAAATGTACCGGTAAATAAATCCGCGGCCTTATCAGGCCAAACACAAACGGCGTATCAATTCCTTCCATTTCATAGCATCTATCGTCCATTCGAACGGCTCTTTTTAAAGACCGTGCCAGCCGAACCGCCTTTCTTATACCGGCGCCGGTCAGAAGGAGCATTCCTCCAAACCATACCCAGGCCGCCGCGGTTATCACCCTCTGTATCCAAAACGCAGTCTTTGTGCGTTCACTGCCTGTAGACAGCATCCTCTGCTGTTGTATTTCATCCGCCCCATGCTGTTCCTGCATGTCATCCTCTCCGGTATTTCCCCAGCCGTTTTCATTCTCCCCGCCGCTCCATCTCATAATGTTTTCCTGGGAGATCATTTCCGTATCAAACCGCAGCAGACTAAAACTGCTCGATATGGAAAAAGGACAGATCAGACGGAACAAAACCACGCTCCATAACAGATAAGAAAAAATTTTCGGTTGTTTTCTGAACAAAAGCCGCAGTATGATAACTGCCGCGATACAATAACCCGCCGCCAGACTCATATTCAGTATTTTCATAAACAGCAGACTCATATCCGATCTCTCCCCTCTTATACTCCTTTATCCTGTGCAAAGCGATCGATCAGCTCTTTGATTTCCTCTGCCTGATCGGCGCTCAGTTTCTTTCCGCCCATAAACGCCGTCAGAAATTTCGGAATAGAACCCCCGAAAGATTCCTCAACGAATTTCCTGCTTTTATAACTGTAAAACTCTTCTTCGGACAGCAGGGAAGTGACTACTGCTTTTTCGTTCTGAAAAATTCCTCTCTCGCATAGCTTCTTTAATACCGTATAGGTAGTAGATTTTTTCCATCCGAATTCCTTCTCACATAATTTTACGAGTTCCGGTGAAGAAATCGGTTCCTTCTGCCAGATAAGTTTCGCAAATTTCGCTTCGCCTTCGGCGAGCCGATACTCTTTCATGTCAAGTCCTCCTTTATTGTCATGGTTATTCGGTCTATAAATGATAGACTGTGTATCCAGTCTATCATTTATAGACCAAATTGTCAATATTTTGCAGAAATATGGTTATCAGTAAAGCGGAATATGTGGTATGATGGATAAAAGGAAGATCTTACGGCAGATGCAGTCAGGAAGAATCGATTCATGAAAGCGGAAACGGAGAATTAAATGCGTATTTTATTTGAAATGGACAAAAAGGACTATACCCCTAATGGAAGCGTTTTTAGCAGACCTTCTGCAAGAGCCATCATCATTAAAGATGGAAAAATCGCAATGGTATATAGTAAAAAATATAATTATTATAAATTTCCGGGCGGAGGCATAGAATCTGATGAATGTGCAGAAGATGCCTTGATCAGAGAAGTCCTAGAGGAAACGGGCTTATGTGTTATGAAAGATTCTATCCGGGAATATGGGCAGGTTCACCGGATTCAGAAGGGAACAAAAGAGGATATCTTTATACAGGACAATTATTATTTTTTATGTTGTGTGAAAGAGGATATAAAAAAGCAGAATTTAGACAGTTATGAAGCGGACGAAGGCTTTACGCTTGTATTTTCGGACCCGCAGCATGCAATCAATGTAAACAGGAGCAATATCCTGGATGATTTCAGTCAGGTAATGCTGGAACGGGAGGCGCTTGTTTTAGAATTGCTGATACAGGAAGGATATTTTGAATGTGGAGGTACACTCCAACCAATATAATGTTTACGCCTTATTTTATGAAAAATACCCGGACCGGTACCGACCTCTGTCCGGGTATTTTTGCTCTGATTTTTGAACTTTACTATTTACCCAAAATGCAAATGTTCCTGAAACAGTATTTTCCTGCTGCCCGGCATCACGGTTCCCACTTCATAGCAGTCATAGTATCTTTTTACTTTGTTTATCACATCCGCCGCATCCTCTCTGCCAGTCACGATCATAAGGCCTGCGCCGCAGTTAAAGGTGGAAAGCATCTCTTCCTCTTCTATGCTCCCTATCCGTTTTATATAGTCAAAGATCGGCAGTGTCCTTATTTTTGACAGATCGATCTCCGCGCATAAACCTTCCGGTATGATACGGCTTAAATTTCCTTCGATGCCGCCTCCGGTAATATGCGCCATCCCGTGCACACGATCCTTGATCGTTCTGATCGCTTTATAATAAGGTGTATGCACCTTCATGATCTGCTCGATAAAAGTCTCTCCGTCCACTTTATCCAGCTTGATCTGCGGCATCTTATCCATAAGCATCCTGACAAGCGAATAGCCGTTCGTATGCAGACCATTGGAAGCGACCGCAAGTACCGTATCCCCTTCCTTTATTGCCGAACCGTCAATAATCGCTTTCCTTGACAAGATTCCCGCAATACTTGACGTCAGGATGTAAACGCCTTTTTCAACAACCTGCGGCTGAATCGAGGTTTCCCCTCCGACCAGTGCGCACTCATTCTCTTTACAGGCCTCCACTATGCCCCTGACAAAAGATTTGACCGTTTCTTTCTCTGCATTTCCGCAGACGATCGTATCCAAAACCGCCAGCGGTCTTGCTCCCATCACCGCGATATCATTAACGAGATGATTGATCATATCATGACAGATCGACTCACAGTATCCGTATTCCATTGCCAGTTTCTGCTTCGAACCGGGTTCTTCGGCTTTTAAAACCAATACCGGATCGACAATGTCGGGAAAACGAATATCATAAAGAGAGGCAAAAGGTCCGAAGCCGTTTAATACCCGCTCGTCTTCCGTCTTCAGATATACTGCCATTTCTTTTTTCATCGCGTCCGTATAGGAGATATCCACACCTGCCTTTCTATAAGAAAAGTTCTCTCCGCTCTTCTCGCAGCCTACAAGAATCTCATCCACAGTGACATGCAATAGTCCTGCCAGTTCCACCAGCATTTCCACATTCGGCAGAGTCCCTCTCTCCCATTTCGAAACCGCCTGAAAGGATACCTGTAGACGCTCAGCCACTTCCGCCTGCGTCATGCCTGCTTCCTTTCTCTTCCGCACCATAAAATCCGCAATTTTTTTATTATCTAACATAATCATCCTCCATGCCATGACAACACCCTGTATTGATAACATAACATCCCGCCGTAAGACCGGACAATAACCGGATTTTTGAAATTTGTTTTCAAACTCTACCGTGCGTTGATATCTTCTCAGGAAACGGTGTCTTCTATGGCTTCTTCGCCATCCTCCTTCTGCTCCGGCATCTGCAGCAATGTTCCCCGGAATATCAGACGTCCGTTACCGGAATCTTTTTTCCCCCGCTCCTGTGCCGCTGCCTCGATCACGGATTTATTCAGTTCGTAGATCTCCGCATAGCGAAACGGAGATTCTAACATTTGCCCGGCAATCTTCCAAAGCGTATCTCCTTCCTGCACAACGTACGTTTCCCTGTCTCCGGCTCCTTCCGTATCGCCGTCCCCCGGATAATCCGCCGCCTCCGGATCACCGTTTACTTCATAGTCCTGCGTTTCCTCCGGATAATAGTCCGCCGTATACGCGCTCTCCTGCGCCGAAAATTCCTGATATCCTACGTATAAATAGCGAACCGGGACATTGGTCTCATTGTCAGGACAGAAAACCGAAATGCTGTAACCCGAAAAATAATGCTCTTCCGCAGAAGGCAGACGGGATTCTCCCCTGTGGTTCAGCAAACGGATCCCTTCCGGACTGTTCCATTCACGCGTTCCGTAATATAAGATCCCAAAATGCGCTTCCCCGTTCCATGCCGATACCGTTTCTTCCAACGGCATCAGAGAAACCGCCTCAATAAGCGGCCGCAGGTCCTTATCGATGTCAAAAACCGCCTCCTGTGTACCATGCAGATAAACGTCTATTTTCTTAGAACGGGCCGCATTGTACGTGATCAGATAGCTGTCCGTAAAATAACCGTTCTCATCAAAACCGTACAGCATCGTATCAAATGTCTCTATCGTTCCATCCGGCGCAAAATGCAGATTAAAACTCGTCGCCAGACACAGCGTTTCCGGAAGATCCACTTTTTTCCTGATATCGTCTAAAATACCGTCTACTCCCGACTCATATAAATTATCATGCACAAACGTAACGCTTCTTTTATGCATAAGATCATCCAGCGCCCACGACAGCATCCCGTTATAGGGGATGGCGCTCCTGACCACCAGAAAACTGCCGTATAATGCAATGACCGACAAAAAAATCCCCGCTGTCAGCCGGTACTTCCTTTTGCCAAGAACGGATACCGCCGACAATTTCAGATCCAATAAGTCTTTGTCTTTGGCTGTAAGGCAGCTTACATCCACTATAACGACAGACTTATCTTTCATAAAAATCTGCCAGTGGTCTTTCCTTTTAATAAACCATTTCACGGCTTCCGACATGATACCCCGCTCTGCCGTTACGTCTGCCGCTTCCCGTTTCCGCCTGTTATAACAGATCCACAGATACAGTCCGTATCCCGCGGCCGCCATCCACCATAGCAGGCACAAAAGCAGTACCGGTACATTAATGCGCAGTCCGCCAAACTGACACAGAGAATACAAATGAAACCATGTTACACCCCAAACAAGCAGATTGACCGGCCTTGTTATCACGTAACATACCGTTTTCCCCAAAAGCGAAGCGCCGCTATTTGCGCATGACAATTCCCTTATATTCCCATGTTCTTCCTTCGTCTGTTGACTCGTACTTTGCTTTGCTTCCGCCATATTCCGAATAATCCTCCATTCCTACGTACAGACACAGAATGTCCCCCTGTATTTCCGGCGCATAAGCCATGGTATAGTATTCCGGCACATCCGAAAGCTCCTGCTGCTCCCATGTTTCGCCGCCATCTTCTGTCCGCCAGATATCGGGTGTCTCCGAATCCCGGATTGTTACAAAACCTACCTGATTATTAATAAATACCGCTCCATTTGTCAGAGAATGGCCCTGCGTCATGACATTCGGCCCGGCATCTCCCACAAACTGCCACGACTTCCCGCCATCTGTCGTACGAAACAATATCGTCGTTTCCTGCCAGACCACACGCTCGCCGGTAAAGACCAGAAATCCTTCCTGCCCGTTCTCCGGAAAGTCCACATAAATTTTCCTGCCGCCGAAAAACGCATTGGTAACGACGGATTTCTTAAAACTCTGACTTTCTTCTTCATAAAAAATTACGGAAAACGGTACGGCATTATCTCCGCCGTATGCAAATATGATCTTGTTTTCATCCACCTGATAGCTGCCAGGTTGTAAAGAAGTCAGCCTGCCATCCATTTCATCTCCTCTGTAAAAGAGTTCCTCTAACGAGATCGGCACTTCTTTCCATACCCCGTCCGCACCGCTTACCCGTAAAACGTCATCGCTTATGTCCGTCTGATAAGCGTTTTCTACAGTATTTTTGCCCGTTGTCGTCTGCGAAGAAGCATTTTCCTCTGCAGATGCTGCCGCAGATATATCATCGATTTCGTATATCAGATCGATTTTCGGTATATCGGCAAAATCCGCCTGTGCATACTGTCCCATATAAGCCTGCAAAACCTCGTCCGTTTCCGCTACTCCTTCCAGTTCAAAAACATAATCTTTCACCATACGAATGTGCAGCGTCCAGTCAAAATATGCATAATATCCGCTTTCTTCATGCGTAATCTGCGCCCTGTCCTTTAATATTTGCGGAAATGCAGCAAGTTCACTCTCCTCATACCCGATATAATACTTGCAGATCACCGCAAAGACAGCGTCATTTTTATCCCCTGCAAGCAGTCTGCTGTAAACGGATTCCGCTATGGAATACCACGTACCTTCCAAGCTCCACTCTGATGCCCTGTCCGGATCGTCATAATAAGTGACGTATCTTTGCAATAATAAGAGCACGGCGTCCCCATAATGATCCGCATCCTGAAGCCGGACCTGCCACGGTCCTTCCGCTTCATAGGGAAGGAGCGCAAACTCTTTTGTTTCGTATAAATCTTTGCCGTTGCGCTCATTGAAATAGGCATCCCCGGAAACCGGCTCTAATTTCACCATCTCATCAATTGCTGTCTGCGTAAAGCTCTCCGGCAGTTCATATCCTTCATAAAAAGAAATTTCCATCCCCGTCTCTTTTTCCCGGATCAAATATCTTTCATATAAACCGCCTCCGATACGATACAGACAAAATCCCACATCCAGCAATAAAACGCCGATTCCGCAGTATGCCAGAAAATCCCATTTCTTTTCCGCCTTCATGACTGCAGAGATTCTGGCTTTCATCATTTGTTTCCCATGATAGAAATAAGCAGAATAGGCCTCTCCCCTCACTCTTTCCATCCTCAGGCATTCTAACAGCGCATAGCCATATTCTTTTCTTGCTTCAATATCTTTTCCTTCCACGACCGCCTCATCGCAGGCTACTTCTATGTCACGATAGCTGACTGCTTTTAACAGATAAATAATCGGCTGAAACCATAAAAACGACTGTAACAGCAGCATAAACAATTTATAAAGCATATCCCTGTTCCGGATGTGGCAGCATTCATGCAGGAAAATAAAGTGCAGAACCTGCGGACTGTAATCCTTATCCGGCAATATCAGGATCGGATTCCGAAAACCGATTAAAAACGGCTCCCTGATCTCTCCGTTCCGGTAAAGAAGAAATTTCTCCGTCTTTCTTCTATGCAGTCCCGTTTCATAAACGGCCGCTTCGAAATTTTCCCTGATCTCGGTTTCCGGTATGATACTTAACTGATCGACACAACGTCTGCGGAACCGCATATAATTCAGGTAATGCAATACCATAACCAGACCCGCCGACATGCTCCAGACACATAACGCCAGCTTTCGCCAGTGAAAATATAACGCATATGGCATATTAAAATGGTTTACCACACGGTTTATAAAATAATCGAGCCGGGTATTGTTCTCCAGGAAAAGCAGATGCCACAGCAAAATCTGCAGCGCCAGAATCGCCCATATCACTTTTCTCCATTTCGCTCTCATAATGATTCCCCTGCCTTTCTTTTATTCCGTCTGTCAATCTGTATTTTCTTCTCTCCGCCCACTTTCCGCAGCCGGGCTTTTCTCCTCGATAAACGTCCGCAGATCGTCTATATCCTGCGAAGAAAGTCCGTCCCCGTCATATAAAGCCATCACGAAATTTTTCAGCGAATTCTGATACATCTTCTGCAAAATTTTACGGCTTTCTTTTTGCAGGTATTCCTCTTCCCTTATTAACGGTGTATACCAGTTGATCTTACCGATCTTCTCCACACTGACAAAACCCTTCGCTTCCAATCGATTTAAAAATGACAAGATTGTAGGCGCAGCCACCTCTTTTTGCAGGCGCTCTTCAATCTCCATTCTGTTGACCGCTCTGCCATACGCCCAAATGATCATCATGATCTCCAATTCTGATTCCGGTAATCTTTTCATGTTTATTCCTCTTTCTTGATTCTCGCACTGCTTCTTATTACTTTTTAATTTTTACATTTGCCTAATATATGCTTATTTTACAATTGCCTAAAATGAATGTCAAGACCGGACTTCAGATTCTACAATTTTTCCCTATTATCCTATCATGAGAAAAAAATATAATCCGATATATATTTTAATATACAATTTTATTTACAAATGCAGGGATGCATTAGAAAGAGCAGGGATGCCTATGGTTATAAAACACAATATAACGGCGATGAACGCCAATCGTATGTTCAATCTGACAAACAGAAATCAGGCAAAATCTACCGAAAAATTATCTTCGGGATATAAGAT
>CAJTUZ010000045.1 GCA_910579735.1 uncultured Lachnospiraceae bacterium
ATGATTTTTATTTTATCATAGAAGACCGCTTAAAACGCTATTTACAGAAAAAATTTCACACACTCGCTGGAACAGGTAATCACAGCATTAAATAGTTTACATCTAATGCTGTGATTATTCTCTGTTTTACCAAGGGAGTGATAAATCGTTATATTCATAATCACATATTAAAAAGGATTTTAATTCATTTGTATCAATATCAATAATAAAATATAAATACAGATTTTCACCTTTTTCATATAAAAACAATCCATCACCCTTTGCAACATCCTTTAAATCAGGTATTTTATACAAAATTGCTAGACTTTTATTCTGTCGCGAATCATAACCTGTATATTCTCTTTCTGGTTCATAGTTATCCAAAGTATTTTTGATCGAAGTATATGTAATTGTTTCATTAGCTGATCCTGCATAATAAATATTTCCTTTTGATGCTTTGCGTGCACAAATTATATCTACTACACAATCTTTTAACTCAATTGTTTCATTTTCGTAATTACTCGCATGAATAGAAAAATAATCTTCTCCTTTTTTACAAAATACTATTTGCTCTGATTCTCCGGCTGGTACAAGTTGATTCTTATTATATTCAGCAGTGTAAGTACACTCACTTTTGTCAATTATAGCAAGAAATTCCGATAGTTTTTCTCCATATTGGAAAATCATATCATCAATCTGAAACAAACCACTATCGGGACTGGCCGCTGTGATTTCTTCTTTACAGTTATATTTAACAGGTTCAACAATAGTTACATCATCTTCTCCAACAGGATTTTCTTCCACATCAGATGTCTCATTTATATTGACAAGAACATCTAATTCATCTTTAACAATAGTGCTATCATTATCTAATTGTAGATTTGAAGTGTCTTCTTTATTTGTACATCCAATTAAACATATAGCTGAAAATATTGCAATTATTAAAATTCTTAGAAAATTTTTGCGCATGTTCTTTTCTCCTTCTACATTTTTTCTTTAGCTATAGGAATCCCCATATACAGAGGGGGGACTTCATTTATACTGAGTCCAGGACAATTATCCGTCCTTTCCTTGCTATATGTACTACAGCCATAAAAATATTCTCCTTTATTATTTAGTTTAATCCTCATTAAGCTATTTTTTCCAAGCTTCCCGCAATGAGGGCAATAAGTGGCACAAGCCTGGCGGTCCGGAATTTCTCTTTTAATAGATGTAATAAGTTTATCCCTGATTTCCTGATAGAGCACGAACTGCGAGCAATCTATTGTTATCAATTTCATGCCGCAATATTTCATTACCTCAGCTTTAAATTTGTCTCGCTCTATTACTTTTGGATCTTCTTTATGATCTTTTCCATGTATCTCCACAAATAAAACCGGCTGTAAATCAGCATTATAAATTCCAAAATCAAAATGCATTTTTGTTACGCTATTTGTCAATCTCCAATCATGTTTCCACTCGCCCCACCAAAAAATTTCTCGAAAAGCTATATGTGGAAGAATAATATAAGAACCATCTATAAACATTCTCAATTCTTGATATATCTTTTTTTCTACGTTCTCTTCCAACTTTCCATCCCAGAAACTATTCTTTTTAGAAAACAAGTAAACTCGATCCAACAAATAAAGTCCGTCTGCATTATTAACTTCTGTAGCTTCTGCAGCAATTGAAAGCTTTTTTTCTTTATAATCAGTTGGTGCTTTATTGACTTCCCCTTCCTTAAAGATGTTTTTATCATCTTCTGTTTTTTTGTGAAACGCGGCATTCATTATTGTAAATCTTGTACACCTTATATATAAATTTTCTAAAAGAAAAATAATAAAAAAAGTTGTTTTCCATATCTTATCTGCCGCCGGAAACAGTCCTGTTTCTGAATAAAAAATCCAATAAACTATAATGGTTATAAGCAAAGAAAACGGGATTGTCTTTATCCAAAACCCAACTTTTTTATTAGACAAAATAAAAAGAAAACAAACTACAGCCAATCCAGCCAAACAGCAAAACACAGGATGCCATTCAAAATGTGTATATATTGCACTTCCAACAATTAACCCTAATATCCCATTTTCTATAATTTGAAATCTACTGAATAACCACACTAGGAATACTGCTGCTGCAAAGATCAATAAGTTTTGAATTATTATAGCCATATCGATTCCTGTAATGCAGGATACAATAATCACCGGAATAGCTAATATGGTAATTCCAATTATTATCGGGATACTTAATATCATCCCTAATATTGCATCTTTTGTCATATCATCAGACAATTTATCTCACCCACCTTTTCTCTTTTTTTAATTTAATTTCTTTATCTTCATCATAATCGCCTTATTAAAATTCTGCATATTTTTACATATATTTACATATTACCAAAATATACCAAATTTGAATGTAAAGCAAGAATTTTTTGTAACAAAATTCGCATTTTTTCTTTTTGGCAAAATTAGCATTAAATCAGTCAATTTCTGTATATATGAAGCTAAAAAATGCTGACTATTTAGTAAACAGTCAGCATCACATTTCATATTTTTGTTGTAATTGATATCTTCAACGAAATCTATTATTACATTATGAAGAGTTTATGGTATTACTTACTTTGGGGATACTTATTATTACACTTTTAGAATATGCCAACTATAAAAAATAGCACCCTCGCTCTAGAAAAGTAAAGGTGCTATTTTTTCACTAATATTTTCGCCAGAAACGGATAAGTGTAAGCTTATCGCATTCTAACTCTTCTAACCGATCCTCAATTGTTATAAATGTACCATCCCACCTTGCCCATTATAAAATTTGAAAATATACTTTATATACTTTTTAGTCTAATCTCCATATTCTGATAACGATGCTTTTCAATACATCTGGGCAAATACTAAAAAAAAGAGCAAATAAAGTAACTAAATCGTCCGCTGGCTCTGGTATTATCCATGAACTAAAAATTATAAATGAAATAATAGCAATTACAATGAAAAATATAATTACTTGTCCCCCAACAAAAATGCGAAAACTCTTTTCCATTTTTTGTTTAATTTTTTCTATTATCAAGCTCCAAATTACTGCACCAAGTGCAACACACATTCCAATAAGATTTACTATACTAATCCATTTTGACCCTGCCCCATTAACACAAAAACGGGTAATACCTAAACAGAATAAAATAATCGCGACTATAATTTGATAACTATACTTCAACATGTTCTATGCTTCTTTTCCTTTCAATTATTCCATAATCGCATAATTGAAAATATACATAAAAGCAATAATGTAAATTCTGCCTATATTCTTTATAGTCTAATTCCTCATTTTCAGAAACAGATACTGTCATAGAGTAATTTACCTCTTGCGTACTTTTCTTCACTGATAATCTCCCCACTCTCTAAAAAGATTGTAACATATTTACTTTATCATGTAAACGCTGTTTTATCCCACTAAACGCGCCAGATATGGCGTTATGTGTTTTAAGCATCCGCCCTATGGCGGATAAAACACGCCCACGGAAATCACCATTTCCGTGGAATAGCAAGCAACGCAAATGGCTAGCCATTTACACCATATCTGAAAATTTCCGTACCGGAATTTTTCAGATATTCTGCTTGTTGGGGCGCATCCCCAAACCCCTTTTTCTGCCGGATACGGCATCATGTGTTTAATACAAATCCGTCTATGCGGACTAAAACACAAAAAATAAAACAGCATTTTTTCCAATAAAAAAAACGGCAACGGTCCTTCATTTCTTATCCATGAAAAACTATTGCCATTTTAAAAACGTTTGTTATTTATTATTTTTGTTTATCCTCATCTCTTTCGTTTTCTCTTCCTGCATTATAATCTTCTTGCTCATGTTTTTCTTCACTTTCTCCAAAATTAATCCCGAGCGCTTTTGTTACATTTTCCGCGACTCTGTCTATCTCATTAATCTCCCCAGAAAGGGCACGACTCTTTTTAGACAACTCCTGTTTTTCTATTGTCAACCGCTTATACTGTTCAAATAATTCAGAGAGATTTATCTCTTTTGGATCCAATTGTTTACGTTTAAAATAGATTTCCGATGATTTAAACAATATGATCTGACTCTCATGCTCTCTTATATATTCGCTTGAATCCTTTACACGCTTTGATTCATAAAATGCATATGCGTTTTTCTTGTAATTCTGCGTAAATTTAATCTTTTCTGATAACTCCAGCAGCTCCCTTTCAAGCTTCTTGATATCATCCCGATACAATGAATATTCAGCCTGTTTCCCTTCGGCGTAGTTTTGAAAATCTTCCGAAGTCGTAAGATTATGCGCTATGAGAAAATTCATGGTTTTCACCAGCGTATTGATATTGCTTCTGACCAATGCCTGCTCATATCCCTTGGATTGTTGGGCCTTGATATTTTTCTTTATGTCCACAAGGAGATTGATCCGTTTTGAAGAAAATATTTTCTTTTTAGATACAGTGTTTTTTTGCTTTTGGAGAGAATTTTCTGTTTTGACCGATCTCTGATTTGCAGCGTTTTCTTCTGCATGTAGAACAGTCTCATTATCCTTATTTTCTATTCTTTCCCGGATTTCATCTTCTGTATAACCTCCTCCTATGGTCTTGGATCGAGTATACGCATCACGCCCTTTTCTCTTTTGACCAGGTGCATGAAAAGCTATATGTTTACCTCTTTTTATTTTATACCCTTCCATCTCCATAGCAAATAAAAAATCTTCAAAAGATGAAGCTTCGAGAATTACTTTATCTATTGCAATTTTAAGTTTTTCTTTCCAGCCGGCATCTTCATTCTTATATATATTTTTGTATCTGAAATTTCTCTTAGCAACATATTTCGGAAGAACAGACAGATTGTTAGCTTTACAAATTTCATCGTTAATATCCCGGATTCTATATTTATCTTTTTCATCCGAATGGTATTTTCTATGCTTAACGTAATCTACAGAATTGAAAATAATGTGGTTATGTATATGATCCTTGTCTATATGCGTTGTTACGATAAATTCATAATTGCCACCAGTGACCTTTTTGGCAAATTCTATCCCTAGCTCTAGTGCCTTTTCTGGAGATATATCATCATCCAAAGCAAATGACTGGATCAGGTGATAGGCAATTCTACTACCTCTTCCCGTACCCTTTCTTGCCGTCAGATCCATTTCTAAATCTGCGGTTTCAACAGAACAGCCATGGGAATATACCAATTGTCCGCCATTAGTCTTATCCGGATTTACTATATAATCTATAGCTTTTCTAAGAGTCTTTTCTATAGTTTTAATTTTTGATGTCGCCATATTTTTTCTCCACAAAAAAGATACCCGCAGGTATCTTTCCATTATAGAACTGATTATTTAATTTCTTCTTGTTTTCTATTTTTGGATATATTTTTACAAAAAGCACAATGTAGTACAAGCCTATCATACGTTTATGGGATCTGATAAAACTTGCCACGGACTGCTTTCCAGATCCTATCTATATCTTCTTGTATTGCCTCGATTTCAGATTTATAAACTAATCCTTCACTGTTAATTTTATGTGCTATCTGATTAATATTCGTTCCAATCTTATTAATTTCATAAGCAAGTTGTTTCATATCTGAGTAGTCTACTTTGATCAAATAGCCGTTAATAGATGCTTTTATAATGTATTCCTGCAAAGATTTGCATCCCGATTCTTCCTGGTGCTGTTTAATCTGGGCATATTCATAATCTGTCACCCGAATATTCAGTTGTTTATCTCTTACCCGAAACCCCATAACTTTTCTTCCTTTCTCCAAAAAATAATGCGCGGAAGGCCACAATGCATTGGCCTCCCGCGTAAATTTATGCTCGTTCATGATCATCTTTGCTTCTTTCCGGCATCTTTCTATCACTTTTATTCTGATCTGTAGCACGTTCTTTATTCTGTTCCAGCTTCTCCCGGATAGATGTTTTATCTGAAGGAAGATATGCCGAGAATTTACTGCGGTCATTTTTATCAGTTATGTACCAGGCTTTCTTATCCGGATTATATCTGGCTCCATCCTGCTTAAATTGCTTAATGATATCCCTAAACTGTTCCGAAGACACTTCCTCAGGTATCTTTAAATACATTCCCTCATCATGTTGCTGCAGATAATCCTTGATCGCATCGATTGTCTCTTGCCCTTTTCCACGCTCAACATACCATACTTTATCTTTCACATTAAATTTCGCGCCCATATCTTTAATCACTGACAAGACAGAGGAAAAAGATTCTGAACTCATATAAGGCAGATGTGATATTACCGGCGTGATATCTCTTCCGGATTCTATCAGATAAACCCCATCTCTCTGATACTTTCCGAATTCATCCCGTTCACTCACATAACATCTGTCAGTTTTCTTTATATCTGCTTTGTCGAATCTTGCCGCCTCCAAAGCATCTTCTTTTGTCTCCGCAGAAATATTTTTTTTCTCCGAATTTTCGTAATACGTCACCTTGAACATAGATTTTGTATCCAGATATTTCTGGATCTGCAAGGCTGCTTTCAGATAATCTGACCGTTCTGCATACCATATTCTTTTATCACGATCAAAATGGACGCCCATCTGCTTTAATTCACTTACCGCCTCTTTAAATGACTCTTTTGACAGATACGGCACTTTTATTTGAACAATAGCAGCATCTTGGCCAGACTCTATTTGATTTTCCTTTTCATTTTGTTGTTCAAATTGAGGCATCTGCCAATCTTTCTCTACATACCACTGTCCGACTTCCGGATCAAATTTAGCGCCTATGGATTTTAAATGTGCAACGATTTGGTCAGATTGTTCATTTGTCATTGATTCCGGAAGAAAATCAATATATGTCCTTCCATCCTCTCTTGGCCGAAATCTGTCAAAATCTTCCTGATGCATTACTATTTCTCCGAATGCAGACAATTGTACCAACTCATCATAATGATATTCCAAAGAATCTACATTGCCATTCGCCAGGTCATCTAACACATCTAAAATATTGTCTGCAGTTCTCTGCATGGCTGTCTCTTTCATATATTCCGAATCCTTCATGACTGCCCGTGCAAACCGCAAAAGCATGTCTGAAAACAAAATACGGTCATGCTCCGACAATGTGGCATTCCTCATCCGCTCTATAGCATGTCTGATCGATACAACAAGACTATTCCGCAATTCCTTCAGTTCTTTGTTCATCTCACATCTCACCTTTCTTATTCACTGGATTCTCTTACACCTCCACGGATATTTTTAAATTCTATATCAGTCATATCTTCCAGTTTTTGTAGTGTCTGCTGTGTGAACTCCAGCATTTCTTCATCCAAATAAGGTAATTTGCTTTTCACATCTGCGATCACCTCATTTCTCGATATGCCTTCAAAACAAGCGAGTAAGCACTCTTCTTCATACGTTAATCTAAACATTATCTACACCTTCTTTCTTCGCCGGCACGCTCTGAAACGTTATTATCACGTTTTTTGCATTGATCGATCAATTCTTTATTAGCTGAAAGTTTACCAAGAACGGATGCTCTTCCCACCGTTTCTTTGTTTTTTGCCAGCTCCACAAAGTTATTGTCTATCTCATTGATCAGTTCAGATGCAGCACTGCGGATTGTTTCAAGAGAATTTTTCAATTCTGTAAGCTCCTGGCCGTTACTCCAGTTTGCTACGTAGGAAAAAGAATAATCGGAAGTGTCAAGTCCATAGTGCTGACACACAGCATAAGCTACGCTTTCGGCCTGTACCTCACGTGTACGGCGATCTGGCCGGCCGGCATCAGAAACATGCTCCGGATCGATACTATGCAGCTTTGCATGTGCGATCTCATGAATCACAGTTTTTATGTTCTGCAGATTACTCATTCCTTTATCAATGGCAATCCTGTTTTCTGTTAAATGAAAATAACCATGTGCGTTTCCTTCAATACTTTCAAATGTGATAGGTACCGGTGATACTTTTTCAAGCGCCATAAAAAAATCTTTATAATTTTCAATATCTCCATTAAGCATTTGCGGTGAAATATCCGTAATTTCTTTACCTGCAGTTTGGGAAATATCAAAAACGCTTACAGGTTTATATACCGGAATTGTAACTTCTTTTTCCTCAGTAACCGGGACGCCATCCTTAATAACAGTTTGCTCTATTTTTCTTTTTATAGGTGCCGGCGCCAGGATACGGATACCCTTCTCACCCTTATTCACATAACGGCCAAGTCTTTTCCATGTATTGTACCCGGCAACATAGGATGCATTAGGGTTCTGGATTGCGATTAACATTGTATTATTGAAACTATATTTATGAAACTTGGATAAAACCTTTAAATATTCTTTATAATGCTCACTGTCGAATAGTTCTTTTATACCGTTTTCAAGCCGATCAGTAATTTCCTTCATTTCTGCTTTTCTGTCATCCTGTGTAATGTTTTTCACCCCCTCTATTTCCTTTTGCCTCTTTGCTTAAATGACACAACAAATTTGAACTGATAACCTTCCCTTTCACTGCCATCTTTTGCAGTAAAATGATAAGATTCTATTCCATCCGGCATAAAATATGCTGAATACTTACCACCATCTTTCTTTTTCAGTCCAGACACATAAATTTTCTGTCCTTTTAATAGCATTGCTACCTGGTTGTCAGAAATCTTCTGTCCTCTAACATTAAATGTCATGCCACATTTAGCGCTACAGTGCGCACCATAGATTCCGGCCTTTACCATAGATCCACATTTAGGGCATAGTCCCAGATCCTCATGCAGTTCTCTTTCCTTTGCTGCTGCATATCCGATTTTCTGCTCATCCGGAATTGGATTAGAAGTAAACTTAATGATATTTTCCTGGATATCATCTAATAGTCCTTGCAGAAAATCATCCTTTTCAAGAGTTCCTGCGTTAATCTTCTTTAGGTCTTCCTCAAATCTTTGTGTCAGCTCAGGCGATTTTAATTCTTTTGGCACCACACGGATGTATTCCTTTCCAAGATTTGTGATGCTGTATACACCTTTTTCACGCGCTAAAAATTGTCTCCTTGGATTTTGCAGCTTCTTAATGATATCTGCTCTCGTTGCGCTCGTACCAATGTCATATTTCTCCATAACCTTAACGATCGTCTCGTCATTATATTTTTTAGGCGGTACTGTTTTCCGATCTATCACCTCCGACGAATCAACAGACAAAAAAGATCCTTCCTGCAATTCAGGAAGGATCTGCAGTTCCTGGTTCTTTGAACCGGTTTCATTTTTAAACAAGATTTTGTATCCTAAATCTTTTATAAGCGTGCCGATAGATACAAATGAATTACCATTTATATCTACTACAACCTTTGTCGCATCATAGCGATATGCCGGATAAAATATAGCAATAAGAGAGGTCACAATAGCGTCAAAAACATGTTTTTCGTCTTCGTTCAAGATTGCATACTGTTCTTCCATATCATCGTTTATCGTTGGAATAAGCGCATGGTGATCTGTTACCTTCAGATCATTAAAATAACTTTTATCAGCAGAAATACTCTCAAAATCAATTTTATCTATAAGTTCCTTAAAGCGGCCAAAACGGCAGCTTTTAAGATGTTCTTCTATTTCATCGTAAATGTCCATAGAAAGATACTGGCTGTCCGTCCTTGGATAAGACATGATCTTATACTTTTCATATAATGCCTGGGCGATCTCAAGCGTCCTGTCCGGAGGAAAACTGTATTTACGTCCCATTTCCTGCTGTAGCTTTGCAAGATTATATAAAAGCGGCGCTTTTTTCGATTTTTCCTGCTTTTCATAGGATATTACGGTTCCACGTTCAATACTCTTAGCACAAATTTCTTCTGCAGACGTTCTCTCTGTAAATTTCTTAGTTTTTCCATCGTCATCAATCAGGATCCCTTTGAATCCTTTACTATATGTAACTTCTATATTCCAGTACGGAGTAGATTTAAAATTTGCAATCTCGGCATCTCGCAGACCAACTAAATTAAGCAGTGGAGTTTGGCATCGACCATATGATAAGACTTGTTTATATGCCCGCGTAAGAGTCAATAAAGGACTATAATTATACCCTAAAATAAAATCTCCCTCGGCCCTGGCTTCCGCCTCTTTTAATATACCACGAAATTCTGGAAGATCATTATCCTTCAGGTTATTCATTGCAGTCTGTATTCCTGCAGTAGTTAATGAACTCGCCCACAGCACCTTTTTAGGCAGCCGGCATCCCGCAACACGATAGATCCATTCCTGTATCAAATACCCTTCCCTGCCGGCATCACCGGCATTGATCAGGCCGTCTATATCCTTACGGTGTATTAAGTCTTTGATTATCCGGAACTGCCGTTGTGACTCAGGGATCACTTTCAGGCTGTCTGAAATATCAAAAGATATAGGCAGATTCTGAATATCCCATTTCTTATATTTTTCATCATGCTCCGGAGGTGATTTTAACGTTATCAAGTGCCCGACTGCCCAGGTAACAACATATTTACTGCCTTCCAGATAACCGTTATGGTCTTCAGTAGCACCTATTACCTTCGCTATATCCTTACCAGCCGATGGTTTTTCGGCTACGATTAGTGTTTTTCCCAATTTCCGAACTCCTTTCTTTATGCGACATCGCATACTATAAAAGACAGCCTGACAAATCTGGCTGCCTTTTATTTACTGTTACATAATTTTACCTCTGCATGTCGTCACGATTATGCTGCTGTTCTTTGGCATCCTTACCCTTTGCCTCATTAGCCTTATCGCTCTTCTTGATGGCATCCTTTTTTTCCTCGGCAACTGTCGGCTGTTTTGTCTGTTCCTTTGCTTTGGCTAAC
>CAJTUZ010000046.1 GCA_910579735.1 uncultured Lachnospiraceae bacterium
CAGGACCGACCGGTTATGAGCCGGTTGCTCTAACCAACTGAGCTAAAGGTCCGCAAACCCTTACGGGTCAATGCTTATATAGCAAAGCCGATAAACGGACTCGAACCGTTAACCTGCTGATTACAAATCAGCTGCTCTGCCAATTGAGCCATATCGGCACACCAAAATGACTCCGACGGGAATCGAACCCGTGTTACCGCCGTGAAAGGGCGATGTCTTAACCGCTTGACCACGGAGCCATACTCTCACAGCCTTTTTATAATTTTTCAATTCATTGGCTGCCGTTTGACTGGTGACCTAACGAAAAATATGTTACCATAACTAAGCAAATTTGGCAAGCAAAAATTCGATATTTTCTTATATTTCTTTTATCTTTTTTTAAATAACCCGTATAAACAGATTTCTTTCCTGTATATACGGGGTCCTGCATCATACGGCATCCTGCCGGCGCCGGGCAGGATACCGCCCGATGCCCGCGCGCCGTAAATGACCCCGGCATGTTCAACCTTTAACCACACCTACCGTTTTCAGTTTCTTCAGCGGTGTGACCAGATCCATCTGCTGTTCCATGACCTGATCGATGTCTTTGTATGCAAACCGGCATTCTTCGGGTACGTCGTTTTTCCTGCGCTTCCCGAGCACAACGCCCTGCTCTTTTAAATCCACCATTACCGTTTCAACCGAAAACGCCTGCATTGCACCGCTCCTGGAATAACTTCTGCCCGCTCCGTGGGAAGAGGTGCAAAATGATTCGCTATTGCCTTTTCCTTCCACGACATAGCTGTAGGACCCCATTGCACCGGGTATGACTGCCTTCTCTCCCTCCCGTACTCTCACCGCGCCCTTGCGGTGTACCCAGACATTGGCGCCATAATGATTTTCCAGGGACGCATAATTGTGATGGCAGTTTACTTCTTCACCGAATTCCACAATATATTCCGTATGTTTTTCTATCAGTGTTTTTACAATAACACATGTTTTTTCAAGCATACGGGCCCGGTTCTCGAAAGCATAGTCCAGCGCCAGATTCATCCAGCGGATATACTGCTGTCCCTCTTTGGCCTCAGCCGGTAAAAAAGCAAGCCGGTATTCGTCCTTTACTTCACTATACCAAAGCCGGTTCAGCTGCCTTGCTTTCTCATGAAAATAATCACAGACCGCTTTGCCAAGATGTCTGCTGCCGGAATGAATCATAATACAAAGGTATCCTTCCTCATCTTCCTGCAGTTCAATAAAGTGATTACCGCCGCCCAGACTTCCTATCTGGAAATAACCATCGTCAATTAATGCAAGCAGTTCCCCGTTTTCTTCATATTTTTCGATTTCCTGTCTGGCGCGGTCAAGAACTTTCGATTCCTGCGGAGTCTTATAACGCTCCGTATTCAGCGGGATCTCTCTCATAATATTACCGATTATCGCCTGTATCAGCGTACCGTTGCCGGTCTGCACTTCCCGGATATCGTCTGCACGGATATTGGTCGGAATATAATCCATACCGCATCCGATATCCACGCCCACCGCATTGGGGATGAGCACGTTTTGGACTGCGATCACCCCGCCGATCGGCATTCCCTTGCCGGTATGCGTATCCGGCATAAGACATACCCATTTGTGAAGAAACGGCAGGTTTGAGAGATGATACGCCTGTTCCAGACAGCTTTCCTCTAACCGGCTCTCATCCTCCAACCATATTTTTATCGGAAACTTCGTATTTTCATTATTTAAGACAAACATACAACTCCTCCCTTCCTGACGCCTGACGGCATCCTTTCCTGCATGATTCTGCTTCCTGTCTTTTCTCTTTTGTCTATGTTTTATCTTAAAGTCATTATATACAGCCGCCGGAAAATAATCATTTTAAAAAAGTTGCGAACTGAAACCATTTTCCAAAAACACCAAAATATGTTATGATAAACGCAGATTTGTCAAGTCCCGTTACGATACAGGAGAGAACAGAGCATGTCTGATTTTCAGGAACTGATTGGAAGTTTTCCCAAAACAAGAGAATATATCAGAGATTTTTTCGTCTACGGATTCAAGACCAGAAATGACTTTACGCAAAAGAGTCCCCGTACCTATGATAACGAACGCCGGCGGCTGGAATGCTGGCTTGCTCCTTATGTCCGAAAAGACCATGCATCTGACGGCTCCAACATCTCCCTCGCAATAGACAGCAATCTTCTTGACACCAATCCGCTCTTTGGCGTGTGGAAAACCAAAAGCTTCACCGACAATGACATCGTATTGCATTTCCTGATACTGGATCTGCTTCAGGATGGCGCAAAAAGGACGGCAGAAGAAATTACGGACAGCCTGCTGACCAACTACGAGTCCCTTTTTGACATACAGATCGTCCGCAGAAAATGTAACGCCTATACAAAGGAAGGCCTACTGCAAAAAGAAAAAAACGGCAAAACCGTTTTCTTTTCCCTCGACAATACACTTGCCGTCTGGATCAAAGCAAATGAAAATGTTCTGGACGCGCTTGCTTTTTATCAAATGGCGGAAGTTTTCGGCATTGTGGGCAACGAGTTGTCAGAACAGCTGGATCATCCAAACCGGAGTTTCCGCGTCAAACACAATTTTTTCGTACATACGCTGGAAGACGAAATCCTTCTTGCCCTGTTAGATGCCATGCGTCGTAAAAGCGCCGTAGAACTTACGATAAAAGGCGTAAAAAATAAAACTGTCGTTACTGCATCCTGTATCCCGCTGCAGATCTTTGTCAGCACCAGAAGCGGCAGACGCTTTCTATGCGCCTACAGCCGCCGGAAAAGGCGCTTTACCTGCTTCCGTCTCGACTCCATCAAACACGTCGCAGCATTAAAGCAGACGGATTCCTCAGAACAGTCGGAAGATGCGGCCGAATATGACAGACTCTTGTACAAATTGAGTCAAAACCGCACAAAACTCTGGGGCGTTTCTTTTCAAAATGATGAAGGAAAACATTTTACTGACCGGCTGACAATGACGATACAGATTCTGGAACCCGACGAAAACTATGTCCTTACCCGTCTGAAACAGGAAGGCCGAAACGGTATGATCACCCAAACGGCGCCAAACACCTATCAATATGAAGTGGAGACGTTTGACTGCAATGAACTCCTGCCCTGGATACGCACCTTTACAGGAAGGATCCTCTCACTGTCATGCAGTGACCAATCGGTGGAAAGACGTTTCTACGAAGATTTGCAGACTATGTATCAAATGTATCAGGTAACTGAAGTTTGATACCCTCATCTTTATGATATAAAAGGAATGGTATAAAATATGGAACTGTTTTCTGAAATATACAGCTGTTATTACCAGGTATTAAGGCATCTGCTCTCCAGACGGGACGCCGTCACAATACAGGAGATCTGCACCGGAATTGCCGATGAGGGTTTTGAAGAAAGCATGCTTTCCATTATTCCCAAACTAAAAGACGGCTCCTGGAACTTATTTGGCCGGGACAAAGACCTATATCTTTCCCGGCTCACCCAAACCTTCCTGCAGCCGCTGTCCGGACTTCAAAAATCCTACTTAAAGGCCCTGCTCTCTGACCCGCGCATAGGCCTGTTCCTTGAGCCGGAACAAAAAACGTGCCTGGAGCATATGTTATCGGATATCACACCGCTCTGGAAACCGGAACACTTCTGCTACTATGACCGTTTTGCGGGCAGCGATCCCTATCAGGACGAAACATACCGCAATCACTTCCGCCTGCTGCTTCAGGCACAAAAAAACAACCAATATGTAGATATCGATTATACTTCTCCAAACGGCCGGCGTGTTCATCACCACTATATTCCGGCCCGCCTGGAGTATTCTGTTAAGAACGATAAATTCCGCCTTCTTGCTCTGAAACACACCGGCCGGCAAAAAATGCGGCTTGAAATCTTAAATATTTCCCGCATGCAGAGTGTAAGACTCTTGGGAAAAACCTTTGCCCCCGAAACAGACTTAAATGCCGTCATCCGAAATTCTTACTATAAAGAACCGCTCAAACTGCATATCGTCAACAAACGGAATGCCCTGGAACGTGCCATGCTGCATTTTGCCAATTATGAAAAAAATACTTCCAGGATCGGCGAAAATACTTATGAATGCCTGATTTACTATAATCAGACTATGGAAACCGAGCTGTTGATAGAAGTCATGTCCTTTGGCCCGATGGTAACCGTTGTCGGGAACGAGAAGTTTCTTGGTCTTTTAAAAGCAAGGCTGCAAAAGCAGATGCGGATCACGCCGCGGGAAATTCAGGAGACACCTGCTCTGCCCCAATAAATCCCCCGATCACTCTCTAACGGCCAGCACTGCCATGTCCTCTTTGCCGGGCAGTTCGATCTTCACAGTGCCGTTTACGTTTTCCATCACAACTTTTCTGGTCATCTCCCAGGTATCAATCAACTCGATCCGGTAGCTTCCCTCCTCCGGCAGCCTTAACTGCGTCAGGACTGCGCACTGTCTCTCCATAAATTTCAGATAAGCCTCTTTTCCGCAGTGTGCCAGCGCCACCCGCTCTTTTAACAAAAAGGGGCGCATCCGCTCCTTGGGCATATCAAGCATTGCCATGAAAAAAGTATCCCCGTAAAGCTCTTCAAACGCTGTTCCTGCTTCCTTAGACACTCTGCTCTCCTGCATAGCCGCCAATTGTCCTGCCTTCCAGACGCCGATCCCCTCTCCCAGAAAATCCAGGGGCCCCGGCAATGTCTCCACAATTTCTCTCAAAAAAGCAATCCTGGCAGGACTCTCTCCTCTCAGCACACCGCCTTTTGCCCACCAAAGCACCTCTTCCTCATTGTAGAAAGTCTCTCCATGAGTGCAGTACCCGCCGCAGCACATTGCCGTCCAGAAACGCCGCACCATTTCCCTGGCGGAAATATTTCCCCAGGAATGGATGATATTGCCCTCATAACGGCATTCGTCAAAAACCACAGGTTTGCCGTACTGCTCCCACAGCTCCGGCACTTCGTTCACGTTGACGTCCTGAATGCAGCAATGAGTAACCTCTTTCTGCTCAAAATCCCAATAAGCCATACAGTTATGATTGCTCAGACAATGCCCGTAAGGATCATGTGCCGCCGCAAACCGGATGAAGTCCATCCAGTCTTCCCGTTTATATTTGGGCATCAGGTCATATTCATTGGCTAAAGACCACCAGAGATTAGGCATCGCCGAAAGTCTCCGCAGCAAATACTCCAGATAGACCAGGCAGTCCTCCTTTGCAAGTTCGGAAAATCCCCATCTGTCATAAGGATGAAACAAAATCAGATCTCCCTGTATCCCCATTTCATCCAGTTCCCGGATCCGCGCTTCCAAAGCCTCCCAGTATGCGTTCACCGGCTTATGTACATCCCATTTTCCGTCCGTCTTTTCAAAAGGATAATGCACCGGATCATTGTGATTAAAATCGTAATGTTTGGGAAATACACAAAACCGCACTTTATTAAACGGTGATCTGCGCAGCGTTTCCATGGTGGTATCCACCAGATCCTTTTCCTGATGCACCATGGCATATACTGTAGTGCCAAAAGGCCGGTACCAGGTGCCGTCTTCATACCTGAAATGCATACCTTCCACGCGTACCATACCATGAGGGGCCTTCTGCCGTGCACCGCCTACGCCATCCGCCGCCTTCTGCACATCCGCAGGTTCACACATCTCCTCTCCCTCTCCGCTTACAACTCCCCATACCTTCCAACAGCACTTTCCGGCATCGGCAGGATAAAAGCGGACTTTATACAATCCCGCGCCGGCGTAAAATCCCGTTACCTCCTTTGTCTTCCCGGAAAGAGTAAATTCTGCTTTCACATCCGCCAATGCTCTGGAACCTTCCGGCTCCGGACCGGTAAAGGTCAATTCAAATGTTTCATACTGCCTCATGATGTTATTCCTTTCTTTCTGCCTGTCATATCCTTCACGAACAAATCGCTCCGGCGGCGCCGTTCCTTTTCCCCTATGATACACCCACATTTTCCATATCACAACTCCTACGGTCCGAAAAAAGAAAAATTCCCCGATAAAGATTTATAGAATATTATTCTGCTTGGAAGCCACCAGTTTCCCGCTCGAGAGCCTTGTTTCCGTCTAGAACTTAGCATATACTATCCCTGCATATAAGCAAATAAAAAGTGTAGTGTCGGTATAAACAGACACATCCACAGACACCTGCCGTTCACGGCAAGTGCCTGTGCCAAAATATTACATTATGAGCAGGCTGTCCTTCACTTTCTGAAATGATGTTTGAATCTCAGGATGCTTCTTTTTTAATAATGTGCATTCTCGGCTTCTTCCTTTGTACGGTGAATTGTTCCCACCGGATGATGCGGCGGCGCATAAACCGAAGACAGTTTCAGAGGACTTCTGCCGATATTGATTACATTATGCCATGTTCCTGCCGGAACAAAAATGCTGTCCCCCTTACAGACTTTTTTCTGAAAATCCAGATCTTTCTCACAATCACCCATTTTTACCATCGCCATGCCCTGCTCAATCCGAATCAACTGGTCCGTATCCTCATGGATCTCCAGACCGATATCCGAACATGCCGGGATACACATCAGCGTCATCTGCGCATAACAGTCCGTCCAAATTTCGGTACGGTAATTTGTATTCTGCGGATCACTCTCATGACGGATAAGATCACAGCGATGGCGATCACATCATTGATAACCACCAACGGTATCAGCATTTTGGAAACAGGGGTCCGCCTTATATTCCGTAACAATGGAGATCCCAGGGGCCAGCGCATACTTTTGATTCTTACTTATGGCTGTGAAATCTGGATAATCATATTCTCCACCCCTCCAGTACGTAAGGGTCAAATCCGACGCCCACCTATAAAATTAAGCGCCGTTTAGTTGCGGC
>CAJTUZ010000047.1 GCA_910579735.1 uncultured Lachnospiraceae bacterium
TCTTACCAAAAAAGAGGTATTTTTTTCCAAAGACACAAACTATTTTACACTACCAAAAACTCACAAGAAAAAAGCTTGGCTGACCGGCTTTTGAAGGTTATTTTTCAATATGAAAATTTCTCCCAAAGAGTAGTAGTGCATAAAATATTGAGCAAAATAAATATTACTGTATGTCCCTATTGTAACAGATCCTATATTATGACGCTAAAAAATCGTAAAGTGAGGCCGCAGCTCGATCATTATTATCCCAAATCAAAATATCCATATCTGGCATTATCTTTGTACAATCTGATACCAAGCTGCAGTATATGCAATTTAGCGAAGTGCGATATAGATACAAGGAAAGATGCTATTTTATATCCATATGAAGAAGAATTTGGAGAAAAGATTGTATTTGCAACAGATATTAGAGATATGCCTGACGATCAATTTGTAAAGTATATGAGAGGGGAATCCAATGAATGGAAGGTACGCATTAATAATCCTGATGAAATTCTGGAAGAACAAGTAAGCAATCAAGATGATGTGTTACATCTAACGGATTTGTATAATGAGCATAAAGACTATATCAGGGATATATTTAAAAGTTTTTATATCAATACAGATAAGAGAGTTGAGGATTTGCTGATACAATTCCCGAATATATTTTCGACGAAGGAAGAAGTGTATAGCTTAATGTTTATGAATGATATCAGAAAGGAGAACTGGGGAAAGAGACCTTTGGCCAAACTTTCGCATGATATTTATGAAGAGATCAGAAAATTGAGACAATGAATTACTTTTCTGCGTGTAAAATCTTCCCAAATTACATATGATTTCTCCCCAATTCCCCTATTTCCAACAAGAAACCAAAGCAAACCCCGCAGCATTCTGCTATACTAAACTTATCGATAAACAAAAAGGAGTCCTCCCCACACCTATGAAAACCCAAAAAGAACAACTTTCCGAAAAAATCCTTGACTATTGGTTTGCCCTGGAATTCCTGTCGCAGGACAGATATCCGGACTTCCGGGATATTCAAAACCGGGTTAAAAAACGTAAAAAAGATGTCAGGGTTAAAATCAAAGAAGGCAAAAACAACCTTAAAACGATCGAAACCTTCATTACGTTCACCGGGGAAAACCTGGAAACGGATTTATTCGAACTTGCCTGCAAAGAAGCTGCAGAATGCGGAATGAAACTGTGGGGAAATTTTACCGTTTATATAGGTAAAGTAAAGCGTGAAAAATGTATCAGCTGCATAGCTGCGGTCCTGCCGGTCTCCGAAGAGGACAGTGTGAGTCCTGAGAAAAATACCGATGAGATAGCCTGGGCAAGTTTGCAGCTTTCTCCGTCCGGCGATTATCTGAAGTATTCGCTGTCTCTTTCGACGATCATCTGGGCGCTCAATCAGATTAAACATGCCAAAGGAGATCTGTCAGAATCTCTGGATGACAGGCTGTATCATGAGGCGGTAGAAACACTTGAAAAGACACTGCCGGAAGGCAGATTTTCACTGAAGTCACTCCGGACTTTGTATGAGAAGATTGAAGAAACTTATATAAAAGGAAACATAGAAAATACGGGAAGTACAAACGATGCCTATGAGGAAATCTACGGGATCAGCTTTCAGCTGTTTGCCGATGAAGAGGCAAAAAACAAGAAAGAAGAAGATTCTTACTTAGGGTTGTCGCATGATTATTTTTCGGATGATATCAAACTGGTGTTGGAACAGGTAAGAAGCGGCGCGCTTTCGGATGATCGATATCTTGGAAAAGAACTGCTTTCGTATATAACGGTTTTGCAGGAAACGGAGCACGAGAAGGACAGGATCGATCTGGTGGCGCCGAAGAAGCAGGGCAGTAAGGAATATAAGCGGCAGATCAGTGAAATTTTATTGGTTGAAAATGCACCGCTTGGGAAGTGGCCCTCCAGATTTATGCCCGCATTTATGCAGCAGATTGCCATTAACCTTTCGATCGGTAAGGGAACGTCCGCATTATATGGGGAAAACGGCAGGGTGTTTTCCGTTAACGGACCTCCGGGAACCGGTAAAACGACTTTGTTAAAAGAAATAGTAGTGAGCAATATTGTTGAAAGGGCGATTCTGCTTTCGGCGTATGACGAGCCGGATAAGGCTTTCCGGAAACACGATTTTCTGCATGGGGGTGAGGCGGAGAACGCATACTCAAAATATACGCGTCACTGGTACAGCTTAGAGAATGATGCAGTCAATGATTACAGTATGCTTGTTACGTCATGCAATAATGCCGCCGTTGAGAATATTTCCAAGGAGCTTCCCAAGGGGATGTTAGGAGATCTTACGCCGCTTGCAGAGGATACGGAGGAATTAAAAGCGCTGCTGACGGAGGTCGGAGACCTCTTTGATCCGGAGAAATCGGAAACGGTAGAGACAACAGACCGCGATAAAGTTCATTATCATGATATTTATTATACAAAATATGCGAAAGATCTTTTGGATAGCGAAGACGTATGGGGTCTGGTGGCTGCGCCGCTTGGCAAAAAATCCAATCTGGACCGGTTTTACAGCAGGGTGCTGTATCCTTTGGGATGGGACTTTTATAAAAGTAAAGATATGGCACAGAAGCGGTGCCAATCTTACCGGGCAGCGAGGGAACGGTTCTTAAAACAACTGGATGTTGTAAAGGATATGCAGGCTTCTTTAAAAAAAGCGGGGGAATTGGCGGAAAAAAGAGCAAGGGCAGAAGAACTGGTCTGTCAGATTCGAACGGAATGTGAGGCAGAAATAGAAGAAAGCGCCAGGAACATAAAAATTTATCAGGAAAAGCTGTCGGCGCTGCAAAGTGAGCAAAAAACGGTTCTTTTAAGAAAAGAGTCCTGTGAAAAAGCGCTGCATGAAGTAACGGCAGAATTGCAGAGAAGGGAAGAACAGCTTAAACAGGTCAATGAAGAAGTAAAGGAACTGCGGGAAAAGGCATGGGAAGTCAGTCGGTCAGTCGGGATTGTGACAAAGTTATTTCGGAAAGCGGAATATCATACGGCGCTGCAGCTTGCGGATACGTATACAAAAGAGGCCGAAGAACAAAGCTGCAGAGCGGCCGCTTTAAAGGCAGAGGTCGAAAGTGCTGAAAAGAGGGTAGAGCCGGCCCAAAATTTGTATGACAGGATCAGTCTGGAATATGAGGAGGGTCTTGCGGTAAAGGACCGATTGGCGCAGTCTATGGTTGAACAAGATGATCGAATTGTCGATTGCAGGAAAAAATTGGCGCTGGCTGACGAAGCGCTTGCGGCGGTTATAAAAGAGTATGAAGCGGAGACTGCCCGATTTACGGGCGGCGATGTATTGGAGCAGGCGCAGGTGATAGACAGCCGATTTATCGGAAAGCTGCTCTCTGACGATATACAGGAGACAACGCAGGCACAGGTGTCCAATCCATGGTTTACGCAGCGCTATAATAGGGAAAGAGAGAAATTATTCGGGTATGCAATGCGGTTAAATAAGGAATTTGTCATCTCTTCGAACCGTTGCAGGGATAATTTTGTGACCCTTTCGCATTATTGGGGACTGCGGCAGGGTGATGAAGGAGAGAGGATTAATTTCCATGAAGAGGATAAGGAAAATATGCTCCCGGCGCTTTTTCAGACGCTGTTTTTACTGGTGCCGGTCATTTCCTCTACCTTTGCGTCGGTCGGGAGTCTGCTGCGGGATATCAGGAAAACAGGGGTGATCGGAACGCTTGTTGTGGACGAGGCAGGACAGGCCCAGCCGCAGATGGCGTTGGGCGCGCTCTTTAGAAGCCGCAGAGCCGTTATCGTAGGCGATCCGAAGCAGGTGGAACCGGTTGTTACCGATGATCTGCTCCTTCTGCGGAAGGCATATACCGACGACGTCTTGCGGCCATATAAGAAAAAGACGCTTTCCGTACAGAGATTTGCCGACGGGATGAATCGCTTCGGCACTTATCTGGACAATGGTTCGGATTATCCGGATTGGGCAGGCTGTCCGCTGTTGGTGCATAGACGCTGTATCTCGCCTATGTATGATATTTCAAATGAAATTTCCTACAACGGGATCATGAAGCAGCAGACCAGGCCTCCGAAGCCTGCGCAGGCCGCGAAGTTTATCTGCGGGAACTCTCAGTGGATCCAGGTGAAAGGGAAGGAAAACGGCAGTAAGGATCACTTCGTGAAAGAGCAGGGCCGAAAGGTTTGTGAATTGCTGGAGACCGCTTTTTCGAACAATCCGGAGCCAAGTCTTTATATTATCAGTCCGTTTACAACGGTTGTTTCGGGGATAAAAAAATATATCGAAAGCTATTGCAGAATGCATCCGCAGACGAAAATCAAAAAAGAGTATATGCTTGATTATGAGAAAAAGAAGATCGGGACCGTACATACTTTTCAGGGAAAAGAAGCGGATGAGGTCATATTTCTGCTCGGCTGTGACGACAGCGCAGAGGCGGGAGGCGCTGTGAAATGGGTCAATAGAAATATTGTCAATGTTGCCGCGACCCGGGCAAAATTCAGGCTGTATGTGATCGGCGACGAAGAAACATGGCAGGCATCACAGTGTGTCAGCATGGCCAAAGAAATCCTGGATACATATGCGATAAAAGAGATCAAGTCCATACTGGACAGGGATATTTCGGAACAGGAACGGGAGGAGGCGTTGTTAAAGGCGTCAGCAGGACTGCCGCCCGTTACATCTTTTGCAACAGTCGTATCGGAAGAAGGGGATGGAGATTACAGTCTGGATACGGCCGGCTTTATAAAAGGATTAGATGAAACCTTTCTGAAAACAGAACTTTCGACAGAACAGCTTGGAGAATTTGGTTTTACCGGGATGCAGGATCTGGAAGTTTTCTCTGCAGAGGTAAGAGCGAACATCATTCTCGGCATGAAATTGTTTTTCCTGTTGGGCCCCGTTTACAGGCTCAATAAACAGATGGATGCCTCCTGCTGCGCAATTCTTTTTTGCAAGGCGTTGGAACTGCAGATAAAAGATTGTTTTGCCAAAGGATTAAAAGAGGCATTGCCGGAATGCAGAATAGGGGGAAACGGACAGGGTTCTGTATTGCTGAAAGATGCAAAAAGCAGGAAACTTATGCTGGGAACGTTTGGCTGGATCTTCAGAAATTATAAAGAGGAGCTTAGCCGGAGAATGGAGATGGCCGGGTATGACCGCTATGATGCGTTATGGTGGAGCGCCTTTGAAGAGAAGCTTGGCGAGTGTACCAGAAGAAGGAATAAGTGCTGTCATGCGGGGCTGTTTGAGTGGGAAGAACAGGTTTTGCTGTTAGACGGTATGTTTAAAGCAGATTTAGACGGGCAGGAAAAAAGAAAGATCGGCGGGATCATGTTTGAGAGTGAGATTGGCAGAAAACTAGGAAAAAACAAGTAGTAAAGTGTTTAATGTCAAAAATATTGTTGCAGTTTTTTATGGAGGAAAAATACTGTGTCATTAAATGATGTAACAAGTTTTGTTGATTTCATTGCGAATAACAAATCAATACATTGGATAATCGTATCGTTATTGATTATAATCTTTAGCTTAATTGGCATTGGAATGTGGATTTTAGGTAAATACAAAAAAAGTAAAAAAACAATAATAGAAAATTTAGATGAATTTAGAATTGATTTTAAAAATTTCAAAATGAAGTATAAAGTGTTTTTGGGAATAATAATGGTGCTACTTTGTATAATGGTATTTGCTTTTGTGCGTAAGGTGAAAATAGAAGGCTCATATCTTACTATTGCATTATTAGATGAAAATGATGAAGTTATATATCCAATAGGTGTAGACATATTAAAAGAAGAAGTAGTTGATGAATATACTTTTTTCACATATGAGATGTCGGAAATAATAGGTGATGATATTATTACATATCCGGTTTTATACAAATGGAAAAAAGGAGAGTTGGCAGAACGATTAAGTGAATATGCATGTCCGCATTTTGAAATTGTAAAAAGCAGTATAGTATACCTAAATTCAACATTGACAGATCTTTCACACGGACAAATTTTTGTAGCAAGGCCGGATGGATTAAATAAAAGAATTCAAGAAAAAGAAGTATATGATTTTACAATTGATGGAGAATATATTTATTTTTCATATTGTTTTGATACTATTGGAGTTGGATTAGACGGACATGCATTATACCGTATGGACCTGAATGGGAATAATAAGGTGAAGGTAGCATATGAATTATCTAGTCCTATTTTAAGGGGAAATCATTTTGATGTAGTTGTGGAAGATGGATGGGCAGTATATGACAATTATATGATAGAACTTGGTTATCCAGCAAATGGCTTGGAAAAGGTAGTTCTATTAGATAATATAAATGATGAATGGATATATTATACATCCAATAGGCTAATAAAAGCGACACCAGATGGATTAGAACAAGAGATTTTGGATGATGTTAATGATTTTTGGTATGAAATAGATAATATAGATGATAATTGGATTTACTATAGAAAAGGGAATGATTTATATAAAATAGATACAGACGGAAATAATAAATCAAAGATCGAAAAGTGAAATATAGAATAAACGTTAATGAAATAGAATAATATACAGTCATATTTATGATATTGTCAATATCGGTTGACACTTTTTTTACAAGCGAAAATTAAAATTTTAA
>CAJTUZ010000048.1 GCA_910579735.1 uncultured Lachnospiraceae bacterium
AAACCCTTGAATAATGGATATTTTCTAAGTCACCTATTCCAACTATCCAACAGAAGTGGGCAATCTTGCAAACAGTACACAGGAATCGTTAAGAGTCGTTGAATCGGTTATTGAGCGTGTACAGCAAAACGTCAGGGAAATTACGGCACAGGTAGAAGAAAACTCTGCCAAATTGGGTACGCAGAATGAATATTTTGCAAATGTATTTAAGAGCATGCAGGATATGACATCATTGCTCAATCTATCAGTCAGTGCGATCGGCACGATGGGAGATACGTTCGGCAAACAGTCCGAAGTAATCGAAAAGACGGTATCGATCAATCAGGATATTGCCAAGAGCATTATCAATGAAAACGAGCAGTTTACTTCTATTAATGCCATGGCTGAGAGCAATGCAAACGATATCGCCGAGGTGGCAAAACAGGCAGGAGCAATCAATGAAATGGTTGATGAAATGAGCAGACTGCTTAAACGGGATGAGTAAGCGGATCAAACGGGAAATGAATGTAGCGGATAAGCCGTTGGGGAAAGACTGGTTAAATTAGTTAAAATAGAAGAATGGAATTAGAAAAAAGGCGTTTCAAAGCAGAGGGAACGCCTTTTTTCTGACATAAGGGCCGGCTGCAAAACGCGACATTCGTTGTTTTATATTGCATTACGGGGAGAATCTTGCTAAAATTGTAGCAGACTATTTGACAGGTGGAGATAAAATGGAAGCAAAAGACGATTTAGTAGTAGAAGGATATCATTTTGCAACGCTGGCCGATGCCGAGACAGCGAGATTAGATGCGAAAAGAATCAGGAATCTGGAAGATAATATTGATTATAGAAATCCGCAGAATGCCCTTATGCTTTATTATAAGGCTTTGGATACTAGGATTTTGCAGACGCCGATCGGATTTGCTTATCTATTGCAGATACAGGAGCATTTACGTAAATGCGGGGTACCGGAAGATAAGATCCGGCCGATTCCTTTAAATACAACTTTCAGCAACAAAACGGATGCAAGCCGTTCCATCAGAAAGAGCGCTGCGGCCAGACAACCGCAATATAAAGGCAGATTTATTACATCCGTGTGTCTGAATGTTCTTATGGTAATAGTGATCGGGGCCATGTTTGCGATTGCCTTAAAAAGCGACGTACCTAATATTCTAAATTATAGAGAGGCGATCGTTAATGAATATTCGGAGTGGGAGCAGGAACTGACACAAAGAGAAAGGGCGGTGCGCGAGGCAGAACAGCAGTATGATATGGAACCGTGATCTTTGTGAGGCGGTTATCTGCAGACATATGTTACGAAGAACAGAAAGGAATGCAGTTATATGGATAAATTGAAAATATTGGTGGTGGATGATGAAAGCCGTATGAGAAAATTGGTAAAAGATTTTCTTACCAAAGCCAATTATGATGTTTTGGAAGCAGAAGACGGAAGCCAGGCGCTGGATATTTTCTATCAGCAAAAAGATATCGTGCTTATCATTCTGGATATTATGATGCCCAAAATAGACGGCTGGCAGGTCTGTCGGGAAATCCGCTCCTGTTCTAAAGTGCCGATCATTATGCTGACGGCGAAATCCGATGAAAGAGACGAATTACAGGGATTTGAATTGGGCGTCGATGAATATATTTCCAAACCGTTCAGTCCTAAAATACTGGTGGCCCGTGTGGAAGCGATTTTAAGAAGAACCAATCAGATCAGTGCGGATGAAGTTCTTGAGGCCGGTGGAATTACGATCAATAAGGCAGCGCATATTGTAACGATAGATGGAGCACAGGTGGAGTTAAGTTATAAAGAATTTGAGCTGCTTTCTTATTTGATCGAAAATAGAGGGATTGCCCTTTCCAGAGAGAAGATATTAAACAGCGTATGGAATTATGATTATTTCGGAGATGCCAGGACCATTGATACACATGTAAAAAAACTGCGCAGTAAAATGGGACAGAAGGGTGATCTGATCAAGACGATATGGGGGATGGGATATAAATTCGAGGTGAACGAATAAAAGCGATGGGTGTTAAACCTGGTATTTATGGGCGTTCCAGGGGATCGAATATATAATAGAACAATAACAAATATAGATAGGAGATATTATAATGGGTGTTATGATAAGAGTAAGCTGCGGCTCCTGTAAAGCGGACTGGCAATGCAGGACCGGGTGCGGCATGATGCATGGAAATCTTGAAAATGCGGCCGCTTCATATCCCGCAGAGATTAGAAAAGAGATTTATGCAAATGTGCAGGGGGAATATCCGCTGTTTGATTTTTCGTATCAGCCTGCCCGCTGTATGTACTGCCGCGGGATTGTAAGCGTTCCTGTGTTGGAAGCTGAGGATGGAAAATACCGATATACCGGCGTGTGTGAAGTCTGCGGGGGAGAAGTTGAGACGATACAGGATTTGTCTCAGACTTCTTGTCCGGTCTGCGGCAAAATGTCTTTGAAAGAAGAAGAGATCGGCCTTTGGGATTAAGGATATGTCGTTTATGAAACAATATTATCTGACAGAAGGCCTCTTTTTTTGTCAAAAGGAAAAAAACAACTGTTTTTCTATTGTCGGTTATGAAGGCGATACGGGGGAATTGTTGATTCCGATGCAAATAGAAGGTATTCCGGTTATTTCGATCGGAAAAAAAGCGTTTCTGAGAAATCGGCATCTGCAGCATGTGGTGCTGCCGGATTCAATAGAGCAGATTGGAGATTGGGCATTTTCCGGGTGTTTATTGTTACGAAAGGTGACTATGCCAAAGAAAGCGATAACGTTTGGCAGTCATATATTTCAGAAGACAGACAGCCTTTGTGAAATTTCGTTTGCAGGAAATGATGCATTTCCCGGAAGTTTAATGGCGGCCGCTGTGACAGATCTGCAGGCTGAGTATCTGCTTGATCCGGTAGCGGCCGGGAGTGCCGGCTGGTATCGAAATCTGGATGCGCGGATTTTGACAATGATAAGAGAACCCGAGGACAGTGTATTGAAAGACCTTGTCTATTGTGCGGAAGAAGATATGGGAGCCAAACAGGAAAGGTGTTTAAAAGAACAGGTACGAAAGAAAGTTGAAATAGCATTTCTCAGAATGCTTTATAAAGATAATATAACGGATGATATGTCTGCGGAACTGAAAAACTTTCTACAAAGCAGAACAATTGGATGTGCCGATGCATCGGCATGGGAAGTGATGAAAGAGAGGTTTCACAGCCGGAAAGCATATTGTGATATATTATTGGAAATCGGAGGTATTCATGAAGATAATTTTCAGGCAGCTTTAGAAAATTTAGGAGAAAATGATATAGAATTAAAAGCATATTTGTTGAAAAAATGGCAGATCAGACGGCAGGGCTGCGGGTTATGGGAACAATTGGAATTATAGCGGTTCCGAAATAGAATACGGCAGGTTATACGAAATGAGAGGCAGGCTGTTCATAAACGGAATCAGATAAGGAGAGGGTTATCTTCATGGAAAGAAAACAACGGGGAGAGCATATTTTAACACAAATAACAGATGATATGTATTTGGAGCAGATAATAGAAATGCTGGATGATTTTGCGGCCTCCGATGCTGATCGGATGAAGATCAGCGTATCCGAAGCATATGCACAGGGAGAAGTAAAACAGCAGTATCATCACGGCCGCTGTGATATTGGAAGTCCTTTTGCAAGAGGCTGCGCTTTTGATGTGCTGGAAGATGATTGATGAAGAGAAAAAGAAGACAGGATAAAAGAAAGGCAGGACATGAAATATTCTATTAAGCAGCAGTTTGCAGGCGTTTTTTGCCTTCTGATCATAGGAACGATAGGCGTATGCTGGTTTATTAACAATACTTTTTTGGAGAACTATTATATCAGAAATAAACAGAATGTGCTCATGAATGCCTATAATTATATGAACACTGCTTCTAATGAAGGAAAGATCGTTACGGAAGAGTTCGATATAGAATTTCAAAAGATATGCGGAAAATATAACATAAGTTATATATTGCTTGATGCAGAGACGCGGACGCTCAAAGCCTTTGCAAATGATTATGAAATTTTGGGCAGACAGCTGTTGAACAATCTGTTTGAAGACGCGTCTCCCTTTATGAGAGTATTGGAAAAAGGCGAAGAATATGAGATCAGGATCACATTGGATGACCGGACGAAGACCGAGTATATGGAAATGTTCGGTGTTTTGGATAACGGCAATCTTTTTTTGTTCCGCAATCCGATTGAAAGTATTAAAGAAAGTGTAAAGCTGGCGAATCGTTTTTTGGCCTATGTGGGAATTTCGGCAGCATTTTTAAGTATGTTGATCGGACTGTGGGTATCCGGGAAGATTACAAGACCTATTATGGAGCTTACCAAAATTTCAGAACGGATGTTACACTTGGATTTTGAAGCCAAATATACCGGGAAAAGTAAAACGGAAATTGCACTTTTGGGGCATAATGTGAACGAACTGTCCTGCATTTTGGAAAAGACGATATCCGAGTTAAAGAGCGCCAATAATGAGCTGCAAAGAGATATTGAGAAAAAAAATGAAATCGATGAGATGCGCAAGGAATTTCTTTCTAATGTATCGCATGAACTGAAGACCCCGATTGCACTTATTCAGGGATATGCGGAAGGATTAAAGGAAGGGATCAGCGAGGATGAGGAAAGCAGAGATTTTTATTGTGACGTGATCATGGACGAAGCGGCCAAAATGAACAGCATGGTAAAAAAACTGCTGACGTTGAACCAGTTGGAATTCGGGAATGATACGATTACTATGGAGCGGTTCGATATCGTTTCATTGATTAAGAATTTTATCCAGTCATCCGAAATATTAACGAGACAGAAAGAAATATCGGTACGTATGGAAACGTACGCTCCGATTTATGTATGGGCGGAAGAGTTCAAAATAGAAGAAGTTTTTATGAATTATTTTACCAATGCCATTAACTATGCCTTATATGAAAAGATTATTGATATCAAACTGCATAAGAAAGAAAACAAAGTAAGAGTGTCCGTTTTCAACACCGGTAATCCGATACCGGAAGAAAGCCTTGCTCATTTATGGGAAAAATTCTATAAAGTTGACAAGGCAAGAACACGTGAATACGGAGGGAGCGGTATCGGATTATCGATTGTTAAGGCTATCATGGAGTCCGTAAATCAGCCATATGGCGTTAATAATTACAACAATGGCGTAGAGTTCTGGTTTGAACTGGAACTGGCCTGATATTGATAGAGATGTGTTCAAAAAGAGTTCCCGTTTAATTTTCGGGTTTGATTTTTATGAATAAATAATTTGTCATAAAACAAATTATAGGTTATAATATAGTGTGCGAAGAGAATGGATCAGACTACAGGAAACTGTACGAGACTGTTCAAACTTATACAGGGAGAATGAGTTGCGGTGAAAAGATTAGATATAATATTGTGCAGCATCGGTATTGCCTGTGCATTATCAGGATGCGGGCAGACGGTGCCGGTACTTACGGAAGAAGAAAATGAGATTATTACAGAATATGCAGTCAATCTGCTGCTAAAATATGATAAGAATTATAACAGTCATTTAGTTGACTTATCCGAGCTGGAAGAGGAAACGCCTGTCGAACCGGAGAGCGAAACCCCGGATGAAGAGGTTCCTGATGAATCGCTGCCGGAAGAATCTGAGAAAGAATCCGATACGGAAATTATAGATGCTACGCAGGAGGAGGAACCGGAAGCGTCTTCTATTGAAGAGTTTTATGGCATAGAAGGTTTTTCTTTCCAATATGCCGGATATGATCTGGTTTCCGAGTATCCGACTATGACGGAAGAGCCGGCAGAAGCTTTTTTTGCCATGGAAGCAACGCCGGGAATGCAGTTGTTGATCGTAAAATTTCATGTGATCAATCAAAACGGAACGGATTCTGTGTTAGATACTTTCCAATACGGAGTAAAAGTTAAAATTGCAGTGAATGATGAAAATCCCAAGAATGCTTTATCAACAATGCTTTTAAATGATCTGCAAAGCTTTAACGGGACGGTGGAAGCGTATGGACAGACGGAACTGGCAGCTGTTATAGAAGTGCCTGCAGGTACTTCTGTAGGGAATCTGTCAATGGTTTTAAAAAGCGATACTGACAGAGTTACATTAGCGCTTCAATAAGGTATCTGCAAAATTTTTGAAATAATTTGAAAAATTTATCAAATTTTGTGTTGACAAGTACAATTCATGGTGATATACTCTAATTCGTTGCTGGGGAAAACAAAGCTGTCAAAGCAAAGAACACAGCAATCAGCACCTTGACAAATAAACAGTAATGCAACCCTGAAAATTCAAAGAAAATTGAGT
>CAJTUZ010000049.1 GCA_910579735.1 uncultured Lachnospiraceae bacterium
CCGCAACTAAACGGCGCTTAATTTTATAGGTGGGCGTCGGATTTGACCCTTACTTACTTTTCCAGATTACTTCTAAATTAAATAAAGATGCGAAAATAATTGATCTTTTTTATAATTGGATTACCATAAAACAAAGGAGGCAATTAGAAATTTTTTAATAACGCAGCGATGTCAGGTTCTGGTGAATAATGCCAGTGTCGTCAATCCCATTTTTTGTGAAATACATGAAATACTAAAAGCAAATTAAAATAAGCATAGGTCACACCTATGCTTATTGTTGGTGGTAAATTGTATCCCTGCTTCGTGGTCACACCTCTATCAGTTCAACTACCGTACCTCATGGTCACACCATTATTACGGTATATTTACTATAGCAAATATTATAAACAGTGTCAATGAATTTTATAAGAGGTTTTTGAGTCCAAGCACTGATTCATAATTTGTACCAAAACGATAAATTTTTGTACTTAATGTTTTTGCAAGTTTATAGGAATCTTTTTTTGTATTATTTTTATACCTTAGCAGCTGAGAAGGGATAATGTCAGCTATTTGTAATCCGATACAATTGTCCCCTTTAACTGTGAAACCCAAAGATGTAAGATAGGTATTTGCGTCTTTTTGAGAAAAAAATATAGAACCATTTTCCATATATTCATAAAAAGTTTTTTGCAGATAGGCATTTTCCTTAAATGTTCTTGATTCAATACAAATTTGCCCATAGGCATTTTTATGTTTAAGATAATGCACATAGTTATCTAACAATGCGTAAAAACCCATATCGTAATTACTATACGTGCTTCCATTATATAATTTTGTCATATCATCATTATTAAAATAAATACCCAATATATCAATTGGGGAAGAATTGAGTATTTGTACTAATTCGTTCCAAAATGAATTACGTTTATTCTCATCAAGAAGAAGGGCAAAATCTTTTCGGTTCTTTTTCATATCGGTAAAATGAAATATGATATCGGTTCTGCCAAAATGTTTTTGTTTTAAGGCATTTATTTGTTGAATAAAAACTTTTTCGTAGTATTCTCTTGTAACAGAAAATCCGGCAAAACAAAAATAGGGATTTGTTTTTATTGGTTTTGTTTCATCGGCGAAGAATAAATATTCGTTCATAATATAGTTCCTTTTATAATATTATTTTGGCAGAAAACCCAATAATATTATTATACGCTATATTTCGACATAATTCCATGAGAACATATATTCTAAAAGTGTGATTAATTAAAAAACTGTTTCATCTTACATATTATTTCAAAACCCTTCCCTCAATTTCTGCCGATAAGCTTCTCCGATGATCTCCATGGATATTTCCACTTCGCCGTTTTCCAGGCCGTTTTCTTTCAGTATTTTTTCATATTTTTCGTATATGTGAAGACAGTGTTTGAAACTGTCCTTATTGCATGGTTTTCCTTCGGATACGTTTGTGGCGAAATTGTTGATTTCCCAGCGCATATCATCAATTTCTTTTTCCACGAACATGCGTGTGAGTTTCTTGATATCGTTTGCGATCTCTTCATCCCGTTTGTCTGACCGTTCCATATCCTGGACGTGTCTTTCCTGTAAAACGGAAAGGTTATGAGCTGTCTGCATTAACAGCTCATGTTCTTCCCGGCGTTTGCGCATCCATTTGGTTTCCAGGCCGAGTTTGCCGATGACCCATTCCAATAAGGAAACGGTCATTTTAGCGCCGATCAGGATAACGAATACAGAAAGAAATACGGATGAGAAATCGAGTTTGGTCAATTCTAATATTTCGTTCATTACCTGGGACATTGCCTTTCTATCTTGTAATTTATCTGAATTGTAATATATTTGACAGCAGTATATGCCGGGACCGGCCGATGCGGGGCGGATACCCGGCGGCTGCTGTTGAAACGGACGGCGGTTCTTACAAAAGCGCCGTGTCGCAGATCATATTCATATCTACGTTTCCGGTTATGCCATCGACGGATCCTTTTGAAGAATACTGCCACATGCATTCTCCGACATTCGGTTTTAAATGTTCTTTTACGATGCCGGTGTCGGCGGCGGGATATCGTGCGATCCAGAATCTGCATCCGAGGTTTTTGAGTTCTGCGGCATGATAGACGTTTTTGTACCAGTCCAGATTGGAATAAATATCGCAGGTGTATCCTGATTCGCGGCATGTATGGATATAGGTTCCGGCAATGGCGGTTACTTTATCTTTGCCGAGTTTTCTCTGCTCGGCCCATTCCAGATCCAGCCATATGGGGAGTTTCCGTCCGTTTAATTTGCGGATCATCGTATGGGCGGCGTTTCGGGCGTCCTCTTCGTTAAGGGCGTAGGAAAACTGATATACGCCGAGGAGCCGGATGTCGTTTTGTATGGCGTTTGTGTAGTTTCTCTCAAAGGCGGAGTCCAGACTGCCGTTTTTGGTGACGCCTCTTAAAACGGCGTAACGGATACCGGCGTTTTTCACGCGTTTCCAGTCGATCGTTCCCTGATAGGCGGAAACGTCGACCGCCGTCTGCGGTGATGTGTGCGCGGCATTTATGCTGTCTGCCTGCGCGCCGTTTTCAAGAGCCATGACGGCGTGGGAACCCTCTTTTAAGAAAATACCGCCGCGTCTGGCGTGGCTGTCGTCTGTCAGATATAAAGCCTTTGTATGAGCGGTAAATCTGCCAGTCGAGAGCAGGGCGGAGCGTAGATTGCGTGTTGTGCAGGCAGGGTTGATACGCAGTCCGGCCATAATGTAGCAGCAGGCGATAAGAGAGGAGCAGTCGCAGGCGCAGGGTGTTAATTCGGCGACGTTTTTATGTACTTTGAGCTGGTTATATAAAGTGAGGCGTTTGGACTGGTCGTAGCCGACGTTGTCGTTTCGGCAGATTGCCTCCATATAGGCTGCAGCAGTGTCAGCAATGGTCTGATCGGTGCATTCCAGGTAGTATTGCCATGGTTTGGCATACCACGTTCTGATGCAGACTTCTTTGCCGGTGGAGTCGCCGGGTCTGCCGCCGGAAACTTTTCCGTTTTCATCAATGGATGCGTGTCCTATTTTGATATGCATGGCTTACCTTCCTTCTTGTATTTTCATGGTCTTGGAGAGGTTGACGCAGGATTCGATCTTTAATCTTAACCAGTGATCGAAGGAACCGTAGACTTCTTCAAGAATCTCTTTCGTGTTTTCGGATATCAGCTTTAACGCTTCTGCGTAAGCCCGCTGAAAGGCTTCTTTTTGTGCGGCTTCATCGAAGCGTCCGTGGGCTTTCAGGGTTTCTGTGTATGTTTGGTTAACATAAAGTACGGCATCCATAACATCGGACAGAGCGCCTTTGACGATGCCATCAAGAATTTCGCTGTGTGTAGCGTCGGCGATGATGTCGCTTTCTTCGATTTTGGTCTTGATAAGATCGATTGCGTATTTTGTAACAACCGGTAAAATAAGTGTTAAGAAAATGTATAAAACGTTGTGCAGCATTTGAGAAAATTCCATGTTTTACAGCTCCTTATGGTAGAGTTTCCTCATCTTCCGACAGAGAAAATGAGATATTGTTTTCGTGTATGTCTGTTTCCTGCCCTGCAGATCTGGTATCACAGATTTTAATACCGGCCAGTCCGATCAGTTCTGTTCCGAAGAAGGCGTATACGCATGTCGTAAGGGTAGGGCTGAGCTCGGTCATCGTGTATTTTTGTAAAAAAACTGCCGCGACCGTATAGGAAACGATCGCGGCAATGGACAGCAGGACAATGAATTTATTAAATTGTATCGTAAACCGGAATGGAAAAGACAGTTTGCGGATTTCCCTCTTTATTTTCCGCTCTTTGCATTTCATTTGCGCAATTTTGTATTTCCGGTTCAAGATTCTCATGGTTTCTTCATGAGACTGATAATTTCTGAGTAAAAGCATTGTTCACCACATATTTTCTTTTTTGAGTTAGTGTAGATTTCTAAGAAAATCGACACATGTCTGCAGGGTTTTGCAGACATATGCCAATTCTTCTTCCGTTTCCGTACCGCCGAAACTGAATCTGATGCAGCTGTGCATGTCTTCTTCATTCATGCCGATGGCAAGGAGGGCGGCAGGCGCTGACAGGTTTCCGCTGTTGCAGGCGGATCCCGTTGATACCTGAATCTGTTTCATGTCAAGAAGCATCATCAGGGATTCACCTTCTACGCCGCAAAAGCATATGTATAGATTATGCGGAAGCCGGTTTTGCATCGGACCGACTAAGTAACTGTCAGGAATATGATGGAGGATATAGTCATATACGTAATCTCTGCCATGAGAGTTGACGGCGGTATAATCGTAGGTTCTGACGGCTTCTCCAATGGAGGCGATGCCCAGAAGATTTTCCGTACCGCCGATCAGTCCGCTTTCCTGGCTTCCGTAGATTAGAGGTTTTAAGGTGATGCCCGGCTTTTTCCACAGGATGCCGATTCCTTTAAGCGCATGGAGTTTGTGGCCGCTGAACGTTAAGAGGTCAACGTTGTCCTTCCATAATGCCATGTCGACCGGATAAGAGGGAATATAGCCGGTAGCATCAACGATTAAGAGTCCGTTATGTTTATGAACGATCGTGCCGATGGCGATGACGTCATTCACGGCGCCGATCTCCGAATTGGCCGCTTCGATACAGACGAGCGGCGTTAGGGAGTTGTGATGTGTCAGAATATGGTCCAAAGAGGATAAATCGATTCTGCCGACGGGATCTGTTTTGAGAGGCGTATGGCAGACACAGGATTCACAGGCTCTTAACATGGATTTATGGGCGGTCGGAGAGTAGAAAACTTCGTACCGGTTCCGTTTCGGATCGTCACAGGTCAGGCCCTTTACGGCCAAAGTATTGCCGGCGGCCGCAGAAGGAGTGAAGTAAATATCCTGCGGGCCGGCATTGAGAAACCGTGCAGCGCACAGGCGGGATCCTTCTATGATCTGTTTCGCCTGTGCACCGACGGAGTGAAGAGAGGAGGGGTTGCCGTATACGGCAAGCAGGGAGGATAAATAAATCTGCATGGAATCGGACAGTCCGGTAGTTGCTGCGTTATCGAGATAGATGTTTTTCGTTTGTTTCATATTGCTTTACTTAGCTGTGCCTTTCTCTTAACCTGCAATATTTGTGTCTGTGCTTAATGACTCGCGGTAAGCGATTGTGTCGCGGATATATTTTTCCGCGCACTCTTTTGAGCAGGCAAAATTGCGCCAGCGGAATGTATTGGAGTGGGACTGACAGTAAGAACATGCTTCGTAGGCTTTTCCGCATATGCGGCAGTGCATTTTCTTTTTCATCGCATTTTAGTCAAAAAGAACGAAGTCCCAAAGATCGCTTTTGCCGGTACAGAGGCTGGGCAGAGAAGAAAATTCGAAGCCGAGCGTCGTCGGATCGGAACCGCCTGTAATATCGAATGTGCCGTTAAATTCGGCTCTGTCAATGATGATCTGTCCATGGAAAAGATTGTCACAGCTGTCCTGGCAGGTTACATCGATGAACAACTGCAGCGTCTTGCCGTAATGGCTGGCGTCATTGGAAATTTTCGTGCCGGTTACTTCGGCATCATAGAAGGCGATTACTTCCGTACCGTCTTCTACGTCGCCTGCAAAGAAGGTGATCTCTTTGGTATCGGGATCGTAGGAGAATTCACCGGCTGCGGGTGTGCCGCTTGTCTGTGTGAGTCTTTCTCCGCCGGAAATATAAGCGTTATTTGTGTCTCTGATATAGATCGTACCGATCTCGTTGCCGACTTCTCCAATGGCTGTTTCGCTTGTAAGAGCCTTATTACCGGATACGGTAATTGCATCTGTGTATCTGATGACATGCTCGCCATCGTTGATTTCGGCGCCGAGCATAGCGGCCAGTGCGCCGCCGGATAACATACCGTTGGTACCTTTACCGGTAACCTTTTTACTCTTTTTCAAAGAGCTGATGATCCTGCCGCCTTTACCTGTAATGTCGGCTTTTTCTTCCTCATGGGATAATGTGAAATCATTCAGTTCGTCGAGGATCATGTCCAGGCTGCCGTTTGTCCGGTCAAAACCTGTGATCTGGTCATAAGATGTAATTGTAAACTTATCAATATTCATTGATAGTCCTCCTAGTATAATAATGATATAGCCACAAGAGCTATATAGTTAATAAGTTACA
>CAJTUZ010000050.1 GCA_910579735.1 uncultured Lachnospiraceae bacterium
GCGCCTGATTCGGTATCTTCCGCCGGGAACCGTGCAGGCACAGACAAATACGGCCTCATCGCCCAGATAAATGCATTGATCGGGATACTTAGCCTCCATACTGCAATAAAGCAGTATTTTTCCGGCATTTCTGATATTTTCCAGTACCGCTTCCGTTTCCGGAGATATCTCCATCTCCCCATTTCCCCGAAAGATAAGAAATCCGCTCTTTTCCAGTTCGAACAGCGTCTGATAAATAGCTGTCCTGTCCGGATTTTGCACATCATTCATCTTAAATCCGTACAATTCTTTCATGCCGCTTAAGGACAACAATAACGCCAGTTCCATATCTTTTAAAATATATACGCTTTCTGTCCGTTCCATTATTTTCCCCTCCCTTTTAACGCCGCTTTATAACTTCTAGAAAGGGGCACGTCATAATCGTCGCACAGATAGATCATGTTCTGCGACAGCGCGATCTTCCTGATTTTCTTCGTATTGACGATAAACCCTCTGTGGCATCTTGCAAAATAATCGGGTAACGTTTCCGCTGTCTTTTCAAGCGAAGAGTAGAAACCATATTCTTTCTTTCCGATGCAGGCATATACTTTCTTCTCTCTCGCCTCGAAGAAATAGATCTGTTCGTAGGGAATATCAAGTCGTCCCTCTCTCGTCTCTATTACAAAGGATGCGGCGCCGCTTTTCTCCGCTTCCAGGGACGCGGCATACCCGCCGAGGAATTTATGGAGAACGTCGTATGCCTGTATTTTTTCATAGGGGCGCAGCAGTAAGGAACTGATCTGTAAATCCGGCCTTATGTATTCCATGGGGGAGACCGAAGCATCCGCCAAAAGCATGATCATCACCTGCGGATACAGCATTCTGATCTGTGCCAGATATTCTAACGCTCTTTTGCCGCACAGATCATAAATAAGCAGGTGCAGCAACGGTTTCGCCGACAGGTACCGCTGCAGCTCCTGCCCGGAAGATATTTCTTTCACCTCCCAGTACTCTTCACTGATCCCCGCTATTACATCCTTTGCCCATACGATTAATTTCTGCATATCATGTTCGATTTCAGAATATGTTACTACACAGACCATCCCGTTAACCTTTCATCAATGGAACCACGATCTTGCGCACGTCTTCCTCATCATTGGAAGGCAGCATTCCTATACCGGGTTTCTGTGCTTTGCTCTGTTCCGCATATGGTACGTAATCGAAATTCATGATCCGCTGCGCGGCAACATTACCTCCGAAATGGATACCGGTCTTATACTTAATGAAATAATCATATAGTCTGGTTCCTACGGCTTTCGCCGAATCTTCCTGATTATAGCAGGCCGCCAGAAATACATTATGCAGACTTCCCCTGTCTAAAAGATTTTCCACAAAGGGCCTGACATCCCCGGCATTTCCGGGATGTGTTACGTGGTAAACGAAATCTGCAAAATTTGCTATGAAAATGAATTTTGCCTTAAAAGCGCACATATCCGCATAAATCTCTTCATCCGACATACCGGCCCGGACGTTGTTCTTCTTTCTGGCATTGCGCTCTTTAAAATCAAGCAGCAGTTCCGAAAAGAAGGCAAACATCTGCTCATCCGTATTGATCACGGACAAAGATTCCTTTTCCGCTATATTGGTCAGATCGCCGTTAAAATCAATAACCGCAACATCGGCATCCCGCATAACGGCTCCCATCAACATGACTTTGAGCAGATTGGTCTTACCGCTTCTGGATCTGCCTGTTATCAGATAACAATATGTTCTGCTCAGATCAAGACCGTATATCGCGGCATTTTTCATGTTATAACCGATCGGCAGATGTCTGTCATCCTTTATAAGCCTGTCGACGTCTTCCAGTTCCGCAAAATCCGTCCATATCGGCTTCTCCGGTATCTCGGGTATTGCTTTCGCTCTTTTTCCTTTCCATTTGCTGCTCATCAGGTCCGCCAATCGTTCTATCTGTTCCATACGCTTAAAATCATCTTCCGATTCGAAACTCAATGCCGTCTGAAACTCCAGAAGCTGTTCGCCCACTTTTGCCAGTCCCCTTCCCTTGATATTAACCTCGGGAAGCGTATCGATATGCATAGTACGCAGGGCATCTGCATATTGGAACTTATCACTCATTTCCAGACAGACAACGGTTCTCAGATTGTCTCCTATACGGCCGGGTATCTCCAAGGCCCCAAATCCTCCGGCCGTAACCACCAGGAAAATGCCGTAGCTTACTCCGTCCTTTGACAACTGCAATATCATATCCTCGTAGATGTTATTTGTCTTGTTTTTAAAATTCGAATAATTATCGATTACAATAATGATCGAAGGGATCACAACCCCATTGACCCGCACATACTGACTATAGTTACCGCCTTTGAATAACTTCTTTCGTTCTTCCAGGATCGTCCCAAGCATTGTAAAGAATTTCGCCAGCCGCTCGTCATCATTTTCATACATTACACCTCCGACATGCGGCATTTTTTCAAAAGCCGCCAGCATTTTGGCGCTGAAATCAATTGCATAGACATTGATCTCCTGCGGTGAATATTTATTGACAAGGCAATAGACGAATGTCTGCAAAAAGGTACTTTTGCCGCTTACTACCGTTCCGATGACCGCATGATGGCCGTTTTGCGAAAGATTCAGCGTAAGCGACTCCTGCGCCTGGTTTACAGGGTCGTCATACAGTCCCATCAATACCTCGATATTCCATTCCTTCTGCATGCCGTGCCATTTATCGCCGTCAAAATAATCCGCTTTCTTATAAGAAGGCAGATCACACAGATAAAGCACGGTCGGCAGCACCGGCAGCCATAGCTGGAGATTATGGACATATCCGTTCTCTCCGGCAAGTCCGGCCAGGTATTCCACTACCGCATCCAGCTGTGTCTTTTGTTTCTTTTCCGGTAATTTCAGTTTGTTCCGGTCGGCATATGCCAGTATCTGCTCCGGTATATTCTCCCCGCCCTCTATATGCGCCTCATCCGATGTATGCGAGGCATCATCCGTAATGCCTTCCGTTTTTTCCTGCCAAACAGCCGATAATGCGGTCAGCAGATCTTTTACGCGCTGTGTATTGTACTCGCTGCAGGGGAAATCGATCCCTTTCCCGGCAAAAGCATCGAAGACTTTGCTCATATAGCCGGCCAGCAATGCGGTATCCTCAAGCAGTTCCGCATAAGAATCCGCCCCTGATCCGGCTATGGGCGGCAGCACCGACAGCAGTTCTGCGATCCAGTTTTTCTTGAGCATTGCCGTTTGTTTCAATTTCAATCGATTTCCGATCAGGGCGGCTTTCCCGGTTGTGGAAAGCATATGTGCGATATCGGATTTCAGACTGCCGTTCTCATCATCATAGGCCGCGCCGCTGAATCCCGACTGAAAAAGTTCAAACAGTTCGTCATTGCCCACCTGCATATAGCAGCGTCCGGCCTGCGTGATATACGCGGCATCCGGTCTGTGGAGCATGTCGTTGCTGTCCTGTCTGTCCTGCACGCGCAGACACAGTCTGAACTTGGAGTTGCTCCAGATATTATCGTCTACCGTTCCGCTCGGTTTCTGTGTCGCCAGAATCAGATGCACACCCAGGCTTCGGCCGACCTGCGCAACGCTGATCAGTTCGCGCATGAAGTCAGGTTCTTCCCGCTTCAATTCCGCAAATTCGTCGATAATAATAAACATGTGCGGCACAGGCAGACTCGCCTCGTTGTTTTTATATAATCTGGTATACAGATTGATGTTATTTACACCATGTTCGTTAAAAATACGCTGTCGTCTCTTATTCTCACTCTTAATGGAAACCATGGCACGCTTCACCTGATTTCCCGACAAGTTGGATATCTGTCCGATCATATGCGGCAGACCGTTGAACAGATTGGCCATACCGCCGCCCTTGTAATCAATAATGAAGAAGCCGACGTCGTCAGGGCTGAAATTCAACGCCAGCGACAATATGTATGTCTGCAACGTCTCACTCTTGCCGGAACCTGTCGTTCCGGCGATCAGGCCATGCGGGCCGTGATATTTTTCATGAATATCCAGATACCAGCTGCCGCCGCCCGCTTTCTGTCCGATCACGGCCTTCATGCTGTCGTAAGTTCGATTTTTACGCCATTTATCCAATACATTTAATTCTTCGAGACGGTTCACCCCGTACATGTCAAAGAAGGTCAGGGATGACGGAATATCACCTCCCGATTCCGTCTCGTGTACTTCTATATTAGCTAATACCCTTGCCAGCTTTTCGAGCTGGAGATTGGAAATATGATCAAAAGCAATCTGCCTGCGTTCCTCAATATCATCACTGATGCTGTACATTCCCTGAAACGTCCCGTCGTTTTGAATAATATATTCGCACGCATTCGGCAGATTTTCATAACTGTCCGTCAGGAAAAATGTGATGATATCTTCATTTTTTTCATCCGTTATATATTTGGTAATCAGTTCGCCTTCCAACAGCGCGGGTTCTGACACAAAAATAATAAACTGCGGACTCGGCAGTTTCTCCTTGCTACCGGACAAACTGCCCCTGTTTTCCGCTCTTGTCCGCAATACATTGGTGATCTCATATAGTACGTCTCCGGCCTCGATCCGGTTTCCCGCAACATATCTGCTCTTTTTGTCCTCGGACCAGACATGCGGAAACCATTTCATATATTCCCAATCGGATGCATCGTCGTTTCCTTCATCATAGATAAAAGCCATCTTAACATCCGTATAGCAGTTCGAAGCGGCGATCTGTGCTGCCATACTGTGCATGACATCTACCGCCCCCTTCTTTTTGGTGCCGCCGACAATACCAATCAGTCTGTGCCGAAGCATATCGACACAGATTGGAACGTTATGCAGATCCTGATAACTATCCCTTATCATTGCCGGCTTTTCAGCCAGGGAATCATTGATCAGCGTAAATTTCTCTTTCGGTATGTTGATCTGCGCCTGAAACGGCATATCTCCGGTTCCCAGGCGATGACACAGAAAGTCTTTGTGATTCGCATTACGGTTCCATAAAGAAATATTTTTTTCATCATATCCGCAGCATTCCCCTGCAGAAAGATACATTGCGTTTAAGCTGTTTGTGTTCTTTTCATATTTATCCTTGATCTGGTTGGCGCATTTGATCAGATATTCTCCGTATGCTTCAAAGCGGTGCAGTTCCTCTTCCCGGTTCTTTTTTTTGTCTGCATTTAAGTTTACGATCGCCCATATCATACCGATAAGCGCAGAGGAAACAGCCGTCACGAGTCCGGTGTACATAAAAGCGCTGCCGGAACGTCCGGAAACTCTCGTACTGTAAATGGAAAGACCGCATCCTAACAGCATCGGCAATGCCATTGTCATAGAAGGGCCGATCAATAGTCCGAGCGGTTTTTTATGCAAAGTTTTTGGCTGCGGAGGCGCTTCGATCTCTACCACATCATCGTCGATCTTATGGATCTGTCTGGGAGAACGGTGATACAATGTTTTTCTGTGAGACACAGGTATGGATCCGCCATCCAAAACTTCCGCTTTCTCAAATAAATACTTTTTTAACTTCGCACTGTTGACCTGAAAACCTTCGTTCTGCGAATTTACGGCAAGAATATGACCCAGATACACCAGACACAGTCCGAATATATTGATACAGTCTCCGAATTCCAACTGTCTGGAACCGACAATCCTTCGAGAATTGACAAAAACACCATTGGCACTTTTATCTTCGATTACGCACTGTGAAGCGCTGTGATGAATGACGGCATGCTCTCCGGACACCAGTTTTCTGGTGTTGTAGCAGATATCGTTGTTTTCGTTCCTGCCGACGGTAATGGCGTTAATCTCCTGTATGTCATACTTCTCAAAAACTTTGAAGGAACTTTCCATCTCGTCCACCATAATGGAAATATGTTCGTTCCCCGGCAAAATGACTGTCAAAAGATCGCCGTCTTTCAATGTACGGCCAAAGCATCCTTCATGGCTTATCGTATCCTCCATCCGGTAATTGTCAGAAGATGTAAAATACCAACAATTTTCAATGATCTCCATGGAGA
>CAJTUZ010000051.1 GCA_910579735.1 uncultured Lachnospiraceae bacterium
GTAACTTATTAACTATATAGCTCTTGTGGCTATATCATTATTATACTAGGAGGATGTACGGACCTATTCTTATTACGGCGGAATCAGCTATTCACCGGATTATAAATACATCTATTATCCGAAAAACTTTGAAACCTATGACTATACATACGATCTTTATTACAGGAAAGCGGGAAATCAGAAGGCCGGGGAGGAGAAGATCGATTCGGATGTACTTTCCTATGAAGTTATTGATAATAACAGGATCGCCTATATAAAGGATTATGACGATCATAAATTATATCTGTATGACGGGAATGATTCTGTAAAGATAACTTCTGACGCAGCCTGGATGACAGTATCCGATGATGGAAAATATATTCTCTGGAGAAGTAACGATGGTGATAATAAGTTATATGTTCAGGATACGGCGATGAAAGCGGATAAGAAGAAACTGGATTCGGATATTTCTTATCTGTGCGCATACTCGGATGACTTACAGACAATTATTTATGAGAAGGATGACAATCTCTATGTTGTGAAAGATCTGGGAGAGAAAGAGAAGATTGCTTCCGATGTGGATGGAGTCAATGTACATGACATTAACGGAAATTTCCAGATCTATTATGTTAAGGAATCGGATGAAACCAGTCTTTCCGCATACGATCTGATAAAAGATGATTATCTGTCACAGGATCAGAATATTACGGAACCGAGACTGGAAGATTATCAGACAGTCACATATGTCGATGATTTTTTCAGTTCGCGTGAAAAGATAGAAACAGATGATGCCTATTATCAGGATGTGGAGAAATATGAAGAAAAGAAAGCAAGAGATGAGCTGCGGGAGGAGTTAAAGCGTTATGAGCTGGTAGATACACAGAGCGGCGATCTCTATTATTATAATGCCAAGAAGGGTGAAAGCGTTAAGGTGATGGAAGCCGCCATGGTGCTCACGGCAGATAGCATCGGAACGGATACGGCGCTTATGTATCTGTGGAGTCTGGATCTTGACAGCATAGAAAAACCGAAGTTGTCGAAATTGTTAGAAGGAAACGGTGAGGATGCTGAAGAGATATTATGGGAAACGATTTATGAGAATATGCAGTTTCTTTACCTGAAGGGAGAAGAAGTTTTTGTAATCGATGATTCGGATATGGATCGTGACAATCTGGATTATGTTGAAGTCTATGGAAATGAAAAGACGGGCACGATGTATATCCAATATGATTTTTATAACCCGGAGTCCGAAAAGTATCATGCGGAATTATACAGCTATGATTATCAGTCGGCTGACGCTGAACTGAAGCTGCTCTGTGATGACTTTGCTTCGGTAATCTCCTGTAATTCTTCTGAGGGAATTTATTATATCAATGAAGAAGAGGACTTATATTGTAACGATACAAAGATCGACAGTGATGTTTATGAATCATCCGTTGCGGTACAGGACAATGGAACGGTCCTTTATCTGACGGATATTGATGATAATTACAGGGAGGGAACGCTGAAGATCTGGCAGGGCGGAGAAACAGACAGGATTGCTGATGACGTGGCAATCTATACATACGGTGTCTTTGATCAAAATAAAGTGGCGTTTTTAGCAGATTATAACTTTGACAAGTGCCGGGGGGATCTTGAGGTATATAACGGTAAGGAGACTACAAGAATCGACTCCGATGTAACGAGTGTCGTTTACTAAAGCAGGCGGCGGATAATGCATCCAATGATCTTTTAAAAGGAGGATTTACGATACCAGCGCTATGAGAAAAAAGAGATATGGAATTCTATGCGGAGTTATCGTGTTGTGTATGCTGACAGGATGCGCATTCCAACATGAGGCGGGCCGGAAGGAAAGGCAGCAGGAGGAAGAAACGCGGGATAGTGAGCAGACGGAAAGTCTCGATGATGTCTTAAACGGAGAGGAACGGGAAGAGACGGCAGATGAACAGAATGCGGAAACTATGCCTGCACAGGAAGCGCAGAGTGGTTCTATACAGAAGGTGTGCATTACGGCCGACGAAGTAAATATCAGAGATTATCCGTCTATGGATGAAAACTCTTCCGTTATCGGAAAAGCATATACGGGAGAAATGTTTCCCTTCGTAGACCAGAATGAGGAATGGTACTGGATAACTTATGACGGTCAGGACGCTTTTGTCAGCAGAGAGTATGCGAAGATCACATTGATAGAAGAGTCTGTGTCAGATGAACATGCGGAAAATGCCGTAGATCAGAAGATCATAGTTATAGACGCCGGCCATCAGGAGAAAGGAAACCCGGAGAAAGAACCGGTGGCTCCGGGCGCTTCGGAAATGAAAGCGAAGGTAGCTTCCGGAACGAAGGGAACGGCAAGCGGCGTAAATGAATATGAATTGAACCTCGAGGTGGCGTTAAAACTGGAGCAGGAGCTGACAAAGAGGGGTTATAAGGTAATTATGGTCAGAAAGGAAAATGGTGTGGATATCAGTAACAGTGAGCGTGCGCAGATTGCAAATGATGCACAGGCAAATGCTTTTTTACGGATCCATGCCAATGGTTCAGAAGATGCTTCTGTGACCGGAATGATGACAATATGCCCGACGGCGGAGAATCCGTATTGCGGTGAGATCTATGAAGAATGCAGGATTTTATCCGAGAACATACTGGACGCTATGGTGGAATCTACCGGAGCCGTTAGAGAGAAAGTCTGGGAAACGGATACGATGAGCGGCATTAACTGGAGTAAAGTTCCCGTGACGATTATTGAGATGGGATATATGACAAATAAGGAAGAAGATCTGGCAATGCAGGGCGGCGAATATCAATGGAAGATCGTATATGGGATTGCCGATGGATTGGACAGATATTTTGAAGTCATCGAAGAATCAGGTTTTTGATGATTATCTATGTTGATATAAGGAGGAATCGATATGTTTTGTCCAAAGTGTGGGAAACAACTGCCGGATAGTTCAAAGTTTTGTACGGGCTGCGGCGCACAGCTTATACAGACAGATCAGTCAAAACAGACAAAAAAACCGAAACAGGCAAAGGCCGTACGTTTGCCCGAACCGGTAAAGAATGAGGCTGCAGGCATGCCGTCAGCCGGCCTGTCATCACAGATCGGGATGTCCGCAAAAACGAAAGAAACGGAAAATAGAAACAGACGTACGATGATCATATTATTTGTTACGCTGATCGTGCTGATTGTCATAGCAGTCGGCATGGCCATTTACTATGTGAAAGAACTGCATGACAGTGATAATAAAGGGGATGTGGAGAGCGAAATTGTCAATGGGGATGACGAAGAAGCACAGGATCCGGAAACAATGCAGGAACCGCAGGAGCAGGTTGATGAGGCCGGTGCAGCGGATCCGGAACAGGGCACGGAAGAAACATCTGCAGAGGAAACGGCGCCGGTGGTGTCCGATACGAACGAAGTGGTAAAAAATACGATCCTGGCGGGAGTACCCAAAGCACTGTATTCTTATAATTTTGATGAGACGCTCGGAAACGCGCAGGTAGTGGTCAGGGATACGCCTCCGGAAATGCCGGAGGTATCTTCCGATGTCGAGGCGCAGTATGTGCCCGGAATGGACGGAAGCGCCGTATATCTGGATGGAAGTTATGGTATTCAGTTAAGTGACGTGAAAAAGATCGGAACATCCTACAGCATTGCCTTCTGGATGAAAGCGGATGCCCTGTATGACTGGGCGCCTTTTATCCACATCGGATATGATCTTTTAAGCACCGATTATAAATGCAGATTATGGCTCGGGCAGAAAACGGATGGGACATCCGTCGCACCGATTTTAAGTTCCGAGCAGGCGGTGTTAAGCGATTCTTTTGAGATCAGACCGGAAGCAAATGCAGTAAGCAGCATGAATGCCGGCGTGTGGTATCATATTGTGTTCACGGTGGATGGAGACACGAAAGGAAGCAGGGAAAGCAGCGTATTTGGCACTCTATACGTATCGGGAAGGTATGCCGGATCGGGAGATATCGTGTTAAATACGATGAATGTGGATGATTTTACGGTATATCTGGGGATCAATTGCTGGGATGTTTTATATCCGGTCGCATTCGATGATGTGAAGATTTGGGATAAAGTACTGACCGGGCAGCAGGTTTCGCAGCTTTTTAACGCCTATCAGTAAAAGCGGAGAAATATGAAATGACAGAGTTTATGGATTTTTTTAAAAATTACAGGGTTTATCTGCTCGTACTGCTTGGTCTGCCTGCGCTTACGGCCGGTATCATTTGCCTGAAGAGGATGATCTGCCAAAGACAGAAAAGGAAAGAAATCTCACGGGCGGCGGAGGATAAGCTGCGGGATGAGAATCTGAATCATGTGATCCTAAACGGTGATGTCGGAAACGGACAGGCTAAGGAAGTCTATAAACCATATGATGTGGATTACGGCAATGCCGGCGGCGATAAGAAAAACTCCGGCAGAAGCGTCAGACAGGATGACCATATTATGGTGCAGTTAATTGAAAAGACAGAGCTTTCCACCAGGAAATTTATGATGAATCCGGTTAAGAAGATCCGTATCGGCAGTGATCTGCAGGAAAACGATATTGTCGTGCTCGCGGAAAATATTTCACCCCGTCAGTGTGAGATCTTCGCAGTCAGAGACAAAGTATTCATAAAAAATCTCAGTTCCGAAAGCAGGACGATCCTCAGAAGAAAAAAGGAACAGGCGATCGTAGATGAAAAAGGCATCAGACTGCTTTCGGGTGATACGGTCATGTTAAACGGGGTTTCTTATGACATTATGATAATCAATTAAAACTCTATACGGGGGATAGAAATATGAGCATGATACTTTCAGTACATAGTTCGAAAGCGTTTCAGGAATTTTTACTGCCTGCAGTTAATAATTCCGAATATTCCGTTTTTCTGGATAATGACATCTTTTCCTTACCCAGGGACATAGAACTCTCCATGGAGATCATTGAAAATTGTTGGTATTTTACATCTTCTGACAATTACCG
>CAJTUZ010000052.1 GCA_910579735.1 uncultured Lachnospiraceae bacterium
ATTCCAATCCTGCAATCAAATCCTTACTCCTTATATGTTCCACTTTTTCCTCCTGGTACTATTGTACTAGTAAGGAGCTAAAAGCGGAATGAACAACTGTTTCATGTTAAATATGAACTGGTGATTCGTGGACATTAAAGTAAAGTAGAATATAATTATATTAATTGGTAAGTGCGCGATAAATTGTCTTACTTTTATCATATTTAAGGAATGACAAACATATGTGATGATGCTAAAATCAGAAATAAGTTATCAGTATGATTATCCATTAGCACTGAAAAACGTAGAAGTTGGCTATAAAACAGTGTAAATTTTCGGAATATAAAAAGATTGATCAAGAATAATCTGCAAAGAAACGGGGCCTGCAAATGAGAGCAATTGTGACCGGAGCAACCGGATTTATAGGATTGGCATTGTGCAGGGAACTGTTGCAAAACGGATATGAAGTTGCGGCAGTGATCCGCCCGGATTCAGAAAAAAAGAATAACTTGCAAAATTTACAGAAAGAAAACAGATCATCAGACAAGTCTCTACGAATCTTGGAAATACCATTAGAAAAAATAAATATACTCCATACAGGTTATCATATCGAAGCAGACTTCTTTTTCCATCTGGCCTGGAACGGCTCAGCAGGAGCATCCAGAGAAGATTTTAATATACAGTACAGTAATATTGCGTATACAGCCTGTGCACTCAGAGCGGCAAAAGCGTGTGGATGCAGAAAATTTATCGGTGCGGGCTCCCAGGCGGAATACGGGGTAGTGAACGGGATGGCATTTGAGGATAAAACGGTACCTTCTCCATTTATGATGTATGGCGCGGCAAAACTGGCTGCATGCCAAATGGGATCTGTTTTGGCAAAGCAGCTCGGCATCGGATTTATATGGCCGAGGATCTACAGTGTATACGGTGTAGGAGAAAATCAGGGAACGCTTGTGAATTATGTGTTGGATTCTTTGGAAAAAGGTGAGATGCCTGCACTTTCACCCTGTGAAAATTCGTGGAATTTTCTCTATATCACAGATTGCGTACGTGCGCTTCGTATGCTGGCTGAGGATGAAAATGCCCAGGGAATCTGTCATGTGGCATCAAAGGATACAAGACCGTTAAAAGAGTATGTGGTTGAAATGAGGGATTTGATCGCACCTGAATTGGCCTTGGGGTTTGGCTTAAATCGGGCGGATCCGGAGCGGACTTTTCAATTGCAGCCGGATGTCAGCGGACTGGGTCGGATAGGCTTTCGGGCAGAAGTATCTTTCGCGGAAGGAGTACGGAAAAAGATGAATGATCGTAATCTACAGACAAAGAATGATCTGGAAGAAGTGCTGCATAAGGCATTCCAATATGCCGTACAAAGAAAGAGCTTTACGAAGATGGGCCTTTTGAAGCAGGCAGAGAACGTGTGTGTTTACGGTCTTGGAAGATATTTTGAAGAAGCCTTTTTTCTACAAAATGTGCAGGAACGTTTTCATGTAAATTATTTATCTGATAGAAATGAAAGCCGTCTGGAAAAATTATCCGGAGATTCCAGAACAGAATCTTTGCAGTTGATACATCCGGAGAAACTTGCGCAATTAAAGAATGTAGCAGTTATCCTCATGTTGGGAGATCCAAGAAGTGCACTGGAATATCTCGGCGGTATAGTCGGCCTGGAAAATTGCATTACATATAATGATCTCGTCTTGGATGAATTAATGACCTGCAGCAAAAAGGATGAGTATTATGAGAGTTCATGGGACAAGCTGCTGCAGGCATTTCGTTTGCAGTCAGATGAAAAATCCAGAGAGATTTTTGTGGACATTTTCTGTTTGCGTGCAGCGCCGCATCTTGCAAGGCGTTCATATGAAGAGATGTGTACGAAACCCCAGTATTTCCCGGAAGATATCATTTCGTTGAGAAAATGTAGAAATGTTGTGGATTGCGGAGCCTATACCGGAGATACGTTGTGTGAATTTGAAGAATTGACCGGGGGAGGATATGGGCATTATTATGCTTTTGAACTGGACAGGAGAAATTTTGTCCGGCTGCAGAGTCAGGCGGAAATGTTCCGCGGTGGTGAAGGGATTACATGCTTTCCTTACGGAGTATGGAGTGAGGATAAGGACATTTCATATGGAACAATGGCTTCTGACGACAGTCTGAGTATCTATAATCCGAGACAAACGCAAAAAGCACGGGTAGTCAGTCTGGACAGTCAATTAAAAGACGCAGCAGTTGATTTCATCAAAATGGATATAGAAGGAGCAGAATTGGAGGCTTTAAAAGGCTGTGCCGGGATTATTCAAATACAGCATCCGACTATGGCTGTTTGTGTTTATCACCGGATAGAGGATATGTGGGAAGTGCCGCTGTATCTGAAAGAATTATGCAGTGATTATAAAATCTATATGCGGCACCATGCGCAGTATTGGGTGTCGGAAACGGTGTGCTATGCAGTTGCAGACTAATTTGAAAATGCACCGGCTGCTTTCACACATTATTTCAATGACAGTAAAAAGCGGGAGAGAATAAAAATGTTTGAAGAGAGTAAGAAGCGATTATATGAGGCTGTCCGGTATGCGATTCAATCTGACTATGCTGTTTACAATAAACAAAAAAGAGCGTGCGATAAGCTGGCGGCAGCAAAAGATGTCTGTATTTTTGGCGCCGGCAGGTTTTTCCGGGAAGGATACCCTTATGTGAAAGCGTTAATACAGGCAAAATATTTATGTGACAATCATATTGATGGTGTGATCGCGGAAAAAAGAAATACATACGGATTGGAATGTCTTCATGTGGATGAGCTGGAGCAAAAAGAAGGTATCTTAGTCGTTATTATGTTGGGGAAAGGGTACTGTGAAGTAAAAAGTCAATTGGATCAAAAAAGAATTGATAATATGTATGTAGGAGAGCTGCTGCTGAACATGTACACACCAAGACACAATGCGGCATGGTTTTCAGCTCAGAGAGATGACATAATGGCCGCAGTGGATTTATTTGAGGATGACAGATCAAAGGAAAATTATGTAGAGATTATCTGCAATCGGATTGCCCCGCATTTAAGTAAAAAAACATTTGAGGAGATAAAGACGGAAGGCGAATATTTTGACACAGGAGTTTTTCAGTATTTAAAAGAAGAAATATTTGTAGACATAGGAGCCTATACGGGAGATACAATAGAGCAGTTTTGCAGTCATTGCCAAAAGGAAAAGATTGTCTGTAAACAGATATATGCGTATGAGATGGATGCAGAGACCTTTGAACAACTGCAGGAAAATGTTGCTAAGATAAAAGACTGCAATATTGAAATTTATCAAAAGGGAATTGCACAGAAGGACGATGAAGCCAATTCCATGTTATGTCTTGACCGGGCTTTGGAAGGTAAGCAGATTACATTAATAAAAATGGATATAGAGGGATATGAGTGGGGAGCGCTGCATGGAGGAAGGATGAGCATTCAGAAATGGAATCCGAAAATGGCAATCTGTCTTTACCACTGTTTGGAGGATTTATGGCGTATTCCTATTTATATCAAACAATTAAATCCGGAATATAAGTTATATCTGAGACATCATTCACCGGTAGTATGGGACAGCGTATTGTACGCCGGATGAATTAAGCAGAGCTGATAATCTGACAGTAGTAACTTTTGTGATTAAGAGAGAGGGGGGGGTGGGGAACGAAACATTTATATTTAAAAGATGGTTCAATCAATCCGGACTTGCTTGATCGTCCGATTATAATCTGGGGTTGTGGGAATGATGGCCGTAAATTATATCGGTTACTTCAGAATCAGAAGATAAAAGCAGCGGCATTTTGTGATTCAAACCGTGATTTGATTAATAGTTTGTACAATGATACACCGGTTATTTCCTGTGAGGAAGCCATGGAGAAAGGCGGTATTAATCTGGCGTTGGCGTTTCATCAGTGGATGAGCGTAAAAGATACGATAAAAGTTAAAAAAGATACAGAGATATTTGCTGATTATTTATATCAAGAAATAGAGCCGGGGAATAGATGCATCATTTGCGGATCGCAAGAGTGTACAGGCAGCCGGGCGCATTTTGCACCGTTTCTTGTGGAGCGGATGTTCAACGATAAAAATATACAAACAAAACTGATCCACTGCAAAAAGTGTAATTTCTGGTTTTCCCGGTATCGTCCAAACGATTTGGAAATGGAGAAACTATATGCCGGATATAGAGGCGAAGAATATGTAAGGCAAAGGAAGAAGTATGAACCCGGGTATTCGGCAGAGTTTTATGAATCAGCTGATTATATGGTAAAACGGAAACAGGAACTGGGTGTCTTTTTTCGTAAATGGATCGAGTGCGATCTGATCCATACGCTTTTGGATTATGGCGGTGATGAAGGGCAATATATTCCTGATCCGTTTTGCAATGCAGAAAAATATGTGTTTGAAATTTCGGGAAAGAAAGTAAGAGATGGCATAATCCTGTTAAATGACTTGGAGGAAGTAAAGCGGAAAAGATTTGATTTGGTTATGTGCTGTCAGGTTCTGGAGCATGTATCGGATCCGATTGAAGTAATAGAAAATATGACAGGTGATATTGTCAATATCGGTTGACACTTTTTTTACAAGGATATCAATGTCTAAGC
>CAJTUZ010000053.1 GCA_910579735.1 uncultured Lachnospiraceae bacterium
ACAGTGACTTGTCGTCAGTTTCCTAACTTGACATTCGCTCCACGGAAAACCTGCCGCAAGGGCAGCAACCTCACGCTTCACAGCTATCATGTCACAGCATTTGCTATTATACAGGATGCTTTCGGAAGATGCAAGTGTTTTTTTAGAAAATATGGAAAAAATTTATATCCGGAACCGCATCTCGTCAAAACAGCCTCCCTGCATATTATTTCCAGAATACAGACGATTGCGAAACGCCGGGCGCGCAGGCAGCAGCGGAAAAAGATTTCTGCTGAAGGGCCCTATAAAAACGCCGGTTCTTAGTGAGAGAGGCATTTTGGCCTCTCGAACTTAGTACCGCTGCGTTTTTAACGGAGCAAAAGCGCGCCCAAAGCAGAAACTTTTTCCGCTGCTGCCTGCGCGCCCGGCGTTTCGCAATCGTCTGTATTTCCAGAATATATTTTACCGCCGTAAGCCGATCCCATCAAGATATTTTTCTTATAAAACCGATAGAAAAGAGAAAACTTGAGTGATATAATGTGTTTTGGCATCATTGTGTCAAAATACGGCAAAAGAGCGCTGTTTTACCGGAAATAACACATCCGCAACGCAGCGTTGACAAAGTTCCATTCTGAAAAGATAGAAAGTTACAACCTGATTTGATAAGATTGCCCTATCAAAATCAAGGAGGACACCTATATATGACATTCGGAGAAAAATTATTGAAACTAAGAAAGGAAAAAGGACTTTCGCAGGAAACGCTTGCCGAACAAATAGGCACAACCAGACAGGCGGTCAGCAAATGGGAAAATAATCAGGGATTTCCGGAAACAGAAAAACTGCTGCAATTATCCAATATCTTTGAAACATCCGTAGACTTCCTGTTAAAGGATGAGAAAGCTTCTCACGATGCAAATGAAAAAGGATATTATGTAAGCAGAGAAATGGCCGCAGGATATCTTGCAAATCAGAAAAAAGTAAGCTGCTATATCGGTATAGGCTTTATGTCCTGGGCCTTGTCGGGGATACCTTATGTCATGTTTCCCGCTGATCAGACCTGGCGTTTTCTGGGAATGGCAGTTTTTATCATCGCCGGCATCGCTTCTTTTGTCCTGGGATCATTTTCGGAGCAGGAACAATATAAAATCCTGAGAGAAGAGCCGCTGATACTTGACTGCGGGTATCTGAAAGAATTATCCGGTGTGTATCAGACCAAAAAGAGAATTTATACTGCTTTGCTTGTTCCAAGTACTATTTTATTTATAGTCGGCATTTTGGCTCTTTCCTTAACTGTGAACGGAAAGTTTGTCTGGTCTGAATATCATTCGTTTATGTTTCTGGGATTTGCAATGGGCCTTTTCGGATTCTGCTACTTTGCCGGAGTCATGGACGCTTACGAACTGCTGATCAAAAATGAGCGGTATTCTTCACGCCTATCGTTTCAGATCAAACGCAGGATAAAAGACAAAATCAATCATCTTTAACCGCAGACAGTACAGATCGTGAGACCAAACTTCATCTGTTAAAAAATGCAATTATATGATAATATGGATTCGAAGACAAAAAGAGCCGCCAAAACACTCCATAACACAATGTAGCGGAGACCCCATAAGAGGACGGGAAATTGAAACTATACCTGATACGCCATGCAGAAAGCTATGGCAATATAAAAGGAAAGATCATATCGACGACTGATTTTGAACTGACGGAAAAAGGTATCATGCAGTCCCGGCGCATCGGACGAAAAATCCGTGCAGAGTTAGAAAATGTGGAATTATCCGCCTATTGCAGTTCTCTTGCCAGAGCCAGAGAGACTTTGTCGGAAATCCTGCGCTGTGCCGGACGGGAAAATATCAAAATTACGGAGTCTGATCATCTGAAGGAAATGGATCTGGGAAAGCTTGAAGGCATGTCCTGGGAAGAACGCCGGCAGAAATATCCGGAGATCGATCTGGATGAAAAATTGTCATCCCTCCAGGCCCCCGGCGGAGAATCCTATCAGGATATCAAGAAACGGTGCCGGCAGTTCATAGAAAATGATTTGCAGAAAGAAACACCCGAAAGCAGTGTGATTATCGTCTCTCACGGCATCACATTGAGGGTATTGACGAATCTGCTCCTGAACCGGCCGGATGAGGATATCAACTTTTTAAACTGGATGGAAAATACTGCCCTGACAGAACTTGTCCGGGCGAAAGAAAAACCTGCCTGGCAAATAGTCCGGCTAAACGATTATTCCCATCTTGGTGAGCTGGAAACTGCCGGATACGAAACCTGGGGATTATTTGCAAAGTGTGATTATCTAAAAAACGGTACGGAATAAATGCTATTATTCTAATAAAACGAAAACGATGGAGAAAAAACAATGTGGACAGCCGACAACTGGAACGATTATGAAGTACTGGATACATCAGCCGGAGAAAAACTGGAACGCTGGGGCGATTATCTGCTTGTCAGACCTGACCCGCAGGTCATCTGGAATACGCCAAAGAAGCATCCCGGCTGGAAGAAAAGAAACGGCCACTATCACAGAAGCGCCAAAGGCGGCGGCGAATGGGAATTTTTCGATCTGCCGGACGAATGGAGCATTCGTTACCGGGATCTGACATTTCATTTAAAGCCTTTCAGCTTCAAACATACCGGCCTTTTCCCGGAACAGGCTGCCAATTGGGATTGGTTTTCTTCTATTATAAAAGACGCACGCAAAAAGGATGCAGGCAGAACCATAAAGGTACTGAATCTGTTCGCTTACACGGGCGGCGCTACATTAGCCGCCGCCAAAGCAGGCGCACAGGTTACGCATGTGGATGCCTCCAAAGGCATGGTCACATGGGCCAAAGAAAACGCCGCCGCTTCCGGTCTTGCCGATGCGCCGATCCGCTATCTTGTCGATGACTGCATGAAATTTGTCGAACGCGAGATCCGCCGCGGCAATACGTATGATGCCATTATAATGGATCCGCCTTCTTACGGCAGAGGTCCCAAAGGCGAGATCTGGAAAATAGAAGAAAGCATCTTCCCGTTTCTTACGCTTACCGCGAAGATCCTGTCGAAAGATGCCCTCTTTTTCCTGCTCAATTCCTATACCACAGGCTTACAGCCTGCTGTACTCTCTTACATGCTGCATACCGTTGTCGTCCGGGATTTCGGCGGACAGGTACAGGCTTCGGAGATCGGTCTGCCTGTCAGTACAAACGGTCTGATCCTTCCCTGCGGCGCATCCGCAAGATGGAGCGCGGGAACGTTTTAGTAGTATGCTCCTTCTATCGCGATTCCCGTAGCCACACCGACGATGATCAGAAGCAGATAAAATGCAAGCAAAATACCCATTGCCAGCAGATAAGCTTTGAAAAAGTTGGATTTACTCTTTTTCTCCGTTGAACTGAACGCCCATACAAAGCACATGACAATATTCACACAGGGAATGATACCGATCAGGAATGTCAGAAGCCATTCGCTCATCTTCACCGGTTCTTCCAGCTCCATCTGCGGACTCTGTCCGTACGGAGCCTGATAATTCCCGTTATAATTATTATAATTATTGTTGTACGGATACTGCTGATAATTTCCGCCCTGGTTATAAGGATCCTGATAGTTCTGATTCTGTCCGTATGTATTCTGGTTGTAGGCATTGTCATTCTGATAGCTGTTTCCAGCATAATTTACGGACCGGTCATTTCCGGGATCTCCGCCTGTGCCCTGTTGATTCTGATACATATTGTTACTATCCATTTGCTAACTGTTCCTCCTTCATAAGCTGCAGTGCTTTTTATAATTTTATCATATTATTCCCCATTCGTGTAGTATCTGCTCATAAAACGGACAAAGATCCGCCAGAATATTCTGTTCCGTATATAC
>CAJTUZ010000054.1 GCA_910579735.1 uncultured Lachnospiraceae bacterium
AAAAATCGTCTTTGCATCCAGCCATGAATTAACGTGTAACGTCTCGTAGGGAATGATCGTGTCCAATGCGAATCCTATTTTCTCAGAATACTCTACGATATGCCCATTATTCCTGACCGCCTCCTGCTCAACCTCCAAATTTCGGGCCACGTCTTCCCGACTCTCTATGTTCTCCTTTATCTCGCAAATAGTCTTTTTGTAATCCTGGTAATCATAATCCCCGTCAAAGCAGTCAAATATGAAGAAATCCACAACCGCATAATCAATGATAGAAGTTCCCCTATAGAGACTGGCACAATATGGATTAACAGAAAAAATATATTCATTGGGGTATTGACGCATTAGTTCTGTAAGCTGTCTGTATTTTATTTTTCCATCACCCCGCCGCGTCGTCATATGCCAATTTGCCCTGGCGAAATCCAGCAGCATGTTATAGTCTTTCCGAAGCAGAGCAAAATCAATGTCGTCATCCCACGGGATAAAACCGCCCTGTCTCTCCGCCCCAATCAAGGTCCCCCCAATTATAAACAGGTCCAGTTTTAAAGACGAAATATCCTCTAAAACCTGCTTTGCATATTTCGTATTTCTAATCTGCTCCTTTCGCAGATACCCTTCCGCTTTTGGCAGTCCGTACGGGTTAATCACTTCTTTCATATACTTCATTTGTTCTGTCCGCTCAAGCATTAATCTCCTGAAATACTCTGATTTACAGTAAGCCCTGTTTCCATATTCCTGAAGAAATTCCATCGTCGATTCAATTCCATGCTCTAAAATTCTATCCTTAACCGAACGATAGTAAAATACATAATCGGCTACGCCTATGGTTTCCAACTGTGTCGCCATCTCAACGGCATTGCCATCATTTGCCCCTATCAAAAGAATATGATTATCTAAAATTTCCAGCATCCGCTCAAAACTAATAATTTTCACGCCGTATTTATATTTACCGTCTATGCTTCTTTGGTTATCACAAAAATACGCCACATTTTCTTTATGCAAATTAATCAGCGCAACTGCCCCTGACTGACCTGCTCCAAAAATAATAATTTTTTTCATACTGTCTACTCCATGGCCTTAGAAACAATTAAATCAATAAAATCCTCCAAACCGATTACATCATTCTCACGCATCGCTTTCTCTGTCATTTTTGCATGAGCAAGATAGTCTTTCTGCTCAACATGGGATAACGCTGTTGTAAAACGGTTTATTTCCTTCATTTCATGATCAAACACCGCTACTGTCCCTTTTTCACCCACAGCCAATCCGGACAGAGGTATCTTCTTTGCATAAAACGTTTTATCTTCCATCATATATGACATCTTCCCGTCAAGGCTATAAACATAGCTCTTCCCCTTCGGGCTATATAAAAATAAAAACCGGTCGTGCGCCTCTATCCCGTTAAAAAACGGTTCATCCGTATCATAAATAGGATCTATTTTAACAGGATATGCTTTTTCAAAAGGCTTCCATTTATATAGACAGTTCCCATGATGTTTTACAATGTAAAAATATTCGCCGTCAAACGTTATCCCGCTGTTTCCGTTTTTTGCAGACGGCTCGATATTCTCTATCTCAAAAATTTCATAATTACCGGTTTGATTTAAATCTATGCCTATCACTTCACTTCGAAGCAAATCGGCGACAAATAATTTACTGTTATGAGCAACCGGCGTCTGCACCCAAAACAAATGCCGATGTTCTTCCTCAAACAATTCTTTAATCTGTCCGGATCTGAGATCAATCAGCAGGATATTCTCATAGTGATAGCCAAACAAATATACGGTTTCATTAAAAATATATCCCCCTACAAACTTACCTGCCTGCTCCGGATCGACATATGCGCTGATATCTATGCCATGCCATTTCTTTTCCTGCAACTGATAGTACCAAAACTTTCTGGCATTATAGGGAACCAATGCCAGAATATTCTTATCAACGCACACACCGTTATAAAGTCTGCCGACGAGTTTTTCCTCCTCCGGCATATTCATTATCGTCTCCACTTCGTTTGTCTCCAGATCCAGCCGGAACATTATGTTTAATTCACGTGCAACCGCATATATCTCATGTTCTCCACCGGCAAGCGACTCTATCGTTAATTCATATTTCCGGGAAACGCTGTCAGCCGCAGGGATAATCTGTACATTTTGCAGCATAATCGGTTTTCCTATTCTCTTATACAGCTGCACCACGGAACTGCCGTCCCCATAATACGCATCGCTTAACACCACCGCCCGGTCCAGATCCGCGCTATCGTCATAAATCCCCCAGCCCTCTTCTATATATCTGTCCCTGAGCTCTTTATATCCCTCCCACAGCTGCGGTCTCATGCTCTCGATAGTCGCCTGAATCAACGGATGCGGCCGCCATAATAATGCAACCTCATTCCTGTTTTCCTTGAAAATTTGAAAAACAGATTCCATCTTTTTTATCATTTTTTCATTATGCTGCAGCAGTGCGCTGATGCTGTTATTATAGAAAACAATCTTTTTCGCCATGCCGTTTGGCTTTTTTATAATTTTCAGCCATTCATCTGGTAATTCTAAATCCTTCTTTTTCGTGTTCAACACTTTATCAAATTTCGGCGAACCTGTTCCCAGAAACTTCTTCTCCAGATACATCCTGTCCAGGTGCTTTCCTGTAAGTCCACATTCCTTTGCCGCTTTAAGATATTCGCGGATATAAATTTCTTTCATATTCTCTGACTGTACGATTACTTTATCCGCATTGATAATTCCCGGCATAAAACAAAAGTGCTTTATTCCTTCTACTGCCTGTTTGTTATCAGGATCAATTTCACCTAACACAAAATATGGAACATATACTAATTTTTCCGTATATTTCTTCAGATTCCATGAGTAGAAATCCGGATGTACGCTTGTAACCAGATTCCAATCGTCGTAGCCGTTATGAATATAAATTTCATCCGGTCTGCGCGCCTCAAAGTCATATTCTCCATATTTTGTCACAGACACGTATGGCGGATACTGATCCCCCTCATAGTGCATCTGACGAAAACTCCCGTCAGGATTTTTATCAAAATAAGGGATAGGTATCACGTACGCGTCACAATCCGGATCGGCATCCGCCGCCTTCCAGACGCTTTCCAGAGAATCCCACATGCTTGCCTTGTATGGCAGAAAAACAACCTCCTTCCTGTCATCAGGCAAATCATAGGTTATTCCATGGCTAAGCTGATCTAACTGCTTTCGTATCTCCTTTGCTATCTTACAACACTGCATTTCATCCGGGACAGCTTCACTCATCCGGAAAATGTTCTCACAGTAGTCCTCTAAAAGTTTCACAAGACAGGCGTATTTTTCACCCAGACTCTCTATGTAGTTTCCAATAATGATTGCGAATTCCTGACAAGATGCAAGAACTTGTACTGCACCATCAGGATCTGCCTTCACCGATTTTACAATCGTAGCATTTGCCTTTATCAGCGTGGATACGCCCTCCAAAAGCTCTTTCTTTTTGTAACGTCTCAATATTCACGTGCTCCTTTTCCTGCTTTTGTTTTCCCACGTATGAATTTCTTAATTATCATAAGGATTATCGCAGTGCCCCCTGATGGGCACATGCATAGCCGGATCTGCC
>CAJTUZ010000055.1 GCA_910579735.1 uncultured Lachnospiraceae bacterium
ACCATTCCTATCCCTGTCCAATCTGACGGATAACAGTGGATTATCCATCAAAAATTCCCTTTCACCAAAGCAATTCCTTTCGACTGTCTAATCCCTTAGGTTCCCTCTCTTAGATACAAAAATTCTTCCTTGGATGTTTCGTTGCTAAAATATCCCGCTGTTTAGACATAGCGACATGTGTATAGATCTCAGTGATATTTATAGAACTATGACCCAGCATTTCTTGGATATAGCGAATATCCACGTCCGCTTCTAACAGGCTTGTGGCAAAGGTGTGACGGAACATATGCGGTGTAATATGCATCTCTATAGCGGCGAGGGAAGTATACTTATTAATCATTCTGCGGACAGATTGATCGGAGAGCACTCTGCCTGACTGATTGGCAAAAAAATGACTGCAGGCCTCCATTTCCGTCCCAAAGGCCGCCTTATATTTTTCCAGCGCATGGATGACATCGTCATTTCCGATCTGTATTTTTCGTTCCTTTGAGCCTTTCCCGTAGATTAAAATACTTCTGTCGCATAGATTGACATCCGTTACTTTTAAGGAACATAATTCGGAGATTCTCATACCGGTTGCAAAGAGCAATTCGATGATAGCGATATCTCTGAGAGAGTTCATCTTCTGGCAGTCTGTTTTTGCATCGGCGTGATACTTATATATAACGGATAAGAACTGTTCCAACGTATGAAGGGGAATTGTTTTGGGCAGTTTGGCCGGTTCACGGAATTTCACATGTATTTTATTAAAAGGGTTACGGTCAATGACTTCCCTATATTCAAGGTAGTGGAATAGGGCTTTTACGGAGGCAATTTTTCTTTTGACGGTTTTCGGCTTGTATATCTGGTGCAGCCCTGCGATAAAATCCTCTAATATGCCGGCATTAATTTCTGTTATACATTTAGTTGATATTTTGTTACAGAATTGTGTCAGATCAATCCGGTAAGCCTTTAAAGTTTTTTCGTCTAATCTTTTTTGGTGTTTGCAGTATTCCAAATAGTTTTTAATGTGTGCCTGTAAATTGCTCATATCTGATCTCCTTATCTATGGTACTTTAAAATCTATCATGCATGGATGTTCCTTATCGTACACCAGCCATTCGGACATGTACATAATAGATATGATTTTCTAACAGTTTAGACAGGGATGAGCAATTACTGCGCATACCGCAAGAAAATGATTCAGGTGTTCAAATTCTACATTTCGTTTCGGCCAGCTTTAAGTAAGCCGCCGGTGGCCATCTTCCTATCAACGCAGACGGTTACAATGGTTTTTTAAATGCGGCATGCCGGCTTATCTGAACAGTTTTATGATTCTTACTGGCAGCGTAAACCTGTACTTCAAGGTAGTTGTAAATATTTATAAAATTGCTATAATATAATTGAAGAATACGAGGGAAATAAATGAGTGAAAATAATACTATATTTGATGATGTATTCCGAACCATGCTGGAGCGGATGCCAAGCTTGATTATCCCGGTAATCAATGAAGTATTCCAGACTTCCTATTCCGAGGATGAAAAGATTGAACAGTACCGCAATGAACACCATACCATATCGGGGGAGGTCATTACGGATTCTTATCTGGGCATACGCGGTAAATTTTACCATGTTGAGTGCCAGAGCACCCAGGACAGCAGAATAAGCATTCGCATGGTTGAGTACGATTTTATGATGGCGCTGGAACAGGCACAGGAAAAAGAGG